>CAYZMM010000044.1:0-53680 GCA_964479535.1 uncultured Thermodesulfobacteriota bacterium
ATCATACAATATCCTCAAAGGAATGTCTACCCATGTGTCGCTGTAGTACTAAGATGAGAGTCTTTTTATTCCGTGTTTCGAACGAAATCGTCTTCCAAGGGGAGGGGCTCGAAATCCGATGTCGATCGACCTGAGCATCCGAATCGCAGGGCAGGCAGGCCAGGGCGTGCAGGCGGTCACTTACGCCCTGGGCAAGATTTTCACCCGGCACGGCCACTACGTGCTGATCCATCAGGACGTCGAGTCCAGGATCCGCGGCGGCCACAACTACGCACAGCTCCGTGTCCAGGACCGACCTGTGCTGTCCCTCAGGGAAAGACCCGATCTGCTGATCGCTCTGGACCCGCAACAGGTCGACACGGACCTGCCGGAGCTGGCCGAGGGCGGAATACTCATTTTCGATGGAGAGCAGGCGGGGGGGCGGGCCGAAAACCCGAACCACCTCTCCGTGCCCCTGGAGAGACTCGCCGACGACGCGGAAGGCGGCAAGATCATGGCCAACACCGTGGCCACGGGCGCGGCCCTGGCCTCCATGGGCGTCGACCTGGAGCCGCTACTGGACTATCTGGAAGAGCAGTTCCGGGAAAAGGGCAGCAAGGTCGTTGAGAAGAACCAGGCCTGCGCTGCGGCCGGATACCGGCATGTCCTGGACAACGCCGGCCAGCCTGCTTCGCACGGGCTTCTTCTCGGACGAAAGGAGCGAGGCAGGCTTCTTCTCAGCGGCAGTGAAGCGATCGCCGTCGGTTCGATCGCGGCCGGCTTGAAATTCTACGCCGGCTATCCCATGTCTCCCTCCACCGCGATCATGGAATACGTCGCCTCCCAATCTCACGCGTACGACATTGTCGTCGAGCCGGCCGAAGACGAGATCGCCGCCGTCAACATGGCCATCGGCGCTTCCTTCGCCGGGGTTCGCGCCATGACGGCCACCTCGGGCGGGGGGTTCTGCCTCATGGTGGAGGCCTTCAGCCTTGCAGGCATGACCGAAACACCCCTGGTCCTGGCCATCGGCCAGAGACCGGGTCCGGCAACCGGTCTGCCCACCCGGACCGAACAGGGAGACCTCGGCTTCGTGGTGCGTGCGGGCCACGGGGATTTCCCCAGGGCGGTGCTGGCACCGGGGAACGCGGAGCAGGCCTTCTACGCCATGGGCAGGGCGTTCAACCTAGCGGACCGCTACCAGACGCCCGTGGTGGTCCTCGCGGACCAGTATCTCCTGGATACCTACTTCACGGTGGACGGTCTCGACCCGGCCTCGATCCCCATCGACCGGGGGAAGCTCCTCCAGGGGGTCGAGGCGGGCTCCGATCGGCTCTTCAAACGATACGCAACCGATGCCTCCGGGGTCTCCCCGAGGATCTTGCCGGGACAGTCCGAGGCCGTCCTCTACGCCTGCAGCGATGAACACACCGAGGAGGGGCACATCACCGAGAACGCCGCGACGAGAAGGGCCATGATGCAGAAGCGGATGGAGAAGCTCGAGGGCATGCGCAGGGAGTCGGCACCTCCGGAAGTCTCCCCATCGGAAGCCGGAGACATCCTCCTGCTCTGTTGGGGCTCCTCGCGGGGACCGGTTCGGGAAGCGCTGGATCTTCTGAGGGCCGAGCGTATTTCAGCACAGATGCTCCACTACTGTGACGTGTACCCCCTCGCAAGGGAGGACATTGCCCCAAGAATCGGTGAGGACACCCGGATCATCGGACTGGAAAGCAACTACACGGGCCAGTTCGCGGACCTGTTCCAGCTGGAGACAGGACTTCGGGTCCCGGACCGGATCCTCAAGTACGACGGCCGGCCCTTTTCCGCCGAAGAGATCGCAGGCCGTGTGAAAGATTTTCTGTAAGAGGAGCTTCCAAATGGTTTCCCTGAAGGAGTACGAAAGCAAGGACCCGATCGCGTGGTGCCCGGGATGCGGGAACTTCGCGCTGCTGCACGCCGTGAAAGAGGCCCTGGTGGGCCTGGGCAAGAGGCCTCACGAGATCGTGGTCGTTTCCGGAATCGGGCAGGCCTCCAAGGCGCCCCACTATCTCCTGTGCAACGCCTTCAACGGGCTTCACGGCAGAACCCTGCCCGTGGCCACCGGCCTGAAGCTGGCCAATCACGAGCTGACCGTCATCGCAGAGGGGGGAGACGGGGACGGGTACGCCGAGGGGGGCAACCACTTCATCCACGCCATGCGCAGAAACCTGGACATCACCTACCTCGTGCACAACAACCAGATCTATGGCCTCACAAAGGGCCAGACCTCGCCGACGAGCGAACGGGGATTCGTCACCGGGACCACCCCATGGGGCTCGCCGAATCCGCCTGAGAACCCGCTTCTCCTCGCGATCGCCTCGGACTGCAGCTTCGTGGCCCGCGGCTTCACCGGAGACGCAGATCATTTGACGGAACTGATCCAGCAGGGAATCCGGAACAGGGGGTTCTCCTACATCGACATCCTCCAGCCCTGCGTCTCCTTCAACCGCGTCAACACGTTCCAGTGGTACAAGAGTCGCGTCTACCCCATCGGCGAGGAAGACGGATATGACCCGTCCGACCGCTTGCGTGCCTTCGAAAAGGCACAGGAATGGGGGGAGCGGATTCCCATCGGGCTGCTCTACAGGTCGGCGCGCCCCACACGGGAAGAACAGGAACCCGTCATCGAGACAACCAGTCTGGTCAGGCAAACGCTCGACACCGCTTCCTTCGCCGGGCTGGTCAAGGCCTTCGAGTAGTCGCCGAAATGGTTCATGGAAATTGACCGGGGGGAAGGTTTCTATCTATACTCCAAGCGCCCCCGGCCGGGGGCCCTTTCACTCTTTCACCGGCCCGGATGAGGTGCTCGATGGCCATCGTCGGCAGCATCTCCCACAACGGGAGCCCCATCACCGATCACGATGTCTACCTGTTCAAGCAGGGGAACCATTTCCGGCTCTACGATAAGCTCGGGGCCAGGCGGATGACGGTAGCGGGCGCAACCGGCACGTTCTTCTCCGTCTGGGCACCGAACGCCAGGGGGGTGTCGATCACGGGCGATTTCAACGGGTGGGATCCCGGCGCGCACCCCATGAAAGTCAGAGACGACGGTTCCGGCATCTGGGAGGGGTTCGTGCCGGGCGTAGAAAACGGGACCTGCTACAAGTACCGCATCGTCTCTCATCATAACGGCTACGTCGTGGACAAGGCCGACCCCTTCGGCTTCTTCTCGGAGGTCCCCCCGAAGACCGCTTCCAGGGTGTGGAACCTGGACTACGACTGGGCGGACGAGGAGTGGATGGCGCATCGCGGGGGACGCATCCGCCTGGACGCACCGGTCTCAATCTACGAGGTGCACCTCGGCTCCTGGCGGAGAGGGCTGGAAGGGAGCAGGGACCCCCTGAGCTACCGGGACGCGGCCGCCCAGCTCGCCGAGTACGTCCTCGAGATGGGCTTCACCCACGTGGAGCTGATGCCTGTCATGGAACACCCCTTCTACGGTTCCTGGGGCTATCAGATCACCGGCTACTTCGCGGCTACGAGCCGCTACGGCACCCCCCAGGAACTCATGTTCCTGATCGACACCCTGCACCGGAAGGGCGTCGGCGTGATCCTGGACTGGGTCCCCTCCCATTTCCCCTCCGACGAGCACGGTCTCGTCTACTTCGACGGCACCCACCTCTACGAACACCAGGACCCCCGGAAGGGCATCCACCCGGAGTGGCAGAGCTACCTGTTCAACTACGGCCGCTATGAGGTCTGCTCCTTCCTGATCAGCAATGCCCTGTTCTGGCTCGACAAGTACCACGTGGACGGCCTCAGGATCGACGCCGTGGCCTCCATGCTCTACCTGGACTACGGCCGCAGCGATGGGGAGTGGATCCCGAACGAATACGGTGGAAGGGAAAACCTCGAAGCGATCGAATTCATGAAACGTTTCAACGCGGCTGCGTACCGGTTCTACCCGGACATCCAGCTCATCGCCGAGGAATCCACCGCCTGGCCCATGGTGACGCGCCCTACCTACGTGGGCGGTCTCGGGTTCGGGCTGAAGTGGAACATGGGATGGATGCACGACACACTGGATTATTTCTCCAGGGATCCCGTCTTCCGGCAGCATCACCAGAACCAGCTCACCTTCAGCATCTGGTACGCCTTCTTCGAGAACTTCCTGCTCCCCCTTTCCCACGACGAGGTGGTCCACGGCAAGGGGTCTCTGCTGCGCAGAATGCCGGGGGACGAGTGGCAGAAGTTCGCGAACCTCAGGCTTCTGTTCGGTTACATGTACGCGCATCCGGGCAAGAAGCTCCTGTTCATGGGAGGAGAGTTCGGGCAATCGAATGAGTGGTACCACGAAACGAGCCTGGACTGGCATCTCCTTCAATACCCGGTGCACCAGGGCGTACAGCGGTGGGTTCGAGATCTGAACCGCCTCTACCGTTCCGAGCCGGCCCTTCACCGGAAGGATTGCGAGGGAGAGGGCTTCGAGTGGATCGACTTCCAGGATGCGGCGGGCAGCATCATCAGCTTCCTGCGAAAGGGCACCCCGGAGGATGGGACGATCGTGGCCGTCTTCAACCTGACCCCCGTGCCGCGGCAGGCCTACCGGGTGGGGGTCCCCTGCAGCGGCAGATGGACCGAGGTCCTGAACAGCGACGGGGAATTCTATGGAGGCACCGGTGCGAGCAACCAGGGGGGAGTGGTTGCCGAGAAGGGCTCCTGCCAGGGAAGGCCGTACTCGCTGCTTCTCGACCTGCCTCCCCTTGGGGCCCTCTTCTTCAAGGGCAGAGCTCCAGAGGCTTCCTCATGAGCGTGCCGGCCCTGGAGAGGCGCGGGAGCGGCATGCTGCTCCATGTCACCTGCCTTCCCTCGAGCTGGGGAATCGGGGATCTGGGGCCGGAGGCATACCGGTTCCTCGATTTCCTCGAGGGAAGCGGCCAGTGCATCTGGCAGGTCCTGCCTCTCAACCCGACCAGCACGGCGAACGGAAACTCGCCCTACGACAGCATCTCCGCCTTCGGCTCCAACCCTCTTCTTCTGAGCCCGGATCTTCTCGTGGAGGAGGGTCTCCTGACCCGGGAGGAGTGTGAGCCGCTTCCCGCTTTCCCGGAGGGCCGCATCGACTACGACGCGGTGACCTGCTTCAAACAGAGGCTCTTTCTCCTGGCGCAGGGCCGGTTTGCAGGAAGAGGGCAAAGAGAGGACTTCGAGCGGTTCTGCAACGAGAACGAGGACTGGCTCGAAGGCCTGTCCCTGTTCGCGGCCCTCAAGGAACGATTCGACGGACGCCCCTGGCAGGAGTGGCCGCCCGATGTCCGGGACAGGGATCCTGGGGTCATCGATTCCGCCCGCGATTCTCTCGCCCTTCGCATCGAGCAGGAAAGGATTCTCCAGTACCTGTTCGAGAGGCAGTGGGCCGCCCTCAGAAGATCCTGTAACGAACGGGGGGTACACATCTTCGGAGACCTGCCGATCTACGTGAGTCCGGACAGCGTGGACGTCTGGACACACCCGGAGATGTTCAAACTGGACGGACAGAAGAGACCCACCGCCGTGGCCGGTGTTCCACCCGACTACTTCAGCGAGACCGGGCAGCGGTGGGGCAACCCGGTCTACCGGTGGGACGTGCTGCACGAAACCGGGTACGCTTGGTGGATACGGAGACTCGAGCGCAACCTGCAGCTCTTCGACCTCGTTCGAATCGATCACTTTCGCGGCTTCGAGGCCTACTGGGAGATCCCGGCGGAAGAGCCGACCGCGACCCGGGGACGGTGGATCCCCGGGCCGGGAGACGACTTCTTCCGTTGCCTGGCCGGACGGTTTTCCCCCCTTCCCATCGTGGCCGAGGACCTGGGTACGATCACGCAGGGCGTGCGCGACTTGATGGAGCGATTCGGCCTGCCCGGCATGAAGCTGCTCGTCTTCGCGTTCAGCGACGACCTTGCCACCAATCCCTACGTACCGCACAATCACGTGAAGAACTGCGTGATCTACACCGGCACGCACGACAACAACACCGTCAGGGGGTGGTTCGAAACCGAACTCACCGAGGAGGACAAGAGGCGGCTGTTTCGCTACCTGGGAAGGGAAGCAGGGCCGGACACGATCCACGAGGAGATGGTCCGGCTGGCCATGATGTCGGTGGCAAACACGGCGATCCTGCCTCTGCAGGACCTTCTCGGCCTGGGCGAGGAGGCCCGAATGAACCGACCCGCCCACCGAGAGGGCAACTGGCAGTGGCGGCTCCTTCCGGGCCAACTCGGTCCGGATCAGGTCCGGGCCCTCCGGGAGATGACCGGGACCTACGGCAGGCTCTGACCACAAAGGTCGAAGAGTCCGAGCGAAGCGAAGGAACCCCCAAGAAATGGGGCAAGGCATGCGTCAACGAGGCCGAACCGAACCCCGGGAACAGGACCGCACGCTGCGGCAGGCCATCCTCGCGTGCCTCGAGGAACGTCCTGTCACGGCTCGCGAGCTTTCCGCCCAGGTCCGGATCCGGGAGAAGGACGTGGCCCCACACCTGGAGCATCTGGAAAAGTCGCTTCGCAGATCCGGCAGGCGGCTTTTGATCGAACCTGCTCACTGCCTGGAGTGCGGGTTCCGCTTCGAGGAGCGCCGCAGGTTCTCCAAACCGAGCGCCTGCCCCCGTTGCCGCCGTCAGCGGATCGAGCCGCCCCTTTTCCGGGTCACGTCCACGTAGAAGGGGCCGGATCCTGACGGATTCGGCCCCTTGTGACCCTGGTCGGATCGGATCTTCTCGCTACTTCCGACTGAAGACCCTCCTGAGGAGAACCACCGTACCTGCGGGCAGCAGGAGAGCAAAGAGCAGGTTGGTGAGGTTGGAGTCTTCCCGGGAAGGAGCACCGTACACGGATGCATCCGCGCTTTCCCCGAGCGCCCAACCGCCTGCCGCACAACCCGCATCTTCCGCATCCGTATATCCGTTGCAGTTGTTGTCGATGCCGTCCGTGCAAACCGGATCGCCGTAAGGGGCCTCGAAGGCACCGGGATACACCGCAGCATTCGAATCATCGCAATCCGCCGGTACGCAGTAGCCGTCTTCGTCCTCGTCGATGCACGGAACGTACTGGCCAACCGCGCTGAACAGGATCCTCGCCTCCTTGGGC
Source organism: uncultured Thermodesulfobacteriota bacterium (assembly GCA_964479535.1). Lineage (GTDB taxonomy): Bacteria > Desulfobacterota > DSWW01 > DSWW01 > DSWW01 > S015-6. The sequence continues at coordinate 7,086 of CAYZMM010000044.1, forward strand.
GGATAGCCGTTGGCGGACAGCCAGGTGAAACGCACATTGCCCGTCAATGTCCAGGCCTGACCCGGATCCACTTCGACGTCGGCAGATGCAAGGGGTTCGGGATCCGCCGGGCCGGCGCTCACGGAAAGATCGGCCAGAGGCAGACCGTCCAGCTGCAGGTTCGTGAGGTGGACGGCACTGGCATCGACCTGTGAAGAGACGTTGCAGTCCCACCCTCCGGCCTGGCAGTTCACATAGGGCACGGCGTTGCACGTCTGCACGCTCGCACCCGCCGTTGCCCTCACGTACAGATGCAGGTTGTTCACCGGATGAGCCGGCGGGGTCGTCGGCGACGCGGTGGTGAGCATGCCGGAGTCCGGGGTGTCGACGACCCAGGAGACCTCCCGGGTTGCAGGGTCGTAGGTCAGCGTGAACGGGAAGGTCGTGTCGCCGTCCGCCCAGTAGACGATGCTGCACTGCAGGTCGTGGTAATAGCCTGATTCCGTTCCGTCCGCGTTGAAGACCCGGATGTCCAGGTTTCGATTCCCCTGGTTGAATCCGTGCACGCGGGTCTGGAACAGATCGACCGGTTGGGCGATCAGGGGGCTCGTGGCCAGCACAGAGGCTGCAACCAGCGACAGGATCAGCAGGACCTTGTTCATCTTCTCTTCCTCCTCTTCGTTGCGTTCTGCTCATCGGTGCAGAGGCCATAAAAAAACCGGGCTGCCTGTCCAGCGGCAGCCCGGCGATCTTACGGTGAAAAACAAAGACCCGTAGCTTTCCGACCTCCGATCACTCGGAGTGTGGCCTTGTCCCTGAATCTGGATTCATCCTAATCAAATGATATTTGATTGTCAACCGAAAAGTTGGTGTCATGAATTCTCGAAGGAAAGAATAGGGGGTTAGAAGGACTTCATACTTTTGCATGAATACAAACAGTTAAACACCATTAACGAGCTTAGACTTAATATAAATTATGTTATATAAAGCTTTATGAAAATTCCTGAAAAGATTCGTCGACGTGTCGGCTCCATTCCTTCTTCCTCTCAACCGCCCAGGGAACCGGTGCGATAGATGTTGCGGACATAGTCGTCCACCATGCGCGTTGCACAGAACCTGGGGGCTACGGTTCGAATCGAGGCCTTCATTCGCTTGACCCATCCACGGGGGACCCCCTTCTCGTCCCGGTCATAGAACAGGGGGATCACCTCCTTCTCCATGAGGTCGTAAAAGGCAGCCGCGTCCCGGGCGTCCTTGGCCCCGTGATCCGGATCCTCGGCGCCATCGATTCCCCAGCCGTTCTCCCCGTCGTACGCCTCCGCCCACCAGCCGTCGAGAACGCTCAGGTTCAGGGTTCCGTTGAAGGCCGCCTTCATGCCGCTCGTGCCGCTCGCCTCGAGAGGGGGTCTCGGCAAGTTGACCCAGACGTCGCAGCCGGCCACCATCTTGGCCGCGATCCCCATGTCGTAGTCCTCGAGGAACACCACCCGCTCCGCCACCCGCTTGTCTCCCTTGAGGTGGAACATCCGCTGGAGCATGTGCTTCGCCTCCTCGTCCCGGGGGTGGGCCTTGCCCCCGAACAGAAGCTGGATCGGGCGCGGTCCCTCCAGCATGCGGAGAACCCGCTCGGGATCCTGGGTGAGGAGGTACAGCCTCTTGTAGGTGGCCAGCCTTCGGGCAAAGCCGAGGGTGAGGACTCCGGCATCGAGGGTCTGCGACGCCCCCAGGGCGTATTCCATCGTGTCCCCGCGGGTCAGCCGGTCGATGACGCTGTGCGATTTTACCCAGGACAGGACCTTTTCGCTCATCTCCATCCGGACCGCCCAAAGCTCCTCATCCGGTATGGATTCCACCGCAGCCCAGGTGGCCGGGTCCATGACCCGTTCCCGGGAAGACCAGCCCTCCGGCAGATATCGATCCAGGAGCCTGCGGATCTCGGGCGCTATCCATGTGGGCAGGTGCGCGCCGTTGGTGACGTGCGTGATGGGTACGTCCTCCTCGGACCGGCCGGGGAAGATGCCCTGCCACATCCTTCGCGCCACGCCGCCGTGGATCCGGCTGACCCCGTTCGTGCTTCGACTCATCCGTATGGCGAGCACGGTCATGCCGGGAAGCTCGCTCGAATCGTCCGGATGGATGCGGGCCAGCCTCAGGATCCCATCCAGGCCCATCCCCAGGGACGAGGCCGTGTCCCGGAAGACCGTCCCGAACTCTTCCGGTGCATACGTCTCGTTGCCCGCGGGTACCGGCGTGTGGGTGGTGAACACCACCTTGCGCCGCACGCGATCGCATGCCTCTTCGAAAGGGACCCCATCGCGAACCAGTCCCCCCGCCATCTCGAGGGTGGCGGCGGCCGGGTGTCCCTCGTTCATGTGAATGACGGAGGGATCGATGCCCAGGGCCTGGAGCATGCGCACTCCGCCCAAACCGAGCAGCGCATACTGGGCCAGCCGTATCTGGCGGTTGCCCTCGTACAGACGGGCCGTAATGAACCGCTGACGCGGCGCGTTTTCCGGCACTTCCGCATCGAGGAGGAAGAGCGGAATGCGCCCCACCTCGACACGCCACACGTGGACCTTCAACGATTCGCCCCACACCGGGACCGTAACGCAGAGCGGCTCGCCGTCCCTGTCCGTGATCTTGGCCGTGGCCCGTCGATCCGGGCCCGTGGCATACCAGTACTCGTGCTGGTAGCCGGACGCATCGATCCGCTGGTGGAAGAACCCCCGCTGGTACATGAGGCCGACCCCGACCATGGGCAGGGCCCGGTCCGAAGCCGCCTTGAGAATGTCGCCGGCCAGCACACCGAGCCCTCCGGAATAGACGGGCATGGAGCGGTGCAGGCCGAACTCGGCACAGAAGAAGGCCACCGGATGCTCGGGAGACACCCCGTCGTCCGAGGGCTCGCGGTCGAGTTCGTCCTCCAATGCGTCCCGCAGCGCCTCCGCGCGGGCGACCAGGTCCCTGTCCGCCTCCGCACGCTCCAGGGCGCCCCGGGACGCCCTCCAGAGAAACCGAACAGGATTCCGGCCGCAGAAGCGCCACCCGTGTTCGTCGATGTCCCGAAAGACCTGCTGACCGTCCGGATGCCAGGACCAGAAGTAGTTGTAGGCAACCTCTGCCAGCGGGGCCAGACGGGCGGGAATGTACCGCGCCAGTTCCTGCGCCTCACGCCGGATGTCCTTTCTGCCGCGCTGAACGATTCCTTTCCTGACCAGCCTTTCTTCCATTTCGGATCCCTTTCGCTTTGGGGCGTGAACCCGCCTCGATTCCCCGCCTCGGTCGACCGCCGGGGAGGGCCGCGCGCGTCGAGGGGAGAGGACGCACCGGCGCAGCGGCTACCACTCGAAGGACAGCACCTCGCCGATCTTGAAAACCTTGTCCTTCTTGAGGTTCTCGACCGCCCTGACGCCGAGGTCCAGATGCTTCCCGCAGAACGTCTCGAGAATCTCCCGCGTCGAGTCGGAGCGTTTGATCCCGGTGCGGAGCAGGGGCAGGTCGTAGACGAGCATGATGGCCGCATCCACCTGGTCCAGATAGCCCAGGCAGTGCATGACCATGGCCGCTGCGGGCGAGCCGATCCCGAAACAGACCACCGAGCAGTCCAGCTCGTCGTTGTGGACCGACTCCCAGGTCTGCTGGTGGTGCACGTGATCGCCGAGGGCCCGGAAACGGCCGATGTAGTCGGTGAAGTTGGTGAGGAGCACGTGACGTTTGAACTCGGTGTGTTCGGATCCTGTATACCGCAGAAGGGTCTGCTGCACGTAGGAATCGGGCCGGAGAGGCTTGTTGAAGGGCATGGAGGGTCCCCTCGTTTCGGTTTCCGCTCCGTAAAGGTATCCCGGCCGGGACCGGCTGTCAACGCGTGTAAACCCCTGCCTCGAAGAACTTCTCCAGCATCTGCAGGTGCAGCCCGACCCGTTCCAGAAGCTCCGGGTAGTCCCTTTCCACGTAGAGATTCTTCGGGTACTCGGGCCACTTTTCGTAGATCCGCTTCCACAGGGCTGAGCGCATCTGAACCGTATGGGCGGATTGCGGAGAGGTGGCCCTGTACGCACGAAGGGCCCTCAGGTCCAGACATCCGGGCACGGCGGTCACGCTGTCGTTCTTCACCCTGGTGACGATATGGCCACGATAATCGACGATCATCGACTCTCCCCCAAGAAGGGAATAGGGAGTCTCTCTGTCAACGTTCGTATAGTAAGGACCGTTGTTGGGACAGACGAGGTAGCACACGTTCTCGAAGGCCCGAGAGCGGCTCGTGAATTCCCAGGTGCCCCATGCGACCACCGGCTCCGGCCACGTCGGCCGCAGGATGACTTCGGCGCCGTTTACGGCGAGGGCCCGAAAGGACTCGGGAAACTGGGTCTCCGCACAGATGCACATGCCGAGGTTTCCGATATCCGTCCTGGCGACCGGATAGTGGGCCTCCAGCGTATCGCCGTATTTCTCCGTCCACTTGTCCCAGAGATCGTACGGGCTCGCCGAGCCCTCGACGACGCCGATCACGTTCTTGGTATGTTTCAGGATGACCTCTCCTTTCGGAGAAAGGATGAATCCCTGGTTGAAGAAGCGGTCCTCCGCAATGTCGGGATCCACCACCTTTGCCTGTGCGGCGATGTAGACGTCGTACTCTTTCGCCTTCGCGGCAAGCAGTTCCGTCTCTTCCCCGGGAATCCGGATCGCAAGATCCCTGCAGTAGGTGGCGTGATCCATATTGTTCAACTCATCGTAGAAGCCCTGAATCGAGCCCTCCGCCAGGGCAAGCAGCTTCACCGGCCCCCCGCCGGCCAGGTAGGCGTTGATGAAGGCGTCGTCGATGAGGTTCATTTGGTTCTTCAGGTTCTTCCGGACCTCTTCCCGGTTCGTGCAACCGTAGACCCTGGGCTGCAGAGCGACCGCGATGTAGGAATCGAAGGCCAGCGCCGGAGCCTCCATCTGCGAATGGCTCATTCCACACCTCCTTGGTTTATAGGATCCTCATCGGGACGGCCGACCTCTATCCGGCAGGGCGCTCGAAGATCCCCGCCTCGAGCAACTTCTCCAAAGCCTGCAAATGCAGTCCGTGCCTCTCCATGGCATGAGGGTACGTCCTGTCCACGTAGAGGTTCTTCGGATAATCCGGCCATCTTTCATAGATCTGTCTCCAGAGGCTTGAGCGCATCTGAGCGAGCATGGCCCCGTGCGGTGAGTTCGCCCTGTATTGGCGCAGGGACTTCACGTTGATCTCACCCGGCACGACCGCCTCATTCGCGTGATCCACCTTCCAGACGATGTTGCCTCGATAATCGACGATCATCGACTTCCCCCCACAGAGTGTGAAGCCCGCGTCTACATCCGGGTGGCCATAGTAAGGGCCGTAGTTCGGGCAAACCAGATAGCACGCGTTGTCGAAAGCCCGCGACCGGTTCGTGTACTCCCAGTACCCGCTCATGACGAGCGGCTCCGCCATGGTCATCTTGACGATCACCTCGGCGCCCAGGACCGAGAAGGCCCGGAAGGTCTCGGGGAAGAAGGTTTCGGCGCATATGGCGACGGCAAGGTTCCCGATTTCGGTCTTCACGACCGGGTAGTAGGCTTCGAGGGACTCACCATGCTTCGCCGCCCACTTGTCCCACACATCGTAGGGGCTCGTGGTTCCCTCGATGACACTGATGATGTTCTTCGTGTGCCTGAGGATGATCTCCCCGGCGGGAGAGATGATGAACCCCGCGTTGAAGTATCGATCCGGCAGGATGTCCGGCTCGACCACCTTCGCCTGGGCGGCCAGATAGACGCCGTACTCCTTCGCCTTGGCCGCCAGCTGCTCCGTTTCTTCGCCCGGAATCGTGATGGCGACTTCCCGGCAGTAGGTAGCCTGATCCATGTGAGACTCCTCGTCCCACATGCCCTGGATCGAACCTTCCGCAAAGGCAACCAGCTTGATCAACCCTCCGCCGGCCAGATAGCTGGTGTACATGGACGAATCGATGAGACGCAACTGGTTCTCCAGGTTCTTCTTGACATCCTCCCTGTTCCTGCAGCCGTACACCTTGGGCTGCAGGGCAACCGCCACGTAGGAATCATGCGCCGGCTTCGGGGCTTCGCTTTGCGAACGGCTCATTCCACACCTCCTTCGCTTGTGGGAAGATAAACAAGTAACAATGTTACTGTAACGCGACGAACAACTTCCTGTCAACGCATTTCTCGGGTTCGAACCGCTTCAGCGCCTCTTCGTCCGGCCTGTCTTCTTCTTTCTCGTGCTTCGAGACGAGGGTTTGCTTCGCTTACGGGATGAGGCGCCGGATCTCTTCATCCTCTCCGGCCGGAAGTTTCGGAGATGCAGTTCCGCAAGTTCGTCCAGAGTGTCCTCGGGTCGATCGTGGAGGTAGGAGAGGATGGCATTGTTATACAGAGCGAGGATGCCGTGCACGCCTGTGAGCCATCCCATCGATCGAAGGAGGATGTCTTCCTTTGTGAAATCTCCGCCGGTGTCCGCAATCTCCCTCATGACACGAACGATCAGCTCTCGAATCCGCAGGGCCCCGCTGAGCCCTCTGGCGGCAACGTCTTCCAGAGGAGAGCCGAAGAAATCCCTGTACTTGGGCGTGTACAGGCTGAACATCAGATCGTATTGGCCCGGATTGGACCGTCCGAAAGCCAGAAACCTCCTGGTTATCGCTTCGAGTCTCTCGAAAGGGTCTTTCGAACTCCTGTAACCCTCCAGCAGCTCGCCGTGCAGAGCCTCGAATTCCTTCATCGCAACCTGAAGGTAGACTTCATCCTTGTTCCGGAAGTAGTTGTAGATCGTCTTGGCCGCCATGCCCAGACGCTCGCCGAGACCCCTCATGGTGAGCCCTTCGTAGCCGCTCTCCGTGATGATGTTCAGGGCCTCGCCGAGGATTCTCTGCTTCTCGGCTTCTATCTCTTCCATCTTTCGCGGTGTTCTCGGCATGTCCTTGCTCGCTGCCAGAATCGGGAGTTCCCGCCCCTCCTTGGCCGAAAGACAGCACGAAGATAGGGAAAAGACTCGCGAAGTGTCAACCGACCGGTGATTGTAAAGGGAATCTGAATCGCTCTACTATGTCGGGACCATGAGCATCCGTTCCAATCTCGCGAAGATCTACCTTTTCAGGTTCCTGCTGAGCCTGCACCTCATCGGCGGCGTACTGATACCCTTCTTCACGGACTGGGGCGGCATCCGGTTCTTCCAGGTCATGGTGCTGCAGTCCTTCTACGTCTTCTCCGTATTCCTGCTCGAGGTCCCCACAGGGGCGGTGGCCGATCACCTGGGGAGAAAGGTATCGCTGATCCTTGCCGCCCTGGTGAATGCGGCTTCCGTGCTCGTCTACGCCTCGACACCGAGCTTCGCGGTGTTCCTCGCTGCGGAGTTTCTCTGGGCACTGAGCACCGCTCTCGTCTCCGGGGCGGATGAGGCCTTGGTCTACGACAGCCTCAGGCAGATGAACGAGGAGGGTCGCTCCAAGCAGGCCTTTGCAAGGTTCCGAAGTTTCGAGCTGACGGCCCTCATGGTGGCGGCACCCGTGGGAAGCGCCATCGCCTCCGCCTTCGGTCTGAGACAGGCCATGCTTCTCATGTCGGTCCCCTTTCTTCTCGCCTTCCTGCTCGCCTTCACCTTCGAAGAGCCGGCTCTCGCCGACAGGCAGGAAACGAGGAGCTATGTGCAGACATTCACCCGGGGGTTGAGGTACTTCAGGGACCATCGGGTCCTGAGAACCCTCGCCTTCGACAAACTCTCGATCGCAACGCTCGCCTTCCTCGTGATCTGGACCTACCAGCCCCTTCTCGAGCTCGTCGGGATTCCTCTCGTGTATTTCGGCTTCGTCCATGCCGGGCTGACAGGCGTTCAGATACCGGTCATGAACCATTTCGGGCGACTGGAGATCCTTTTCGGGTCGAGAAAAGGATACCTGGTGTGGAGCGCGCTCGTTACGGGAGGCGCTTTCGTTCTCCTGGGCGTTTTTCCGTATGCGCCGCTCACCGTCCTCCTGCTTCTTCTGATCGCGGCATTCGGCCTGTCGAGGCAGGTTCTGCTCGAGAACTACATGAACAAGCACATCGAATCCGGGGTCCGGGCCACGGTGATCTCCACGGTCTCCATGATGGAGACTCTCGCTCTGGGACTGCTTTATCTCACGATCGGGCTTCTGGTTGAATGGTCGCTGCGAGGGACCCTCGTTTCGATCGGAGCGGCCGTCATCGCCTGCGCCCTGCTGGCAAGAACCCGGGAGGAGCACCTCCCGGACTAGAAGCCTGTCCTGGCTAGCCCCTCGGGAGGATGTCGCAGAAGCAGAAACGCCCGTCCCGCAGGACGATCTCTCCGGTCGCATGCGCTATGGGTCCGGCAAAGATCGGGCCATCGTAAACAAAGGAGTGGAACTCGCCGTTCTCTCCGCAAGGGTCGACGCCTTCCGGCAGGGAAGCGAGGAAGTCCTCATCATAGGGCCTGCCCGCAAAGCCCTTGTCCAGCTGCCCGGTATCCACGCAGGTGACGACCGCCTTGAATCCCCGGTCGAGGAAGCCGCGGGCGAGCCGGAACGTATCTCTGCCCCACAGGGGGAAGAGCCCCTGCATCCCGATCGAGGCGAGTCTCTTCTCCCTGTATTGCCGGACGTCCTCCAGGTGGATGTCCCCGAACACGACCGCCGAGACGCCCTCCGCCTTGTGGCGCTCGAGCAGTTCCTGCATCCTGGAGTCGTATTCCTCGTTCGACGAGACCGGCGACAGCATCACCTTTTCCAGGGGAATGCCGAGGGATGCGGCCTGCTCTTCGATCAGGGTCCCCCGGATCCCGTGCATGCTGCTCCTGTCGTAGGGCTCCGTGACCGTGGTGATCATCGCGGCAATGTGGTATTCCCCGGCCTGCCGCACCGCGTGAAGGGCCAGGGCACTGTCCTTCCCGCCGCTCCACGAAAGTATCGCGCTGGGCATTTGCACTCTCCGCATGGTTTCAATATCCTTCTGTGATGATGACCCGCCGAGGAGAGGAAAGGCAACCATGCCCGAAACAGCACTGGTCGTCATGGCGGCCGGGATCGGAAGCCGATACGGGGGTCTGAAACAGGTCGACCCGATCGGACCGTCCGGCGAAAAGATCATCGACTACTCGGTCTACGATGCCGGACGGGCCGGATTCGGGCAGGTCGTCTTCGTCATCCGCAGGGAGATGGAACAGGACTTCCGGAAACAGATCGGCCGGCGGGTCGAGCAACAGATCGACACCCGCTATGTGTACCAGGAACTGGAATCCCTGCCGGAGGGATTCGTCGTCCCGGAGGGCCGCGTCAAGCCCTGGGGAACGGCCCATGCGGTGGCGGCCTGCCGCGATGTGGTTCGAAGCCCCTTCGCCGTCATCAACGCAGACGATTTCTACGGTCCCTGCGCGTTCCAGGTCCTTTGCAACTTCCTCCGGCAGCCGCAGAAGGATCCGGGAGCGTCTGAATACTGCCTGGTCGGATACCTGCTCGGGAACACCCTGTCCGAGTACGGCCACGTGTCCCGTGGGGTCTGCGAGGTCGCGCCCGACGGCACCCTCCGGCACATCCACGAACGGGTCAAGATACAGCGGTTCGGAGACGCAATCCGTTACACGGAAGACGACGGGACCTGGGTCGACCTGCCCGCCGACAGCGTGGTGTCAATGAACATGTGGGGCTTCACGCCGAGCCTGTTCGAAGCTCTCGAGGCCGGATTCGTCAAGTTCCTTGAGGAACGCGGCTCGGACCCGAAGGCGGAGTACTTCCTGCCGGAGCAGGTGGGCCGCATGGTCGATGCCGGCCAAGCCCGCGTAAAGGTTCTCAGGACCGAAGAGAGGTGGTTCGGAATCACCTACAAGCAGGACAAGCCCTTCGTGGAACAGGCCGTCCGGGATCTGGTCGACAAAGGGGTGTATCCCCGGTGCCTCCGGGACGCTTGAGGGCAGGACAGGAAAGCAATTCAAGAAAGAGGGATGCCGAATGGAGACGAACGCCGTTCTCGTGAATCCGAAGGACAACATCGCCGTGGCCATCAGGGAGATCAAGCAGGGCGAGCCGGTCACCGGAATCGGGGGCCGCGAGGTACGCGCCAAAGAAGACATCATGCGAAACCACAAGGTGGCGGTCGCCGAGGTGGCCGAGAACGAGCCCGTCCTCAAGTACGGAGAGAGGATCGGGTTCGCTTCCACACCGATCAGGGCCGGGGACTGGGTCCACACCCACAACCTGAAATGGGAGGAGGACTGAGATGGGCTTTATGGGGTACAAGCGACCCGACGGAAAGTGCGGAGTCCGGAATCACGTCATGGTCCTCTCCTCCGTATCCTGCGCCAACGGCGTCGTCAACGCGATCTGCCGGGAAGCGCCCGAGGTGAAGGCGGTCACCCACCCGGAGGGGTGCGGCCGCGGAATCGCGGACGTGGAAATCACCGGCCGGACCGTGGCGGGTCTGTGCAACAACCCGAACGTGGCCGGCATTCTGATCGTGGGCCTCGGATGCGAGTTCATGAAGGCGCCGCAACTGGCCGAGCAGGCGAAGGCCTCGGGCAAGCGCGTGGAGAGCCTGGTCATCCAGGAAGAGGGCGGCACCCGGAAGACCACGGCCAGAGGGATCGACACCGCCCGGCAGATGCTGGCCGAGGCCGCTTGCCTCCAGCGGGAGGAATGCGGCTGGGACACGCTCGTCCTCGGCCTCGAGTGCGGCGGCTCGGACGCCCTTTCCGGGGTCACGGCCAATCCCCTCGTCGGCGAGGCCGCGGACTGGCTGGTGGGCCAGGGGGGAACCGTGATCCTCTCCGAGACCACCGAGATGATCGGCACCGAAGAGGTCCTGAAGAAGCGGGCTGCGACGCCTGAAATCGGCGAGAAGCTCTACGGGATGATCAAGGACCACACCCTGTTCGTCAAGGACGCCCTCGGGCCCTTCGCGAGCATGGTCATCTCTCCGGGCAACGTGGAGGGAGGGCTCACCAACATCACCGAGAAGTCCCTGGGGTGTATCATCAAGGGGGGCACCACACCGGTCGTCGAGGTCGTCGACTACGGCGCAGAGCCCTCGGTGAACGGCCTCGTGCTCATGGATACGCCCGGCTCGGACATCTTCTCCCTCACCGGGATGGCGGCCGGAGGCGCCCAGATCATGCTCTTCACCACCGGCCGTGGCTCGCCCGTGGGCTTCCCCATCGCGCCCGTCATCAAGATCGCTTCCAACAGCGAGCTGTTCAGCATGATGGAAGACGACATGGACCTGAACGCCGGCAGGCTGCTCGAGGGGGTCGGCATCGGCGAGGCAGGGGACGAGCTCGTGGCGCTGATCAAGCGGGTGGCCGAAGGTGAGCAGCCGAAGGCGGAGATCAACCGCCAGGATTGCCTCTCCATCCACACGGTGGGCCCGGCGTTCTAGCACCCCGAGGGACGAGAGATGCGGTCGTTTGATTTCCAAGTGGGTGCCCACGAGCTGCACCCGGACGTGCGTCTTGACTTTCAGCTCAACCGGCCGCCTCCGACCGTTCGAGGCACATCCACCGCCGGGCGCGGGCGCTGACGAACGTGCGATCCTTTACGGGCCGATTGTTCACCCGTGACGTCGTATCTCAATCTTCGCCCCGACATTGATGCGGAGCTCTGAATAAAGCGGAATTCATGAGATTCGGTTTCAGAAATCACCCGGAATTGATTCACGAAGACAGGAGGCGGAACGGATGACCGAGCCAAAGGACGACAGGGTTGACAAAGCGGAACTTGTTCAAGGGATCGCCGATCTATCCAGATTACTCGGAATGATCCCAAGCGACGACACGATCACGATCCATGAGCCTGTGACCGACAATTCCATGCAGTTGTCGCAATGGTTGAAGGACACCAGGGATTCTTTTCTGAAGCTGTCTGTTCTGCTCGACAAATCATTGGGTCTCGATTTGCAGTAGCCCGTGAGGAGGAAAACACGTCGGTGTTCGATTCATCCGAGTGGGCCGAGGCCTTCGCAAAGTACGCCCCGCCGTCAGCGTGACCCGGATCGCTTCCCCGTCATCTCCTCCACCTGCACCCTGATGACGGCGGTCTGCTCCAGAATGGATTCCCCGTAGGGTTGCAAAGGCCTGGACCCGTAGTGTTCCATGATCGCATCCAGCCCCCTCTTCTTCTCTTCCGGGTCCTCCAGGATCGAGGCGGTCCCGGAGCCGATCACGCTCGCAAACCGCATGCCCCAGTCGCAGGGCTGCTCCGCACGGATCACTTCGAGGTCCGTGTCCACCTCGAAGCAGACGCGGGGGTTCGCCCGGAGCATGTCCATCTTCCTGCCCTGTCGTGCGCAGTGAACATACAGGCACCCGTCGCGGTATCCGAAGTTCATGGGAACCACATACGGGACGTGGTCCTTACATAGCCCGAGCCGGCAGACCGGTGCCTCTTCGAGGATCGCGACCATCTCCTCCTGGGATTGAATCTCTTTCTCCTTCCTCCTCACCCCGACCCTCCTCCGCCTGACGTGCCTTCCGATTCAACCGCCCCGCCCGGCTGCGTTGAACCGCTCCCGGATCGCCTCCAGCCGCCTGCGGTTCACCCCCAGGTCCGAATACCCCTTCCGCGAGGCGGACCGGCAATGGATGACCTTGTTCGCATCGTCGAACCAGAATTCCACGTCGTCCACGAACCGGAAGATCCGGGATGTGCACTCCAGTTGCATGTAGTCCTCATCCCGGCGGACCACCCGGGTTCGGGGCATGTCGCGTACGATCTCTTCCAGGCGGTCCCGGGCCTCCTTCGCGGATGCGTCGTAGGCGATGGGGTCGATGCCGTGTTTCGCGTCCGTGGCCTGAGAGGAGACACAATTCGGCGAACTCGGGCAAGGCGAAAGTCTCCCCTCCCGAACCCCCAGGTTCGACGGCCGCGTACCGGAACAGCCCACCATCAATACGGGCACCAGCCAGAGGACCTTGCTCCATGCGTCCATGAGGATCTCCCTCCTCGTTCGGGTTTGGGGCTACGGGAGGAGCGGCTTGCCCGGGATCCCCACCTCCACCCGGTAGAGCCGGCCGGTGAATCCGTAGCAGTAGAGGGACTCCGGATCAAAGGGCTCCACACCGAAGGCGATGTTCGTGATGATGTCCCCCTGAAGGATGTCCACTGTGAAGAGCTCCTCGAACCTCCCGTCCGGCGTGTAGACGAACACGCCGCTGTCGTCCAGCCCACCCGGCCTGCCCTCGATGGCGCCGCTGAACACGGTGTACAGGTTGCCCTCGACGTCAAAGGCGAGCCCGTCCCCTGCGAGGGCGAACCCGTCGACCAGGGTCTCGAGTCCGCCCGGTGCTCCGTCCGGACCGAGCGGCACGCGGTAGAGACTGCCCGGGGCAGCCGGGCTGGGGATGCAGAAGACGGCCGGGTTTTCGGTCAGAATGTAGAGGTACGCCTCCTGCGCGTCGAAGGCGAGACCGTTCGGCCCGGGAATGGACAGGAACTCCGTCGTCTCGCCGGTGGCGGGCGAGATTCTGTAGATCATCCCATCGCAGGTGGAGGACAAATAGATGTCGCCCGAGCTGTGCACCGCCATGTGGTTGGGCAGAGCGAAGGGTCGGCCCCCGAAGCCGGCGGACAGGATCTCGACCCGGCCGGAGGCGCTGACCCGCTTGACCGAAGTGCCGGATGGCCCGTTCTCACATACGTAGAGGTCTCCTGCGGGCCCGAAGGCGATGCCGGCTGGGCTTTCGACGCCCTCTCCTGTGAGTTCCAGCTCGACCGCACTCGATCCGGGAGCCGCGATCCGGAGGATGGCCCCTGGGCTGCCCAGAAAGAGCCCCCTGCCCTGCTCGAAGGCGAGATCTTCGCTCGGAGTGCCCGCAGCCCCCTGAAAGACGAGCTCCAACACAGGCCTCTGCCCCGGATTCGCCCATGCGGAGAACTCGACGGCACGACTCCCTGCCGAGGCCCTCAAACGGTTCCAGACCGGGGGGACGCCCATGGTCCATCGGACCGAAGCCGCCCCGTCCGCATCCGTAACCGCCGACGCACCGGATACGGACCCTCCGCCGCCGGTAACCTCGAAGGAAACGGGCGTCCCCTCCAGTCCGATCCCCTCATCATCGTAAACGCGAACAACAATGGGCTCGGGAAGCTCACGTCCGGTCTCGCCGACCTGGTTGTCTCCCCTCACTTTCTCCACAAAGACCGGGGCCTCCGGAGGCGGGGAGGTCCCGTCGTCTTTGTCTTCGCCGCATCCGCCCGCCGCGATGCCCCAGAGGATCGACAAGATCAGGAGGAGCCGGCGCGAAGGCACCCGGGATACACACGTCATGGCACATTCCTCATCGCAGGACATGGGCACGCCTCTCCGCCCGAACCTATTCTCACCCGGGGACAAAGTCAACGGCTGCCGGCCGCTGGCCCGCATATTCCATGAAACTTCTTGCGAGAGCGGTGGAAGTGCGGAAGATACGGCCCCGCAAGGGCGCAGCAGTAGAAGGCTTCGTGCAATATGCGGGCTGGGGCGCCCCGGGCGTCAGGACGGGCCGCGGGGGCCGCAAAGCCACTCAGTCCCCGTGGGACCTTGCAGCCAGAGGCGGAGATACCGCCAGGGGGAAATCCGCCGGAGACGCGAGGGGGCGACGAAACCGGGCAAGCCGACCCGGGTTCGGAGGCCTTCGGCCGTCGAAGAAATCGCAGGCCCGGTAGTATTTCAGGTCCTCGGTCCAGACACGGAAATACTCCCGATCAAGCAGCACCCTTCCTGCCAGGCCCACGGGGTCTGAAACGCCTTGCAGGAGGGGGCCGGCCAGTTCGGAGGGATCCCGAAAACACTCCCAGTCACAGAGGGTGCAGGAGCCCTCGGAAGAACGGCCTTCCCGGTCCAGATGACAGAGCCGGCCCAGGTTCTCTGCCCCCCGATAGCCGCAGGGGTAGGTGTTGCCGTCCTTCGAATCGATGAAGAAGAAGTCGATCCCTCCCCGGCAAGGATAGGCAGGCCGGGAGGCATCCCCGGCATGCTCCCGGTGGAGGGCCAGGAGCGAGATCCGCGGCGAAAAGATGCGGATCTTGTCCCTGAATTCCGGGATCACCTCCATCAGGGCCTTGAAGACGAGCGCCTTCTCCTGCCCCGTGAACCGCACGACATGGTCCGCCGAGGTCGCGGCATAGACGGCACGCAGGTCGTCTCCGCCATCCTCTGCATCGAGGCTCATGGGATAGCACGCGTTCACCATGGTGAAACCGAGATCGATGGCAAACCGATAGTATCTGCGGAAGGCCTCTCTGAAGAAGCCGTAAAAGGCCTGCTGTTGCTCCTTCGACTCCACGGGAGCCCGGCACGGTTCGGCTGGCGATTCGCCGCCTATGCGCCGGTTGATTCCCAGGTTCACGGCCGGATAGATGCCGTGAGCGTGGAAGACAGGCAAGGCCCGTTCGATCCCCTCGACCACCCCCGGCAGGCCGCGCATGCGCTCGTGCACGGACGGCACGGCGGAGTCGAGGCTGATCCACAGGTTGCGAAGCGGGGTCGCGGCCAGTGATTCCGCGATCCTTTCCACCCTGGACCGGCTCTTCTCTCCGCTCCCATACCTGAGAAAATAGCCGTTCGTGCCCGTGCGTATGCACCGGATGCCGGCCCCTCCCGCGTAACGGATCATCTCGACCAGCTCCTCCAGGTGGAGAAAGGGCTCGCCGCCGGTGAAGGAGACGACCTGGATTCCCCTTTCGGCCGCACCGTCCAGGATCCGCTTCACGTCGTCCAGGGGAAGTTTGGAACGGGGGAACTTCTCGGAGGCCCTCATGCCGCATTGCGGGCAGGAGGCGTTGCACCGGTCCGTGAACTGTATGACCAGCTGCCCGGGCAGTCTCCCGCGAAACAGGTCGGTCAGCATCGGCACGACCCGCAGGGGAATCCTCATCTCCACCCCCATCTTCCCCGCCCGTTCAGCATGCCATATCTGCCCGACGCAGGGGATCGCAGTTTCGGTAGCTCTCCCAGAGCCGCAGGTAAGCCGCCTCGAAGGACCGATCCCGAACGTAGTTCCTTGCGTTCCTCTTCATCTTCGCGAGGAGCTTCCGGTTGTCGACCAACTGCAGCACGGCGTGAAGCAAACAGTCCTCTTCATCACTGCGGACGACATAGCCCGTCCTCCCCGGAATCAGGTTCTCCTGGGGCCCGCCCCGGTCCGTAACCACGACCGGAATCCCCGAGGCCTGGGCCTCGAGGACCACGTTGCCGAAGGTGTCGGTGGTGGAAGGGAAGAGGAAGATATCGCTCGAAGCGTATGCCTGAGGCAGGTCCTCCCCGCTCAGGAATCCCGTGAACGTCACGGGCAGCCCGTGAAGGGCCTGTTTCATCTCCTCGAGGTAAGGGCCCTCCCCCACGACGACCAGACGGACGTGGTCCCGCATCGCAGTCAGCTTCTTGTAGGCTTCGACGAGCTGCGGAAGATTCTTCTCCCTGGACACACGCCCCACATACAGGAGCTTGATCTCGTCGTCGACAACCTTGAACCTTTTGTAGAAACCGTTCGCCTTCGACGGATGAAATCGTTCGATATCGATCCCGCGCGCATAGTACTTGATCTTCTCCCGGGGGATTCCCTTCTCCGCCAGTTCTTCCCCCGTGGCGCGGGAGGGGACGTAAACCACATCCGTCTGACCGTAGAACCAGAGCATGAACTTCCAGGTGAGTTCCTCCAGGGAACCGTCATCGGTCAGCCGGGTGATGTACTGGGGCAGGGCGGTGTGGTACGTGCCGTACAGGGGAAGATGAAGGATGCGGGAGATGGCGAGCGCGGCCAGCCCGATGGGGCCCGGCGTGGCGGCGTGGATGTGGGTGAAGCGCTTCTCGTAGCAGTAATGGAGCATCTTGAGCAGTGGCGGGTAGTAGAGCTTCACCAGGTCGTATTCCGGCATCTCGAAGGTACCGATCGGCTCGAAGTTCGTGATGCCCTTCGCGTCCGCCTCCGGACCGCAGGTGATCATCTCCAACTGCTTGCCGTTCTTCTGGGCGATCTCCAACTGCATCTGCAGGGTCTTCGCCACGCCGTTCACGTCATAGAAGGTGTCCGTGAAATGGGCGATCTTCAGACGCCCCGACTGCCCGGTGTTCGCCTTGCCGGCCAGTCGATCCCCCCAGGTCGAGCCGTGCAGGCAATCCTTGGTGAAGTGCGTGTAGCCGACGAAGTACGGGACCAGAAGAGTATAGAGGGATCCGACGGACCCGATCGTGTGGAAGATGTCGAAGAGGTTCGCACCGGAAATGTTCTCCAGGATCGTGTCTGCGGACTGCCGGAGGACCTTCTCCGACATACGGTCCACGAAGCGGAACCAGACTTCGGTGGTGGAGCCGGCCTCGATCCCGCCCGAGCCGATGAGACGCAGCATCTCCTCGTCGTTCAGGATGATCTTTCGGGCCTCCTTCTTCAGAAGGGTGGGCATCGTCCGAGGTGTGCCCCTCAAACGGAATCCGGAAACGTTCGGACCGGTCCCCGAACCCGCATCACGGCGCCGGTCGTCCCGTTCCCTTTCCCGGGACGGAATCAGGACCCGGTCCACGAACCTGAACACGGCGTCCTGGTTCTTGAATCGATCCAGAGAGAATTTGGAGTTGTAGAACTGGTACATCACACTGTAGATCGTGTGAGCCAGATGCTTCGGTGAGGACGCCTCTCCTCGAACACGCGTTCGCCCCTCTCCGATCGCCTTCAGGAATGCATCCACGCCGTCCACCTGATCGATTTCGGTGTACGTGCTCGCGATGTTGAGTGAGGAGTGATCGTCCGAGCCGCCCACGAGGTTCTTCTTCCAGGGTTCCGAAAACGCGGGTTCGAAGTCGTACTTCTCCGAAAGCCGTTCCAGGTCCTCCTGCTTCAGATTCTGCAGGATGCCGGCGAGGACCTTGTTCTGCTCGCTGTCGCGGGCGCCGTTCAACTCGAAATTCTTGAAGAGCAGAAGTGTTTGCTCGAAGTGCTCGAAGGTCAGCCGGTCGTTGATCGAATACAGCGGATGGGCAAGGGCATGGACGACCTGCTGCTGGACGAGGTATGCTATGAGATCGAACACATTCTCGCGAAGACGCGAGATTTCTTCGTGCTGCGCCTCGGTGATATTGTACGCAAGGACATGGAGCTTGCAGTGGTCCTCCGGGAAATAGGTGGTGATCTCCTCACTGACGAAGGTGTCGTCCAGATGGGCGATCTCCAGGCTTCCGGCCAGCGTGTTGTGGTCGGTAACGGTCACGAGGTCCATTCCTCTCGCCTTTGCCAGGGCGTAGAGCTCGAGCGGATCGGTGTAACTCTCGGACGCCCCGAGCTTCCGAAGGATCCACTGAGAAGGCCGCTTCGAGTACCTCGAGTGGACGTGAAGATCCGCTTTGAGCATGCTCTTGTTCATGTGCCGTCCTTCCTCTGTTCGAGAGAATCCTTTCCTGCTGCCCGGCTTCGATTCGTTCCGGGTTCCTGTCCTCCACTGTGCGGATTGCAGCAAGGGCTTTCTCTTCTTGTATCGTCCTATAAATAGGGGTTTCGTATTGCCATTCCGTTATGTCTATGAGAAGTTTGGATCATGATGGTAACGAAGGCTTAATATTCCGTTAGTAACCATATAGAATATATACGCATATCGGCTGTTCGGATCAGCCGCCCCCCGGGAGATGCCATGCATTCGTTCGCTCGCCTGATCACAACCCTCTGTGTCTGCGCCCTGTCCTTCGCCTGCACGAAACCGGCTAGGAACGTCATCATCCTGATCGGTGACGGGATGGGGTTCCAGCAGGTCGGACTCCTGAGCGCTTACGCCCACCACGCGCCCAACTCGGTCTATCGGGGCGAGGGGGGCAAGACGGCCCTGGAGAAGATCATGGAGGCGGGCACGATCGGTGTCGCCCGTCACGAGGCGGCCGATGCCCTGGTCACCGACTCCGGTGCCTCATCCACGCAGATGGCGAGCGGGGCCTGGGCGGGAGCGCAGATGATCGGCGTAGACAGGGACGGAAACGTCGTGAAGACGATCCTGGAGATCGCCGAAGAGATGGGCAAATCCACGGGACTGGTCACGGATACGCCGATGACCCACGCAACCCCCGCCGGGTTCGCCGCCCATCAGCCACACCGATCCAGGCAGGACCGGATCGCCGTGGACCTGCTCGATGCGGGAGTGGATGTGATGCTCGGGGGCGGCCTCCAGTGGTGGATCCCCCAGGAGGCGAACAGCCCGGATTCGGAAACCCGCAAGGAGCTCGTGCAGCGCACCGGCGGGACGATCGAGATTCGATCGAAGCGGAAGGACAGCCGGGATCTGCTGGCAGAGGCCCGGGACAGAGGGCTGGTCCTCTGCTTCGACAGGGCACAGCTCGAGGACGTTGCCGGAGACAGGGTCCTCGGCCTCTTTGCCCGGAAGGCACTGATGACCGGAATCGAGGAATCAAGAACCCGTGAGGACCCAGACCGGACGATTCCGACCTTGAGGGAGTTGACCGCCAAGGCCCTTGGAATGCTCTCGGCGAACCCGAACGGTTTCTTTCTCGTGGTGGAGGCCGGTATGATCGATTGGGCGTGCCACGACAACGATACCGGAAGTCTCCTGTACGAGATGATCAAGTTCGACGAGACCGTCGCCCTGGTATACGAATGGGCTCGAGCCAGGCAGGACACCCTGGTCCTGGTCACCTCAGATCACGAGACGGGCGGATTCGGCTTCAGCTATTCCCGTTTCGACCCCCCTGCCCCCCGAACCCTCGCCGGGGATGCATTCAGGGGCGAAACGTTCCAGCCCAGCATCAATTTCGGCAACCACCGTATTCTCGACGCAATCTACAACCAGAAGCTGAGCTGCCCGGAAATCATGGAGCGTTTCGACAGTCTGCCCGCGGCGGAGCAGACACCCGGGGCGCTGGCCGAAATCGTGGCGAAGAACACCGCATTCCCGATCACGGAAGAGGAGGCGGCCGCCATACTCAGCGGGGAAGAGGACGATTCCGGGTTCTACGGCACCGGGAAACGCTTCAGGTGCAACCTGCTGGCTCGCACCGTGTCGAAGCGGCAACTCACGGTCTGGTCTACAGGGAGCCACACGAGCGCGCCGGTCCCGTTGATTGCCTACGGCGCTTCCTCTGTGTCGAGCCGCTACGGAAAGATGATGCACACCACGGAGTGGGGCCGCCAAACCATCGAAATCCTGCAGAATGGAGGATAGCAGCCCTTTTCCCCGCAATGGGCCGTGCGTAAGCCGTGTTACGGCGCCGGTTCAGGAATTCCCAAGCAGAGGTGAAGATTCTGTGATCGCCTCCGGTTTGATCCCGTCTCGGCCCATTTGCTATGATACCTAACTCTCCGAAAAAGAAAGAGACTCGATCGTTCAGGCGGTGGTGGACCACGAAGGTATCCCATTGCGGACGGAAGAGGGGAACGAAAAGGGGACAGCCAGATGATTCGGTTCGAACGACAGGAAGGCGTCGGCATCATGACGATGGACTATCAGAGCGACAACCGGTTCAACCCGGACTTCCTACGGGCGATGCTGGATGGGCTCGACGAGGCGGAGAAGGATCCGGAGGTTCGGTCGATCGTCCTGACCGGTGCCGACCCCAAGTTCTTCTCGAACGGACTCGACCTGGACTGGCTCACGGCCCACGCGGGCAACATGGACGAGGTACTCGGCTATCTCAAGCTCGTCAACGACATGTTCAAGAGATGGACCCTCTACCCGAAACCCACGGTGGCGGCCCTCAACGGGCACACCTTTGCGGCCGGGCTCTTCATGGCCGCCCACATCGATTTTCGCTTCATGAGGGAGGATCGGGGCTGGATCTGCCTTCCGGAGGTGGACATCAACATACCGCTGCTTCCCGGAATGATCGCCATCTGCCAGGCAACCATGCGGCCCGACGGCTTCCGTAAACTCTACTACACGGGCGCACGGCTGACCGGGCCCGAGGCCGTGGAGATCGGCTTCGTGGAGGATACGAAGCCGCTCGAAGGCCTGCTTCCGGCCTGCGTCGAATTCGCGGACATGCTCGGCAAGAAGAAATCCGCCACCTACGCGGAAATGAAACGCTGCGTCCGGGCCGAGATCGCGCGCATCCTGGAGGAGGTCGACCCTCTTCATTTCGAGAAGACCATCTCTTTTTCCATTACGACATGAGAACCCGAGTGCCGGGCGTGCGAACGAGACCGTGAAGGCCGGGCCTGGGGCGAGGAGAATCCATGAAAAGTGCGGATGTGGTGGTTATCGGTGCGGGCATCGCCGGCGCCTCTCTGGCCTACTACCTCGTTCAGCGTGGGTGCAGGGACGTCCTGATCCTCGAGAGGGAAGACACCCCCGGGTATCACACCTCCGGGCGAAGCGCGGCCGTGCTGAGCCAGCTGGATGTGGACGAGATCTTCATGAAGCTGAGCATCATGAGCGCCCCTTTCTTCTATTCCCCGCCCCAGGGGTTTGCAGACGTGCCGCTCATCCACCCGAACGGAATCCTGGTGGTGGGTCAGGGGACTCCGTTCAGGTTCCTGCGTGGTCTGGCAAGGCTTTCCCGACGGCTGGGAATCGCTTCCCAGGAATGGAGTCCGGGGGAGACCGTGAAGAGGCTGCCTGCCCTCGAAGAGGCGTTCATCGACGGCGGCGTGTTCATCACGGAGGACGGCGTGCTGGATGTGCACGCCCTCCTTTGGGGCTTTCTGAAGGGAGCGAGGAAAGGGGGCGCCCGGCTGGAGCTGAACGCGGAGGTCACCGGCATCCACGTGGAGGGCGGCAGCGTGCGCGGGGTGACCACGAGCGCGGGGGAGGTCACATGCGAACGGGTCGTGAACGCGGCCGGAGCATGGGCCAACCCGGTCGCTGCGCTGGGAGGCGCGAGAACGCTGCCCATGACCCCCTGCCGACGTCACATCATCGTCACCCAGCCGCGGGATGACTTCCCGATCGGGGACTGGCCCCTCACCATGGACACCTCGAGGAGCTTTTACTTCCGCCCCGAATCCGGCGGCGTCCTGGCGAGTCCGATGGACCAGGAGCCGATGCAGCCTTGCGATGCACGAACGGACGAGCTCCAGGTGGCCAAGGCCGCCGACTTCCTGACGAGGTTCACACCGAAGATCGCCCCGAAGACGATCTCGAACCAGTGGGCCGGTTTGAGGACGATCGCCTCGGACCATGCGCCCATCGTAGGAGAAGATCCGCAGGTGAAAGGGTTCTTCTGGTGCGCGGCCCAGGGCGGTCACGGAATGGAAACCGCTCCCGCGCTGGGAGAGATCGCGGCCGACCTTCTCCTCGAGGGCCACACCCACCGGTTCCCGCCCGAGCTGATCGCCCCGGACCGCTTCTACAAGGGCGGGCTTTCCTGGCCATCCATCGTGGCCCGCCGCACCGCCTTCTTCCTGAAGTGGCTCGCCCGCCCAGAGAGCATGTGAATTCGCAGAAGTCGCTTGTTGGGTGGCGTTGGCCGTTTATGAACAGACTACCAGGCTGAGATGAAGCTGCGTCCGTGCCGCGTCAGTGAGCTGCGCATGATTCGGCGCTGCCCGAGGTTTCCCCGTAGATTTGCGCAGGGCGACTTTGTAGGGGGAGGGAGAGACGGAGCCCAAGCAAATCGGAGGGGAAACCTCGGGCAGCGCCGAATCACGACGCAATCCCCGAACACTTCGGAAGGCGCAGATCTTTCCGCTACGTGTTCTCGGAAACGGGCAGCGTGAAGCAGAAGGTCGCGCCCTCCCCGGGCTCACTCTCCACCCATATGCGTCCGCCGTGGCTCTGGATGATCTTCCGGGCGATGGACAGCCCGATGCCCGTTCCGGAAACCTCCTCGGGCTCCAGGGTGTAGAAGATCTGGAAGACCTTTGCCTGGTGATCCACCGGGATGCCGGGCCCGTTGTCGCTCACGCGAAAGACATGTTCCCTGTCTCCCAGCGTGCAGGCGATCTCCACGACGGCACCCTCGTGCCGGTCCGTGTACTTGATCGCGTTCTCCACGAGATTGTACAGGACCTGATAGAGCCGACTCCGGTACCCCTGGACCAGGGCGAAGGGCCCCCTCTTCCGAAGGACGATTCCCTTCTCTCTGGCAAGAGGCTCCGCGTCCCGAAGGACCGTGTCCACCAGGGCCCCGGTGGAAACCGTTTCAAAGGGGATCAGGGTCTTGTCCGCACGATAGAACTCCAGGAGATCAGTGACCATCCTCTCCATCTTGTTCACGTTGATTCGAATCCATTCCAGATACTGCAGGCCCTTTTCACCCAGACAGGAAGAGGCAATCCTGTGCAGCCTTGTCACCATGCCTCCCACCACGAGGAGGGGGGACTTGAAATCGTGGGTAATCGAGTAGATGAGACTCTCCAGTTCCTCGTTCTTCTTCTCCAGGTCCGAGGCGTAGCTTTGGAGCTGAGCCTCCATCCGGGCCCGCTCACTCACATCCCGGAAGACACCGTCGATCCCTGCGGGCCACCCCCTCCCATCGAGCCGGATGTGGGCATTCACGGACATGGCCAGGGCCTGGCCGTCCTTCCTGCGCAAATGGACGATGTGGTCTTCCAGGAAGCCCCTCTCTCCCAGTTCCTTCTCGAAGCGTGTCCATTCGGATCGGCTGACGTAGAAGGTCTTCAACTTCCTGCCGATCAGATCCTCCGGACTTTCGAACCCGAGCACCCTGGCACCGGCCCGGTTCAAGGCGGTGATCTTCCCTTCGCCACCGATTCGGCAGACGATGTCCTGCATGTTGTCGAAAAGATCCCGATAGTTCTTCTCAGAGGCCCGCACCCGGTCCTCGAG
The DNA here is from genome assembly GCA_964479535.1 of uncultured Thermodesulfobacteriota bacterium. GTDB lineage: Bacteria > Desulfobacterota > DSWW01 > DSWW01 > DSWW01 > S015-6. The sequence goes on from CAYZMM010000044.1 coordinate 30,761, forward strand.
GACCTTGCGCGCCGAGATGTCGGTGATGTTTGCGAGCGTCCCGGTGCATTCCCCTTCCGCATTGAAGCGGGGTGCGCCGCGTATCAAACAGGTAATCTGCGTCCCGTCCCGCCGGTTCACCCGAATCTCGTAGGAGCCCACTTCCCCTTCCAGACGTCTGTCGATCTGATTGAAAAAGATCTCGGCGTTCTCTTCGTCGAAGAGATCGAAGGCCGAGGCGCCCACGAGCTCGGAGACGCTGCAGCCCAGGAGTCTGGCGAGCTTCTCGTTGGCAAAAAGAATTCGGCCCTGGGCGTCGAGCACCCAGAAGCCGTCGTTCATCGTTTCGATCAGCCCCCGGTAGTCGGATTCGGACTCGGCCAGCCTCCGGCTCTTCGCCTCCACTTCCTCCTCGAGCTCCTGCACCTTCTCTCTCCAGGGCTCGACCCTCCTCCGCTCCCGGTCCTCATGGATCCTCAACAGGCAAAGCGGTTCCGTGTCCGCCGAGGGACACACCACGCGAAACTGTGCGATACAGTCCAGCCAGAAGCCCTCCACATCCCGGAGGCGAAGGCGTATCTCCGGCCCGTCCGCCTTCTGGGAGGAAGACCGCCTCTGAAAAAAGACCTCCAGCGCTTCCTGTATCTCCGGGGAATCCCCGGGATGCACGAGGCCGGGAAAGTGGCGGTCCAGGGGGGGCAGATCCGGGACGCCGAATCGCCTGGAAGAGGCTTCGTTCCAGTGTCGCAGGATCCCGGTCTCGTCGACCACCATGAGGCACTCGTCCAGATGGTCCAGGATTCCCAGGAGTTGCGATACGGACAGGCCCGAGGATTCCTCGCAAGGCTCGTCCGGTTTTTCGGACTTGTCGGTCGCCACCGCGAATCCCGAATCGAGGGTTTGAGGCCGGACCGGGGCTCCGACCTTATCGAAAAGAGGCTGGCCTCAAGGTTCAGGCGACACGCGCGCAACACCCGGGCCAGCTCGTTCTGCTGGGATCAGCCGCTGCTCGTTTCGCAGCGTGGAAGCTTGTGTGAGGATGCTCTTCGATTTTCCTGGAAACGCCCCGCTTCGTCAAGGACAATCTCGAAGCCTCCGGGAGATCAGCCCGTGCCGAGGAAGGCCCCCGACCTTCGTACGATCTCCCTCGCACCCATGAGGGCGAAGAAGAGCAGGGTAATCAAGAGTCCATGGGAGTCACCCGGGAGAGCCTCCTGCCGCACACGGCGCAGTGCTCCCTTCTTCTCCATAGCCCAAGACCAAAGGGCAACAGGAGAAACAAAAAGATGAAGCGGGGGTGGAGCAGCGCCGTGGCGAGGAACGACAGGACCATCAACCCCAGGAGCGCCAGGGTCGCTCCCGGAAACCTGCGCTTCACGGGCACCTCCACGCCGCAGTCCGGGCAGTATCGGTACAATGGATCTCCGTTCACGCCCCCCTCCTCTCGGCTCAACGCCTTCGCCTCGTGCGCCCTCCCAACTATTTCCAAAACCCGCATGAAGTGCAAGCCCGCGGCTTCTCCGGCCGAAGCAATTCCATCGGTTTTCTTTACGCGGCCGGGGCAGATCGAGTAATATGATCGGTTCCATGGAAAAAACCCCCGTTTTGAAGACTGCGCTTCTCCTCGGGCTCGTTCTCCTGCACTCGATCGAGCCGGTTTCGGCACGGACAGACGCGTGCACCGTCGCTCGGGTCGAGGTTCGTACGAAGTACGCCTGCCCTCCCCCCGAGGATTACGCCCCCTTGATTCCTCTGGAAGAAGGGGACGAGATGACCGACCAGAGGATCGCGACCCTCCGTAAGACCCTCGAGGGCAGTGGTCTCTTCCGATCCGTGTCGATTCAACTCTCGGAGGACGCGAAGGGGACCTCTGTCCTCTTCGACCTCCATCAGCTCGAGCGCGTTCGTCGGATTCGGATGAAGGGAAACTGGCTCGTTCTGTCCTCTTCCGTTTACCGTATCCTCGCCATGCAGGAGGGGGATCCCTTCGAGGAGGAGGAGCTGTCCCGCGAGGCGGAACGTATAAAGGACCTGTATGAGGAGAAGGGGTGGTATGAGACGGAAGTGACCGCCGACTTCGAACAGGACCCTGAAGACGGATCCGTGCGAATCGACTATCGGATGAAGAGGGGCCACCACATTCGGTTCGATCCCATAGAGCTCGAAGGCGTACGGGCAGGAGACCCGGAGCGGATCCGCACGATCCTCCGTATCTGGCCCTGGGTGACTGCGAATCGCCTGCAAAACAAGCTGGAGAAGGTGAGGGCGTATTATGCGAAGCAGGGCTACCCGACCGCACAGGTCCGCGTCGAGGCCCTGGAGATCGACGAGGAGCGCAGGAAGAGGGCCTTGCTCAGGCTCGCCGTCGACGAGGGGAAGAGGCTGGTCGCGAAGGTGGAGGGAAACGAGGCCCTGCCGGACAAGGAGATCCTTGCTGCGACAACCTTCTTCCGGAACCGAAGTGTCGGCTTCTTCGATGCAGAGGACAGTGCCGAGGCGATCCGGAAACGATACGAAAAGAAAGGGTTCCCCGACGCCCGTGTCGAATTCGATCGCCAAGAGACCGATACGGAGGTTCGCGTCACCTTCTCCGTAGTGGAGGGAAGCAAGGCCTACATTGGAGAGATCGCGTTCCTGGGCAACGAGGCGCTCTCCGAGGAAACCCTGTTCGAACGAATACTGACCCGCCCGAGGAAGCTTTCCCCTCTGAGGCGCGGAAGGTTCCTGACCGAGAAGTGGAACGAGGATCTCGCGGCGATCGAAAACCTCTATCTGGCAAAGGGCTTCCGCGATGCGGCCATCGAGCACGCCCTCGAGCCGATCCCCGGGAAGGACCGCCGGGTCTTGCTTGAGGTCCGCATCCAGGAAGGTCCCAGGTACACGATTGCATCCTCCACGGTCCGGGGCGTCGATCCGGAGCGGGAGACGGCCCTGGCGAAGGAAACGCTGCTCACTCCGGGTGATCCCTTCCACGCCGGCAAGCTCGCTCGGGAGGCGAGGCGCATCCGCGGCTTCTACGCGGAACGGGGCCACCTTCTGGTCCTGGTGGAGTACGATTTTCGCGCACGCGACGATCACACGGTGGAGATCGACTTCGACGTGCAGGAGGGTCCCCGCTTCCTCCTGTCCGGACTGATCGTCACGGGCAACCGGAAGACCCGGGACAAGACGATTCGCAAGACCCTGCGGGTCCGCGAGGGGGATCCGATCGACAACGAGCAGCTCTCCGCCACCCGGCAACGGCTCTTTCAGCTCGGCGTTTTCGAGGGCCTCTCCTTGAAGGTGCCGGGGTTGCACTCTGCCGGAGAAGCGCTGGAGGAGCACGGGCGGGAGGAAGCGGACCGGCCGGTGCTGATCGAGGTGAGGGAGAAGAGATCCCTCGGGCTCGAGGTCGGGATCAGCTACGACTCCGACTGGGGTCTGGAGGGGCTTCTGTCCGCCCGGGAGGAGAATCTGCTGGGCAGGGCGAAGAAGGTCACCGTGGATGTGATCGGAGGCGAAGAGAGGACAGAGGCCAGGCTTGCCTACGCGGACCCTACCCTCATGGGCATGCGGGCCACGCTGACGGCCCAGGCGAAGTACGAAAGGGCCGTGCGTGAAGCATTCACGGAGCAGAACATTTCTTTCGAGGGCGGCGTCTTCCGGAGACTGCGCGAGAGTTACACCCCCGGCATCTTCCTGGTGCTGGACAACTCCGTCGTCTTTGACGTACAGAGCAGCGCGCCGGATGCCCCGGAGCCCGCCGACAGCACCAACCTCTTCGTGCGACCGCAGATCGTACGGGACACGAGACGGGACAAGCTCTATCCGAGAAACGGAAGCAACGGTCAGGCAAGAGTGGCGGTCTCGAACCAGGCGTGGGCAAGCGACGACGACCTGGTTCTCTACCAGCTGCAGCTGCAGGACTACTACGAGATTTCGACCGACTGGATCGTCGCCGGCCGGCTCTCCCTGGACCACGTGGACCCTTACGGAAGCACCAGCACCGTCCCGTCCACCTACCTTCTCTTCGCGGGCGGCAACAACAGCGTCCGGGGATTTCCGAAGGACGGCCTCGGGCCGAGGGATCTTTCCGGCAGCCCGAGGGGAGCCACAACGAAGATTCTGGGCAACCTGGAAATACGTTTTCCCATCTATCGGTTGGTGCACGGAGTGGCCTTCGTGGATGTGGGGAGCCTGACCGACGGCTTCGGGCGGATCGGGCTCGACACCTTCCGGTGGTCGGCGGGCACCGGCCTGCGGCTGCACACGCCCGTGGGGCCCATTCGGCTGGAATACGGTTACCAGCTTCAGGACAATCCCCCCCTTGACCGCGGGGAACTGCACTTCTCCCTGGGATTCCCGTTCTGAGGAAGGGCAAGAAGAAGGATCGGCATGAAACGGGTTCTCATCAGCCTACTTGCAGTCAGCTCCATCCTCCTCATCCTGGCCGCTCTGATCCTGTTCCTGCCGCCTGCCTTCCGGATCGGCCTGCGTGCAGCCAATCGGTTCCTTCCCGTGACCCTATCCGTCTCCGAGTATCACCACGTTCCGGGAGAGCTCCGGATTTCGGGGATCCAGGTGACCACGCCGCGGGCGACGCTCGGCGAGATGACGTCCCTGGAAATCGAGTATCGGCCGCTGACGCTCTTCCTCGGCCGGCTCGAGATAGCCACCCTACACCTCGAGGCTCCCGAAATCGTCCTCCAGCGCTCCGAGGACGGTCGAATCGACCCGTTCGGCCTTCCACCCGGGCGGGAGCCGGAAGACAGGAAGGGCCGTTCGTCGGACGACGGATCCTGGACGGCGGTCCTCGCCCCTCTGCACGTCCGGGAAGTCCGGATATCGGAAGCATCGATCCGTTTCGAGGACCTCGCAACCGGATATTCGATGATGTGGGACGGGGTCGACATGGAGGGGGACCTTTCCGGGGACCCGCTCCGGGGGGAGCTGCACCTCTCTGAAGGGCTTCTCGAGGTCTCGAAAGGCACCGCTTCCACATGGAAAGCGAAGACCGAGGGCCGCGCATCCCTGCGCGAGGGAAGGCTGTCCGTAACGGAGTTGCAGCTGGTCATGGACGAATCCCGCATCGTGTTCAACGGAGGCTATTCACTGGAAGGGGAAACCGTCGACTTGAAGGCGGAATTGGAGACCGTCCCCCTGGGCCGGATCCTGAAAACCTTCGGTGTCCAGGACGTTCAGGTGGACGACCTGAGCGGAACCCTCGAAGCCGACGGCGAACCGGGCGCAGCGCTGGTCATGAAAGCCGACCTGGGGGCAACGGCCTACCGCCAGAAGGTCCATGCGCAGCTGGCGGGCAGCCTTCAAGAGGAGCGGATTCTCATCGAATCGATCCGGATCCGCAACCCGGAGGCATCCCTCACGGGCCGGGCGAGCTGGGACACTTCCAGCGGCCGGCTGGGCGGTGAGCTGGATCTGAAGTCGTCCCTCTTGGAAGAGACCTTCCGGCCTTACGGGTTCGAAGACCTGAAGGTGCGGGAACTCAGCGTCGGCGGAAGGCTCGACGGCACCGTCCAAAACCCGGAACTGGGGTTGCAGGTTCGCTTCGAAGAGCTTCTTCACCGCAGCCCTATCCTCTCGGGGTTCTCCGCCGAAGGGGGAATCGGCACCGAAAGGGGAGTCCACCTCGAGGGAAAGGCGGAAAGCGTGCCGCTGCTCGGGGAGGCCGGCGGGCCTTCCCGGATGTCCGCGAGTCTCCACAGAGGCGTTGCGGAGTGTGAGATCCGGGCCGACCCCTCCCTGAACCTCCGAGGAAAGCTCAACCTGGAGGACCGAAACGCGGAACTGAGTGTGCAGGCCCGGCAATTGTCCCTGTCCTTCCTCGTCAAGGAGCGAATCCACTCCTCATCCACGTTGTCCCTGACCGGCAGCGGCAGTTTTCGAGGCAGCCTGGACAGGGCCGAGACCTGGACCGGGAAGGCGGACATCGACACCCTGCGCCTGTCGCTCCTCGATCTGGACATCCGCACCGCCCGCCCCGCGAGCGTTCGCGTGGAACAAGGACGGGTGCATGCAGAAGCGGCGCTGAAGGCCCGCGAAAGCGAAATGGACGTCCGGGGGAGCTTCCCCCTGGAAGACCAGGGGGAGGTGAACCTCGCCGTGACCGGGGCCCTCTCCCTCGAACAGTTACATCCTGCGGCCCGGCACTTCCTGCCCGCCCTGGAAGCCTGGCACGGAGATCTCCGGATCAACGGGAACCTTCGTGGACCGGTGGGCGCCCCTCGCATCCGGGCGGTTGCGGAGTTGCCCGACGCGTCCCTCCGCCTCGTCTTCGCTGAGCAGGAACTGCGAGAGGAGTCGATGGAGGACGGAAACGAAGGGAAGGGAGAGACGGAAGAGCAGCTTCACTCCCAGGCCATCGTCGCCGAAGGGATTCAGGCAAACCTCGATCTGGAGGGGCCTCTCACCGCTCCTTCAGGTTCCCTGAACCTTTCCACGAGACAAGGAGCCCTCTACGGCGAGTCACTGGACAAGGTTCAGCTTCAGGCCGAGAGCCGGAACGGAAGGATTTGGAACCCGCAGCTTGAGATTCGACGAGGAAAGGACCGGCTCTTTCTCCAGGGAAGGTGGGAGATTCCAACCGGTAAGCTCTCCGGGAGCATCCAGTCCACGGAACTGGATCTCTCCACCCTCCTGCAGAGCAGGGACCTGCCCCTCAGGGGCAGCACCGAGCTGGAGGGCACAATCGACGGCACGACCGAATCCCCGCAGGTCCGGATCCGGGCGACCGCAAGCTCTCTGGTCATACAGGACACGCCCGTGGGGGATGTGCAGGCCGATCTGGGGTACGAACCCGATCGCCTGACCGCTCGAGCCGAGTCGGATGCGGGATGGCTCGACGTGGCGGTCCACCTGAAAGGCAAGAGGACCTTCTCTCTTCGGGGGGCCATCGACGCCTTCCCGATGGGCCCCCTTCTGGAAAAGGTCAAGCTTCGGGCCTGGACCGGCACGGCAAGCCTGAGCGGAAACCTGACAGGACCCATCACGGAATTCGAGCGCTGGAAAGGGGAGATTTCCCTGGAGAAGGTCGATCTCAGAGCCGGGAGCGCCCCGATACGCCTGGCAGGGCCCGTGAACCTCGGTTTCCGGCAGGGCACGCTCACCCTGCCGGAAACCTCCCTGATCATCGAGGATTCGGCTCTTCGGGTGCAGGGCACCCTGGGGCCCGCGAGCCGCCTCACCCTACGCGGCACCCTTCCACTCGTACCCTTTGCCTCGCTGTTCCCCGGGGTCCGGTTCGACACGGCCAGGGCGGAGGCCGATCTGACGGTGAGCGGAACCCTGGACGACCCTGCGCTGGACGGAACGCTCGGCCTGGAGGCGGGTCAGGTGAAGCTGGGGGTGTTGGGATACCCGGTCGATTCCCTGCGAGCGGAGCTGCGGGCGAATGCGAATCGATTCACGCTGGTCTCTCTCGAGGCACGAATGGGGGACGGAAGCATCGACGGGAGCGGTTCCGTGCGTCTGGATCCTCTGAGCTTCGATGACCTGCGGCTGAATCTCGAAGCGGTTCCGGTCCGCCTGTCCGACGACCTTGCCGCAAGGCTGCGTGGGGAGCTCCTTCTCCGGGGAACCCGGGAGCGTTCCCTTCTCCAGGGCGATCTTCGAATCATCGAGGCGAGGTACGAGGAAGACTTCGATCTCGTCGGTATGGTTCTCCGGCCGAGTCGGCCGTCCCAAAGCAAGGTGGAGACCCCGGATCCCTTGCTCAGAAACATGCGACTCGATCTCAACATCAATAGCGGGCCGGACCTCATCGTCCGGAACAACATGGCCCGGGTGATCCTCTCCACGGACATGGACATCCGGGGAAGCGCGGCAACCCCCGTCCCTCTCGGAGTCGTGAAGGTGGAAGAAGGGAGAATCTACTTCAGCAAGAAGCAGTTCGACATCACGCAGGGAACGCTCTCCTTCATCGACCCGCAGGGAGGTCCTCCGAACCTCCAGCTCGAGTCCATGGTCGAGGTTCAGGGGACCACCCGGGACTACACGATCTATCTCTCCTTTACGGGCCCCCTCGACCGCATCCAGCTCGAACTCCGGTCCGTCCCGGATCTGGAACGGGAGGACATCCTTTTCATGCTGGTTACCGGAAAGACCCGGGACGAATTCTACGCTTCCACCTCGGAAGAGGCGGACACAGAGGAAACGGCGCAACGTCTTGCCCTGTCCGGGCTCGGCTTTCTGATCGGAAGTGACGTCAGGGAGATGACCGGCCTGGACACCTTCGAGCTCGAGCGGACCGAGGGAGAGGATTTCGGTGTGAAGACCACGGTGGGAAAGCAGTTCAACGAACGCATCGAGGTGAGAGGAATCTTCGCCCTGGGAAGCGGCCAGCAGGTCAGCGAAGCCCAGGTAGGCTACCTTCTCACCGACATGTTCTACGTGGTGGGTACCCAGCGGACCGACGGGAGCTTCGGGCTGGATTTCCGCATACGCCTCGGCAGCCGCTGAGGGGGCGTTCCCGCCCGCTGTTGCGCCAAGCCTTCTCCTCCGTGCAGGCGGTCGCCGGGCAGGACAATGTAGCATCAACCGAGAGGACCTGAGAGAGGAGGCTCGAGTCGTGTTCAAATTCAGCGTTGTCCCTTTCGACCCGAAACACCCCATGAAGACCGTCGTCGTCTTCGCCCAGGAGAAGGCCCGCCTCACGCCCGAGGCAGAGGCCGTAGATCGGCTCCACAAGGGAGCCATCGCCGCGGCGTTGAAGAAGAGCCGTTTTCAGGGAGATGCAGGCGAGCTCTTCGCCCTGACCGGGCTCTCCGGTCGAGAGGGACATGCCCTGGTCTGCGGCCTGGGCAAGTTGAAGGAAGCGAAGGAGAACGACTGGAGAATGCGTGGCCTGGACCTGGGCAAGAGGATCGACGAGCTCGGCCTCATCGAGGCGACCATATGCCTGGGTCCGCAGTGCGGTGAAGGGACTGTGGAGACCGCGTCGAGGGCCCTTCTGGAGGGGCTGCACCTCGCGCTGTACCGTTTCGATCGTTTCAAGACCGAGCAGAAGCCCCATCAAAAGGCTAGGTTTCGCAGGGTCGCGGTGGCCGTGGCAAAGGATTCGGTTTCCACGGTAAGGAGGGCATTGTCCGGCTTCCAGGGGCTCATGGCCGGCTCGGATCTCACCCGGGAGCTCGTCAACCTGCCCCCCAACATCGCGCTGCCCCGGTACATGGCGAAGGAGGCGGCCAAGCTGGCCGATCTTGGCATCCGGGTGGACGTGATGGACGAGAAACGGCTGCAGAGGCTCGGGATGAACCTGATCCTGGCCGTAGGCGCGGGCGCGGCCAGGTCTCAACAGCCGCGGCTCATCGTGATGAAATACCGGGGAGCCGGAAAGGACCGTCCTTTTCGGGCTGTCGTGGGGAAGGGTGTGATGTTCGACACCGGCGGATACAACCTGAAACCCACCGGCTCGATGGAGACCATGAAGTGTGACATGGCGGGCGCGGGAGCGGTCATGGGCCTGATGAAAGCACTGGCGGTCCGCAAGAGCCGGGTCAACGTGATCGGTGTCTGCGGGTGCGCGGTGAACATGGTGTCAGACAAGGCCTACCTGCCCAGCGCCATCCTGAAGAGCTACAAGGGACTGACCGTAGAGATCGGCAACACCGATGCGGAAGGCCGCCTCGTGCTGGCCGATGCGATCGCCTATGTGATCGAAAGGGAGAAGCCGAAGGAGCTGATCGACCTGGCGACCCTCACAGGTTCCTGCATGGTCGCCCTCGGTGGGCAGTATGCAGGCCTGTTCAGCACGGACGACGGAATGGCGGACGCGTTGCTCGCGGCCGGGCAGCGAACCGGGGAAAGGCTCTGGCGCATGCCCGTGGACGACGCCTATGCGGCCAAACCGCAGCTGGCGGACGTGAACAACGACGGCAAGCGCTACGGAGGGGCCTCCACCGGGGCGGTCTTCCTCAAGCGATTCGCAGGAAAGACGCCCTGGGCACATCTGGATATGGCGGGCGTCGCCCTCAGCGAGAAGGTCCCGGAGCCCTTTCTGCCGGTCAAGGGCGCGACGGGATTCGGGGTACGCCTGCTGGTCGATTATCTGGAAAGCACGATCGAGGGGTGAGGGGGCATGCCGGGAAGTGGACGGGCATCTTCCAGTTCCGGCCTGTGGGATCCCTGTGCCGGCGATTACCCGCTTTCTCCATTCCGATAAGAGATCGCTCCGGGAGGGGCTCTCCGAACTCGAGCCGCCAGTCCCGGCTCAAAGGGTTTCTGGTCTGCGACCGCTTTCCTCGATTTCTCCCTGGATGCCCCCTCAACACGAAATGTACACCGCCCGGGAAGGGCAATGCAAGAAAAAAAAGGCCGCAGTGTCCGAGGGCGATGGTGAAGATTTCGCTTTTCGTTCGGGATCGGCTTTGCTACGGTAGGAACGGATCCTTTCGGAGACCCGGAGGAGAGGCGGACCCGAAAAAAACCTTTGAAGGGAGGTCCTGAACAATGGCCCAAAAAGCGCTGCCGCAAACGTTCAAGAGCATCGTGAAGAGGTATCCGAAGGTTTGGGAGGCCCACGAGAAGCTCACCCATGCCTGCAGCGAGGCGGGTCCACTGGACCGAAAGACGCGCGAACTGATCAAGGTGGGCATATCGGTGGGTGCGGGGTTGGAAACCGCAACCCAGAGACACGCGATCATGGCCAAGGAGCATGGTGCTACCATCGACGAGATCTACCAGACCGTCCTGATGGCCATGACGACCTGCGGCCACCCGAAGACAGCCGCGGGCTGGCAGTGGGTCCACTCCGCACTGGAAGGGAAGAAGACACCCCGGAAGAAGAAGAGCTAGGGTCCGAAAAGGGTTAAGGCGAAAGGGATGGATCCACTTGCACCCGGCTCCGTGGGTGCGACCACGCGCACATGTGCGTCCAAGCGATCTGCGGCTCACGAGACGGGATCGCCGCTGAGCAGGATCCTTTCGATCTCCTCCAGGTCGTACTTGTGCCCCTTGCCGACACCGGGGCAACGTTTTCTGACTTCCCCGTACCAAACGTGCCGGCGAAGATTCTCCACCCAGAACGGCCAGGTCCTGCACTGGCGCGGGCGGACCGGGTACACCCGGCATCGGCCCCTCCGCAGCATGATGCAGGCGCCCTTGCGCGACCTGAGGACGTCGAGCCCATCCGAACTCTTCACGAACCGCCTGTAGAAGGCATCCGGATAGAGGTCCAGGTAGGCGGCCATCTGCCGGATGTCGTCCCGTTCCACGTAGACTTCCGTGTATTCGCCTTCATCCCAGCAGCACCTGCCGCATTGCTGGCAGCTGAATTTCAACCCCTTGCGGTACCAGACGTCGTCCATCACGGGAACCGATCGAAGCAGTTGATTCGTCCGCCTCATTATCGGGCAGGTCGCGTGTCAGGTCAACGCCGGGACGGGGCGGCTTGCTTCCGGACAACGGGTCCGCTATCCTTTTTGAGCTGTTCCCTCCGTCACCTCGAGACCGAATGGGAGAGAAATCATGGGAAGCGCAAATCCATATCAGCAACTCGCCGAGAAGATCGGAACCCCTTCCGCGCGAATCGAGAAGCTCTGGGAGGTCCTTTGCAGCGAAGAGGAGGCTCAGCTTCTCCTTGCCATGCCCGGCACCCTGGAAGAGATCGCCGAGAAGACGGGACGGACGCCGGAGGAAACGAAACCCATGTTGGACCTGCTCTTCCGCAAGGGGGTCGTCTTCGACCGTGAGAAGCAGGGGGTTGTCACCTATTCCACGGCACGACACCTGCTCCAGTTCCACGACGCCACCATCTTGTGGCCCGAAGCACCCGAGGGCTTCCTCGATCAGTGGCAGGAGTTCATGGAGGAGGAGTACCCCGCAATCGCACAGGCCCTGGCGGGCATGGATCTCCCGGCTTTTACGCGGGTCATCCCTGTGGAGGTGCCGATGGAGGGGGGCGGATCCCAGATCCTGCCTTTCGACAACGTCCTCAAGATCATCGACGATGCCCGAAGCCTCGCGGTCACGGCCTGCACCTGCAGACTGACAGCGAAGAAATGCGCATCACCCGTGGAGGTCTGTCTGCAGCTCAACCGGGCGGCCGAGTACACGATCAAGCGGGGCACCGGCAGGGAGGTCACGAAGGAGGAGGCGAAGGAGATCATTCGGAAGTCGGAGGAGGCGGGGCTGGTGCACGTGACGGACAATCGGGCGGACAACGAGCACATCATCTGCAATTGCTGCTCCTGCTGCTGCATCGTGCTGCCCATGATCCTGAAGGAAAGGAAGCGCGTGCTTCTCGCCCCGAGTCGGTTCCTGCCCGAGGTGGATGCCGACACGTGCACCCTCTGCGAGATGTGCGTGGAGGCCTGCCCGGTGGATGCTCTCTCCCTGGAGGGCGACAGAGCGGAAGACAAGGTGGCCGTGATGGAGGATCTGTGCATCGGTTGCGGCCAGTGTGCATACCAGTGCCCCGAGGATGCGATCGCCCTCAAAGAGGTGCGGAATCCGAACTTCGTCCCCGGAGCGGTGGCCTAGCCATAAGGAGACCTCACATGTACGCGGAGAAGTTCCGGCTGGACGGAAAAGTGGCGATCGTTACGGGTGGAAGCCGTGGAATCGGCAAGGCCATCGCCGTCGGCTTGGCCGAGCACGGCGCGCGTCTGGCGCTGGCCAGCCGCAAACAGGAGGCTCTGGACGGAGTGGCGGAAGAGATTCGCAACCATGGGGGAGAATGCCTGGCCGCTGCATGCCACGTGGGCAAGGCGGACCAGATCAAGATGTTCATGGACAAGGTGGTGGAAACCTACGGAACCGTGGACATCCTGGTGAACAACGCCGCCACCAATCCCTACTTCGGACCCATCATCGATGCCACCGAAGAGGCCTGGAACAAGACCCTGGACGTCAACCTCAAAGGCCCCTTCCTGATGACGCAGGCCGCCGCCAGGATCATGATGCAGAAGGGAGGAGGGTCCATCATCAACGTCTCCTCTGTAGGCGCTTTCCGGGCCAACCCGATGCAGGGGATCTACGGAGTCACCAAGGCCGGTATGGTCAACATGACGAAGACCTTTGCCCAGGAGTTGGCCCTCGCCAACGTCCGGGTGAACGCCATCTGTCCGGGATTGACCGCCACCAAGTTCTCCGAGGTGCTGATCCAGACCCAGGAGATCTACGAACATGCCCTCCAGCGGATCCCCGTGAAGCGACACGCCGAGCCCTCGGAGATCGTCGGAGCCGCCATCTACCTGGCCAGCGATGCGTCCAGCTACGTCACCGGCACCACGATCACCGTGGACGGTGGAATGATGACCTGAGCAAGGGGCCAACGAGACATTCAAGAGGAGCACAAGGTATGGGTAAAGGAGACAGGAGAACCCGAAAGGGGAAGATCTTCCGCGGAAGCTACGGGAAGACCCGTCCGAGAAAGCGCAAGAAACAGAAGGCCCCGTCCGCTTCCGACTAGTTCCGCCGCCTTCTCTGCCCGGACCTTGCCGATGGCCGCCGCCCGTCCATCCATCAGCATCCTCCTGCCCGTACACAACGATTCTTCCTACCTTGTGCGTGCCGTCACGAGCATGCGCAGGCAGACCTGTCGGGACTGGGAGTTGCTTCTGCTCGACGACGGATCTACGGACGACTCCGCTGTCCTGGTCGATTCCCTGGCCCGTGAAGACCCACGCATCCGGGCCATGCATCTGCCCCACCGGGGAATCGCCGCCTCGCTGAACACCGGCATCGATCGGGCCAAGGGCCGATTCATCGCCCGGATGGACGCGGACGACGTATCCCATATCCGGCGGCTCGCACTTCAGAAGGCCTTCCTGGAGGAGCGGCCCGATGTGTGCGCAGTCGGCTGTCTGATCCGCATCTTCCCCAGGAGGAGGGTCTCCCTGGGGATGATGGCCTACGAGGGCTGGCTCAATTCCCTGGTCACGCCGGAAGAGATCGTCCGGGAAATCTTTGTCGAATCCCCTCTCGTGCACCCGTCCATCCTGATTCGCCGCGAGTCCCTCGAGTGGGTGGAAGGCTATCGCGACGAGGGGCCGGAGGACTATGATCTGTGGCTTCGTCTACACGCAAGAGGGCTGCGGTTTGCCAAGATCCCCGAGGTGCTGTTCTGGTGGATGGACCGTCCGGACCGAATCACGCGAAACTCGCCCAGCTACAGCCGGCAGGCCTTCCGGGAGTGCAAGGCCCGGCATCTTGCCGACCTTCTCGGAGCCGAGCGGGAGATCCTTCTGGCCGGCAACCGCGAGGCAAAGAGCCTGGCGGCCATCCTGGAGAAGGCGGGCCTTCGGGTCTTGGGATACGTGGATGTGAATCCGAAAAGGATCGGTACGGTCTGGGAAGGCAAGCCGGTCATCGGGTATCCGGATCTTCCCGCACGCTACGGGGGCTGCATGCTTCTCGCGGCCGTCGGCTCCTGGGGGGTCCGGAACGTGATTCGTCGGCAGATCGAATCGCTCGGCTACCGCGAGCCCGACCAGTTCCTCTGCGTAGCGTGAACAACCCGACGCGACTTCGGTCACGGTCATCCACACCCGCGCGGGCGCACTCTGTTCTGTGCAGCTTCTTCAGGGCTGACCCGGGCTCCCTCGGAGATTTGCGCGGGGCGACTTTGCAGGGGGAGGGAGAGACGGAGTGATTCAGAAGAAGCACTTCGTGCCGAACGGAGAGGGCTGGCTGCTCGGCCTCAAGCAGACCTATGACAGCGCGGTCCTCGATCGCCCCCGCAGGCCGGTGGCCATCATCCCGGGCTACGGCATGAACGCCTTCATCTTCGGATATCACCCCCGTGGCAAGTCCATGGAGGCCTACTGGGCGGACCGGGGCTTTGAAGTCTGGTCACTGAACCTTCGCGCCCAGGGCACCTCGAGGCGTGTGGGCGGTCGAAAACCGTACGGATTCTACGATGCCGCCGTGACCGACCTGAACGCCGCCTTCCAGTTCATCCTTCGGCACACAGAGACCGACGCCACGAGCCTCGATGCGGTTGGCTGCAGCCTGGGAGGCACATACCTCTACGTGCATCTGGCATTCTCGAAGGAGACGACGCACCTGGGATCCCTGGTGACGATCGGCGCCCCCCTGCGGTGGGTTCAGATAAACGCCATGCTGAAGACGGCGTTCGGCTCCCCCCGTGTGGCCGGCATGCTGGCGATTCGTGGAGTACGCCCTTTCGCGAGGCTCGCCATGCCCCTGCTCACCCGGGTCCCGAGGCTGCTCTCCGTATACCTGCATCCGGAAATCGTGGACGTCTCCAGGATGGACGAAATGATCGAAACCGTGGAGAACCCGGATCGAAGGCTCAACCGCGAGATTGCCGAATGGCTGAGACGAGGGGACCTGGTCATTCGCGGCGTGAACGTGACCGAAGCGGTCGCAACGGTCCGGAATCCGCTTCTGGTCGTGCTTTCGAACGCAGACGGAATCGTCCCCGAGGCCACCGTGCTGACCGCCCACAGCAAGATGGGTTCAACCACCAAGGACATCCTCTGCGTCGGCACGAAAGAGGTGCCCGTGGCCCATGCGGATCTCTTTGTGAGCAATATCGCCCAGGCATGGGTCTTCGAGCCGTTGGCGCAGTGGCTCATCGCGCGGAACGAGGACCACCCGGCAAGAAGGCAGGGCACGCGTGGCCCGCCGAAGGCCGGGAAGAAGGACAGGGAGAAGAAGGGATGACCCTCTCCGAGATCTGTTTTCTTCCAGCCGTGGCGCTGAGCCGAATGATTCGAGACCGGCAGGTCTCTGTGCGCGAAGTCGTCGAGGCTCACCTTGTCAGGATGGATCAGGTCAACCCCACGGTGAACGCCATCGTCACGAGGATTCCGGAGGAGGCCCTGCGAAAGGCCGATCGGGCGGACGAGACCCTTGCCAGCGGGGATGATCCCGGACCCCTGTTCGGGCTGCCCATCGCCCACAAGGACCTGGCCCTGACCCGGGGCGTCCGGACCACCTTCGGATCCCCCCTGCTGAAGGACTTCGTCCCGGACCGGGACCAGCTGATCGTCGAGCGCCTGAAGAGGGCGGGCACCGTCATGCTCGGCAAGACGAACACGCCGGAATTCGGGGCCGGTTCTCAGACCTACAACGAGGTCTTCGGCGAAACGCTCAACCCGTACGACCTGACCAAGACGTGCGGGGGAAGCAGCGGCGGAGCGGCGGTGGCCCTGGCCTGCGGCATGATCCCCCTGGCCGACGGCAGCGACATGGGCGGCAGCCTCCGAAATCCGGCCAGCTTCTGCAACGTGGTCGGCTTTCGGCCCTCCCCTGGTCGTGTGCCTGTCTGGCCGACGCAGACGGCGTGGTTCACCTACACGGTGGACGGCCCCATGGCCCGCACGGTGGAGGACGTTTGCCTGATGTGCAGTGCGATTGCCGGGCCGGATCCGAGATCCCCCATCAGTATCCCCGAGCCGGGCAGCATGTTCTTGCGCCCCCTCGAGAGGGATTGGAAGGGAACGAGAATCGCCTGGGGACGCGATCTGAACGGCCTTCCCGTGGACCCGCGCGTCACGGCGGCGATCGATGACCGGCGCCATGTCTTCGAATCCCTGGGTTGTGTGACCGAGGACGCCGAACCGGATTTCACGGATGCGGACGAGGTGTTCAAGGCCTGGCGCGCATGGTTCGTAGAGTTGTCTCTGGCGATGCTGGGACCGCAGAAAGACCGGGTCAAGGACACCCTCGTCTGGAACGCCGAACAGGGACGGAAGCTCTCCGGGCCGGAGCTGGGACGGATCGAGTCGAAGCGGACACAACTCTATCACCGGGTCAGGGAGTTCATGGACACGTACGAATTCATGGTCCTTCCTGTGAGCCAGGTCCCCCCCTTCGACGTGAAGGAACGCTGGGTGAAGCGGATCGGTGACGTGGAGATGGAGACGTACATCGACTGGATGAAATCGTGTTACTTCATCACGACCGTGGGGCTCCCTGCTGTATCCGTGCCCTGCGGCTTCACGGCCGAAGGTCTGCCCGTCGGCGTTCAGATCGTCGGCCGCCACCAGGACGATTTCGGGGTCCTTCAGCTGGCTTTCGCGTTTCAGCAGGCCACCGGCTTCTACAAGCAGCGGCCTCCCATCTGAGTCTGTTTTCACACTTCGTTGTCAACGCACCGTCGAACATGGTACCTTTTCAGTGGGGCGCCTCTGATCGGTCACAACAGAGGAGGCGATGGATGGGCGAAGCGGAGAAGGCCTCCCCGGGAGGACTTCTGCGATACCTGAGGATCGGCTGGGCCTGTTTCTGGATCGGTCTGGCCACGCTGCTGGCCTTCCTCCCCTTGGTTCTGTCGGCACGGCTGGATCCGACCCAGAAGAGAACCCAGATCTACGTGCGCATGTGGTACAGCATCATCCTCGCCGCGGCGCGCGTGAAGACAAGATCCAGGGGTGTCGAGAAGATCGAGCGGGACCGCTCGTATGTCATCATTTCGAACCACCAGAGCCACTTCGACATCCTGGCCCTCGTCGCGGAACTCCCCATCATCGTTCGATTTGTAGCGAAGAAGGAGCTCCGCAGGATTCCCCTCTTCGGGTACGCGGTCCAGCTCTCGCGCTGCATCTTTGTGGACCGGTCCGATCCGGCCAAGGCGGTCGAGAACCTTCAGGAAGGAATCCGGACCCTCCCTTCCGGGATATCCATGCTCTTCTTTGCGGAAGGCACGCGAAGCCGGGACGGAAGGATCGGCCCCTTCAAGAAGGGCGGATTCCGGACCGCACAGATTGCGGGCTGGCCCATCCTGCCCGTGGTGGTCCACGGAAGCCGCAGGGTCCTCCCTTCGGGAGACCTGCTGGTCAGGCCCGGCACGATCGAGGTGGAGGTGCTGGATCCGGTTCCCGCCGAGGAGATCGCGGCGCGTCCCTGGGAGGAGGTCATGGAGGACGTGAGGCGGCGAATCGTCACACATTTCGAGAAAGGCCGGCTTGTCCAGCAAGAGGTCGAAGGGCGAAAGGCGAAAGGCGAAAGGGGTGGTTGAAGTCTTGAAACGGGTATTCGTGGCGGAAAACGCCGGTTGATCACGAACGTTCCTTTGATTCACTCTTCAATGCTTGATCCGTCCCGTTCGCCCTTCGCCTTTACCCTCTCGCCTGGAGCGGAATGAGCGCAAGGTCGGAACCGCCCCTTCCGTAAGCCTCTTTCAGTTCAGCCTTCCTCACCTTCATCGTGGCCGTCAGCGGCAGATCGTGCATGAACCGGATGTGCCTCGGGTGTTTGAACCTGGCGACCCTGCCGTTCAGATGGTCGTAGACCTCTTCCTCGGTGATCGTTTCGCCCCTCTCCGAAACGATGAAGGCCATTCCGGTCTCTCCCCATCTGTCATCCGGCACGCCGATGATCGCGGCGTTGGCGATCTTCGGATGGGTGACCAGGATCTTCTCCACGTCCGCGGGGTACACGTTCTCCCCGCCGCTTCGGTACATGTCCTTGACCCTGTCAACGATGTAGAAGTAGCCCTCCTCGTCCATGTAGCCGAGGTCGCCCGTGCGCAGCACCCCGCCCACGATCGTCCTCGCCGTTGTCTCGGGCATGTTCCAGTACCCGCTCATCACGGTGGGCCCCCGGGCGACGATCTCGCCGATCTCGCCCCGGGGAACCGGCTTGCCGTCCGGCCCGGCGATCCAGACATCGGTGAAGAAGCCCGGCTTGCCGATGGAACCCCGTTTGCGAAAGATGTCCTCTCTAGGAAGCAGCATCATGGCCGAGTTCTCGGTCTGGCCGAACCCCTGCTGCATGTACAGGCCGCGCTTCGCCAGCTCGTCGATCAGGCTGGGCGGCGTTCTCTCCCCGCCCCCGACCACGCACCGAACGCTGCTCACGTCGATCTCGTCCAGCCTGCCCGTTTCCAGGATCATGCGCCACATGGTGGTCAGGGCGAAGACGATCGTTCCCCGGCAGCGCTCGATGTCGGCGGCAAACTCGTCCGGGTCGAAGCCCCTGCGCATCACCATGGTCATGCCTCCGCACAGGGCCGGAGTGGCGACGATGAACAGGCCGCCCGAGTGGAAGAGGGGCATCTGGGCCACCACCACATCGTCGGGGACGCCGCCCGTGTAGATACCGACCTGGAAGTTCTTGAAATAGGTCTGTCTGTGGGAGAGGACCGCTCCCTTGGGTCTGCCGGTCGTGCCCGAGGTGTAGATGATCGACAGGGGGTCGTCAAAGGCGACAGGGCTCTCCGGAACAGGCTCCGAGACGGCCTGGTTTCTTACCAGCGTCTCGCAGTCTTCCGCCCAGTCCGGGCAGCCCGGCTGGCCGGGGTTGCCGCTCCTCAGATAGAAGAACTTGTCCCGGTCGACCCTGAGATCCCTCCATACGGGATCGATGGTCCCCACGAAGAAGTCGTGGAAAAAGAGGAAGCGAGCCCCGCAGTCGTTCACCTGGAACGCAAGCTCCGGACCGGCCAGCCGCCAGTTGAGAGGCACCAGAATCGCGCCCAGCTTGGCGCAGGCGAAGTAGATCTCGAGGAACTCCGCGCAGTTCAGCAGAACCAGCCCGACCCGATCCCCCTTCCGTATCCCCTTTTTCAGGAGCATGTGGGCACACCGGTTCGTTCCCTCGTTCAGATCCCGGTACGTGACCGACCGTCCTTCGTAGATGACCGCCGTCTTCTGCGGTGACAGGGCGGCCCGCTTGCGCGGGATGGCCCCCACCTCCCATTCCAACACCATGGATTCTCGCTCCTCATCCGATGCCCTGGACGGTCCTCTGGATGATGTTGTCCTGCGTCTTGCGGCTGATGTCCACGAAGTGCGCACTGTACCCTGCCACGCGGACGATCAGCTCGGAGTACCTCTCCGGATCTCTCTGCGCAGAACGGAGCGTCTCGTCGGACACCACATTGAACTGCACGTGATCGATCCCCAGGTCGGCCCAGGTGCGCATGTAGGCCTTCCAGAGCTGGTAGCCCGCCTCTCCCGCGAGCTGGATGGGCGAAAGCCGCTGGTTCAGCAGGAAGGCCCGCCCGTCGGTCACGTGGTCGATCTTGCCGCAGGACTTGAGAACGGCCGTGGGCCCCTTCTTGTCCAGGCCCGGCCCGGGCGATATGCCTCCGTCGTAGAGGGCGTCCCCGAGGCGGCGGCCGTTCGGGAGGGCGCCGACGATGTTCGCGTAGTGAATGTTGCCGCTCACGTTCTCCGGCAGGATGGGCCAGCTGTTGCCGCTCGGGCATTTGAGCACCCGGGAGAAACGCGCGCACTCGCGGAGGCAACGGATCATCATGTCGTCCACGTAGTCGTCATCGTTGCCCCACTTCGGCGCGTTCCGCACGAAATCGATCCGCATCTCCTCGTAGCCTTCCCAGTTCGCCTCGAGGGCGGTGACGAGCTGATCCATGGTGTACTTCCTTTCGTCGAAGACCAGCTTCTTGACCGCAGCAAGACCGTCGGCGTTCTCCACCCACGTGAAGGCGGTGATCCAGCAGTTGCCACGCTCCCCTTCCGGACTGCAGATATCCAGCCCGGATTCCACCGACCGCTCCGAGATTGCGGACAGGAAGGGCCTGCCGTAGAACTCGCGATCCTTGTACCGGCCGAGGTTGACCGTCCGGACGAGGGTGCTGAAGAGCCACTCCATCTGCTTGACCCATGCCTCGAAGAGCTGCTCGAAGTCGGTGAAGGTCCTCGCATCCCCGGTCCTGGGCCCCATCTGCATGTTGACCACGTGGTCGTATCCGTTGTGAAGCGCATACTCGATGATCTTGGCGCAGTTGGCCGTAGCGGACGCCATGCGCATGGGCTGCTGACCGTGCTTGGTGGGCGGGCAGGGAGACATGCACGCCTGGTTCACCCAGAGCCGGGCCTCTTCGATCGGGTGTCCGTGCCAGTGCATGGCGTTCGCCACCATGATCGGATCGTGCCGGATATTCGGGTAACCGAGCCCCTGACGGATGCATTCGAAGCACTCCCGCATCACCTCTTCCTTCACCTTCGGATGCCAGCGGAAGCTCAGTGTGGGGTTCGCCACCCGGACCAGCCGGGCCGCCTGCATCAGCGCGACGGTCATGTCGTTGCATGCGTCCGAGCCGTCCGGCCTGACGCCGCCGATGGTCCAGACCCAGGTACCGGTGATTCCCTGGAGACCTTCCCGCGCCCACCGCGGGCCGAACCCGCCCACCTCATAGGCACGGATCATGAACTCACCGATCAGGTCGGTCGCCTCCTCCCGGGTGATGTTCTTCTCGATATTCACATCCCGGTCGTAGTACGGCCCGTGATAGTAGTCCGGCCGGGAGGGCCAGGCCCCCTCGTGGGCTTCCAGGCGGGCGAGGATCTGCACGAAGAAGTCGTACTGGAGCGATTCCTGCAGGCTCCGCGGCGTCTTCGCCGGAACCCGCTCGCAGGTCTCCGCCAGCCGGAGAAGCTCTTCTCTTCGCTTCGGGTCGCTCTCGTAGTTCTCCGCAATGGTCCTTGCCAGCCTTGCATAGCGGTTCGCATAACGAATCGCCGCCTCCAGGACGATCTTCATCGCTTCCCAGTTCTGGATCCGGTCGTAGAGGGTGAGGATCTCGGGTCCCGGGACCCCGATCGTCTTCTCCTCGGCCACCTCGATGGCCCGGTCGATCTCCTCGATGATCGCCTCGAAGGCCCGCTCCCCGGTCATGAAGTACTCGTAGTTCTTGTTCGAGTACCCGTAGGCCGAGGTGGGCGCGCCCCATCCGATGGCACCGCTCATGAACTTGACCGCATCTTCCGGGTCGAGCACGCGGGCCACCTTGTCCACGGCGGTCTGGCCCGCCCAGTACTCGTTCAGTTCCGCCACCTTCTTCAGGGACTCCTCTTCCGGCTCCTCGTGAATCCCGGGCTCGTTGTACACCTCTTCGTTCACCATGCTCGCGCCGTCCATGCGCCACGCGATCGTGTGCGGCAGGCTGCCCATGTAGCCCACGAGCTGGGCCTGATCGGTGATGAAGATGGTCATGTTGTCCAGCACGTGTGCGAGCGCCTTGGCCCGCCGGAGCATGACCGGATCGTACTTCCAGAATTTCCACATGTCCGTGAAGAGGGTGGGCATCTCGAGGTCCAGCTTGATCCCCGGTGCGTAGTTGCCCCCCAGGGCGCCCTTCTTCCACACCGCCTTGCGCAGGTAGTCGAGACGCTTCGAACGCTTCTTCTCAGCTACCCACCACCACTCCTGCTTCTTCTCGTACTCCGTCAGTTCTTTGTCGAGTTGCGCCGGTTCCGCCATGGTTGTCTCCTTCTGCGTATGGCTCGAAAGGTGATCGGAAGATCTCTTTCATCCTCCTGGCTTCAGGACTTCTTCCGGAAGTCGGGGCACCCACCGGCCTCCCGGTCCGATTCTACGGGCCTGGCCTTGTAGTGGGCCTGCCTGGGGTCCACGACGCGGCGGACGCAGTCTCCCCTGTCCGGGTTCTCATCCCTCCGAAAGAACTGCTTGCATTCACTGCATGTAGCCATGGCAACCCCCTCCTTTCTCCCTTGCACGCCCTGCAGCGGGCGTTCTCGCGGGTTCAGAAGTGGCAAGAACGGTGCCAAAGACGCCGAATGCCTATAACCATCTGGTTTAATTATTGAAAATGGCCAAAGGAGAGGTTTGGCCATCCATCGGAAGAAAGATCCCTTTGGGTCAAGACGCACCATCCGATCACGGATTTCAAATGCAAAATCTATCGTTCACGGGGACATAGAGGAACAAGAGGGAGGCGGGTCACAAAGACCCAACGACGCAGATTCCTGGGCGGGCATGACCCATGGGTACGGCCGAAGCCTTCGTGCAATATGGGGGCTGGGGTCAGAGTCCTGTCCCAGAAATAGAGGTGCATAGATATGCCACTTCAACGATATGCCACTTCAACGCTGGGGCGTAATTGGGGACAGCCACCGATTTCCTCACTGCGCCAACCGTCCGTCCAGGCTGAGGAAATCGGTGGCTGTCCCCAATTACAGCGCGACTCTCTGTAAAGCTATTTCTGGGACAGCACACTAGCCCGAAGTTCCCCTGAATCTTGCCACGGTTTTCGAGCTTAAGCAACCGGAA
>CAYZMM010000045.1:0-53544 GCA_964479535.1 uncultured Thermodesulfobacteriota bacterium
AGATGTACACCAAAAGTGTACATCTAGAATGGAACCATGTCAATCCATCAATTGAATGGAAAGAAAGGCTGCCCAAAGGCAAGAAACCAGCCGCCGAAGCAACTGGTTTCATTAGGGAATTTCTGGGTGGGCTGGTCGGGAAGCGGGGATTTGAACCCCGGACCTCATGCTCCCGAAGCATGCGCGCTACCAAGCTGCGCCACTTCCCGATTCACGGTTCTACGTAAATTATCAGAATATCGCGGATTGGCTTCTGGGTCAATGTTCTACGGCGTTCGGGGATCCCCGCGGGGATGACCGCCTTCGCTGGAATGAGGGCCTTCGAGGGCGGATGCCATTTCCGAGCGCATTTGGGAGATCGTCTCCGCATAGTCCTCGGACCCGAGGATGGCGCTGCCGGCCACGAACGCGTCTGCCCCCGCCCTTGCCACTTCGCCGATGTTGGCCACCTTGATCCCCCCGTCGACCTCGAGCAGGACGTCCCGGTCCAGTTGGTCCAGCCTCGCACGAAGATCCCTGATCTTGTCCAGCATCTGGGGAATGAAGGACTGCCCCCCGAATCCCGGGTTCACACTCATGATCAGGACAAGGTCCAGGTCCGCAAGGACGTGGTCCAGGAGGGACAGGGGCGTGGCCGGGTTGAGAGAGACGCCCGCCTTGCACCCCAGGTCCCGGATGTGGGTCAGGGTTCTCTGGAGGTGTGCACAAGCCTCTGCATGAACGACCAGGTAATCGCTGCCCGCCCGGACGAAATCCTCCACAAACCGGTCTGCGTTCTCGATCATCAGGTGGACATCCAGAGGAAGCGAGGATGCCTTACGGGCGGCCTTCACGACCACGGGCCCGATCGTGATGTTCGGCACGAAGTGGCCGTCCATCACGTCCACGTGGATCCAGTCGGCGCCTGCAGCCTCGACGGCCTTGATCTCCTCTCCCAGCCGGGAGAAATCCGCCGAAAGAATGGAAGGGGCGATCAGCTTCTGTCTCATCTCTGCTTCCTCCTCAAACGCGCCGAAGCCTGGCGGCGAAGAACAGGTCGAACCCGGTAGGCCGGGCCCAGGACACGAAGTAGCCCGCCTCTGAGCAAAGCTCTTCGAGGCCCGGGGGAAGGAAGGGGGTCACCTCTTCGCGGACGAACTCCTCACGCTCCGCCACAAAATCCTCCACGATCGCCTCGTTCTCTTCCCTGTGAACGGTGCAGGTGCTGTACACCAGGATCCCCCCGGGCCTCACCTGATCGGCTGCGGTCCGGATCAGGCCTGACTGGAGGCTGCCCAGTGTAGCAAAGTCCGGGGAAGGCCGCCACTTCTTCTCCGGGGTTCTCCTGAGGATGCCCAGCCCCGAGCAGGGCGCGTCCACGAGGACACGATCGAAGCGGAGACGGGAGCCGAGAGGGTGCCGACGACCGGCCGCGTCGGCGCACAGGGGCACAGCAACGGTCACCCCCATCCTTCGGCAGCATTCCGCCAGCTCTCTCAGGCGGGCCGGATGGAGATCCAGGGCGACGATCAAGCCCCGGTCGGTCATCTTCTCGGCCATGTGGGTCGTCTTGATGCCCGGGGCGGCACAGAGATCGAGCACCCGCTCGCCCGGAGTCGGGGCCAGAACCTCCACGATCATCTGAGATGCCCCGTCCTGCTGCACACACCAGCCCTGCCGGTAGCACCCGGTCCTTCGAACGTCGCCCCCCTCGGTCAGGCGAACGGCCTGGGGAAGCCCCTCCACCGGTTCGGCTTCACACCCCTCCGCGGCGAGCCGGTCGATGAGACCCTGCCGGTCGGTCCTGAGGATGTTGGTTCGCAGCACGGTCTGCGGAGGGTCCAGGATTGCCCGCCGGAGCTCGCCGGCCTTCGTCTTGCCCAGCTCCCTTTCCCATATCCGTGCGAGCCAGCCGGGGAGGTCATCCTCTCCGGTACGGATATGGTCCCAGGGAATGCTATTGCCTTCCTCCCTGGCCCGGCAGAGCGCACGAAGGGCCCCGTTCACCAGGCCGCCCGAACCGCGAGGACCGAATCGATGCGCCAGGTTCACCGATTCGTTCACGGCCGCGTGATCCGGGACCCGGTCGAGAAAGAGAACCTGGTAGGTCCCGAGGCGCAGGGCCCGCAGCACCTCCGGATCGAGACTGTCGAGGGGTCTTTGCAGAAAAGGACGAAGACAGCGGTCCAGGCTTCCCCTCCGCCTCAGGGTCCCGTAGACGAGCTCGGTGGCGAGGCGCCGGTCCCGATCCGTGAGGAATTCACTCCTCCGAAGCCTTGCGTCCAGGGCAAGATCGGCAAAGGCCCCCTTTGCGTCGACGGCGGTGAGGACTTCGAAGGCGATGGAACGCGGGTTCTCCGGACCCCTCCTAGCCAAGGCGCTCTCCCCGCTCCATCTTGTGTCCCCGGAGGAACTCCGTCACCCCCATTCTTCGCCCCCCCTCCATCTGCACGGACTTCAGGCGCAGCGTTCCCTCTGCCGTTTGTACGATTACTCCTTCGTTCGTCAAGGAGAGGATCTCCCCCGGCTGGGCGCCCGCACCGTCGCCACCCGCCTCCGCCTCCCACAGCCTCAGCCGCTTCCCCCGCCAGAAGGTGAATGCACCGGGCCACGGGTCGAGCCCACGGATTCGATTCCGGATCGACTCGGCGGGCAGGCCCCATTCGATCAGGCCGTCTCCCTTCTTCAAGATCGGAACGACGGTGGCCTTCTCGTGCTCCTGGGGAACGAAGCGGGCACTGCCCGAAACGATGTCGCGCAAGGCCGGCGTGAGGGTCCTGGCTGCCAGCCTGGCCAGACGCTCCGTGAGCATCCCGGCCGTCTCGTTCGGCCCGATCGCAAGCGCGTGGGACGTTAGCACGTCGCCCGTGTCCATCCCCTCGTCCATGCGAAAAATCGTGATCCCGGTTGTCTCCTCACCGTTGATAATCGCCCACCGCACCGGCGCCGGCCCCCGGTAGGCCGGCAGCAGCGAGGCGTGCACGTTGTAGCAGCCGAGTGGCGGCAGGTTGAGAACGTCTGCGGGCAGGATCCTCCCGTAGGCGGCCACGACGATCATGTCCGGCTGCAGGTCGGTCAGATCTTCCAGGAAAACGCCGTCCCGAATCTTCTTCGGCTGCAGGACGAGGATCCCGTGGGCCTGCGCCACCTGGCTCACCGGGGTGGGGGTCACCCTCCTTCCACGGCCGCGAGGCCGATCCGGCTGGGTCACCGCTCCCACGACGTTCCACCCATCCTCGAACAGCCCCTCCAGGATGATGGACGCAAATACGGGGGTACCCATGAACACGATGCGTGTTTCGGCTTCCTTCCCCTGGAGCAGATCGGATCCCATGGCGCGTGTCCCGGTTCGAGCACACGAGGGCACTCGGTGGCGGAGCTTCTTCCTTTTATCACGTTTCCGGCCACAATGACAGTTAAGCCGCTCGGGCACCGTCTGTGGCACGAGGTCTTTCAACCCCTCCATGAATGCGATAACATTGGGCGGACGGAGGCTCATCTCATGCCGATCACCCACCTGAACCTGGACGATCTGAAAGGCTTCCTCCCGGCGGAGGAAGGCATGCATCTCTACGAGCTTGCAAAGGAGGCGACCCGGCGCGGCCCCTGCCTCGAGGTCGGCAGCTACTGCGGCAAGTCGGCTGTCTACCTCGGAACGGCATGCAAGGAGAACGGGAGCATTCTTTTCTCGGTGGATCATCACAGGGGATCGGAAGAACACCAGCCCGGCGAGGAATACCACGACGAGGATCTCTTCGACGAGGAACTCGGCCGGATGGACTCCTTCAAGGCCTTCCGCAGGACCATTGCACAGGCGGACCTGGAGGACACGGTCGTCCCGATCGTGGCCACATCCGAGCTGGTGGCGCGCTGCTGGGAAACGCCCCTTGCCATGGTGTTCATCGACGGCGGACACAGCCTGGAGGCGGCCATGGCCGACTACTCCTCCTGGGCATCGAAGGTGATGCCCGGTGGCATTCTTGCCATCCATGACATCTTTCCGGATCCGACCAAGGGCGGACAGGCTCCTTACACCATTTACAGGCTAGCTCTGAAGTCGGGGCTCTACGAGGAACTGCCGATGGTGAGCACATTGGGGGTGCTGAGGCGATTGCCCGGGGAGGGCATGCAAGACGGAGTGGGTGCCAAGGGGTTCCCGCCTTCGCGGGCATGACGTGTCGGTGGGCCGGGAAGCTACTTCGCTCCGCTCGCAATCTTCGACTTCGTCGCTGCGCTCCTCGCAATATTCTGTGTCGGCGGGGGGATGACGGCGGGGAAGCGTTCAGGCGGTGGCGGCGAAGGCGCGGGGGCGGGCTTTCTTCTTTTCTGCCCAATTCCATTCGATGACCCCCCCCTTCGTGCTCGCCGTCAGGTAACCCCTGGCAACGAAGTCCCCGATGACCCGCGCGACCAGGTCCCTGGCCGTGCCTGTCACCTGACCGATCCTGGCGGTCAGAAGGGCCTTCTCCCCTTCCGCGTCCAAAGGTTGATCGTTCAGGGGGAACCGGCCGTGCTCCTCGATGATGTCTTCGGAGAGGAGCCGGTAGGTGAATTCCAGCCGGACCTGCCCTTCCACCCTCAATCCCTCCTCCGGCGTCGTCCTTCCCTGTCGGTGGCGTTCCTTCATGTCTTCCCAGCGGGCGTTGTTCCTCTCTTCAAAGGCATCCACAAAGGCCTGCATCTCGGCCGCGGAGACCTGCGAGGTCTGAACCACGGGCCGGTTCGCATCATACACGGACCAGTCGTTCGTCAGGATCTCCAGGTCGTACTGATCGATCTCTTCCCGAACGGTGGTTCCCGGAAGGGGCGCGAGGAAATGATACCCGTAAATGATGTCCAGTTCCTCCGCATACGCCCGGGTCGCACGAAGGGACTCCGGCGTCTCCCCGGGAAGCCCGACCATGAAGGAGGCGTGGGGCTGAATCCCCACGTCCCTGCAGATTTGGACGGCCCTTCTGCCCTGATCGAGGGTGATACGCTTTCGGATTCGCTTGAGCATCTCGGGGCTGCCGGTCTCGATCCCGAAGCTGACCGAGTCGCATCCCGCCTCCCGCATGAGACGCATGACATCCGCATCCATGATGTTCACCCTGACGAAGGCACTCCAGTCGAAGCGGAGTCCACGCCGGAGGATCTCTTCGCAGATCGCGCAGGCCCGCGCCTTGTTCGACAGGAACAGGTCGTCCGCAACGTTGATGCGCGTGAATCCGTAGGCGAGCACGTCCTCGATTTCGTCGACTACGCTCATCGGTTTCCTGTACCGAACCCGGTGCCCCACCATGCGCCTGCCCTGGCAGAAGATACACTGGTAGGGACATCCGCGGCTGGTGATGATGCTCACCGGAAACCCGAGGGCCTGATACTTCGATATGGGCAGCAGGTGCCGGGCAGCCAGGGGAATGGTCTCCAGGTCCTGAATCAACTCCCTGTCTCCGGTGCGGACGAACCGCCCGTCCTCCAGGAAGGCGAGGCCCCTGATCCCGGGCCATGCACCCCGGTCACGGGCATTGGGTAGGAGTTCCGCTACGGTGGCCTCCCCTTCACCCAGTACGAGCAGATCGATTCCCGGGTAGCTCCTGAGCGTGTTCTCCGCATCAAAGGTCACGTGGGGTCCGCCCATCATGGTAACGGCGGAAGGCAAGATCGCCTTGGCCGTCTCGACGATCCGGGCGGCTGCAGGAAAATTCATCGTTACCGAGGTGGACCCCAGCAGGTCCGGCCGGAAGGCCTCCAGATCACGAGCGAGCTTCTCCCTGCTGTAGCGGGAGACGATGTAGTCGAGCACGCGGACCTCGGCGCCGGCCGCCTCGAAGGCGGCCGCAACGTAGGTGACCCCCAGAGGCGGTGCGGGCGCCTCCTCCAAAGGGTACGGCGGTGCGATGATGGCAACGCGCATGGACGCTTCCTATGATTCGTCTCTGTCCGACTTCAGATGGCGGGCATCCCGTTTCAGTTATCCACCCCACCCTCTCCTCTGGATTCCCTCTTTCGAGGGAATGACCTCAATGAGCTTGCCTTCATCGGGGACGCGGGGCGGGGCCTTTGTCCTTTGACCTTTGACCTTTGACCTTTCAACTTTGTCCTTTGTCCTTCTTCCGCCTAGTCGCCTTTCACCGGGAACAGGCTGGACCTGATCCAGTCCAGGTAGGTGTTCCCGTGCAGCTTCTCCCTGTCGATCTGGTCGATCTCCTTGAAGAGCGCTGCCGGATCGGCGAACCATTCGGCCCTCGTCGTGATCTTCCGGCTCGCATCCAGCGGCTTGATGACCCGTGCAGGACTGCCCGCGGCGATCGTGTTGGCGGGAATGGAGCTCGTCACGACGGAACCCGCCCCGATGACGCTGTTCTCCCCGATCGTCACCCCCTTGCAGACGATGGCACTGTCGCCGATCCACGCGTTGTTCTCGATTCGCACGGGGCCGCTCTTGCCGACGATCTCCACCCGATTGTAGATGTCGTGCCAGTCCGAGTCGGTGACGTACGCTCCGTAAGCAAACATGACGTTGTCACCGACGGAGATCTCGGTAGCCGAACTCAGCCGCACGCCCGGACAGATCAGGCAGTAGTCGCCTATTCGGATGCCGGCGCTATCCTCCCGGTCGGTCCAGACGGTGAGCCGCACCTTCCGGTCGCGGGAAGCGATCACGTTCACGTAATGGCCTACTTCGATGGGAGCTCCGAAGAGTTCCACATCCCAGGGCCGGATGAAGGTATGGCCCTTTCCGAGTGAGGTGAACTGGGGACGAAGAAAGTGCTCCGCGTAGAACTCCTGGAGCTTGAGATAGGCCTTCTTGACCCGGTACGGACGATGATCGCGAAGCATGGGACCCTACTTGCTCCTGGCGTGCACCCTGCCGGAATCCGAAGTGACCTCGGGGGCGAGGGGCAGGCTCTCCTGCTTCCCTTCGAGAGTTTCGGCAGAACCTCCGCTTTCCGCTTCCCGGGCGATGTTCGCGGACGCCGAGAGGCCGAAGCCGTTCCAGGCCTGATGGCTGAAGAGCCGGCTGGCGGGCGTCATGTGATAGAGGGCGTCGGCCGCCATGAGCACGACGGCATTCGTCCATGTCAGCTTTTCTTCCGGCCAGATGACCATGTCCGGAAAGGTAAACCCGCACCAGTAGGAGCCGTCCTCGAAGGTTCGATCCCGAATCCAGCCGAACACGATCTCCGCCGTCTCACGGTTGCCCATGGCGTTCAGGGCCAGACAGAGCTCCGAGGTTTCCGCGACAGTGATCCACGGGTGGTCCGAGACACAACGGACGCCGAGGCCCTTTACGACGAACTTCTTCCAGTACCGGTCCATGCGATCCTGGGCCTCCTGGCCGGTCAGGGCCCCCGAGAGGATCGGGTAGAACCAGTCCATGGAATAACGGGCCTTCGCCATGTTGAACACGTGGGGATTCGCACGGATCGCATGGCGGAGCTTCTTTTTCGCCTCCACCCAGTCCGGCCTCTCGCGGCCGAGACGCTCGGCGATGGCCAGCCCGCATTTCAGTGCCATGTGGACCGAACTCGATCCGGTCAGCAGGGCCATCCGGTCGACCTTGCCCATGGGGCTGATGGCCCAGTAGATCTCGCCGCTCGGCGCCTGCAGGCTCACGGCAAAATCGAGAGCTGAACAGACGGTCTTCCACATGGATTCGAGAAAGGACCGGTCCCTCGTAATCATATAATGGTGCCAGACACCCACGGCGATGTAAGAACTCATGTTCGTATCGAGGGTCTTGTCCTCGGGAACGCCCTTCATGTAGGAAGCGTACCAGCTCCCGTCCTGACGCTGTGTGCCGACCATCCAATCGTAGGCCCGCTCGGCCTCACAACGATAGCCTGCAACGCTGAGCCCCATCGCAGCCTCTACGTGGTCCCAGGGATCCGTCTTCTGCCCGTCGCACCATGGAATCTCGCCCGTCTTCCTCTGGGTCTCCAGAATCTGGACCGCCACCGTTTCCAAGGCGACCGTGAGCTTCTCCACACTACTCGAGATCTTAGGTCCCATTTCCATTCCCCGCCTTTTTCAAGTAGAGCACACAGCTTTTCGCCATGAAGGGATTCAACAGCTTCTCCAGTGTCCGCGTCAGCCAGGGGCGCTTCTCGATATCCCAGACCAGGAAGTCGTGATAGAGT
The DNA here is from genome assembly GCA_964479535.1 of uncultured Thermodesulfobacteriota bacterium. Taxonomy (GTDB): domain Bacteria; phylum Desulfobacterota; class DSWW01; order DSWW01; family DSWW01; genus S015-6. The sequence continues at coordinate 8,103 of CAYZMM010000045.1, forward strand.
TTCACGAGCCGCGAATGTCCGTTCTCCAGCCCCACGAGGCACTTGAGCCACCAGTAGAGTGTGTGCAGGCCGTGGGCCAGTCCGGTATCGAAACAGACCAGGCCGGCCGCCTCGAGCTTCCGGATCAACTCCCGCTTTTTGTAGATCCTTATGTGTCCGCCGGGCTCGGTCCGGTACTCCCTGGACAGGGCCCAGCAGATGCGCTCGGGCAGGAACCGGGGAACACTCACAGCGAGGATCTCGCCAGGCTTCAGGACCCGTGTGATCTCCCGGATCGCCTCGGCCTCGTCCGGGATGTGCTCCAGCACCTCGGAGCAGATCACGATGTCGAAGGAATGATCGGAAAAAGGGAGCTTCGTGATGTCCCCCGCGAAGATGCCCCATCCGCCGTTTCCGCTCTCCCCCTCCTTTTCGAGCAGGCGCATCATGTTCCGGGCCTTCCACACGTCATCACTCTTCATGTCGAGACCCACGACCCACACGCCCGGCTGTTTGAAGGCCTCGTACAGGTGGCGACCGTTACCGCACCCCGCATCCAGGACCCGCGTCCCCGGTTTCAGTCTAATCTTCGAGAAATCGACCGTTAGCATCCATTGCCTCTCTGTAGACCTCAACCATCCTTTCGGCCGCGCGCTTCCAGGTGAAATGGGCGTGCACCCTCCGGAACCCCGCTTCACCGAGACGGTCTCTCCGCTCCGGGTCGTCGAGGAGCGAAACGATTCCGTCCGCCAGGGCATGGGAATCCCCCGGCGGCACCAGCACGCCGGCATCCCCCACCACCTCCGGGAGGGCGCCGCCGGTGGTGCTCACGACCGGCGTCTTGCAGGCCATCGCCTCTCCGGCCGGGAAGCCGAACCCCTCGTACAGGGACGGCACCACCGCAAGGGTAGCCCGTGCGTAGTAGTCGGCGAATTCATCGTCCTCGATCCTCCCGGTGAATTCCACGACCCGTTCGAGGGCGAGCGCTCGCAACAGATCCTCGACCCCCTTGTCCTTCCTCGGCTTTCCGACGACCGTCAGCTTGATGTCTCTCTTCTTGGCGATGGAGGCCACGGCTTCCATGAGATAGCGAAGGCCCTTGATCGGGACATCCGAGCTCGTGGTCGTGATGATTCGGTTCTCTTCGCGCTTCACCCCCGGCAAGGGCTGGAAGGTCACCGTGTCGATCCCGTTCGGGACCACAAAAAGCCTCTGGTGCGGGATCTTGAAGGCCTCGGAGACATCCTGTTTGGACCGTTCCGAAACGGTGATGACATGGGAAAGGCCCCGTGACACCTTCGTCTGCATGCCCACAAAGGAATACCACCTCCGGATCTTGAGTCTCTTCCACCACCATCGGACGCTCTGGAGCTCTGCCTCCCTGTCGACCATGATCGGGTGATGGATGGTCGTCACCAGGGGAAAGCCGAGCCGACGTATCTTCAGGAGGCCGTAGGCAAGGCACTGGTTGTCGTGGATGACGTCAAAATCCCCGACCTTCTGCTTCAGAAAGCGATACGCGCGCAGACCGAAGGTGTGCGGTTCCGGGAAACCGCCCGTCGAGACGCCTGCCCATTCGAGAAGGTTGATCGAGGAGCGCAGCTCGCTGAGCGTCGGGATGCGGAACAGGGCCTCCGGGTTGTAGAGATCCAGACCCTCGAGTGGATGAAGCCGCACACCCTCGTCGAGTTGCGGATAGGGCGGGCCGGAGACGACATCCACTTGATGTCCAAGATCCCGGAGCGCCCGGCTGATCCTCTTGATGTAAATCCCCTGGCCGCCGCAGGTCGGGTTCCCGCGGTACGTGAGCAGGCAAACCTTGAGAGGCTTCCCCTTCGTTCCTTCTCTCGCGTCGGCAGCCGGGATGGCTACGCTCTCCACAGCAGAAGCCGGCATCCGGAAAGGACCTCTAAACGAGTTATAATCAGCAGGGCCCAACTGGAAGTGCCGAGTTTCAGTGGATGTTTTTCCCGGGCACCCCTCCACGGACCAGAAAAAGGCGAAAAGAAAAATCAGTATATGGGACCGGAGCTTCAGGGTCAAGCGACGCAATGCGCCGTGGGCGGCCCTGGACTTGGGGCCCGAAGCAAGGCATCATCAAGAGCTTCCATGAAGACACAGACTCCCTCGGGCGGGTCACACACAAGAGGGAAACGGCCCATGATCGAGCAAGAGCGACGCACGCTCATCATCACCTGCTTCGGCCATTTCATGAGCCACTTCAACATGCTGGCCTTCCCTGCCCTCGTCCTTCCCCTTTCGAGCCGCATGGGCCTGGACGTGGCGCAGATACTGGAGCTCTCCTTCTGGATGTACCTTCTCTTCGGGATCACCGCACTTCCCTGGGGGCTTGCGGCGGACCGCATCGACGGGACCCCCCTCATGCGGCTCTACTATGCGGGCGCCGGACTTTGCAGCCTGGGTGCCGCCATCTGGATCGACGCACCCGTCCATCTCTCCCTCGCCCTGGCCGGGCTGGGACTCTTCTCCGGAATCTATCACCCCGTGGGGTTGGGCATGATCTCCAAGGGAGTGAGCCGGATGAGCCTCGCCCTCGGCTACAACGGGATGTTCGGTAACCTGGGACTGGCCGCGGCTCCGGTCCTGACCGGCACCCTCAACTGGCTCTGGGGGCCGAGCGCCGCGTATTTGGTCCTGGCGGGTCTGAACCTGCTCGGATTCGGTCTCATGGGACTGCTGCCTCTGAACGGGATCGAAACACAGGCGGGTGCAGCGCCGGGATCGGATACCACAAAGGGCGTGCTTTCCGCCTTCGTCATCCTGTTGTTCGCGATGATGCTTGGGGGGCTGGCTTACCGGGGCGCCACCGTACTGATGCCCACCTACTTTGAACTGAAGAACGTCGGAATCGCCGATGCCTTTTCGCGGCTCTCCGCCGGCGCTTTGTCCACGAACTTCACGGCCACGCTGGTCACCTCCGTCATCTATCTCGTGGGGGTCGTGGGTCAGTACGCGGGCGGACACATCGCGGAAAGGCGGGACCCTCGATTCGCCTATCTCGCCTTTCACGGGATCTGTGTTGCGGGCGCCTTCATCATGGCCGTCACTGCAGACCTCCCGCTGGTCGCGATCTCAGTGGTCTATTTCTTCTTCCTTCTGGGGGGCCAGCCGATCGAAAACACCCTGGTCGCCCGTTTTGCCCCCCGCAGACTTCATCATTCCGCCTACGGAACCAAGTTCATCCTGACCTTCGGGGTAGGATCTCTGGCCGTCCCGCTCGTAGGCAGCATCCAGGCCTCGCGGGGGATAGAAGCCTGTTTCCCGGTCCTGGGGACCCTGTCTCTGGCCCTGGTGGCCGTAGCCTATCTGCTGCTGAGAAAGACCTGAGGATGCGAGGGAGGGAGAGACGGAGCCCAAGCCAATCTCGCCGAGACAGGGCCATGCGGCCACATGGTTGACGTCCCGGACTCCATGGGTTAAGTTGAAAGTGAGATCATCGTCCTGTGAACGTTGCAGCTCCCACGGCAGCGATAGCAGAGAACGCTTGGATAGAACGATCCAGAGAGCTCCCGTTGACATCCGCTTGCGAAAGAACGGCTTTCGGCCTGCCTCGTAAGCCGATTACGAGTGCGTTTCCCTGCACCTTTTCCTCGGCTTTTTACAGTCTTGCCCATCACGTTTTTCTGGACCAGACATCCGTAGTTGCGGCGGCGCTTCCCCGGCAGGAGGCAGCCCCTTACGATCTTTCTTTCAGATGAGAAAGCAGGAGGCAGAATGAGCTTCGCGGATGTGGTGAACCGAAAAGGCTTTTCGTTGGTCGTGCGGATGGACCCTCCCAAGGGGGGCGATCTGACCCAGCTCCTGGACACGGCGCTCGCGGTCCGGGGGCGCGTCGACGCCACGTGCTTCTCCGACTGTCCCATGGCCATCATGCGGATGAACCCGCTCGCCCCTTGTCATCTCCTCCAGCAGAAGAAGATGGAGACGATCCTCAATCTGAGTGCCCGGGATCGCAACCGACTCTCCGTCCAGTCGGACCTGCTCGCCGCCTGGGCCCTGGGCATCCGGTCGGTTCTCCTCTCTGCCGGGGAGGACCCCTCGTTCGGGGACCATCCGGTGACCATGCCGTGCAGGGATCTCGACCTGGAGGGCGTGATGGGAGCCGTCTCCGCCCTGAAGGAAGGGAGGGATCTCGCCGGTCAGCCGGTAGCGGACAGCCCGAACTTCCACACGGGCATCGAGGTGCCGCTGAGCGATGACGAAGAAGCGAACCGGAAGAAGGCCGCGGACCTCGGCCGCTGGGCAAAGCTCGGCGTGGACTTCGTGTTCGTAGGAAACACCTACGACGCCGAGATGATCAAGCCCTACGCAGATGCCGCTGCCGGCACCGGGCTCAAGGTGTTCGCCTCCATCGTCCTGCTGAAATCGCTGGGCATGGCAAAGTACTTGAACTCGATCAGGGGGGTTCCGAACATCCCCGATTCCGTCATGCAGAAGATCGCCAAGGCACCGATCAAACAGAAGGCATGCCTGGAGATCGCAGCGGATTTCGTGCGTGAGGTGAAAGGGGTCTCCGACGGGATCGTCATCTGCCCCCTCGGATGGGAATCGAAGGTACCGGACCTGCTCGACTTGTTGTAGCGTTGATAGCTAGGGAGACGAAATCTAAGCTGGAAGAGCAGACAAAGGGATCAGGGGTCAGGCCCCGCTCCAACCTGCCAGTGAAATCTTCGGCCGGTACGTGTACCAGAAACACGGACGTCGTGAAGCGAGACTTGATTGGAGAGTGGGTGCGCATATGAAACAGATCGCCGAAAGATTGACGATACCGAGGAACCGGGAAGATCTCATCGAGGAGCTTCGGGAGGCCGGCGCAGACGTGACCGCCTGTTACCAGTGCGGGCGATGCTCCGCGGGATGCCCGGTCGCCGAGTTCTTCGATCTGAAGCCCATGGAAGTCGTTCGCCTGTGCTGCTACGGCGAGGAGAACCTCCTGACCGAATCCAGAACCGTCTGGCTCTGTGCATCCTGTGAGACCTGCACGACGCGATGCCCGAACGGGATCGACATTGCCCGTGTGATGGACGTCCTCCGCAGCCGCGCCCTGCGCAGAGGACAGGTTAAGATCGAGCCGAAGATCGTCGCCTTTCACAAATCCTTCCTCGGCTCTATCCGGAACCACGGGCGGGTGTTCGAGATGGGCATGCTCACGGGCTACATGCTGCGAACGGGCGACCTCTTCTCCCGCATGGGCCTGGGCCTGGAGATGTTCAAGCGGGGCAAGATCAAGTTCCTTCCGGAACGGATCAAGGGGACCGGCGAGATCCGCTCCATGTTCAGGCGAAAGTAGCACAGCAGGAGTCAGAACGGGTGTTATTCGTATGCTCACGAAAACGGAAAGCATGCAAGCCTTTTGGAACAAGCCATTCTTAGCGTAGATGTTGGGAAAAGATCATGTCGGCGGGGTGGAGGTAGGGACTGACCCCTGACCCCTGACCCCCGACCCCTTGCGGCGCAGGCCGCACATGGAGGTACCTCGCTTGGCACCTGAAGACAAGAAAGAGAAAGAGGTCCAGGAAGAGTACACCTACTATCCGGGATGCTCCCTCCACGGTACCGCGCACGAGTACGAGGATTCGGTCCAGGAAGTCGCCCGCCTCCTCGATATCCGCCTCGAAGAAATACCCGACTGGAACTGTTGCGGCGCCTCATCAGCGCACATGACCGATCACGGCCTCGCCGTGGACCTGGCTGCCCGAAACCTGCGCATCGCGGAGCGCTCGGGCAAAGACCTGCTGGTTCCCTGCGCCGCATGCTTCCACAGGCTCAAAGCGGCCGAGAAGGACCTGGGCACGGAGGCCGGGAAAAAGGGAGGGGAAGCACCGAAGATAGGGGTCCTCCACCTGAGCGAGTGGCTGCGCAGGCCAGAAACCCTGAAGAAGATCCGGGACGCGGTCACCACGCCCCTGAAGGGCACGCGGCTCGTATCCTACTACGGCTGCCTGATCACCCGGCCGCCGGCGATCACCGACTCCGACGAGCACGAGGACCCGAAGAGCATGGATCTTCTGATCCGAATCCTCGGAGGCGAGCCGAAAAGGTGGTCCTACAAGACGGAATGCTGTGGGGGCAGCCTGACCCTGGGCCGCTCGGACATCACCAACGCTCTCGTCTCCCGTCTGGTCAAGGCGGCCGTCCGGGCCGATGCGCAGGGGATCCTCACCATGTGCCCCATGTGCCAGGCCAATCTGGAGTCGAACCAGCTCGAACTGAAGCAACAGGACAGCGGCCACCCGGTCCTGCCCATCTTTTTCGCCACGGAACTCATCGCGGCCTGTATCGCCGGATCAAAGTCGGCGAGCCGCTGGAAGGCACACCTGGTCGATCCACAGGGGCTGATGAGCCCTCTGGGCCTGTAACCCCGCAACCGGGGGTCGATCCCGGATCGCATAAAGGAGCTTAGGAAGGCATGAGCGAAACGAGCCAACACGGATCAGAAGCCAGACAGCGAACCCGCACCCCGGAAGGCCCTGTAGGCGCCATCCTGGTCATGGGTGCCGGGATAGCGGGCATTCAGGCCTCCCTCGACCTGGCGAATTCCGGATTCCGGGTCTACCTTGCGGAGAAGTCCACGGCCATCGGCGGAAAGATGGCGGCACTGGACAAGACCTTCCCCACGAACGACTGTGCCATGTGCATCGTCTCTCCGAAGCTGGTCGAGGTGGGGAGACACCCGAACATCGACGTCATCACGAACGCGGAACTCACGGGCCTCGAGGGCTCGGTGGGCAAGTTCACGGCCAAGATCAAGCAGCAGCCACGTTTCGTGAGCCCGGATCTCTGCACGGGATGCGGCTCCTGTGTGGAGGTCTGCCCTATCGAGGTCCCCAGCGAGTTCGAGCAGGGCCTCGCCCCCAGGAAGGCGATCTACAAGCTCTACCCCCAGGCCATACCGAACACCTTTGCGATCACGAAACGGGGAACCGCGCCCTGTCGGGCGGCATGTCCGGCCAACATCAGCGTCCAGGGGTACGTGGCCCTGACCAAGGCGGGCCGTTTCGACGAGGCCCTTGCCCTGGTTCGCCAGGACAACCCCTTCCCGGGAATCACCGGGCTCGCCTGCCCGCGCCCTTGCGAGCGCGTGTGCACGCGTAAAGAGGTGGACCACGCGGTTCAGATTCGCGTACTCAAATACATCCTCTTCGAGAACGAGGCGAAGGAGAAGGGCAGGATCGTCTTTCCGGAGCCTGCGCCCGACAAGGAAGAGCGCGTCGCCATCATCGGGGGCGGCCCCGCGGGCCTGACCGCCGCCTGCTATCTCAGGTTGATGGGATACGACGTCACCATTTTCGAGGCGGAAAGCGAGCCGGGGGGAAGCCTGCGCAAGCTGGCGGACAAGGTCGTGCCCGCCGCGGTCCGACAGGCGGAGATCGACGCGATCCTGAACCTGGGTGTCAAGATCCACCTCGACTCCCGAGTCCAGCCAGCGGAAATCCTCTCCAAGTTCTCTCTGACTTACCATGCCGTCCTGCTCGCCACGGGGCCCTCCGCCCAGTCCCGCAAGGGAAAGGGGGAAGCGCAGGAGGAGGGAACGGAAATCTCCGACGTGTCCAGCGTGTTCCGGGAGTACGACCCGGTCACGTTGCAAACCAACCTGGGCAACATCTTTGTCTGCGGCGAACTGGCCCTCGGCAAGAAGCCCTTCATCAATGCCATCGGATCCGGCAAGGAGGCGGCCGTATCCATCGACCGCTCCCTGCGCCGCGTCAGCCTCCGGGAGGGGCGGGACCTGCCGACCCTTCTGGGGAAGCCGACGAAGGAACAAGTCGCGGCCTACAAGGAAGAAGCCCTCCTCGGGCCCCGGGAGAAGGTGAAGGTAGCCGGCGAAGAACTTGCTGTGGAAGAGGCGGCCCGATGCATGGAGTGCGGGGTCTGCTGCGAGTGCTACCAGTGTGTGGATGCCTGCCCGGCCGGGGCGCTTAATCACGAGGACCGGGAAAAGGAGCTGAATCTTCGTGTGGGCTCCGTGATCCTCTCCCCGGGCTTCGACACCGTGCCGGGCGACCTGCGTGCCGAGTTCGGCTACGGCGTCTACCCGAACGTGGTGACGAGCATCGAGTTCGAGCGGATCCTGTCCGCCTCCGGCCCCACGTCCGGCCACGTGCAGCGGCCGAGCGATGAAAAGGAGCCCCGCCGAATCGCCTGGATCCAGTGCGTCGGTTCGCGCGACACCACGTGCAACCGCGACTACTGCTCCTCGGTCTGCTGCATGTACGCCACCAAGGAGGCGGTCATCGCCCGGGAGCACGATCCGAACATCGAAGCCACCATCTTCTACATCGACCTCCGGGCCTTCGGAAAGGGATTCGACGATTACGTCACCGCGGCGGAGAAGAAGCACGGCGTCCGCTACGTCCGGGCCATGGTGAGCAAGGTCTACGAGCAGCCGGAGAACAACAACCTCGAGATCCGCTACGTGGACGAAAAGGGCGCCATTACGACCGAGGAATTCGATCTGGTCGTCCTGTCGGTGGGAGTCCAGGTGAACGACCAGGTCAAGGAACAGGCCAGGGCCCTCGGCGTGGAGGTGGACCCATTCGGTTTCACGAGGAAGCCCGCCTTCGAGCCCCTGGCCACCTCCCGGCCCGGGGTCTTCACCTGCGGCGTCTTCAACGGCCCGAAGGACATCCCCGAGACGGTCAGCGAAGCGAGCGGAGCAGCGGCCTGCGCCAGCGGCGTGCTGTCCACGGCCAGGGGATCCCTCGTGGAAGAGAGCCCCTTTCGGGCCGATAGCTCGGTGGAGGAGAACGGCGACCCCCGGATCGGGGTGTTCATCTGCCACTGCGGCATCAACATCAGCGCCATCGTGGACGTGAAGGCCGTGGCGGAGTACGCGAAGAGCCTGCCCGGCGTCGTCTACGCGACCGATCAGCTCTACGCCTGCTCGCAGGACAATCAGGAAAGGCTGCGGGAGATCATCCGGGAGCATCGCCTCAACCGCGTGGTCGTCTCCTCCTGCTCCCCCAGGACCCACGAACCCCTGTTCCAGGAGACGCTGCAGCAGGCGGGACTCAACAAGTACCTCTTCGACATGGCGAACATTCGCGACCAGTGCTCCTGGGTTCACCGGTCCGATAACGAACGGGCCACCCGGAAGGCGATGAGGCTCACCCGGATGGCCGTGGCGAACGTCACTCAGACGGTGCCCTTGAACGAAAGCGAGATTTCGATCCGGTCCGAGCTTCTCGTGATCGGCGGGGGTCTCGCCGGCATGACCGCGGCAAGAGAGGCGGCCGCCCAGGGATTTCCTGTCGTACTGGTCGAACAGGAGCCCGAGCTGGGCGGACACCTGCGGAACCTGAGAAGGACCATGGACGGGCAGAACGCCCGGGCCTTCCTGAATGAGCTCCGCAGCCAGGTCCTTTCCGACCCGGGGATCGAGGTCCTGACCAGAGCCGTCGTGGTGGGGCACAGCGGTTATCTGGGCAACTACAGCACGGAGGTGATGACCTCCGCCGGGACCTCCAGGACGATCGAGCACGGAGCCGTCGTGGTGGCCACCGGTGGACAGGAGGCGCGACCGGACGTCTACGGGCTCGGCACCGACGAGCGGGTTCTTACGCAGACCGATCTGGAGAGACGCATCGAGGACGACCGGGAAGGCCTGAAGGGCGTTCGGTCCGTCCTGATGATCCAGTGCGCGGGCTCCCGGGACGAAGAGCGCCCTTACTGCTCCCGCGTGTGCTGCCCCCAGGCGATCAAGAACGCCATCGCCCTGAAGACCCTTCGCCCGAACCTCCGGGTGGACATCCTTTATCGGGACGTACGCAGCTACGGACTGACCGAACTCAAGTACATGGAAGCGAGGAAGCTGGGCGTCAACTTCGTCCGGTACGACCCGGAGACGAACCCGATCGACCTTTCGCTGGAGAACGGCAAGGTGGCGACCTTGCTGGACGACACGAGCCTCCAGCGTCGGGTGAAACTCGACGCGGACCTCCTCGTCCTGTCGGTGGGGGCCGATCCGGCGGACACCGAGGAACTGGCCACCCAGCTCAAGACGCCGCGAAACGAGGCGGGGTTCTTCATCGAGGCCCACGCCAAGCTCCGGCCTGTGGATTTTTCGAGCGACGGGCTCTACCTGGCCGGGCTGGCCCACTACCCGAAGAGCATCCCGGAAACGATCTCCCAGGCAAAGGCTGCCGTCGGCAGGGCTGCGACCATCCTGTCGAAAGAGTCGCTCCGGCTCTCCGGGATCGTCTCCTACGTGAATCCGGAGCATTGTGCCGTGTGTCTTACCTGCGTGCGTGCATGCCCGTACGGGGTGCCCTTCATCAATGAGGATCACACGGCCGAGATCAACCCTGCCCTCTGTCACGGCTGCGGCATCTGCGTGGCCGAGTGTCCGGCGCAAACGATTGTGCTGCGTCACTACACCCAGGGACAGATCCTTGCCAAGATCGAGGCATTGCCGGAGGAGGACGAGTCGCCGCTACGCCCGGCAGACCGGCAGGTAGAGGCAAGCGGCTCGCTCTGATCGACAACATCCGAAAGGTGGGGAAATGGACAGCGCATCACCAGCGGCAGAAGCCCCCGAGGAACTGGAGCAGAAAGCGGTGGACAAGGACTTCGACCCGAGCGTCGTGGTGTTCGCCTGCAGGCACTGAGCTTACAGCGCCGCGGACCTGGCAGGTTCCGCACGGCTCGACTACCCGGACAACACGAGCGTCGTCATCCTTCCGTGCTCCGGGCGAGTGGATGAAGCGATGATGCTGAAGGCCTTCGAAAAGGGGGCGGACGGGGTGATGGTCGTCGGCTGCCTGGAGGGCGACTGTCACTACCTGGCCGGCAACCTCCGGGCCAGGGCCCGTGTCGGCCGGGTGGCCGATGTGCTCGATATGATCGGGATGGGAGGGGAACGGGTGGCCATGTACAACCTGAGCGCGGGGGAGGGGAACAAGTTCGCTCTCTTCGCCACGGAAATGGTCGACAAAATCCGGGGCCTGGGACCGAGCCCGGTGAACGTGGCCCGCAAGGCCCGACAAAAGACGGACCAATAAAAGGCAATAGGAGATCGTCCCTATGATCATGGGTGAACAGAAACCGCTGGACGTACTTCTTGGAATGCTGGCCCCGCACGACAAGGTCGTCCTGGCAGGATGCCACGGGTGTGTAACCGTCTGCCGTGCCGGCGGCGCAAAAGAGGTGGAGATCCTTGCGTCCTCCCTACGGCTGGCCCGCGAGACCGAGGGGCGGCCCCTGGAAATCAAGGAGGTGACCCTCGAGCGCCAGTGCGACCCGGAGTATCTCGAGGCGATGCGCCCCTACCTGGAGGACTACGAGGCGGTCATGTCGATCGCGTGCGGCGCGGGCATTCAGTTCGTAGCGGAGAAGTACCCCTCCACCGTCGTCCTGCCCGGCCTGGACACCACTTTCATCGGGGTCACGGAAAAACAGGGCCTCTGGGTGGAACGGTGCCAGGCCTGTGGCAACTGCGTGCTCCACCTCACAGGCGGTATTTGCCCGGTGGCCCGCTGTTCGAAGAGCCTGTTCAACGGCCCGTGCGGCGGAACGACCGTGGAAGGTCGATGCGAGGTGGACACGGAAATTCCGTGCGGGTGGATGATGATCATTGACCGGCTCCGTTCGTTGAACCAACTCGAGAATTACCGACAGAACCTGCCCATGAAGTCGTGGAAGACCAGCCGCGATGGTGGACCGAGGAGAATTTCTAGGGAGGACCTGATGGAATGAAAACCGCGAGCCGTCTTGAGCGAGTCTTGGAGGAAGGACATTTCGCCGTGACCACCGAATGCGGCCCGCCCCGCGGATCCGACGCCGAGGTCATTCGGAAGAAGGGGGAACTGCTGCGAGGTTCTGTGGACGCGATCAACGTAACGGACAATCAGACCTCGGTGGTGCGGATGGCCTCCATCGCCTGCTGCGCGATGCTGAAGGAAATGGGGCTCGAGCCGATCGTGCAGATGGTGACCCGGGACCGAAATCGCATCTCCCTGCAGAGCGACATCCTGGGAGCGGCGGGCCTCGGCCTGCATGCGATCCTCTGCCTCTCCGGGGATCACCAGACCTTTGGCGACGACCCGGAGGCGAAGAACGTCTTCGACATCGATTCGATCCAGCTGATCGAGCTCATCAAGATGATGAGGGACGATGGGAAATTCCCTTCGGGCAAGGAGATCGAGGGGCCGCCAAAGCTCTTCATCGGAGCGGCCTGCAACCCTTTTGCCGAGCCCTTCGAGATCCGGCCGATCCGGCTGGCCAAGAAGGTGGACGCCGGGGTCGAGTTCATTCAGACTCAGTGCATCTACAATCTTGACCGCTTCGAAAAGTTCATGGACGAGGTCCGGAAGCTGGGGCTCCACGAGCGGGTCAAGATCCTGGCAGGAGTGACGCCCTTGAAGTCGGCCGGCATGGCGAAGTTCATGAAGAAGAACGTGGCCGGCATGGACATCCCGGACGACGTGATCCAGCAATTGGCGGACACGCCGAAAGAGGAACAATCTGCAAAGGGGATCGAGATCTGCGTGGAATCGATCCAGCGTCTACGGAAAGTGGAAGGGATCGCAGGGGCGCACATCATGGCCATCGAGTGGGAAAAGATGGTGCCGGTCATCGCGGAGAAGGCCGGGTTGCTGCCCAGACCCGAGGTTTCAGCCTGAAAGGCCGATAATGAAAGATGAGTGCTTCGCAGGAGGCTTTCCCGGGGAAACCTCCTGCCCCGATTCTGACGGTCACCCCTTCGACCCGGGCTCGAACTCCTGACAGGGAAGCGCCGGTTTGAGAATTTGAGAAGGTGCCGGGCCTGAAACGGCACCAACCGGGAAGGACCGCGCGAGGCCCACGAATCGGAATCGGAAAGGGACTTCGACCACCATGGAATCGGAAGCGCAAAAGGAATACTATCGCAAGGTTCTGGATTCTCTCGGGCGGCGGCTCTTCGTCGTCTCTCCGGACCTGAGGATCCTTGCAGGCAACCGTCCGGCCACCAAGCAGGGCGGCCCGGACGTCATCGGGAAGAAATGCTACACGTACTTCTACGGGGGGGAGACGCCCTGCGCGTCCTGTCCCGTGCCCGAGGTCTTCCAGACACGGCGCCGGGTCGTAAGACGGATGATGGACGCCGACGGAGGAAAGGAGCAGAGCCAGTGCCTCCAGGCGACGCCGATCTTCGACGGGGAAGAGGTCGAGGCGGTGACCGTTCTGGACATCGATCTGTTCCATCTGGCCAGCCTCGAGAGCGAGCTGACCCGGTCGAACGCCTTTCTCAGAAACCTCATCATGAGTTCGGCTGACGGCATCATCGCATCGGACATGAAGGGGAAAATCCTCATCTTCAACGAGGCCGCATCGAAGATCAGCGGCTACACCCTCGACGAGGCATTGACCAAACTGAATATCCGGAACATTTATCCCGGTGGCGGGGCCCGTGAAGTGATGCGAAACCTCCGGAGCCCTGAGCACGGCGGGAAGGGCAAGCTCAAATTCTACCCTATCGACTGCCTGCGAAAGGACGGCACCACGGTGCCGATCCGCCTGTCCGCCGCAGTCATCTACGAGGGAGACAAGGAAATCGCCACCGCAGGCTTCTTCTACGACCGCAGCGAGAAGAAGGAACTGGAGAAGAAACTCCAGAAGACGCAGGTCCAGCTCCTCCAGGCGGAGAAGATGGCTTCCCTGGGCAAGCTGGCCGCCGGCGTGGCCCACCAGCTCAACAACCCACTGGGAGGCATCACCCTCTACGCCCAGCTCATGATGGAAGAGTATCCTCTCGAGGAGGAGGCCAGGGAGGATCTCAAGCGGATCGTCGACGACGCGGAGCGGTGCCGGAACACGGTTCGAGAACTTCTGGAGTTCGCGCGACAGACACGGCAGGAGATTTGCCTGAACGACTTGAACCGCGCCCTGTCCCAGACCCTCTTTCTCCTGGAGAATCAGGCCCTCTTTCACAACATAGAGATCATCAAGAACCTTGACCCGGATCTCCCGAAGGTCCCTTCCGACATCCAGCAACTCAACCACGTCTTCATGAACATCATCCTCAATGCGGCCGAGGCCATGGAGGGAACCGGCCGGCTCCGGGTCGAGACCCTGCCCTCCGACAACGGCTGCGGCATACTGATCCGCATATCGGATACTGGCCCGGGAATTCCGGAGGACGCACTGCCTCACATCTTCGAGCCCTTCTTCACGACCAAGGAGCAGGGGAAAGGCACCGGCCTCGGCCTCAGCCTGGCCTACGGAATCATCGAGAATCACAACGGCCGCATCTGGGTGGAAAGCGACATCGGGGAGGGTACGGTCTTCACGATCGAATTGCCCATGGGACAACCTTCGGAGCAGGAGCAGGAGTAGAGCTTGAGCACAGAGCCTCAGGAATACCACATCCTAGTCGTCGACGATGAGCGCGACATCCGGGACGGAAGCGAGCGGATTCTCACGCGCAAGGGCTACGCAGTCACCAAGGCCTCGAACGGCGAAGAGGCCCTCCAGCGTGTGGAGGAGACCCGGTTCGCGATCGTTCTGCTCGACCTGAAGATGCCGGGGATGGACGGTCTCGAGGTCCTCCGCCTGATTCGTGCGTCCCATCCGGAAACGCTCGTCATCGTGATCACCGGCTACGCCACAATCGAGACGGCCATCGAGGCCATGAAGCTGGGCGCCTATGACTTCATCCCCAAGCCCTTCAAGCCGGATCAGCTTCGGATCGTGGTCGACCGTGCCATCGAGCTGAAGGAGCTGACCGACGAGGCCAGACGCCTTCAAGAGGAACGGCAGCGCACCCTCAAGGATCTTCACCTCGAGCAGAGCAGGACAAGAACGGTGATCCGGGCCCTGCCGGACGGGGTCATGGTCACCACGCCGGACGCACACGTGGCCCTGATGAACCCTGCATGCACCCGGCTGATTTCCCTCTCCGAGGAATTTGAACCGGGAGAGCACATCCGGAGCTATGTCCGGGACGAGAGCTTCTGCGACCTGGTGGCCCGCACCTCACAGGGGGAGATTCCGGAAGAGAAGACCAGCCTCACGTACGAGTTCTCCATGGAAGGGGACAAGTACCTTCGGGCCGACTCGACCGCGATACGCAGCGAGGAAGGAGAGTGTCTCGGCGCCGTGACGGTGTTGATCGACATCACGGGTATGATGGTGCTCGACCGGCTCAAATCCGAATTCGTGGCGAAGGTGTCCCACGAGCTTCGCTCCCCCCTTTCGACGATTCACGAACAGCTCGGCATGTTCCTTGCCAAGCTTGGTGAAGACACCCCCGAAGACCAGCGCTATCTGATTTCGCGGGCCAAGGAGAAGACGAACGGACTGATCACGATGATCGGCGACCTGCTGGATCTCTCCAGGATCGAATCCGGTCTCGTCACGAAGGACCGCAAACCCGTTGATGTTGCGAACCTGCTCACGGGCGTCGTGGATTTCCTCAGGTCCAAGGCAACCGGAAAGCAGCAAAGCCTCACGCTCTCCCTTCCGGAGCGGGGCCTCCCCCACGTCTCGGCCGACCCGCAGTCTCTCGAGATCGTCTTTGGGAATCTGATCACGAACGCGATCCACTACACCGGAACCGAGGGCCGCATCGAGGTGATCGGGTCGACCGAGAACGATCGGGTCCGGGTGACCGTGCAGGACAACGGCTTCGGCATCGCGAAACGGCACCAGGAGAGGATCTTCGAGCGCTTCTACCGGGTCAAGGACGACAACACCCGGTACATCACCGGAACCGGTCTCGGGCTTCCCATTGTGAAGGCCATCGTAGAGGATCTCGGCGGGAGCATCTCTCTGGAGAGCGAACCCGGCAAGGGAAGCACCTTCAGCGTGGTACTCCCTTTGTCGTAGTTACACTAGGGAGCGGGGATCACGCCCTCTTAGGCGAAAGGCCTCCCTCCTCCCCACCCGAATCGAGGCGGAAGTTGTTCAGACGCCCAGGAGGCTCTTGACGCTTTCGGTGATTTCTTCGGCAGAGGCGGGCTTGGGGAGATAGTCGTCCGCCTCGGTGCTCATCCCGTCGTAGTGGGAGTACTGGGTGGTCCCTACGTGCGAACTCACGGCCGTGAGCAACACGATCGGTATTTCACCGTACTTCTCGTCCTTCTTCAGTTCGGCGCAAACCTCGTAACCGTCCTTCTCCGGCATCATGACGTCCAGGACGATCGCGTCCGGCGGGTTCGCCTTCACCTTCTCGAGCCCCTGCACACCGTCATAGGCCACCTCGACCTCGAAGCCGGACTGCTCGAGATACTGCTTCACGAGGTCGGCGAAATCCGGTTCATCATCCACGACGAGTACTCTCTTCTTCTCGCTCATCCCGAAGATCCTCCTGCCGGTCCGAAGTTCTGTCGCGCCACGAACAACTCAGAGATTTACCTTAGCAAACACCTGAAAAGAAAGTCAACCTGCGCAGATAGGACGGACACGTTCTGCCCTGTTTGACAACGCCCCCGGTTCTCCCTATAGTGGTGCAAATTCTCCGATCCACGCCCTCTAAAGGACCCGAACCCAACCGAGGGGTGGACATTGGGTGCGATCGGAAACGGTCGTGCCTCCCGTGATTGGAAAGGAGAAGAGCTGAGGTGCCGGTCGAGCCCCGCCGCCGGTAACGATTCAGGCTTCCCCTCCGGGAAGCCTTTCTTGTTTCCCGTCGCTTCTCCCTTCCGTTGGCCAGAACGCCCTGGAAGACTGGTTTGCCATGATCAGCCGTCTTTCATGCGACGTCCCCTGCGGTGCTGAAGTTCCTGCCCCCGCAGTGGAGGTCCACCCAAAATCTTGAACAGCCGTAAGGAGGGAGCAAATGATGGAGATGACACGGATCGCGAAGTCCGGGCGCATCGGTTGGGCCCTCGTCATTCTGGGAATCACCCTGATGCCGGGATGCTCCAGCAAGGATGACCCGGTTCCCCCTGTCCCCGCTCAGGTGACGGACATCTCCTACCTGAAGGAAATGGACGGAAACACCCCCGCCCACGAGGGCGAAATCGTCACCATCGAGGGAGTCGCCACGATGGGGACCGGCGTGATGGTGTCGGGCCGGTACATGAAGTTCCACATCCAGCAGATCCAGGACGGGACGGGCGGTGCCTACGTGTTCGCCGACACCCAGGCCCAGGCTGCGGCGGCGCACCAGTTCCAGGCAGCCGCCTTCGAGGACGTCGAGATCTACGAGGGGGACCGGGTCCGGATCCGTGGCGAGATCGGCTCCCACGAGGGGATGATCGAGTTCTATCCTCTGTCCGAAGGGAACCTCTCGGTCCTGAGTTCCGGGGAGGTGCTGCCTGCGCCGCACGTCTTCTCTTCCGTGGACGACATCTACGGGACTCTCTACGAGCACGTCGGCGATCTCGTGAGGGTCAACAACGTGGAAGTCCAGGGCGATCCCTCGGCGGTCTGGCCCCAGTACGGGCAGAACGGGCGGGGCATAGAGCTGAAGACCCCGGGCGACACGAACACCCTGTACCTGAACATGTACCCGGGGTCGGGCATCCCGGGCTCAAATTACCGCGACGGAGCCTTCGACATCGTGGGCGTGCTGCACCGGGAGGTGGCCGAGGGAGGGGCAGCCTCCTACACCATCTACCCCCGGGCCCTCTACGACCTCGACCCTGAGGCCGGCGCTCCCCTTTCGGGTTACGAGCTGCTGGTCTACAAGAACGGCCAGCAGGACCAGGCGGTCTCCGTCGCCGTGCAGGACCTGCCCCAGTGCAGTTACGACCGGGAACGGGGGATCGAGCCGGGGGCCGAGCCGGTGGTTACCCTTGCCTCCTTCATCGTACCCGAGGTGGTCGGCGATCCGAAGAACTGGACCTACAAGATCGTCGCGCGGGACGGCCGTCAGCCCTTCGAAACCCTCGAGTTCAATCAGATGAAGAGCGGCCTTCTCTACGAGGGAGAATATGAATCAGAGGACGTGCTGAAGAGCAGTTTCTATGAGGGCATGGGCCTTTCCGACATCTATTTCCTGAACGATCTCGCGGAAATCATTCTCTACCCGGTCGGCGAGGGCCCTCAGCACGGCGAGGCGAATTACGGCGAGGGGATCACCCTGATCATCGACGGGACCAGCTATCCGGTGAACTTCGCGGACCTGCCGAACCCCGACCTGACCGAGCGGCCGCTGGCCGACTTCGTGCCGGACAACATCGTCACCTACTATACGATGAGCGACTCCTTCTCCTACGATCAGATCCGCGTGCTCTACGACTACCGGCTGATTCCGTACGGGGGCGGGGACGCGTGCTTCCCGGTTACGTGGCACGAGATCGACGTGGAAGTCGACGCGCCTGCAGTGAGCCTTTCCGATGAAGCGCCCTTTGCCACAGTCACCGGAATCACCGGGTGCGGCCAGATCGACGATCTGTTCACGCTCGAGATGGTCCGCAAGGTCATCGTGGATGACGGCGCGGCCGAGGAGGTCTTCTACTGGGAGGACCTGGCTGCGGTCACCATCGAAGACGAAGAGGTGGTCTTCCTGGACACCCTGCTCGATACGGCCGGGTTCTCCGAAGCGGTGAAGGTGCAGAACGACTACTTGCTCTACGCCTCGGACGGTTTCGGCACCTATTTCCCCTACGGCCATCATCACCTCGAGGACATGTATTTCCGTCCCCCTGCAAACAGAACCTTCGTCATAGACGAAGATCCGGACTCGCCGCCAGACATGCCGGGTTACGGTGGCAGGTACTCCGTGAAGGCCCTGCTCGAGATAGAGCTCCGGCCGGTTCCACAGGAAGCGCCCTCCATCTTTGTGGACGACGGCCTTGCAACGGGGTGGCTCTCCGATCCGGAGAGCGGTGCGACCTGCAACGGCTGCCACGTGAAGCGTGGTGAGGTGGTACTGCCGGTCAATTGCGCCGACTGCCACACGATGTAAGGGCAACAGAAGGACAAAGCTGAAAGGTCAAAGGTGAAAGGTGAAGGTATAAGGGGTCGGGGGTCGGGCCCCGCCCCATATCCCCCTTGGGAAGAAGGAAACGTAGATGCTGCCGGGCCAGGACTCCAGGACGATGGTCGATGGTCGAAGAGGTTGTTGTGCGGGCAGAAATCCCGGGCGGATCGGGGCGGGGGGGTTGCTTCGCTCTGCTCGCAATCTTCGACTTCGCCTGCAATCTCCGACTTCGCTCCGGATCCCTGACCCCTGCATTTGAGGAACCATGGGTTCTCTGAATGAGACACGGCTCCCCTTCCTCGAGCTCAGGCAGCTCACCCGCGTCTTCGGCACGAAGGCCGCCGTGGACGAGGTCGACCTCAGCCTGTCCGAGGGGGAGTTCTTCGTGCTCCTGGGCCCTTCCGGATGCGGCAAGACCACCACCCTTCGCCTGGTGGCAGGCCTGGACGTTCCGACCCGTGGAGAGATCTTCCTGGACGGAAAGGATGTGGGGAGGCTCTCTCCGCGCGACCGAAACGTGGCCATGGTCTTTCAGGAGCACACCTTGTACCCTCACATGCGCATCCAGGAAAACCTCGGCTTCAGCCTCCGAATGCAGGGGAAGAGCCGACAGGAGATCAGGAAGCGCGTATCGGAGACCGCCGGACTTCTCGGCCTGGAGCCGACGCTCAGGCTCTGGCCCCACCAGCTCTCCGGCGGCGAGGCGCAGCGGGTGGCCCTGGGCAAGGCCCTTATGTGCAGGCCCTCCTTGCTCCTCCTCGACGAACCTCTCAGCAACCTCGACCTCCCTCTTCGACGGAAGCTGCGAGAGGAGATTCGCTCCCTCCAGCGACGAAACGGGACGACCGCCATACACGTGACCCACGATCAGAACGAGGCGATGGCCCTGGGGGACCGGATCGGCATCATGGCCGAGGGCAGGCTCCTGCAGGTGGGGACCCCGAAGGAGATCTACGACGAACCGAACTGCCTCTTCTCCGCCACCTTCCTGGGCGCCCCGGCGATCAATCTGATTCCGGGGGTCATCCTGCCGGACCAGGCGGCCTTGCGCTGGGCCCTCGAGGACGCGCCCGTGTTCCTGCCCGCAGGCGGTTCCGGTACGGTGGAGATTCCTTCCGGAGAGGTATGGGCCGCCTTTCGGCCGGAGGACGTCCTCGTGTCCACCCGGTCGGAGAAGCCTTTCGACATTCAGGGGGTGGTGGAATTCGTTCAGGATATGGGCCATGAGGTGCGACTCTTCGTCTCCTCTGGAGAGCACACCCTCCGGGTGCGCGTCACGCAGAACTCGGTGGTGGTCCGCGAGGGCACTAAGGTCTATCTCAAGATCAACCTGGACAAGATGTTTCTCTTTCGGAAGGACACGGGCGAGAGAATCGTGTCGGGTGAGTCATGAAAGCCGTCACGCCGTACGTCTTCGTGCTGCCGGCCCTGGTGTATCTCCTTTTCTTCTGGGGCTATCCCGCAGGCTACGCCCTTCTCCTCAGCCTGACGGATGCAACCTTCGGCTCCGGGGACGCTCGCTTCGTCGGCCTGGAGAACTACGGGCGGCTGCTGCAGGACGGGCTGTTCTGGATCTCCCTGAAGAACAGCGGCGTTCTCCTGCTCGCCTCTGTGCTCCTCGAGGTCTCCCTCGGCCTTGCCGTCGCCGTCTACCTGTCGGCCTGCCGCAGGCCGTGGAAGGGGATCCTCATCGTGGCCCTGCTTCTGCCGTGGCTCTTCTCGGAGATCGTAACGGCCATGACGTGGAGATCCGTCTTTCACGAGCCTTTCGGCCTGCTGAACGGACACCTCCGACAGGTGGGCCTCTCCGAGGTTGCGTGGCTGAGCCGGCCCGGCACCGCCATGGCCGCCCTTGTGATCGCCTCCCTGTGGCAGGGCATCGGAATCTCCGCCATGGTGATCCTGGCGGCGCTGCAGGCGGTTCCCTCCAGGCTGATGGATCTTGCCTCCATCGACGGCGCCGTGGGCTGGAGTCGCTTCGCACACGTCCTGCTTCCGCAGCTCAAGGGCGTGCTTCTGCTGGACGCCATGCTCGTGGGCATCAAATCCCTCGGCTCCTTTACGCTCGTCTTCGCCCTGACCGGCGGGGGGCCGGGACACGGTACGGAAGTCCTGGCCACCCACGTCTACCGCCTGACCTTTTCACACTACGAACTCGGACACGCGTCCGCCGTAGGGGTCTGCCTGGCAGGGCTGTTTCTCGTCCTGGTCTCGGTCGTCTACCTGCTGCAACGGGGAGGGCCCGGACCGGGCCGTGGGATTTCGCTATGAAACGGATCCTCTTTTCTGCATGGATGATGCTCCTCCTCGCCTTCGTGGCGGGCCCGATCCTCTGGGTCCTCTTCACGTCGCTCAAGCCTGCGTCCGAGATCCTGCGGCTGCCCGTGTCGTGGCTGCCCGACACCGTTTCCTGGGAGCACTACAGAAGCGTGCTCTCGGACGCGGCGGTCCACCGGTACATTGCAAACAGCCTCGTGGTTGCGGTGGCCACCTCCGGGGTGGCGACCCTGCTGGGCGCACTGGCCGCCTACGGCTTCGGGACGTACCGCTTCGCCGGCCGGTCCTTCCTTCTGGGGCTGCTGCTGGTGGTCCATCTTCTGCCCAACCTGGTGAGCATGACGGCCCTCTACCGCATCTGCGTCTCCCTTCACCTGCTCAATTCTCTGATCGGGCTGGTCCTGGTCAAGGCGGCAGGCCTCAGCCTGGTCGTCTGGCTGCTGAAGGGGTACTTCGAGTCCCTCCCGCCGCAATACGGGGAGATGGCCCGCGTGGACGGGTGCGGCCCCCTCGGGGTCTTCTTCCGGGTCGTGGTGCCCCTGAGGATCCGGGGGATCCTGGTGACCGGGCTCTTCTTCTTCGCCCAGTCCTGGAAGAGCTTCTTCCTCCCCCTTCTGCTCATCCACCGCAAGGAAAAGATGACGCTGCCCCTCGGCATCTATCAGTACGTGGGCGAGCACGGCTTCGAGATCGGAAAGATCTGCGCCCTGTCCGTGATTTCCATGGTGCCGATTCTGTTCTTCCTCTTCGTGCTCAATCGACTCGGGTGGGAAAGCTTGCGACCCAGTGGGTGACACATCCCGCGGGGGTTTCAGGATGAACTTGAGAGGAATGATTGACAGGTGAAAGGACAAAGGACGAAGGGCAAAGGCCGGGCCACGCAACCCCCTGGGCCCTCGGGCAAGGGAAAGAGAATGAAGAATCATGTATATCCTCTCCCGCTTCTCGCAACACTGATCATGGTGGCGGTCCTTCTGGGCCTGGGGTGCCAGCGTGCGGAGCAGCCGGAGGAGAAGCGGATCACCGTGGCCCTGCCGCAGTGGTTCTCCCCTTCCGAGTCGAGCCCGTGGCTCGGCAGGGTCTGGAGGTCGGTACGGGAAGAGAACCCGAAGTGGACATTCGAACTGGAACTCGTGCCCGGCAAGACGGAACAGGTCCTGCAGAAGCTGATGGTCGTCCACGCTTCGGGCGAGGGCCCGGACCTGGCGTGTGTTCGCCTCGAGTCGATGCCCGCTCTCGTGGAGCAGGACGTTCTCGAACCGATGGACGGATTCCTGCCGGCCGGAATGTGGAAGGACCTTCTGCCTGCGGTGGCCCCGAGTGTGGAGTGGCGGGAGAGGCGCTACGTAATGCCCTATGACATCGGTGTGCGGGTGATCCTCTATCGCGAGGACCTGTTCGCTCAGGCCGGCATTTCCGAGCCGTCCCCGGAGTGGACCCGGAACGATCTCGTCGCCGCCGCCCGCAAGCTCACCCGGGATCTGGACGGAGACGGGAAGATCGATCGATGGGGCTTCGGCGTCCCGGCCGCGAGAAGCCGCAAGTCGGTCCTCCAGTGGCTCCCCTGGTTCTGGGGGCTGGGCGGCAGCCTGGAGAATGCGCAGGGAGCGGTCACCCTCTGCACGCCGGCAGCGATCGAGGCGATGCAGTGGTACCGGGATCTGGCCCACACCCATCGTGTGACCCCCCCTACCCTCTACGCCATGGATCAGGACACGATCTTCCAGGGCCTGGCCGGCGGCCTCTTCGCCATGACCGAGGGAGGCTCGTGGGAACGGGCCATGCTGGAGAAGCACAGCCGGTTCCACGACAAGATCCGGCTCGTCTCCATTCCGCGGGCCCGGTCCGAAGGGCCCTCCGTCACGCTCGTGGACGGTTGGGCGTTCGGCACCCTGACCGGGGACAGGGAGAAGCAGCCGGTTCTGGCCCGCCTTCTCGGGCGGCTCTGCTCCACGGAGCACCAGGCCGAGAAGTACCGCGCCTCCGGGATGCTCTCCCCTTTCCAGCCGGTCTATGAGGATCCGCTCTTCACTGAGGAGCCGGAGGGCAGGGTGCTGGCCTCGGCGCTGCGGAATGCGAAGCCCGCCCCGTCCATTCCCTCCTTCCCTGCCGTGTCCGAGGCCCTGGAGATGGCCCTGCAGGAGGTTCTCATGGAGGGGACACGGCCGGCCGAAGCGCTGGCAATACAGGACCAGCGCCTTGGAACCGGAAAAAATCCCGAACAATGAGGCAAGAACGAGCCATCGCTGCATGCTTCAAAAGGAGAAACACAGATGTCGAGCAAACGAACCCGCCTTCAACGACTTCGCTTCCTTTCCATCGTGGTGCTGCTCCCCTGGCTCGTTCTGAGCTGCGGGGACGGATGGGATGCGTACCGGGATGCCTACAATGTCGATCAGGGCGAGCCCCCGGGAGAGCCCTGGGTCGGAGACGAGACCGTGTTCGTCCGGCTCGGTGCGACCGAGATCGAAACCCCCCTGGCGGGGATCATCACATCCGACCTCCGGGGGATCGCTGCGGTCCGCCTTTCGGACCTGATCGACGCATCGCAGATCACCAGGAACCCGGAATCGTATCGATATGATCTCACGGCCACGGACGGATACAACCTGCTCGCGAAGAGGAACAAGGACCTTTCCCTGCTGCCCGACTGGGAGAACATGCAGAACGGGTATCTGTACTCGCCCTCCCCGGACGATCTGGAAACCACGTGGGAGAACCATCCATGGGGGGCCGCGGTCTCCGCCTACAACGTGAAGTTCATGAACGGCGGCCTCGTCGAGCTGCTCACGTTCTAGCCCGCAGACAGTCCCTTCTCCCTGCTGGAGGGTTCGATCCATGGAAGATCTCCAACCTCGGCGTCATTCCCGCGGATGCGGGAATCCCTCGGCACAGGGAGAGGGTTTCCGATTCCATCAGACGCACCAAGGAAGACACAAGAGAGGAACCATGGGAACTACGATGCATCAGATCCTCACATGGATGGTCATCGGCGCCTTCCTCCTCCTGCTGCCGCCGACAGCAGTCAAGGCCGAGGAAGGAATGAAGGAAGACAGGGTATTCGAGCTCGGGGAGGTCGTCGTTACGGAGAAGACACCCGCCGCCCAGGCCGTGACCACGGTCACCGAGCGAGACCGGAGAGACTTCCAGGCCTGGAGCGACTTCACCGTGGCCGACGCCCTGCGCGGCATTCCGGGCGGCGAGGTCACACTCGCTCCGGGCGGGCTGCCCGGCAACGGCAAGCAGGAGTCCCTGATCCGGTTGCGGGGCTTCGAGACCACCGACGTGATGGTCATGATCGACGGGATGCCCTATACCGAGCCGTACATGAAGCGGGTCGACCTGAACCAGATCATCCTGGACAACGTGGCCAAGATCAAGGTGATCAAGGGCCCCTCCTCGGTGCTCTACGGACCGAACACGGCAGGAGGCGTGGTCAACATCGTCACCCAGGAAGGGGGCGACTTCCGAACCCGGCTGGACCAGCGATTCGGGGACTACGATACCTTCCGGACCATCGGCCATCACCGGGGCATGGTCGGCCCGGTCCGGTACACCCTGGGCGGAAGCTACGACCGCTCCGACGGCTTCCCCATCTCCAGGGACTTCGAGGGGACGCCGAACCAGCCGGGAACCCTGAGGGAGAACAGCGATTATGAGCGCTACAACACCAACGGTCGGCTGAGCGGCGACCTGGGAACCCGCGGGACCCTCGCCTTGGCAGGGGGCTACTACACCTTCGACGGCGGAGTCCCTTTCGACATGCTGGACCCTTTCCCGAACACCCTCTGGCGCAAGGAATGGGACCGCTGGTATCTGAATGGGGGCGGTGAGTACGCGTTCACCGACCACCTGGGACTGAAGGCGCAGGTCTTCTACGACAAGTTCGACAACAAGATCACCACCTACACGGACACGAGCATCGAGGAGGTCGCTTCCGACGGCCAAGCCGTCTCGACCCACGAGAACAGTCTGCTCGGTTACTTCATCAACCCCTACTGGGACCTGGGCCGGTGGAGTTACCTTCGGGCCGGTATTCGCTATCAAAAGGAAGACATCAGCATTCAGGAGGAAATCGGGCTCCCGTGGGAAGACTATGCCGCAGAGATCTTTTCCTTCTCTCTGGAGGACGAGATCCGTCTGCTCGAGCAGCTCCGCTTGGTGGCGGGCGTGGGGTACAACCTGTACCGGCCGCTCAAGTCCGGCGCGTTTCCGGGAGGCCCGGGAGACGACACCGACACGGTCGACTTCCAGGCCGGACTCCTCTACACCCCCTGGACCTTTCTCGAGGCCCATGCCTCGATCGGCAAGAAGAGCACGTTCCCAAACATGCGTCAGCTGTACGGCTCCAACGGAAACGCCGAACTGACCGACCAGCGGGCTCTGCTCTACGAGATCGGGGTGGATGTGAACTACAAGCCCCGCCTTCCGTACGGATCCTTCGCCCTTTTCCGAAGCGACGTGGACGACCTGATCGGGAAGAAGGAACTGGAGGGAGACACGTTCATCTACGAGAACGTCGACGAAGCCGTCATGCAGGGCCTGGAGCTTGCACTCTATTGGGAGCCCACCGACCCGGTCCTTCTCGGCTGCACCTACACGCTGCTGGATACGGAGGACAAACGGCCGGAACGGGCGCTCAAGGACCTGGACTTCCGACCCCGCCACATCTTCAGCGTCCAGGCCCGCTACCAGTCCTCGTTCGGCCTCTTGGCAAACACCCGCTACACCTATACCTACGCCCAGAAATACGAAGAAGAGGGAATCGCCCCTGAAAGGAACATCCGGGAACTGCCCGACCGGGGTGTGTGGGACATTCACCTGGGCCAGAAGTTCCCCTTCCGCAGGTTCCCGGACCAGTACGTGGAGGTCTTCCTGGACGTGCGGAACATCCTGGACGAGTACTCCGAGCAGGCCCCCTTCAAGGCGGCGCCGGGAAGGCTGGTCTGGGGAGGGATTCGGGCCGAATTCTAGATCTTTACAGTTATATTGCATAGAAATTGAGCATTCGTTGTCAAATGTTCTTCCCTTTTGGGCTCCCTTTTCTTACAATGGAGGCGAGCCTTTGAACTCGAGCAATGCCGGACATCGCAGAGGTCATGAAGCCCTGGACAGCCCTTCTCGCCCTCGTCTGCCTTTCTCTCTCCTGTGGGTGTGCGTCGCTGATTCGCGGCAACACCCAGGAGGTGCGGATCGACTCCTACCCGCCCGGAGCCACGGGCGAGGTGGACGGCGTGAGCATCCAGGCCCCGGCCAAGCTCATGTTGACCCGCAACGAGCCCCACTCAGTCGTCCTCAGGAAAGAGGGCTACAATGAATACCGCGCCGAGATCGACACGAGGTTCTCTTCGTCGGCCTTCATCACGGACCTGATCTTCTGGCATCTCTTTCGCAGCAAAGAGCTTTCCTCGGGGGCATGGGAACTGACCCCGAAGGACATCTACGCCAGCCTCGAGATCGAAGAGGCGTCCATGGAGGACCTCCTGCAGAGGGCGCGCATCCTGTTGATCCAGTCGGACAAGGAAGACGCCGCGGACGAATCCTCTGCACCCGAGACCCCCCTTCTGCTCCCGGCCGTATTTCGTGTCGCCGAGGCGACCGAGGTGTTCACCGCCCCGGACATCGCCCACAAGAGCCTCGGCACCCTCTACCAGGGCGCCACCATCGTGGTGCTCGAGGAAAAGGGGAACTGGTACCGCCAGAGCTGCACCCAGTTCGCCGACGGATGGATCCTCAAATCGGTGGTACGACCCCGGTAGTGGCTCGCCGTCAGGGAATCGCTGCCTTTGCCTGCAGCTCGTTTCTACTCCGGTACGGCCCCCCTTCTGCACCTCTGATTGATCGTCAGCGCCAATCTGATAGAATCGTTTCGATCTGCTTGAACCTGCATGCTCGAGAGAGTGATCCATGGAGGCATTCCGAAAAGCCTGCGCGTTCCTGCTCGACCGAACGGAAGCGAACCCGTCGAGCCCGGCGACCCGGCTGGCCCACGACTTCCTCGTCCTGTTGTCCCGGGACAGGGAAGACCCTGCCGCCGTCGATGCGAGAAGACACATGGAAGGCCTGCTGAGCGATCCCTCCTGGGGCGAGCTCGCTTCCCTCTTCCATGAGGCTCTGCCCGCACTCTCCGAAGAGCTCGACTCTGCGCTGAAGCAGGACGAGGGGCTGGCCGCACGGCTCGAAGGCCTGGGGCGGACTCTTTCCGTGCACGACAGGGAGCGGCATGCCGAATCGCAGGAACTTGTCGAAACCTTCTGGGGGTTCTTCTGCCCCCAGGCTGCAACCATGAGGAAGCAATGGGAAGAGAGAATTCGAGCCCTGCGTGAAGCCCGCACCGTGCACGACCTGGTCCTGAGCCCCGACCCCATCGAGAGTCCTGCCGGGGAAATCCTCTTCTCCTCGAACGTGCTGCTCACCGTCCCGCCGACAGACGTGCGCCCCTCCGATCTTCGATGCGGGAAAGAGATCCGGGAAGGAGTCGCTCGCGCGCTCGGGGAAGAGCAGGCCTACTGGTACGACCACCCTGTTCAGGTGGGCACCGCACCCGATAAGAACGAGATCCTGCACGGCCTGAAGGGACTCTCGGACACCCTCGCCTTCGAGAAGAAACGCGGCACCGCGGACCCGGACGACCGGGTCGAGGTCGTCCTCTCGGTGAGTGTGACCCACCCGGGCCTTCACGGTCTGGCCAGGACGTACATCGAGGAAGAAGTGTCCAGAGAGAGCGGGATTCACGACCTCGACCTCTATGTGTTCACCGAAGACGATGCCAGACGCCTCGTCCAAGAATTCCTCTGCCCCGCGGCGAGACATTTCGGGGTGGAGGCTGTGGACCCGGGCCTCCTCTCTGGCGTCTTCGGCGTGGACGGCCCGTACGCAAGGCACTACAACTTCCTCAAGGCCGTGGCGGCCCTCTGGCAGGTCGTCAAAGATCCGCGGATTCGGGCGACCTTCAAGATCGACCTCGACCAGGTGTTTCCTCAGGAGCAGCTGGTGGAAGCGACCGGAACAAGCGCCTTCGAGATGCTATGCACGCCCCTCTGGGGCGCCCGGGGCAGAGATTCGAAGGACCGACCCGTATCCCTGGGAATGGTCGCCGGCGCACTCGTCAACCAGGGAGACATCCACAAAGGATTGTTCACGTCCGACGTGACCCTGTCCGATGGGCCGTGGCCGCCCGACCGATGGGTGTTTGCCAGCCATGTTCCCCAGGCCCTGTCCACCGCTGCAGAGATGATGGCCCGGTACGGCGACCCGCTCCTCGACGGGAAGTCGCGATGCCTGAGCCGGATCCACGTCACGGGCGGCACGATCGGCATACGGCTGGACAGTCTCCGGTGTCACAGGCCCTTCACCCTGTCCTGCATCGGCAGGGCCGAGGACCAGGCCTACCTGATGTCGGTCCTGGGCGGCCCTGAACAACCGTACTTGCGCTACGCACACATTCCGGGCCTCATCATGCGGCACGACAAGCACGCCTTTGCCGGGGAGGCGATACGAACCGCTGCGGCCGGCAAGGTCGTGGGGGATTACGAGCGGATGGTGCTGTTCTCCTTCTACGCGCGCGCCCTGCCCTGGCCCCTGGAGGAGATCCGTTCCTGCCTCGACCCCTTCACCGGCAGCTTCGTCCTGGCCCTTCCCTTTACGACCGCCCTGCTCTGTCTCGCCCTGAAGGCCCTGTCGTTCAGAGGAGGCGGGGCAAACGACGGGATGCAACCGGACGAGATTCTCCGATTGGGGGCTCGCAGGCTCCGGCACCTGCTCCAGAGACAGCAGAAGGACCCGGATTGGATGAGCGCGTCCTATGAAACGGAGCGGACGGCATGGCATGCATACTACGACATCCTGGAGCGGGTCGAACAGGAAGCGAAGAGGCAATCTGCTGAAGCAATCCGATTCATTCAAGAGGCCGTGGCGATCATCGAGCAGACGCGAATCGTGACGTGAGGCGCTGGAAGTCCTTGTAGGCTGAAGACGACCGAAGAGGTATCCAGCTATGCAGCAGGAAGAACGTGGAGGGAAGCCGCCTGACAAGGAGGGCTGCCACGGCGAAGGGATCCGGGAAGAGAAGATTGACCCTTCGGGCCGGAGGTGGCGCAAGGTCTACACGGGCGGCGGAGCCCATTTACGTCACTGGCTCGAGCAGTTCAAGGAGATCTATTCCGAGGAGAACCTCAGCGTGGAGGAAGAGGACCCGGCCGGGTTCGCATGTTTCGAGCATTCCGGCGAAAAGATGTACAGTGTCTGGCTGAGGATTTGCCCCGAGGCTTCCTGAACAGGGAGACGACGCACCCATGAAGACACATCTGGACTGCTTCCCCTGCATGCTGAGCCAGGCCCTGGAGGCGGCGCGGATCGCCACACCGGACGCGGCCCTTCAGCGCGAAATCCTGGACAGGGTCATGGAACTGCTCACGGGCCTCCGGCTCGACGCCTCCCCCCCGGAGATCGCCCGGAAGGCACACCGACTGGTCCGCGAGATCACCGGCAACCCGGATCCCTACAGCGACCTGAAACGCGAATACAACACGAGGGCACTTGCCCTCCTTCCGGAACTCCGGGCTCGAATCGAACAGGCCGATGACCCGCTCGAGCTGGCGGTCCGGCTTTCGATCGCAGGAAACGTGATCGACTTCGGCGCAAAGGCGAAGGGCTTCGACTTCGACGGGGAGTGGCGGAACGCGGGCAGGGCCCGATTCGGTGTTTTCGATTACGAGGCCTTCGAGGCGGACGTGCAGAAGGCCGGTACGATCCTCTATCTCGGGGACAACGCGGGCGAGATCGTCTTCGACCGGCTGCTCATCGAGGAGATGAAGAAAATCTCGCGCGCGGAGGTCACCTTCGTCGTCCGCGGCCGGCCTGTCCTGAACGACGCAACCCTCGAAGACGCCCGCTTCGTGGGCCTGGACCGGCGGGTCCCGGTCCTGGACAACGGAAACGACGCGCCGGGAACGGTTCTCTCCGAGGTCCGCCCGGAGGTCCTCGCCCTCTTCCGAACCGCAGACGTGGTCGTCGCCAAGGGCCAGGGAAACTTCGAGACCCTGAGCGAAGCTCCCGGCAACATCTACTTCCTCTTCCAGGTCAAATGCCCGGTCATCGGCGAATCCGCTGGCGCCGGGGTGGGCAGGTACATGCTGAAAGCGAGTGCTTCCTGCTAGCCCATCGTCATCATCAGAAAGCCGCAGAACGCCGCGTTGCTCGGTGACAGCGACCTGTCGACTTCCTTCTTCATCCTGTTGATGAGCGTGCGGTATTTCTTGTAGAAGGCATAGGTCGGGGTCGGATCGTACTCGAGGCCCTCGAGCTCGAAGTAACGGATGATCCCTTTCGCCGTCGTCGGTTTTACGAAGACTTCCTTTTTCGGGCGGTAATAGGCGGGGAAGACCGTAACGAGCGGCCACTTCGCCAGTTTGCGTTTCTTGAGGATTTCGACAAGGCTCTCGAATCCGTCCGCATCCCTGCCGTGAAGCAGTTCCTTCAGGGCCAGGGCCATCTTCTTCTTCGCCGCGGAATCGAGCGGTTTCGCATAGTCGCGGAATCTCGGTTTCTCGAAGACGGAAACCATGGATGAGCGGGTCACCACCTGAATCATGCTCTTCACGATCCCGTCAGGATCGCCGAACGCATCTTCTGCAAAGGCCGCCTGTGCGAGCGCCGTCATCTGTTCCGGCTTGTGCTTCTTCGCGATCTTCTGCATCTCGGGATGAGCGAACCCTCCCGGGTACACCTTCAGGAATTCCCTTTCCGCTTCCTTCAGCTTCTTCGTATTCATACGCTACTCCGCTGGTAGCCGTATCCCGGTATTCCTTCACAGGCATTTCATTGTTTCACATGCTGACGTAGGCCGCAACACGCGTCCGGGCTTGACCCTGCATCGATCGCTCGTATAACCTTGCTCATAGTGTAACAACATCCCATCAGCGCGGATTCATTGGATGCATCGGTATCGACTCGGGGTCGACACGGGGGGAACGTTCACGGATCTGTGCGTCTTCGAGGAGTCCTCCGGCCATGTGGTGATCACGAAGGTCCCCTCCACCCCGTCCAACCCTTCCCTCGCCGTGGTCGCCGGCATCCGAAAGCTGATGGAGCAGGAAGGGATCCTCCCGGAAGAGCTTGGTTTCCTCATTCACGGCACCACGGTGGCGACCAATGCGCTGCTGGAGCACAAGGGCGCAGGAACCGCCCTCCTGACAACGGAGGGCTTCGAGGACGTGCTGCACATCGGCCGGCAGAACCGGCCGAAGCTCTACGATTTTCGTGCCGTGCGGCCCGCACCGGTCGTACCCCGTCACCTGCGCTACGGAGTGCCGGAAAGGATCCTTCACACCGGCGAAGTGCTCCGGCCCCTCGACGAGAAGAAGACCCGCCGGATCGTCGAGCAGATCCGCGAGCAGAAGATCCTGTCCATTGCGATCTCCTTTCTCCACTCCTACTCCAACCCGGCCCATGAACGAACCGTCGAGTCGATCATCTCCGAGGTGATTCCCGAGGCACACGTGACGACCTCCTCGGAGGTGCTCCCCGAATTCCGGGAATACGAGAGGACGAGCACGGTCTGCATCAATGCCTACGTCATGCCGAAGGTCAACGACTATGTGGCGGACCTGGAACGGCAGATGCAGGAGATGGGCATCGCATCGGACCTGTACATCATGCAGTCGAACGGAGGGGTCATCACGGCCAGGACGGCCCGCCGGATGAGCGCCCGGACCGTGCTCTCCGGACCGGCGGGCGGAGCGTTGACCGGGGTCTTCGTCTCCAGGAGCCTGGAGCGTCCGAACGTGATCACCATCGACATGGGGGGCACCAGCTCGGACATCTGCCTGATCGAGAGAGGGGAACCGCGGCTGACCACCGAGAGCGAGATCGGGGGCTATCCGATCAAGCTGCCCATGATCGACATCAACACCATTGGAGCCGGTGGTGGAAGCATCGCCCGTGTGGACGAGGGCGGCGCACTTCGGGTGGGGCCGGAGAGTGCGGGTGCGGACCCGGGGCCGGTCTGCTACGGCCGCGGGGGCACGGAGCCCACGGTGACCGATGCGAACCTCGTTCTGGGGAGGCTCAGCCCGCACGGCCTGCTTGGCGGCGAAATGCCTCTCCGGCTGGAGCAGGCATCCCACGTCCTCGAGGAGAAGATCGCAGATCCTCTCGGCATCGGCCTGCACGAGGCGGCCGAAGGCATCCTCTCGGTGGTCAATGCGAACATGATCCGCGGAATCCGGAGGGTCTCCGTGGAGCGGGGCCATGATCCGCGCGAGTTCATCCTCGTCCCTTTCGGCGGAGCGGGCCCCATGCACGGGGTGGAGCTTGCCCGGGCACTGAACATGAAAGAGATCGTCGTGCCCCCCCACCCGGGGATCTCCTCCGCCGTCGGCATGCTCTCCGCGGACGTGCGGCACGACTATGTACAGACCCACATCGCGGTTTCACGGACCGCGGATGCGGCCCGCATCCAGTCGATCTTCGAGGAGATGGAGGCACAGGGCACGGAACAGCTCGGACGGGAAGGCTTCTCCGGGCCGTCCGTGGTGCTGGTCCGCTCGGCCGACATGCGCTACGTACGCCAGGCCTACGAGTTGCCGGTTCCGGTTCAGGGAGGCGTTCTGCAGGCCGGAGACCTGACAGGGATCACGGAAGACTTCCACAGGCTGCATGAAAAGGCCTACGGATACGCCCGCAGCGCGGAGGCGGTGGAGTTCGTCAGCCTGCGGGTGGTGGCCCTGGGAAAACTGCCGGAATTCCGGGCCGCGAAGAGGAAGACCTCGGTCGGGACCGCGCCGGAGCCTGCGGGCACCCGCGAGGTCTGGTTCGGGAGACGACCGGTGGAGGCGCCTGTCTACCTGCGGCACCGGTTGCCCGTTGGGGTCGAGATCACGGGGCCTGCCATCCTGGAGCAGATGGATTCGACCGTGGTTGTCCTCGTCGGCTACCGGGCTGCGGCGGACCCGTACGGCAACCTGCTCATACGGGATTGCGGGGAGGACGTGGAATGAAACAGCAGGCAGACCCGATCACCCTGGAGGTGATGCGAAACGGCTTTCAGTCCGTTGCCGAGGAGATGGGCGCGGCCTTGATCCGTGCCTCCCTGTCCACCAACATCAAGGACCGGCGGGACTGCTCCACCGCCATCTACACTTCGCAGGGAGACCTGGTGGCCCAGGCCGAGCACATCCCCCTCCACCTGGGGCTCATGGTATCGGTCGTGAAGAAGACCCTGGAGCGCTTCCCGGTGGAGCGGCTCGAACCGGGGGATGCGGTCATCACGAACGACCCGTACATCAGCGGCTCCCACCTGCCGGACATCTGCATGCTCACGCCCGTCTTCGCCGGGAGCGAATGCATCGCCCTGCTGGCCAACCTGGCGCACCACGTGGACGTGGGCGGCATGACGCCCGGGAGCATGCCCACCATTTCCACGGAGATCTTCCAGGAGGGTCTTCGGATTCCTCCGGTCAAGCTGCGAAGCCGGGGAGAGGTGGACGACACGATCATGGCCCTCATCGCCAACAACGTCCGGACCCGGTACGAAACCTACGGGGATTTCCAGGCCCAGATGGCTGCGAACAATGTGGGTGAGCGAAGGCTGGGCGAGATCGTCTCCAAGCACGGACCGGAGACGACACGTTTCTACATGGAGGAGATCATCAACTATGCGGAGCGTCGGACGCGAAGCCGCATTCGCGATCTGCCGCGAGGGGTCTTCTGCTTCGAGGATTTCCTGGAAGGCGACGGCCTGTCCGAGGACCGCATGAAGATCGCCGTCACCCTCACGATCGAGGAGGACCGTGTTCGGGTCGACTTCACCGGAACGGACAGACAGGCGAGGGGCTCGGTCAACTCCACCCGGCCGGTCACTCTGGCCTGCGTCTATTTCGCGCTGAAGGCGGTCATCGATCCGGAGCTGCCGTCGAGCGAAGGATCCTCACGCCCGGTGGAGGTCGTCACGCCGGCCGGGACCCTGGTGAACCCGGATTTCCCCGCCCCTGTCTCGAACGCCAACATCAACACGTCGCAACGAATCGCGGACGTGGTGCTCGGCGCTCTGGCGAAGGCCGTTCCGGAAAGAGTGCCCGCAGCGTCGACAGGAAGCATGAGCAACTTCACCATCGGCGGAGTGGACCCCCGGACGGGCGAATACTACTCCTACGTCGAGACGTATGGAGGCGGACACGGGGCCATGGCGGGTCTGGACGGGATGGACGGCGTCCACACGAACATGACCAACACGAGAAACGCCCCGACAGAGGTCATCGAGATCGCCTATCCCCTGCGGGTGGAGCGATACGGACTCGTGCCCGATTCCGAGGGCCCGGGCAGGGCACGGGGCGGCATGGGCATGACCCGGGAGATCACCCTTCTGGACCACGAGGCCGCCATCACCCTGGGCACGGAGAGGAGGGCCCTCAGGCCGTGGGGCCTGTGCGGGGGCGCTCCCGGAGGAGGTTCCGACTGCCGGATCGTGAAGCCGGGTGGAGAGGAGCAGGCCCTGCCGACCAAGGTGACGCTGCGGGCCGAGGCGGGGACCCGGGTGGTCCTCCGGACCGCGGGAGGCGGCGGCTACGGCCCCGCCGCTGCGAGAGACCCGCAGAAGGTGCTGCGCGATGTGGAACAGGGCCTGGTGAGCATCCAGCGGGCCCGGGAAGAATACGGCGTGTCGATTCGCGAACATCCCCTGCGGATCGACGAGGCGGAAACCGCACGCCTGAGGGACAGGATGTCCGAATGAAGAGGAGGCCTTTCAGGTACGCCTTCGCTTTCTTAGTTGAAGCTCTCTGAGGAACTCCTCTTTCACACCCCTGGTTTCAACCGCCCTCTCCATCCATGCGAAGACGTCCTTGGGAACGTCCGGAAGCGGTGACCTCTGAACCAGGGATATGGCGTCGTCGGGACAGGTCGAAACGCAAAGGCCGCAGCCGATACACCTTTTCAGGTCCACCCGGGCCGTCTCGCCGCTCCCCTCGTGGGCCGCAAGGATCGCCTTCATGGGACACGAATCGAAACAGGCACCACAGCCGCTGCAAGCGTCCTCGTCAACCTTCGCGGAATAGGTCCCTTTCGGAACAAGATCGTAGTGTCCGTGACGTGTAGCTGCCCCCAGTTGTGCGCAGCAGCAGGAACAGCAGTGACAGACGATGCCGACCTCGTCCCGCGTGTTGGATGTGACAGACACAAGTCCCGCATCACAGGCCACTTTGTGGATTCTTCTCGCCTCCTGATTGTCGATAGGACGTGCCAGGTTTCTCTCTACGAGATATTTCGCCTGGCGTCCGAAGGCAATGCAGACCTCTTTCGGGGCGTCGCAAGCGCCCACGATCTTTCTGCAGGCACAATCGCTGAGGCTGATGAAATCCGCCTCAGCGATGTACGAATAGACCAGGTCCTGCCGAAGGACCTCTGTTTTCGGTGAGAGGTTCTCCTGGACCGGGATTATCCGGCCCACAGGCACGTGTTCTCCCGCTGCATTCAACGCCCCCTCCCCGATCAACGTGCCCTCTGCCAGGAACTCCCTACACAACCGCCTCAGTCTTTCATAGTCCACCCCGGGAACCTTGCTCACCACTGGATACTTGAAGAGGGTCCAGGAGACGCCGAAGAGCATGAAGACCGGGACGCCGGCTTCTTCAGAAGCGTATACCAGCCCCTTGTCCGCCATGTGGAGAAGCGTGCGTGCCGCAACCTCCACGTCCATCCCGGCGGCATCGGCAATATCGGCAAGAGGGGTGGGCATAAAGGGAAGAATCAGAGCCAGTCGCGCCTCCTCGGGAGAGAAGAGCACCCGTAAGATCTCCAGAAGTTTTTCCCCCTTCGGCACCCCGGTAGGGGTAACGGCCAGCTTTCTGTAAAGCTCCTCATGAACAAGGCTCTTCTCCATCATCGCTCCCCTTCCGATCAGAGGGCGCCTCCGTCAACCGCACCCGCCGGTTGCTGACCTTTCTCAGTCTACCCAAGATCCATTGCTTTTGGAATCCTACGATATCAGAAGCAAACAACGCGTGCACATGCAGGTCGTCCACCCGCCGAAAAGTGCGTTATCTTGCGTACGCATGAAGGTCACTTTATTACGTATAATCAGCCTGACCTCCGGCAAAGCCGGAGGCTTGAAAGATTGTGAACCGCTCAAAGCGGTTGAAAAACCATGAGCCACCTAAAGGTGGCTATTCGAAGATGTTCAACTGATCGAGTCTTCGATCTTCCGCTTCCTGTTTCTTGATGTATTCTCGAACGGTCTTTTCATCTCGGCCTACGGTGGACACAAAGTACCCTTCCGATATCTCATCGAACAGATGGCCGACATCTCCAACAGTCCGGCGATGCCTCGTGGGAGAAGTTGAAGGGGGATGTCGAGAGCGCGCGGGACGACCTGGGAAGGCGGATCGATTCCGTCCTTTCCAGATTCAAGTGAGCCGCGCCAATACCATCCCTCGCAAGAAAGCCTGTGCATCATTGGCACACACGGTTTGCCAGGAAGAGGATCCGCTCTGTGAAGGCAGGCTGAGTGGGCGACAACGGATGGGCGTCTTTACTTTCCGGACTGGGGACGGCAAATCGGGTTGCTCAGTTTATTGCAACAGCCTCGCAAGCAGGAGGTCGTCCACGTTTCGACGTCCGTCGATCACGGATACAATGTACTCGCAATTCTCATCGATTCTGTAGATCACCCGCCAGGACCGGATGATGATCTCTCGGTATCGGGAGATACCATGTTTCCGTAATTCGGGAACGATACGACCCCGTCTTGGAGAATAATCCAGTTTTGATGGTGGCCGTCTTGATCTTTTTCAGGATCTGCAGAGCCGTGACGGGATCATCATTGGCGATGTACTCGATGATTCCGATCAGGTCATTTTCAGCCACGGCGGCCCAGAGGATGTCGAAGGTTTTTTTCACTCCCGACCAATCGCCTTCTCGATATCTGAAAAGACCTTGTCCTGGGATTTGACCTTCCCCTTGCGAATGTCCTCCTCGCCTTGGGCGATCAATTTCAAAAGCCCGAGGGCATTACGCATGCTTTCATAGCTTTGGGGATCCTGAAGAACCGCCCTGTTTCTCCGTTCTGGGTGATGATGACCGGATGCCGGGTCTCGTTCACCTGCTTTAACAGATCCGCGGCCAGGGAGATAAGTGGCTGTCCCCGTACTCCGCGATGACGGCATCCGCGCTCATTGCAGCCTGGCGTTTTGGCTGTGACGTAGCGAGGATGCGGTCATCCATCCAGCACCTGCCGGACTTTGAGCGAGAGGGACTGCCCGGTGAAGGGCTTCTGGAGAAAATGGATCCCCTCTTCCAGGATCCCGCGGTGAGCGATGATTTCATCCGTGTACCCGGACATGTGTCCACCACAGCGTTTCCAATCATTCCTTGTTTTCTCTGAGGTGGATCGCTTCCGGCGGACACTACCTACATGAGGGTGAGGATGTGCACGCCGCCCGTGACGTCAAGAGCGTACAATTCGCCCTCCTCGTCTTCCCCGAAGCTGACGAACTGAAGTGACGTATCGGTGAGAAGTCTACTCTGCCAAGCGCCGTCTACCTGCTTCAGTCCCCACACCCCTCCTGTGCAGAAGTCGCTGTACAGATACATGCCCTCCAGGCAGGGATAGGCCCTTCCCCGATACACGAAGCCGCCGATGATCGAACACCCCAGGAAGTGGTTATACTCGTATGTGGGAAGAGTAAGCCCAGTGGGGTTGCAGAATATCGGTGGCGTGCGACAGTGTGCCCCTTCCGTGATGCGCCATCCGTAGTTCTGACCGCCTGTGCTTAAGGGGGGCTGAACGTTCACCTCCTCCCAGTTGTTGTGGCCCACGTCGGCGATGTACAGGGCACCGCTTTGACGATCAAAAGAGAAGCGCCACGGATTCCTGAGCCCCAGGGCCCAGATCTCCTCACGGTATCCCTCCTGATCCACAAAGGGGTTGTCTTCGGGAACAGCGTAAGGGATGTCGCCCGTCTCTACGTCAATTCTCAAAATCTTGCCGAGCAGGGAGTGCGTGTTTTGAGCGTTGTTCAGGGAATCTCCTGCAGAGCCTCCGTCACCGAGGCTTATGTACAAATAGCCCTCCGGACCGAAGGCGATGAGTCCTGCATTGTGGATAGGGAAGGGTTGGTCAACGGTCAGCAGCACCTCCTCGCTGTCGGGGTTCGCCACATCGGGGTTTCCCCGGGACAGGGAGTACCGGGCAATCACACTGGCTCCATCCGGTTCCCGGATATAACTCACGTAGAAATAACCCTTGTTCGTATATCCTGGAGGAAAGGCGAGGGCCAGCAGGCCCTGTTCGCCACCGTATAGCACCCGGGAACTGATATTCAGGAACGGCGCCGACTCCAGAACGTTGTTCCTGGCCACTCGTATGCGCCCGGGCTGTTCGACCAGGAACAGCCTGCCGCTTCCGTCGCCCGCGTGGGTAATGTGGACCGGCCTGTCCAATGAAGTCAGTGTCTGTTCAAAGGCAACCTCCGGCCAGATGGAACAGCTCTCCGGATCAATGGAACCTCCTTCTTTGGGGGGACCAGGATTCGGGTCGCCAGGACCCACCGTGATGTCTCCTAGGCCACTTTCAGTCATCACAGCGTCTTCGGATCCGCACCCATGGAGTCCATGAGCAACACACAGCATTACAGCAAGCGGCAGAAGTCCGAACAGTCGCGGCAAGATGAACATGATTCCCTCCTCTGTTGTTTCTTGGTCTGCTGGGTTGCGTCTATCGAATTTGTCCCACAAGGGTTTTCCTTTACGATGTGCTTTCCCCCTTGGGGGTTTTGGCACCGCATGCGTCTCGAAGACTCCATCACCGAGGCGCCTTGCGCTTCCCGTTTTCAATGATGAACATAAGGCATTGATCTTCTTGCAATTATTTGATCCTGGGAGAAAAGAGTCCCGAACGAGAGCGGCGGGAAATGAGCCCTGTTTCCTGCAGATTACTTGCGAGCGTATTTGTGACTGCTGTCACGGAAGCGTACCTTGCACAAAATCCAGCAGGCAGCCTTTGGAGGCGGAAAGCGTATGTCGTTCTCATGCGGTTGACCTAGACTACGGTACATCCCTTCTCGCCTCTTGACTTCGTTCCAAATGTTTCTCACATGGTCCCTTGGCCGCAGAGGCAAGCAGTACTATGTGTCGCAATCTAGTCCTGCAATACAGGAGTCCTATTGCGCAAGTCTGTCAAGTAACGTCCTCAGTTCAACAGTAGAAACACAAGAGGAGGTATCAGAGACTCCGTAGGGAATCACCAGCACATCATTGTGGATTATTGCGCCACAGGTGTAAGCCACATTAGGCACATATCCTTCCCTCTCGTATTCGTTCGGCATGATGAGAGGCTCTTTCAATCCCCCAATGATTTTCGATGGATCCCGCAGATCCAGAAGTACTGCTCCTATACAATATTTCCTAAGCGGGCCCACTCCATGCGTCAAGAGAAGCCAGCCCTTTTCTGTTTCGATAGGGGATCCGCAGTTGCCGATCTGTATGAATTCCCAGCAGTATTTCGGTCTCTCCAACTCCTTGACTTCGTTCCAGACGTGAATGTTATCCGACTGAACGATGTATAGATTCTCACCGTCCTGTCTGGAAATCATGGTGTACAATCCGTTGACCTTTCTTGGGAAGAGAGCCATCCCTTTGTTCCTGGAGGCTTCGCCGTTAAGTGTACGCATTCGAAATCTCAGGAAATCCCCCGTTTCAAGCAACATGGGCATAATAGAGTGACCATTATAGGCCGTATAGGTGGCATAGTAGCGCCCTTCTGTCTCCGTATCGCTGAAACGAACAAAGCGGGCATCCTCAATACCATTGCTTTCATCTTCCGAGACCGGGAATATGACCCGTTCAGACAAAGGCTGGTCACCACGGAAGACTACTTCATAATTTGATCTGACAAGCCAGTCTATCACCCGGATGGTTTCCTGAAGAACAACCGTATGAGAAATTGTCGATCTCACCCGCCGGATAGAGTCTTTCAGTTGGTCAACAAGGAACTGGTCCGGCAATGGGTCAAGTATCCGAGAACTGATGTCGGAGTCGGCACCCAATACGTTCAGCTTTAGCGAGAACGTATGCCTGTCATAGGATGGATTGAATTCCACAGCAGGCTGTTCCACATATGGGCTGACCGCAGCCATCGTCATGTTGTTCTTTTGATCCAACACTCCGGTACGAAATACGATAGAGGAAAGATGACCTTCTCCAATTCCTCTGAAACTAATAATGAATCTCATCGACCCGGAAGGCAGATTGGTCTGGTCAGGATGAGCCACTATGGATGGATTAAAGAGGGCAGCGGATTCTACGGAGTATTCGTGAGTAAAATACGCGCCTATCAACAGGTTTCGTTCCTTAGAATGTTTCTCTGGATCGGCGAGGTGTTTCTTCACCCGCTGGTAATTGGAGAACAGAATAGCTTCGAAATCGTGATGACGGGTTGAGAAATCTCTATAGATCCTGCGCAACTCCATACTGCATTCTTCTTCAGAAAGCGACAGGACACGTTCGATGATCTTTTCAGTACGAGCTTTGTTGGTAGGAGCATAGAACCTCGTAATAACACGCGAAGAATCGCACACAAAGGTTTCTCGTCTTCTTTCTATAGAGAGCGAATGCATATCAGGCCTTTTCCTCTCCCCTTGTGTCCTCTTTGAGCAGGATTTCCTGTTCGAAGACGTTATACATCGTAAGCAATGAAATAAGCCAGGCAAGGGTAGACTCAGCGCCCATATTCCGATTCAAACCCTGTGGTTCAAGGCCATCGTGGCAGCCTCCGGTTTTGA
This sequence comes from uncultured Thermodesulfobacteriota bacterium, assembly GCA_964479535.1. Classification (GTDB taxonomy): domain Bacteria; phylum Desulfobacterota; class DSWW01; order DSWW01; family DSWW01; genus S015-6. The sequence goes on from CAYZMM010000045.1 coordinate 49,002, forward strand.
AGTCATAGATCGCGACATTCAAATCATTTCGTCCCAGGAACCAGTCCAGACACCGCCGCGCCTCATTAAGCCAGTTGTCCTCATTCGTAGCAAGAAATGCTTCTACACACGCCTCAATCAATCCCATCGCCTCCAGAGGTTGCTGACCAAAGTGAGCGCGTTGTCCGCTGCGATCCATCCAACCGTTATTCCCGATTATGGAAATATGGCCCTCCTCAGCGGTTTGTTGTTTTAGAAGCCATGTCAAAGCCTCCAGTCCAACTCCAAGCATCTCTTCATTCGATAAACCACGGGCTGCGGCCAATAGTGCCTGAGGCAATCTTGCATTAGCGCATGTGACAGTGTCTGCAAACCAGGGCCAATCTTTAGAAGAGTTCTTCTTGAAGAGTTGATATAGCCTTTCTGCAAGGGCCGTTCTTGTTCTTCTTACCGGGGAATCACCACCATAAACGCTTAGATACTGTTGAATGCCGATCAATGCGAATGCCCAGGCTCGGGGATGCTCGAATTCTTCCACGCAATTACTGGCATTCTCAAACAGATGACAGATCCCCTCGCGAATGGACGGATCTGCTGTAATTCCCATGGTAGTTCCAAGACCCCACAGTGCCCTTCCGTGAGAGTCTTCACTACCGGCTTGGTCCTGCCACTTGCGGTCATAAGACATGAAATTACGGAATCTGCCGTTGTCTTGATTGAACGCACTGATGAGAAAGGAGAGATAGTTCTTTATCAGAGGAATGACCTCCTCTTCGTTTCGAAGCCTGTAATACATACTCACCGCAATCAATGCACGAGCATTGTCATCCGTACAATAGCCGTGGTCACGATTGGGTATGGAAAAGTGTGCGTGTTGCAGCATGCCCGTGTCGTCAGTCATAACACGCAGGTGATGGAGATTGATTTTCGGCAGGGTGTCCAGCTTTGGGATTTTTGCCTCACCGTAGCGAGCCGTCGGTATCCGCTCTTGCCGGTCCATACATTGCAGGGCCAAGCTCAGATAATTACGAGCGACCTCCTTCCACACCATGGGCCGGCAATATTGATAAGCCTCCTTCCGGATGGAATTCCTAAGAGAATCCGAGGAAAGCAAATCAGCAACAGCTTTCCCCATTGCTCCTGATACATCAAAAGGCACGAGAATGCCCCTGCCGTCAGCGAGTTGTTCTTCTGCATACAAATAGGGGGTGGAAACCACAGCTTTCCCTGAGCCCATTGCATAGCTAAGTGTTCCGGATACGATCTGACCCTTTGTAGGATAAGGGGTGACAAATACATCCGCCGTGGATATGAACCGCACCAGGGACTCCAGATCCAAGAACTGATTATAAAACAGTACATGGTTTTCCAGCCCAAGAAGATGAGCCCTTTGCTGAAGTTCGTGACGATATTTCTCACCCGTATCCTGGAGAACATGCGGATGGGTTGCTCCGAGGATCACATAGATTGCCTCTGGATGCCGCTCAACAACCTGAACCATAGCATCGATCATGGTTTCCAGCCCCTTGCCTGGACTCAACAACCCAAACGTCAAAATGACCTTTCGGGTTTCCAAGCCAAACTGGTCTTTATAGAAGAACGAATCAACAAAGGGGACATCGGGAATACCATGGGGAATAATTGTAATTCTATCTTCGGGGACTTGATAAACCTCCATCAGTATTCCCCGGGCTACTTGGCTCATCACAATCAACCGTTCAGACACTCTTCCGAGCTTCAGAAGGATTGCCTTTTGAGCCGCACTTGGATCGGGGAGAACCGTATGGAGAGTGGTTAGAATGGGGATTCTCAGGTTTTCCAGGAGCTGAAATATGTTTGCCCCGCATTGCCCCCCATAGATGCCGTATTCATGCTGTAAAATAGCAACGTCTATTTCCTTTACATTTAGATACTCAGCAGCCCGAAGGAAATCTGCCGGCATGTTATCCCGAATCTCAAATCCTACTCGATCAGGGTAAGGATAACCTCCTGGAACATCGTCCATTGCCAATGCAATCACGTTTTCAGGGTTTGGCAGTTCTGTGGCGAGTGCATTGCAAAGATCCGTAGTAAAGGTGGCAATCCCGCACTGTCTCGGAAGATGACTGCCAATCACAGCGATTGACTTTGGATACCGGATCAAACGTTCCATCTTTCTCCTTAGGCGCAGTTGCTTCTCAAGCGCATGTGTTACATGGGATTTCGAGAGTTGGTCAAGCACATTTCCGCAAGACTCTCAAGTCTTGCTGTGCCGGCGCACATCACGGTATCTGCGCCTCCCCAATAAATCTTAACCGTTCCATCATCTTCCGGCACCGCTCCGCAGGTGAAGACCACGTTGTGCACATAGCCGGCAACCTCCCACGGGTCTTCAGGCTGGAGAATCCAATCGTCTGAAACGCCCAGTATTTTCGACGGATCACCTAGATCGTGCAGGGCCACACCCAGGCGATAGACAGAACCATCCATGGTGGGAAACACGCCGTGATAAATATGGAGCCACCCGCTCTTCGTTTTGATCGGCGTGGCACCCGGCCCGATCTTCATCTCATCCCAATGATATTGTACGGGTTTCATTACAACTTTCGAATCCCCCCAATAGAGGAGATCTTTGGAATACGAAATCCAGATAGACCAAGAAGAGATTTCCGAATGCGGGCGATCGAGGCGTGCGTATCTCCCATTGAATTTCAGAGGAAAGATTACGATGTTTCGCATATCTGCCTGGCTGATCGGGGCAATGCGTTCCACCGTCTGAAAATCAAACGTACGTGCTAGAACAATTCTCACGCCGTGGCGCGAATAACCACTGTAGGTGAGCAAATACCCCTCGTTTGGCATTGGGCAAATGCGGACATCCTCTACGCCGAATTCCTCGTACTCGGCAAACAAGCCTTCTGTCGCCGGAATCAGGAAAGGCCTGTCTTTAACTTTAAAATGAAAACCATCCTTGCTCTCTGCAATCCCAATGATGGAACGTCCATTATGCCGGTGGGCGCGAAAGAGCATAATGTAGCGCCCTTCATGTTTCACTACTCCAGCATTATGTATCGTTGCTACGGGATACGGGACATCGCTCTTTGTCAAAATCGGGTTCTTCGCATAACGTCTGACCATTGACACACCGAACCTCCCACCAGAGGAATCAGAGTTGAGCCAGGATTTCTTGATAAACTCCAATGTAATTCTTCACCATGATTTCAGAAGTGAATCTCTCTTCAACGGTTTCTCGACATGCCTTGCGATCAATCTGTTCAATTCGTTCTATTGCTCGTGCTGCCTCCCCTACGTTGGAGACCAAGAAGCCATCTCGTTCGTGTGCAATCAGTTCCGGCATACTGCCTTTGTTATAGGCAATCACCGGTGTTCCGCACGCCATAGATTCTACCACGGACAAGCCGAACGGTTCGGCGAAATGGATTGGGTGCAGCAATGTCAGAGCATTTCCCAACAATTCATTCCGCCTGTCCGGTCCAACACTTCCGATAAATTCCACATCCGGTTTGTTCAGATGAGGTTTTACACAACAATCGTAGTAATCTCTATCCTGGATAATTCCGGCTATTATCAGTCTTCGTTTTGCTTGCCTGGCGATCTCGATAGCTTCCTTCGTTCCTTTGTCGGGATGAATGCGCCCGAAAAACAGGAGGTAATCCCCCCTCGAGTGTTCTCTAAAAGAAAACTTTTCAATATCGATCCCGTGGTACACGGTAGCTGTATATTTCAAGTCCGGTGAACGATCGGCATTACTGATAGAGACATAATATGATGAGGAATTGTATTTACGATAAACAGGAAGAATCTTCGGAGAAGAAAAGCCATGGATGGTCGTTACCATCGGTGTAGATACCAGTCTGCCGTACGTAAGGGGGAGAAAATCAAAGTGATTATGTATCAGATCAAATTCATCAGCCCGTTCAAAAAGTTCAGAAATATGTAAACACTCCCAGACTTTTGGAATAATGTCCGGGTCTTCTTCATAACCTTTGGGCACAACCGCATGAAGATGCCCCTCGGTGATTGAGTCCCCGGTGGCAAAAAGGGTTACATCCAAATCGTTACGCACCAATCCCTCTGTAATCAAAGAGACAACACGCTCCCAGGGACCATAGTCCTTTGGAGGCGTTCTCCAAGCTACAGGGGAAAGCATCGCAATACGCATATTTCGATCCATTTCGGTTCGGCTCTTGCTCATTCTAGCCTGATCTCGGGAATATTGGAAGTCAATTAAAAGGGGTTAGATGTCGCAAGACAACCAACTCAAAGAGACCGAGGAGAATAGGATGAGTCATGTTGCCGAAATCGAAATCGAGATCACGGACCTTGCGGCCCTGGCCGCTGCCTGCCGGCGTCTGGGGTTCGTGTTCAGAGAAAGCCAGAAGACGTACAAGTGGTACGGCCGATGGGAGGGGGACTACCCCCTGCCGGAGGGGTTCTCTCAGGAAGACCTGGGCAAGTGCGATCATGCGATCCAGGTGCCCGGGGCAGACTACGAGGTGGGCGTGGTCATGTTGATTACCTCGCAGATTTAGCGAGTTTTTGAGGTGGTAATCTGACCGGAAGG
>CAYZMM010000046.1:0-50793 GCA_964479535.1 uncultured Thermodesulfobacteriota bacterium
AATGACGAGGGATGAAGCCGAACGCCGCAGATGGGACTTTTTCAACAGCCTCCTAGTGCGTCACCACGACCTTGATGTTCCCCGGGGAGCGTGCCCGCTCGAAGGCGCGGGGCAATTCGCCTGCACGGAGGTTCTCGGTGACGATGGCCCCGAGGTCGAGCCCCTTCTCTATCAATGTCTGCATGATGGGCAGGGTCCTGCGAAAATCCCCGCACCGGGATGTACTGATCCGGATGCCCCGTTCGAGCATGGGCAACAGAAGTCCGGTCCTCTCCTGCCCCACGTCCTCCAGCAGGATCTTCCCGGTGGGACGGATGACTCCCTGCTCCCGGTCGTGCCAGGGCCGGAGAAGGCGGTCCACCGATTCGATCGACTCCACGAGCCCCAGCGGGAACGGCTCGACCTTGCCGGATCGTACATCTTCGGAAATGTGCGCCAGATCGTCCGGCTTTCGGACGAGTAATGTGCTGTATCCCGCGCTCTCGATGCGTTGCTGCGTTTCCGCGGGCAGCCGGGCACCCACCAGAAGCGCCCGTCCCTCCGGGTCGGCGGGCAGGGCCGCGGCGGAGCGGTTCCCATCGACAGAGGGCTCGAGGGAGATCTCGTCCACCACCATCTCGGTTGCATGGTTCAGGCCCATGGAAGCGAGGCCGGTTGTGGACTTGAGATGCACCTCCCGCGAGGCCAGCCCCAGTGCCAGCTCGAGCCCGGCAGGGCTTCCCGTGGATTCGAAGACGATGTCGAAAGGAGGCGGATCGTTTGCTCCTCCGAGCTTGAGGACGTCCGCATCCGCCCAGACATTGTCCGCCCCCAGGGATGTGGCGATCCGGAGACGTTCCTGCTGACGATCGATCGCCTCGATCGAGAAATCGCCTCGGGTCGTTTCCCGTCTTCCTCTAAGGGCTGCCAGGATGAGCAGGCCGAGCCTTCCGGCACCCAGGACCGCGACGCGGGCCGCACCCCCCAGCTCGACCCGTTCGGTGGCGTGAACCGCGGCGGCGAAGGGCTCGATCAGCACAGAGACGTGGGCGGCCAAGTCGGAGGGCAAGTCCACGACATTCCTTTCCGGCACGAGAATCCAGGGCGCGAATCCGCCGGGGAGCCGGTCGATTCCGAGGGTCAGGCGTTCCGGGCAGTGCGTGGGCAGTCCCTGCCGGCAGAACGGGCAGTCCCGGGCAAGGGGGGAGCCGGTTGCGTGGTGGGAGGCGTTGATCTCGGCGGCCACGGTTCTCCCGGATTCGTCCTCCGCGATGACCTCGTGGCCCGTGATCTGCGGCAGGGGGTAGGGTAGATGATGGCGCGCCAGATCCGTGGAGCAGACACCGCAGCGGGTCGATCTCAGGAGACGGTAACCGGCCGGCAGGGTCAGGTGCTCCTGCCCCTCTCGAAGAATCCGCCATCCGGTCGTGGGGTCTCCTTCATAGCGGTAGGAGGCCCGCTGAAACGAGGCCTCCTTGGTGTACTCGAAAGCACTGAAATCCTGGGCATTCATTTCCGTGGAGCCTCCTCGGGGTGATCCTCCTCTTTCTCCGACGGCTGCAGCACCTCGTTCATGCTTCCGGTCCGGTATCCCTCCAGGTCAACGGTCACGTAGGCGAACCCCTGCTGCCTGAAGAAGGCGGCGACCGCCTCCCTGTGCAAGATGAGTTCCGGGATGGCGGCAGGGGCGACCTCGATACGGGCCAGCTCGCCGTGGGTACGGACCCGTACCGACCCCTGGATCCGGTCGAGGAGAAAGGACTCGCAGCGGTCGATCCGGGTGAGGGCCTCCTTCGTGATTTGCGTGCCGTAGGGAATTCGAGAGGCCAGGCAAGCCAGGGACGGCTTGTCCCAGGTGACAAGGCCCATCTCCCGGGACAGGGTGCGGATGTGGGACTTGCTCAGTGCCGCTTCCTGGAGCGGACTCCGCACGCCCAGCTCTTTCAGGGCCCGAAGGCCGGGTCGAAAATCGGACAGGTCATCCACGTTCGAGCCGTCCAGGACCGCATCGTAACCCTCCCTCCTTCGGATCTCCTCGATCCTGGAGAAGAGATGCTTCTTGCAGTGGTAGCATCGGTCCGGCGGATTGGTCCGGAAGCCCTCCAGATGGATCTCGTCTCCCAGGATCTCTCGGTGCTCGGCCGTGAAGGGTCGGACCCGTTCCCGGGCCCCCTCCTGCTCCTTCTGAGGGTGCGTAGGGGACAGGACGGTGACTGCGAGCACCTTTCGATGGGGATCCTTGCAGAGCACGGCCAGAAGGAAGGTGGAATCCACCCCCCCGGAGAAGGCGAGCACCGCCTTTCGGATTGGAGCGAGCAGGCCTTCGAGCCTTTCCAGCTTTTCGGCCGAATCCCGATCCCTGTTCCGGCCGCTGCTTTCCGTTTCCGCTTCCTTCATGGCCCGCATCGCCTCCCAGGGTGGTCAGAACGACATGGTATACATAATGGTATACATATAATATTATTTCGAATCGAATCCGGCCATGCAAGGCGCAGGGATGACCTCTTTTGCTTTTCAGGATCTCGTTCTCATCACGCTGGACTGCGTTCGGCCCGACTTCCTCGGCTGTTACGGCTGCCAGGAGGCCCGGACGCCTGTCCTGGACCGAATGGCTTCCAGGGGAGTCGTGTTCGAGCAGGTCGTCACACAGGCCCCGAACACGTGGGTATCCCACGCCGGCCTCCTGACAGGGCTCTACCCTCCCCTGCACGGCCTGCGCACCCCGTATGACCGGATCGACCCGGGGGCCCGTACCCTCGCCGGCTGCCTGGCGGAACAGGGCTACCGGTGCGCAGGCTTCCCGGGCAACGATCTGGTGGGATCCCGCTCCGGATTCGGCAAGGGGTTCGATCTGTATTTCGAGGAGTATGCCCTCGGGGGCGGGCCCGCGGACGAGAGCGGCAGGATGACTGCGAACAACCGGAACCTCTGGGAGGAGATGCTCGGCGCGGCCGAAGGGTGGCTCTGCCGGCAGCCGGGTCCGGTCTTCCTCTGGTTTCACTATCTGGACACTCACCATCTGCCGGAGTGCGACCTTCCCGAGTACTACCGCTTCAGCCGGGATCCGTTGTGGCAGTTCTACGAAGGGAAGATCTCGTACGCAGACGAGCGCTGTGTCCGAGCCGTTCTGGAACTGCTGATCCGGTGCGGCCGGTACGAGAACACCCTGTTTGTCGTCCTTTCGGATCACGGAGAGGATCTTGTCCCGGGCAGGCCTCCCGCACACAACGGCCTCCTGACCGAAGCGGTCCTTCGCGTGCCGTTGATCCTTTTCGGCGAGCCCTTGCCCTGGAAGACGATGCGGGTTCCGCGCCTGGTCAGAACCGCCGACATCGCCCCCACCTTGATCGGTGGGCGACTCCATGGCGCTGAGGCCTTTGCGGACGGGGTTTCCCCCGGCTTCTCCGGTGCAGCCCTTCCCCTGCCGGGACTCGACCCGTGGGGTGGAAACGAAGAGCAGAAGGAGCTGGCGTACGCAGAGAACGAGCCTCTGGGCCTTTCCTGCCTGCGATCCGATCTCTGGAAATACGTGGCGGGGCCGGAAGGGGATCAGCTGGTCCATGTCCCTTCCGACCCTCATGAGGAGAGCAACGTGGCCGACCGGCATCCGGGGATGGTCCAGTACTTCAGGGAGGCATTGGACAGGATACGCTCCGTGCGGCCGGCCGGGCAACGGGCAACGGCGCAGCGCGACGCGGAGGAGACACGCAGACTGCTGCGTTCCCTTGGGTATATCGAATGATGCGGTTTCGACCTGAACGAGCGGATTCGATCGGGATCATCCTTCACCCGTTCTGGAGAGGCTCGTGCAGGGAAGATTCGGCGACCTGCGCCGCTTTGCCGAGGGCCTGGGCTACCGGACCGACCGGGAGGGATACGTCTCGGCCTGTCATCTCTGCGGACACATTCGGACCTGGCTCTATCACCACCTGTCCGTGGAGGACCGGCCCGTCGAGCTTGCGCCCGGTTTCTTCTACGAGGAGATGGGGCGCCTGTTCGACTTGCCTCGGGCCGGTTCGGATGCAGGAAGCCTGAACCCGAACCCGGCGGATGCGTGAGGAGGTTCTCGTGGCGGCTCTGGTGCGCCTCAACATGCTCACACCGAAGGGCATGCTGAACGAGAAGATCGAGATCGAGGTGGGCGGGGGGATGCGGCTCGACAAGCTGCTGGGCCGTCTCGACAAGCTGGGCCGGCCGGAAAAGGGCTTCTTCAAGGCGGTCCGAAAGGGCCGGCAGTCCGTGACCCTGTTGCTCAACGGGGATCGCCTGGACCTGTCAGAGGCGAAGAAGACGGTCATCCGGGAAGGTGACGAGCTTGCCGTCCTCTCCCCCATCTCCGGCGGATAGCCCGCATGCTGGTCGTCTCGGCATTGTTACTCAGGTGGATCACTGCTGTGATTTCCCTTACCTTCTGTTGAAACATGCTCCCGTAGCCTATGCTCCGGGGGAGCGTCTTCAGGCCGTCGAACGCAGAGCCAGGGGCGACAAGCGCGATTTCGATTTCTCAAGATGCCATCACCTCGAGGAGGTTGAAGGGACCCTTCTTCAGGTCGGTGACATCGGGATAATGCCGTATCGGAACGGAACCGAAGAGATTGACTTCTGGTTCATCCGTTCCAGGTTCGTTCGCCCTACACGCTTTCCAAGTATCTGGACTTGTCAGATTATAAGCAGGCCATAAGTGAGGACGGCCCCGATGTGAACCTGGTCTTCTCCAGATTCAACAAGACGGTAACCTTCGAGGATATAGTTCACTTCTGATCGATGAGCTTCAGGAAGTTCTGCACCAGGAAGGGGTTGAAGGTGGTCCCCTGTTCCGATTCGAGGATGCCGACGATCTTCTCCAGGGGCGCGGGTTCCTTGTAACAGCGCCTGCTGCGCATGGCATCGAACACATCCGAGATGGCCAGCATCTGGCTCACGATGTTGGGCCTCCACCCCTTGGAGATGTGGGGATACCCGGAGCCGTCGAATCGTAGATGGTGTTCCAGCGCGGCCAGCACCGAGAGCTTCGGAACCCCCTCCAGGCCGAGGATGTAGCGCGCCCCTCGAACCGTATGGCTCTCCATGATGGATCGTTCTTCGGGTGTCAGCTTGCCCGGCTTCGTCAGGATCTCCTCGGGAACGAGCAGCTTTCCCGCGTCGTGCAGGGCGGAGGCCATGCCGATCTCGTATAGCTTCTGCTCCCGAAAGCCCAGGGATTCGGCCTGGCTCATGGTCAGGATGCAGACGTTGACCACATGGGTGAAGGTGTACTCGTCGGCGGACTTGAGCGAGGCCAGCATCCGGATGGGGCTGACACCGTGGGCGAAGGCCCGGACAAAGGTGTCCACCACTTCTCCCAGCCCCTTCGCACTGATGGTCTGCTGTCGGGCGATCTTGTCGTAGATCTCCTTGATGTCCTCGAGCCGGGCGCGGCAGAGAGTGTTCAGGGCGGCGATCTGTTCGGCCTGCTCTTCCGACAGCGGACCGTCGAGGGCCTCCACGTCACCGAAGTCGATCCGGATGTCCAGCTTCCCAAGCTTGATGTGGTCCCGCCTACGGACAGACCGCTGATCCGCGGCGATAAGGTCCCGGAGGAATCCCTGAAGCTCTTCCTTGCCGATGCCGGAGACGAAGCTCACCCGGTCGACCCCGGCGTCGCGAAGGGTGCGGATGAATTGTTCGAAATGTGGTCCCGCCTCCAGAATGGGTTGCTGGTCCGATACCACACGATCGTTGACCAGCAGCAGGGTCGTTTCCTCCTTGTCCAGGAGGAATTTGGTGAGCTCGAAGTGGGCGGTCTCGACATACTTCTGAACCTGCGGGTGCTGATCCGGGTACAGACGCATGCTGGTGATGGCACCGCTCAGATTGGCGACTACGTCATGGATTTCGCTGTGCGGATTTATCTGTAGGGCTTCCATCGGAATCCTCAAGCCTCTTCTGCTGGAGGTGGAGGGTGGCCCTGCACGGCACCGGGCCCTTTTGTCCGCTCCCTGCATGCGGCTCGGATGCGGGGGTCTCTGGACTGTGAGCCGATGCGGAAGAGGGGCGCTACGGGAGCCCCTTCATAGAGCCGAAGCGACTGGAAGAGCAGGAGCTTCAGGTCGGCCAGCTGTTTCGGGTACAGGCTGAACCGGGTCTTCGCCAGCCTGGTGAGAACCTGGATTGCGCCGGGATGACCGATTCGTCCCAGCGCCTCGATGATCTTCTCGTTCCGCACGTAGTCCGACCGAAACAGGGAGAAGGTCCTGACCATCGAAGCCAGATTATCCGCAAGCTCCGCCACCCTGTGCATCCCCGCGATTTCGATGACCCGAAGTTGGTCCTCCGTGTTCTTCAGCTTCAGGAACTTGCGGAGCAGGTCGGCAGACTCCGGGTCCTGGAAGCGGACGAGGGTGTCGACGATCTCCAGCTGGACCTGCCGATCGTCGCGATCCAGCAGGGATTTGAGTTCCGGGACGAGGTCCTGGGTCCCGAGCCTTCGCACCAGACGGATCAGCCGGATGAGCGGGGGCCCTCCTCGAGCCTGGATCTCCCGTCGGGCCAGCTCGGTTACCCGGTCCGCGAAGATCGCGAGCAGGTTGAAGAGGTGCTGGTCGCCCTCGGACTGCTCCCGGTGGAGATAGAGATTGAGCGCCTGGGGCACGATGTCCGGGCCGATGGCGGTCAAGAAGGCCTGCGCCGATCCATCCTTTGCGTCGCGCCACTTGTCGAAGGCGGCGAGCGCTTTGGACAGGAAGGTGGGGTATCGGAACCGCTGCAGAGAGGCTTCAGCGATCGAACGAATGGCGGGGTCCCGCTTCTTGCGGGCGTGGCGCTGGAGTGTGTTCAGGATTTCGAGGGGAACGGCGAACTCCCCTTCTCCCATGAGTTCGTTCGCGATGCGAAAGGTCTTGTCCGCATAATCCTTGTATTCGTCTTCGTTCGCGTCCCGGTTCATGAAGGCGAGCAGTGCGCGCGCGATCTGACCGTCGAGATGGGGGGACTCGAGGGCCTGCACCTCTCCGCTGATCTCCTCCGGCGGGGCAAGCCCCTCCGGCTCCCGCGCCCCGTCCTGTGAAAGATGCTTGAGGGTCTCTCCGTAGTCGGTGGTCACGTAACTCTCGTAGGCCTCCCGGTCGAAGATGTCGAGAATCTCCTTGTGCTGCCCCGCGTCGGTGAACCCTTTCTGATTCGAGGGCGTCTCGGCAGCCCCTTCGAAGGCACTCGTTTCCTTCACGCTTGCGATCTTCTTCACAAGATTCAGGAGTGTGGGAGAGATCTCGTCTCCCTGCTTGTTGGCGTGCCGCAGCATTTCCAGGATGAGCCCGTGCGACATGCCGCTCAGCAGATCCGCGACCATGGGGTTGTTTTCCTGCAGCGCACACTGCTGGTATGTGGCTTCGAGGAACTGGTGCCGAATCCCGGGCTGGAGCTCTTCGAGAAGGGCGCTCAGGTTCCTCAGGTTCGCCACACGATAGGAAGTCCCGCCCTCGGGCTCCGGCTGGTCCTGAGACAGATGATCCTCGAGGCTCTGCTCGTAACTGTCGAGGGCCATGCTGTGGTCGAGACGGTTTTCATTCAGATAGGAGGCAATGACCCGTGGGGCATAGTCGTCCGCCTGGCGCAAAGGGATTCCCTTCTCCGAATCCGTCAGCGTGCCGAGGATGAGGTGTGTTACGAAGCCGCCCCAGAGCGAATCGCGATCATCGGAATCCTGTTTTCGGGAGCGCTTCTCTATCTCCTCTTCTTCGGTGTGGAGGAACTTGGAGTAGTCGACACACTGCACCCGGATGTGACGAACGTCCTCTTTGACCAGGGCCTTCTCGATGCCTCCCTCGGCCCGTATCTTCTCCGGGTCCTCCGCGATGACCCGCAGGAAGGCGGTGAGTTCATCGGACGACAGGCCGCGTCGAAAGTAAACCACGGCAAGGTCGTGTTCCCTCAGGGTAGATGAAAAGGCGCGGGAGGTCGTGTCTTCCAGCCTGGCGGAATCCCGGCCCACGATGAGGCCGTCCTTGTCCGTGCCGATGGTCATTTCCGGCCGTAGACTGAGGATTTCGTCCCAGGTCGCGCGGGCGCGGTCGATGCTCTGCCGAACCTGGTTGTGTCCGGGCGGGTACATGAGAATCGTCTTGCGGGTGGCGCTCAACTCGACCACGGCGCGGGTCACAAGCCTGACATCGGAAGGCCTCTGCCCGCGAGGCCCTGGAGAGGGGAGAGAATCCTGTCTTCCTGGCGCCTGGTTTCCCGAGTTCATCCCGTTCCCTGAACCGTGCTCGTGGCTGTACGCCCGGACCAAGGCCCCCGCGTGGGGAGCGCTTCGCCACGCCCTCCATCAAGAAATCGGCTAAGGGAACAAAAAATATGAATTTCTTCGGGGTTTTCGGGGGGGGCTACAGATCGCCCGGATCCGGGATCCAGCCGTTCTTCATGTACCACGCCAGGGTCTTGTCCCACCCCCTTCGGAATTTCGGGTATTTCAGGCGGAATCCCAGTCCCAGCAGCTTCCGGTTGTCTACCACGAGATGCCCCATATGGAGCGGACCCGTCTGCCGATCCTTGGTGGGCAGGAGGGCCTTGTCGAGTCGGTGGGTTCGGACGAGCCGCTCCCAGAGAATGTTGCTCAGCTCGCCAAGGGGGTTGAAGATCTCGTCCGACCGGCCGTGGGGGAGAATGGACTGGAGCAGCGTGCTCGGCGGATAGGGGACGCCCGGTTCGAGGGGTTTCAGGCCGTAAGCCTCCATCGCCTCGTTGAGGAAATGGCCGAAAGGCATCGGGTCGTTGGCCGCCACGTTGAACACGGCCCCGTATGCCTTGGGCTGCAGCAGAAGGAAGGCGGCGGCTCGCGCCACGTCCTCTCCGTGCACCAGGCTGCTTCTCGGGCCTCCGGAAAGGGGGATGTAATAGGGGCCCAGGGTCTTCACCAGAGGAGGAAGTGTCGCCAGGGACGCCATGGAAGCCGTGCATCCGGGTCCGTAGACCGAACCCGGCCTGAGAACGGTCACCGACGGCAGTCCGGGCAGGCGATCCTGCAGCACGAGGCTCTCCAGGTCGCTCTGGATCTGTTCGTATTCGTCCCTTGCCTCCAGGGCCGATTCCTCTGTGACGGGGCCATGGTGTCGCCCGTAGACGCTGGCCGAGGTGATCAGGACGAACCGCTTGACCCCGTGCTCTCTCGACAAACGGTGGAGGGTTCGGGTCGCTTCTACAGGTGACGGGCCGGGGTCTCCGTACAGGGGCTTTCCGTCGCCGTGGATGCCCGGGTGGAATACCGCGTCTACGCCCTCCAGGCACGCGTCGGCGAAGGACGCGTTCGACAGGTCGCCTTGCTTGATTTCCAAATTGCTCTTTCCGGCAAGGGCCTGAATCTCAGGGCCTTTTCGAACCGGAGCGATCACGGAATAACCGTCGCGAAGGAGGCTCTGTACGAGGAGGCTGCCGACACATCCCCGTGCACCGGTTACGAGCACTCTCGAAATCTCTTCTCTCAGGCTCTTGCTGATGGGGGCGGGTTTCGGCGTCGCTGGCTTCTTACGGACCGGCACCTTCTTCTTGGTTCCAACCGAACGGGCTCTCGAGGAAGTCTTCGGTTTCGTAGACGCGGCCTTCTTCTTGGCAGCAGGCTTGCGGGTGGAGGCTACCGCCGGCTTCTTCCCGCCGGTCCTCTTCCGGGTCCCTTTGAGCTTCTTCTTTCCCATGGCAAGGATTCCTCATCTCCCCGGGTTCATTGACTTTCGAGGCGTGTTCGGGTATAAATATAAACTTCCGGTCGGTCGATTTCTTTCGCAGACATCCTCACGTAGAGACGCTGAGAGGAGGGAGCTTTCATGAGGTCGAAAACGAGCCTGAAAAAGGGACTTAGCCTTGTTGCGCTGCCGCTGTCCATGGTGTTTCTCTGGGTCGCGTTCTCCGGTGCCGTTGTCGAATGCCCTGACGATATCATGATCCAGAACGAGGGCTGGCCGGATGACAAGTACGAAGCCGCACCGCTTTCCCACAAGAAGCACGCCACAGAGTATAAGGTGCCGTGCAAAGATTGTCACCATGTGTTCAAAGACGGCAAGAACGTGTGGGAAGAGGGTCAGCCGGTGCAGAAGTGTTCCGAATGCCACAATGTCTACAAGCTCGGCAAGGACCTGCGAGAGGCCAGTGAGGAGGAGAAGAAGCTCAGCCTCTACAAGGCCTATCACGACAATTGCAAAGGATGTCACAAGAAAATGGAGAAGGGACCCGTAAAGTGCAAGGACTGCCATGCCAGGCTCCCGAAGGAGGAGTAGCGGGTTCGGAGAGGTTCCCGTCAGGAATCGCCAAGTGAAGCATGTTGAAACCCATCTCCCGAGAAGGAGATGGGTTTTTTTGTGGGGCCTGTTCCGTGGTAGGGTCCTGTCCCGGAGATACGTTTCCACCGGTTTGTGCCTTTCACATGGAAGGAGGTTTCTGTGAGCGTAAACGTGGTCGAAAAGGTGGATGATCGGGTGCCGGTCCGGCATGCCCTGATCAGCGTGTCGGACAAACAGGGGCTGGAGATGCTCGTCAAAGATCTGCTCCGGGTGATCCCCTTCCTCAAGATCTTCTCCACGGGCGGGACCCATGCGCGCATCCGGGAGATCCTGGGCGAAGAGTCGGACGGAAGACTCGTCCAAGTCTCCGCCTACACCGGTCAGCCCGAAACCCAGGGGGGGCTGGTGAAGACCCTGGATTTCAAGATCTATCTCGGTCTGCTGACCGAGACGCACAACCCTTCCCACACGGAAGACCTGAAACGAACCGGGGCGGTACCCATCGATCTCGTGGTGGTGAATCTCTATCCCTTTCAGAAGACGGTGGAGCGGGAGGGCGTGACCGTGGAGGAGGCCCGCGCGAACATCGACATCGGAGGGCCCTGCATGGTGCGCGCATCGGCCAAGAACTACCTGCGCGTGGCCGTGGTGGTGGACCCTTCCGACTACGCGGGGCTCATCGCTTCGCTGGAAGCGAACGACGGCTGCACGCGGCTGGAGCAAAGATTCCTCCACGCCCGGAAGGCGTTCGCCCACACGGCCGAATACGACGGAGCCATCATGGACTACCTGAACCTGAAAGACGTTTCCGAAATGTCGGATGTTTACGACATCCAACCGGAGGCCACGGGGGAAGGATCATGACGGAAGATCTGAAGAAGGCGTACCGCACGATCGTTCGCGAGGCCTTTCCCGAGGGCATGGAGATCACCTTCGTGGAAGGCGACAAGCGACAGACCCTCGTCTACGAGAAGGTGACCTGGGAAATCGGGGGAGAGAGAAAGGGGCTCCGATACGGCGAGAATCCGGGCCAGCCGGCCGCGCTCTACCGGCCGGTCAACGGCAACCTGGTGCTGGGCGAGGTCGCGACGATTCAACCCGGCCCGTACCTGGTATCCGATGCGGAGATGCTGCAGTCCGGCAAGCACCCGGGGAAGACGAATCTGACCGACGCGGACAATGCACTTAACATCCTGCGCTACCTTCAGGACGCACCTGCCGTGGCCATCATGAAGCACAACAACCCGTGCGGGGTCGCCCAGGACGCGAGCCTGGAAAACGCCTACCTTCGTGCGGACCGGGCGGACCGAATCGCCGCCTTCGGCGGATGCATCGCCCTGAACCGGCCGGTGGACCGGCCAACGGCGGAGGCCATCATTTCCCGCTATTCAGAGGTCATTGTGGCCCCCGACTATGAGCCCGGCGTGATGGAGCTCTTCGCCAAGAAACCGAACCTGCGGGTGCTTCAGGTCCGGAACATGGAGCGGCTCCAGGACTATCGAAGTTTCTCCTGCCTGGATTTCAAGACCCTGGTCGACGGCGGGCTCGTGGTTCAGACCTCGTACGAATCCAGAATCCGCGGCCGGGAAGACCTCATGCCCGCTGCCTGCACCCATGAAGGAAGGGAGTACCGGGTCAACCGGGAGCCCACCGAAGAGGAGAACCGGGACATGCTCTTCGGCTGGTGGGTGGAGCTTGGGATCTCGTCGAATTCGGTGATTTACGTGAAGAATCGGGCCACCGTGGGGATCGGGACGGGCGAGCAGGATCGTGTGGGCGTCGCCGAGATCGCCCGGGACAAGGCGTACCGGAAGCTGGCGGACCTGATCTGCTTCGAGGAGCAGGGAATCCCGATTCACGAGTTGAAGGACCCTGCGATTCAAGGGGAGATCGAGGCAAGGGTGCAGGCGGCTCGAGGCGGCCTGAAGGGTTCGGTCATGGTTAGCGACGCCTTCTTCCCCTTCCGGGACGGCGTGGATGTCGGATTACGGGAAGGGGTGACCGCAGTGATTCAACCCGGCGGATCGGAACGGGACTTCGAGAGCGTCGAGGCCTGCAACGAGGCCGGAGCGGCCATGGTCTTCACCGGGCAGCGATGCTTCAAACACTGAGAGTCAACCCGCCGCATGACGGGCGGCGCATCCTGACGGGGGGTCCCATGCCCTTCCGCCCGGAGTAGATGTCGGGGGTACCTTCACCGGTCTGATGCTGTTTCACGAGGAGACCGACCGGTACTGGCGACTGAAGACACCGTCGACCCCCGAGGATCCCTCAGCCGGACATGAACCGGGCGGACCTGATGGCGATCATCGCCGCCTGCCGAACCGTGATTGTCTTGGCATGCGAAGATCTTCACCTCTATGGCCATCGTCTATGAATGCATGATTTCATGGGCGTCCCCATCTACATCTCCGTGGTCTTCAGGCGCTTCCCTCGTCCAGGCGCCTGCAGCCTTCCATCAGGATGAAGTCACTCGGCAGGGATATGTTTTCGTCAGGATACTCCTGGACGGGCACGATCTGAAAGGCACCCTCTTCTCTCCACCGAATCACCGCGTAGACTGCCTCTGCGCCCGTGATTCCACCGCATTCAGCGTACATCATCACGCCATCCCGCATGTAGATCTTCGCTTTGTTACCGTTGTCGCCTTCGAGGCGGATCTCACAGCTTCGCTGACTCAGGCTGAGGGCCTGCACCAGATCCACGAAGGGCAACTCGCGGAAGGTGCCACGGAATCCGGGCGGTTCCCGGCTCGCCCTTCCCTGCTCTTCCCTGGCGAGCAGGGACTTGGTGATCCGTGCCGCGATGAGCTCGTAGTTGAAGGGGGGGACAAAAACGTCTTCAAAGCCTGCATCGAGGAGGCTCATGATCAGAGAGGGTTTGCTCCGGGTGGTCAGGGCGAAGAGCAGGGTCGGTGTGCCTTGCCGGACGAAACGGCTGAAGGCCTTGGCCTGGTCCGGGAAGTCGTCGTAATGAACGACAATGGCGTCCGGTGGCCGACGCTCGTGGAGATGTCGGGCTTCCGCCAGGTCTTTGACCTCGAGAATGCCGTAACCGTCCTGCCGTAGGTGGGAGAGCAAAGGCCGGATGGCCGCTGAGGTCGCCCGGACGACGAAGACGTCCTTACGCGTCACGGCTCGTGTCTGCCCCTGTCTTCGTTCGAGGATGCGGACGTAGGCCTCCAGCACCTCGGACGAAGCCGGGACCAGCCCTTGAGTCTTCAGACCCGATTTGATCTGGTCGAGGACCTCCCCGGGGCTGCCGTCGAGCTGTCCGCAAAACAGGTGCCTGTGCCAGACCAGAGCCAGAATCTGGACGGAGAGGAATAGGTCTCTATGCCCCCCGCCGGCCGAGTCCTCCGGCAGTTCGCCCGCAAGCAGCTGGAAGAATTGGGAAAGGCACGTGGCGACGTCCCAGGGGAAAGCGATCGCTTTCGCCGTTTCCAGAGATCCGTCCACGTCTTCGAAAGAAGCCGGGTCGAGTCGTCTGATGCCGGATGCCCCATTGCCGTGGATATGCCCTGCAGGGCACAGAAGCAGCGAGGCGACCCGGATCCCGTCTGCCGCGAGGCGACCGAAGCCCACCGCACCCGCAAGTTCGGAAACGTCCCTGCAGATCGCTTCATAGGGAGGCCGCGAAGGGCTGTCCACGCTCCGGTGGTCGGCCATCCGCGTCAGAGCGTTGATCAGGCTCCCGGCCATCTGGTGATACGGCGCGTGGTTGTCCAGCAGGGCATGACTCACCGAGTTGAAGACAGAGCGCTCCCGTCCCGGCAGGGGCAGGCGTTCCTGGCGGAGCCAATCGTGGAAGGTCTCCTCCATTTCCTCTGAAACCAGGACGTGGTCGTAGACGCACTCCTTGAGCGCTTCGAGAACCTCTTCCCTCTCGCTGACAACCGTCAGGGCGCAGCCCTCGCGCTCGAAGATGGAGACGAGCAGCCCCTTGAGGAAGGGGCCCCTGGTGACCATCAGGACGTTGCGATCGGGGGCGTCTGCGGTGGTGGCCGCAAGCGGCCCAGGCAGCTCTTCCGAATCGCTGGAGCGTTCCTCCCCCTCGAACAGATCGGGCAGCTCGATTATCTCATCGGGCCGTTCATCCGGATCCACACCGTGATAGTGCATCCGGATCGCATTGATGAGGACAGACTCTGCAGCGATGTAGGGCTCCACGTGCCATGCACCGGAGGCGTCTTTGGCGAGATAGAGTGCGTCCTTTTTATCGGGAGACAGGACTGCGAGGGACAGCGTCCTGGTTTCCGGATCGTAGGCAAAGGGGCAAACCATGTATTGATCTGCGACAGCCGCCGGCACCTTCTGGACGACCTCAGGCGGAATCCGTCGACCCCCAAGAGCAACGCCCGGGACGCCGAATTGCTCCCCGAGGGCCTGGACCAGGTCCTCTTCGGTGATGAACTTGTAGTAGAGCAGGTGGGAGCCGAGCGGGCCCCGATGGGATTTCTGGCGGAGCAGGGCCTTCCTGAGCTGATCTTCGGTGACCAGGCCTTTACGGAGCAGGATCTGGTCGAGTCGCTCTTTGGCCATCGGGCCCTTCCCTGTGTCCGATCAGGCCGCGATCTGTGGCGAGGCGCCGGTGGATCTTCCGTGGGCAAGGATGGCCTGGGGGTTTTCGGAGTAGCGGGCCGCTTCTTCTGCGGTGACCACCTTCGCGGCGACCAGTTCCTTGAGGTGGTCATCCATGAGCTGCATCCCCTCTTTCCTTCCCATAACGATCGTGTTGGTGATCTGATGGGTCTTCGACTCACGGATGAGGTTCGCGATGGCGTGGTTGCGTACCATAATCTCCAGGGCTGCGGCCCGACCGCCGCCCTCCGCCTTCCGCAGCAACTGCTGGGAGCAGACACCGACGAGGATCTCGGAAAGAGCCAGCCGTATCTGGGGCTGCTGATCCACGGGAAACGCATCGATGACCCGGCTGATCGTCTGTGCCGCAGACTTCGTGTGGAGCGTACCCAGCACGAGCAGGCCGACTTCTGCCGCGGTGAGAGCGAGGGATATGGTTTCGTTGTCCCGCATCTCACCGACGAGGATCACGTTCGGATCTTCGCGCAGACCGGCCCGGAGGGCGTTTGCAAAGGAGAGGGTGTGTTCTCCGATCTGACGCTGGTGAATCAGGCAATTCTTGTTCGGGTGAATGAACTCCAGCGGATCCTCCAGGGTGATCACGTGGTAGTTCATGTGTTCGTTCAGGTGATCCACCATGGCCGCCAGGGTGGTCGTTTTCCCTGAGTTCGTCGGCCCGGTCACGAGAATCAAGCCGCTTCGCTTGTGGAGCATCTCCTTCAGGACCTCCGGAAATCCGAGAGCGTCGAGCGTCGGCACCTCTCTCGGAATGAGGCGGAACGCAGCGGCGAGGCCGGGATACTTCTTGAAGATGTTGACACGAAACCGGGCGAAGCCCTCCAGGGTATAGGCGAGGTCGATTTCCCCGGTCTGTTCGAATGTCTGGATCTGGCCGTCCGTCAACAGCTCGTAAAGAAGAAGGCGCACTTCATCCACCGTCAGCACCTTGTGTTTCGTCTTCTCCAGCACGCCGTTTATCCGGACCAGGGGCTCGGACCCGTCTCCGATGTGGAGGTCGGAGGCCCCCACCTGGCTCATGATCTGGAGAAAAGCATCGATTCGAGGCATATGTAGGTGTCCTTTCCGTACGGATGGTTATTCAAAGATTCCATCGGAAGTTACGGGCGTAATCTTGAGTCGCATGCGGTAGCGCAGGGCAAGAGGGTCACGCCCTGAGATCCGCGAAATCCCGCAAGCCGGCCCTTGCGAATTTTTAAAGACTACAACCCCGGCGAGGAGGACACGGATGCGGACGGGGACGGAGATGTTTGCGACAACTGTCCCGGTGTGCCGAATCCGGACCAGGATGACCTGGACGATGACGAAGAAGGGGATCTCTGTGATGACGACATCGACGGGGATAACATCTTGAACGCTTCGGAAAACTGCCCGGACGTGGAGAACGAAGATCAGGAAGACATCGACGGCAACGGTGATGCCTGCGATCCGGAACCTTGTCCAACCGTACCCGCCACTTGCGGTACCGTCCCCCGCCTGGGAGCCGAGCGCTCCGGCAAGGTCGCCGTGACGAGCTTTCTCATCACCTTCATGCCCTTGATCATGATCCCCGTGCTGAAGGGATGGCGAATGCCCATGGGCAAGCGGTAGATGCAGGGCGTCTGTGGTCTAGATCCCGCTGGCCTTGTCCATGGGGCGGGTCCTGCAGCGGCCATGATCCAGGCCGGAGATCCAGTCCAGCAGCGTCTGCATGAAGGGGCCCGTTTCCTCGATGAAGGGGAAATGGCCGCTTTCCTCGAAAACGACCCATTTCGAATTCGGCAGTGCGGTGTGAATTCGCTCGCCGGTGTGTGCAGGAGGGGTGATCAAGTCCTCCCGACCGGAGATAATCAGCGTCGGCGTGGTGATCGCACCCAGGCGGTCGAGTACGTTGAAGGAGGGAAGGCGGTTCAGAGTTTCGTTGTTCTGCGCTGCTATGCTGTAAACCGTTTCCCTGTCCATGGCGGCGCCCACGGCAGGATCATACCGCTTGAAATAGAGAGGCAGGTACGTCATCCACTTTTCACGCCACTCCGCATCCCCCTCAACCGTGCCGCTCAACACCGCCTGGAGGGCCGACAGCTGTTCCGGTGTTCCCCTTGCCATCGCATTCTCCAGAACAGCGTCCAGGTAGTCGAACGCGGGGGCCGTGCAGCAGAGCACGAGACCTGAAAGACGATCCCCGTACTTGAGGGCGTACTCCAGGGCCAGGGCCCCGCCGTAGGAGTGGCCGAACAGGATGATCCGGTCGTGGCCGAGTCGGGCACGGAGGGCGTCCGCGTCATCGATCCAGGTATCGTGGCTGGTTCCCGCCGCGTTTTCCGGTCTTCCGGATCGTCCGTTCCACCGGTGATCGTAGTAGATGAGTTCCATTTCCGAACAAAGGGCGTCGAACCAGGGCAGGAAATAAGTATGGTCCAGGCCCGGTCCTCCATGCATCATCAGCATGGGCGTGCCCTGCCCCCGGGTCCGGAAGTACAGTCGGGTTCCGTTGACGCTTGCGTACATCCATCCTCCACCTGAATCCCGCGGCCTCCCGCAGGAGACCTCTCGAACGGCAGGTATCCGGGGAAAGGCGCCGGAATTCTTTCTCCCGAACATCGGTGTTAAAAGCAAGGATGTTTAGCGATCCAAATCCGGTTTTTCGAAAAAGCCCGCAATGCTTCGCGTCGCTTCCGCCCAGTATGCAGAGAGAAGGATCATCGAGGAGATGGCGCCCCGGGGCGAGAGAAGGGAGGAAATGAGTGAAGAGATCATCCCTGAGGAAGCCGGCAAGGCGGTGGACGGCTTCCTCAAGGGCCTGCAGGAGTCGGCGGGCCGGGCAAGTTAACCGGCCCGGAACCGAACAAGCGGCTTACGCAGCCTTTTCCTGGATGATCTTCTCGATCATCTGGTCGGCCAGGTCGACGAGGTCCTCGCTCCCCTCGAAGGGCGGGCGCTCTTCCATGTCCGCCCGGATGATCGAGTCCCGGTAGGGGATGAATCCGAGCAGGGGGATTCCTTCGAGGTGCTTGGCGAGGTACTCCTCGTCCTTCGGGCCCCGGATCTTGTTGCCCACGGCGCTCAGCTTGAGAAGACGGATGTCGGCTGCGAGTTCCCGAATCTTTTCCGCCGTCTCGAGGCTGCGCTTCCCCGGCTCGAGGACCACGATGAGCCGGTCGACGAACTCGGACGTGCCCCGCCCGAGATGCTCGATGCCGGCCTCCATGTCCAGGAGCACCACATCCGTCCGTTCGACGAGCAAGTGCTGGACCAGGGCCCTGAGGAGCGTGCTCTCCGGACAGACACAGCCTCCGCCACCCTTCTTGACCGTGCCCATCCGCATGAGCCGGACTCCGTCCACTTCTGCGCTCAGCTTTTCCGGAAGGTCGTCCACCTTCGGGTTCATCTTGAAGACGGCGCCCGTGGTCCCGGGCTTGGCACCGGTCCGTTCCTCGATCAGGTTGGCCATTTCCGCGATGGGCTGGATCTTCTCCGGGTCGGGGTGCCCCAGGGCTGCGGCCAGGTTGGCGTCCGGGTCGGCGTCGATGGCGAGGACCCGGTATCCCCTCTTTGTGAAGGCCTTTGCGAGCAGGGCGGTCAAGGTGGTCTTGCCCACCCCTCCTTTTCCACTTATGGCAAGTTTCATTTTTTCCTGTCCCCTATGGTTGGATGCTTTGAAAGGTTTTCCGGATCACACCCTAAATTGTCAATCGGCCCTTCGGCCCGGCCGGAGATGCGTGGAAGCGTCGGGACAGAATCTTTGTAATCATTCCAGAGAGTTGCAGTTGACCGTCCCGACCCTGTTCCCAAGCTCCATTCCTGGCATAGGCTTTGCTTTTTTCGTCGCGGCAACCCGTTTTCAGAGCGGGTCTTCCCGGTTCGTGACAGCCTGGAGGTTGCATCTCGAGAGGCTCGCCCCATGTCGATGCGATACTTCACTCTTTCCGCTGTGTGCATGTTGATCTTCTGCATGCTCCTGGCCCTCAGTGGAACCACCGATTTCCCGGGGGAGTACCGCGGAATGGTTTCTCCGCCCGGGGCCTCTGCCACGCACTCAGGCGAGACCCAGCTTGGTGAAAAGAAGTCCGCGGCGTCTGCGGCTCTCGTACCGATCGATTACGGCCCGGCGGCCCGCAGGGACCGCATCGAAGAAGCAGAGAGGGGGAAGATCGCAGGGAGCCGCTCGCTTCTCTACCTCGGCATCCTGCTCGTGGCTGTCTGGGTCCTCCTCAGCTTCAGGCTGCTTTCCAACTCGAAGAACTGACCGCTCTCGTTCTATTTCGGTCGTCCGGCCAACCCGACGAGCCGATAGGCCATCATCTGAGCGGACAGGACGATATCCTCTGTGGGCAGATAACGGGTGACCGTCCGATCGAACAGGATCGACAGCCTCGCCTCGAACTCCTCGTCCTGCCTCCAGAAGACCAGCGTGATCGGTAGCCGTGGGAAGGCCGGAATCGTAACTGACAGGTCTCCCTCCCCCCCCTTCCAACCGCCCAACTGCCCGGCCGGGTCCAGGATCCGCTCCGGCTTCGCGCCGAAGCGGCCCAGCAACGGAGCAACAGCACGCTTCTCGAAGTTGGGGAGATAGAGCATTGCCTCCCGGACCTCCTTGAAGCTGATGTGTTCCCCGGCCATGGGGCTTCCGTCAGAAGTGCCGAAGTAGTGCAGTACGAGGATCTTCTCCCAGAGAGCCGGCTCCTTGCCCTGATCTTCCTTGTACGAGACCTCGGCGTCCGATCCGCGGATCCGATAAGGGGTCGCCAGGAACGGCACTTCAGCGTGGCCCCCTTCCCCGCCGCTGTCGGCGATCCAGGCCACCCCGGCCTTCTCCGCCTGTAGTCTCGGGTCCCGCTTGCCGAAGTCCTCCCGGGCGATCGCCAGGGCGATCTCGAAGTCTTCTTTCGTCGGCATGGCTCGACACCCTCCAAGAAAAAGAAAAGGGGGCGAGAACACCCCACCCCCCTGATCCACTACGTGCGTTGTATTCGGGTCCCGCGTATTTGCTGAGATTTTGTCAGGAGACGTCGCTGTATTTTCGCGGCGGAACTTGCCTTGTTCGGTGCTGTTCAGGGGCTCCGTTTCCCTCTCCCCCTACAAAGTCGCCCGGCGCAAATCTCCGACGGTCCCCTGAACAGCACCGAACACCAGGGCTCTCCCGGACAATAGCGAAGATTCCTCGTCACCCCTCTACAGATCGAGCCAGGAGTCCGAATACAGGCTCTCTCCCAACAGGACCTTCGCCGTCTTGACGTAGTCCCGCTCCTCTTTGGAGAGGCTGGACATGTCGATCGGCTCCCCGTTCATGACCTTTCCTGCCAGATCCACCAGCTCGGGCATCTTCCCTCTGGCGATGTCCTGCAGGGGCTGGTCAAAGGCGTCCACGATGGCGCCCTGGACGCCGCAGTGTATGAGCATCATCAGGAAGGTCTGGTTCAGGATCGGCCGGAGGTGTTCCGGCGCCCCGTTGGAAACGTTCGAAAGGCCGTTTGTGGAGCGGCAGCCCGGCGCGAGGTCCTCCTGGGCCTGGTAAAGCCCCATGCAATGAGGAAGCTGGTCCTGCTGCACGTTGACCGGCGTGATGATCGGGTCCACGTAGATGTCCTCGGGCGCAATGCCCGCTTCCGTGGCCGCCATGTAAAGATCCGCGAGGAACATGGCGCGTTCGTCCGTGTCTCTCGGCATTCCCTCCGGCCCCCAGAGAAGGGCCACCATGCCGGCCCCGTGCTTGGCGGCCAGCGGGATCAATGCTTCCATCCGCTCAGGCCGTGCCATGATCGAGTTGATGATCGCCTTGCCCTTCTTCGGCTGATAGACCTTCAGGCCCGCCTCGATCGCCTCCACGTTGCTCGTGTCGAGGAAGAGGGGCGTGTCGGTGACTTCCTGGACGGTCTTGACGATCCATTCCATCAGCTCGGCACCGCCTTTCCGGGCCGGTCCGATGTTCAGGTCGATGAAGTCTACACCCGCCTCGGTTTCCTTTTCCGCCATTTCTCGGATCGGACCCGGGTCGCGGTTCTTCATGGCAGGCCCGAGCGTCTTGGAAATCACGTTCAGGTTCTCGCCGGTCAGGTAGATGTGCTGCGCCATTTCTCAGTCCCCCAATATGTACACAAATTCCGGATATCCGTGGGGGGCGAAAGAAAGAAACCGATCTTCCTTTCGCCCTGACTCGTTCGTTTTGCAGCTTCGAAGCTCAGGCGGCCGCCTGTTCCTTCAGAAACGCGGGGATGTGAGCCGCTTCGCGAGGCCCGATCACGATCTTCCAGTCGGGCAACTCCTCTTCCAGCTCGCCGCTCATTCCGGCAGCCAGCCCGGGGATGATCAGCTTGTGCTCCTTTACCTTGTCCGCGATTCCACACTTCTTCATGAAGATGCTGATCGCGTCGGCAACGAACTTACCGGCAGCCCAGGCGGTCATCACGGAGAGCCCCTCGGTGTCGACGATGAGAAGGTACGAGGGAATGCGACTCGATTCGATCTCTCCCATGACGATGAAGTAGGTGAGGGAGAAGTTCGTGGTGATCAGGACCGGCGAGTTCTCGTCCGGGTTTCCGATCCCGTAGATGCCTTCCTTGGTGGCCATGGGGCGCTGCGGATCGGTGTAGATGTTGAGCCGGTTGACGAGGAGGGGGAATAGATGCTCGCCCTTCAGATCGCTCATGACCGCGATGGCGCCGTACTTGTTGATCATCAGGGCCGCGTACATCGCCTCCTTCATCGGATCGTCCGTCATCTCGCACGGCAGCGTGATGGTCGGGAAGCCGAGGGCTGCGAACTTCTTCTCCAGTGCCAGCCGGCGGATGGCCACCTGATCCTGGAGCAGGGTCTTCGGGTCCCTTGCCCCGGAGTCGATGACCAGGTCCTTCAAGCCCGCCTTGGTGAGCTTCTCGGTGAGCTCGGCCACTTCGTCCAGGTTCGCCCCCTTGACGGCCAGCGGACACTCGGTCTCCTTGGCCAGCTCGCCTGCGGCGTCCACATTCTCCTTCGTGGCTGCGTAGAGCAGGGGCTTGCGATCCTTGGCTGCGGTGGCGCCCGCCTTCAGCGCGTCCATGTTCTCCGACATGAGAATGAGGCTCTTGGAGGTCATGCCCATGACCTTGTTCACCAGTGCCTCGAATTTGCCGGCGTCGCCGGATTCGCACTTGACGGCCACGAAGTCGGGCCGGAGCATCAGACCGACCCGCTCGTACTCCGTCTTGTCCGCCCTCTCCACCTTCTGGTTCACCTCGTCGTCGCTCATGGCGTCCGTGACGACCACGCCGAGTCCCGTCGGGCTGTAGAAGGTCTTCTCATGCCGGTAGAGGACCAGCTCGCCGCCCACCTTCAGGGCGTTGTCGCCGGTCCCGATGGTGACGGACCGGATGGGCGGTGCGGATGATTCAGCGAGCTGCGCCTTCGCCTCTTCGGAGACGTGTGGACACGCGTCCAGTTCCGCCTTTCCCGACGCCAAGGCCATGGCAAATGCGAGGCACGTGGGAAAACCACAGTCCTTGCAGTTGGTCTTGGGCAGGAGTTTAAAAATCTGGATCCCAGTCATTGCCATTTTTCATCTCCTTCCTGTCCGATGAAAGCTGCTCCACATTCCTTCGTGGATTGCTTGTTTCCAGTCGGCTACATCATCGGATCCATGGTCAGCGCCGGATGCCCCTTCTCCTCGAGCCAGGGCAGAATCTCCTCTTCCGTGATGCCCACCGTCTCGTCCGCGATCTTGTCCGGGAAGTCAGGAACACCCAGCTCTTCGGCAGCCTTCTGGAGCCGGTCCGCGATCTCCTCCTTGAGGCGCTTCGGCATCCAGATCATTCGCAGGAGCCCGCCTTCCGCCTTGATGAACTTCCGCTGGGTGATGTAGTACTTGCTGTGTCCCACGAATCCCGGGGAGCTCACGCCGCCGCCGATGGTTCCGGCCAGGGTGGTGAACTTCATGCCGCAGGGGGTCTCGCTCTTGAAGTCGCGGTCCACGGTCATGATCCCGTTGCACATGGGCAGCACCGCCGCAATGCACTCGCAGCACCCGCAGGTGGTCATCGGCTCTTCCATGATGCTGTAGAGGTTGTACCCCTCGATCTTCTGGCGGGATGCGGTCTGCACGAACTGGTCGATTCCCTCGAATCGGCCGAGGCGCTCGTCGATGCACTTGCCCTTCTCGACGGGCTGGTTCGGGCCGGTGGGGTTGATCTCGAAGGAAGCCTTGCAGTCCAGCCAGTTGTAGGCTCCACACAGACCGGTACGCTCCGGGCTGATCATGCAAACGTGCGTCGGGGCAAAGGACTGGCAGAGCGTGCAGGAGTAGTAGGTTTCGGTGCCTTCGTCGGTCATGCCCTCCACGCGCTCATCGCGTGTCTTGTAGACCTCTCGAGCCGTGGCAGTGATTTCCTTCACCTTGTCCAGCTCGGTATAGATGGTCACCTGCACCTTGTCGAGGATGTTGCCGAAGTCCTGGTGGAACTTGGCGTGCAGGATCGATCCGATGTGCTCCAGGCCGAATCCCTTCTCCACGGCCTGCTTCGCAACGCGGACCCATGCGATATCCCTCTGCCCGATGTGCATGGTTCCCTGTGCATAGTTGATCAGGTGATGGATCTGCCGCTCCAGGATCGGCTCGAAGTCTTCCTGCATCTTCCTGCCGGCGACCTCCACGTAGATGGCCAGGGGCAGCTTTGTGCCCGGTTCGATGTCCTTCAGGTCCTGGCCCACGACCTGGATATGGCCGTCTTCGATGTCGTTCATGTCCTTCATCTGAACCAGTTCCACGGCCTGGGTCCGGCCGCCGCCCATCTCCGAGTAGATGTCCTCGCCGCGGACGCGCTCGCCCTCGAAGGCCGGTCCGTAAGCCACCGGGACAGGCACCTCGGTGACCGTCACCTTGAGGCCCCGGACCTCAATCGCCTTGCTCACGATCTGGTCGTGCGGGATGTTGGACACAACGTGCTCGTAGGTGCAGATGCCGGTGGGCAGGATCTCCGGGATGTCCGTGTCGGCGATGACCGGGAACCCGTAGTTGATGGCGCCGGCGCCGTTCGCGTACCACTCGTCGGTCACCGTGCCCAGGGTCATGGCGAAGGCGAAGACGCGGTCCTTGTTGTACATCAGGATCTTGCGGAAATCCCCCGGCTTCACTCCCCCGAAGCTCATGGCTGCGCGGGTGGCGAAGCCGATGGCGAAGACCGTGGCGCTCACGTCGGGGCCGAAGGGAACCAGCCGGGTGTTCCAGCCGACCTGCACGCCCGCTTCCCTAAGCTGGTCGGCGAAGCAGGTGCCGCTGTCACCGGAGGCCATGAACACATAGAGGTTCTTCTTCTGCAGCTCGAGGGCGATATCGGCCGCGATCTCCTTGGTCGGGGCGGCGCCGAGAATGGCTGCGAAGCCCGGAGCGGTTCCGTCCACAAACTCCACGCCTCGCTTCCTCATGATGACGTCGTCCGCGGCGCCGAGCCAGGGATGGCTGTCGTCCGGATCTTCTGCCGGCAGGTAGAAGTCCGGGTCATCGATGTAGCGGATTGCCTCTTCGCACTCCTCGGCGAAGAAGGTGGCCATGCCCGCGTCCAGCCCCGGTCCGAGATAGGGAAGATGGACGTTTTCCTGCGGCACAGGCGGGATCAGCTCCTTGCACTTGTCGAGTACGACCTTCATGTCCTCGAGCTTCTTGACAGGAAAGCCGGTGATCCCGTAGATGATCGGAAGGTAGTAGCCCGTGTTCGGAAAGGCCACTTCCTGGTTGCCGCCGTACTTGTCCATCGCCTCTTGCCACTTCTTCTCCACCCTTTCGTAGATGGCGTTGGCCCCTCGGATGCCTGAGCTGATTATGATCTTCGACATGCTTTCGTCTCCTTCCTGTTGTCTGGTGAATCCTGTTTTCCGTCTGAGAACCGAGCTCTTTTCATTCCCTTATCGAGTGTGGTCAGGCGGTGAGCTCCTGAATCATGTTGCGCACGAGTTTCACCGTTTCCGGGTGCCGCAGGATCACGATGTTGGCTCCCGCGAGCAGCAGGTCCTGGGCGGTGATCGCCTCGAGCATGACGCCCCGCTGGACCGGATCGCCAAGCTCCGGTGCCTCCTCCAGGGTCTGCTTCGCCTCCTTTGTCTTCCAGACCTCTCTCCCGACGTTGCAGATCATTGGCAGCTGCAGCTTTTCGTCCTGCTGCGTCATGGCCGCCATGCGGATCCGCTCCATGACCGAGTAGCTGTACTCGATGCCGTAGCCAAGGGCGCCGGTGGTCGGGTCGATCAGGATCTGCTCGTCCGGCACGCCCAGGTTTCCGAGCAGGATGTTGAGCTGCTTGGCCAGGTTGATGTCGATGGGCGTGTTCGCGATCACGGTGTGCTTGTACGCAATGGCCGCGGCCCCGATCTTCTTGTAGTTCCCTTCCTGCACCGGCCCAATGATGAGATGCTTGCCCTCGCACACCTCGCAGACGAGACGCAGGACTTCGCTGTCCTTTTCCACGTTCGCGGTCCCGTAAACGATCAAGGGCACGTCGATCGCCTCGGCAACCTTCTTCACCACCTCGGCCGCCTCGTCCGGGGACCGGTCCATGCCGTTCGGGTCGGTGCTGACCAGTTCCAGGTCGATCATTTCGGCCCCGTACTCCTGGATGCACTTCTGGGCCCACGCGACCGGATCGCCCCAGACATCCGCATAGAGCTCCCGGATCGTGTCCGCACATTCCTCGGGCGGCGTGTCCAGCACATCCATGGCGATACGGGGAGGATTGGGCATGGTCCCTTCGAAGCTGTACAGCGGGTAGGCCTCATCCCCTCCGACGAGCACGCTCTTGGAGGGATCCCCGATCGGAATCGCCTTGATCTTTCCGGTATAGGAAACCTTGGGTAGTTCTACAGCCATCCTGACACCTCCTTGTTCATACGGTTTGGCAGGTAGAAATGGGCGGAGATATCTCTATCCGGCGGTTCACGGGTAGAATCCAGCCCAATTATTCTTCTATAGCAGGAAGATAGGGTGATCTCGAGCAAGTACGCCATTGTAGCTGACAAGAGTGTGTCCGTCAATGTGCATGCCTCAGGTCAGGTTCAGTCCCTCGAGGATGCCCTCCGAAGCCTCTACCGCCGGGCTCGTGTCCGGAAGCTCGGTCAGGGGGCGGATGGCCAGGTCATACTCCTCGATCAGCGGGTCCGGAGGGATCTTTGCCAGCAAAGGGAGCCCGCTTGCCTCGATTTCTTCCTCGAGTGGCGCGGGCAGGGGGTCCGGTGCCCGGGACACAACGAGGGAAATCTTTGCAACGTCCAGGGCGAGTTCCTTGATCAACGCATGGATCCGGCGGGCGGACCGGAGACCTCGAATGGAGGGGTCGCTCACGAGGATCATGTGGTCGATCGTCTCGGAGGTTCTCCGGCTCAGGTGCTCCATTCCGGCCTCGTTGTCGATGACGACATAGGGGTAGTTGCCGGAGAGATCCTCCACGAAGCCCCGGAGGATGAGATTCGGGTAGCAGTAGCAGCCCGGCCCCTCGCCGCGGCCCATGGCGACCAGGTCCATACCCTTGCCCTCGGCCACAGCGCTGTGCATCTTGACCTGAAGAAAGCTCTCCTTGGTCATCCCGGAAGGGATGGATGCCTTGTCGTCGATGAAGTCGGCCAGGATGGAGCCTACGGTCGTGTCAGAGGGCATGCCGACCGCTTCGGGCAGGTTCGTGTTCGGGTCTGCGTCCACGACCAGCACAGGACCCTTCCCCTTCTTCAGAAGGCCCCGGACGATCAGGGCGGCCAGGGTGGTCTTCCCTACACCCCCCTTTCCACCGACTGCTATCCTGTATCCCATCTTCTGCTTCTTTCTGCCAATGTTCGGGCCATTGAGCTCCTTGTGCGCAACTCATCGCTCAAGGACAAAGGACAAAGGACAAAGTCTGAAGAACAAAGGTGGATTCGCTTTGTCCTTTGTCCTTCTGTTAAATCAGGCCGTTCGCCAGCTTCGCTGCTTTTACGGTATTCATCATCAGCATGGTGATGGTCATGGGACCCACACCGCCCGGAACCGGCGTGATCATGCTCGCCTTCTCCTTGACCGGCTCGAAATCCACATCTCCGCAGAGGATCGCCTTCCCGGACTCGGTCTTGCCGATACGGTTCACGCCCACGTCGATCACCACGGCCCCTTCCTTGACCATGTCGGCGGTCACCGCCTTCGGAACCCCTGCGGCCACGATCAGGATGTCGCCCCTCAGGGTGTGTTCCTTCATGTTCTTGGTCCGTGTGTGACAGAGGGTTACCGTGGCGTTGGCACCTTCCTGCTTTTGGATCAGGATGTTGGCGATCGGCTTGCCCACGATGTTGCTCCTGCCGACCACGACGACCTCGGCTCCGGAGGTCTCCACCCCGGATCGGATCAGCATCTGCTGGATGCCGGCCGGGGTGCAGGGCAGAAACACGGCCTCGCCGATCATGAGCCTGCCCACATTGACCGGATGGAAGCCGTCGACGTCCTTGTCCGGGTCGATGGCGTAGAGCACTTTCGTCTCGTTGACGTGCTTGGGGAGCGGCAGCTGGACGAGAATCCCGTGTATGGTCGGGTCGTTGTTGTATTTCTCCACGAGAGAGAGCAGATCCGCCTCCGAAAGATCCTCGGGCTGGTTGTCCTGTATAGAGTTGAAGCCCAGGCCGTGGGCCGTCTTCTGCTTTGCCGTGACGTAGCTCACCGATGCGGGGTTCTCGCCCACGAGGATCGTTACGAGTCCGGGAACGACGTTGTGCTTGGTCTTCAGATCCTCCACATCTTGCTTGAGCTCTTCCCGGATCTGCTGTGCGATTTCTTTCCCACTGATCAGCTTTGCAGGCATGGTTTTGGCTCCTCTCTGCGAAAAAGGATTGACACGGACCTGGCTAAAAATTTTAACGTTTACAGGCATTTGGGCAGGAATTGCTGATCTGCTAGAAGGAACCTCTTCCCTTATCCTGTCTCCACCTGAAGGCTTACGGGGCAATGGGCCGCAACGGAGCCTCAGCCGGGCATCAGGCTTGACGGCGCCAGTGTCCGGGAATGTGTGTGCGTCTCTCTGCAGGTGGGCCCCACCCGCGGCACGGGGAAGGGCGTCTCAGCATGGCGGACGAGCCGGCTCCGGCAAACGGACGGCATGCAAAAAGCCATGCTGGCGGGCTATCAGAGAGAACTATGGGAACCCAGAAACGAAAATGAATGATAGCTCATTCAATGTACCACACATC
Organism: uncultured Thermodesulfobacteriota bacterium; assembly: GCA_964479535.1. GTDB lineage: Bacteria > Desulfobacterota > DSWW01 > DSWW01 > DSWW01 > S015-6. The sequence continues at coordinate 27,965 of CAYZMM010000046.1, forward strand.
AGTTTGAAAAGCAAGTGGAAACGGTTGTGAGTAGAACAAAAAGGCGGGTCTCTTGACTTCGCCGGACGTGTTCTATACTGAATGGACGGAAGGTGTATGCTTTTCGTTGAGCGCTCTTGTGCCTGGCTCGAACGGGGCCGGTATTCGCAAACGAACGTGACATGTCAACGCCGATCGATGTTTCGCCCCTGGAACCTACCTCCCTCGAGGGGCGGTTTGAGACCTACCAGGACGCAGAACACTACCTGAGTACGTTCACCGATTACGAACGGATGGAGAGAGGGGTCGAGTACCCCGAGGATCTGTTCGATCTTCGCCGCATCGAGCGTCTCCTGGACCGTTTGGGCAACCCCCACGCGACCCTTCAGGGCATCCACGTGGCCGGAACCAAAGGAAAGGGGTCGACCGCCCTCTTCGCGGAGGCGATCCTTCGGGCCCACGGGCTGACGACAGGCCTCTTTACGTCCCCCCACCTCATCCACAAAGAAGAGAGAATCCGGGTTTCAGGGGAGATGCTGAAGCCGGAGGAGTTTCTCGGCTGGATGAACCACATGAGGCCTGCCCTGGTCCGCTTGCAGCACACCCCCATGCCCCCCACCTTTTTCGACATCATGACCACGGTCGGCCTTCTGCACTTCCGCTCCCGGGGGGTGGAGGCTGCCATTCTCGAGGTCGGGCTCGGTGGGCGTCTCGACTCGACGAACGTCTTCCTGCCCGACGTCTCTGTGCTGACACGAATGGGCCTGGATCATACCGAGAAGCTGGGCAACACACTCGACCTGATTGCGGCCGAGAAGGCCGGTATCGTCAAACCCGGCCGACCCGTGGTCTCCCAGGAGCAGGCACCGGAAGCACGGGCCGTGGTCGAGCGGAAATGCCGCGAAACCGGATCCGATCTGGTTTGGGTGGGCGAAGAGGTTCGTATCGCGGCGGAGGACGGGGACGGGTCTGCCGCCTTCTCGGTGGAAACCGATGAGGGCAGGTACACAGGCCTCGCCCTTTCGGCCCTGGGCCGACACCAGCGAATGAATGCGGCGACGGCCATTGCGGCATCCGAAATCTTCATGCGTCGGGCGAAGGCCGGCTCCCTCGACCCGGACCGCGTGAGGCGGGCACTGGCCGGGACACGGCTGCCCGGACGGATCGAAGTCGTGTCGGGCGCCCCGTTGATGATCGTTGACGGCGCCCACAATTCGGTTGCGGCGGAGGTGCTCATCAGGACGGTGGAGGAGCAGGTCCGCTACGACAACCTTCACATCGTGTTCGCCTGTTCCAAGGACAAGGACGTGAGATCCATGCTCACCATGGCTGCACCCGCGGGCGACAGATGGACCTTCACGAGATTCGATTTCCCTCGAATCGATGAACCGGAGCGACTGCAGGCCATGCTGGAGGAGGTGGCTCCGGGCAGCGACAGTCGCGTGACCCGAAGCGTGGCCGAGGCCCTGGACGACGCGCGCAGCCGGAGCGGATCGAGGGACTGTATCCTTTGCTTCGGGTCGTTCTACCTGGTAGGAGAAATCTTCAAGCGGATCCCCGGCATCTAACCGCAGCGTACGGCAGTCTTCAGCAGGAGAAGAAAGGAGGTTGAAGGAAGATGGGTATGCAGACCACCTACAACGAGATCATTGCCTTTGCGATCGACAAGGAGCAGGAGGCGGTGGACCTCTACAGCGATCTTGCCGAGCGAGCGCAGAGCCCCTCGGGAAAGATCCTTTTCAAGGAGCTGGCCGACATGGAGACGGGCCACAAGACGAAGCTCCAGAAACTGGACATCAAATACTTCTCCTCCCAGGATTTGAAGCAGCCGGAAGACCTGAAGATCGCCGACTATCTCGTCGATGTGGAGCTGACGCCGGATGCAACCTACCAGGACATCGTTCTGTTTGCTGCGAAAAGGGAGAAGGCGGCCTTCGACCTCTACACCGACCTGGCGCGCATCTACACGACCATACCCGACGTCAAGAGGATCTTCGACGTGCTCGCCCAGGAGGAGGCATACCACAAGCTCAAGCTCGAGCGAGAGTATGATGAGGTCGTCTACAAGGAGGACTGAGCCATTCCTGATCGAAACCCTTCCGTTGTTCGCGTCCTGGGCTTCTACGGCAGCCCCCGCCGGGGGGGCAACACCGACATCCTCCTGGAAGAGTTCCTCCGCGGCTGTCGGGAAGGGGGCGCCACCTGCGAAAGCATTCGGGTCGCTCGACTCCGGATAGCGGGCTGTACAGGTTGCGGGGGCTGTGAGAAGACCGGAGAGTGTGTAGTGGACGACGACATGCGCACGGTCTACCAGGCCCTGGAGAGAAGCGATCACGTGGTCATGGCGGCTCCCATCTATTTCTACAATGTTCCGGCCCAGGCGAAGGCGGTCATCGACCGCACCCAGGCCTTGTGGACGCGAAAGTACATACGTCAGGAAGCGGCGCAGGGGGACGCCTCGAGGCCGGGTCGAAAGGGATTTTTCATCGGCGTGGGAGCCACCCGGGGGAAGCGCCTGTTCGACGGCACCCTGCAGACCATGCGCTACTTCTTCGACGCCATCGATGTGAAGTACGCCGGCACTCTGGTCTATGGAGAGGTGGATGAAAAGGGCGCCGTTCGTGAGCACCCTGCCGCTATGAAGGAGTGCTTCGAGGCCGGCCTGAAGTTCGTCGGTTCAACCTGAGGATAGAGAGGGCAACACGTCATGAATCGCCATGTCATTCTGGGAGGGGGCGTTGCAGGAAGGAGAGCGGCGGAGATCATCCGGAAGCGCGATGCGGAGGCCGAGATCGTCATCGTGGACGAGCAGGAAGAAGCCTTTTACTACCGGCCCATGCTCGGGGAGCTTCTGGCCGGGAATCTCGGTCCGGAACAAATCATTTCCACGGACAAGGAACGGCTCGCCCAGCTCGGCGTGAAGGTCCTTGCCGGCAACCGGGTGGCGTCGCTCGACCCGAAGGCCCGGGAGGTCGCCCTGAGCAGTGGCGAGCGTCTCTCCTTTGACAAGGCGTTGATCGCGTCGGGAACCAGGACGGAAAGGATTGCCGGAGACGGCGGCAAGGGCAGGGGCGTTGTGTATCTGGACACGCTCCCGGACGCGCTCGAAGTCGGCTCTCTTCTGGAATCGGCCCGGAATGCGGTGATCTACGGTGCAAGCCTTCAGGCCCTCAACGCGGTTCGCGGGCTGCGGTCGCGGGGAATCGAGTGCACCGTGCTGCTTCCCGGCGAGAGGTTCTGGCAGGGCGTACTGGACCCGGTGGCCTCCCAGATCCTGGAGGATCGACTGTCGAAGGAGGGCGTGACCCTGATCAAGCAAGTCGAGGTCAAGGATCTGGTCTGGGAAGATGCCGAGCTGAAGGGGGTGGTTCCCTCGAAGGGGGAGAAGCTGTCCGCCGACCTCCTCGTGGTGGCTGCACCGCAGAATCCAAGGGTCGACTATCTTCAGGACAGCGATCTGTCCGGGGAGAAGGGTGTGGAGGTGGATAAGAACCTTCGCACGAAGAACGAGAACGTCTTCGCCGCAGGGGATGTGGCCATCATACCCGCCGTGCACACGGGCCAGGTTGTCCCGCAGCCCGGATGGCTCAGCGCCTGGAGACAGGGGAACGTGGCGGGCCTGAACATGGCCGGGCACGGGGCCATCTACGCAGGATTTCCCGCCCTCAGGGCCAAGGCCCTGGACATGGACATCGTCTGCCTCGGGCTCAGCGATGCGCAAGGGGAGGGGATCCGGTCGGAGTCCGGCGACTATCCGTACGACGAGCTGCCCTACATCTACAAGAAGATCGTCTACAAGGACGGCAAGGTGGTCGGAGCGGTGTTCACGGGCGACACGAGCGAAGCCGGCGCTGTCGAGGGCTGGATCCGGAAGGGGCTGAAGGCGGAGGAGTGCGACAAGAAGGTGATGGACCAGATGTTTCTGCCGCGGGTGCAGCCGCTGCAGGCCCTGGGGGCTCTTTGCCCGATTTGCAAGTTCCAGATGCAGACCGGGGAAGAGGTGGAAGAGGGTTCCATCGAGACCTGCCCGGTATGTGGTGCACGGTTCCGCCTGGTCCGCATGCCGAACGGCGCCTTCAGAGCGGTCCTCGCGGATTAGCCAAGAGGAACGACCCGGGCGGGGAGGTGCTGCTGAACGACCGGATCGTCGACGATCTCCGACTCAGCCAGAAGGAGATCAAGGCCCAGGTCACCGAGACCGAACGGGTGCTCCGGTCGCGGGAGAAGGCCTTCCGCAAGGGCAGACCTCTCCCCAGCGAACGATTCACTTCCTTCAGCCCTCGACCGACCTGCTGGTCTGCCCGAACGTCAGGAGCGGACCCGTATTCGCCGTCGCCGATGCTTACAGGGAGTGGTATGACTTGGGCGATGACGAGGTGATCCAACTCCTTGAGAGCTCAGGTTTCGGGGCCAGGGGTCAGGCCCCCCCGCCGCGCCCAGTGTGAGAAAAGTACCCGTTGACCCTTTCTTCATGGCTCACTCCTCCCAGGGCCTCACCGGGATTTCCTGGAAAACACAGTTTCCAGGCGGCCGTCGATAAACGGCAACCTGCTGCGTTGCACTCATCCTGCCTCACTGCGGCGTACGGTGTACGCCTCGTTCCACAGGATTTCGTGCGCCTTGCATCTTGCCGTTTATCGACGGCCGCCCCTATGCGAAGAAGAGGGGGGCGAAACCGCGGCAAGGCACCTGGTTGGTGTAGTCCCCGTAGTAGACCCGCCCGCCCGGAAAGACGTACTGCCCGTTCAGCACGAAGATCCGCATATCGTAATGCCACATCTCCTGTTCCCCCCCACCCCTCGGCACCGGGATCTCCGGAATGGAAACGTATTCCATGGCTGCGTACTGGCTCGGGTCGATGTTTCTCAAAGTTCCTTCCAGAGCCTCCACCGTCGGCGTGTCCACCGGCCCGAGAATGATGCCCTTCGATCCGTGGGAGGAGACAGGCTTCAGGACGAGGTTCGCCGGGCCGCCAAAGCACTCCATCAGGCGGCTCACATCGACATCCGAAGAACCCCGGTGACAGAAAGATCGGAGGGGTAGCGTCCGCGGTACGAGCTCGAGCATCTTTTCGGCGTCCGAGGGAGGCAGGCCCATCCTCCTCAGGGCCGATGGATCGGACAGCAGCGTGAGGGAGACCTTGTCCCCGATGTACCACAGATACGGATGATGGACGAAGATCTCCGGCGACTCCCACAGAAGGCGGGTGTACGGCTCGAACGCCCGGTGATGGTCCGTCCAGTCCAGTAGGGTGACCCGGTTGAGAATACGCTCCACCGGGAGGCCCTTGGCGAAGACCCTTCCACCCCGTGTGTCGATCTCGCGCGGGTCGGCAATGACGCCTTTCACTCCTCTTCGCCGCTTCAGCATGTCCAGGGTGTAGCAGAACTCGCCGTAGGTGACCTGACGCCCCGGCTCCCAGTCCACGATGGCGACACGCTCGATTTCCGCCGCTCCCACGATCTGGGAGACCATGGCTTCTTCGCAGCGCTCCCTGTTCCATCCCTCGCGGAAGCAGAAGGCGTGCCGGTCGGGGAGCAGGCCTTTCAGGTAGGCGTGGTAGTGCTCGAGCATTCCGGGGTAGACCCCCACACACCCGGGAGGGAGGACCATGAATTCGATCATCTTCAAGGCGCCGCGGTCCGGATGCAGGTCGATGCATCCGATATTGTGGGCCGGGTCGAACGGGATTCCCGGAGCCTTGCTCGATGGTGGCGGGCGAATCGGCTTCGGAATGCTCTCTGCGGACAGCTCCTGGTAGGTACGGTTGCCGAGGGTTCTCCACAACAGGGAGATCGCCCGATCGAACTGGGCCTCGAAGGCCGGATCGAGCACGATGGGAACGTGTGAAAAGGGGATCGGTCGAGACGGATTCGCTCGCAGGAAGAGCTCCTCGCCCATGGAGGTGTAGAACTCCATGAACCGATCCGGCGTGTAGGCTTGCAAGTATTCATCGTAATAGGATCGCAGGGCCATCTCTTCCCCCAGGGCCTATGTATTATCCGAGAGCCGGGGACGGGGTCAAACCCGTCCGAGCGCAGGGCCGTTTTCTTGCGGATCCCCTTGACCGGGCGGAGGCGAAAAGTCCATATTGTTACGGTCCGGTTGCCCCCCATGACTCGATTCGAGGGGTTGCGATCCCCTTTCGGCGCCCGCGTAAGGATGTAAGGAATGCCCGACCACCCGATCTCCTCGAAGCAGGAGCTGAGCCGGTTCTTCGTGGACGCTTTCAAGCCCGGGAAGGATTGGAGGATGGGCATCGAGTTCGAGAAGCTCGGGGTCGATCCGGCGACCGGCAAGGCGCTCCCCTTCAGCGGCCAGGGCGGCGTGGAGCAGGTCCTCTCCAGGCTGGCCGATCGATTCGGCTGGACCCCCAAGCTCTCGAAGGGCAGGTTGATGGAACTCGAGCGGGACGAGAGCCGCATCACGCTGGAGCCGGGCGCCCAGTTCGAATTGAGCGGCTCGCCCCACCATACCCTCCATGAGATGGCGGCGGAAGTGCGGTCCCACCTCGATGAGTTGACGGCCGTTTCCGACCCGGAAAGAGAGGCATGGATCGGAGTGGGGAACCAGCCCGTGTCCGAGTGGAAGGACATGGAGCTCCTGCCCAAGGAGCGGTACCACATCATGAACCGCTACCTTCCGGGCCGGGGCGAGCTCAGCCTGGCCATGATGCGAGAGACCGCGGCGACCCAGTTGAACTTGGACTACGAAGACGAGCGGGACGCCATGGAGAAGTTCCGCCTTTCCATGGCGCTGTCCCCCCTCTTCACCGCCCTGTATGCGAACTCGTGCATCTCCGGGGGAAGGGCGAACGGCTTTTTGACAAGACGGGCCTATATCTGGCAGCACACCGATCCGGCACGATGCGGGTTCATCGACCGGCTCTACCACCCGGATGCAGGCTTCGCCGACTACGTGGAGTATGCCCTGGATGTTCCGATGCTCTTCGTGGTGAGGCAGGGGGAATGGGTCGAGATCGCGGGGGCGGTCAACTTCCGGCAGTACATGGCGTCCGGTTTTCAGGAGCACCGACCCACCTGGGAGGACTGGCTCCTTCATCTCTCCACGATCTTCACCGAATCCAGGTTCAAGCCCTACCTGGAGGTTCGGGGCGCGGATTGCCCGCTGCCCGGCCTGGAGATGACCTTCCCTGCCCTGGTCAAGGGGATCCTCTACGATGCCCAGGCACGGGAGGAAGCCTGGGAGATCGTTCGACCCTGGAGCAAGGTGGAGCGGGAGGCCCTCTACCTGACCATCAGCCGTCGAGGACCGGCAGCACGGATCCAGGGAGGCTCGGCACGGGAGAGGATCGTCGAACTCGTTCGCACCAGCCGGGACGGGCTCAAACGGCAGAACGAGCGAAACGACTACGGGCAGGACGAGTCCGTGTACCTGGAACCCCTGGAGGCGCGGTTGCAGGAAGGACGCGATTGCCCGGCCAAAGAGATCCTGGGCCTCTGGAAGGGCCCCTGGAAGGGGCAGGTGTCGCGCCTGATCGAGCACTCCCGATTCTAGTGTGATCCCCTGTCGCGTCTCGGGTTTCGTGGGCTCAAGGATTCTTCAGCATTCTCCAGAGGTTCAACGCGCTGTCGGCGGCCATCTCCGTACCCACCCCCCTGCCGCCCGTATCCGCTCCGACGAGAAAGAGTCCTTCCACAGGGGTCCTGTTCTCAGGCCTCTTCCTGCCCACCTGATGGCGATTCTGTGCGACGCCGATGACCTCGCCGGTGCGGCGCCCCGAGATCCCGGCGATGTAACGGGTGTTGGTCCGCATTTTCCAGATGATGTGCCGGTCCAGATCCGGAAAGAGGTCCTGCATCGTGTTCTCGATGCGGTCGTTGACTGCTTCGCAGATCCGGCCCGACTCCTCCGGGTTCTCCAGCCCGGCCGGCACCAGGCATGCTGCGAGCACCATCTGGCAGCCGGGCGGCGCCAGGGAGGGATCGGCCGCCGACGGTACCGGTATGAAGACGGCCGCGTGCCTCTCCGCCAGATCCGGGATCGACGTGTCCGGGTAATAGAAGAGGACGGGCGGGGTTACGACCTCTCCGGCGAGGGCGTACTTCACGCTCACCGCCCCATGGGAGAGCCGCAGTGCGTCGACCGCCTCGAGATAGACCCTGGGGAGGCTGTCTCGGCCCACGAGGTCCACCGTCTCCTTGATGCCGGTGTTGCTTATGACCATGTCCGCCTCGAGGAACCCGTCCGCCTCGACGCCCCTCACCCGGTTCCCCTCCACCAGGATGCGTCGGGCGGGACAGGCGTAGCGGACCCTTCCTCCCCGGTTCTCCACGGCCTTCAGATAGGCGATCGGGACGGCCCGCATTCCTCCGAGAGGATAGGAGAGGCTCTTCTCCACGATGTGTGTGGACAGGCAGAAGATGAACTCCCCGGCCGAGGACTGGCGCGGCCCGATGACCAGGTAGATCCCTGCAAAGGCCTCCATGAGCCTGTCGAACTGCCCGTCCGAAACGAACCGCGACACATACTCGGTGAGGGAGACCCCGTCGAGCTCTTCGAGCTCCACGGGAGTCTTCTCGCGCATGACATCCCGGAACAGGGCCCACGCGCCGGGGATGCCCTCGGGGGCGACGCCCAGATCCCGGAAGAACCGCTTCATCGGGACCTCCTGGTCCATGGCGGTGGGCAGGGTGACGGTGCGGCCCCCGAGGCGGAACTGAACCCCTTCGAGCAGGGAGCGGAACCTCAGCTCCACGCCCGCCTCTGCGGCGATTTCTCCCAGGGGGCCCCTTTCCCCTCTGGCGAGCCAGTGTACGCCCGAGTCGTAGACGAAACCGTCCCGGTCGAAGCTGGCCGCCTTGCCTCCGGGAAAGGCGTTTCTTTCGAGCACCTGCACATCCGCCCCCTCTTTTGCGAGCAGGGCGGAGATGCCTGCGCCGCCGATGCCCGTCCCCAGGACGACGACCCTCTTTCCCTGGAGAGGACCGGTCATGGGGCACCTCCCTTCTGAAGCTCCGTCTCCCGCAGCTCGCGTCGCAGCACCTTGCCGACCGTCGATTTGGGCAGGGACTCGAGGAACTCGTACGCCTTGGGTACCTTGTACGCCGCAAGGTTCTGCCTGCAGTACGCGTCCAGCTCCTCTTCGGTGAGCGTCTCGCCCGGCTTGGCGACCACAAAGGCCTTCACGGCTTCACCCCGGTACGCATGGGGCACACCCACGGCGCAGGCCTCCAGAACCTTCGGGTGATCGAACAGGACCTCGTCGATGTCCCTCGGGTAGATGTTGTATCCCCCGGCGATGATCATGTCCTTCTTCCGGTCCACGAGGTAGACGTATCCGTCCTCGTCCACCCTGCCGATGTCGCCGGTGTGGAACCAGCCGTCCCGGAGAGCCTGTGCGGTCTCTTCCGGCCGGTTGTAGTAGCCCCGGCACATCTGCGGACCGCGGAAGACGATTTCTCCCTCCTGACCCACCGGGAGTTCGGTGGTGCCCGTCTCGAGGTCCACGATCTTCATATCGGTGTTCGGAAGGGGCACACCCGCACTCCCCTGCTTCAGCCTGCCCCTCCAGGGAGTCAGAGTGACCAGACCCGTGGACTCGGTCAGACCGTATCCCTCCACCAGCTGCGCGCCGGTGGCCTGCTTCAGGGCGGTGATCGTCTCCAGGGCAAGAGGTGCCGCCGCGCAGAAGAACCCCTTGACGAAGGAGAGGTCCGCGTCCTTGAAATCGGGCAGGCCGAGAAGCCCCACGTAGATGGTGGGAACGGCAGGCACGACGGTCGTCTTGTGCTTGACCATCATCTTCAGCGCCGTAGGGGCGTCGGGCCTGGGCACGAGGACATCCGTCCAGCCCATCCGGACGGCAAGGGTCATCACCGCCGTGAAGCCGGCCAGGTGGAAGAAGGGGAAGATGGCAAGCTCCCGCTCGGGCAGATCCTTCATGTCGGAGAACCAGGCCTCCAGCATCTGGTTCTTGCAGGTGACGTTCCTGTGGGTGAGGACCACCCCCTTGGACACGCCGGTCGTTCCGCCGGTGTAGGGGATCAGGGCGATGTCGTCCAGGGAGGGGGGGCGACCGCGGAACGAAGGGGACGCGTCCTCCATCAACCGGACGAATTCATGGTGGTCGGGGGCCTTCTCGTACCGCAGGTACGCATCCTTCTTCAGAAGGGGGAAGAGTTTCCTGGCCGCAAAGGGAAGGTAGTCGTTCACGTGGCAGCTGACGATGTGTCTGAGCTTCGTCTTCGGCCGGAGAACGAGCATCCTCGTTGCGAGGAGGTCCAGGGTCACCAGTACGGTGGCCCCGGAATCGTTGAGCTGGGCCTCCAGCTCCCGGTCGGTGTACATGGGGTTGTTCGGGACCGGGACGGCTCCCACTCGCCAGATGGCGTAGTAGGCGATGACGATGTTCGGGATGTTGGGCAGGAGCAGAGCCACCTTGTCGGACGGCTCCACGCCCAGGGCGCGCAGGGCGTTCGCGAAGCGGTTGACCGATTGCTCGAGTTCGGCGTAGGAGATGTTCCTGCCCATGAACAGGAGCGCCGTCCGCTTCGGGAACCTTTCCGCCGTGCGGGTGAGGACCTCGGGCAGGGTGATCTCCTCGAAGTCGATCGATCTCGGGACACCGGGCGCGTAGGACTTGTGCCAGACCCGTTCGTCCGGTCCTGTGGGGGTACTTCTTCTGGTCTCCCGACTCATCCCTCTGCTCTCCCGTCCTGTGGAGTTCGGAAACCCGCTCATGTTATAAGAGTTTTATCCCCGGTTCCACCGTTTTCTTCCGGTGCCGGGATATCTTGCCAAATTTCCTCTCCCGTGATAAAGTCCCGCTCTTTGCGAATGTCGGTCGTTTTCTATCAGGTGGCCCCCTGCCGTCTGTTCACCATAATATCTGCAATCAAGGGGTTTTCCCCATCCAGGAACGGAACCCGGAACCTAAGTGCTCAGACAGCCCATTTGAAGGAGGAATCGAGAGATGGCGTACGATGCGGTAAAGATGAAGGATTGGGAGATTTCCGAGGAAGCGGAAAAGAACATGCCGATGCCCGAGGAGTGGCAGGAGAAGCTCGCCCTGGAAAAGGAAGAGATGCTTCCCATGGGCCGGCTGTCAAAGCTGGACTTCCTGAAGATCATCGATCGGCTCAAGGACAAGCCGGACGGCAAGTACATCGAGGTGACGGCCATCACGCCCACCCCCCTTGGGGAGGGCAAGAGCACCACGTCGTGCGGCCTCATGGAAGGCCTGGGGAAGCGGGGCGTGAATGTGGGCGGTGCCCTGCGGCAGCCCTCCGGCGGCCCCACCATGAACGTCAAGGGAACGGCGGCCGGCGGCGGCAACTCCCTGCTGATCCCCATGACCGAGTTCTCCCTCGGGCTGACGGGCGACATCAACGACATCATGAACGCCCACAACCTGGCCATGGTCGCCATGACCGCGCGTATGCAGCACGAGCGGAACTACAACGACGAGCAGCTCCAGCGGCTGACCGGTATGCGCCGCCTCAACATCGATCCGACCCGCGTCGAGCTCGGCTGGATCATGGACTTCTGTGCGCAGGCCCTCCGGAACATCATCATCGGCATCGGCGGACGGCAGGACGGATTCATGATGCAGTCCAAGTTCGGCATCGCCGTCGGGTCCGAGCTCATGGCGATCCTGTCGATCGTTCGGGACCTTGCCGATCTGCGGGAGCGGATGGACAAGATCACCGTCGCCTTCGACAAGAGCGGAAAGCCGGTCACCACGGGTGATCTCGAAGTGGGCGGGGCCATGACCGCCTTCATGCGGAACACAATCAACCCGACCCTCATGTGCACCGCCGAGTACAACCCCTGCATGGTACACGCCGGGCCCTTCGCGAACATCGCCGTCGGGCAGTCCTCCATCATTGCGGACCGCGTGGGCCTGAAGCTTTTCGACTACCACGTGACTGAGTCCGGATTCGCCGCGGACATCGGATTCGAGAAGTTCTGGAACGTAAAGTGCCGGTTCAGCGGCCTGAACCCCCACGTTTCCGTTCTCACCTCGACCATCCGTGCCCTCAAGATGCACGGCGGCGGGCCCAGGGTGGTTCCGGGAATCGCGCTGCCCGAGGAATACACCAAGGAGAATCTCGAGCTGGTCGAGAAGGGCATCGAGAACATGGTTCACATGATCGGCGTGATCCGCAAGTCCGGCATCAACCCGGTGGTCTGCATCAACCGGTTCTACACGGACACCGACGCGGAGTGTGCCCTCGTGAAGAAGGCCGCCGAGGCCGCAGGCGCCCGCTGCGCAGAGTCCCAGCACTGGCTCAAGGGCGGCGACGGCGCGCTCGAGTTCGCCGACGCGGTCATCGATGCCTGCAAGGAAGAGAACAAGTTCGACTTCCTCTATCCCCTCGAGATGAAGCTGCGCGACCGTGTCGCGATCATCGCAAAGGAGGTCTACGGGGCGGACGGCGTGTCCTGGACCCCGGATGCGGAGGCGAAGGCGAAGATGCTCGAGGAAGACCCCATGTACGCCGACTTCGCCACCATGATGGTGAAGACCCACCTGAGCCTGAGCCACGACCCGACCCTCAAGGGCGTCCCGAAGGGCTGGACCCTGCCGATTCGCGACGTTCTGATCTACTCGGGCGCCAAGTTCCTCTGCCCCTGCGCCGGAACGATCAGCCTCATGCCGGGAACCGGCTCCAACCCGGCCTTCCGAAGGATCGACGTGGACACCGAGACCGGAAAGGTGAGCGGACTGTTTTAGTCCTCGAAGAAGCACGTATTTTCGGGAAAAGGCCTGGATTCGTCCAGGCCTTTTTTGGGGTGCGCAGTGAGGGCTCGGATTCTTGAATCCAAGCCGGGGGGATGCAGTGAGTTGATGGCCCGGCAAAGATCATCCCAAGAACAGCAGCATCAGGGTGTCGAGCGCAATATAGGCAAACGCAAAGGCCAAGACCGGTCTACAGGAAGAAGGCCCCGTGCCCAGTGGAGTTACGGGCGAACCATGCCTGCCCGATCATGTTCACCAGCACCATGGGAGGCGACGAGAGCTTCAGGGAAAGGACGTAGTTCACCGTTTCCTGTTCGTAATCGAGTCCCGCGTACGGGTTGTAGATTGGGTAGATGAAGGAGGTGGCGTTCAGGTTGGTGCTCGTGTTGTTCGGCACGACGTGTGAGCCGTTGAAGATGTAGGCGAAGCTGAACTGGGGGAATCCCAGTTCCTCGGTTTAGGGATTATTCGGAACAATCATTTCTTGCCGCTACAAATCGGCCGCGGCCAGGTAGCCCTCGTGGACCGCGTCGATGATCATCCGGGGCTGGTTGCAGTCCCCGATCGCGCGGAAGGGGATCCCGGCCTGCTTGAGCCCTTCGGACAGGGCTGTCTTCGGCTTGGAGCCCACGGCCATGATCACGGAGTCGAAGGGTTCCTTCCGGGTTTCCCCCTCGACGGTGTAGACCACGCCATCCGGCTCGATCGCTTCCACCCTGGCGCTCGTGAGGATGCGCACCTCACGCTCGCGCAGATCGTGCAGCCAGACCCAGCGCGAGGACTTCCCGACGTCCTGTCCCGCCTTCGGAAGCATCTCGAAGATGGTGACCTCCTTCGTTCCTTTTCGCACCAGCTCGTGAAGCCGTTCGTCCGATTCGGCCCGGTGGAACATGAGAAACTCGAGCACGCTCGGGTTGATCGTGCCGATGCGGGCCGCCTGCATCGCCACCTCCATGCCGACCGCACCCCCGCCGATGACCGCCACCCGCCTGCCGACGGACTTTCGGTTCTTCAGGAACTCCCAGGAGCTGATCACATGAGGCAGGTCCGCGCCGGGGATGTTCGGCATGATCGGCTCCGCCCCTTCGGCCACGATGAGGGCCTCCGGGTTCTTCTCCTTGATCTCCTCCAAATCCAGCTCCACGCCGGTGTGGACCTTCACGCCGAGGCCGGGAAGAAGCGCTTCGTAATAATCCACGAGCCCGAGGAACTCGCCCCGGCCCGGGGGGGCCCCCGCGACCGAGAGCTGGCCGCCGATCCTGGGCGCCTTCTCGAAGATCTCCACATCGTGCCCCGCGGTGGCCGCCACCCGTGCCGCCTCGAGCCCGCCCGGGCCCGAGCCGACCACCATGACCTTCTTCGGTTTCTCGGCCGGCTTGATCTCCCGCTCTTCCTCCAGCCCGGCCTCCGCGTTCACGAGGCAGCAAAGGGGCTGGCCCGTGAAGATGCGGTCCATGCAGCCCTGCATGCACCCCACGCAGGGGCGGATCTCCCTGGGCCTTCCCTCCTTCGACTTGAGGGGCCAGTCCGGGTCGGCGATCAGCACTCGCCCGAGGGCGACCATGTCGGCCAGCCCGTCGGCGAGGATTCCCTCTGCGGTGTCCGGATCGGTGATCCGGTTGGATGCGATGACCGGCACATCCACGGCGTTGCGGATGCCGCCCGCCAGGTAGGCGTAGCCGCCCCGGGGGACCTCCATGGTGAGCTGAGAGACAAAGGCCTCGTGCCAGCCTCCCGTCACGTTGATTCCGTCCGCCCCGGCGTCCACGAAGAGCCGACAGTACCGGGCGGACTCCTCGTTCGTGTTGCCCCCGCGAATGAAGTCGTTCCCGGCCACCCGGATCGTGACCGTGTAGTCGTCTCCCACAGCGGCCCGGACCTTCCGGATCGTCTCCACCCCGAATCGCGCGCGGTTCTCGAAGGAGCCACCGTACGCGTCGGTCCGCTGGTTGGTGACCGGGGAGAGGAACTGGCTGATCAGGTAGCCCGCCGAGCCGATGATCTCCACGCCGTCGATGCCCGCCTCCCGGGCGCGCACAGCCGCCTTGGCAAAGGCTTCCTGTACCTTCTCGATGTCCTCGAGGGTCATCTCCCGCGGCTCTTCGCCCGTGTAGCGGGAACGGACCGGGGAGGGGGCGATCGCCTGCTGCCCCTCGATCATGAAGGAGAAGGTGTACCGGCCTCCGTGGAAGAGCTGGATCATGATCTTCGAGCCGGCCTTGTGCACGCGATCGGCGAGCTGCCGGAAGTCCGGAATGAAACGGTCGTCCATGAGGGAGAGGGCGATGACGCCGGATCCGATGAAGTCCACGCCCACCGGGCCGGCCACGATGATGCCGGCGCCGCCTTCGGCCCGCCGCTCGTAGAAGCGCACGTGTCGCTCGTTCAGTTTCTGATCCATGGAGAACAAGGTCCCCAGGGAAGGCATCAGGATGCGGTTCTTCGACTCGATCGTGCCGAGCCGGATCGGTTCGAAGAGCAGGGGATACATGGTGGAGACCCTCCTTGTTCGATTCGGGTTGTCCGTTTCCAGGGGGGCGATCTAGGAGGCGGGTTCCCTTCTCGTGCTTCGTTTCCGCTTGGTCTTCTTCGCCTTCTTCTTCATGCCGAAGCCGGAGATCACGTAGGTCCCGCTGCGGGAGTCCACGTTGATTTCAATGAGTTCGTGGGCCTGTGCGTCCTCCAGAAGTTCGCTGAAGGTCCGGTACCCGTGATACCCCTCGTTGAACGAGGGCTTCTTCCGCTTCATCGTGTCCTTGACCATCGAGGAGTACAGGATCGGCTTGTTCTCCCTCAGCAGTGCCTCCACCGAGTCGAGCAGGAGCTTGAAGGCCTCCTGCTTCTTCGGCGGCACCTCGGTCCCCCCCACCCTCGGCGGATGCGGGATGGTCCGCTCCAGATCGTCATAGTAGATGAACTCGTCGCAGCTGGTGATCAGCAGGTCGGAGGAGGACTCCTTGATGGCCAGGCCGATCACGTGCTTTCCGTTCTCCTTCAGCTTGGCCACCAAAGGTGAGAAATCGCTGTCCCCGGATACGATCACGAAGGAGTTGATGTGATCCTTGGTAAAGGACAACTCCAGGGCGTCGACGACGAGCCGAATGTCGGCGGAGTTCTTCCCCGTCATCACCCTCTTCGGGATCTCGATCAGCTCGACGCCCGCTGCGTGGAAGGCCTGTTTGTACACCGAGTACCGGCTCCAGTCGGAGTAGGCCTTCTTGACCACGATCTTGCCCTTCTCCACGAGCCTTTCCAGGACCTTCTGGATGTCGAAGTGGCCGTCTTTCTTGTCCTTGAGCCCAAGCGCCAGGTTCTCGAAGTCGAAGAACACGGCCAGGGTACGTTCTACTTCCTGTGTTTCTGCCATAAAAGGTTTTCTACCTCCTGCAGGGTGGTTTTTCTCCCAGCCGGGCCCGTCCGGACGAGGACAGTGAGCATCATAACGCCGCGGGACGACGGGCGTCAACAAAATCCCTCGACCGGGCCACCCCTGGCGGGGACTGTTTGTACCCGTCCGGATTGTCTGTTAAGACGGGGGTGTGATGAATCTCTTCTCCTTTGTCTTCGTGCGGCACTTCGATCTTGCCTGCGGGGCGGCCCTTCTCTTCCTGATCGGCGCGCTGCTCGCCCTTCCCGTGGTCAGATGCGGGGCGAACCTGCTCACCTCGATGCCCATGCTCCTGTTTCGGGCGGTGCGCCGGATGTTCGGCTCCCGGCCCGGCATGACGCGCCTGTGGTCCCTCATCTTCGGATTCAACGGGACGGTCATGTTCCTGTACATGGCCTCGGGCGTGCACCCTTTCATCCCGGCCGCCGTTTCCCTGTTGACCGGCTACAACATTGCCGTGATCGTCATCAAGGCAGGGGAAACGGACGATTCCGGGTTCCTGGCCGGCTCCCCGGATTCCGGTTGGAGGCCCTCGAGGTGGGTCGCGGGGCTCTGTGCCGCTGCGGTCGTGCTGCTCGAGTTGCCGTGCTTCTGGTACTCCATCGCCATGGGGATTCGTCTCGGGCAGGAGGTCGCAGCCGGACAGACAACCTACACCGACGGGATGGCCGTCCGGCTCCAGGCCTATTTGCTCGTGATCCTTCCATTGCTCTTCGTGAGCGCCGTGTGCGAGGCAATTGCGATACAGGGGTCAGGGGTCGGGGATCAGGGGACAGGCCGCCCTGCCTAACCGCCCCGAATATCTGTGGCGGCGTGGCGGGGTGGCCTGGCCCCTGACCCCTCATTACCGGTCGCCGGAAATCGAGCAAGACAGGAATGAAACGAAAAAGGTCCTTCCGGAGGACTACGTCCGAAAGGACCGCGTCTGTTACTTGAAAAAACCGAGCTCTTAATACATACCGCCCATGCCGCCCATGCCGCCCATACCGCCCATACCGCCCGGAGGCATCGGAGGCATGTCCTTCTTGTCTTCCGGGAGCTCGGCAACCAGCGCTTCGGTGGTCAGCAGCAGGGCTCCCACACTGGCCGCATTCTGCAGGGCGGAGCGGACCACCTTGGTCGGGTCGATGATGCCCGCCTTCACCAGGTCGGTGAAGGTCTCGCTCGCAGCGTCGAACCCGTTGGAACCTTCGGTCGCCTTGACCTTCTCCACCACGATCGAGCCTTCCCAGCCGGCGTTCACTGCGATCTGCCGCAGCGGCTCTTCCAGGGCGCGTTTCACGATGTCGACGCCCACCTTCTGGTCGCCATCGACCGAAATCTCGTCCAGCTTCGGGATCATCCGGATGAGCGGAACGCCGCCGCCCGGCACGACGCCTTCCTCAACGGCCGCCTTGGTGGCGTTCAGGGCGTCTTCCACGCGGGCCTTCTTCTCTTTCATCTCCGACTCTGTCGCGGCCCCCACCCGGAGCACGGCCACGCCGCCGGCCAGCTTCGCCAGGCGCTCCTGGAGCTTTTCCCCGTCGTAATCGGACGTGGTCTCGTCGATCTGAGCCCGGATCTGCTTGATGCGTCCCTCGATGGCGTCGGTGGAGCCTGCGCCCTCGATGATCGTGCTGTTTTCCTTGTCGATCCGAATCTTCTTGCAGGTCCCCATGTCATCCAGCGACACGCTCTCGAGCTTGATCCCGAGTTCCTCGGCCACCACCTGGCCACCCGTCAGGCTCGCCATGTCCTCGAGCATCGCCTTGCGTCGATCGCCGAATCCGGGAGCCTTCACCGCGGCGCACTTCAGGGTGCCCCGAAGCTTGTTGACCACCAAGGTGGCGAGGGCCTCGCCTTCGATGTCCTCTGCGACGATCAGGATCGGCTTTCCGGACTGGGCCACCTTCTCCAGCAGCGGGATCATGTCCTTCATGTTGCTGATTTTCTTCTCGTGGAACAGGATGTACGGCTCGTCCAGGACCACCTCCATCTTCTCCGGGTCCGTCACGAAGTAGGGGGACAGGTAGCCCCTGTCGAACTGCATGCCCTCCACCACGTCCAGGGTGGTCTCCATGGCCTTTGCTTCTTCCACGGTGATCACGCCTTCCTTGCCGACCTTGTCCATGGCCTCTGCGATCAGGTTCCCGATGAATTCGTCACCGTTGGCGGAAACCGTGCCCACCTGGGCGATTTCGCTTCGGTCCTGGGTCGGCTTCGACATGCTCCTCAGCTGTTCCACGCACTTCTCGACGGCCTTGTCGATGCCTCGCTTGACATCCATCGGGTTGGCGCCGGAAGCGACCACCTTGCAGCCCTCGCGGTAGATCGCCTGCGCCAGCAACGTGGCGGTGGTCGTTCCGTCACCGGCCACATCGCTGGTCTTGCTGGCTACCTCTTTGACCATCTGGGCGCCCATGTTCTCGAACTTGTCCTTGAGCTCGATCTCCTTCGCCACGGTCACACCGTCCTTGGTGACGTTCGGTGCGCCGAAGCTCTTTTCCAGGATTACGTTTCTACCCTTGGGGCCGAGGGTGACCCGGACCGCATTGGCCAGGGTGTTGACCCCCTTCAGGGTGGTCGCCCTAGCTTCTTCTGCGAATTTGATTGCCTTTCCTGACATTTTCTCTTACACCTCCGTTCTTTTCTTCTTTGGGTGGTGCTTCGGGGTCGGCGTTTCGTCCAGGGGCCAGCGTTCGTTACCCTATTCGATGATGCCCAGTATGTCGTCTTCCCTCATGATGAGGTGTTCCTCGCCGTCGAGCTTGACATCGGTTCCGGCGTACTTCCCGAACAGAACCCGGTCTCCCTCCTTGATCTCGAGAGGAACCATCTTCCCGTCGTCCAGCATCTTTCCCTTCCCAACGGCCACTACCGTGCCCTCCTGGGGCTTCTCTTTGGCCGAGTCCGGAATGATGATGCCTCCGGAGGACTTTTCATCCTCTTCGATCCTTTTCACCAAGAGCCTGTCCCCTAGCGGTCTGATTTTCATCTGTCGAACCTCCTTTTCTTGCATGTTCTCCGTTTTCTGGGGTTTAACGATTGACTGAGGGCCGTTACTTGCGGCAGGCGGGTTATCCCTGTCTATCTGTGATATTCCTAAAATAAGCCGAAGGGTTACACTCCATTTTTAGCAAACCGTTGCCGCGATTGCTAACAGACTCCTAACATAATCACTTCGCAGGGGTTGTCAAGGGTCGGCCGGACGATTTTTTCGATTTTCCTGTGGCAGAGTCGTTCAGGGAGCGGATTCTTCCCCCTGTCTGCCCTCGAACAGAAGGATCCTGAGGATCAGAAGGAAGACCCCGGCGGTGATCCCGATGTCTGCCACGTTGAAGGCGGGCCACTGGAAGGCCTTGTAATGGAGCAGGATGAAGTCGATGACCTCTCCGAGCCGGACCCTGTCGATCAGGTTTCCGACGGCCCCGCCGAGGACCAGGGAAAGGGCGATGGGCATCAAGACCTCCGATTCCTCCAGTTTGTGGAACAGGTAGAGGATGATGCCGATGGCCACGGTAGAGACCAGCAGGAAGAAGGGAATCCGAAAGCCCGCATGGCTGCCGCTGAGAAACCCGAAGGCCGCTCCCGTGTTACGGATGTAGTGGAGATCCAGGAGCCCGGGCACGATCGGCGAGCTCTCATAGAGCCGCATGGTCTTGTCGACCCAGATCTTCGTCGCCTGGTCGATCAGCACGATCAGGCCGCCCACCAGAAAGAGCAGGCTGTATCGGCGCGGCCACCTCACCCCTGGCCTCCTTCGTTTCGTGAAGGAATCTGATTCAGCTCCCGCACGCAACGGTCGCACACGGTCGGGAGCGAGGCATCCGCGCCCACGGTGGGGTCGTACACCCAGCACCGGTTGCACTTATCCCCCCGCGCCCTGCCCACTTCGATGGCGAGCCCGGGAATCTCCTGGCTCCGGAACACGCTGTCGCCTTCCAGCCCCTGCTCGATCGTCACCTCCGATACGATACAGATCTGGCGCAACGAAAAGGGGAAGGACTGGAGAAAGTCTCCCCAGGAATCCGGCGGCGCGACCCGGACCCGGGCGTCCAGGGCGTGCCCGATCTTCTTCTCCGTCCTGGAAATCTCCAGGGCCTTGGACACCTCCTGTCGGAAGTGGAAGATCTTCTGCCACCGGTCTCCCAGATCGGCGTCATCCCACTCCGGGCTCACCGAAGGCAGGGAGCAGAGGTGGACGCTCTCCGGCTTGCCCTCGTGGTCCGGGATCCAGTGCCAGATGTCCTCTGTGGTGAAGGAAAGGATCGGCGCGAGCAGCCGGGTCAGGGCGTGAAGGATGTCGTAAAGGGTCGACTGGGCGGCCCTCCTCGCCCGGGAATCCGGGGCGGACACATAGAGGATCTCCTTGAGCACGTCCAGGTACACGGAACTCATGTCCACGACACAAAAGTCCAAGGCACGGTGGTAGACGACATGGAACTCGTAGCGCTCATACGCCTGCCTCACCCTGTCGACCAGGCGGGCCAGCCGGAGCATGGCCCAGCGATCCAGTTCGGAACGCTCGAGGACCGGGATCGAGTGCCGGCGCGGGTCGAAATCGAAGAGATTTCCGAGCATGAACCGGGCCGTGTTCCTGATCTTCCGGTACGACTCGGAGAGACGTGTGAGGATCTCTTCCGAAATCCGTATGTCATCGCGGTAATCCTCTGCAGAGACCCACATCCGTATGATCTCCGCCCCGTATCGGGAAGTGAGCTCCATGGGGTCGATGATGTTGCCGAGCGACTTGGACATCTTTCTGCCCGTGCCGTCGACCACGAACCCATGGGTCAGAACGCTCCGGTAGGGCGCGGTTCCCCGGGTCCCGACCGACGCGAGCAGGGAAGAGTGGAACCAGCCCCTGTGCTGGTCGCTTCCCTCCAGGTACATCTCCGCGGGGTAGTGCAGGCTGGAACGCCGGAGCAGAACCGAGGCGAAGCTCACCCCGGAGTCGAACCAGACATCCAGGATGTTGTTGTCCTTGACGAAGGCCGCCTCCCCGCATTTCGAGCAGGTCGTGCCCGGCGGGAGGAAATCCTCGGCCGGGTCCGAGAACCAGCAGTCGGATCCGTCTCTTTCGAACCGGTCCGCCACGACCCGGATCACTTCGCCGTCGAGCAGAATCTCATTGCACGAGGAGCAGTGGAAGGCGATGATCGGCACCCCCCAGGACCGCTGGCGTGAGATGCACCAGTCGGGCCGGTTCTCGATCATCTGGTAGATCCGCTCCCGGCCCCAGTGGGGGATCCACTCCACGTTCATGATGTTCTCGAGGGCGTTCCGGCGGAGGCCCTTCGCCTCCATCGAGACGAACCACTGCTCGGTCGCCCGATAGATGACCGGCTCTTTGCACCGCCAGCAGTGGGGATAGGAATGGGCGAGCCGGTCTTCCTTGAGCAGGGCGCCCTTCTCTTGGAGCAGGGCCGTGACCTGCGGGTCTGCTTCGAAGACGAACCGGCCCTGGAACGGGGGAGCCTCATCCGTGAACTTCCCCTCATCGTCCACCGGCGCGAGGACGTCCAGGCCGTAGCGACGGCCCGCCTCGAAATCCTCCTGTCCGTGGCCGGGCGCCGTGTGCACGCAGCCGGTTCCCTGTTCGAGGGTGACGTGATCCCCGAGCAGGATGACCGAATCGCGCTCGTAGAAGGGATGACGGCATCGGAGGCCCTCCCACAGGCTTCCCTGCAGGCTCCCCACCTTCTCGAAGGACGAAAAGCCGAGTTCCGTCATGACCGTCTCGACGAGCTCCTCGGCCACCACGAAACACCGACCGTCCGGGACCCGGACAGCCGCGTAGGCGAAATCGGGATGAAAGGCGATGGCAAGGTTCGCCGGGATGGTCCACGGGGTCGTGGTCCAGATCAACACCGAGGTCCTGTCCTTCGGAAGATATGCCAGGGTGGCGGGCGCATCCGACACGAGCGGGAATTGCACGTAGATGGACGGGGAGGTGTGGTCGTGGTATTCCACCTCCGCCTCCGCCAGAGCGGTCCGGCACCGGGCGCACCAGTAGATCGGCTTTCTGCCCCGGTAGACGTTTCCCTTTTCCACCAGGGTGGCGAACTCGCGGACGATCTGGGCAACGTACCCGAAATTCATCGTCAGGTAGGGATCCTCCCAGACGCCGAGTACGCCCAGCCGCTTGAACTCCTCCCTCTGGAGGTCGATGAACTTGGTGGCGTAGGCCCTGCACTCCTCCCGTATGGCCGCGAGCGGGAGATCCTTCTTCCGTTCCCCCAGCATCTTGTCGACCTGGTGTTCGATGGGGAGGCCGTGACAGTCCCATCCTGGCACGTACGTGCTGTCCCAGCCCGCCATGAACCTGTGCTTGACAATGATGTCCTTCAGAATCTTGTTCAGGGCGGTTCCGAGATGGATGTTGCCGTTCGCATAGGGCGGCCCGTCGTGAAGGATGAACTTCTCCCTTCCGGACGCCGCCTCCCGGATCTTCTCGTAGAGGCGGGACTCTTCCCATCTCTGGAGGAGTTCCGGCTCCCTCTTGCTGAGCCGGGCCTTCATGGGGAACTCCGTCCTCGGGAGGTTCAGTGTGGCCTTGTAGCCTTTTGAGTCGGCTTCTTTTTTTGGCGATCCCATGTTTTCAGTCTCTTGAGGCTTCGTGAAAAGCCCTCGTCGGTTGAGCCCTCCGGACCGAACCCGGGAAGGTTCCAGCTTCGGACAAAGAGCGAAAAATCATAGCAAAACAGAGAGCAAAAAAAAAGGCCCCTTCCGGGTTTAGTGTGGGTACCCCCCATATATGGTAGTCATGATAGTGCA
>CAYZMM010000047.1:0-49439 GCA_964479535.1 uncultured Thermodesulfobacteriota bacterium
TTCCGGTTGCTTAAGCTCGAAAACCGTGGCAAGATTCAGGGGAACTTCGGGCTAGCACTCCATGAGTTGGCCGCCGGTGACATTGACCGCCTGTCCCGTCATGTACGAAGACGCCTCCGAGGCGAGGAAGGCCACCACGCTCGCCACCTCTTCCTTCCTTCCGATCCGTCCGAGCGGGATGGTCTTGCACATCTCCTGCTCCTGCTCCTCCGGCGTCGTACCCAGGAATCGGGCCTCCAGGCCGAAGCGCCACTTCTCCAGGTCGGTCATGACCTGCCCCGGGCAGATCGAATTGAAGCGCAATCCCGTGGCGGCCAGCTCCCTGGCCATCACCTTGGTCAGCATGATGACGCCCGCCTTGGCCACGGCGTAGGCCCCATTGAAGAGAGGAGGCACCTTGCCGGCCCGGGAGGCGGTGTTGATGACACTTCCCTTCCGGCCCTCCATCAAAGGGAGCAGGGCACGGGTCACACGGAAGACGCTGTGGAGGTTCACGTCGATGGTCTTCATCCAGGCGTCTTCGTCATAGGTGTGCACCGCGTTCGGCACGCCGAACGAGGCGCCCGCGTTGTTGCAGAGTACGTCGATGTGGTCGAAGGCCTCCTTCACCCGGTCGACCATTCGGGCAATCGAGGCGGGGTCGGTTACATCCATCTCGACCGCCAGGGTCTTCACCCCGAACCGCTCCGCCAGTTCCGCGGCGATCTCCTGCATCTCCTGCCGTGTCCCGGTTCGCACGCCGTCGGGCGCACCCGAATCCTGACCCAGGTCCGTGACGATGACATTCGCTCCGCAGGAAGCGAGCTTCTCTGCGATGGCGTATCCGATGCCGGTCCGCTTTCCCGAGCCGGTGATGAGCGCCGTCTTGCCCTTGAGGTCCTCACACATGCAATGGTCCCCCGATCGGAGATCTTCTATGTAAGGCGGCCCCTTATCGACTGCCTCCTCAGGAAAGGCCGATGATCCTGTTCGCCACCTTCACGGCCTCTCCGGCGTCGGGCGCGTAGCCGTTGGCGCCCACCCGGTCGCAGAACTCCTGGTTGACGGGTGCTCCGCCGATGATGAATTTCGCAGTCGGGTCATATTCCCGGATCGTCTGGATCACCTTTTCCATCTCGCCGATCGTGTTGGTCAGGAGCGCGGACAGCCCCACCAGATCCGGCTTCTCCTTGTGATACGCCTCCAGGAACTTGTCCGCCTTTACATTGATGTCCAGGTCGATCACCTTGAACCCGGCCCCTTCGAACATCATCTTCACAAGGTTCTTGCCGATGTCGTGGATGTCCCCTTCCACCGTTCCGAGGAGCATGGTCGCCCTCGGAGCGACCCCGTCACGCACGATGGCCGGCTGCAGGATCTCCATGCTCGCCTTCATCGTCTCCGCTGCCACCAGGAGTTCCGGCAGGAAGGCTTCTCCGCGGGAGAAACGGTCTCCGAGGGTCTCCATGGCCGGCCGCAGGCCGTGCTCCAGGATCTCCTGCGGGGTCGTGCCCGCGTTGAGGGCCTCCTCGGTCAGTCGCTTGATCTCCTCCACGTTTCCCGCGAGGAGCGTCTCCCCCAGGTTCGTCATCCATTCATTCATGTCCGCGACTCCTTCTTCTGCTCATCTGTCGACCTACCGGCGTTCAAAGGTTGATCGGGTATGCGCCGTACTTCCTCGCCGCCTTGACCATGGCTATGTAATTCTCCGGCTTGCATCCCGGATGGATCGAGTTGGACGAGCTGATGATGTAGCCCCCTCCCGGTGCGGCCGCCTGTATCGTCTCCCGCACGGTCCTGTCCACCTCCTCGGCCGTTCCGAAGGGAAGGAGGAAGCTGCAGTCGATGTTTCCGACCACCGCCGCCTTTCCCCGCAAGTGCTCTTTTGCCTCCTTGATGTCCATGCACTGCGGCTGGAAGGGGTGAATTCCGTCAAAGCCCGCCTCCACAAGATCGTCCAGGATGGGCCAGAGGTTTCCGTCCGAGTGCTTCACCGCCTTCATCCCCTTCTCGTGGCAGAAGGAGACGATCTCGTGGTGAAAAGGCTTGACGAATTTCCGATACTGGTCCGGGCTCATGAGGGTGCTGATGTTGAAGGCCAGGTCCCCCTCCAGGATGATCACATCCGCCCCGTTTTCCCGGGCCATGCCCAGGGCGGCCTTGCAGAAGTCCGTGGTGACCCTTGCCAGGGCGAAGGCCAGCTCCTCGTTCCTCATGTAGTCCAGGAGAAGCTTGTCCATGCCTCCCCTGAGCTGCCAGGAAAACCGGAACAGGTCCGGGATCGCAAAGAAGTGGGCCACGTCTTTGCCCATGGTGGATACCAGGTACTGGAGCATTGCGTAGTCGCCCGGGTCCGGCTCAAAGGTGAGCTTTGCGATATCTGCAACGCTCTGTACCGGGCCTTCCACGGGAACCGGCTCCCCCACCTCGGACAGATGGTAGGTCGTGCCGTACTTGTCCCGGGCAAGGTCTTCATCCACCCGTTCCTTTCGGATGATGAAGACCGTGGAGATGCCGTCGTTGCCCAGCTCCCTCAGGACGAGGGAGAGAAGGTCCATGTATCGGAGCTGTTCCTCGAGGGTCATGTCGGTGATGTGTTTGACCTCCGGAACATCGTCCGTGAACTGCCTGCCCAGGTTCACGATGCTCCCCTCGTTGATGCCCATCTCGAAGACCGGTACCGTGTCCGGCTCCTCGAGTCGCAAAGCCTTGAAAATGCGTTCTTTCCCGGTCATCGTCGAGCTCATGGTTTCCTCCACAAGAAATGGGCGCAGGCGTTTGCTCCGAAATGCGATCCAGGAGTCGCCGGCTCCGTCGAGAAACGGGGACGGACGGCCAGGTGGCCACAATTACTTGAGTTTTCGGTGGCTTCCGCCGAAAAAAACATAGGCAGGGTTTGTCCAAACAACAGGAAGCGGCCACCCCTCATGGATCCGAACTTCATTCCCCTGGACATTCAGCTCCTCCAGCCTGAGGTCGAAAAGCCCTTCCGGCTCTACATCCTCCTCGGGGACCGCTTCGTGCCCTACTCGCAGGGCGACGGCTTCACGGAGGAGACCCGCCGGAGGCTGCTTCGGGAGGGAATCGAGACCCTGCACATCCGGGCGGATGAAAAGCGCGCACTGCAATCCTACATGAACGGCAATCTAAAGACCATCCTCGCAGATCCCTCCCTGAGCCACCGGGAGAAGTCAAGGGTCGTTTACGAGACCTGCACATACCAGCTCGAGAAGCTCTGGGACGCGCCCGAGGCAAAGGCCATCGAAGAGAGCAAAGGGATCTTCCGGCAGAGCGTCGACCATGTCATCTCATCGAACCGGGATGCGATCCGCGACATGGTCCTGATGATCACCCACGAAACGAGTATCTACACGCACTCGGTGAACGTCGGGCTCCTCGGTACCAATCTCGCCCGGGAGATGTACAGCGGGACCGGTAAGGATCTTCACGAGATCGGCTATGCCATGTTTCTGCACGACATAGGCAAGACGAGGGTGGATCTCGAAATACTGAACAAGCCCGGCCGGCTGTCGGACGAAGAGTGGGAGATCATGAAGTCGCACCCGGAGGCGGGTCACCGGATCCTCGCGGAGGAGGGCCATCTGACCGCAGAGGCGGCCAGCACCACCCTTCAGCACCACGAGCGATGCAACGGGGAGGGATACCCGAGAGGTCTCAAGAGCCCGGAGATCGACGAGCTGGGCAAGATCTGTAATCTCGTGGATGCCTACGACGCCCTGCTGGCCGACCGTGTCTACAAGCCCGCCCTCTCGCCCTACCAGGCCCTGAAGATCATGAAGGAAGAAATGCGGGACCACTTCGACCAGCAGATGTTCAAGGAATTCCTCTACATGCTCTACTAGCACTGAGGGGACGTTGTTTCCTTTGTTGACTTTCGGTCCAAAGTCAACAAAGGAAACAACGTCCCCTACTTTCGTCCCCTACGCTCAGGAGCTCGTTCTGCGTTGCTCCGCCGGGATGGGGGAGGGCCCCCTCAGGACACGGTCTGCGGCGGGAAGGGTGAAGAAGAAGCTGCAGCCCTTGCCCTTCTGGCTCATGAGCCCGATGTTGCCGCCGTAGTGGCCGATGATTTCTTTGCAGATGGCCAGCCCCAGCCCCGTTCCCTGGGGTTTGTCGTTCAGGGACTCGGACGAAACCTGTGCGAAACGCTCGAAGATGATCTCGAAGTCCTTGGCGTCGACCCCGACCCCCTGATCCGTGATCGTGACCTTGATCGGTCCTTCCGACTCCCCCGCTCTCGGCTCCCGGGTGCTCTCCATCTGAATCAGGATCCGGCCGCCTTCCGGGGAAAACTTGATCGCGTTGTCGAGCAGATTGATGACCACCTGCTGAATCCTCTCCCGGTCGGCAAGGGCCAACGGAATCCCGACGGGTGCGTCCAGGGTCACTTGAAGGGATTTCGTTTCGAGAAGGTGCTGCTGGGCCTCGACGGCAGACTGCAGGATCTCGCCGAGGGAGATCGGTTCGTCGTGCCAGGTCATCCGGCCCGATTCGATCTTGGAGAGATCCAGCACATCGTTGATGAGCCGTGTTAGCCTCTTGCTCTCGTCGTAGATGACGCTCAGAAACTCCCTTCTCGTTTCCGGATCGTCTTCGTCGTACCGGAGGAGGATCTCGGAAAAGGAACGGATGGAGGTGAGGGGAGTGCGGAGTTCGTGGGACACCGTGGAGAGGAATACATCCTTCATTTCGTCGAGCTGCTTGAGTTCCCGGTAGGCCTTTTCCAGTTCCGCGGTTCTCTCCCGCACCTTCTGCTCCAGGGTCTCGTTCAGGTTTCGGATCTGTTCCTCCGCCCGCTTCCGTTCCGTCATGTCCCGGAGCACGGCCTGCAGCGCATCCCCGCCTCCTGCGGGGAAGGCCTTCAGAGAGACCTCCGTGTCGATGATCCTGCCGTCCTTACGGAGCACCTGGCAGTCGAATTTCTGAGGGACTCCGGCGAGGGCCCTGCGGACACTCTCCTCAAGCACGACCTCCCACGGGCTTCCTTCGGACCGGCGTGGAGGCAGGAAGGATGCAAGGGCCTGGTCGACGATTTCGCCCCGTTCCCGGGCCAACATCCTGCAGGCCTCATCGTTGCACTCGTGGATCACGTCGGTCATCAGGAACAGGCCGTCGGAAAACCCTTCGAAGAGCAACCGATACCTCTCCTCGGAGATCGAGAGGGACCGCATCAGCACCAGCTCTCGGTTCGACTCGGACAGGAGGTCAAAGGCGGCCTTCTTCCCGGTCTTCTTCACGCCCACTGCCTGGGCGGCCTCCCACACCTTTTCGTCGAGATCGGAGGCGATCTGCGCGACGTCCTCGTTCTGCAGATTGAGGGCGGCCAGGGTCTTCGGGTCGAGGAAACGGGGGATTTCGTCACCGCCCGACCCGATCTTCCGCATTCGGACGACCGCATTCGCCAGGCGTGTGATCTCCGCCAACCTTGCGCCCGGATCCCGGTTCGCTTTCCCCGGGGAGGAGAGATGGTGCATGGAGACGGCAAGCGTTTCGCGTTCGGGGAGTTTCCAGAGCCGGAGAAGCTCGCCGCCCACCTGCGCGTGATCCACACCGAGAACCGCCTGCTCCGCCTCCGCTACGGTCCGTTTCTTCTCCCCAACCTCGTCGATCACCTGCTTGTAGTCGTCCGAGAGGTGGTTGTTCAGGAGGATCTTGCCCGCGTCGTGCAGCATGCCGCACACAAAGGCCTCTTCCCCGAGGGATGCGGCTCCGGCGCACTTCCTGGCGATCTCTCTGCAGCAGATGGCGCAGGCAAGGGAGTGGAGCCAGAAGGCTTCCACGTCGAAGCCCGTCCGATCCGTGCCGGTCCCCTTGAAGACGTCCATGAAGAACACGGTCAGGAGGGTGCTTCGTATGGCCCCGAAGCCGATCAGGGTCACCGCGTCCCGAAGGGTGGAGATCTTTCGGGAGCGGCCGTAGTAGGCCGAGTTCGCCATCCGCATGGTCTTTGCGGCCAGGGCCTGGTCCGTCTCGATCAGCCGGGCCAGGTCGAGGGCGGAGCTCTTCTCGTCTTCCATCGCCTCGAGGAGCTTGATGGCAACGGCAGGCAGCATGGGCAGCCTCTCGATGCCGCCCAGGATCTGACGAATCTTGTGGGATCGGTTGGGGCGCTCAGCCATGAACCGTTCACGACCCGCAGGTGGTTTCTGGGGACCAAAACAGACTGATCTAGTAAATAGTTCGGTGTTTACCGTAAATTCTTGAGCTTGCTGCTGTTCGGAATGGGGGGTCAGGGGGCCGTGTCCAGCAGCTCTCTGAAGCCGGAAGGCTCGTGGGGCCCCAGGATGAGTTGTTCGAGGACACCGAGGCCGACTCGCTCGCCCATGCGGACCCGACTGATCGACTGGATGTGCAGATACAGGGGGGCGGCCTCGTCGACCGCGTCCAGTTCGATCGTGTCGTAGGTCCGGTCGAAAGGGCCCCTGTCGGTTCCGTGTCCCCACTCCGGGTGGGTGTAGCCGATCCCTGACATGTAGAACTGATAGAGGGGTTCCAGTTGCAGGAGGATCTCCTCGCCGTTCTTCCGTTTGAAGACGATCTCCGCCGCCTCGGCGTGGCGCGTGCCCGAACGGTAACGAATCCGGCTCGACACGGCCTCCATCGTTTCCGGGTCTCCTCCACGTAAAGGGGCGATGACCCCATGGGTGTGCCAGGGCCGGCCCTCTGCATCCGAGTTCAAATCGTAGAGGGCAATGCAGTCGTCGAAGTTGATCGGGGCCCACAGCCAGTAGAATTGCAGGAGCAGGGCCTGTTGAGCTGCGTCCTCGGGCTTCCCGATCGGCCGGATGCCCCAGGACCGGTCCCGGGTTCCCAGCCAGGTCTCGGACGTGACGGTGATGCGCGTTCCGCTGATCTCGATGGTCCCTTCATAGGTGCCGTTCTGGGTCAGGCGGGTGTAGTCCATTAGGAGACCCGGGCCGAGTTCGCGGGTGAACCGGGGCTCCTCCAGGGCCGGGGCCCGACCGGTAAAGGTCAGGTCCGCCCGGATGCCTGTCTCCCGGTCGTCTACGACGATTCGAAGGGAGTGAAGGGGTTCCAGGACCTGGATGGAGATCGGTCCCACGTTCAGGTCCATGCGCTCTCCGCCCAGATGCCTCGATGCCCTGAGGTTGTGCTGTACCCCGTCGTGGATCACGGCAAAGGAAGCATCCATCACGTTCCGGTTCGGATAGAGGCCGAAGGCGAGCGCGAAGTACTGCCGGCCGTCCCTGGCGTAGCCGTTGAAGAAGTAACGGTCGTAGAAATTCCCGTCGGTTCCCGGGGTGGCGATCGGCTCGGGTCGCTGGTGGATCGGATAGTCGTCCGCCTTGGTCAGCATTGCAATCCCTCCTACGTGTCGAAGATGAGCTTGGTAAGGATCGGCATCGCCAGGTAGGCGCCGACCGAACTTCCGATGTTGGCAAGGATGACGACCAGCAGGATCCGGGTGACCGAATTCTTCCAGAATCCCCGGACACTCAGGATGTCCTGCTGGAGCCGCTCGAAATCCGCCACCTTCGGCCTCCGCAGGTAGGCCTCACTCAGCCCGGCGAACCAGCCCGCCGCCAAGGTCGGGTTCATGGAGGTGACGGGTGAAGCACAGGCAGCCACGATCACGGAGACCGGGTGTCCGAACGCGACTGCGGCCCCGAGGGCTGCAAAGACGGCGTTGCTCAGAAACCACCACTTCACCATCTCGACGCCGCGGTCCGCGCCTCCGAAATAGAACCCACCGGCCACCAGGGCAACGATGATGAGGGGAAGGATCCACTTCCACAGGGATTTCCGCTTCGGGGGTACGTACTCGAGGGCGTACAGGTCCTCGACCGGGTTCCTGAGCTGTTCGGTCAGACCTTCCACGTGACCCGCCCCGACCACGGCCAGGATCCTTTCTCCTTCCAGGTCGGTGATCTTCTTGCCCATGTACGCGTCCCGTTCGTCCAGCAGAACCTCCTTGACCGTGGGAGCCCGTTGGCCGATTTCATCCACAGCGGCCGTGAGAACGTCCTTTTCCTTCAGCTTTTCGATCGCCTCCTCATCCAGATCCTGGGTTTCGAAGATGGCCGCGATCGATGACGCCATCAACAGAAACCTCTCTTTCAGGGAAAGCTTCCTCCACGTTCTATGCAGCGTGATCTGCACGGGCCTGTCGATCAGGGCCACGGGGATGCCGGCTGCATCGGCCACCTGGATCGCCTCGTGCATCTCCTGGCCCGGCCGTACGCCGAGCTTCTCGCCGATGCGCTTCTGAAAAGCGGACAGTACGAGATTCGCGAAAAGGAAGGAAGCCTTCTTCTCGCGGACGATGCCCACGATATCGGTCTCTTCCCAGTTCTGCGGATTCCTGAGCACATCGTACCTTCGCTTGCACAGTTCCACGGCGACCACATCCGGTTTCAAGGTCTGAATCGACTCCCGCACCTCTTCCACCGAGTCCTTGGAAACGTGCGCTGTGCCCAGGAGGATGATCTCCTTGTTGCCTGTTCGAACGGTTTCAGTCGACACGGTAGCCTTTCTCGGTTTCAGGGCGCCCTAGAGGGTGAACGTCAACCCTGCATGATACGCGATCCGTTCCCTTTTTGCATCGTCCCCGAACGCCGCTGACCTGACTTCCCCGCTTGCTTTCGCCTTCTTCATCCCGCCCCCTGACCCCTGACCCCCGACCCCTGCTACCCTTCTCTTGACGCGTACCCGGGACCGTGCCATTCTTCTCAGAATCCTCGAGCCCACATGGCCTCCGGATCCTGCTGCTGATCCTATAAGGTGCTGAAATGAAATTGTTTTTTGAGCCTGGAAAGGTCGCCCTCATCGGCGCCTCCACCAACAAGCGCCGGCCGGGGAATCAGCTCTTCCGCAATATGGAGGTCGGCAGGGGAGTGCGCGTGCTGGCGGCCCTGGCCATGAGGAAGTAGGGCCTTCCAGGGCCTCCCCGTCTCCGGGAAGCCGGCCGGAGGCTTTGTGCATCCAAAACATGACACGCTTTCCGTCACCCCATTTATCCGGAGTTCTGAGATGACCGAGGAGCCGCTCGAGGCGATCGAAGCACTCGCAGAGAACGAAATGATGATCAGTCGAATCTACCGGGTCTTTTCCGAGAAGTTTCCGGAATACAGGGACTTCTGGGAGAAGCTGGCGCGGGAAGAGGTACAGCATGCCGACATGATTCGCTCGGTTGTTCCCGAGGTGAAGGAAGGGACCGTTCGGTTCAGGGCGGAGCGCGTGGATGCGACCTCGGCGAGCATGTTCCGTGACTACCTGAAGGCTTCCCTGGCGCGCGCCAGGGAGGACGGCTTCCTTCTCAAGGACGCTTTCGAGACCGCCCTGGCCATCGAATACGATCTCATCGAGAGGAGTTACTTCCACCTCTTCGAGGCGGAAACGGGGGAGCTGATGCTCATATTCGATGGGCTCACTTCTTCCACGCGGGAGCATCACAGACGCCTGCTGGAAGCCGTCAAGAAGAGCGGAAAATCGGACTAGGGGGGGTACGCGAGGTGCAGCCATGAAAAAGATTTCCAACCTCGCTTGCATTCTGTTGTTGGCCGGATGCGCCGCAACGGATCAGCGGGCGGCTGAGCCGCCGAAGCCGGAGGGGCCGGTGGCCATCGATTCCCTCGACATTCCGCTGCCGAGGCCGTCTTCGGAGTCGGATGCCGCGTATCTCGGGCTGTCGGACGGGACGGGGAACTTCCGTATGAACCAGATCCGGGCGCGGGTCCTGCTGATCGAGGTCTTCGACATGTACTGCCGGTTCTGCCAGGGCATGGCGCCAACGGTGGACGAGGTCTACGAAATCAATCTGCGTTCCGGTTTCGGCGACCAGGTGAAGATGATCGGTATCGGTCGCATGAACACGGCCCTGGAGGTTTCGGCCTTCAGAGAGAAATACGATGTGAAATTCCCCCTGTTCCCGGACAAGGAGCTTTCCATCACCCGGGCGCTGCAGGCACAGGACGAGGGGACGCCCCATTTCATCGTAATCCGGATGGATCCTGGAGGAGGAGCGCGTGTCGTTCACACGAAGACGGGCGCTTTCGAAGACCCTCAAGCCTTCTACGACGTCGTCCTGGAGCGATCCGGGCTGAACAAGGAGTGAAGCCGTGAAAAGACTGCTCGGGATCCTGCTGATCCTGCTCCCCGGTCTCGTCCCGCCCTGGAATTCCGTGGCGGGCGGCGAAGGCCTGCAGGAGGGCATCTACGAAGTCGGAGAGCTGAAGGCGGTCGACAGCCGGCTCAAGGTCAAGGTCGGGGATGTAGCCCCGGACTTCTCGCTGCCTTCGGTGAAGGGCGGAGAGGTGGCATTGAGCGACTACCGAGGGGAGAAGAACGTGGTGCTCTCTTTTGTGCCTGCCGCCTGGACGCCCGTCTGCTCGGACCAGTGGCCGGGATACAACATAGCGAGAGAGATGATCGAAGCGCACGATGCGGTCCTCCTCGGCATCACGGTGGACAATCTGCCCACCCTGTACGCCTGGACCCGGGAGATGGGTGAGCTCTGGTTTCCCGTACTTTCGGATTTCTGGCCTCACGGCTCGGTTGCCGGTCGATACGGGGTCCTCCGGTCGGACGGGGTTTCCGAGCGGGCACTCTTCGTGATCGACAAGAAGGGAATCCTGCGGTACATCGACGTGCACGATATCAACAAGAGACCGGACCTGGACGCGCTGATCGGCGCACTGGCTCGGCTTTCCGCTCCCTGAGGGCCGGCCCGATTCACTCCGCTTCCAGCTCCACCCTCTCCACCCGCGCGAGATCCCGGTTGTAGAACTTGCTTCCGATGAAGAAGAAGACGGACGCCATCATTCCGAAGGCGGGTACGATGAGTATGGCCCTGGACAGGCCGCTTCCGTCACTCGCCAGATGATCGCTCACCGCCCCTACGAGCCACGGGGACCAGATGTCTCCGCACATGTGCTGCACGATGACGCACAGGGCGTAACTGAACGCCCGCAGGCCGGGGTGTACCAGGTCCTGTGTGACCGAAGCCGCCGGCGCGATGAAGCAGGTCGCGAGGATTCCGTAGCCTATCATGATGTACAGCTGAAAGTCCTTTCCAGGGTGGAGCAGGGCCACGAGCAGTGCCGTCGTCGCTGCCAGGGAAGTCAGGGCGGGGAAGAGCATCCTCGCTTCGGGCCTTTTCGCGTGCCAGGGATCGGAAAGGAACCCGCCGAGGGGCGCCCCGATCAGAACGAGCGCAAAGATCGGCATGGTATAGGTCCCTCCCGCACCGGGTTCGGCAAGGCCGGTCCGTTCGAAGTAGGCCGGGAGCCAGGTCATCAGGGCGGTCGTGACGGAAACGTTCATCGCGAACCCGAGGTAGGTTAGGACGAGGCAAGGGCTGCGACAGATCTCAAGGGCTTTCGTCACGAATCCGCGAAGGTCGCCCGGTCCCTCTTCCCGGGATTCCACGCGAACGGTCTTGTAGTCGGGGAGGAACCAGGCGGCCACAGCAAGGAGCATGCCGGGAAAGGCGACCAGTCCGAAGGCGTTCTGCCAGCCCCAATGCCGGGCGATCTGCCCGCCTGCCAACAGGCCCACCCCCACGCCCAGTGGAATCGAGGCATTCCAGATGCCGAGGGCTTTTGCCCTGCTTTTCTCCGGATAGGCCGCGGCGAGCATGGCCGCACCGCCCGGGGCGTAGCCCGATTCGCCGATTCCGATGAACGCGCGCGCCACCAGAAGCTGGGCGTAATTCTTCGTGAAGGCGCATGCAAGGGTCGCCAGGCTCCACAGAAAGACCATTACGGAGACCATCTTGCGCCGGCTCCACCGGTCGATGAGGATGGAGGCCGGAATGGTGAAGATCGTGATGAACAGGAGCACGATGCTCATGAGGGTGCCCGCCTGTGCATCCGTGATCAGCCAGTCCCGTTTGATGAAGTCGATCATGCTCGCCACGACGTACCGGTCGATGTAGTCGGACATGTAGATCAGGAAGAGCACGATCAGAATCCCGTGGGACCGCATTCCTGCAACACTGTAGGATTCCGAGCCCGGGTTTCCCGGGGCGGCGGACGGCGGGGTCTTCATGGGGGGGTCCTCGCTCCTATTGAGGGGGGCACCACCTGCTTATATCAGTCCGGGAAGGTTTCGCGCAATGTGCGGGCTTGTCGCCTGGTTTCCATTGCAAAGGTGTGGCGTTTTTCCGTATACTGTTGAGCCCCGGCTTTTTGGACACCCTCATAAAGGAGATGGGATGTTGAAGAAGCGAAAGGAAACGGAAAACGGTACGGTTTCGGGTCCGGGCACATCCCCTTCCGGGAACAGCTACCTGTCGGGCCCCACCCCAGGCTCTTCCGACGAGAAGACAGTCATCGGCCAACAGATCGACATCGAGGGCTCGATCCGCGGAAAGGAGAATCTGCTGATCGAGGGCTCGATGAAGGGCAAGATCGAACTCGAGGAGCACCAGGTCATCGTGGGCTCCAAGGGCAAGGTCGAGGCCGAGATCCACGCCAAGGACGTGACCATCAGCGGTCGGATGACCGGCAACATCCATGCCCTGGGAAAGGTGGAGATCACGAGGGCGGCCGAGTTCAACGGAGAGGTGAAGGCCAGGCGGATTTCGGTGGAGGACGGGGCGTACATCAAGGCCGTGATCGAGCTCGATCGCAGCGACGAGGCGAAGCCCGCATCCTCCGGCAAACCGGAACTCCAGGTGGCCTCTTCCGCGTCGGGCCAGGAGCCGATCGCCCTCTCCGGCGGGTCCGACAAGGGGAAGTGACCCTTGCCGAGGTCTGCCGAACCGCTTGGGGGCCCCCTGCACACCGACCCGGTCGAAGGGGCCTACACCAGCAGGATCCTACCCCTCTTCGTCGAGTTTCTCGAGGATCATCCGAAGGGGTGCCTTCTCGACGTGGGGCCGGTTTGCGGAGAGAACATTCGCTTCTTTGCATCCCGGGTGGCCAAGCTCTATGTGTGCGATCTCTTCCAGCGTCTTTGCCAGGAAAGAAGCAGGGGCCGTTCCGCAAGCCACGTCTGGCCCGAATTGAACTACCCTGTCGGTTCCTTCGAGGCCGTTCAACTGTGGAATCTGGGCGACCACCTGGAAGACCGGGATTTCGCACGGCTGGTGGAACTCTGCATCCTCATGCTGAAGCCGAAGGGCGTTCTGATGCTGATTGCCCGGGGGGAACAGGAGTCCTTCGCCTTGTCGAGCTGTTTTTCCATCGAAGACTCGTTCCGCCTTGTCGTACGGGCGCTGCCGGACCTGGAACTTCCCTTTCATCATCGTCACAACAGGGATCTGATCGCCATGTTGAACCCCTTCCGGCTCGTCAAGTCCTTCATCTACCGAAGCGGGTTGAGGGAGTTTCTGTTTCAGCACCCGTGATCCGCCGTCCGCACCCATGAGAAAGGAGCATGCCTTGTCCAGGTACACTGCAACGGTCTTTCTGATGCTGTTCGCCTTCTGCCTTGCCGCCGCTGCGGATGAGATCGACGGGGAGTCGGTCTACAAGTCCCGTTGCAAGGTCTGTCACGGCGAGGACGGGGTACCGAAGAGCTTCGCAGACAGTTCCGCCGCCTTCAACGACCCGGCGTGGAAAGAGGAGACCAGCCTGGAGGCGATCGAAAAAGTGGTCTCAGAAGGACGAAAGCGTATGCCCGCTTTCCGGAACAAGCTCACCCCCGAAGAAATCAAGGCCGTATCCGCTTACCTGTTGACCCTTTAGGAAATCTATGCCGGCCCTTCGACCGAGTGCCTCGGGGAGTCGTGTGGTTTTGCTCCTTCAGGCAGCTCGTGGGCGGGGGGAAACGATCGGCCTCCCGGCGCATCTAAAGGTTAGAAGCCGGAGCAAACGGAATATACAGCCTTTTGGAGGTTTACGGTGTCATGAGAGACGAAAAGGAAATGAGACTTCAGGAACTTACTCCCGAACCACAGGAAAGGGAAAATCCATCGGATTGCGACTTCTGTCATCTGCTCTGCCGGACCCGGCCAGCGGAAGGTGTCGGCGATGCCTCTTCGCCCCACTTCATGACGGAGAGGGAGCTCCGGGCACTTTCTTCCATGAGGCGCATCAAGGAGGAAGCCTCGAGCATCAAGGGGCGCATGAAGGAGATGAAGGCGCCGGGATCTTCAGAAGACGGGAAGGCGCTGTCGGCCAGGCTGGAGGAACTGAGGGTCGAATGGAAGAAGCTGGACCGGGAAAGGATGGACGCCGCCGAGGAGCGGATGAAACTTCTCGGCCACATCCAGTGAATCGCCTGTCCTATCCCGCGTCCTTCAAGAGCTCGTGGGATGAGCCGTCCCGGTCGACCGCATCGAAGTCGAGGGGTGTGATCTCCTCGCTCACGAAGCAGGAGGAACGGTACCGCTCGATGCGGTTTCGACCCGATTCCTTCGCCTTGTAAAGGGCCGTGTCTGCGAGCCGGACCACCTCCTGGATCGACCTGCCGTGGCCCGGAAAAGAGGCGATCCCGCCGCTGATGGACACGAAGCCGAAGGGCTGTCTCTCTCTGTGAGCAAATGGATGACGGCATACCGCGTTCCGAAGGTATTCCGCATAGTGAAGGGCATCCTCTGAGGAGACCTGGGGGAGCAGGATGATGAACTCCTCCCCCCCGTAGCGGGCAACCACCGCATCGTCCGGTGTGCATCCGCGCAGGAGACCACCCAATTCGATCAGCAGCCTGTCTCCCTCGTCGTGCCCGTTCGCATCGTTGTACTGTTTGAAGTGGTCCAGGTCGATCAGAAGGATGGACAGAGAGGATCGTTCCCCCGTCGCTTTCTCGACGAATCTTCGCGACATTCGGTAGAAGTATCGGCGATTGTGAAGTCCCGTCAGGACATCCGTGTCCGCATTTTGTCGTGCGCGGACAAGGAAGGATTGGTGATAGAGGACCACGCCGGTGATTTGGGCGACGATGCTTAGCAAATCCTTCTCCGTCCCGTTGGGGGAGGGCGGCTCCCCGATGGCGAGGACGCCGAGCATCTGCTTGTCGAAGAGGATGGGAGCGGCCATCCAGAGCCTTCCGTTCCGGGCCAGCAGACGGTCTTTGTCCAGATGCCTCCGGTTGAAGTACTCGGTGGTGATGATCATTCGATCTTTTGCCGCCGTCCCCACGAGACCCTTTCCCATGGGCCGTGCGATCCGCCCTTTCGTACCCTGGGCGGAGACCTCTACTCGCTTCAGCAGCTCGTCTTCCGGGTCGTACGTGTAGAACTCCACCACATCCGTGTGAAGGATGTTCCGGACAAGAGAGGAGATGGTTCCGGCGAGGTCCCCGATCTTCTGCCGGAAGTCCACGTTCCTCATCACGAAGGACATGTTCGTGATGAGGTTCAGGTACCCCTCTCTGGCGTCGTCGAAGGAGTTGACCTTTTGTTGAAGCAGCTGGACCTGACGGTTCTTCAACTGAACCTCCCGCACCAGGGAGGTCTCCTTTCTGCTGAAGGTCCGGGTCCTCCGGAAGATCCAGATCGTGCAGCAGAGCAGCAGAAGCACGAGAAGAACCGAGGTGACCAGGAAGATCTGCCCCAGGATGTGGACGGTGTTCAGTGTGGCCAGCAGTGAACCGAGCCGCGAGAAGACCGGCTCCGCACCGTCGGCCAAGGGCGTGGCAGCGTCGATTGCTTGCATCATCCTCATGGATTCCCAGGGTGCAGTTTTTGGACTGACCGCGTTTTACTGCAAGGGAAGTGCCAGAATGCGGCGGGAAGCGAGGGGTGGTTGTAACGCCCCAAGACCAATTGAAAAAGAAAATATTTGATCCGGCCAGAACCTTTCAAACATTGTTACATGAAGGCGGCGTTTCTCATTCTGATTATCATTTGGCCGGCGGCCCCTCTCAGAATGAGAATCGAATCGTTTCAAGTTTTGTACCGTTCTGTTCGATGAAACGGATGAGAATGAGTCGGAACCTTCCTGTGGATGGAGAAGAGGACTTGGAAGCCACCGCCAAGCAACGGCCGACCGGATCCTGCGATGGCAGCCTTCCCGAAGTGGCCCATGCGTGCTGGGTGATCTATCAAAAGGCAGCGGATGCCTATCGTGTACTCGCCAACAACGCAATGAGCGAAGAGATCACCCGGCTGTGGAGAAGCATGGCCGAGGGCATGAACAAACACATTCACTACTGGAAGGAGCTCCTTGAACGGGTCAAGAAGGATCCGACCCTCGAGGTTCTCGGGAACCCCCACGCCGTGCTGGAGCAACTGCGCGAGGTGGAGGTGAGAATCGATCAGATACAGGAATCCTCAAAGGCCTTCCGGAGCGTGTTGGATTACTTCCACCTGGCCTACAGCCTGGAGGTGCAGCTCATCCACCCCGTCCTCTCTTCGCTGCCGGAGTCGCTCATGGTCGTCCCGGACAGAACGGTGGTGAAATGGGACTACCAGACCAACTTGAAGCGCTTTCTCGCGGGGATGCGGAAGCATTGCGAGGCCAACTACCTCCATGCGGCCTTCACGGATTCCCTGGAACGGATGTGGAACCAGAACAGGCTGCTGGCTCAGCAGGACAGCTTCGACCCTGTCACCGCCGCCTACAACAGGCGATCTCTGCAGAAGATCGTTGCGTCCTATTCCAGCCTGGCGGAGAGGGACGGGCACAATGTCGCCATCATCATGATCGGCATCGAGAACATGCACGAGCTGTACAAATCCTTCGAGTTGAAGACGGCGGATGAAGTCGTGCAACGCTTCTACAACGGCCTCAAGCCGGGGATTCGGATTTCCGACATCATCGGTCGATACGACTTCTCCACGTTCCTGATCTACTTGTCGAAGGTGAACCATCAGTACCTGTACAAAATCGCCGAACGGTTCGCCGAGTCCGCCCAATCGATCCACAAGGCGGGCTTTGCGCTGTCCGTGCACATCGGGGGATCGTACGGTCCGATTCGAGGCCAGGCGGGCCAGGGAATCGGACACTACTACACCCGGGCCCGGGACTGCATGATGCGGGCGAGGCTATCGCGCACGCAGAGGATCGTCATCGAGTAACCGGAAGACGAGAGGTCTCGTCGGATGTCTGAAGAAGCCGCGCTGGCGGATACGGCGACGACAGAGTGCAGGGAGAGGATTCTTTCGAAGCTCTCTTCCGTGTCGACCATACCGACCGCGTCGGTGGATCTCCTCCGGCTCGTACAGGAGCCGGACGCCCCGAACTCGAAGCTGGCCCAGGCGATCGAATACGATCCGTCCCTCACGTCGAACCTCCTCCGGCTGGCCAACTCCGCCTATTTCGGGTTTGCCAGAGCGGTGAGCACGGTCCGCGATGCGATCTTCCTCCTGGGCAGAAACGAAATCTTCCAGCTCGTGGTGGCATCCCTCGTGGGCAAGATGACGCAGCACTCTGTGAGAGGCTACGGCCTCAAGCCGAGCGAGCTCTGGGATCATCTCATGGGAGTGGCCGTGATTTCGCGCCGGCTCGGGCAGGCCCTGCACCCGAAGATCCCGAGCTACACCTTCACAGCCGGCCTTCTCCATGACATCGGCAAGATCGTGCTCGGAACGTTCGGAGAGGTTGCGTTCGAGCCGATACTGGACCTGGCCGAGCAGGAAGAGATCGACCTGATCTGCGCGGAACAGCGTCTTCTCGGGATCGATCATGCGGAGGTCGGAGCACAGCTGCTCGAGAGCTGGAACCTGCCCGCCTACCTGTCCGAGGTGGTCCGCTGGCATCACGAACCGCACAAGGACCCGGGTCAGGAGATCGTTGCAGGGCTGGTCCACGTTGCCGACGCCCTGTGCATCGGAGCCGGTATCGGGACGCCCGCGAGCCCCCATTTCCGTGAGCTGGCCGGTGAGGTCCTGAAGAAGGCCCGCCTGGAATCGCGGGTTGCGGAAGAAGTCGTACGTGAGGCCCTGGCCGAACTCGAGGGGCTCCACGACATCTTCCGTTTTTAGAACGGCCCCTTCCCATCCCTGAAATCCCTCTTTTTTGATCCTCGGAGCAGCCTTCTCCCTTCAGAAATCCGAGTAAAGGTCCGATGAATGGTGTGGGAGATCTCTGTCCGGGCCTGCAGGCCCAGGGAAAAAGGAGCGTTTTGTGGCCCTTTCCGGGAAGAAGAAGCGGATCGGTGAGCTCCTGATCGAATCCGGGCTCATCACCCGTGAGGACTTCGAGAAGATCCTTGCGGAGCAGAAGAACAGCAACAAGAAACTCGGGGAACTGGTCGTTGACCGGGGCATCTGCAGCGAGTACGACATCGCCGCAGCCCTCTCCTCTCAGCTCGGGATGCCGTGCATCGACCTGAAGGCTGCGAACATCGAGCCTGCGGCGATCAAGATCATCTCCGAGAAACTGGCCCAGAAACACCAGATCGTGCCGATCCAGGTTCGGGGCAGGGATTTGCACGTGGCCATGGCCGATCCCTTCAGCCACGATGCGCTGGAGGATGTGCAGTTCGCAACGGGTTATCGAATCCAGCCCTACATCTCCACCCACAGCGACATCGTCTGGGCCATCGAACAGTACTATCACTCGGACAGCACGTCGGTCGACACGCTGGTCAGCGACATCGTCCCGGCCGAGGTCGAGGTTCTCGAAGAGGATGGCGAGCATCAGCCCGAGCTCGGGGACCTGAAGAAACAGAGCGAGGCGGCGCCGATCATCCGGATGGTGAACCTGATCATCACCCGGGCGGTGGAGGAGAAGGCCTCGGATATCCACATCGAACCGCGGAAGAACAAACTCATCGTTCGAAACCGTGTGGACGGCGCGCTGCGGGTGGACCTCGAGCTTCCCCAGACGGTCCAGGGTGCCATCGTTTCGCGACTCAAGATCATGTCGAGCATGGACATCGCGGAGAGGCGGGTGCCCCAGGACGGCAGGATTGCGGTCAAGATGGGCGGTAAGACCCTCGATCTTCGCGTGTCCACACTCCCCACCGCCTTCGGCGAAAAGGTGGTGATCCGAATCCTGGATTCCGAAGGCTCCCTCATCGGCCTCGAAAAGCTCGGCCTGGACGGCGAGACGCGCCGCAAGTTCGTCTCCCTCATCACGAAACCCCAGGGGATCGTTCTGGTGACCGGGCCCACCGGGAGCGGGAAGACCACGACCCTCTACACCGCGCTGTCCCACATCGCGGATGTGGAGAAGAACGTGAGCACCATCGAGGACCCGATCGAGTACGATCTGGAGGGGATCAACCAGGTTGGCGTGAACGAGAAGGCGGGGCGTACCTTCGAGGGCGTTCTGCGTTCCCTGCTCAGGCAGGACCCGGACGTGATCATGGTCGGTGAGATGCGAGACGTCAGCACGGCTACGATCGCGATGCAGGCCTCCCTGACCGGGCACCTCGTGTTCAGCACCATTCACACCAACAACACGGTGGCGACGATCACA
This sequence comes from uncultured Thermodesulfobacteriota bacterium, assembly GCA_964479535.1. Taxonomy (GTDB): domain Bacteria; phylum Desulfobacterota; class DSWW01; order DSWW01; family DSWW01; genus S015-6. The sequence goes on from CAYZMM010000047.1 coordinate 19,275, forward strand.
CGTTTGCGGGACCTGGGGGTTCCTTCCTACCTCATCTCTTCCACGATCATCGGGATCATCGCGCAGAGACTGGTTCGCGTGATCTGTCCCTTCTGCAAAGAGGAGTACCAGCCGAGTGAAGACAGCCTGCGGGGGCTTGCGCTCACGCCGAAGCAGTTGAAGGATCACCGCTTCATCCGCGGACGGGGGTGCGGCAAGTGCGGTGACACGGGGTACAAGGGCAGGGCAGGGATCTACGAGATGCTCGTTCTGAGCCAGAAGATCAAGGAGGCGATCGCGACCGGCGCCTCGGAAGGGAAGCTGAGACAGCTGGCGGTGGCCGAGGGGATGCAGACCCTTCCGAACGCAGGCGTGGAAAGGCTCATGAAGGGCGTCACCACCGTGGAGGAAGTGCTTCGCGCCATTCAGACCGATGAGGACTTCGGGAGCCTGTGCCCTGCGTGCACTGCGATCCTCGGTTCGGATTTCATCGCCTGCCCGGAATGCGGAAAGAGACTGATCGAGACCTGCCCGGCCTGCAGCAAGACCCTGGACGCGGGCTGGCATTACTGCCCCTATTGCGCGGAGAAGCTGTCGGAGACGAATCCGGCCGGCCCGGCGACGAACCCGAAGCTCGTCTCGATGGGGACGGGCCAGATGGGATGATCCGTCAAACCCTTGACGCCGGGTTTCCGGGTCCCGGCCGGGTGAACAGAGCGGTTCCGGTGCCGAAGACGCGGGCAATAGCCAGTAAATGTTTGATTCCGTTGAGCATTATTGGGGTATGCCGCAAGAGGGCCGACGGGGCCCGCGGGAGTTACGAATTCGGCACAGAGCTTGCTGTGTCCTTCTTCAGCGGTTCATGAAATCGGTGACGTACGCTTCAAACAATGAGTAGGGAAGGAAGGAGAGTACCATGACGGAGGCAGCCGCAACGTTCGCCTTGTCCGAGGTTCCCGGATCGGAAGGCACCACGGAAGAGTCCCTGAAGAGCCTCAAAGACTTCTCCCGGCTCCTGGAGGAATCGGACCGGATCGCTCGTCTGATCGAGAAGTCCGAGAAGTACAGCAACATGGTCCCGACCTACATCATGGAGCAGGTGCAGGCGGACTATCGCAGACAGAAAGAAGAGGTCGACGGGAAGCTGGAGGGCCAGAAGGAGGGGTTCCGGCAGGCCTACCGGGAACACCTCTCCGAAAAGGAGGTCCTCGAGAACATCTGCCAGAAGCTCCGGGACCGGCTCAAGGAACTTCGCTTCCGCAGAATCGTCGGGGAGTACGAGGAGGACGAGGTCCAGGACGAGATCCGTGACCTGAAGGGGCAGCTCGCAGAGAGCATGGAGCGCCTCGACCAGATGGAGGAAATCCTGGACCAGTACGTGATCATCGGCTTCGACGACTTCGTGGAACAGGGGACTGCGAACGTTCAGGAGGTCCCCACCGAGCAGATGACGAGCCATGAAGAAGAGCCCGAGCCGGTGGAAGAGGCTGAGCAGGAGGAACCGACCCCTCTCCCGATGCTGGAAGAGGATGAGGCGAATGTCTCGGTCTCCGAGGAAGCAGCGGGAGAGGAACAGGAAGAGATGCCGGTCTACGCGGATCCCGAGGATTCAGCGTACGACCTGAGCAACGAGGCCCCACAGCCCGATACGAGGTCCTCTTCCTATCCGCAGGGGTATCTCACCGTTCTGGACGGAACCCGTAAAGGCGATCGCGTTCCATTGATTCCGGCCGACATCATGCTCGGCAGCTCGCCGAACACCGACGTGATGTTGACGGACCAGGGCATCTCCGAGTCCCATGCCAGGATCTTCTTCAAGGATCGCAAGTACTCCCTCGAGAACCTCGACGTTTTGGGAAGGAGCTATGTGAACGGGATCCAGTCGAAGGTTTCCGAGCTGAACCACAACGACGTCATCCGGCTCGGGAATATCAACCTTCGCGTCGATTTCACGGTCAGCTCCTAGTGCTCTGAGCCCGGGATAGAAACGAAGCACTCTCCTCCGTCCCATCGAGCCGGGCAACCGATCCCAGGGTCGGCTGCCCGGCTTCTTCGTGTGCCCGATCGACACCTGGATATTGCGAGCGAACCTGATCCACCCGCCCGGCTCCCACAGCTCCCACGGTTCAAATTGATCGCCAACCTGCCGTTGCCGTATAATCGATCGCTGTGTTGGATTCCAGGCCGTTCAGGCCGACTCTTCCGGCGACTCAATGGACAAGGGGGTTGAGATGAAGGACGTACTCTTCGAAGCCATTCGTTTCCGCGATCTCGAGATCAAGAACAGGATCTTCATGCCGGCCATGCACATGAACATGGCGAAGAATCAGGAGGTGACCGATCAGCTCGTCGACTTCTACGCAGAGCGGGCCCGGGGTGGGGCCGGAATGATCGTGGTCGGCTTCGCCACCATCGATGAACTGGCGGGCGGGCCCACCAACATCGGTGCGCACCGTGACGATTTCATCCCCGGCCTGGCAAGGCTGGCGGAGGCCATCAAGACGAACGGGGCCCGCTCATCGGTCCAGATCAGCCACGCCGGACGATACAATTTCTCCTTCTTCATAGACGGCAGGCAGCCGGTGGCCCCTTCCGCCGTGGCCTCCCGGATGACGAAGGAGACCCCCCGGGAGCTCAGCCTGGAGGAGATCGGGAAGATCATCGACGATTTCGGCCAGGCGGCTCTTCGGGTGAAGAAGGCGGGCTACGATGCGGTCGAGGTGTTGAGCGCAACGGGCTACCTGATCAGCCAGTTTCTGTCCGAGATATCCAACAAGCGGACCGACGAATACGGCGGGTCTCTGCAGAACCGGATGCGGTTCGGCCTCGACGTCATGCGGTCGATCAAGAAGGCGACAGGAGAAGACTTCCCCCTGGTCGTCCGGATCAACGGGAACGAATACATGCCCGGCGGCCTCGGGCGCAGGGAACTCCAGGAGTATGCCAGGAACCTGGTGTCCGTCGGGGTGGATGCCATCTGCGTGAACGTGGGCTGGCACGAGGCCCGGGTCCCGCAGATCGTGGCCGAGGTTCCGCGAGGTGCGTTCGCCTACCTGGCCAGGGGCATCAAGGAGACCGTGGACGTGCCCGTGATCGCCAGTCACCGGATCAACGAACCGGACCTTGCGCGGGAACTGATCGGGGATGGTGTGTGTGACATGGTGGCCATGGGCCGGGCCCTGATCGCCGACCCGTATCTGCCCGAGAAGGCGAAGAACGGTCGGGAAAGCGAGATCGTGCACTGTATCGCCTGCGGCCAGGGCTGCTTCGACAACCTCTTCAAGCTACAGCCGGTCGCGTGCCTCTGCAATCCGCGCGCGGGCCACGAAAGATCGACCGTCGCCGTGAAGGCAAAGGACCCGAAGAAGGTGATGGTGATCGGTGGAGGGGCCGCCGGCATGAGCGCGGCCGCGGCTGCGGCCGACGTCGGCCACGATGTCACGATCTACGAGAAGGCGGACCGGCTGGGCGGTCAGCTCCATCTGGCAGGGGCTCCCCCGGGCAGGGATGAGTTCGTGCAGCTCGCAAAGGATCTGCAGAGCCAGCTCGTGGCCCGGGGCGTGAAGATCGTTATCAATCAGCAGGTGGACGCGGCCACGGTCGAGCGGGAGAAACCGGACGTCGTCATCCTCGCAACAGGCGCTGTCCCGATCACCCCGCCCATCCCCGGGGTGGACCTGCCTCACGTGGTGCAGGCCTGGGACGTACTCGAGGGAAAGGCGCGAACGGGAAGGCGGGTCGTGATCATCGGCGGGGGGGCCGTCGGCGTCGAGACCGCGCTGCTGCTCGCGGACAAGGGCACCCTGTCCGGCGACGCACTCAAGTTCCTGCTCCTGAACCGGGCGGAGGCCCCGGAAGACCTATACGAGCTTGCGAGCCGGGGATCCAAGGAGGTTGTCGTCCTGGAGATGATCGACAAGGTGGGCAAGGACATCGGCCGCTCCACCCGCTGGGGCATGCTTCAGGACGCGAACCGGGCGGGGATCGAGATGAGGACCGTCACCAAGGCGCTGGAAATCACCGACGGTGCGGTGAAGATCGAGACCGGCAGCGGTGTGGAGGAGATCCCGGCAGATACGGTCGTGGTGGCCGCGGGCGCGAAGGCGTACAACCCGTTGCAGGAGACGCTCGAGAAGACGGGTGTGCCTGTGCACGTGGTCGGTGATGCCGAAACGCCGGCCAAGGCATTCGAGGCGGTGCATCAGGGATTCCAAGCCGGTCGAAGCGTATAGTGCCTGGTCGCTTCGAGACATCGTTGTGCTTCAGCAGGGGCATCGCTTCAAATGTACCATGCCGGACACTCCAACCTTCGGGCGGGTCAGGACTATTGTGTGTCCAGGATCTGGCCATGTCTCACAGCGTGCCACTGGTTCAATTTTTGCTCCGTCAGGATTCCCGGACAAGTTGCCAAACAGACGGATATCCCGGTTTGTGAAGCGCGTGTCGAATGGTTGAGTGCGAAATGGGGGTTCGTCGGAGATCTGCGCCGGGCGACTTTGTAGGGGGAGGGAGAGACGGAGCCCAAGCAAATCGGAGACGGACCCCCATTTCGCACTCAACGTCGGGGCTCTGCCTAAACACAGAGATATTTCTAGGCCGAGCTACTAGTCTGGGAGGACGGTCCACTCCAGTGGGGTGTTGGTCAGCATCTCACCGCCCGAGGGTGTTACCCGCACGGGGCACTCGAGTCGCATGCCTCCCACGTCCGGCACGTTGATCACCAGGGCAGCGACCTCGACCACGTCTTCCTCCAGGACGACGTCCCGGAACTCGTCGTTGTTCAGGATCGCGGGGTACCACTCGTGCCCGATGAGGCCGATGCCGTGGCCGAAGGCGGGAAGTGTGTACTGGGCGTAGCCGGACGATGTGAGCTCATCGTTGACCACATTCCAGACCTGTCCGATCGTGGCGCCCGCTTTCATGCTCGTCACCAGCTTGTCCGCCGCCCGCAGGTAGGCGTCTGCGAGTCGCTGCTGTTCATTGCTCGGCCTGCCGATCAGGTAGTTGTGGGACAGGTCCGAATAGTAGCGCTTGTAAGTGGGGTGCATGTCCACGAGAAGATTCTCCCCCCGCTGCAGAAGCTTGTCCGTGGGCGGGGTGCAGCCTCCCATGTTGTACCAGGTGCGGTGCCCGGAGGCGATCTCGGAGGATCCGGTCACGGGCCAGTGGAATTCGCTCCCCAGCCTCCTCATCTCCAATTCCCCGATGCCGGCGATCTCCAGCTCGCTCATGCCCACGCAGAGGGATTCCCTCACCCGCTCCTGGGCCGCATCCGCGATGGCGGCGGCCTGCTTGAGGAGCTTGATCTCTTCCGTGTCCTTCACGTAGGTAGCCCGGTCGATCACCTCCAGGGCATTGACGAATTTCGCCTTGGGCAGCGATTCCTGCAGGATTTCCAGCTCCGTGGCGAACAGGTAGCCGGCGATCATCCGGGGAGAGTGGCCCAGCTCGATGCCGATGGTCGCATCCTCGAAGCCCAGTTCCTTGATCTGCTTGACCGTCACCTCCCAGAGTTCCATGTCGGGAAGCGGGGCGCAGCCGACCACGTTGTCCAGCCACGAATCGTCCTTCACCCGCTCGAAATCCATGAGAAGGGTGTTCAGCCCCACGTAACCGTCCCTGGAGACGAGGGCCGTGCTCCTCCACGGGATGAAGGCCCCGCCGATGTAGGTCACGCTCTTTCCCCTCGTCGCGATGAGCAGATCGATGCCCTTCGAGCTCATCTCTTCCTGGACCTTCCCGATCCGCTTCACGTAGTCGATGTTCACGTCCATGGCCTTCTCCTCGAGTCTTATTGATTTGCCGGCGCCCGGGTGATGATATTGAAAGAGCCATCGGAGTGTCAACGAAGGGGCCGCGGCCGTCTTCGGCGGGGCGCCTCGGATCGACTCTCTGCGGGGGAGATTACGATTCTTCGGCTCCGCAAAAAACATTTAAATGAATAGCAGAACATTCTATTAAATTTTGCATCGTTTTTTCAGACAAACCAAGAATGCAGAAAAACCACACAAATCAAATGGAACGGCTCCCGGGCTCAGGTCAGGGGGAAATTCTTGCTTTGCTCTCGCAGGTCCTCGAAAAAAGATCTTGACATCTCCGGACCAAGCTTAGAATAATGCCCTATAAGATAAAATTGCCTAATGAAAACAAGGAGGAATCATCATGAGGGAGGATCCGGGGCACGTGCGGGAGCGCTTGCAGTTGCCGACACGAACGTGCTGCCTTGTCGGGGGGATTGCGATCCTGGCCTTTTTCCTTTCCGTGTCTTCGGCACGGGCCGACCTTCGGGCGGGTGCCGCCAAGCTCACGATCACGCCTCCGGAGTGCAGCGTGGGGGGGCCTTGTCCCGGCTATTCCCTGGCGGCTGGAAACGGGCGTTTCAGCACCGGGGTCCATGATGACATCTGGGCGCGGGCCCTGGTCATGACCAGCGGCAACGATTCCGTGATCCTGGTGGTCCTCGACGTTCTGGGCCATCTGCCGGACCGGATCCGGGGGATGCAGGCCGCCCTGCGCGCCGCCTACCCGGAGCACGTGAAGGTGCTGGTCCACGACGACGGGGAGACCGCCCCGGTGACCCGGAGGTACGTGGACGGGAACGAGGTGATCGAGAACGTGCTGATTGCCAATGCGCACACCCACGCCTCGCCCGATTGTGTGGGCGTCTACGGCCCGGATTCCTATACAACGGGAAGGGACCCGGTATGGATGGACTACGTGGACAGCCGGGTGGTGGAGGTGGTCGGCATGGCCATCGCCAACCTGCAGCCGGCCAAGGTGCGCTTCACGAGCTACCACGTCCCTGATTTCCTGGGGTTTCCGCTCATCACCGATCGCCGGGAGCCGATCATCGTCGACCACACCATGGCCGTCATGCAGCTCGCCAATCCGAGTGCGGATGACGTGATCTGCACCCTGGTCAACTACAGCGGCTACCCGGAGATGATGGGGATCAAGGAGAACACGCTGATGACGGCCGATTTTCCCGGAGTCATGGACCAGAGTCTGGAGGCGTACTTCGGCGGCGTGTCGATCTGGGTGACCCGTGTGATCGGCGGTTTCACCGTGTCCTACTACGATGTGAACTTCAACGGTCTCGAGGACGACGACGGCTATCCGCCGAACAACCACCTCCATACCTTTGCCGGCATGACCGCTTACGGGGAGCTGATCGCCGACGTCGCCAAGGAGGCGCTGGTGGGCGTCCCCTACGAGGGAAGCCCGGACCTGACCCTGAAGACCGGCATGGTGAACCTCCCCATGGAGAACCCGCTCTACAGGCTTCTGCTCGGTGAGGCGAACTATGTGATCACCGGCCTGGTGGGCGACATCTGGACCCTTCTTGCCGAACTGATCGGACTCAGCAGCGTTTTCGAGCCGACGCCCGAGCTGATGCTGGACCACGAAGGCCAGGGGGCCCTTGGGGCACCCAGAAAGATCGAAATCCCGGTCACGGTCTTCACCCTGGGAAGCGCCACGTTCACAACGACCCCGTCGCAGCTCTTCCCTGAGCTCTGGCTGGGCACGAGCCCGCCCAACCTGCTCGCCAATCCGGCCTGGGACTTCAACCCCTCCCAGAGCGGAAATCCGGATTACGAATATCACCCCCGCCTCCCCGGCTTGACCGGCATCCGTGACTTCATCGCCACGGAGAATGCCTTCAACCTGGGGAGCACCTACGCCGAGATGGGCTATCTGATTCCTTCCTATGAATACGACCACTCCATGAAGACCTACCAGCACTTCGTCGATTACATCGCCGGTACCCACGACCTCCGCTACGAGGAGGGGTTCTCGGTCGGCAGGGACGCGGGCGACATCGTGCAGCGGGAGCTGGTCCGGCTCATTTCGGAGTTCAACGCCGGACTCGTGGACTAACCAATCAGAAGAAGGGGAGAAGGCATGTCCGAATCGAATCCGAGAGAATCCCGCCGCAAGCTTCTCTTTGCCGGCGGTGCGGGCCTGTTCGGGGTTGCCGCGATCGCAACGGGGTGGATGGCGAAGCTTCGCCGCCGGGGAAGGGCCGCAGCCGAGGCGAGGAGGCTGGTCGCCCGTCTCGATCTGCCGCAGGGGCCGGGAGGAATGCTCAGGGCCTTCTCGCAAGACCCGGAGAAGGTCGAGCGGTACCGGGAGCTGGCCCGGTGGCGGAAGACGCGCGAGGAAGAACCGCGTAACGCGTAGAAGACACCACGGAGGGAGAGAAGGCCATGGAAACGAACAGCGAACAGAGGCTCAAGGGCACGGACTTCAGGAGGCTGGAGGTCACCCGGCGAAAGCTGCTCCAGGTGGCCGGCGTCTCGACGATCGCCTTTGGAGGGGGCGCCCTCTCGACCGGGTGTGCACCCCCCGCGGACGAGCTGATCGATGCCCTCTGCGACACCTTCATCCCGGGGGACGCGAGCATTCCGGGTGTCGGCCCGGGCGCGATCGAGGGCGGCATGCGCTGTCTCATGGGCGACATCATGGGATGGGACAACCTGAACCTGGTCACCGAGGCGATGGGCCTCCTCTACCCGGACTTCCCCTACCTCCCCTACGCGCAGCGAGCCGGCATCATGGAGGAGGTCAGGCGGAACCCCGACCTCTCCGACATCTTCTACGGCCTCCACGAGGCGACGGCGGTTGCATTCTACTCGGAGCTGATGGGCAAGGGGCCGACACCCTGCGGGGACCCTTCCTTTCCCGGGACCTACCCGCTCATGGGGGTCCCGAAGTTTCAGTCCGGCGTCCGGATCGACCAGTTCGATTGTGAGACCTAGCGAGTCGCGTCTCCCGCCGAGGGAGACGCTTCGCCTCCTATCAGAGAAGGAGTCTGGCCATGGCAGTTGACGTGATCGTTGTCGGCTCCGGTTTCGGAGGAGCCTGGGCCGCCCGGGATCTTGCGGAGAACGGGCTGAAGGTGAAGATCTTCGAGGCGGGCCCGCGCCACAACCCGGACACCGATTTCAAGGAAGACGTGATCGAGATGTGGGGGTTCTTCGGCTGGAAGGGGCCCAGGGTCAAAGTGGGCCAGGGCGTGGGCAACATGTCCACGGGCGTTGGAGGATCCTCTCTGGACTACTACGGCATGAGCCCCCAGCCGCAGAACTTCGCCATCGACGAATGGCACCCCGTCATTCGAAACGACATGTTCGGCACGGCCGTCGATCCCTTCACAGGCTATTACGTTCCGATCCGGTTCTTCGACTGGATCGACAAGCGGGTGCCCATCGACACCCGTCAGGACCGTCTGATCAGTTGCGCCGCGCAGAAGGCGATCGAAGCGGCGAGGTCGCTCGGCTACACGGCCGGAAGAATGCCCGCCCCCATGCTCCCGCCGAAGTACGACAACGTGGACGAGAACGGATACCCCCTGGAGGGCTGTGTCGGCTGCGGCCACTGCCCCCTGGGGTGCCGACGCCCCCTGCACATGCCGCTCCACGCCAAGGCGAAGCGGACCATGCAGTCCGCGGGGACCGCGATCGCCGAGATGTACGACTGCGAGGTGGTCCCGAACGCGCACGTCACCCGCATCACGACCGACGGATCGGGCGCGGCCAGCGGCGTGGAGTACAGGCTCAAGGGGGACCCGACCACGTACACCGAGAGTGCACCGGTGGTCTTTCTCGCCGGCGGGGCCATCGAGTCGGTCCGGCTCTACCTGAACTCCGGGCTCCCCGAGCCGAACCCGAGCTATCCGCAGGTGGGGCACTGGCTCACGGACCACCAGGAGACCCGGGTCCTGTGCATCCTCGACGGGGTCACGACCTACCCGATGGCGGGCAACATCCCGGGGGCCTTCATGACCAACCCGCCCGGGCAGGAAAGGGACGGCATCCTCGAGTACGCGAGCGGGGCCTTCCCCATGCTCGGCGTCGACTTCCTGCAGTACACCCCGCAGCCGGACCCGGACAACCTCAAGCAGGTCCATCCCACCCGGCCGGTGATCTGGGGGCCGGAGCTGAAGGAGATGGCGGGCAAGTTCACGAGCGCCGTGGGAGGGGGCACGCAGACGAACGACGAGTCGATCTACGAGAACTGCATCAAGGTTTCGGACAGCGTGGCGGACGAGTACGGCCCGGTGGCGGAGATTCGCTACGAGCCTACCCCGCTCACCATGGAACGGCACGAGCGGCAGACCTACCGGATGGTGGACATCGCCCGGGAGATGGGCGGGCCGAACGTGAAGATGGCCATCACCTTTCCGGGCGGAACGGGCAGCCACCCGCTGAGCACCCTCCGGATGGGCGAATCGTCCGACAGCTCGGTCTGTGACCTGTACCACGAGTGCTGGACCGTTCCCAGGCTCTACGTGAGCGACGCGGCCTGCGTGCCGAACGCGGTCGGGGGTTCCAACCCGGCGCGGACGATCAACGCCTTCTCGAGCCGGGCCGCCTACTATGCGATGAAGAAGTACTTCCCGGCCAAGTGGGAGAGCAGCACGTGGAAACGGGAGTGGGGCGAGTAGATCCACCCGGTCGCATCGGCTCGATGATCGCCTTCGCCAAGCTCTGGACAGACAGGGAGGCAGATATGAAAAGGATCAGGATCATCCCGGCCTTTCTTCTCCTCGCGGCCTTCTGGGTGTTGCTGCAACCTTCGGGGGTTGCCGCCCGGGAGACGGGAGACGCCTGTCAGGGGTGCCATTTCGAGTACTTCGGTTCCCCGAAAGAGGTCTGCATGACGTGCCACGAGGGCGCGCTGCACTACCGGCACATCTACGAGGCGCCCGGCGAAGAGCACTTTCCCAAGTGCGGATCACCGGCGGACAAGTGCAAGTGCTGCCACGGAGACCCGCCCGATTACGAGAACCCGCCCGTGGTGGCCGACAAGTGCGGTGCGTGCCACAGCGTGCTCGGCAGCGACGTCGTGGCCCAACACAACTGCAGCGCCTTCTACGCTCCGGATCCGGGATTCCACTGCCTGGACTGCCACGGCCTGACCGGAATCCCACACAGCCGGATCGTCTCGGAAGAGGACGCGAACAACAACTGCCGCGACGTACTGGACAATGATGCGGACTGCAGCCGCGACATCGAGGATCCCGACTGCACCGGTGCGCCGGGAGCCGAGATCTGTGACGACGGCGTGGACAACGATTACGACGAGCGGATCGACGGGGAGGACCCGGACTGCTGCGGGGACGGTGTGGTCACCCCGCCCGAGACCTGCGACGACGGGAACACCTTGGATTGCGACGGATGTTCAGAGACCTGCGAGACGGAATACTGCGGGGACGGCAAACAGTGCCTGGCCCTGGGCGAGGATTGCGAGGACGGGAACACGGCGAGCTGTGACGGTTGTTCGGACACCTGCAAGGTGGAGTACTGCGGGGACGGCGTGATCTGCCCGGAACTGGGCGAGGAGTGCGACGGGGAAGGCACCTGCGGATCGGGCCGCTTCTGCGATCCGCTTTGCACGTGTCGAGAGGAGCCGGTGTCCCCCTGCGGTGCCAGCACAACAGGGATGAACGCCGGTGATGCAGGGGTTGCCCTCAACATCGGCGTGCTCATCGTGCCTCTCGGCGTTCTGCTGCTGCTCCGGCAAACGTGCAGGCGCAGGCTTGCGGCGGCCCAAGTGCGCTCCTCATCGTCGATTCGCTGAGCAGGCAGGTAATGGATTCCATTTCAGCACGAATGTCAGGCAGAGGCCACTCGTTGCCAGTGGCTCTTGAGATCCTCGCGGTTGTCGATGAGCAGGTGGATGTAGGTCGCTTCGAGGTCGATCATCTCATGGTCCTGTCTCCGGAGCCAGTCCGAAAGCCAGGCGAAGCGGATCGCGATGACCCATTCGGGGAGAACCTCCCAGCACGGGCTCGAGACGGTGGATGAACGGCTCATCTCGGATATCAATCCGGCCACAAAACCCTGTGAAAGGGCGGCAGGATCCTCGAACCCGGCACACCCGATCAGGTTCGCCATGTCGTAGATCTCAGGCTTGTACCCCAGAAATTCCCAGTCGATCACCGAGCGGATGCCCCTGTGCGACCAGATGATGTTCAGGGGATGGAAATCCCCGTGGCAGAAGACGATCGGCAGGGCTGCTTCCTGACGGGAGAACGCTTCTTCCATGAAGCGAAGGGCCGGATCGAGCCTCCTGCGGACCTCCGGATCATGATTCTCCATCTTGCAGGCAAGCTCCTGGATGAACCGCGACATGGAGAGGGCCTCTGCCGGGTCGAAGCCCGGGATGTCCTGGCCCCTCTTCCTCAGTTCCGCCAGGAAGCGGGCGCAGGCCCTTCCCCGCCATGCGTCCCGGACGTAGGAGGGCCTCGGCAGGGGAACGCCCTGGACATACGGCCTGATCTTCCAGTCATGGTTGCCGTGATGGTTCAGGAACCGGTGGTCCGCATTCGTGAGATAGGGATCCACGGGCTGGAGCCCGCGGCCATGCAGGAAGGCCAAAGCGTGGCAGATCCGGAGCTTGTACGCCTGCGAAGCAGGCGGAATGGCCTCGAGAACCCATAGACCGGAATCCTCGTCTTCGACGACCACGCGATGCGCGGTGCGCTCGGGACTCCCACCGATAGGGATCTCCGGCCGGGATCGAGTGAATTTCACGTCCCAGAAAGAAACGATTTCTCGAATGGATTCATCAGTAACCATGAGACTCCGGATTTCGCTGCGTTGCGGTCTTCTGTTGAGCGAGATCCCTGTTCCCGCTTGATTGACAACCCTGTGAACGAGTGGTAAACGATAATAGTTATCGATAGCGAAGAGGTCAACCGTCCTGTGTCCATCCGGCAACCTGTAGGGAATGACGCAATTTCCAGGAGGCAAGACCGTGGCGAAACCGGAAGAGATGTACCAGTGTCAGGCCACCGCAACCTGCGGTTACATCTACAACCCGGACAAGGGGGACAAGAAGGGGAAGATTCCCAAGGGAACTCCTTTTGCCGATCTGCCGGACGATTGGAAATGCCCCTCCTGCGGGGCCTCGAAGAAGGCGTTCAAGCCCCTGGCCGGCCCCGGCTCGGTCGCCGAGGAACAGAGACAGTAGACCGTCCGGAACAGACCCGGAGAGCGAAGCCCTTGTTTCGAGCCTCGAACCCCCCTAGACGAAGAAAGGAGAATGCAGCATGAAAAAGGTTTTGATCGCCTACGACAGCAGAACCGGAAACACGCAGAAGATGGCGGAGTACGTGGCGGAAGGCGTCCGAATGGGCGGAAACGAAGCGGACCTGAAGAAGATCACCGAACTCAAGAAGGTGGAGGCCCTCCAGGGCTACGACGCCTACGTGCTGGGCTGTCCCACCTATCATCGGGACATGACGGGCGGAATGAAGACCTTTCTGTTCCTGATGGAGAAGGCAGGCCTCGCGGGGAAGGTGGGCGGTGCCTTCGGTTCCTACACACACAGCGGAGATGCCCCGGGGATCATCTACGACACCATGGAATACGTCTTCAAGATGAAGATGAGCGATCTCGGCTCCTTCAACCTGAAGGAGGCCCTGGTGAGTGATCAGGAGGGCCTTCGCGCCTGCCAGGACTATGGAAAGGGCATCAACGAGAAGCTCGCGAAATAGGCCCGGGCAACCCGCCCGGCCTCAAACGAGAGACATGTGATGGCCGCCCTCAGGGCGGCTGTTTTCTTCCGAGGGGTGTGTCGAATAAAAAATGGCCTCCCCCATTCACGGGGGAGGCCGATCGGAGGGGAAGGAGGGTTGTACCCGGAATGGATCCGATCTTCCTTGGATCACCTTGCCTCTGTGGTTGCCCTTCTATCGTTATCCCTGTCGCAGGGCCGTTTTCCCTATGCGTAAACAAGAAGTGTGCCAGTGTCGGCCCGGGAGTTCCTGGTTCGATCATAGACACCTGGAATCGTTGCGATAATCTTACGGAACAGCTGCGGGGAGTTCCTGCAGGGGCGGCGAAACCGGCCGGCAGCCCCCGGTTCTCTTTTTCATTCTGATCCTGGAAGTTTCTCATTCTGAGAGGGTGCCGCTCGCAACGTTCAGGGCGATGCATGTGATGAAGAAGGCTCCGGGAGCAGGAGGTTACTCGCCCAAAGGAAGCGGGCAGGGAGGGAAGGAACTCTGCCTACCACCTGGGCAGCAGTCTGCCGATCAGGGCGCCCAGAGCGGTAAGCAGCGCCACGGCCCCCAGGTGCCAGGTGACCGTATGCGACGGGTCGACCGATGGGCAGTGCAGATGGACGGCGGCATCGGAAAGAAGACCCGCACCGAGGCCCGCAAGTGCGCCTGCCAGGGTGGAGGACACCGCGGCACCGCGCAGAATGAACGCGAGGGAGACCAGAAAGACCGGGATCGCAATGACGAGCTGCCAGCCCGTGCAGGAGAGCCCGGCGCCGAGCGCACCGCCGGCACAGACAGCCGTATGATCCTCGGGCACGAGATGGGGTGCCGCCAGTGCAGCCGCGAGGGCAAGACCTACGGCGGTTGCCAGCACGACGGAGGATCGGTCGTACCGCGCCCCGGAGCCCGGCACGGACCAACGCATGGCAAGCCAGAACAGGCCGGCGCCGGCAAGGAGTTCGAAAAGGGCCGGGCCGTAAGCCACCGCCCACGAGACCTGATCCAGGTCGGCACGAAGGGAGGTTGCCGCCAGCGCGATCGCCCCGATGCCGAGCGAAAGGACGGCGAGAAGGATCGCCCGCTCGAGCGGCGACCGCAAGGGGCGGACCGGGAGGCTCTGTTCCGTCAGCCCCAGGAGCCTCGTCTCCTCGAACCTTGGAGGGGGAATCATTTGAACGTTCCCGAGATCTTCAAGGTCTCTCCTAGGCATCCTCAGACTCCTGGTGGACTCTCAAGCGGTCCCTCATGGTGCCGATCGCACGGTGGACTCTGACTTTGACCGCTCCCTGGGAGACCCCGAGCACCTTCGAAGCCTCCTGCACGCTCAGACCCGCCACCTTGGTCAGCACGAATGCCTCGCGCTGTCCCTCGGGCAGGCCGGCCAGTTCGCCTTCGATCTGATCCATGCTCTCCGAATTCTGCGTCCGATCGAGTGCATCGGCGTTCTTCTCCGTGTCCACGGTGCCCTCCTCGTAGGCCACTTCGCGTCTCCTCGTCTTCTTCCTCAGGGTGTCGATGGCCACGTATCGGGCGATCGCGTAGAGCCAGGGCTTCGCCGGGCTTTCAGGCCGATAGGTGTGACGGACCTTGTGAATGCGAAGAAATACCTCCTGCAGAAGATCTTCTGCAAGCGCACGGTCACGGACGAACCTGAAGAGATAATTCATCAATCCCGGAGCCACTTCCCGGTAGAGATCCGCCAGGACTTCT
Source organism: uncultured Thermodesulfobacteriota bacterium (assembly GCA_964479535.1). Taxonomy (GTDB): domain Bacteria; phylum Desulfobacterota; class DSWW01; order DSWW01; family DSWW01; genus S015-6. Next base: position 34,477 of record CAYZMM010000047.1, read on the forward strand.
CCGTCGCCTCTCTGGTACCTTGCCATCCACTCGGAGAGGCGGTCTTCGGCCTGCATCCGCTGACTCCTGTTGATACTTCGATCGTGTCGCAAGAAGGGTTACATCCCCCGCTGCAGCCTTTCGACCCGGAGGGAAATCCCACGAAGCGTCGTACAGATAGAGGTGCAATATACCTTTGGACGTCTCAAGTTCCCCTTTTGTAACAAAAATGCGGACGGGATCGATTGCAAACGGGTGGAGGGTGACGTAAAGTTGGCCGAAGGGGCGGAGGCCGGAGACCTGCAATCACCAAGGGGAGCGGGAAGATGAGCAAGAAAGACTCTCAACTGGGCCTGGTGCAACTCACGGAGCGGGCCTATGGTTACCTCCAGAAGGACGAGGGCCTCGGGTGGAGCAACGCGGGGTTGATTGCCGGGAAGAGGGAAGCGCTTCTCGTCGACACCCTCTTCGACCTGTCCCTCACGCAGAAGATGCTCGACGCCATCGCATCCAGGGTGGGCAAGCCGATCCGACGGGTAGTGAACACCCATCACAACGGCGACCACTGCTGGGGAAATCAACTGGTGGCGGATGCGGAGATCATCGCGCACCGGATGTTCCGGGACGAGATGATGAAGATGACCCCTGAGATCAGCCGGACCGTGATGAGCGCGCCTGCCGACAACCCCGGCGTGGCCCTGCTCCAGAAGGCGCTCTCCCCTTTCGATTTTTCCGGGATCGAGTTGACGCCACCGACCCTGGCTTTCGAAAAACAGCTGACCCTCTACATCGACGACAGGGAGGTGGAGCTGATTCACGTAGGCCCTGCACACACTTCCACGGATGTGATCGTCTTCTTTCCCGAGGAGAGGGTCCTGTATGCGGGTGACATCATCTTCCGCCTCTGCACACCCATCGGCTGGGAGGGGACCTTCCACCACTGGACGCTGGCGCTCGATCGAATCGCTGAACTCGCCCCGGAGACGATCGTACCCGGCCACGGGCCCCTGTGCGGACCGGAGGGGGCGGCCGAGATGCGGGAGTACCTCCAGTACATCTACAAGGAGGCGAGGGTCTGTTTCGAGCGGGGGGTGACCGAGAAGGAGGCTGCGAGGCGGATCGACCTGGGTCCCTACGCGGAGTGGACCGAGCCGGAGAGGATCATCTTCAACGTGGCCCGAGCCTACCGGGAGTTCCGCGGTGAGCCTCACGACAAGCCGGTGGATTTCTTCGAGATGGCCAATGCGATGGCCGAAATGCGGGGCGCCCACAAGGCTCGGGAGATGCATTAGAGAATATAACAGGAAGGTTTATTCTATTCTTGACAAACAAATTGTATCAAGTTTAAAATGAAAGGAGCTGAAAGACTGGGGCCCGCATCCGGAACTCTTGGGGGAAAGGAAACCCACATCATGAGACGATCGGTTCACTCCTTTGCGGTAGGTTTTGCACTTGTTCTTGCCTTGCTGGCTTTCTGCCCTGGGCATTTGCTTGCTCTGTCCATCGGCTTTGCACCTGCGGATCAGACGGTCGTTGTAGGTACCGAAGACGTCGCCGTCGATTTGATGGTTTGGGGTCTTGGCGATATTGCCGAAATAGACGATCCAACATTCTTTTATCCGTGGCACCCGAGTATCAGCGCTTTTGACGTGGACATCAATTTCAACTCAGATGTGTTGTCATTTGTTGGTTACGAGCTTGGGCCGAACCTGGGCGACCCGTCCTTCTTCGAGGCCTTTGATGAGTCTGACGGGTTGCTTGACGATACGGTCAATGTCGCAGAAGTTTCCCTTTTGCTGCCTGATCCGACCTATGATGATCCTCTTAACCCCTTCCCTCCCTACCTGGAGGACTATCAAACAGATGACAGCGTCTTGCTGGCTACCCTGCTGTTCGACGCTGATGTGGTCGGTATTAGTGAACTCGATTTCGGACTACGCATCTTGGGCGATGGGTACGGAAACGATCTTCGCCCCTATACGGTGGTGAATCCCGGTAGCATAGAGGTGGTCGATGGAGGGGTCGCCCCCGTCCCGGAGCCCGGCACGATGCTTCTCCTCGGATCCGGACTACTTGGCCTTACGGGGCTCAGGAGGAAGTTCCGTTAGGATCCCCACTCACTCCCGTGAGAAGTGAAGAAGCAGAGGCGGCGCCCTCTAGGGCACCGCCTTTTTTCTGGTGCGCCCGACATGCCTCGCAGTAGAGGGTTGCGTGCAATATGCGGTCTCGTGTGTTGGCCCAGAAATAGCATTACAGAGATTCGTGCCGTATTTGGGAACAGCCATCGATTTCCTCTCCGGGTGAATCCCATATATCGCCTGCCTTGCATCTGGATCTTTTGAACTGCGTGTTCGGTCTCTCTTTACCGCCCCTGAGAAAGCCTTTGTCCCTCATCCAGGCGGCCGTCGGCTCGGACAAGAAGAGACGGAGGATGGGGGGAAGGACGCTGGGGCGGGATGAGCGTGTAGAAGTCGATCGAACTCTTGCCGGCCGGGTCGATTCGGTCCGGACAGGCCATGCCCCGGCACCGCCCCTGAAGAGGCGGATCGGTGTGACGTGGACGGCGCTGGAAACGGTGCGAAACCCGGAGGTTCGAAAAAGAACTCCCGCTCCGAAGGCGGGCAGCGAAGACTTGTGTTGGCGGGTCGTCCGGCCTACGGGCGCACGGAGAGGGAAGCCGCTACGCCTTTCTGGTTCACGGGCTCTTCGACGATGCCGGGTCGATGCAGCCCCTTATGGTGCGTCTGGCTTCGGACGGATTCAAGACCTTCGCCCCTTACATGCCCGGCTACGGCGGCACGGCCCTTGGAAGGGGCAGTGCGTGCGCCTTGAGCAACCTGGCCAGAATCCGCATTCGGTTGCCTACTGGATTCTCGAGTTTGGCGATGCGGAGGTGAGAGACAGGGGTGGCTCTCCGCATCCCGGCCCTTCCCGTTTGAAAAGGGTCAAGCCCTGAAGCTTCTCCGTAGAACGAAAGAATTTTGTTGGCATCATTTCTCGGGCAGATCGAATCCCACTAATTAGGTAGAGAATGCGAGCCAGGAATCAAGCACGCGTTGAGTACCTCTGAAACGGAATCTCTCATGCAGTTGCTCAGCAGATGGCGCGTTCAGTCCGAGAACTCACACGGAGGGGAGGATCGGACATGGAGAGCGACTCACCCTCGCAACAAAGCGGTTTCCTTCCGGTAGCAGTCCGCAGGCGGCGGGGACTTCTGGTAGGGTTCATTCTACTCTCGGTTCTCTCCGCTCCTGCCGTCGGCCACGCGAACACGATCTTCTTCTCCGACTGCGATCTCGGATTCCACCGTTCGGTCTACTTCAGCAACGAGGTCGTTTGCGTTTCCGGAACCGCGGACACCGTGATCGACGGCCTCTTTCCGAGCGCTGACGTCTACGTCACGGAGAACAGGAGTTGGAGTGCCGGGGATTCGCTCAGCGGGCTGGATGTTACCGGAATCGCCGGGCTCTCGAGCCCGAACCGGGTCGGAGGGCTGCCCTTCGGGGCAGGGGCGTTCTTCGATGAGATCATCTGGCTTCCTGCTCTCACCCCGGGTGAATACGATGTCGTGATGGACGAGGACGGTGACGGCTTCTACAACGCGGATCCGGACAACCCGCGCGACCGGATCCTCGGCCTCGGAGGTTCCTTCGGGTTGCGGGTCGTGCCGGCGCCGTTGGGCGCCTTCACGGTCAATGTAGCCGCGATCAAGTTGGAAGCGGCCTCGGAGGTGGCGAAATGGCTCACGGTGAAGAAGACTTTCGAGCTGATCGCCATGATCAAGACCTTGCTGGATGTGCAGAAGGCGCTGGTCAACCCGGGTGGCGAGATCGGGGAGGAGATCGCGGCCATTACCGCCGGAGCCGGGATGGCGGACATTCCGTTGGGTTACAACGACTGGGTGCTCATAACCGCGAAGAAGATTATGGGGGCCCTGTCCGATGAGATGATAGAGAAATACGCGAACCTTGTCCTGGACCCTCCGGACCCTGATTACGAGCACATGGTCCGCCTGGACATTCTCGAGGTGGAGGCTGCGTTCAGGGACTTCCTGCTGTCGCGCGGGCTTCCGGCGAGCTACCCCTACCCACCCGCAGGGACGAGCCCTCTGGAGAAGACGCTGAGGGCACTGATCGCCCGCCTCGTCGAGCAGGCGGCCATCGTGGATGCACTCGTTCGGAGCTACGAGAAGTTCCTGGGTGCCACGGACGCGGATGACCACGAATGGGCGGTGATTCATGCCAATGGACTCGAACGGTACGCCGATCTGCTGGCGGAGAACGTACAGGCTGTCAAGGACGCCGCGTCGGCGGTCAAGGCCGAGTTCATCGCTCTCACTCTCGGCGCACAGGTTGTGGACGTGAGCGTGGTGGAGGAGGTGCAGGCCCGTGTCGCAGCGGCGGGTCTGACCCCCGAAGAGCGAAGGCGATTCAAGGACGCAGGCTGGAGCGACGAGGGTCTCGAGTCGTTGATCGATTACCTGATCAGCCTGGAGATTCCACCCGGCGACTACACTCCCTCGGATGTCATGGACGAAGTCGTCGATGCCTCGGACACGATCCTAGCCGAGGCACAGGCCCTGAGCGCAGACGCGGAAGGTGTGCGGGATGATCTGGAGTTCTTCATCGGTCCTCTCTTCGAGCCGATCGCGGATGCGGGGGGGCCTTATGCCGGCCTCACAGGGATTCCCATTGACTTGGACGGGATCGCCTCGCTCGCCGAAGACACCTCCCTGACCTTCGACTGGGATCTGAACCTGGATGGCGTATTTGACGACGCGTTCGGCGTCATGCCCTCCCCTGTTTTCGACACGGCCGGGTCCCGTCTCGTCGGCCTGCAGGTCACGAACGATTTCGGGCTTCAGGACATCGCCTACGTGCGCGTGGACGTGGACCTGGACGATCTGCCGCCAGCCATCACGGGCTTCACGCCGTCGGACGTGGACGTGAAGATCCTGGTCGGTGATACGCTCGACTTGACGGTCACGGCCTCGGACCCCGAGGGGGAAGCCCTGAGCTTCATCTGGACCGACAATGGAGACGAGGTGCTGGCCAGCAGCCCGGCTTTCACGTTCAGCACCACGCCGGCGGACGCAGGCTTCCATCTGATCCGCGTGCGGGTGTCCGATACGGATCCCTTCAGTCCGGACGCCTTCGAGCAGCGGGGCGTGGTCGTGCTGTTCCCGGACGGCGACGGCGACGGCTTCCGGTCGAATGCGGACTGCGACGACGGGGATGAGAACGTCAACCCGGACCGGCCCGAGATCGTGGGAGACGGGATCGACAATGACTGCGATCCCGCCACCACCGACGGAGGCCAGGGGCCCACGGCGGCGTTCTTCAACGTGCCGCCCACGGGCACGCAGAACGAGGCGGTACAGTTCAACGACGCCTCCTCGGATCCGAATGGGGACATCGTCACCTTTGACTGGGATTTCGGGGACGGGGGGGCGAGCACGGACCGGAACCCTTCCCACACGTACGCGAACGGAGGGGCCTTTGATGTTTCCCTGACCGTTACCGATGCACAGAACAACGTCGACACGGTTGTGCAGCAGGTGGTTGTGCTCGAGCCGCCTGCAGCGGATTTCCTGTTCTCTCCGGATCCGGCCATCGCGAACGAGCCGATCCAGTTCACGGACCAGTCGACCGTGCCGGTCGGCACGATCGTTTCGTGGGACTGGGACTTCGACGACGGGGGCACCAGTACCCTCCAGAATCCGGAACACACGTTCACTTCCACGGGCACATTCGACGTCGTGTTGACCGTGACCGATGACAATGGGAACGCCCGAACCGTAACAAAGCAGGTCCTGGTGGCCCTCCGTCCCACCGCGGACTTCTCCGCGTCCATCGGAAACGTGGTGGGCGTGAATGTGGTGTTCACGGATCTTTCCACCGACGACGGCTTCCTCGTCGACTGGTTCTGGGGATTTGGAGATGGTGCGACCAGCAACGAGCAGAATCCGACCCACGCCTACACATCCGCAGGCACCTTCGACGTTACCTTGACGGTGACGGACGATGAGGGCGCCGCCGATACGGTCACCATGCCGGTTGCGGTGGGCGTGGGGGACCCGCCGGTTGCGGGCTTCTCCCTGTCCCCGCTCTTACCCGTGGCCGGCGAGGTGGTGCAGTTCACGGACGAGTCCACCGACCCGGACAACCGGATCGTAAGCCACCTTTACGACTTCGGCGACGGGTCCACGAGCCCCGAGGCGAACCCGACCCACACCTATTCGGATTCCGGGAACGTGGATGTGACCCTGACCGTCACGGACGAGGCGGGGAACCAGAATTCGCTGACCCTTACCGGCGTTCCGATTCGCGCGCGGCCGGTGGCGGACTTCTCTGCGCCGGCCGCCACCTCGGTGGGCGTGTCCACTCTGTTCGAGAATCAGTCCACCGATCAGGACGGGACCCTTGTCGCCTATTCATGGGACTTCGGCGACGGGGCTTCGAGTACCGCGGAGTCCCCGACCCACACGTACACAACGGCGGGCAATTTCAACGTTACGCTGACGGTCACCGACGCCCACGGCCTGACGGCGGCGATCACAAATGCGGTCCAGGTGGGTGCCGGCGGGGCGCCGTCGGCGGATTTCTCCTTCTCTCCGGTCTCCCCGGTGGTCGGCGTGAACGTGAGCTTCACGGATCTTTCCACCGACGACGGTACGATTACGGCCTGGTCCTGGCAGTTCGGGGACGGCGGGACCAGCGAGGGGCAGAACCCGACCCACTCCTACGGTGCGTCCGGGGATTTCACGGTCACCCTCACCGTGACGGACAGCGACGGGGCCGTGAACACCACCGACCAGGTCGTCTCCGTGGGCTCGGGCGCTTCCCCGACCGCGGCCTTCACGCCGGCCGCCCCCTTTGTCGTGGGTGGGGTGACCCCCTTCAACGACGAATCAACGGACCCGGACAACCGCATCGTGAGCTGGCTGTGGGATTTCGGGGACGGCGGATCGAGCACGGAACAGAACCCTTCCCACGTGTACACGGCCCGCGGATCGGTCGACGTGAGCCTAACGGTCACGGATGAGGCGGGCAGCTCGGATACGCTGACCATCACGGGTGTCCCGGTGATCGGAAGGCCTTCGGCTTCGTTCCTGTTCGCGCCCGCCGAGCCGACAACGGCGGATGCGGTTCAGTTCACGGACACCTCCGCCGCCCCGGACGGAACAATCGTGTCCCGGTCCTGGGATTTCGATGACGGCACCAACAGCGACCTCCAGGACCCGACGCACACGTTTCCTGCGGGAGGCATCTTCAACGTGCGCCTCACCGTAACGGACTCGAACGGCCTGATGGGAACCACCGTGCAGGCCATCGAGGTGACCGGCATCCAGCGGCCCGTGGCGGCCTTTGACCACAACCCGAAGGATGCCGCCTCCGGAGACATCGTCGGCTTCGTGGACGAGTCCACGGACGACGGCACGATCGTCGCATGGGACTGGGATTTCGGAGACGGCGGGACGAGCGAAGACCAGAACCCGATTCATTCCTATGCCGAGGGTGGAACCTTCACCGTCAGCCTGACGGTAACGGACGACGACGGCCTGACCGACACGGCGAGCCGGGACGTGACGATTCGAGCCACACCGGTTGCCAGGTTCGCACCGGCCAAGGGCATGAACGTGGCGTTCCTCGGGGACGGGGCGAGCATCGCCGATTTCTCCGACGCGACCGTGCCGGGCTTCCCTCCGGAGAATGCAATCGATTCCAACGCGAATTCCGTCTGGTCCGTGTCCAGCGACGGCGACGTGTTCATGGTCGTCGAGCTGACCGGAGGCGGTCCTCACGTGGTGCAACGGGTCGTATTGAGGGGCAGCTCGAACACGTTCGGAATGAAGGACTTCGAGGTTCTCGTCTCGAACACGGGTACGGAGGAAGATGATTTCGTCACGGTGGTCAACGGGACCGTACCGCAGAACAACGCCTTCCACGAATTCACCTTTCCGGGCATCCAGGCACGTTTCGTAAAGCTGCTCGTGATCGACAACTGGGGGAATCCGATCTCGTTGCAGGTTCGCCATTTCGAGGTGTGGTCCCGGGACCGCGAGGGAGGTATCGTTTCGTTGCGAAACGGGCCGAAAGCGAGGATTGTGGACGTATCGAGCGAGCTGGGTTCGACCTCCAGCGCCGAGAAGGTGATCGACGGCAGCATCAATACGAGATGGGAGACCGAAGTCGGGGCGACTACGGACCAGTTCGTGAAGGTTCGCTTGGGCGGCGCCGACCCGCACACGATCGACCGGGTGCAGATCCGGGGATTCCGGAACATCGTGCCCAGGGACTTCGAGATCCGGGTGTCCACGACCACGGAGGAGGACGGGGCATTCACCACCGTCTTTTCCGGAAGGATGGAGAACAACGACGACCGACAGGAGTTCACCTTCCCGGCCGTGGAGGCCAGGTTCGTGGAACTCTTCATCCTGAACGTCCACGGAACCTTCGGACGGGTGGGGGTGACCACCTTCCAGGTCTTCACCGTGGACGGGCACAACGCGGCCAGGGGCAAAGGTGTTGGGGCCTTCCTGGTCGACTTCTCCAGTCGATTCAGCTCCAGCAGCACCGTGGCTCCGGCGAACATCATCGACAACAACCCAGGTACACGTTGGGACACGGCAGGCGTGACGGACGAGTTCGCCACCGTTCTGCTCGTTCCGGGCGGGCCGTGGCGCATCAACAAGGTTCTGATCCACGCCGCCTTCGGGACCTTTTCGCCCAAGGACTTCGAGGTCCGGGTCTCCTCGACCGGTCTCGACCCGGCCGATTTCACCACGGTCCTTTCCGCAACTCTGTCGTCGGACGGCCAGCCCCACTGGTTCATGTTTCCTCCGGTGCCGGCGAAGTACGTGCAGCTCTTCCTGAAGAACAACCACGGCTCCACCTCGACGATCCGCATGCAGGAGTTCCAGGTCTACTCGACCGGGCTCGGGGAAGCCATGGTTCCCTTCGACAACTTCTCCACGGATGCGGACGGTGAGATCGTGTCCTATTTCTGGGACTTCGGGGACGGCACCACATCCACGGAACGGAATCCGGTTCACACCTACGGGGCGTCCGGAACGTACACCGTCGTGCTCACGGTGACCGACGACGAGGGGCTCACGCACACGGTCTCGCAGGAATATACGGTACTGGTGCCTCCGTCCGTCGATTTCACGGTATCGAAGGAGTTTCCCTTCGAGGCAGAGAACGTCACACTGACCGGAATCGACAACAACGTGGAAAGCTCGATCATCGCCTGGCAGTGGGAATCCTCGATCCCGGACATATCGCGGCCCACCGACCGGACGGTGAACGCCCGCTTCGATGACAGCGGGCCCGTGGAAGTCACCTTGGCCGTAACGGACAGTCAACTGCTGACCCGATCGGTGACCAAGACGATCACCGTTCTGAATCAGCCGCCCACGGCCAACGCCGGTGGAGACCTGACCACGACTTGGGGAAATCCGGAGCGTGTCAGGGGCATACCCGGCGACCCGAGTAGCGAGGACAGTCGCACCCTCACCTGTGATTGGGACTTCGGAGACGGGAACACCCTGCAGGTCACCGAATGCAGCGGGTTCGACCTCTCCCAGCGATTCTACACCTATGAGGTGCCCGGAACGTATGTGGCCACGTTCACCGTGACCGACAAGGACGGGGACTGGGCCAGCGACAGCAAGGTCGTTACCGTGCTCCCACGCGACAGCTACACCACCATCTTCGGAGAGCTCGACATCCCCGTGGAAGGCGGTGAGATCACGGCCCAGGCACGGCTCACCGATTTGTTCGAACCCGACCGCGGCACGCCCCTGGAAGGCGAGATCATGACCTTCCGCCTGGGCGAGCAGATCATGGATGTCAGCACCGACGCGGACGGCCTTGCCTCCGCGACATTCACGGTCCCGGCAGGGGAACAGGGGCCGGTGTGGGCGACCTTTGCCGGGGACACCTTCTACAACGGCTCCCGGGACCGGCCCTTCCTGAACGGGGACGTGTTCGTCGCCATTGGTCAGGGCTTCGTTCGCCGATATGCCCAGGACGGTGAGTTCATCAACCTCTTCGACACGACGAGCATGAGCAACGAGACGGCCGGGATGTGCTTCGACGCCGAGGGGAATCTCTACGCCACGAGCTTCCAGGCGGGCGAGATGACCAAGTTCGACCGGGCGGCCGGGGAGACGATTCACCCGTGGGGCGGCCCGTTCAGCACCTTCGTCGAGTCGTGTGTCTTCGATTCGGACAGCGATGTCATCTACACCGGGGAGGTGGACGGCGCCTCCAACATCCGGAAATTCGACCTGGACGGCAACTTCCTGGCGACCTACGACACTACGACGACCGCCCGTGGGACGGACTGGATCGACCTGGCTGCCGACCGGTGCACCATGTTCTACACCTCCGAAGACGACGAGATCATGCGCTACGACGTGTGCAACGATCAGCAGCTGGACGACTTCTTCCCCGAAGATACGGACCCCGGCCTGAACCGCCCGTGCTTCGCCCTTCGGATCCGGCCGAACGGGGAGGTGCTCACCGCGTGCCGCAACGAAGTCGTCCGCATCGACGCGGACGGAAACATCATTCAGAGGTACCAGAGAGGGGACCTCGGTGATCAAGCGATCATCCCGAACCAGCTCTTCGCCCTCAACCTGGACCCGGACGGAACCTCCTTCTGGACCGTGGGATTCAACAGCGGAAACGCCTTCAAGGTGGACATCGAAACCGGTGCGGTGCTCTCCTCTTTCCCGGTGGACCGTGAAGGGCCCACGGCCGCGGGCCTGGCGATCTTCGGAGAGCCTACGGCGGCCACGGACAACAGGCCGCCCGTTGCCGAGGATCAGGAAGTGATGCTCGATGAGAACACCTTCATCGACATTAGACTCACGGCTACGGACCCGGAATTGGACGGCCTCACCTTCGAGATCATTAGCCCGCCGGCGAAGGGGGATCTCACGGGGACGCCGCCGGACGTGACCTACACCCCCGACCTGGATTTCTTCGGCCCGGACAGCTTCACCTTCAAGGCAAACGATGGTGAGTCGGATTCAAATATCGCAACCGTGAGCATCGAAGTGGGCCTGGTGAACGGTCCGCCCGTCGCGGACGCAGGCGGGCCCTACATCGGCGTGGAGGGAACGACCTTCACGCTGGATGCATCCGCCTCGACAGACCCCGACCTCCAGACGGGGGACTCGATCTCCTTTGCGTGGGACCTCGACGGGGACGGCCAGTTCGATGACGGTGCCGGTATGACGGTGAACACAGCCTACGAGGACATTGCAAGCGTGACCGTGACGGTCGTGGTCACGGACAGCTTCGGCGAGACGGATACGGCCGAGGCCGTGGTCCTGGTCAACAACGAACTGCCGGTCGTGGATTCCGGACCGGACCGGAACATCGTGGAAGGCGACACCGTGGATCTCCCGCCGGCCACTTTTACCGACGTGGGTGAGCTGGACACACACACTGCCGTAGTCGACTGGGGGGACGGCTCCCCGACCGAGATGGGTGTCGTGAACGAAGCCGACGGTTCGGGAACGGTTGCGGGCTCGCACGCCTACCCGGCTCCAGGTGTCTTCACCGCCGAGGTCTGTGTGACCGACGACGACGGAGGTACAGGGTGCGACTCCTTCCAGGTGACCGTTGAGTCTCTCAACAATCCGCCGGATTTGGATCCGATCGCCGACATCGAGCTGCCGGAAGGCGCGGCCCTGGATATCCCGGTCTCCGCCACCGACCCGGAGCAGGATCCGATCGGCCTCGTGGATGCCGGACTTCCGGATTTCGCCTTCTTCACGGACAACGGGGACGGCACCGGGACCCTCTCGCTGGCACCCGACTTCGACGACGCGGACGTCTACCCGGGCGCCTCGGTCACGGCCTCGGACGGGTCGGACAGCGACACCGAGTTCTTCACCATCACGGTGACCGAGGTGAACCGTGTGCCGACGGCGGATGCGGGCCCGGACCAGAACGTGGAAACGAACACCCGGGTTCAGCTGGACGGGAGCGGCTCGTCCGATCCGGACGGGGATCTGATCACCTATCTCTGGTCCTTCGACCAGGTGCCGCAGCGCAGCACGCTCACCGATCAGGATCTGAGCGATCCGACCGCGGCGATGCCCACCTTCACCCCGGATGTGGACGGGGCTTACACGCTTCGTCTCGTGGTCATGGATGACGAGCTCCGGAGCGAACCGGACACGGTGGAGATCGATGCGAGTACGCCGAACGTGCCGCCGAACGCGGACGCGGGGCCGGACCAGAACCGGTTCGTGGGCGACACGGTGGACCTTGACGGCACGGGCAGCAACGATCCGGACGACGGCCCCGAACCACTCGGCTTCCTCTGGACCTTCGTGAGCCTGCCTGCAGGAAGCGGCCTGGACGACGGGAGCATCTCCGGTGCGGCCGAGGCGGAAGCGAGCTTCGTTCCGGACGCGGCGGGTACCTATGTGGTCGACCTGGAGGTCTCGGACGGAGAAGACACGGACAACGACCAGGTCAGCATCTTTGTCGCGGTTGCGAACGTGCCTCCGAACGCGGACGCAGGAGTCGACCTGATGGGGATCGCCGTTGGTGAGGAAGCCGTGCTGGACGGGACGGGGAGCAACGACCCGGATGACGGGCCCGATGCCTTGAGCTTCGCCTGGCGGTTCGTGTCGGTGCCGGGGACGAGTTCCCTTACGAATGCCGATATTCTGGGGCCTGATTCCGCTCAACCGTCCTTCACGCCGGATGTTTCCGGAGATTACGTTCTCGAGCTGGAGGTCTCGGACGGTGAAGACGCGGACGTGGACAACGTGACCGTGATGGTCGTGGAGCCGAACCTTCCGCCCATCGCGAATGCCGGGGACAACCAGGAGGTCGAGCTGGGTGAGGATGTGCTGCTGGACGGGACGGGCAGCAGCGATCCGGACAACGGGCCGGAACCTCTGACCTTCAGCTGGGGGTTCGTGTCCGTGCCTCCCGGGAGCGGCTTGGCCGACGGGGACATCGTGGATGCGGCAACCGGAATGCCGATGTTCACGCCGGACGTTGAAGGGGATTACACGCTGGAACTGACGGTCAGCGACGGCGATCTCGAATCGAGCGACCGGGTGACGGTATCGGTTGCGGGTCCGAACGAGGCGCCCGTGGCCGACGCGGGGGCGGACCGGAACGTCGAGACCGGCGCGGAGGTCGAGCTGGATGGGAGCGACTCGTTCGACCCGGACGGTGACATGATCACCTATGCGTGGTTCTTCGAGGAGATTCCCGCCGGCAGCTCATTGACCGATCAGGATCTGACCGATCCCGCCTCTCCCATGCCGATGTTTACGCCGGACGTGGGTGGGCTGTACGTACTCGGCCTGATCGTCATGGATGCCGGGTTGAAGAGTGAGCCGGACTTCGTCGAAATCCTGGCCGCCGCACCGAACGTGCCGCCCAATGCAGACGCAGGACCGGACCAGAACAAGTTCGTGGGTGACATGGTGGTCCTGGACGGCACGGAGAGCAGCGATCCGGACAATGGGCCGGTGCCTTTGCGCTTCCTCTGGACCTTTGTGAGCGTGCCCGCCGCGAGCACCCTGGAGGACGGGAACATCGTGGATGCAACGGAGGCGGTGGCAGGCTTCGTGCCGGACGTGCCGGGAACCTACGAGTTGAACCTGGGCGTTACGGACGGAGAAGATGCGGACGATGATCAGACGCGCGTCTTCGTCACGGTGCGGAACGTTCCTCCGAATGCGGATGCAGGAGACGACCTGATCATCGACCTGGGGGACGCCGCTCTGCCCGACGGGTCCGGAAGCGACGATCCGGACATGGGGCCCGAGGCCCTTGCCTTTGCGTGGAGATTCGTGTCCAAGCCGGCAGGGAGTGCCCTGACGAACGGCGACATTCTGGACGCCGGGACGGCCATGCCGACCTTCCTGCCGGATGTGGCAGGGGTCTACGTACTCGAGCTCGAGGTCTTCGACGGCGAGGACAACGATTTCGACAATATGAGCGTTACCGTGGAGCCCCCTTCGGAGCAGTCGATCTGTGATCTTGATGAAAGCGGAGATGTGGACATTCTCGACATATACATCGTTCTCGGCTTCCGCAATCAAGAAGCGGACCAGTGCCCGGCGTGCGACATAGACGGGGACGGAATCGTAACCGTGCTGGACGCGAGGAAATGCGTCCTGGAGTGCACGCGACCGCGGTGTGTAACGGACTGACTCTTTCGGAACGAAAACAGCATCCATCAGATGGGAAGGAACAGGGCAATCTATACGGCGAGGATGTCTTTCGGCAGCCGAACCGCATGTAACGGAGGGAGGAAAAAGACCATGAAAAGCAGAACCTTGTCAGTGATCGGGCTGACCCTTACGCTTGCCCTTTTCGCCTTCAGCCCGGGCCAGCTGGGAGCCATCTCGATCGGCTTCGCGCCCCCGGCGCAGAACGTCCTGCTGGGCGACCAGGCGATGGTGGATCTCGTCATTTCGGGGCTTGGAGATTCGAGTGCGCCATCTCTGGGCACCTTTGATCTCACCATCGGCTTCGACCCGAGCATCGTAGCCTTGAACAGCTACTCGTTCGGAAACCAGCTGGACATTCTGGGCCTTGGCAGCCTTCAAGTCAGTTTCGCGGACAATGTGGGCGGGACGCTGGAATTGTACGAGCTTTCACTTGACTTCGCCGAGGACTTGGACACCATGCAAGCAGGCGAGTTCGTGCTGGCCTCCATGACCTTCGACACGCTCTCGTTCGGAACGAGCCCGTTGAACGTGTTGCCGCCTCTCACCGGCATCTCGACAGAGCCCATTTTCGGGGATGCACTGGGGAATCCCCTCGAGGTGGAGATCAACGACGGCAGCATCTCTGTCGTTCCAGAGCCGGCTACGGTCCTGCTGTTCGGTTCCGGCCTGTTCGGCCTGGCGGGACTCCGGAAAAGGTTCGGCAGAGCTTAGTACTACAGCGACACATGGGTAGACATTCCTTTGAGGATATTGTATGATC
>CAYZMM010000048.1:0-47368 GCA_964479535.1 uncultured Thermodesulfobacteriota bacterium
GGTCGCTCATCTACTTCACTCCTTTCTGGAGGCCTTCCTTCTCGACGAGAAGATAACTCGCAAACTCCATCCCTTCAGGCAATTTGACGCAATGCGCCGCACGCTCCCCAAGATAATTTCTGGGGTCCCCATCCCCCGGGCCGCCGCCGTGATAATGCTTCTTCCCGCAAAACGGGCACCGAATCACCACCCAGGAATGGGCAACCTTGGGGTGATCGGACCGGATCAGCCGACAAGGGGCTTCCGGGATAGCTCCATCTTCCACTGTGTTCTGCTGCATGATTTCTCCTTTCGGGCTTTCATGTAGTGACCGTAGTGACCGAAGTGACCGAATTCCCTATTTCCGCCTATTCTGTGCCCCCTATTCGCTGCTACTTACAGAGGGGGAAATCCCCCGCGTGCAAATAAAGGGTTCGGTCACTTTGGTCACTTTGGTCACCGACTGCCCGGACTCACTTTTCTGGCTCATTTAAGGACAATCCCTTTTAAAATCTTGGTGTTAGCCGATCCAGCGTCCCGCTCTGCCCCCATTTTTAGGAGCCGACCTACCAAACCACGCTTGGAGAGGGCAAGCCGGATCCCCGTGGCACGGACCCACAAGGTATAGGCTTCGTACACCGCCGCGATGGTTTCTTCCCCAAAGGGGTCAATGTGGCAAGCGTCCTCCACGAACTGAGCCGCCTGATCAATTTCGATCCTCCATTCGAGTTTTGCCTCCTTGCAGGAAGCAGGTTCCGTGAAGGTGCCTTTCTCAAACACCCGGGCGAGCCCGGCGAGCGCAAGATTGAGAATGCCGGGGAGTTCGCCCCGAAGAGTCGCCTCAAGGCAGGCCTTGTTCTCGGCGCCCGCACCCGCCACGAACTGTCGATTGAAGGTCAATACGGTCCCCCGTCGGAAAAGGGCATGGGAGAAGTCCCGGGTATGGGGCATATGGTTGGTTCCGAACCAGCAGGTGCAAAACGGGCGGAAGTCAAAGGGCTCTTTGTGTTTATGCTCCGCAGTGGTGAGTTCTCCGGAGACGATCGCCTTCAACTGCGCGTCGGCTATTTCATGTCCCTGGGCGATTTCCGTGACGAGATTGATGAGCTTTCCGAAGAGATGAGCCCGCTGGAATTTGTTCTCGAATTGCGATGGCTGAACGGCGCAGACGTTCGGTGCCCCCACTAAGGCCCCGAGCGTATCCATGAGCACGGACTTTCCGTTCTCACCGTCTCCGTGGAGCAGGAAGAACTTTTCAAATTCACAGGTGGATAGCAGGCTGTAGCCGATTGCTTCCTTGACGAGCTCGGATTTTTCCTTTCGGTCCGGGTCTGGTTCGAAGACCTCCTCCAGGAACCGTTCGAACCTGGGGGCCCGGGCCTCCGGGTCGTATTCCACCGGGATCTGCGTGGTACGAAAATGCTCCCGGCAATGGGGCTTAAGCTCCCAGGCGGACCCCGTCCACCAGAGCTCGCCATTCACACAGTTTATGGCTCGGCGCTCGACGTCGAATTCATGGTTAGGGAGGAAGGTTTCCGTTTGGAGAACGTCGAGGATGGATTCTACCGTACTTCGCGTAATCTTCCCTTCGGGGGTCAGGTTGTGAATTTTCTTCTTGAGTTCTCGTTTGTCTGTTCTTACCCAGACCCCCGCGCCGTTCCACTTCCAGTTCCAGCCGGCCCCTACGTGAATAAGGTTTCCTTCTCCGTAGTCGTCCATCACCGCCCGGGCGACATCGATGTGAATGACTCGATTCTGTTGCCCGTCACCATTGGAGCCACCGCCGGAGCCCTTTCCTTCTTCCGGATCCGCATTGAGAATGCGCACGAGACCGGCCGGACTCTTGGCCTTACATTTGCCGAGCTGCGAGCAGATGAATCCTCCGTGATCCCGAAGCCACACGCAGGTGTGGGGCCCCGAGGCATCCAGGGCCTGGTGAATCTTCCGGGTGGTTTCTTCCTCGGAGTAGCCCGGGTGCCCGCGGGAGGCCTCGTGACAGAGGGAGAATCCCCCTGTAAGGCGCACGAGGTTCGAAATCATGGCGTACCAAAGCGGTTCAGGCACCTGGGAAGGGTTTCCTATGGCCCAGGCCAGGAATTCGCATCTGTGGCTATTCTCCGCAGTCTCACGGGCCGTATCTGCAACACTTGTTGCGTTTGGATTGCCACCGGCGGCTGCCGCACCCGCGGGCCTCGACATCCCTGGGACGAGTTTCCAGTCTTCGATGAGCTCATCGAGCCTGGATTCCGGAACGCGCCGGATCCGGGCGAGGACCTCCATCTGCTTGGGGAGGGGATCCTTGTACCCGGTCTCCGGATCCAGGATCAGGGTGTGTCCCTGCTTCGCGGCCTTACCTTGGAAGGGCAGGGCGATCAGGTTTCCGAATCCCTTCCCAGTCAAGCGGTCCTGGTTAGGAAAGAGTCGATCGAACGAGGAGAGCTCCGCGTCCGGACCGATAACCTGTGCCTCCTGGAGGAGGGCAAAGGCCACCGCTCGGGCCTTGGCCGCGGGCACGGCGGTTTTAAAGAAAATGTACGTATGGTAGCCGGCGCCGGACTTGGACCGGAGCAGGTACGCCGGGATGTCCTGCAGCTCGCAGGCCTCGAGGAAGGCCTGAGAGTCCTGGAGGGGATTGCGGGTCCCGTCGTGGTCATCGAAGTCGGCGGCCAAGAAATGGCAAGTGTCGTTTGGCAGGAGCGGGTAGATCCCCAGGATGTGCTTTCCGTGGAAGTGGTCGAGAAGATGCTGATCTGAGAGAGGGATGTAATCCGCCTTGGTGCAGGTCCTGCAGGGTTTCTGGCAGACCCCCTCTTTCCATTCATTCTTGCAGAGAGGGGAGTACCCTGAGCGATCGCGTTTCCTGGACGTCCAGAATTTGGGGACAATATCTCGACGCCCGCTGAAGACGGAGAGGAACAGCTCGGCCTTACTCACCGTCGGCACTCTCTTGATCGAGGTGGGCGAGAACGTCATCCAATCGGAATCTCACGTACTTTCCGACCCGGATAGTTGGTAGCCCGCCGATCCTGGTCCTTGAGTAGACCCATGACCTGGGAACGCCGAGTGCCGAGGCGAGTTTCTGCACATCGAGGAGCGGCCGAATCGCCTTTTCTTCCTTCGCGCTATTTTGCATTGAAGACCCCCAAACAACCGCGTGAATGAAAGGAGAGACACAACAATTCAACGCCACTGGGCCGAACCTACCACAAGGGCAAATTCTGTCTAGCCTCAAAAACTTGTCTTTTTTTCGCGAAGTATTTGAGGGGTCAGTCCGTGGGGTGGGTCGAAGGGGAGTTGCCCAGGTTTTTCAATATACTGCGGATCGTCGTTGTCGAAGGGAGCTCGAGGCCGAGAACCGCCGCGATCGCGTGGAGGAACCGAACGAAGGGGCCGTCTTCATTGTAAGCGGGCCGCCGGTTGAAGATGGTCATGAAGGTGTTGGCCGCTCGAGTGACTACGACGTTGCCGAGGTGCCCCGGAGGTTTCCCGTAGTGCAGGGGCGCCCCCTGGAGGTGCGTTCCGCGCAGAACGCCTTCCTTGTCCTCGAGGCGGGACAACAGCGCGGTTGTCTCCGCCCTGAGCTCCATCAGAAGCTGAATCAACGTCTCGAGGTTCCCCTCCTGGGCGAAAGCCGGACTGTGGAGGATCAGGCCGAAGGCTGGTTGTCCCAGACCGGAGTTGAAGAGCTCGCGGCCGACTTCGCACCATTGGAGAATCCGCTCGAGGTCTTGCCGGAGCGGCCGGGCGGAGATGGGGGCAGCATGCCCCTGTTCGGCGTCCGACGCCTCGATCTCGAGCACGATCAGATGCCCGCGCAGAAGCGCGGCCGCGTTCTCGCATACGGGCTCCAGGCCGGTTTCCTGAAGGATCCTTTCCGCGTCCTCGGGGATTGTTCTCACGGTCTTCATGCTTCCCGTAGCGCGTTCCCGCAGAGGGGGTTTCCAGGGAAGGCCGGTCGGGATCCCCGGCCTTGTCGGGCCGTCGCCCTATCCCCGGGAGCTGAAAAAACTGCTACCATTTTGCTACCATGTTAAGAAAAAACACCAAAAAACACCGTAAGTCAAGGAAAACAAAAAAGCGCCAATACCTTTGATCCTGTTGCCTTTTCGTTCATCCTGGTGTATCTTGTAAATGGCCGGTTTCACTTTGCCAAGGTGGGGGTCGCGGGTTCAAGTCCCGTTTCCCGCTCCAGGAAGAGGGCGAAGGTCACCCCGGGGAATCCGGCCTGCAGGGGCGGATGGAAGCAGGACGGCGGCATAGCCAAGTGGTAAGGCAGAGGTCTGCAAAACCTTTATTCCCCGGTTCGAATCCGGGTGCCGCCTCCACCCACCTGCTTCGCCGGGGTCGAGCATTCGACCGAGCAGCCACCGAACGCGACTCCCGCTTCGTGACGAGCCGACCGGACCGTGCTGCCGCGCGCGCCGGTCACTTCGTGCAATACGCAGAGGTTGACCCTGCCGGGCGACCCGGACCTTTGGGATCGGGTCCGGACAAAGGGGAGGCGGGTCCGAGTCCGGCTTTACTCGGCGGTCTGAAGGAACATCTGACCGGAACCGCCCTCACACTTGAGGGTCAAGTTCTGGTATTCACCGAGAAGGACCGAGCACCCGCTCCCTGCGATCCGGCCGTCGAAACGGAATTCCCAGCAGCATTGGTCGGCGGTGTTCTGGTTCGGGTTGACGGCCTTGAAGGATATGGGATTCGTCTCCGGGTCCAAGGGGGGGATCGCCTCGATCTGCCAGATGCCGCACCCGAAGTCCTCTCGCGTGTCGACTTGGCCGAACGTATTGAAGGGCTCAAAGAAGTCTTCCGTCGGAACGGACAGGAGAATGTAGAATCGGCCGAAGTTGTCCTCGTAGGCGCCCGTGGGGCAGCAGCCGTAGAGAAGCATGCAGACGAGGCCGAGAAGGAAGTAGAGCCGAAGGCCTTGGGATTCTCCTGCAGGGTGTTTCATCATTCACGGCTCCCGCTGGCACACGGTGGGCGGACCCGGAACAGACGACGAGGCGAATACATCGAAAGAGCAGATACAGGATGATGTTACGTGGTTTGTCATCAGAACGCAAAACAGAGCCCCTCCCGGGAGTACAGGGGAGAATAGACCATGCCGATCTACGAGTTTCGCTGCAATTCCTGTGACCACAAGTTCGAGAAGTTGCTGATCCGCCGGGACGCCGAAGTCCGGTGCCCGGGATGTGAGGCCGCTGACGTGAAGCGGCTCATGTCGGCATGTTCCTTCGGGAGTTCGGACGGGTCGGTCCAGTCCGCCGGAGCGAGCAGTTGCTCTTCCTGCTCGGCCACCAGTTGCGGTTCCTGCGGCGGAGGCAACTAGGAGGCTGCCCCCCATTTCGTCCACGCCCTCTCTGTGAAGCTCTTCAGTCTTCTTCCTCATCTTCGGAGCGGATGTCTTCGATGAGGCGATCCAGCAGCGACCGGACGGGGCCGTCCTGTTGTGATCGTGCCTTTTCGAGGGCGGGCAGGGCCTTCTTCCCGAAGGCGTCCAGGGCCTGGTAGGCGTAGATCCGAACCGACTCCCCATCGTCTGCGAGGGCGTCGATCAGGGGCTCGATGGCCCGCTCGTCGCCCAGACTTCCCAGAGACCAGGCGGAGAGTCCCCGCACGTTCTGGTTCGAATCCCGCAAGGACCCGACCAGGGAGGAGAAGGCGGGCCCGTGCCGGCATTTGCCCACTGCCAGTGCGGCATGCATACGGATTCGGCTGTCCGGATCCTCGAGCAGGGGAACCATACGTTCGAGGAGCCGCGCTCCCGGTTCCTGGATCTCGCCCAGCGCCTCGAGGGCCCTGCACCGGACCTGCAGGTCCGGATCCTGGAGCAGGGGGGCCAAGGCAGAGGCGTGCTCTTGCCTGCCCGCCAGGCCGACCACCCTCGCGGCTTCGCCTCGCACCATCGGCGAGGGGTCCCCCAGCAGGTCGAGTACACGTTCGTCCGCGCCGGGCCCCCCGAGCTTCCCGATGGATTGAAGGGACCGCCAGCGGATCCGGTCGGACGGGTCGTCCAGGAGCCCCAGAAGAGGAGGCAGGAGCGCGGGGTCCTCCCGGTTCCCGATCTCGCTGATCGCCTTCTCTCTTCGTGCCGGGTCCGGACTCTTCAGGGCGTCCAGCAGTTCCTGCCGGGAGGCGGATTCCATGGCAAGGCTTCCCTTTTCGTACGGTTTCGGATTAGCATGCCCCCGAGGGACCAATAGAGCACAGGAACGGAGAACAGGCAACACCCGGTGAGGAGAAGATCGGCGTGAGGGAAGAGAACCGAAAGACCTTTGAACTGAGCCCCATCGGGGTGATCCGCAAGACGGACCGGGGACCGGTCCTGAAGCTTTTTCCCGCCTACCTGGAGGGATTGAAGGGTGTCGGCGAATTCTCGCATCTCTGGGTCTTCTACTGGTTCCACGAGAACGACCATCCGGAGGGCAGGGCCGTCCTGCAGGTACACCCGAGAAAGGACCCGGCCAACCCGCTCACCGGTGTGTTCGGAACGAGATCCCCTCTGCGGCCGAATCTCATCGCGATGCATCTTTGCGCGGTCAAGGAGATCCGCACGGAAGCGGGAGAGATCCTCGTGGATCGGCTCGACGCGAGAGAGGGAAGCCCCCTGATCGATATCAAGCCGTATTTGCCCTACAGCGACCGGGCCGAGGAATTGCAGCTCCCTGAGTGGGCGACGTCTCCTCCCGGCGAGAACGTGTGAAGGTCAAACCCTTCGAGGGGGAGTGCTCGGATTGACATGCCGAAAAGGGGATTCCTATAATCCCCGTGCCTCCAGGGAACGAACAACACAGGGGAGAACGCCTTGAGCATGCGGTTTCAGGGGAAGCGGGTCCTGATAACGGGCGCTTCCCGGGGCATAGGCGAACAGCTGGCCCGGGATTTCGCGGAAGAGGGGGGCCGGTGTCTGCTCGTGGCCCGGGACACCGAGGCGCTGGAGGAGAACCGAAGGCGGTTGCCCGATCCGGACCGGCACGCATGCTATCGGTGCGATGTCTCGAGCAAGGAGGAGGTCGAACAGACGGCCCGGCAGGTCCATGCGGAGCAAGGGCCCCTGGACATTCTCGTGAACAATGCCGGCATGAGCCGGTACAAGACGTTCCTGGACACCCCCGTCGAGGAGCACGAAGAGGTGATGCGGGTCAACTACTGGGGCACGGTGTACTGCACCTACGCCTTTCTGCCTGCCATGCTCGAGAGGAATTCCGGCCACATCGTCAACCTCTCTTCGATCTCCGGCAAACTGGGCACGGTTCGTCACACCGCCTACGCCGCCTCGAAGTTCGCGGTCGCCGGCTTCTCCGACAGCCTCTACTTCGAATTGCTCGGAACAGGCGTAAAGGTCATGGTCGTGAATCCGGGCGTGGTGGAAACCCACCTGTTCGACCACGACTCCTTCTCAGACCTGCCGGCCGAGGTGAGAAAGATGATGAAACCGCCGCATCTTCTGACCCGTGCCATCCTCCGGGGCATCCGAAAAGGCAAGTACGAGGTCACCTTTCCGAGGGGACTCTGGGCCGGGGTGGTGGCACGGGCCATTTGCCCGCCCCTCTACCGAATCCTGCAGGCCCGCTTCCTGAAGATCCCGAGAAGGAGGTCCGGTACCAGCGGATGAAGACTCTGACGGTTCTCTTCTCTCACGGTTCGATACAGGTTCGGATCCTCTCCCTGGCAACCTGCGCCATCCTCTTCGTGCTCGGCATGCTCCTCGGCTTTCTCTCCTGGAAGGGTCTGATCGTGGGGGCCGTCCTCGGCGTGCTGCTCGGAGCCGTGTTCTGGTATGAAACCAAAGACCCCCTGTATCGAGACCAGCAGTTCCCGATTACCGGGACCCAGAGACTGGCCCATTGCCTCCTGTTCGTCCTGTACGCGGTCTTCGTCGGCTGCCTCCTCGAGTGGATCCTGGAGGCGGCGTCGCCCCCCTGGGCGATGCAGACCCTGGCCGTTTCGCTCCACGGCCTGATCGGTTTCTCCGCCGCCTTCACGGTGGCTCAGCTGGTGCGGCTCTGGCACTACCTGCTGCAGGGAGGCGTGCTCGATCGCTTCATCTGGAGGGAACGGCAGACCGGAAGGGAGGGGATGCTCAACCGGGTCGGCGTGGTGAAGCAGAGGCTGGATCCGGAGGGAAAGATCTTCATCCGAGGCGAGTGGTGGGATGCCGAGGTGGAGGGGGACGGGCCGGTCGAGGTGGGAAGCCGCGTGGTGACGAAGAGGATGGTCGGACTGAAACTCCTGGTTCAGCCTTGCGACGAATGAGGGAGTGATCCGATGGATCTGGCGAGACTCAGAAAGGTTGCCGGCATCATCGCCCGGTACGGGTTCGGCTCGTTCATCTCGGAAGGGTCGGTGCCCGGGCTCGCCCGGGTCGGGAAGTCCGAGGAGGCGATGCGCAAGCCGGCGAGCGAACGGTTCCGTATGATGCTCGAAGAGCTGGGGCCGATCTTCATCAAGTTCGGGCAGCTCCTGTCGACCCGGCCCGATATCCTCCCCCCCGACTTCATCGAAGCCTTGACCGGCCTCCAGGAAAACGTCTCGCCCCTTCCATGGGCCGAGGTCAGTGAGGAACTGGACCGGCACCTGCCGGGAAGCGTGGAGGAGATCTTCACCTGGATCGAGGAAGAGCCGATGGCCACGGCCTCGGTCAGCCAGGTGCACAGGGCCGGGCTCAAGGACGGCAGGGTCGTGGTGGTCAAGGTCCGGCGGCCCGGGATCGACAAGGTGATTCGTGCCGACCTGGAATTCCTGCGGGGCATCGCCCGGGTGCTCAAGGGCACGATCGTGGAGGTGAGCCGCCAGAACCCGGACCGCTGGGTCGACGAGTTTGCCGCGGCCATGAAGCAAGAGCTCGACCTCGCGAACGAGGTCCGCACGATCGAGACCTTCCGGGCGAACGGCTCCCAGACGGGCCGGCTCGTCGTACCGGAGGTCCATGCACAATGGAGCAGCTCGCGGATCATCGTGATGGAATGCCTGGAGGGGATATCGGTTACACGGGTCGAGGATCCGGATGAGCGCAAGAGCATTGCACGCATCCTCCTGCAGGAGTCCTACAAGCAGGTCTTCGTGGACGGCTTCTTTCATGCGGACCCTCACCCGGGAAACATTCGCTTCCTCGCGGACGGCCGCATCGGACTGATCGATTTCGGGCTCGTGGGCCGGCTTTCCCCGCGGATGCGGGATCTGCTGGTACGGCTTGCCATGGCCGTTGCCTTTCGGGATTCGGACAGGGTCGCGAAGATCGTCTATTCGGCGGGGATCGCAAAGGAACGTGTCGACCTGGCCGCATTCAGCCGCGATGTGGATGAGGTCTTCGGCACCACCCTGGGCAGGTCCCTGGACGAGATCGACACCGAGATCGTGGTCCTTCAGTTCATGAATCTGGTTTCACGGTACGGCGTCACGCTGCCCTCCGACCTGGCAATGCTCGGGAAGGCGGGCGTGAACATCGAGGGGGTCGTGCGGACCCTGGATCCGGAAATCGACATCTCCCGGGAACTTCTCCCCCAGGCCTATCAGATGATCGCCTTCCCGGAGGACCCGCAGGAGCTCATGACCGAGGGCCTGAAGCAGCTCCTCCGACTCCGGGCCATGGCCGAAGAGATACCGCTGCAGATCGACCAGATCCTGACCGACGTGGCGGGCGGCAAGATGCACGTGAGCGTTTCTTCCCACCAGGCGGAAGGGCTCGTCCCGTCGATCCGGGAACTGGGCGCCCTGCTGGCGATCGGGATGGTGGCCGCGGCCAGCATCGTGGCCGCGGCTTTGCTGATCATCCCTTACTTCGGGGACGTAACGATCCGCGGCGTCCCGGTGCTCCCGGTCCTTGCCGCCGGGATGGCCGTCTATGCGGGATTCCTCATGACCGCGGTCGTTGCGTGGGCCCTCCTGCGCGGCCGGGACCTTCGCATCCGGCTCAGCCGCTGGGCCTCCTTCCTCCGCTGGTGGAAGAAGGGGCAATAGAGGCGCTCCGGATCCTCATGCCCTCACTTGCAGTACTTCTGAAAGCCGGCCAGGGAGAAATCGTTCAGGTCCAGGACCGCGTTGTAGGTCAGAAGCACGCTCTCCCGGAGGTTGGAGATGAGCGTGGCGTGCTCACGGCGCGAGTCCACGACCATGTGATCCAGCCAGGCGAGGAACTTCACGCCGCCGTCGTCGCTCTCGAAGCCGGACGTGGTCACGGAAAGGAACTTCCAGTACTTGTCCGAACGGTCGTGGATCATCTTGTATGCCGGACCCCAGGTGTCCGCCGTCACCCATATGTATTGAACACCGTAGTTGTAATAGGGATCCTTGGACCGGGCCTTCAGGACGTAAACGGGACGTTTCGTGTAGATCGGATTGAGCGGGCACCACGGGGCTCCCTGCCACTCCTCGTCCTCGTACCCGTATCGCATCAGGGGATGGTCCTTGGCCATCGACCACTCACCCTCGTCGTTCGTTTCCACCCGGATCGGCTTCCGGTCGGCGTAGGGCACGAGGGCTTCCCGCTTCTCAACGAGTTCCCACTCGAAAGCGGGGATCTTGCCGTCATAGGCAAGGATATCGTCCACGGCGAAATCGGATCCCACGAACCCATCGGAGCGGTTGGCAGGCGTTGTGCGCCGTACCCTGCGGATGGCGGGAATGTAGCTGAAATTGACGTCCGCACGCTCGGTCAGATAGCGCCACAACATGATCGATGTGCCCGCCAGATCGTAGGGCTTGCGCACCGAAATGATGGAGTAGCGTTCGATGTCCCGCGGGTTCCGGTATTCTCTCGCCCCCGGGAAGCCCGTGAGGTAGGCGTCGCGAAAAAGAACCTCCACATCGCGCTCGAACCCGGTTCCGGACCCCACCCAGGTGACGATCGTCGTGAACCGCTTGAAGCCGATGATGTAGGTCACGTACTGCTTGTTGTAGATGACCTTGACGGCGGCCTTCGGGTCCTCGGGATCGACTTCGGGGAAGGGGAAGCCGATGATCATCTTGGCGATCTCGCCCGTGTCGGCTTCTACGATCATGTCCTCTTCGTTCAGTGCATACTTTCCGATATTGTCCTTCATGCTCGCCAGCGCATAGTCTGGAAAGAACGTTGCCGTGTCGTAGTCCGGATCCGCGACAGGAAGGATCATCTGTCCCTTCTTCACATCCTCCAGAAGCGGCTCGGGCACGAGCCCTTCGGCCTTCTCCCAGTTGGTCTTGTCGATGACCTTCGGCAGGGCCTCGTCCGCGGTGGCGGGCAGGGCGAGGCAGACAAGGAGCGAGAGGCTCGCCAGGAATACGCCGAGGTTGCGTGCTACCTTCATCTTGAATCCCTCCTGTTCTATTCGTTTGCATCCCCGCTTTCGCGGGGATGACGGCTCGACTTCGGTCGAGCCGTCAATTGAGTAGATAGGTGAAGATGAAGCTGACCTGGTCCCGGTCCCGGAAGACGCCGAAGCCGGTGAAGTTGCCCACGATGGCGCTGTACTGGAGCATCAGCCGGAAGGGCTCCCGCAGCAGGTTCACCGAAGGCTGAAGCAGCCAGGCCCCGCGGATGTCGTAGGCCGCCACTATCTGGGGCGTGAGCTTCCCGTTCAGGTAGATCGTGTTCGTGAGCAGCGTGATCGTACCCTCCACCTCCCGGACCGCCGGGAACGCCGTTTCCTCCGGATAGATCGGCACCGCCTGCCGCATCCGGCCGTCGTAATCCGGCACCCACTGGCCGAAGTACTGCATGGAGACCAGAAAGGTCTGCGTCTCGTTCAGGGGCCGGATCCACACGTTCTTGTCCAGACCGACCATCCACCGCAGGAAGTCCTTCTCCGGGATCTCCCCGTTCTGGGGAATCCCCGGCACGCCCGGAATCTGGATCGGCAGCGGCTGGATCGGGATGTTCAGGTCCGGGATGAACACCGCCTCGCTCCAGAACCAGGCCGCCTCGGCCCGGAACACCGTGTCCGTCATCGACTCCCAGTAGTTCAGCGAGCCCCCCGTGATCTGGATGTCGTCGAAACGCAACTCCTGATAGGGGCTGCCCAGGGGCGGAGGGTTCGGCTCGACCACGAAAAGCGGGGTAGGCAGGTCCATGAAGGTCTTGTAGTGGGCGAAGGAGAGGTTCATCCCCCAGAGCATGGCCATCAGCCGCACCCCCCAGCGGCTGTTCGAAAGGCTCTTGTCCGGGTAGATCACCCGCTGCTGCAGCGGCGGCGGCAGGAGCGGAAGAGGGGCCGAGTAGGCGGTCCCGTAAGGCGAGAGCGGAGAGACCTGCGCGTCCCACGTCCCGGGAACCCAGAAGCCTTCCAGGGTCAAGGAGTCGACCGGACCCAGGAACCCGAAATTGTAGCTCCCACGGAGCATCCAGAGCGGAATCCGCCGGTCGTCCAGGTCTTCGAAGATGCCCCCGAAGGTGTTGTCCAGCGGGTTGATCTGGTCCAGCAGCCGGAAGACGTCCGTCTCGCCCCAGGCCAGGTTCTGCTTGCCGAGCCGGAAGAAAACAGGCCCCCGGGAAAGATCCGCGTAGCACTCCCACAGGTCGTACTGCTCTTTGAAGCTGTCGATGTTCTCCTTGTCGTTCGCCCGTACGTCCTGGAACCCCTGGGGCCCCACGTTGTAGACCGCCTCGTACATGAACCGGGCCACCAGGTGGTACTTGGCCCGGATCCCGGCACGCTTCAGGGGCTTCAGGATCCCCAGCTCCCCCTGGAGCCTGTCCAGGTCGTGGTTGATCTCCATGTAGGCGATGTTCCGCCACTGCACCAGATTGCCCACCGAGACGTTCCCCGGTGCCGTGAACCCCTCGGAGTCCTGCAGCCGGATCGACAGCCGCGTCTGCGCCTTGCCCGAGAACTCCAGCGTCCGCGCTTCGTCGAGGAACACGGCACCGGCATTTCCGGCGAGGGCCACCACGGCAAGAGCAAGAAGAACGGCGATGCAAGTGGTCGAAGGCCTTTTCATTTGTCCCCCCTCTTCGAGTAAGCGATCGACGTGAAGGCTCCCGTTCCGCATGGGCGACGCACGCGGATCACGTATCTGTTGGAGCCGATTGCCACCCTGTCCGCCGGCAGAATTCCGGAAGAGCTTTGCCCATCCCCTGTGCGTGATTTCGACCATGCGGGCCCCCGGTTCCTGCTTCGATTCATCGGATGATTCGTGAAGGAGACAGATAGCTTAAGCAAAGTACCACTCAGTTCTTGTGCTGAGCTTAGCAAAAAGGGCCCGCAGGTGTCAAGCTTTTTTCTGAAGGACGAGATCGTGATGATAAAGCAGTATTGACAGAATGTTATAGAAACTCTGGATGACGACGCAGATTTTTTCTTGACAACTTTTCATGAAGCGAGTAGTTTGATAAGAATAGAACTAGGTGGTTCTGATATAAACTAACCGGCAGCCAGTCGGGAGCATCCTCTAGAGGACCCGTGCAGGAGGTGCCTGTGGACATGCAGAACGGGAACAGGACGCCGAGGCGGGAGATGAAGGTGTCCGAGCTTTCCAGGGCAGCGGACATAGCCCCCTCCGCCATTCACTACTACGTTCAGCTGGGCGTCCTTCACCGTCCGAAGAAGGTCGGTCTGAATCTGCACCTCTATGACGAGACCCATCTCGCGAGACTGCGTCAAATCCGTCATTTGCAGGAGAACAACGGTTTGTCCCTCTCCCAGATCAAGGGGATCCTTCAAGACGGCCGACCGCACGCGGAATCGCGTCCCCCGCGTCCAGGAAGGGAGGAACAGGCGAACAGGGAAAAGATCGTGGATATGGCCATCAAGCTGTTCTCGGAAAAGGGTTACGAGAACACGAAGGTGAGCGACATCACGGAAGCGCTGCGCATGGGGAAGGGCACCTTCTATGTCTATTTCAAGAACAAGCGGGAGCTCTTCATCGAGTGCATCGACCGGCTCGGCGTGGCCATCGTTCCGAGGGAATCCTGGGATGCTATCCGGCAGGAGAAGGACTATGTGTCCAAGAACGTGAAGAGAGGGGAGGCGTTCCTGCGGGCCTTTCCCGGGTATCGTGGGATCCTGAACATGGTTCGCGGAGCCATCGGGGGAAAGGATCCCGTTCTGGCCCGGAAGGCGACCGAAGCCTTTCGCGTGCTGAGCAGGCCCCTGTTGAAAGACCTGAGAAGAGCGATTGCGCAGGGGGCTGTACACATCGAGCACGATGAAGCGTTCATTGCCTACCTGCAGCTGGTCATTGCCGAGGCCTTCGGGTACTGGCAGATGATCGATCCCCGTTACAACGTGGAAGAGGGAGTTCAGATCCTCATGGACATCTTCGCGCACGGACTCCTCCAGGTGGGTTCCCCCCAGGGTGAGGCGGTTGATTCGCAGGGCCCGGTCGGGGAGCTGGAGGACAGGGCCGGCGTGAAGACGCGGCTTCGAAGCATCTCGGTGGACGGGAAACCGGTCCTGTGGGGTCGGATGGGCGATGCCGAGGTGGACGTGAATCTGCGGAAGCTGCAGGGGGCTCGATTTCAGGTGGAGGCAGGACGGTACCTGGCCAAGGTGGCCACCGAAGAGGGAGAGGAATTCGAGATCGAAGTGAACGAGGATGCGGACCTGTCGGGCGTGGCCGCCTTCGGGTCCATGCGGATTCCCCTGAAACGGATCTCGTCGATTCGGTTCGGGGAGGGCTGAACCCTCTGGAGAAGATGCAGGAAGAGAAGGGACAGAGCTTCTTCACCGAAAAAGGAGAGAATCATGGCCAAGAAGAAGGCGGGCAAGGGCAAATTCGCGAACCTCCTGGCACCTCAAACCATCGGTCCGGTCAAGCTGAAGAACAGCATTTCGCTGGCGCCCATGAACGAGACCTATTCGGGCGTGGACGGAGAGGCAACCGAGCAGATGCTCGCCTATTTCGCGGCAAGGGCGAAAGGCGGGGCCGGCCTGGTGAGCACGGGCGCCATCATGGGGACCCGGTTGGCTTCGAGGTTCGTGTGGGGGCGCAACCTGTACTGTTTCCATCTGGGCCATGTGCAGGGCCTGGTCCTTCTGACCGACCGGATCCACTACTTCGGGGCCCATGCCGCCGCCCAGATGACCATCGGGTTCGGCCGCCAGGGCCACTCCCACGACCACCACGAGCTGGCCCCGGCCCCCACGGCCGGGCTTCCCTATGAAATCGCCGTGGAGAAGATGCCGGACAACATCGCGGCTGCGTGGAGCCGGGCGGAGCACCCGCGGGGCTTCCTGGTGGGGCAGATGACCCGAGAGATGTCCATCGACGAGATTCACAGCGAACAGAAGGAGTTCGCACAGAGCTGTCAGTTTGCCGTGATCGCGGGCTTCGACGTGATCGAGATCCACGCCCCCCACGGATATCTGGAGCACCAGTTCCTCTCCCCTCTCAGCAACAAGAGGACGGATATGTACGGGGGCGAGTGGAGGAACCGAAAACGGTTCATCAACGAGATTTGCGAACAGGTTCGCTATGCCTGCCCCGGCGTCGCCCTGGGGGTCCGCATCAGCGCGGAGGAACACATGGAAGGCGGCCTGACCAGGGAAGAGATGATCGACGTCGCCCGGGACCTGGAGGCTCTGGGCGCGGACTACATCAGCCTCTCCGACGGCGCCGGCTACGAGGAGGGAGGCCATTTGATCATCGACGGGGACCGCGCGGAGCATGTACCCGGCGCCGGCCAGGATTTCAAGAAGGCTCTCAAGATCCCGGTCATCGTGGCCTCTCAGCACGACCCCGTGAAGGCGGACAAGGACATGGGGGCCGGGAAGTTCGACATCTCCGCTCTGGGGCGGCAGCTGTTCATCGACCCGGAGTACCCGAACAAGCTGGAAGCCGGACGTGCAGAGGACATCGTCCGGTGCAAACGCTGTAACATCTGCCTGATGCGTTCCCTGATGGGCTGTGGGCCCCGGTGCCCGCACAATCCCCTGCTGGGAAGAGAGTATGCCCTGGACGAGTACAGGATCGGCCCGATGAGGAAGAAAGAGTCCATCCTGCCGAAAGGGGCGATCCAGGCACCGATGCCGGCCCTGGACCGGCCCTGGTGGAAGCGAGAGATACCGCTGCTCGAGAAGTGCTGGAGAACGTTCCGGGGACCGGGCCCGCGCTGAGCGGTCCGGCGGAACATGCAGACCACCGACCCGAAACCCTGAGGAGGCTGATCATGAGCAACGCGTTCCCGCAGGACGACTACTTCAAGATCGACCCGGAGTGCCATCTCATCGGAGACATGGGTCCCATCAACCATTTCCCGGGCGTGCAGATGTGGTGGCGGGCCATCGACAACATCAAGCGACCTCTTCTGACCGGCTGTCCTCCCAAGATGCTCGACCGGGCCGCCCAGGCCATGGGCATGGAAGAATGGGAGATGGAGAAGAATGCCGACCCGCAGAACATCGTCCGGGCCATGGACAAGTACGGCATGGACATCGCCTGTCTCCTGCCCGAGTCGATGATGGACTCCACGGGCTACACGAGCCGCTGGGTGACGAACGGCGAGATGGCCCGAATCGTCGAGACGAACCCGGACCGGTTCCTGTACGAGCCGAACCTGTCCCCGATCAAGCACAAGGGCGTGGAGAACACGATCTGGGAGCTGGAGTACTGGGTGAAGGAGAGGGGCGCCAAACTCTTCAAGTACTATCCCCCGGAGGACACGTACATCAACGACCCGGACCTGTGGCCCTTCTACAGGAAGGCGCAGGAGCTCGGCATCGTGCTGGATATCCACACGGGCTTCTCCTGGGTCCCCCCCGGCAAGAGCAAGCACGCCCTGCCCATTCAACTGGACGACGTGGCTCGCGACTTCCCGGACCTGAAGATCGTCGCCTTTCACATGGGGTACCCCTACTGCGACGACCTGAACATGATCGCCATGGCCCACCCGAACGTGTACGTGTCTCTCAGCCTGCTCGTGCCGTGGGCCCTTACGGCTCCGCGCAAGTTCGGCAAGATCCTCGGTGAGGCGATGCGGTGGGTGGGGCCGGACAAGATCATCTGGGGCTGCGACTACGCCGGCTTCGGCATGCAGATCGGCCTGGCGGTCCTCGGGATGCGGGAGTTCCAGATCCCGGAGGATCTGCAGGAGGGGTACGGCTACCCGCCCATCACCGAAGAGGACCGGAGGAAGATCTTCGGCGAGAACCTCGGCAGGCTGCTGGGGATCGACACGAGCAAACGAAGGGTGTCGAAAAAGACATAAGCGCTGGGATTCCCGCATCCGCGGGAACGACGCAAACAAGCAAGGGACAGAAGGAGCAAGGTATGAGTAAGGGAAGACTGGCCGTTGTCGGCGTCGGCGAGGTGCCCACGGGGATCTACCCGGAGCGGTCCCGGTGGGACATCCTCTATGAAGTCTGTATCCAGGCCGTGAGGGATGCAGGCGTAGACAAGAACGACATCGAGGGCGTAGTCACGGTTGCGCCCCAGGCGCAACCGAGACTCGCTGCCGAGATCTCCTTCGGCAAGATCCCGGAGGAGCTGGGCCTGAAGGGGTGCAGGGACGTCTGTATATGCAATGCGGGGGGCGCCTCGACCTCGAACTGCCTGCGGATGGCCGAGCAGTGGATCCACAGCGGGCTGGCCAAGGTGGTGCTCATTCCGCACGTGACGGTGCATTCGACCATCCCGGTGCCCGAGGTGATCAGCTTCTTCGCCACGGCGGGGATGGATCTCCAGTGGGAGTACCCCTTCGGCACGACCTACAACGGCGTCATGGGCCTCATGGCCCAGCGGTACATGTATGAAACGGGCACGACGCCCGAGCAGATGGCTTCCGTGGTGGTGGCCCTGCGGAAGTGGGCCGCCCTGGACCCGAATTCCATGTTCTACAAGAAGCCCGTGAACCTGGAAGACGTGGCTTCCTCCAGGATGATCACCACGCCCCTTCGCAAGAGGGAATGCAACGTGCTCGGCGACGGCGGTGCGGCCATGGTGGTGACTTCGGCCGAGACGGCGAGAGAGATCACGGACACGCCGGCGTACAAGCTGGGCGAAGGGGCCGCCTATTTCTCCGCCTGCCCCATCCTGCGGGACGCGAAGGCGGTGGACAGGGGCTGGCACGAATCCTCCCAGGAAGCCCTGAACGAAGCGGGGGTCTCCCAGGAGGACATCGACATCTGGAACCTCTACATCGCCTATCCCTTTGCCATCCCCATGATGCTCGAGGCGATCGGCGTCTGCGAGAGGGGAACGGCCGGGCAGTTCATCCTGGACGGCCACACGTCGCCCGGCGGCAAGTGCCCGGTCTCCACCATCGGGGACGCGGTCGGCAGGGGCCACACCGGGTCCGGGGTGAGCATGGCGACCTACGTGGAGACGGCCCGCCAGGTCATGGGCAAGGCCGGGGAGAGACAGGTGCCGGACGTGAAGTACGTTTTTCAGAACACAGCGGGCGGTTCCGGGATGAACAACATCGCGACCGTCTGGGGGAGGGAATTGTCATGAGCGGTTACAGCAAGCCCTTGCCGGCCGTACAGCCCTGGACAAAGGAGTTCTGGAGGGCCGCAAAAGAGCACAAGCTTCTGATCCAGGAATGCAGCGACTGCAAAGAGAAGATCTTCTACCCGAGGAAGGTCTGCCCGGAATGCTGGTCGGCCGACCTGGGCTGGTCCGAGGCGAGCGGAAAGGCGACGGTCTACAGCCACACGGTCACCATGGACATGGTGGAGCCGAAATTCATGGAGGATCTCCCGTACGTCCTGGCCCTCGTGGACCTGGAGGAAGGCGTGCGCATGATGACCCGCATCGTGGACTGCGACCCGGAGGACGTGAAGATCGGCATGGAGGTGGAGGTGTCCTTTCAGGACGTGACGGACGAGATCGCCCTGCCCATGTTCCGGCCCCTCGACCCTGCGTTGCGGAAGGTCGTTCCGGACGAGGAGGAAGCGGCCGAGGGCGCAGCCGGGGCGGTGCAGGCCATGGGCCCCGAGACGTACAAGACCATCGCCTACGAGATCGGCGGCAAGAACGGCTCCATCTGCAGGATCACCCTGAACCGGCCGGACAAGTACAACGCCATCGACCGCCGGATGGCCGTCGAGCTCATCGACGCCTTTCGGCGGGTCCGGGACGTTGCGTCCGTGGGTGTGGTGGTGCTGTCCGGTGCCGGCAAGTCGTTCTGCACCGGCGGTGACCTGTCCGTCTTCCCGTCCCTTGCCGAACACGAGAGCGCCATGAACTGGCTGGCCCACGAAGGCCTGGACGTGCAGAAGGCGATCACGGGATGCGAAAAGGTCGTGATCGGGAAGCTCCACGGGTATTGCCTGGCCGGGGGACTCGAGGTCGCCCTCTGCTGCGATCTCCTGTACGCCGCCGAGTCGGCCAGGATCGGCACCACGGAAATCAACATGGGGATCCTGCCCGGGTGGGGCGGTACGGCCCGCATGCCCCGGAGCATGCCGATCTTCCGCGCCAAGGAGGTGGTCTTCAGCGGCCGCAAGGACTACACGGCCGGAGAGATGTACGAGATGGGCCTGCTCACCCGGGTCTTCCCGGATGATGTCTTCGAGGAGAAATTCGAGGAGATGGTCCAGCTCATCGGCGGCAAGAGCCCCATTGCGCTGCGCATGGGCAAGGAGGTCATGGACAAATCCGCGGAAGGGGGGAGCATGGAGACGGCCCTTGCCGTGGAGCGGAACGGGATCCAGTGGCTGCAGAACAGCCCGGCCATCCAGGCTGCCATGGACGCCTACCGGGAGAAGCCTGACCAGCTCACACAGCAGCAGAAGAAGAGCAACCTCCAAGCGGACGTGAAGACGTAGGGGAGAAGGAACCATGGATTTCGATTTCACCGAAGAACAGGAGATGCTGCGCAACGAGATGCAGCGCTTCTGCAAGAAGGAACTGACGCGGGAATACGTCCGGTGGATGGACGAGAACTGCGATTTCGTCCCCCAGGAGCTCTGGGACAAGATCCGGGACCTCGGCTACTTCGGTGTGAACGTGCCGGAGGAATACGGAGGCCAGGGGCTGGGAGTCGTGGACGCCATGATCATAAACGAGGAGCTGGCCACCGCTTCGGTGGCCGTTCTCCTGAGCATCGGAGTCACTGGTCTCGGCTCGTCCGTGATTCTGAACCTGGGCACACCGGAGCAGAAGGAGAAGTATCTGCCCAGGATCGCGAACGGTGAACTGAGGTTCGCCCTGGGGCTCACGGAGCCGGGAGGGGGAACCGACGTCCTGGGCGCCATCCAGACCAAGGCGGTGGACGAGGGGGATCACTGGCGGCTGAACGGCGCAAAGGTCTTCATCACGGGCGCCCACATGGCCGACTACATCACGACCGTGGCGATCACGGACCCGGATGCGAAGCGCACGCGGGGCCTGTCCACCTTCCTGGTGCCCCGTCCCTCGGAGGGCCTGGAGACGCGTCTCATCCCGAAGCTCGGGTGCCACGCAGCCGGCTGCAACGAGGTCGTCTACGAAGACGTGCGGGTCCCCAAAGAGAACCTCGTGGGAACCCTGCACAACGGCTGGTACGAGCTGATGGGCACCCTGAACCCGGAGCGGATCGGCACGGCCATGCTGAGCCTGGGCGTGGCCAAGGCCGCGTTCCGGGATGCCTTCGAGTACGCCCAGGAGCGGCACGCCTTCGGCGGCCCGATCTCCCGCTTTCAGATCCTGCAGCACTACCTGGCCGACATCGCCATCGAGATCGAGAACGCCCGGAACCTGATCTACAAGTGCGCCTGGTTGTGCGATCAGGGCAGGCCCTACCACATCGAGGCGTGCATGGCCAAGGTGGTGGCGGCCCGGGCCTCGGAAAAGGCGGCGAGCTGGGGGATGGAGATCCTGGGCGGGTGGGGGTATGCCATGGAATACGACATGCAGAGGCACTTCCGGGACTACAAGCAGATGGTCTTCTCGCCCATCTCGGACGAGATGGCCAAGAACATGATCATGCAGTTCATGGGGTACCCGAAGTCCTGGCCATGACGGGCAAGGAGGTGAACCATGTACACGCTGGGCCACATACCGAGGAAGAGCGCGAGGATCTGTCCCGACTTCGAGGCCGTGGTCTTCGAAGGCACGAGGCTGACCCACCGGCAGCTCGACGATCGTGTCAACCGCCTGGCCAACGCGCTTCTCGGCATGGGTTACGGCAGAGGGGACCGTGTGGCCGTCCTGGCGTCCAACACGCACAAGTACCTGGAGATCTACTTCGCTGCGGGCAAGCTGGGCATGAGCGTGACACCTCTGAACTTCCGGCTGTCGGACGGCGAAATCTCCTACATCGTGAAAGACAGCGAAGCGGTCGGCTTTCTGGTGGGCGACGAGTACGAAGAGAGGGCCCTCGCGCTCAAGGCGGGTTTGCCGTTCGTCCGTAACTGGATCTCCCTGGACAGAGAGATGGAAGGAGCACGGTACTACGAGGGGTTGCTCGAAGAGGCCTCCGCCCGGGAGCCGGAGGTGGACGTGGACGAAGAGGAGATCGCCATCCTGATGTACACCGGAGGCACCACCGGGCTGCCCAAGGGCGTGCTCATGACGCACCGGAACATCATGACCGCCGTGATCGCCGCGGCCCTCAGCTGTGGGTTCCGATACGACGACGCGACCTGCTTCGTGCTCCCCCTGTTTCACGTCTCCTTCTGGCCGGCCCTTGCCTGTCTGCTCGTGGGCGGGAAGGTGGCCATCAACCGAAGACCCGATCTTGGCGAGATCCTCCGACTGATCCAGGACGAGAAGTGCACCCACGTCAACATGGTGCCCACCCTGTACACGTGGATGCTGGCGTACCCGGCCGTCGATTCCTTCGACCTGTCGAGCCTTCGGCTGATTTCCTATGCAGGGAGCCCCTTTCCCCCCGAGGTGCTCAAGCGGTGCATCCAGAAGTTCGGCGACCGGTTCATGCAGGCCTACGGGATGACCGAGGCCCTCGGCGCCTCGGGCCTGTCGCCGTGGGATCACGTGCTGGAGGGGGAGGGCGTGAGGCTCCTGGCGAGCGCGGGCAAGGAGTCCCTCTGTGCGGATCTGCGGGTCCTGGACGAGGAGGGCCTTCCCTTGCCGGCGGGCGAGGTCGGCGAGATCGCGATTCGCGGCAAGCACGTGATGAGAGGCTACTGGAAGAACGAGGAGCAGACACGGAAGACGATCCGCAACGGCTGGCTTCACAGCGGCGACATGGGTTACCTCGACGAGGAGGGGTACCTGTTTCTCGTGGACCGCAAGGCGGACATGATCGTTACCGGCGGGGAGAACGTGTACCCCAAGGAGACCGAGGACGTGCTGTACGAACACCCCGCGGTCATGGAGTGCGCCGTGGTTTCCGCACCGGACGATCGGTGGGGGGAACGGGTGCAGGCGGCCGTGGTTCTCAAGGAGGGAGAGCACGCGTCCGCGGACGAGTTGATCGAACACTGCAAGCAGAGGCTGGCCGGGTACAAGTGCCCCAAGGGGATCGAATTCTGGGACGCCCTCCCGAAGACGCCCATCGGCAAGATCCTCCGCAAGGACGTAAAGAAGAAGTTCTGGGAGGGCCGCGAAAAGACCATCGGATGAAACGTAGGGGACGTTGTTTACTTTGTTAACTTTAGACCGCTAAAGTTAACAAAGTAAACAACGTCCCCTATTTCGCTAGATGCCGTTCGGGTAGTACTCGACGCCCAGGTGGGTGATCAGTTCCTCGCCCATGAGATACCGCAGGTTGTTCTTCATCTTCGAGAGCTGTATGAACAGGTCGTGCTCCGGATAGAGCCCCTTCGGGACGATCGGGTTCTTGAAGTAGAAAGAAAGCCACTCCTGGATCCCGAATTTCCCCGCCCTCTTGGCCAGGTCGATCAGCAGCACCAGGTCCAGGGCGATCGGCGCGGCGAGAATGGAGTCCCTGCAGAGGAAGTCGATCTTGATCTGCATCGGGTATCCCATCCATCCGAAGATGTCGATGTTGTCCCACCCTTCCTTGTTGTCTCCACGGGGCGGGTAGTAATTGATCCTCACCTTGTGATACGCCTTGCTGTAGAGCTCGGGGTACAGCTCGGGCTGGAGGATGTATTCCAGCACGCCGAGCTTGCTCACTTCCTTGGTCCGGAATGCGTCCGGGTCGTCGAGCACCTCTCCGTCGCGGTTGCCCAAGATGTTGTTGGAAAACCAGCCGTCGAGGCCGAGCATCCGGGCCTTGAGGGCCGGTGCGATCACGGTCTTCATCATCGTCTGGCCGGTCTTGAAATCGTCTCCCGCCACCGGACATTTCGTCCGGTGCGACAGGGAGAGCAGGGCGGGGATGTTCTCGGAGAGGTTCGGCGCGCCGTTTACAAAGGGTATGCCGTTGCGGATTGCAACGTACGCGTAGATCATGCTGGGCGCGATGGCCGGGTCGCTTTCCTCGAGGCCCTTTTCGAACAACTTCAGATCCGCGTGCAACGCCTGCGCCTGCAGAAACACCTCGGTGGATCCGCACCAGAGCATCACCAGCCTGGAACACCCCGTCTTTGCCTTGAAGCTGTCGATGTCTTTCTGGAGCTTGTCCGCGAGGTGCATCTTGGTCTTGCCCTGCTTGACCCGGTCCCCCTGAAGCCTGCGCACATAAGCCGGATCGAAGACCGCCTTCATCGGCCGGATCGCCTTCAGCTCCTTGCGAATCGGCTCGAGATGCTCCTGCTGCAACACGCCCGTACTGACCGCTGTTTCGTAAGCATCCTTGCCGTGGATGTCCCAGCCGCCGAAGACCAGGTCGTCCAGTTCGGCCAGGGGCACGAAATCCTTGATTCTCGGCCGCCTCCTCTCGGTTCGCTTGCCGAGTCGAATCGTTCCCATCTGGGTGAGGGACCCGATGGGCAGACTCAAGCCCTTTCGGATCGAGAACGTGCCGGCCATCAGCGTGCTTCCCACCGCACCGATCCCGGGCACCAGCACCCCGAGCTTCCCTGCCGGCGAAGCGATCTTCTTCTTCCCTTTCTTCATGTGCACCTCCCCCTCTTGGAAAACGAAACTTATACTCCTTTTCGATAGAAAAGACAAGAAGTTATGCGACTTCCCTCGCCTTCGGGGCCTTTGCCCGACCCCGCGTCGACCGTGCTTCACGGGCGTCCTGGCCATTGACTTAAACACTTGATTTGCGTAAGTTTTGAGAGCCGGAATCGATGGCCTTCTCATGACACACGTCAATCCGAAGGGAGGGTAGCATGAAGCTCAAGAAGAAGGACCTGGTCAAGCTCTACAGGAACCTGGTGCGGGCCCGAAAGTTCGATCAGGCCTCCATCCGGATGCTGGGTGAAGGCAAGTTCACCGCTTTCTACCATTCGGCCTACGGAGGGGAAGCCCCGGGCGTGGGGGCGAGCACGTTTCTGAGAAAGGACGATTTTCTCTACCCTCACCATCGGGGTCACGGCCTGCCCCACGCCGCCGGAAAGGGCGCGCCGCTCGTTTCCCTGATGGCCGAGCATTGCGGAAAGACCGCGGGCTCGTGCAAGGGAATCACCGGGTTCCATGCCTGCGATCCCGAGTTCGGTATCTTCGGAGGGGGAGGGACGATCGGCTCCGCCTTCCCGGTCTCGGTGGGCTGGGGCCTCGCGGCGAAGAAGGCGGGTAAAGGGCAGGTGGTGGTCTGCTGCTTCGGCGACAGCTCCGCCGGGCGGGGGACCATGCACGAGGCGATGAACATGGCGGCCAACTGGAAGCTTCCCATCATCTGGTTCTGCGAGAACAACGGCATGGGGCAGTTCGTGCCCATCAAGGATGCCTTTCCCATGGAAGACATCGCGAGCATGGCAGGCGCTTACGGCATGCCGGGGGTCGTGGTGGACGGCCAGGACGTAGTGGCCGTGGCCGAGGCGGTCATGGAAGCCGTCGAAAGGGCCCGGAAGGGCAGGGGCCCGTCCATGGTCGAGTGCAAGTGTCTTCGCTTCCGTTCCCATGTGGAGGGTGCTCCCGACTGGGTGCACGGCGAGGTCCGCTCTCCGGAAGAAGTCGAGAAGCTGAAGAAGAGGGATCCGGTCACGCTGTTTGAGAAGAAGCTGCTCAAGCAGGAGATCCTCACCAAGCAGGAGATCGCGAAGATCGACAAGGAGGTGGACGCCGAGGTAGCCGAAATGGAAAAGATCTGCGAAGAGAGCCCTTACCCGGAGCCATCCATCCTGGAGAATGCCCTTTACGCGGAATAGGATTCGAGAGGAGGTCCTTGCGATGAGAGAGTTACTGTATCTGCAGGCCATCAACGAGGCGTTGGCGGAAGAGATGAAGCGGGACGAGACCGTGTTCATCATCGGCGAGAGCGTACAGGGCTCGACCTTCAACACGACGGCCGGTCTGGTCCAGCAGTTCGGTCCGGAGCGCGTCATGGACGCCCCGATCGCCGAGAACGGGGTTGCCGGCGCGGCGGTGGGTGCGGCCATGGCCGGGTACCGGCCGGTGGCGGACCTGATGTTCGGCGATTTCATCTACTGCTGTATGGACGAGGTCTTGCTCAAGGCGGCCCAGTGGCACATGCTGCACGCGGAGAAGGTGAAGGTGCCCCTCGTGTTCAAGGCGGCCATCGGGGGATACTCCGGCCTTTGCAACGAGCACTCGCGCTGTCCCGAGGCGGTGGTCCTCCACCACCCGGGCCTGAAACTCGTGCTTCCCTCCAACCCGTACGACGCAAAGGGTCTCATGAAGACGGCGATCCGAGACGACAACCCGGTCTGCTACTTCTT
Source organism: uncultured Thermodesulfobacteriota bacterium (assembly GCA_964479535.1). GTDB lineage: Bacteria > Desulfobacterota > DSWW01 > DSWW01 > DSWW01 > S015-6. The sequence continues at coordinate 25,536 of CAYZMM010000048.1, forward strand.
CCACAAGCAGCTGCTGCCCATGATGGGAGAGGTGCCCGAAGAAGAGTACACGATTCCTTTCGGCATGGCGGATGTGAAGCGGGAGGGCACGGACGTGACCGTGGTGGCAACCTCTTTTCAGGTCAGCCAGGCCCTCCAGGTGGCCGCCGAGCTGGAAGGCAAGGTGAGCGTGGAGGTGATCGACCCGAGAACCCTGGAGCCGCTGGACCTGGACACGATCCTCAAGTCGGTGGAGAAGACGGGCCGCGTGATCGTGGTGGACGAGGACACGTTGCGGTGCGGGGTCGGGGCGGAGATCGGGATGCAGATCATGGAGAACGCCTTCGACATGCTCGACGCCCCGGTGAAGAGGATCGGCGCGGCCAACATGCCGATCCCGGGGGGTGTGCTGGAGAAGATGTGTCTGCCTCAACCGCAGGGCCTTGCAGACGCCATCACCGACCTCGTGGGTGCGGACCGTGTCGAGCTGGCCGTGCCGACTGCGGGAATGAAACTGATGTAAACGTCGCGCGCGGAAGTGACTGTCGGCACAAGTGGGAGGTTTCATCCATGGCAAGAGAGATAGCGATCCCGAAGCTCGGCATGACCATGAAAGAGGCGAAGGTGGTGGCCTGGATGTTCAACGAAGGGGACCGCGTCGAAAAGGGCCAGGTCGTCATGCAGGTGGAGACGGCCAAGGTGACCCACGACGTGGAGGCCCAGGACGCGGGGTTCCTGCACATCCTGGTGCCGCCCGGCGAGACCCATCCCGTGGGGCACGCGGTGGGACAGATCGCCGAGAGCGAGGCGGAACTGGCCGAGCTGCAGGCGCAGACGCCTGCCCCCGACGTGACGGCCGCGGCGAGCGCAGGCGAAACACCGTCCGAGCCTGCGGCGCCCGCGGCCGCACCGGCCGCCGGCCCTTCCGGCAAGGTCAAGATCTCGCCCCTGGCCAAGCGTCTGGCCGAGGAGCACAACGTGGATGTCGCGACCCTGACGGGCAGCGGGCCGAACGGACGAATCGTCAAGGAAGATGTCGAGAAGGCCCTGGCCGAGGGTCCACCGGCGCCGGCCCCAGCTGCGGCGGCCGAACCGGCGGAGGCGTGGACCGGCGAGGTGAGGGACGGCAAGCGGGTCAAGGCCGTGCTTCCCCTGGAGGGCATGCGCAAGGCGATTGCGGACCACATGGTGGCGAGCCTGCAGGTGGCCGCGCAGCTCACCTCGATGACCGAGTTCGACATGACCGAGCTCATGAAGCTCAGAAAGCTTCTGCTCGCGCGGGAAGCCACGCTCGGCTTCCGGGTTTCCTACACGGACCTTCTCGTCTTCATCATCGCCAGGACGCTCAGGGTCGTGCCCATGATGAACGCGAGCCTGATCGACGGCAAGGTGGTCCTCTGGGAAGACGTGAACGTGGGCGTGGCCGTTGCCCTGCAGATGTCCGAGTACGAGAGCGGATTGATCGTGCCCGTGGTGAAGAACGCGGACCGGAAGTCCCTGGGCGAGATCCACCAGGCCGTCGGGGACGTGGTGGCCAAGGCGCGGGAGGGGACCATTCTTCCGGACGACGTGACCGGCTCCACCTTCACCCTGACCAACACCGGCACCTTCGGAAACACGTGGGCCCACGGCACCCCGATCATCAACCAGCCCGAGTCCGCAATCCTCCAGACCGGCGGGATCGTCGAGCGGCCCGCCGTGGTGGAGGGCCAGGTGGTGCCCCGGCCGCTCATGCCGGCGAGCCTCACCTTTGATCACCGGGTCCTGGACGGAGCGCCCGTCTCCGTGTTCATGGCAGAGCTGAAGGACCGGATCGAGAACCCTGCCATCCTGATCCTGTCCGGGTAGGAAGACCCGCTCGCAGGCAAGCAGGAAGGAGAGAAGAGATGGCGAGAAAACGCTTCATCGTAGAACTCGGGACCGGCGCCGACCTGCACGGCGAGGATGTGACCGAGGCGGCCTGCCGGGCGGTCAAGGACGCGATCTCGAGCAACTGCCTCTGCGGGCTCCTGGAGATCGTGGGACTGGAGGACCCGAACCAGATGGAGGTGGAGGTCCTGGTGGGCACGCCGAGGCCCGAGGAAGTGGATCTGGACCTGGTCAAGAGCATGCTTCCTTTCGGCAGGGTGACGGTGAGTTCCGTGGCGGGCGGCTTGACGGCCCAGGGGTTGTGCGTGCCGCGGATTGCACCGGATTGCGACCGGATCGTGATGGCGAACGCAGCGGTGACCGTCTACGTGAACGAGTAGGGGCGGCACAGGGCGAATTCTCGCAGGTAGGCCCCCTGCATGCGAGGTGCGCATGGCTGGTGAGTACCCGGACAAGCCCCGCCTGGCCATTGGGGGTGTGGTCGTCCAGGACGACCGGATCCTGCTCGTCCGTCGAGGAAAGCCGCCTGCTTTCGGGGAATGGGCGATCCCCGGGGGGAGCGTCGAGCTGGGGGAGACCCTGGAGCAGGCGGTCGAGCGGGAGCTTCTCGAAGAGACGGGTCTGACCGTCAGGGCGGGCGAGATCTGCCACGTATTCGAAGCGGTCAAGCGGGACGAGGACGGACGGGTCCGATTCCACTACGTGATCATCGACCTGATGGCGGAGTACGTTTCCGGAGAGCCGTTTCCGGCCAGCGATGCGACCGAGGCGGCCTGGCTGCCTCTTTCCGAACTGCAGGACCTCGGCATCAACGCGAGCACCCTGCAGTTGCTCAGGAAGCTGGGCTATATCAACACTTGAGCAGGGTTTCTGTTGCTCCACGACGGACCCACGATACTGTCTGGAGTACGGGCTGCGAAGCAGCGTTGGGGGGCAGGGATCAGGGGTCGGGGGTCAGCCCCGCGCCGTACCCCTCCCGAAGCGAAGCGTATCGGAGTCATTACCGCGCAAGCGAGAATCCATGGGCGGAGTCGGGTGGTAGATTGCTTTACGGGGCCTCGCAACATTCCCTTCCTCTGGAGATTGCGAGGAGCGCAGGCGACGTGGCAATCCCCCGGCTCCGCAGGCAGGACACAAGGGAGGAGGTGCACCATGAGACAAGCCGTGTTGACGGACTCCTGCAAGTTCTCCATCGAGGAAATGCCCAGGCCGGAACTCGTGCCCGAGACCCTGCTCTTGAAGGTGAAGTACACCTCCATATGCGGGTCCGACATTCACATCTGGCAGTGGGGACCGGAACCGAAGACCGAGAAGGCGAGGCGCTCTTTTGAGGCCTTCGGCAAAGCGTACTTCGGCCTGCCCCCGACCGCCATCCTGGGCCATCAATTGAGCGGAGAGGTCACCGAGGTGGGGCCCGGTGTGGAAGCGTGCAAGCCCGGGGATCGCATCACCATCCGGGGCGCGGGCGGGTATGCGGACTACGCGGTCGCCATGGGCCTGGGAGGACATCCCCTGTCGAGCGTCGTCTACCCGCTGCCGGACGAGGTCTCCTACCAGGAGGCGGCCCTGGTAGAGCCTCTCTCCGTGGCCGTGGATGCGGTCCGCAGGTCCCGGCTCAATCTGGGGGACAGGGCCTTGGTGATCGGCGGGGGCACGATCGGTCTGTTCGTCATGCAGTGCGCAAGGGCGGCCGGGGCGAGGCGGGTGATCGTTTCCGAGGTGTCGGACGTGAGGATCGCCAAGGCCCGGGAACTGGGCGCGGACGAGGTCGTGAACCCCCGCACCGAGAACGTGGTTGAGAGAATCAACGAACTCACGGACGGATACGGGCCGGACATCATCTATGACTGTGCGGGAAACCCGGACGCCACGCGGAGCATGATCGAGCTCGCCCCGATCGGGAGAGGCAAGGGGATCATCGTGTCCACGTACGAGGCGCCCTTCGAGATCGACCTGAACATGGTCATGATGAAGAACCTGGAGCTGGTCGGATTCCTTTCCGGCCTTCCCGGGAGTTACCCGCTGGAGAGCGATCCCTTCGACATCGCCATCGAGCTCATCCGGTCCGGCAGAGTGAAGGTGGACGCTCTGGTCAGTTCGGTCATGCCCCTGGAGAAGATCGACGAGGCCTTCCGGAAGCTCGAGAAGGCGGAGGAGATGGTGGTTCTCATAGAGCCCTGATGCGACGTGTGCCGTGAGGTGGAAGGTAAAAGGGTAAAGGTAAAAGAAAGAGATGCGAGCGAGGACAGTCAAACGGGAATTGCGCGAGGAGGGCAGGGAATGCGTCTGAAAGACAGGGTGGCGATCGTGACGGGGGGAGGCGGCGGCCTCGGGGAAGGCATCTGCATGTGCCTGGCCCGTGAGGGCGCCCACGTTGTCGTCAGCGACATCCAGGTGGATCTCGCCGAGAAGGTGGCGGTAGAGGTCAGAAAGCTGGGCCGGACGGCATTGGCGATCCGGACCGACGTGCGGGACGGGGCCCAGTGCAAGGAAATGGTGGATGCGACGCTCCGGGAGCTGGGCCGGCTCGACATCCTCGTGGCGAACGCGGGTGTGGACGGCCTGCCCGCGGGCGACGACCCGGTGTCGCCTCTGATCGAGGACATCCAGGAGAAGGACTGGGACCTGGTGGTGGACGTGAACCTGAAGGGCGTTTTCCTGTGCAACCGGGCCGTGGCGCCTCTGTTCAAGGAGAAGAAGGCCGGCAGAATCATCAACATTTCATCGGTGGCGGGCCGCCAGGGGGAGGACCTGATCGCACCGTACGCTGCGACCAAGGCGGGCGTGATTTCTCTGACCCGATCGATCGCCCTGCAGCTGGCCCCTTACCACGTGAACGTGAACGCCGTTTGCCCCGGCATCATCTGGACGCCCATGTGGGAGCGTCTGGCCAACTTCGGGTCGAAGGCCATCCCCGAGGCGGGCGGCGCATCGCCCGAGGAGGTCTTCAAACTCGTCGTCGCGACCCGGATTCCTTTCGGCAAGGAGCAGACGCCCACGGACATCGGCAACTCGGTCGTGTTCCTCGCCTCGGACGAGGCGAGCGAGATCACCGGGCAGGCGCTGAACGTGTGCGGCGGCATGCGAATGAACTAGATGTGAGATTCCACATGTAGAAACCCTGTGCCGCTCTCGTTCCGTGGCCGGCGTGATGCGGAGTAGAAGGGTGTGGGCGGGCAATGAAGTCGCCCGGCGCAAATCTCTGCCATAACCCATACGGAACGTCACACACCATCTAAAGCGTTGCGACTCCCCCGAGTCGCACTCTTCGAGGTGCAGAGAGGATCTCGTCTCCTGGACACATGCAGGATATTGCGAGCGTGAGCGAAACAATCTCCGGGCCGACTCCGCGTCCCGAAAGGGGCCTGGAGATTGCTTCGGGAGCTGCCGCTCCCTCGCAATATTCGTCGTAACAGCTGTAAGAGGAAGCAACGTGGCCCTGGTAGGCATCATTGCGAATCCCGCATCGGGCAAGGACATCCGCAGGCTCGTGGCCCACGGAAGCGTGTTCGACAACCAGGAGAAGGTCCGCATCGTGCGAAGGATCCTCCTCGGGCTGTCGGAAATGGGCGTGGACAGCATCTGCTTCATGCCGGACTACTACGGGATCGTGGGCCGGGCCTCCGGCGAGATCGAGATCGACGCCCACGTCTTCCCTCTCGAGTTTGCGGCCACCGGGGAGCAGGACGATTCCACCACGGCGGCCCGCCTCATGGAGGCGCACGGTGCCTCCTGCATCATCGTCCTGGGGGGAGACGGGACGAACCGGGCTGTTGCGAAGGGGAACGGCTCGGTTCCGATCCTGCCGGTCTCCACCGGAACGAACAACGTCTTTCCCTTCATGGTGGAGGGAACCATCGCCGGGATGGCCGCCGGACTCGTTGCCTGCCGACGCGTGCCTCTGGAGGACTGCACCTTCCGGTCCACCCGGATCGAGGTGCTCGAGGACGGGGAGGAGAAGGACATCGCCCTCGTGGATGTGGCGGTCTACGACGACCTCTTCACCGGGTCCCGGGCCATATGGGACATGGACAAGGTGAGCCAGATCTTCCTCAACCGGGCGAGCGCGGACAGCATCGGGCTGTCCGCCATCGGCGGCCAGGTTCGGTGCATCGGCCCCGAGGAGCCGAGGGCCCTCTATCTCGAACTCGGGAAGAAGGGCCGGCGGGTGGTGGCGGCCGTCGCCCCCGGGCTCATCGAAAAGGTCTTTGTCCGATACCAGCGGGTGATCGAGCCGGGGGAAGAAATCGAGGTGGGGTCCGCCCCCTGCGTGCTCGGCCTGGACGGCGAGCGGGACTTCGAGGTGTCGTACGGAAAGCGGACGACCTTGCGCGTGACGGAGGACGGCCCAAGGGTGGTGGACGTGTCCAGAGCCATGAGGGTCGCCATGCAAACGGGACAGAAAAGGAGAACGAAGTGAGCGTATACGCCGACAGGTTCTGGATGAAGAACTGGGACGAGGGGGTGACCGATCTGGACCTGTCCGAGTACGACACCACCTACGTGGACATCATCAGGCCCGTCTTCGAGGAGAACGCGAGCAAGACCGCCCTGGGCTATCTGGGGGTGGACGTCACATTCGGCGAGCTGGACCGCTACTCGAATCAGTTTGCGAACATGCTCATCGACAACGGCTTTCGCAAGGGAGACATGGTCGGCATCCACCTTCCGAACACGCCGCAGTACGTGATCGCCCTTCTCGGCACGCTCAAGGCCGGCTGCATCGTGTCCGGCGTTTCCCCCCTCATGTCCGCCTCTCAGATCGAGTACCAGCTGAACGACCTGGGCGCGGGCGGGAAACGGCTCGCCTTCGTGACCCTGGATGCCGCGTTTCCCGAGCAGATCGCGAAGATCGCCCATGAGATCCCCGAGCTGTCCGTGGTGGTCACAACGAGCGTGGCCGCCTTCCTGCCGAAGCTGAAACAGATCCTGGGCAGACTCACCAAGAAGGTGCCTTCCGGAAAGGTGACCTCTCTGGAGGGGAAGACCGTTCTCGATTTCCACCGGGACATTCTCGAGAAGCAGCCGAACCACGCGCCGGACGTTTCCCTGACCCCGGACGACCTTGGGTACATCCAGTACACGGGAGGCACGACCGGCCTGCCGAAGGGCGCCATGCTGAGCCACCGGAACGCCGTCCACAACATCCGAAGCGTGCTCCGGTGGCTCGGATGGGACGACGCCGACGGCGTGGTCCTTTCCGGGTTTCCCATGTTCCACGTGGCGGGGCTGACCATGTGCGAGGTCACCCTGTACGCGGGGTGGACGCAGGTGCTCGTTCCCAACCCGCGGGACACGGACCACATCTGCAAGGAGATGATGAAATACGGGGTGACCAACCTGGTGAACGTTCCGTCCCTCTTTCAAATGCTGATGGCCAATCCGAAATTCAGGGAGATGGACCACTCGCACCTGGGCACGTGCGTCTGCGCTGCGTCGCCCTTCCCGAAGGAATCACAGGAAGAGTTCGAGCGCATCGTCGGTAAGGGCAAGCTCCTGGAGCTGTACGGCATGACCGAAACCTCTCCCGTGTCGACCATGAACCCGATGAGGGGGCTGCGGAAGCTCGGCACCATCGGCGTGCCCTTTCTCAACACGGAGGCGAAGCTCGTGGATCCCGGAACCGGCGAGGAAGTCCCCCTGGGGCAGGCGGGGGAGATCTGCATACGCGGCCCGCTGGTCATGCAGGGCTACTACAACAAGCCGGAGGAGACGAAGGGGGCGATCGATGCCGACGGGTTCATGCACACCGGAGACGTGGCCATCATGGACGAAGACGGCTACATGCGGATCGTGGACCGCACCAAGGACATGATCATCGTGGGCGGATACAAGGTCTTCTCGAGCAAGGTGGAAGACGTGATCGCCCAGCACCCGGCCGTCGGCATGATCGCACTCGTGGGCGTGGACAACCCGAAACGGCCCGGCTCGGAGCTGGTCAAGGGGTTCGTTCAGCTGGATGCCGGATACAGCCACGATGGGGATGAAGCAGCGCTCGGCGAGGAGATCATCCGGTTCGCCAAAGAGAACTGCGCCCCCTACGAAGTCCCCAAGGAGATCCAAATCATCGGCGAGATGCCCCTCACCGCCGTCGGCAAGATCGACAAGAAGGTCCTGCGGGTCCGGAAGGAGTGAGAGAACGGAAAAGGACAAAGGCCCCGCCGCCGGCAATCGGCGGTCGCCGACAGAGGGAGGTTGTTAGGCCAGGGGGCGGACCGCAAGAGGCGAAAGGGCGTTCGCGCAGCCTACAGCAACTCTCCTCTCTCGCAGGTGCGTACCCTCGGATTCGCTTCTGGAGAATGCGACAGCGCTCAAGCGGTCAGTGCGAGCCTTCCGGACAGGAGGCTGCCACGCTTCGCTCGCAGCCTTCTACCTTGCTTTGCTCCCACTGCCCACGGTTAGGGGACGTCACCAAGGGCAATCGGAGGAGATTGCGAGGAGCCGAAGGCGACGCGGCAACCTCCGGGCCGGGATGGGCGTCCCACCCCCAATGGCCCCCACTCCCTCGAACGCGCGGATCCCTCTGCCGGACGCCACAGGATTCCTGCCTGCGCAGGAATGACGGCCGGTGCGCACAGAGGGTCCCCAGCGGGATCCTCATGAGCAAAGGCCGTCATCCCAACGAACACCGTCCTGCCCTCGACGGCTTTCATCTCCTGAAAGGCCGTCATCCCCGAAAGCCGTCATTCCCGAAAGCCGTCATCCCCGAAAGCCGTCATCCCCGCGAAAGCGGGGATCCCCCAGCTCACTGGCCTTCCTTCTCAACCGCAGCCGCCATGCTCTGTATCAGCTCCCACGCCCCGAGTACGTGACGCTCCTCCGTGTACGTCTGCCCCACGCACATGCGCAGGGTGAACTTCTCGTCCAGCTTCGTATGCGTCAGATACACCCTGCCGCTCTGATTCAACCTCTCGAGCAGCCGCTCGTTGATTCCGTCTCCACCCACGTGCCGGAAGCAGACCAGGTTCAACGGCACCGGCGCTGCGAGCTGGAAGCGTTCCGAAGCCTCGACCCGGCGTGCGAAGTCCTGCGCCAGCCGTACGTGCTCCCGAACGTGATACTGAAGCCCCTCCAGCCCGTAGTGGCGGATGACGAACCAGAGCTTGAGCGACCGGAAGCGCCTGCCGAGGGGAATGCCCCAGTCCCGGTAATCGATCACCGCCCCGGATTCGGTCGCCTGATTCCGCAGGTACTCGGGAAGCACGCTCAACGTCTGGATCAGGGCCGCCCGGTCCGCCACGAAGAAGCAATCACAGTCGAAGTTCGTGAACATCCACTTGTGAGGATTGAAGCAGTAGCTGTCCGCGAATTCCAGACCGTGATGGATGTGACGGAACTCCGGGCAGAGGGCCGCGGTCCCGGCCATGGCACCGTCCACGTGCAGCCAGACCCCCTCCTCCCGACAGATCGGGCCGATCTCCGGCAGAGGATCGATCGCGTTCGAAGAAGTGGTGCCGACGGTGGCACACACGAAGCAGGGGACCTTTCCCGCCCGGCGATCCTGCCGGATGCTCGCCGCAAGCGCTTCCGGTTGCATGGCGGAGCGGTCGTCCACCTCGACGACGCGGAGGTTCGCGCGACCCAGCCCCGCGATCTTGACCGCCTTCTCGATCGACGAGTGGGTCTGGCTCGACGCATAGGCAACGAGCCGGCCGTCCAGCCCCTTCTCGTTTCCGGCGAAGCCGGTTGCACGCTCTCTCGCTGCAAGCAGCGCGGTGAGGGTCGCCCCGGAAGCCGTGTCCTGGATGACCCCGCCGCCGGCACCGTCCGATTTGAACTTCCGGGGAAGGCCCAGCATGTCCACGAGCCAGTCGAGCACATGGGTCTCCAGTTCCGTACAGGCCGGGCTCGTGGCCCACAGCATGCCCTGCACACCCAGACCGGCTGAAAGCAGCTCTCCCAGGACCGAGGGTCCGGAGCTGTTCGCCGGAAAGAAGGCGAAGAAGTTGGGCGACTGCCAGTGGGTGATACCCGGCAGGATGCACCTCTCCAGATCCGCGAGAATCGCCTCGAAGGACTCACCCCGGGCGGGCGGTTCGGCCGGGAGAGAGGCACGGATCTCCCCGGGCTCGGCTCGGGAAAGGACCGGGAGGGACTCGACCCGCTCGTAGTAATCCGCGATCCAGTCCACCACGGCCCGCCCGTGACTGCGGAACGCCTCGGGGGTCATGTGGAAACCACGTGTTCTTCTCTCTTTCATGTCTTGCTCTTCATCACGAATTTGCGTTAGGTTGGTTCGTGCCGGCCGCCAGCAAGACCATATTCAGGATGGGGGTCCGGGTCAAGTCGAGCACCAGGGGGGAAGAGATGACCGAGACGGAGACGGCCGAGAGATTCAAGGCCTTTGTGTCCGGGAAGATCCCGGAGGCGCAGCACGTCGAGATCCGTGACGTGAACCCGATCTTCGGCGGCGCCTCCCGCCAAACCTGCAGCCTCGAGCTGAAATATGTCCTGAAAGGGGAGGCCGTGTCGGAACGGGTCATCCTGCGCCGCGAGTTCGAGTCCGGCATCATCGAGACGAGCGTGAACACCGAGTTCGACGCGTATCGGGCATTCTACGAGACCGAAGTTCCGGTGCCCAGAGTGCTGTGGATCGAGAAGGATCCGAAGTGGCTCGGCACACCCTTCTACGTGATGGAGGAGATCGTCGGCTGCGAGGACAAGCACATGCTGATGACGGTGCCCCCCTTTCAGGCGGTCCGGGAGAAGGTGGGGGAGCGGTTCTTCCGCATCATGGCGACCATCGCCACAACCGACCCCGCACAGGTGGGGCTCGAGAGCAAGCTGGAGCCGGTCGCGCCGGAGGCGTGCTGGAGACGGGAGCTCGACTACTGGGAGGCGGATGTAGACAAGAACGAACTGGAGCCGCACCCCGTCCTGCGCGCGGCCGTCCGGTGGCTCCGCCGGCACCCTCCGCCGCCCGCCCGGAAGGTCGTGATCGTCCACGGCGACATGCGGGCCGGCAATTTCCTGTTCAATCGCAAGGGCGAGATACGGGGAATCCTGGACTGGGAGATGATGCACCTCGGGGATCCCCTCGAGGACCTGGCATGGTCCATGAACCGTTTGTGGAGCTGGAGCGAGCCGGAAAAGAACGGCTTCATGATCCCCCGCGAAGAAGGGGTCCGGATCTGGGAAGAGGCGAGCGGGTTCGAGGCGGACCCGGACGCGCTCTTCTGGTGGGAGCTGTTCACCAGTGTGAAGTCGGTGGCGATCTGGGTTTCCATGAACAACGTCTACGAAACAGGGCTGAACACGGACCCGATCGTGGGCTACGGCGGAATCTGGGCCATGGACCTTCAACGACGCATCCTTCTGGACCAGATGAGGGGGAGATCATGAAACCGAGTGCCGGACATATTCTGCAGACGGTGGCAGGCTCTCTCATAAGCGAATACGTTCCGGCCATGGAGGCCGAGAAGGCGCAGGCGGAGCTGGGCTTGTTTGCACTGCTGATCGGGGTGGTGGGCGAGGAGATGGAGCGGGCCGTCGCACGAAGGGTGGAGGAGAACAGAGAGTTGCGACAGCTCTTTTCCGAGGCACTGTCCGTGGTGGAGGACGACGACCTCGGGAAGCGCATGGGCCGCGCCGCGGAGGGCGCGGATACCGATTTCCGGGTCTCCGTGCTGGACGAGACGAACCGCGGGCTTCTTTCGTTGCTGACCGAGTTCCACGCACACGTGGAGGGCCTGGAGGGGCAGGAGGCCCGTGCGACGGAAGAGGGGATCTGGAAGGCCCTGGAGAACTGGACGAAACGGCGCGAATTCGCCGTGACCGAGATGTTCACCCAGATGCTCCTCGCATCCGCCGTCGAAAAGGCCCTTGCAAGAGACGCGGACGCCGAGAGTCCGTAACCCGCAAAGGGGGGAGGAAGATGAAGCACGAGATCCTCTTCGAGCCGGTGCAGATCGGCAAGGTGGAGCTCAGGAACCGCCTCGTGCTGGCGCCGACGAACACGAACTTCTCGGACAATCACCTGGTAGGCGACCAGACCCTGGGCTGGTATCTCGCAAGGGCCAAGGGGGGGCTGGGGCTGCTCATCTTCGAGGCGACCCCGGTCAGCCCCATGGCTGCGACCACGTCGATCTACAACATTCACCATCTGTGGGGACCGGAACACGTGGCCAAAATGGCCCTTCTTACCGAGGCGGCCCACAGACACAAGGCGAAGGTCTTCATTCAGCTCTCGCCCGGTCTGGGTGTACAGGCCGCTGCGCGGGACTCGGGACTGAGGCCCAAGGCGCCTTCGCCGGTCCGTCTGCAGCTTCGCCTGGAAAACCTGCCCGGCAGCCTGGTCAAGTGGTACGAGAAGTACCCGAACATGGTTCCCCCCCTGGAGGGGGAGTTGCCCGAGGAACTCCGGGAGGAAGAGATCGAGCAGCTGATAAGGGATTTCGCCCGCGGCTGCCGCAGGGCGGTCTTTTCCGGTTTCGACGGCATCGAGCTGCACTCCCCCCACGGGTATCTCATTCACGATTTCCTCTCGCCCAGGTACAACAGACGGTCCGACAAGTACGGGGGCAGCCTCGAGAACCGCATGCGGTTCCTTCTCAGGCTCATCCGGGCCGCGAAGGAAACCCTGCCCGGGGACATTCCCCTGGGGGCCCGCCTGTCCATCGACGAGCACAACGAGGACGGAATCCACTTCGACGAGATGAAGCAGGTGGCCCGTGCGGCGGTCGGGGCGGGGCTGGACTACCTGCATGTGTCCGACGGATGCTACGAGCAGGCGAAGTACTTCCTGCCCGACGAGGACGGAACGATGTTGCGTGGAGCGGAGGAACTGAAAGCCCTGGTGAACGTTCCGGTCATAACGCCCTGCCTGCACAGCCCGGACAACGCGGCGAGAGCCGTGCACGAGGGGAAGACAGATCTCGTGTCCTCGTCGCGTGCCTTCATCGCGGACCCGGACTGGGCGGACAAGGTCCGGGAAGGCAACCCCGACGCGATCCGGAAGTGCGTCCGGTGCAACCGGTGTATCTTCGAGCTCTTCTCCGGCTGCCCGATCCGGTGTTCCGTGAACCGGGAAATGGGCATGGAACGGTTTCAGCTGCGAGAGCTGCTCGGAACCAGGGACAGGAGATGACAGACACGAGAGGATCCGGATGTCCAGACTGAGACCCTTGAAGCCGGAAGAGATGACCGAGGAACAGAGGGAGTACCATGCGCTGATCCTGACCCGGCCCATATTCAAGGGCCTGCCGGAGGACTCGCCCCTCGAGGGGCCCTACAACGCCTGGGTGCGAAGCCCGGAGTTGATGCAGTCCCTGCTCCCCTACGCTCGATACGTGAGGGAGGGCGGGGTTCTGGCATCCCGTCTGGTAGAGCTGGCCATCATCACGGTGGGACGGGTCTGGTCGGCCGAATTCGAGTTCGCCGCGCACGCGGTCTACGCAGTGAAGGCCGGCGTCGCCCCGGAAACCGTCGAGGCGATCCGCCGGAACGAGGCGCCGGAATTCGACAAGGACGATGAAGCGGCCGTGTATCGGTTCGTGAAAGAGCTCACCACCGCTTACCGCGTAGCCGACGAGACGTACCGGGCCACTCTGAAACAGATCGGAGAAAGGGGTGTGGTCGAACTCATCGCCCTCATGGGGCTGTACGTGATGGTCTGCATGACCCTCAATGCCTTCGAGGTCCCGATCATGGAAGGGATGGAGAAGCCCTTTCCGGAATAGGCCCGCGTACGCGCCGGCCGGTTTGCTCGAGCACCCGGACGATGTGGTCTCGTTCCACCTCAGCTGGCGATCTGCAATGTCGAAGACACGGACCGACAGGATGCATTCCCCGGCCGCGGGAAAGGCCGTGGTGGTCGAGGAGCCGCGCCAGGTCCTTTCTGTTTCTCCTTCTAGGCGGATACAGCCGGCTGCATGGGAACGTCCCTGCCCTCGGCTTCCTCCAGTTCGATGACATTCCCGAAGGGATCCCTGCCGTAGACGGTTCGGACGCCTTCCGCGACCGGAGTGGGTGGGCAATGGAACTGCATCCCCGCCGCCTTGAGTCGATCGTATTCCCTGTCCAGATCCTTCACGGCAAAGCAGAGATGGGTGAAACCGTGATCGATCACCGGCCGGTCCGGGTCCTGTGCCTTGGCTCCACCCGCTTTGAATTGAAAGATCTCGATCAGCATATTCTCCGCCCGCAAGACCGTTACAACGGCGGCCGTTCCCTTGACAGCCAGGATCTTTGCTGCAGGCCCGGCCGGGTCCGATGTTTCGTCCCACGAGAACTCGAAAGCCTTCTCGAGACCCAGGAGGTCACGGTAGAAGGCCAGCCTTCCATGTCCGGCACGGAAATGGCGACGTGATTGACACCGAGTATCATGGCAACCCCTCCCTCTGTGTGATCGTGGATTCATGGATGACTCGTAGAACCTCTCAGGGCGGATAGATCTTGACCCTTGTAACACATTCACGAATGTGCCCTTCGAAGCCGTGTGGCGGAGCGGAGCCATCCGAGGCCGAGGAAGAGAAGAAGCAGGCCCCCTCCGACGATCGGCCTCAGATCCGGGACCGCCACTTCCGCCGAAGTGGGCACAAGGATGATCTCCATGCCCATCCACTTGAAATGCCCGATCCTCATGTACTCCGGGTCCGTGAGCAACTCGAAGAAGGTCCGGCGGTTCGGATAGCGGATGAAACCCAAACGGGACCAGTCATCGAGCCCGGGCCCGCCGCCGGCCACGTTCCTTCCCTGTGCCTCGCCCCAAATCGTCGGAATGCCGCCGCGCTTGAGCAATAGGGGCATGGCGTGGTCCTCGTAGATCCGGTTCGCCTCCTCGGCCGTTCCATGGAAGTCCCGGGGGGCACCCGAAAAGAGATACGGCTCTTTGCGGGCCCGCATCAGGTTCAGCATGTACACGGGCCCGCCGTCATCCGAATCCCCCCAGATGCGCAGCCGTCGCAGGACGTCCTGCTTCGCTTCCAGGGGAAGATTCGCATGTTCCTCCAATGTCGAAAGATAGGTCTCAACCTCTTCTCGCGAGAGCTTACCACTGCCCGGGCCGCTGTACCAAAAGGAGAAGACGACATAGAGTGCGATGCAAACGATTCCCAGCACGATCTCGAATGCAAACCCGTCCCGCTTCATCACGTGCCTCCTTTCGGCTGCTCCAGGGACCGGCCTACCGAGGCGGCCGCGGCCTCGCAGGCAGGGGTCGGGGCCATGGCGCCGTCGAAAGCGCCCCTCTGTGCCACGGTCTCTGCGGTCAGCTCATCCACTCTCGGGACCAGCTTCAGATTGATGCGGGAAGCCGCTTTCGTACGAAGCAGCATCCGGAACCGGGACACCCAGGACGCCCACCCGGGAGAAAAGGCCCTGCGTCTGCGTCCGCGTACGGCGGCCGCAATGGCATCGGCGGCCGCTTCGGCACGATACAGCCCATTCAGCGGCCACGGCTCGTTCTTGCGCATGTACTCGAAGGCGGGGCAGGACCGGTCGGCCTGGCGAACCATGTCCGTGTCGGTGAAGGTGAAGTAGGCGACCCCCACGTCCACGCCCAGGTGGGCCACTTCGAGGCGCAGGACATCGAGGAGCATCTCCAGGGCGGCCTTGCTCGCGCAGTAGGCGCCGAGGGAGGGGGTTGGAGCGATGGCGGCTGCGGACGAAACGCCGAGCACGTAGCCGCGGCGCTCGATGACGTGGGGCAGGCAGGCCCGGATGATCCGCCAGTTCCCCGTGAGATTCACGTTCATCTGTGCCGCGACCGCGTCCGGGTCGATCATGCGCAGGGAGCCGCCCACGGCGATACCGGCGTTCGATATGATCACGTCGATGCCGCCCGCCTGGCGCACGACCTCGGCCACGGCGGCTTCCACCTGGGCCTGCCGGGTAATGTCGCAGGCGACGTGGATGGCATCCGCTCCGCACGCCGACGCGGCCTCGGGGAGCTTGTCCGCCTGAAGGTCGAGCAGCGCCACCCGGTGGGTGGCCGCCAGCCGCTTCGCCGTCAGGAAACCGATCTCCTGGGCGGCGCCGGTGATGACGGCAACGGGTCGGGCCCCGGATGGGTCCTGAACGGGATTGCTCATGATGCCTCCCTCCTGTATCTAGTCCGTGTTCGCGTCCGTTGGATGGCTCTTCCCCGATGAACGTTCCCAGGGGACAGACCTTATCACACAGCCGGCACCTCCTGCATCATTTATCCACGAAGCAGCGGTATGCGTTGTTGCGTGTCACCGATCCTATTGATTCAGTATGGGGTTTTGTGGAAGAGAAGACCCGCTGGGCATCGCCGTAAGGCCCCGAATCCTTTCCATGAACGGACCAAGGTGCTAGACTTGGACGAGCCTCGGCCATTCCTCAGGAAGGAGGAGGAACCGCATGTTCAAGAATACCGGCAAGACCCACGACAAGCAGATCCTCTGGGGAGCGCCCTGTTCCCTCTATTCGGGGGAATTCCCGGACCTGGCGCCCGGCTTTCTGCCGAACGACGGGCTGCCGGAGACGCTGGAGCCCATTCTGCGCTACTTCTTCACGGATTGCGGCCCGGAGGAGATGGGAATGATCGGAAACTACAACGCATGGGTGGAGTCGCATTCTGACCTTCCCCCCGGGACCGTGATTCAGAGCGAGGAAGACGCACCTAACGCAGACCCTTCTCTGGGCTGGTTCGATTTCGAGCTGAGAGGCGTCCGGGTTCACCGGCGCGACTATGTCGACGCCGTCTACCATCTTCAGAGGGTCCTGGACGTGGTGGCCGGACTGGATGGGGAAGGGCGGGAAAGGATCGGTGAGACCGTCGATCGTGTGGGAGGCGGCGAACGGATGGCCGCACGGCCGGCTCGCCGTATCAGGAGCGAGAACTACCGGTTCGTCCTGGAATAGGAGTGCCTGGAGAAAGGGAGTCAAGAAGAATGTCCGAGGAAATGGTGAAATACTCGAAGGCGAAGGGGATCGCGACGATCACGCTGAACCGTCCGGACAAGGCGAACACGCTGCGCAACGAGCTGCTGCGGGCGCTGGACGATGCCCTGAGGGAGGCGAACCACGACAGGGAGGTGAAGGTCATCGTTCTGGAGGGTGCGGGCGACAACTTCTGCGGCGGGTTCGATTTCTCGGGAGGACTGGAGCACTACGAAGTGATCATGGAGGACGAGTACGACCCGGGCCTGGACGCCATGTGGGTGACCAATCAATACACGAGCTACCTGTCGGTCTTCATGGGCCTGTGGCGGGGATCCAAACCGACCATCGCCAAGGTTCACGGATACTGTGTGGGTGGCGGTTCGGAGTTGGCCCTGTGCGCCGATCTGGTGGTCGCCTCCGACGATGCGCGCATCGGCACGCCCTACTCGCGTGTGTGGGGCTGTCACCTGAGCGGCATGTGGGTCTACCGGCTGGGTCTGGCGAAGGCGAAATACTACGCCCTCACCGGCGAGTGGATCAGCGGAAAGGAGGCGGCCGAGATCGAGCTGATCAACTTCTCCTGTCCCCTGGAAGAGCTCGACTGGCGAGTTCAGGAACTGGCCGAGAAGCTGGCGACCATCCCCCTCACCCAGCTCATCTCCATGAAGCTCATCGTCAACCAGGCGTATGACAACATGGGGCTGCAGAGCACCCAGACCCTCGGCCCGATCCTGGACGGGATCATGCGGAACACGCCGGAAGGCAGGGGTTTCGTTCGTGTGGCCGCCGAGAAGGGTGTCCGGGGCGCCGTCGAAAGGCGGGACGGGCCTTTCCGGGACTACAGCCAGGCACCGCCCGAAGAGCAGCCCAGAAAGCGCAGCAAGCTGGATTGACCGGTTCCGTGCCGGCTCGAGACGGGTCCAGGATACGGCCAGGATGGGAAGGAGCGTGGGTGTAGAGGAGGACGGGACAAATGAGCGCGGATGAATTCAAACAGGCGGTCAAGGACGTTGCCCTCGCGGAGGGAGCGGACCTGGTCGGCGTCGTTCCCGTGGAGGATCTTCCGGAACACGAGGAGGGGATCACGCGGATCCTGCCCTCGGCCAGGAGCGTCGTGGTGGTTGCGGCGAGGCACAGCCTGGCCTCGATCCGGTCGGCCAACAACGAGGTGGCCCAGTTCGACACGATTCACGCCTATGGACAGGCCGAAAGGGCGGCGCACGCTGCGGCACGGGTCATCGAGTCAAGGGGCGCTCCCGCCGCGGCCGTGGCGGCCTTCATACCCCTGGATATGGCTGCGCCGAAGAAAGGGATGCGAGGCGAGATCTGCTGGCGAAGGGCAGGCGTGCGCGCCGGTCTCGGCAGCTACGGAGAAAACGGTCTTCTCGTCACCCGGGAATTCGGAAGCGCCGTGCGCATCTCCGGCGTCGTCACCGCCGCAGCGTTGGAGGGGGACTCTCCCGTCGAAGAGGACATCTGCGACCATTGCATGCGCTGCGTCGAGGTCTGCCCGGCAAAGGCGCTGTCCGGGCAGGGAAAGGTCAACAAGAAGCTGTGCGGCGACGTGATCTTCGAGCACGGCTTCCGGTACTTCCAGCAGCTGATACGGGGAATCGCGCAAGGGCGGTACGAGGAGATGCGGGAAATCATCGAGGGAGAAGGCCTGCGGGACATGTGGCAGACCTTCATGACCGGCAACTACTACTACTGCTTCCAATGCCAGGCCCAATGCCCGGCTTCGGCTCTCTATGGGTCTTTCTGAGATTCGGCTCACGTGCGACCGATGAGCCTGGGGTAGTTGCGGGCCAAGAATATGCTGTAACAGTGGGTGATGTCGAGAACCCTGCCGGTCGGTATCGCCCGAGGAGACTTCTCCGTTTCAGCCTGCTTCCTTCAGCGCAAGGGCCAGCCATTCCAACAGACGGTCCTGTGCCGCGGTCTCCGGGCGGGCGGCGGCGAATGCAACCGTCTCTCGTGCCGCCTCCGCCTCCACGCCCAGTGTCATGAGCAGCCCTACCGCGAGCATCCCGCTACGCCCGATGCCGCCGCCGCAGTGAATCAGCAGCCTGTTGCCGGCGAGAAGTTGTCGGGCGAGGTCCCTGGTCAATTCCAGAAACCCCTGTCTGTCGTGGGGTGCCCCGAAGTTCGGGACCGAATACATCCTCTGCCGCCAGGGGTGTTCCGCCCTTCGGAGCGCGGTCTCATACAGGGACGACTTCAGGCTGATCTCCTCCCGTGTCGCAAGGCAGACGACCTCATCGATGTTGCGCTTCACGATCTCCCGGACCGCTGCGTCGAAGGCCTCGTATCGGCCCGGCAGGCTGTGCAGGAACAGCTCGCCGTTCACGCCGGGCGGCAGACGCACGGATCTGAACAGAGATGCCTCCTCGTCTCGAACAGCTTCAATGGGAAGCCGGTCACTCATGGTCCCACGAATGGACTTGCCTCGCGGGTTCATGGTATGTTCCTTGCCGGCTCACCGATTCGGTCCGAATCAGGGTAGGGCTGACACGGGGGTGTGTCAAGTAACAGCGCTATCGGTGAAGGGGTAGAATGCTGCTGCACCCATGAAATCCGTGAGCACCCGTAACAAGGAGGAGAAGATGGCACTCAACCTGGAGATTATTGGCGAGAAGCTCGAATTCGAACCTGTCACCTACAACGAGGACACGGTCATCCTCTACGCCCTGGGCATCGGTGCCGGGATGAAGAACCTGCCCTTTGTGTATGAAAAGGGCCTCAAGGTCTACCCGACCTTTGCGGTCGTCCCCTTCGGCCCGGGCCTGTTCCCCTTCATCGAAAAGGCGGGCATCAATCTGTTCATGCTGCTCCATGGCGAACAGAAGATCATCATGCACAAGACCATTCCACCGGCCGGGACCGTTCGCAGCGTAGGAGTCTGTGAATCGATCTGGGACAAGGGAGACAAGGGCGCGGTCCTTACACTGAAGGTGGACACCTTTGACGAACAGGGGGAGCTTCTCTTCCAGAACGTCTCGGTGCTCATGGACCGCAGTGGGGGGAACTTCGGCGGCGAGAGAGGGCCCAAGAGCGAGAGCGTGAATCCGCCGGAAGGAAAAGACCCTGATTTCAGCGCCTCGTACACGACCTCGCCGGACCAAGCGTGCCTCTATCGACTGAGCGGCGACAAGAACCCGCTTCACATCGACCCGGAATTCGCCAAGGTGGCCGGATTCGACCGGCCCATCCTCCACGGTCTGTGCAGCTACGGGATTGCCGGAAAGACGATTCTGGAGAACCTCTGCGACAGCGAACCCGCCAACTTCAAGTCCTTTTCGGCCCGATTCATGAATGTCGTCTTCCCGGGCGACACGCTGACGACCAAGGGATGGAAGCTGGAAGACGGGAAGTACGTCATCCAGATGACGAACGAGGACGGGAAGGTGATCCTGGGCAACTCTGTGGCGGAGATCGCGTAGCCCAAGGGCCCGCCACGTCATGAGGGTGTCTACGAACGCCCCCTCGCTGTCACCCCTGCGACAGCAGGGATCCCTTAGCAATCGAAGCCGGTGGATTCGTGCCTGCGCAGGAATGACGGACAGGTGGGATTCCGCGATTGTCTACCCTCGCATCCTTGGAGCATCCATGTTGCATGGCGACCGGGTCCTTGCGTTGATCCAAGGTCTGCTCGCAGACGGGATTCGGAACATGTCCGTCTTGATCCGGCACTCTGCGAGGGAGTACGACCCGGCTTCCCACGAGCTGGCGAACCCGCTCACGGCCGAGGGCAGGGACCTGGCCGTTCGCCTGGGGCAGAAGCTGCCAAAGGACGTGACCCTTCGCGGATACGCAAGCCCGGTGCAACGGTGCATGGAGACCGCCGAGCTCGTGCTGGCCGGCCACCGCAGCGGGGGAGGGGCGTGTCTCGAACACAGCGCCTTGGAGGCCTTCGGCCCCTTCTTTGTCCTGGACGAAGCGGGAGCCGTGAGAGGGATGCTGGGGGCCGGAGCTCTTCGATCGGAGAACGGGGCCCTTGTGGCCGACGGGCTGCATGCCGCGTCCTTTTCGGGCGCCTTCGTAGACCGATGGGTAGCCGGAAAGATGCCGGAGGGAACCCTCGTACCTGCCGACGAGGCGGCAAGAACCGTCTTCACGGCGCTCCGGGAAGGGTACAGCAACCCGCCCGCAAGCTGCCACCTCGACGTGTGCGTGACCCACGACATGATCGTGTTGTTGCTCATGGACCGGCTCCTGGGGCTCCCTGCCGCCCAGCACACGGTGGAGTACCTGGACGGTCTGGTCGCCTTCCAGCGCGGCGGGGACCACTGGGTCCAGAGCATCCACGGCCCCGCCGTGCGGGTCCTGCTCACGTGATCGAAGACCGCTGTCCAACCAGCTCCAGGAAGTGCCGGATGCGCGCGCTGCGCTCCGCTTCCATATCCCGTAAAACGTTCTTGGTGAATGGTTCGAGGTCATCCGGCACGCACCAGTGGAGCTTGGCGGCTTCATCGTGGTAACCGGCCCAGACCACCTCCGCCACGGCTTCTGAAGGCATCGGGCGCCAGGGCCCCTCTTTCCGAAGGCACTTTGCGAATTCCGGGAAGGGGAATACTATCTTGGGATGAACGTTGGATTCTGGGTCGTTTACGTATAGTGACCAATTAGCGTAACTCGAGAGAAACGGGAGGGAGGGAGAGATTACTCCGGAGAGATATGAACGGAAACGACGGAGTGGTTGGCGGTCTCTTTGTGGTGTTATTCTGCCGTTTTCACTTGTTCTCCGGAAGGCGCAGAAGAACTGACGACCACAGCCGGGCGCTTCTTGGTGGTTGACTGATCGGTGAAGGGAAACGGAACAAGAAGGATGTCACCGAACTTATAGCCGGTCATAGTCGGCATCCTCGGGATTGTCCCACACGTTCTGGAACGAGGATTCGGAGAGGGCAGAGGCCGCACGTGTCAGGAGTCGGTCTTCACCGCGCTGGATGAGAAAGTCGATGAAATCCTCGACCAGACCGATCCTCTCAGGAAGAAGTGACCGGATTTTCTCCAGAATGGCTTGCTCGAGATTGCGGTCTTGGCTACTCATTCGCTTGTACCCCTGATCCATAATCGATAGGAATTTTCGGTCCTTCCGGGTTTAGTGTGGGTACCCCCCATATCTTGTGGTATCTTGT
>CAYZMM010000049.1:0-46884 GCA_964479535.1 uncultured Thermodesulfobacteriota bacterium
AAGAACATCGGGAAAGCTATATCTTTGGGCGTTAACGTGTCGCTGTAGTATTAGGGAGACCTTCGAAAAAGTCTCTCCCGCAGTTTCGCCGAATCCCGCTTTTCGCGGAAAAATAGCCACGCCCGTATTGCCCTGCGAAGTGAACGTGGGGCCACATTCTCCACGGGAGGGGGTTCTCTCAACCGTGCCATTTTGATTGCCGGGCGAGAACCGCCCTGCCTCGGAGATCTGCTCCCACTGCGGCGATGAAGCTCTGGCTCCGCTTCGGCTCCGCTTCCGCCACGGATTATCGGGCGGGCAGGGAACGGTAATTGCAAATCGGGGTTGAGGTTCGAGCGCCGCTGATGTATAGTCATTGTATATACGGAGGATTCCCATGGTCAAGAAGATCCAGAAATGGGGCAACAGCCTGGCACTGCGGATTCCGCAGTCCTTTGCCAAGGAAGCGGGCGTCGAGGAAGGCTCCATCGTCGACATCTCGGTTCAGGGGGATCGACTCGTGATTCAGACGGTGCGCCGGGTGAAATACGATCTGGACGATCTTCTGTCGCAGGTCCGGGAAGAGAATCTCCACGACGAGTTCGACACGGGTCGACCGGTCGGACGAGAGGCTTGGTGATGCCTCGGCGCTACGTTCCCGAACGGGGTG
This sequence comes from uncultured Thermodesulfobacteriota bacterium, assembly GCA_964479535.1. GTDB lineage: Bacteria > Desulfobacterota > DSWW01 > DSWW01 > DSWW01 > S015-6. The sequence goes on from CAYZMM010000049.1 coordinate 650, forward strand.
ATGTCGTCTGGCTTCACTTCAGCCCTCCGGTCGGGCACGAGCAGGCAGGGCGTCGTCCAGCGTTGGTCGTTTCACCCAAGGCGTACAACCAGAAGGTGGGCCTCGCATTGTTCTGTCCCATCACCTCGCGAATCAAGGGATACCCCTTTGAGGTTGCGTTGCCTCCCCAGGGCAAGGCGTCCGGGGTCGTCCTCTCGGATCAGATCAAGAGTCTCGACTGGCGCGTCAGAAGGGCAAGGAGGGTCTCAAGGGCCCCGAAGGACTTGGTCAAGGAGGTGTTGGCAAAGATCGCGACCCTTCTGGAAGAAGAGGATGCTTGAACGCTTCCCGCTTCAGATACCCGCGAATGGGTTCTTCACGGAGAGCGAGGGGAAACGGGAGAAATCCCGATCGCCGGTTACGAGTTCGCGGACCCCGTGCTCGATGCACAGGGCGGCGATGTGGGCGTCGTGAACCAGATTGCCCGAAACACCCGACGCCTCGATGACCGATGTCATGACCTCCGGATGATTCGGTGTTTCGCGGAGAAGGATGAGGGTCGGTGAGTCGAGAATTCGGCGCAAGTCCCGCAGGGCCACCTTCATCGGGACAGGAGGATGGTATACCCGCGGGTGCGTGACGACCCGCAGAAACTCGTAGACGCACGGCCAGGGGATCGCCCACGGGACCGTGCCTTCAGCCAGGTCCCCGAGGAGCTTCCGGGCAACGGTGTGGTGGAGGCTCGAGCGAATCTCTGCGAAGACCAGGATGTTGGTGTCGATCGCCTGCATGCGTCAACGGCCGTCCAGGAGGTCGAAGAGCTTGTCGCGATCCAGAAGTTCCACGCCGGCCTGCGGCTCGGCGTCCCACCCTTCCAATTCCAGCGTGAAGGGCTGTCTCCGGGCGCTCGTCGTCATCGCCTGTCGAAGCAGATCGTTGACCAGGGACCCCATGGATCTGCCCTGGCTGGCCGCCCGCTTCTTCAGCTGCAGGAACAAGTCGTCATCTATCGTAAATGTGGTACGCTTCATACACAAAAATGTGCCGTATTTGCATCAAGATGTCAAGCCCCGCATACATCCTCGGGGGCATCTTGGGGTGCATTTTGGGGTCGGACCACGCCAAGTGCTTGATAATAGAAGAATAGAGTGCCTCAAACAGGCGTAAATTGACCTTAGAACGGGTGTCGGATGTGGTCCGACCCGCGGAAGTGGTCGAAAGTAATGGGAACATGCGGGTCTGGGAGTCGAAAATCGAGCTTAGAGGCCGGATTTTCGGGTCCAGATTCGACGGCAAGGCGAATCGTGCGTCACTCTGGTGGTGAGGGAAGGGATTCGAGGAAGGTTCTTGCCTCGGGTTCGGTGGCTCGGATGGCCAGGGCCTTCTCCGCCGTTGCGCGGGCGGCCTCGGCATCCCCCTTCTTCTCGTGGCAGCGGGCGACTTCCAGCCAGCCCGTGCCGCAGGCCTCGTCTTCTGGGTGGTCGAGGGCATAGGCATCGGTCAGCTTTTCTGCCTCGGCGCACTCGCCCTCTGATGCCAGATCCAGGGCCTGAGAAATCGCCCAGGGGACCGCCTGCTTCGTTTCCTCCATGCGGTCCCGGTCAGGCGAAGCACTCAACGCCATCGGCTTGGTGTGTGTCCCATAGGTCTGGCCGGGTGCACGCTCCCTCCCTTCTGTCTGAAAGAGGTGCTCCTCGGAAAGGGGAGCTGCAGCCTTCATCCGCCCAGGCGCCGCCGCCGGCTCTTCTTCCATCGAGCTTGTGGGGGGGAACGCTTGCTCCTTGGCCGAGGGGCGTGCGAGCATCCTGAGTTCCGAATCCGCCAGCGGCTTCGGTGCCGGAGGCGCCGCCTCTTCCTGCTCCCCCGCGGCAGGGGGCTCCGCAAGTCCGGCCAGAAAGCCCGGTTCCCTGGCCTTCTTCTGCGGGGCGTCGTCCTTCGCTCCGGCGGACGAAGAGATCTCGGGCTTCGCGGATTCCGTGAGAGCCGAATCCGTTCGCGGGGTCCGGTCTTCCCTTTCGGGCGGCGGAGCGCTGCTGGGCCGTTTCGACCGGACAAGAAGTGCTTCTTCGGTGAGGACGCTCTCATCCCGAAGGCTCGGCGGCTTGTGCCGGAGGGTCGCGAAGTAGACCCCCGCGGCGATCGCCCCGATCATGACCGTGGTCACGGCCGGCCGGAAGGCCCACGCCCACAAGGCCCTTCTGCCGAGACGGGCTTCTTCCGCGTGGCCCATGATGCGCGTGTGCAGGGCGGGCGGCGGGCCGCTCTCCTCTGCCCTGGAAACGGTCTCGAGGACGGACCTGAGACTCTCGTATTCCTTCCGGCACGGTTCCGACGCCTCCAGGTGCCGCTCCATGCCGGCCGCTTCCTCTTCTCCAAGCTCGCCGTAGAGGTACTCGAGGAGCCTGTCTTCACAGTCTTTGCATTTCATGATCCCATCTCCTTCCCGATTCCTTCCCGGGACAGATGCTCCCGGAGACGCATCAGGGCATATCGGAGACGACTCTTCACGGTGTTCAGGTTTGCACCGGTGATGGCTGCCACATCCTGGAGCTTCATGCCCTCGACTTCCTTGAGCAGAAAGGCCTCTCTCTGGTCTGCCGGCAGGGTGCTCAGGGCCCTGTGGAGGGCCGACCGCAGTTGCGCTGCCCCCGCATTGTGTTCCGGGCCCGGGTTTCCGTCCGGGATTCCCTCCGGCGTCCCGGACGCTCCGGCTTCCAGGTCGGGCGTGCGGGGCTCCCTTGGCTTCCTCCGGAGCAGGTCGATACAAAGGTTGCGGGCGATCCGGTACAGGTAGTTCCGAAACCCCGCCTTCGCCCTGTACCGGGAAGCCGACTTGATGATCCTGAGGAAGCTCTCCTGGGCAACCTCCTCGGCCAGCATGCTGTCCCCCAGCATTCGCAACGCGAAACCGTACACACCCTTCTGGTGCCGGGTGAGAAGCGTCTCGAAGGCTCCGGTGTCCCCCTTCCGAAAGGCGAGCATGAGCGCTTCGTCGCTTCGTTCGTTCAACCCGGGTCTCCAGCATGGGGAAGGTTCGTGGCGAAGGGCGGGTAGGTTCAGCATGACGAACCCTCTGGCCTGCGGAGAAAGTATGTCACACCCGGACGCTTTTGCAAGGTCTTCCCGTAAACGGGCCTCCGCCGAGCGGAGGCCATTCAGAACCATAGATCCACCGAGAGGCTCGAACGCGCTTCACTCCGCGGGAAGAGAAGACCGCGGGCATGCTCCAGGAGCACTTGCAGCTCCTCTGCGTCCAGGGCCTCCTTGTTTCGGACCCAGGCGTGTACGACTTCCCCTTCCTCGTTCACAACCAGCGAGAGAGACACGCTGCCCCGGAGGCCTGCCAGATCCTTCTCCTCCACCCACCCTTCGAGGGCCGCCTCCAGGATCGTCCGCACGTCGTCCGGAGTAAGCGTTCCCCGGATCAGGATGTTGCGGACACCCGATTCCCTTCTTTCGTCCCTGTACCCGTCCTTTTCCTCCAGCTCGACCGGGAGTGCCGCGTCCGCAGAGGTTCGGGGAACCGTCTTGCACTCCTCCCTCACGGCACCCATGTTGGAGGGCGGGACGGCCTGCTTCCGGGACCGCAACCCGTTCGCATTTGCTCGGGCCCCGTACGGGACCGGGGCGCTCATCTTGTAAGCGTGGCCCGGCGCGGCCAGAGGGCTGACCTGCTCGGGCAGCGGGACCGGCACGCTCACGGTCCCGCCTTCACCGCCCGGGTTCCGCACCTGGGAATCGATGGCCACGAAGCTCGTGTACGCGCTCATCAGACCGTACCGGAGGCCGAGTTCCGTGATCCGCTCTCTTGCCGCATCATCCCCCACCTGCCCGATCGCAAGGCGGTCGCTCCATTCCTCGATCTGCTTCCTCGCCCACAGGATCGGCAGCCCCGCGTTTGCGGGCTTCCGGTCGGGCAGTTCCACCTCCAGGGTCTGCTTCCAGCGTCTCCCTGCGAGCCAGCCCGTGAGGGTGACTTCACCTGCACCGCCCTTTTCGTATCGTCCAACGAGGGTGATGGGCCTGCCGGCAAACAGATCGGGCATCTTCTCCGGCCACGGGTCGTGGACCGAAATGCCGTCGAAATCCACCTCGATGCCGGTGACCGACGGCCGGGACACGTATTCGAAGAACTTGCCCACCGTTTCATCCGGGGTCTCGTCCGGCCGGAGGTAGAAGGGCTCGCCATGACCGATGCGGGCCATGGCGTCGATGAGGTATCGGTTTACGCTGGTGCCGACCCCCATGGGGAAGATGTTCGCTCCTCCCCGGTTCTCCTCCATGTACTTCAACACCTGGGTCTCGTAGCCGATGTAGCCGTCGCTCAGGAAGAGGACGATCCTCGACCGGTCCCGGTCCACGGGCTGTTTCAGCGCCTTCTCCAGGGCCGGAAGGAACTCCGTTCCTCCTGCACCACGTGCGCCTCTCACGTAGTCCAGTGCCTTGCTAACGTTCTCCGACGTGGCCGGCACCGGCACCGGCGCGAAACGGGAGGCGCTCCCCGCGAAGAGGATCACCTGAAATGTGTCGTCTTCTTCCAGATCGTCGAGGCATTTCCGGATCAGCCGCTTGCACTGGTCCAGCGGAAACCCGCTCATGGACCCGGACGTGTCGACCACGAAGACGTACTCCCTGGGAGCCGCCTCGGCCTTCGGGATCCTCGCCTCCGGCTCCAGGACGAGCAGGAAGTAGCCTCCCAGGTCACCCCTGTGGGTCACCCACCCGGCCGTCGGCCCGGCCGGGCTCGTCTTCCACCGCAAGACGAAGTCCTTGTTCGGAAGCCGGTCCCGGGGCGCCAGGGTCACGGTCGCCCGGGACGGACCGTGGCGGTCCACCTGAATCGCGTGGCTCGGCGTCTCCAGATCCCGGAAGGGCACCCCCGTGTCCAGGGTGACCTCGATGGCGATGTCGTGGCCGGACCGTACGTCCGGTGGAAGCAGGGGAGGGGAGATCCGCGACGCATCCGGCACGCGGGTCGTGTCCTCCGACCAGCCCTGGCCGGATCGACCCGCGGCCCGGCCGGGGCTGTACCTCGGCCCCACCACCGTGGGGAACACGAACTCCACTCCGCCCTGCTCGTAGTCGAGGTCCTGGAAGTAGGAGAGCTCCACGAGGATGTTGTCGCCGGGAAGGATGTTGGCCACCGACTGGGTGAAGATGTTCGGCCTCTCCTGGTCGAGCAGGGAAGCGGTCTTCCCCTGCTGTTTGGCCTCTTCGTAGAGGTCCCGGGCCTCCTCTCGGCGCTTGATGACCCCCTCGACGACACGGTCCCCGATGAACATCTTCATCCCGTACACGGCGGCGTGCTGAGGCAGCGGAAACACGTAGACGGCTTCGATCGGCAGGGTGTACGGGTTCTCGAACGCCTGGGTGACGACCACGGTCGAAACGAGGCCGGTCACCTGGGCCTTCACCTCGGTGTGCTTCAGCGGCAGGACAACCGACTTCTCTTCGCCCTCGGGGACCGCGATCATGTGTCCGGCCCCGCCGCCGTATTCCGACTCGGGCGAAGCCCAGCCCGGTGCGGACCCGAGCAGACAGATTACGGCAGCCAGCGACCGGGCCAGACCCTTGCGGAAAAACCTTCCGAGTTTCTTCTCTTGGCTCATCATGGTCCTCGTTCCTCCCTTCGCGGATCGTCGTGGATGCGGATTCCGGGATGTTGTGTCTTTTCCTCTTTGCAGGCAACAACGAGCCAAGGGCCAAAAAGGTTTTAAAGGCCGCCCATTTTCTCGTGCTTGTCATGGCACACGCTTTCCCTGTATGTTTTCTGAGCAATCCCCCTGTAGCGAGAGGAGGAACATCCATGGTCGAGTACAAGGGATACGATCACATTCTGTTCGAAAAAGAAGAGAGAATCCTCACGGCCACGCTCAACCGGCCGGATTCCCTGAACGCGGTCAACGCGAGGCTCCACACCGAGCTCGTGGAGATGTACGCCGACTTCGAACGAGACGAGGAAGCGGACGTGATGATCCTGACAGGAGCCGGAAGGGGCTTCTGTTCGGGCGGCGACATCGGCGGAGGCCTCCTCGCGGGAGAGGATCCCGTCCGCACACTGGAGCGGATCTTCTGGGAGGCGCGCAGGCTGATCGTCAACATCCTGGAGGTGGACAAACCGATTCTGGCCGCGGTGAACGGTCCGGCAGCCGGCCTCGGCGCCACCCTGGCCCTTTTCTGCGACATCGTCTACGCGTCGGAGAAGGCCCGGCTCGGAGACACCCACGTCAAAGTGGGCATCGCGGCCGGAGACGGCGGTGCCGTGATCTGGCCGCTCCTCGTGGGCGTGAACCGGGCGAAGGAACTGCTCATGACCGGCGACATGCTCGATGCCGAGGAGGCGTTCCGGATCGGTCTCGTGAATCACGTCGTCCCCCACGACCGGCTGATGGAGGTCGTCCGCGACCGGGCGGGGCAGCTCGTGGCCGGCAGTACCCAGGCGATTCGGGGAACCAAGAAGGCGGTGAACGCCTACATGAAGTGGATGGTCAACCAGGTGCTGGATCTCTCCATGCACCTCGAAAAGGAGTGCTTCGATCGAATGCTCAAATAGCGGCCCGGCAAGCGGAAACTCCGGGGCCGAGGTGATCCCTCCGCCCCAATGCTTCGGGCAATAGCCGGGAGAAGGAGAACCCCATGACAAAGGCGGAGCGGGTCGCCCTGATCGAATCCGTGTCCATAGAGGACCTGAAGAAGCTGATTCCTCTGAAGGAGAAGCACGAACGGCTCGAAAAGCGGAAGGAGCAGCTCGAGAAGGAGCTTGCATCCGTGGTCAGGGAGATCGAGTCCCTCGGGTTCTCTGTGGCGGACACGTCGTCCGCCCTGTCCGGGAAGAGGGGGAAGAAACGGTTCACCGGACAGCCTTCCCTCGCCTCCCTGATCGTCGAGATCATGAGGGAGAAGAAGAGGCCGCTGACGATCAACGAGATCTGTGACGCACTGCTCAAGGAGAAGAACTTCCGGACACGTGCCAAGGACTTCAAGGCACAGATCCGCGTCATGATCTACCGGAACGACAAGGGGTTGTTCAGCAAGCCGAAACCGGGCCTCTTCGAGCTTGCGGCCGATGCCCGGCCGGACAAGGTGCAGCCGAAGGGGAAGATCCGGAAGAAGGCGGGAAGAAAGGGAACGAAGAAGTCATCGAAGGGGGCCGGCAAGACACCGAGGAAGTAGCCGCCACGGAGAGGGAATGTCAGGGTATGGGGAGAAAGCCCTGCATGGGATGACGGGTCGTGGGGGGCCGGGCGGGCTCAGGATCCTTCCTCTTTCTTCTTCTTTTCCTTCTTCTGCTTCTTCTTGCCCTCTTTCGGGGCCTCTTCCGCCGTGTCCGCGGTCTTCGCCTCGCGTTTCCGTTGCTTGGCCAGGGCCATGTCCTCTTGCTTCTTCTCGAGGGATGCGAGAACGGACAGACGCTTCGAGCTCTTTCTCAACTTCGCCTGCAGGTGTTTGAGACGGGGGTCCCTTGCGACCCGGTCCTTGTCCACCCCTTTTTCGGCCAGCAGGTTGCGCCGGGCCTCGATGGCGGCCTGGACGCGCTGCTTCTGGGTTTCCCGTGCCTGCTTGCTTTCCGACGGCATCTTCTTCCAAGCCTCCTCATGGGGATATGCAGCAAACCCGTAGCTAGCCACAAAGAAGCGGGAATGTCAATCCTCCGAGGGGGGGGCGTCCGGAGAGTCGAAGTAGTCGTCCAGGTCGAAGATGCGGATCCGGTCCATCTTCAGCTCCCTTTCCCTCTTCATCAAGGCGAGGGTCTTCCAGAAGTAGAGGTTGCCCTCGAAGCTGTTCTGCGGTCTTCCCACGAAATCGTTCCGGACGGAGAGGATGGGGTCGAGGCTCTCTGCGACCCGATCCATCACCTCGACCCGGTTCATCTGATAGTAGGTGTAGAGAATGCGATTGAAATCGATCACATAGTAGCGGAAGCCTTCCCGGTAGAGCTCTTCCAGTTCCTCCATGGTCTCGGGCGGCCGCTTCACATTCTCCACGCCCACGTACACCTGGCACAGGGGCATGCCCGTGGCGATCTGCCGTGTGGTGTCGCGCCCCTTCAGGAATTCCATCGCCTCGGCGTATCCGGACGCAGGGGGCAGGACCCGAAACCAGCAGCACATCACGCCGGTGAGCACCAGCAGGATCAGCACCACGGGCTGGGCCCTTCGGATCCAAAGGGACACGCCTCCCGGTTTGCCGACGGCCGCGAAGAAGGCGGCGGCGGAGAGGATCGCGGCCGGCGGAAGGATCAGCGCGAAGAAACGCGTCAACCCCGCGTTGGTCAGACTGTAGAGGACGAGGGGAAAGAGGAACCAGGCTCCGAGGATTCGGTCCGCAAGGGAACGACGCCGGAAAGCGATGTACAGGCCCGCGGCGAGAAGCGCCAGGGCCAGAATCCCGTTCATGTGCTGGTACAGATAGGGGAAGGTCAGGAAACCCGACAGACGGAAATTCTCGGAAACGTAGCCCCACAGCAGGGAATGCCAGAACCCGAACAGGACCTGCTCGAGAAAGGTGGGGGTGGTCATCGGGATCACGAGGTGCCGGAAGATGATGAACACCATGTGGTAGAAGACCTCCCAGAGAAAGGAAGGGAGAAGGAAGAAGCCGGTCAGCAGAACGAGCCGCAGCTGCTTTACGGACCGCGAGATCCCCGTCGATTTCCGGAAGAGGAGAAGCTCCAGCAGGAAGAGCAGGCCGAAGATCACGATACATCGGTTGTGGGCGGTGAAACCGATGCCGAGCACGAGGCCGCACAGGGCCAGGGCCTTCTGGGATAGGTGGGGAAACCGAAAACGGCTCCTGTAGTAGAAGTAGAAGGCGAGGGTGACGAAGAACAGTGTGTCCACCTCGGCGAGCCAGCTTCGTGAGTAGTGGATGTGGTACCCCATCACCGCGAGGATCAGTGCGGCGACCAGGCCGGTGCGTTCGTCGTACATCAGCCTTCCGAGCAGGAAGACGAGCAGAAGGGTCAGGGTGCCGAAGACCGCATTGATCACGTTGCCGGTATAGGGGCGTTCGCCCGCGACGAGATTCGCTGCGGCGGCGAACGTGCAATGCAGGATGCGGCCGTATTTGGGGGGCATCCCCTTCGTTCCCTCGCGAATGCCCGGCAGCTGCTCCTCCTTCTTCCAGAGGTCCTGACCGGATATTCGCTCCTTCACGAAAAGCTTCGCGCTCCGCCAGACTCCTCCGCAGAAGCTGGAGATGAACCGGGCCTCCAGCAGATAGGAGCCCTCGTCCCATATTCCGGGCTCGAGCTCCGTGATCCGGTAGAACCGGAGGCTCGCCCCCAGGACCAGGATCAGCACCAGCGCAACCCAACACTTCCACCGCGCCATCCGCGTATCGTTGTCGTCGGCAGAACTCATCTTTCCTCCCTGTTCCGGCGAAAGGCCCCAGTGGGTCGACAGGAGATCACAGCCGAAGAGCAGCCAAACGAGCCTGGTGCTGGTCGGGGGTCCCTCGTAGATTTGCGCCGGGCGACTTTGTAGGGGGAGGGAGAGACGGAGCCCAAGCAAATCGGAGAGGGACCCCCGACCCGCACCAACCCGCAGGAGTCTGTCGCAAAATGGCTACTCTCCATGTCACCTCACTAAAACTGGAAGTAGATGAAGGGCTCAGGAGCCTCCTCCTTCTTTCCCGGGTAGAAGTTCTGGAAGTAGATCACGGACAGCAGCACGCCGGTCACGGCCGTGTAGGTCCAGACCCGGCGCAGCATGGGCGCAAGTCCCTCGAACCGCCGCAGGTAGACGCGGCAGGCATGGTAGAGGAGGAGACAGGCTGCGAACAAAGGCACCTTCGATGCGAGCAGCATCTCCGTGAGCGGCCCGGCACGGGAAAAAGCGGCCATCGCCCGGAACACGGAGAGGGCATCGCCGAAGGTCTCCGCCCGGAAGAAGACCCATCCCAGCGTGACCAGGAGAAAGGTGGTCGCCACCGAGGCCGCCTCGCCGGGACGCGACTTCAGGAACGCGTCGAAGGACGGCGCATCCTCACAGATCTCGAGGAGTTTTCGATGGGCCACGAGGAGCAGGCCGTGATAGACCCCCCAGATGAAGAAGGTCCAGGCCGCACCGTGCCAGAGGCCTCCCAGGGCCATGGTGATCATCAGGTTCGCGTACATCCGGTGCCGGGAGCGCCGGTTGCCGCCGAGGGATATGTACAGATAGTCCCTCAGCCACGTGCTGAGCGTGATGTGCCAGCGTCGCCAGAATTCCCTCGGGTTCCGAGCCAGGTAGGGCAGACGGAAGTTCTCCGGCAGCTCGTAGCCGAAGAGCTTCGCACATCCGCGGGCCATGTCCGTGTAGCCGGAGAAATCGAAGTAGATCTGGAAAGTGAAGGCCAGGGCCGCCACCCAGGCGTCCGGTCCGCCGAGCCGCGTCACGTCGGCGAACCCCTGGTCGACGATCGGTGCGAGCCTGTCGGCCAGCAGGACCTTCTTGAACAGGCCCAGCAGAAGAAGCCGAAGGCCCCGTTCGAATCGGTCCCGTCGGAAGGACACGGGCTCACGAAGCTGGGGGATGAGCTGGCCGGCCCGCACGATCGGGCCCGCCAGGAGTTGCGGGAAGAAGGAGAGAAAGCAGGCGAAGAGCGAGAAGTCCCGGATCGGCTTGAACGTGCCCCGGTAACAGTCGATCGAGTAGCTCATGCCGATGAAGATGTAGAAGGAGATCCCCACCGGGAGCAGGATCTCCAGGGCGTCGAACGGCCTGTCCCCCCCCAGCATCCCGACCAGGTCGTTCCATGTGCCGAGGAGAAAATTCGTGTACTTGAAGTACGCGAGCAGACCCAGGTTGAGGGCAACCGAGATCGAGATGCCGAGGGCCCGCCTTGCGGGCCACCTCGCCATCCATCGCCCGGTGAGATAGTTGACGACCGTCACGAAGAACAGAAGGGAGGCATACTGCGGGACCGTACCCATGTAGAAGAGGTAGCTGATCCCCAGGAGCCACCACCTGCGGAATCCGAAGGGGAGAAACCAGAACCCCCCGACCGCGACAGGGAGGAACATGGCGAAGGCAGCGCTGTTGAAGAGCATGACCGATCAGTCCCCGCCTTCTCTTTTCGCCGCTTCCGTGGAGGCGCCGGGAGGGAGGAGACCGCGGTCCCTGAGTCCTTCCATCAGGATCCGGGCGAATTTCCGTCCCCCCTCGTCGCTCAGATGGAAGTCGTCGAGGAAATACTCCGGGCGGTCCTTCATCTGATCCTTCGCCTCCACGAGGACCGCTCCCTTCCTGCTTGCCACCTCCCGCAGAGTGTCGTCCACATCCGCGAGCACGCCCAGAAAGGCGTCCGTGTTCTTTCCCCGTGCCTCCCGGAGCCTTTGTTCATCATAGATGTACGTACAGAGCACCGGGGTGGCGCCCAGGGCCTTCGAAAGGGCGCAAAGAGTGCCGATGTGATCCCCCATCTTCTCCAGGCGGGGCGGCAGATTCTCTTCGGAAAGCTTGAAATTGAACAGCCGCGTCGCCTCCAGAGCCACGAGAAGACGGGCGGCCGTGCCGTAGAGCAGATTGCCGACTCTGCTCTTCGTCAGGATGTCGCCGATCGGGTGGAATCCCCAGGTCGCATCCGCCACCGGAAGCAGCCATTGCCCGTCATGGCTGCCGTCCGGCTCGTACTCCCGGGTGTAGAGGCAGACGAAGTCGTTCGGGCCGATCAGGAACACGACGATATCCGGCTCGACGTACTCCCCGATCAGGGCGAGGTTCACCAGATTGGTGGAGTAGGTGTAGTGGGCCATCCCGAAATTCAAAACCTCCACCCTCTTCGACGCGGGCGTTTCGTTCACGAGTACCTCCAACGCGCCCGGCCACGTGTTTTCGTACTCGTTCTGGTGCTGCCCGAGCGTGACCGAGTCCCCGAAGCAGGCGATCCGGAACCGGTCCGGTGTCTTCGGCAGGATCTCACGCTCTCGGGATCGGTATCCGAGGTTGTTGAAATCGATCCGGAGGGGCCCGTATTCAACGGTCCGGTTCTTCCTGCCGGTGAAGAACCGGTACCCGTCCCGCTGTCCCATGATCTCGAGGCGGTTCTTTCCGAGCATCCAGATGAACCTCCCCTTCGGCTCCTTCCACGCGGTCGCGATCCGCAAGCCAAGCTCCAGGAACAGGCCGAGGATGAGCACCCAGGAGAGGACCCACCGTATCGAGGGGAATCGGAACGGGGATTTCATGGCCTTCGGATTCGTCGGGGTTTCAGGTCAGAGCAGGGCTACCTGCCGAGTTTCCTCTGGGTCACCCACTCCTTCAGGGTCGGCCCGAGGATGACGTTCACCTTCTGAAGCTCCGCCACGTTCCTGCACCCGGTCAGGAACAGGGCTTGCCGGAAATCCCGCTCCAGGCTGTCCACGAAGTTCTCGACCCCCTGGACGCCTTCGCCGGACAGGACCCGTAGAAAGGGCAGCGCCATGCCGCAAAGGTCGGCTCCCAGGGCGATCGACTTCGCCATGTGAAGGCCGTTTCGCAGCCCGCCGGTGGCGATGACGGGCAGCCGTACCCTCCTCGCCTCCAGGATGGCCGCCGCCGTCGGGATCCCCCAGTCCCGGAAACGGGAGGAATCCTTTCCGGACCGCATACTGTCGATCAGCGTCCAGCTCGTTCCGCCCAGGCCTCCCACGTCGATGGCCTTCACGCCCGCATCCTTGAGCCGCTCTGCGGCCCGCCGGCTGATCCCGTTGCCCACCTCCTTGCCGATCACCGGGAACCGGACGTCCCGGCAGAGTGCGGCGAGCGCCTCCACGCAGCCTGCGAAATCATGGTCCCCTTCCTTCTGGAAGATCTCCTGGCCGGGATTGATGTGCACGCAGAGACCGTCCGCCCCGATCGCCTCCACGGCCCGGGCTACGCGGTCCGGCGCAACCTGCCTCAGGGCCGTGATCCCGATGTTGCCCAGGAGCAGCGCTGAGGGGGCCACGGACCGAACGGAAAAGGTGGGCGTCAGCTCCGGCCTTTCGATCATGGCCCGCTGGGACCCCAGGCCGAAGGCGAGCCCCCTGCGCTCGGCCACCCCTGCCAGCGCCTCGTTGATCTGCCTCGCCTCTTCGCACCCTCCGGTCATGGCCGCGATCATCAGGGGAAGCTCGAGCCTCCTGCCGAGAAACGCGCACGAGGTGTCGATCTCCCGCAGATCCGTTTCCGGCAGGGACTGGTGCACCAGACGGACGTCCCCGAACAGCGTGTCTCCCGCCTCGACCTCTTCGGTCAGGCAGATGTCCAGGTGTTCGATCTTTCGGATTTCCGTGAGATTCATGGTCGGATCCGGTTCCGTGAAGGGTTTGTCTTCGCCTCTACCCCCCGTACCAGCCGAAGAAGAGCCGCACCATGATGGTGACCCAGACGATGCCGTAAACGACCCGGAGCTTCATCCAGTAGGCGTCCATGTCCTGGTCCGTGTTGAAGAACAGGGGCAGGAGCAACAGAACGCCCTGAATCTCTCCGAGGACGAACACCGTGTAGGCCGCTGCGAGCACGTACATCGACCGGGCGAGCAGAAGGGCCTTCGGGATGCCGATCACGATCGGCGTGGTCTTCAGGTCGTACTGCTTGTCCGAATCGTAATCCTTGATGCACTGGACCACCTCGAAGGAAGCGGTGAAGATCCCGATCAGCAGGACGAGCTTGATCCCTTCCGGTGAGAAGTCCGGAATCGCCGGCCACGCCATCGACACGCCCCAGACGAAGCAGCCGATGACGTCGAAATAGGCCATGTTCTTGAAGTAGTCGGTGTAGAGGAAGATGATCAGCAGCGCAAGGATGACGCCGAAACAGACGCTCCGGCTGTAGAGCAGCGTGAGGATCAACAGGGCCGCGCTCAGGCAGACGATGAGGGCGAAAGCGGTCCGCTTGTGCCCCTTGATGTACAAGGCCTTGGTGTGGTCCTTCTCCGGGTTGGCCAGATCGATGTCCACGTCGATGAAATCGTTGATGAAATAGACGAGGACGTTCAGGACGAAGGTGACCGCCATCCGGATGGCGATGTCCGCAATCCCGAAGTGGAAGGCCAGGAGGAGCATGAAGTTGGTGATGAGGGAATTCGCCTCTCTCCTCTTGAGACGGTCGATGATCGCATCGGCAAGCAGCTTGTAGCAGACCGCCAGGGTAGGTTGTTTCCGGGATTCGGTACCGGGATCCAGGGCCTTGGTCTCTTCCATAGAGCTGAACACCTCCCACCTTCGTATCGGTTCTTTTGTCGACCCGGCTTAGCCCACGGCCCCCTTCCGAAGGGCCTGCACCGCCCGGACGCCTGCGAGAAGAACGAAGGGCATCATTCCGGCGAACCCGATCAGGGCGTACTGCGGGTACCCGTCGAGGCAGCTGAGCAGGGCGAAGAAGGCGAACATGCAGAAATAGACGCCGGAGGGCAGGTAGTGGATGAACCGGTTTCCAAGGGAGACCCACCGGCCTGCCCGGAGGTCGTAGAGCCGGATGAGCAGGCTGATCGAGAATCCGACGAGGAACCACCCGATGAAGTTCTGGATCGGTATGTCGAAGTAGCTGCCGCCGAATTCCCAGACCCATCGTTCCCGTTCCGGGCAGACCATGATCGGGTCGAAGAGCATGTCGAGGTTCATCGCCATGAGACCGTCCAGCCCGGCCATCATGGTAACGGCGAGGGAAAGGCGGAAGCCCTGTCCCGCGAGCCCCTTCAGGCTGCCTACGATCAGGTTCGTCGTGTTGTAGGCGCAGTAGAGGATCAGCCACCAGGACAGGGGCGTGAAGATCGGAACCGTGCCGAAGAACATGATCCGATCCGGCTGGTAGTGAAACTTGCCGAAGACCCAGCCGTACGTGGCGCCCACGTGTTCGGAGGCGAGTCCCAGGGAAAAACCGATGACCAGAAAGAGGAGGGTCCACCTCCTGCCGTGAACGTAGAGCGAGTGCAGGAGGGCGAAGATATGGATCGAATGGAGCCAGGGGTTCATGGACAGCCCTTGTCGTCATCTGGATGGTCAGGGATGAATACCGGCGGCGCGTGCTGCAATCAGCCCGCTCGCCGTCAGGGCATGGGACACGGACTCCACATAGAACAGAAGCGGTCTCGGCCCGTACATCTCCGGCCTGCACGGCCAGCTGCCGTCCGCCTTCTGCCGGTCGAGGAGATAGACGACCCCGTTTCGGATCACGCTCCGGTAGCGGTCCGCATCACAGCGGCATAGCTCCGTGATGGCGATGCCCGTGGCGCTCGCGCAGGAGGACGCCCCCGGCGTGATGCCCCAGCCTCCGTCGTTGTTGACTGCCGCCAGCAGGGCAGCACGCCCCTTGACGGCCGTGCGCTCCTGTGCGGGAAGCCCGCGGAGCACGGCGGACTGAACACAGGGGAAGTTCCTGTAGAAGCCCCCCGACCACCCTCCATCCAGGTCCTGGCGACCGCTGAGCCACTCGATGGGCCGGGTGAAATCGAAAGGCTCGTCTTCCCCGCACAGCCGGATCGCTTCCATGATGTGTCCGAGCACGTCGGCCACCACCGCATCTCCGGGGGACTGCCAGGTGGACCAGAGACCGTCGGGTCGAAGGCCCTGTTTCAGGTACTCCAGGCCGCGCCGGATGGCCCTGCGCACATCGGCCCTCACCTGCTCGCCCTCTTCGAACCGCTCGGCTTCCTTGAGGGCGATGATCACCTGGGCGGTGGACTCGTTGTCCGAGACGATCCCCGCCGAATACCCCCACCCGCCGTCCTCGTTCTGGTTTCTCAGGAGAAAGGCGAGGGCCTGGGACAGCCCGTTGTTCCGGAACTCCAGATCGGTCGCGAAGGCCTGGATGAAGCTCGAGGTGCCCCAGATGTCCAGGCGGACGTAGTTCCAGTAGCCCGCGTCCTGTTGCGACTCGAGAAGGGACGAGGCCGCGTGCTTCGCCTCCCGGAGTCGGTTCGCTTCGCTGAAAGCGAGAAAGGCCATGGCCGTGGAAACCGGGTTGTTCCAGATCGACCCGTCTTCCCACTGAAGGTCCCGGAGGGGGTCGGCCGCCTCCAGGTCGTCCAGGAGAACACGGACCGAAAGCAGATCCGCAAGGGCCCACGGCTTGATCGTCTCACGCTTCTGCTCGGTGTCGGTCAGCTCCCGGATCCCGTTGAGGATGCTGGCCTTGGGCACGTACGCGTTCAGGGATCGCCCGGCGAAGTTGGCCAGGGCCGCGAGGGTTTCGGTCTTTCGGAGGAAGATGGGATCGAACAGAAGCGGGTCCGAGAGGTCGATGGCGCCGAACCGCTCCATGGCGAGGGAGTAGGCCATCTGCTCGTAGACCTGAGCGACCTGGTGGTGATCCTGGATCGCCTGTCCCCTGAGCCAGAGACGGGCCCTCTGCACGGCGTCTTCGTATTCACCCGCCTTGTCCAGGGCGACCACCGCGATGGCCGTCTCGAAGATCCGCGGGCTGGACAGGCCCGACCATTTTCCGCTCGCCTCCTGGGTGTCCAGCGCGTAGCCGAGGGCCTTGTGGATGGCCCGGGTCAGTCCGGCGTCCGGTCCGCGCAGGTCGGTGAGGGCCCTCTGCACGGCGTCCGTCGTGATCTCGCCCTTCTTGACCACGTCGCGAACCACGTGCTGCAGCTCCTCGCCCCTCGCCCCGAGGGTCAGGGCGATGCTCCGGGCGTGCATGGACATGTGTCCCCGCTGGATTCCTTCCGTCGCCAGGGCCCGGACCGCGGCCAGATTCTGGGCGAGCCCCACCGCCGCGGCGATCCTGCCCAGGTCGGAAGCGTTCTGGACCTTCATCAGCTTGAGGCACGCCTGGGCGATCCGGTTCACGGACACGCCGCCGCCCACGATCCCGACCGCCATGGGAAGCTTGAGCTCCCCCGTGACGAACCGCCCTTCCTCCGCCTCCTCGAGTCTCCAGACCGCCAGGGGCTTGTACGATCCGTCGCGGCACGCGAAGGCGTGGGCCCCGGCCTCGATGCTTCGCCAGTCGTTGCCCGAGGCGAGGATGACGGCGTCCACGCCGTTCATGATCCCCTTGTTGTGGGTGGTCGCCCGGTAGGGATCCAGTTCTGCGAATCGCGAGGCGGCCACGATGCCCTCCGCCACCCTCTCCGCGGAGAAGTGTTTCGTGACAAAGGCGTCCACCGGTATGCGCACCCGGCTCGTCACGCAGCGCCGGTCCGCCAGGTTGGACAGGATTCGAAGGCCCACCTTGCCGCCCGTCAGATCCTCGAAGGTTCCGGCCATCGCCTCGCAGGCCGTGTTGATGAGGTTCGCGCCCATGGCGTCCCGGCAATCCAGAAGAAGATGCACCACCATGTGGCCGCTCGGCTCTTCCAGGACCCGGAACTCGATATCCCGGGCGCCTCCGCCCCTGGCCTGCAGCCGGGGGTGGATCTGGTCGATCTGTTCGATCAGATTCGCCTTCTCGCTCTTCAACCGCTCGAGTGCGGCCGACACATCCGGCACGCCCCGGATCTCCACCTGCCCGATCATCCACGGATCATCGCATTCCGTGGTGATGCCCCCACCTTCCCGCGAGAACTTGGCGCCGTTCGAGGCGGCTGCAATGACGGAGGGCTCTTCGATCGCCATGGGGACCAGTACCGGCCGGCCGTCGATCACGAAATTGGTGGCAATTCCAAGGGGTATGTAGGAAACGCCGATCACGTTTTCAACCGTGGTGGAGGCGACCCGCACGGCCTCCTGGGCGGCGACCAGGAGCTGTACGTCCTGGTCGTTCAATTCGCCCTCCTGCACCAGCAGGTAGAGGCGCTCTTCAACCGAAAGGTTCCGGAAGCCGGACATGCTTACTTTCTCTTGCGGCATCATGATCTCCAAGGCGGGAAAAGCGTTTAGGAAACGGGCCTTAACGATCCACATCCCGTGTACGAGCGCAGGCCGTATTATGAAGCATTGCAGTCAAAAATGGAAGGCGGACCAAGGGGTGAACCGATCGGAGCCGGCGCTACCTTTGTATGTCTTCCAGAGCCTTCTGGGCTGTGCCGCGTACGCGCGTGTCCTTGTCCCAAAGTGCCTCGGTCAGGGCCGGAATCGCGGCCTCCGCTTCCGGGCCGATCTTGCCGAGGATCCAGGCGGCGTACTCCCGGATCGGACCGTACTCGCCCTCCAGGGCCTTGATCAGTTCCGGGACCGCCTCCGGGCCGATATTGAGCAGCCTGTCGGCAGCGTAGGAACGGAGGTCCGGGTACTTCAGCGCCTCGATCAGCGCCGGGATGGCGTCTTTGGAGTTGAAGCCGATCTTCTCCAGGGCCTTCATGCTGGCCTCATAGACACGAGGGTCTTTCAGGGCTTCAAAGAGGGCGGGGACCGCCTCCTTGGCGCGCGTACCCATGTTGCCCAGCGCGATAGCGGCCTGTACGGACACCCCCCTGTCCGGGTCTTTCAGAGCCGCGGTCAGGGCGGGGACCGCCTCGCTGGCTTGTGGCCCCAGATTTCCGAGAATCCGGGCTGCGGTCTCACGTATGTCCGCGTTATCGTCTTGCAGCGAATCGATCAGGGTGGGAACCGCCGCCCTGCCGATCCGCTCGAGTTTCTCGGAGGCGAACCTGCGGAGAGACGGGGTTCTGAGGCAGTCGACAAGGGCCGGGGCCGCCCTGGGCGTTTCAACGCCGATCTTTCCCAGCGCCTCGATGATCTGCTCCCGGATGCGAACGTCCCGGAGGGCCTCCACGAGGGCCGGCACGGCCTCCTCTGCCTGCGGGCCCATCTCACCCAGGGCTGCGACCGCGTGCAGCCGGACGTTTCGGTCACGGTCCTTCAGAGCTGCCACGAGGACCGGGACGGCGTCTCGGGCACCCTGGCCCATCTTTCCAAGAGCGGAAACGGCGTGAAGGCTGGTCCACTTGTCGCGGTCCTTGACCGCCGCCGTCAGGGCCGGGACAGCCTCCCGGGCCCGGGGGCCGATTTCGCCCAGGGCGATGATGGCCTGCACGCGCACGACCCGGTCCGGGTCCTCCAGGGTCCGGATGAGGGCGGGCACCACGGCCTCGGACTGGGGGCCGATGTTGCCCAGCGCCACGACCGCCGACCTCCTCGCCTCCGGGTCCCTGTCCTCGAGCATCTTGATCCACTGGCTCGTGGACTTGCCTTCGTAATAGATTTCGTCCTTGTGGCACCCCATGTGAAGGATGCCGATCAGGAGAAACAAAACGAGAAGCCGTGTCTTCATGCCCCTCTCCGCTCGTTGCGACGATGCGGATTCGTTGTGTGTTTTCCGCAGCTTCTAGGGTTGGCGGCCCATCTGACAGTGGAGACACTCTTGCTCTGCAGCATAGCGGAATTCTGTCAAAAGATCAAATGGATAGAACAATGTCTTCTGCTGGGCGCCGATCGTGCCCGTGCCGGGATCAAAGCCTCCCGGACATCAGGCCGGAATCGTTCGGACCCCGGAAGGGGAGGCGCTGGACGTCCTTGACGCCTGCTTCTTCGAGCATGTCCCGAAGCTCCTGTTCCGAATAGGTCTGCCCGCCTTCGGTCGCGATGAGCATATTGAGGGCGAAGAGGGCCGGAAAGAGGGGCCCTGCGGAATGGTCATCCCGGATGAATTCATGGACCACGAGGGATCCGCCCGGCTGCAGGGCGGAAACCGCCTTGCCCAGGATGAGCCGGCAGCCCTCGGGGCTCTCTCCATGCAGGATGTGGGAGAGCCACGCAGCATCGAAGCCCGTGGGAAGAGGGTCTTCCAGGTAATTGCCGCCCCGGAAGTCGATGCGGTCCCCGAGGCCGAATTTCTGGATGGTCTTCTCCGCAGGCTCCTGTGAGGTCGGCAGATCGAAGACCGTTGCCTGTATCTGCGGGTTTCTGAGACAGAAATGAACCGCATAGGTCCCCGGACCGCCGCCCAGGTCAAGGAGACGGGTCTTGGCCGAAAGGTCGACCACCTCGACAATCCGAGGGGCCAGCTGAATGGCCATGGCGTGCATGCCCAGCAGGAAGCTCTCCATGAACTCCTCGAGGGCAAAAGAGAGGCGGTCCCGAATCGGCATGCCGGACCGCACGGCCTGGTCGAGCCGGGCCCAGGGCTCCACCAGATGGTGGTGGTGCAGGATCATGTGCCCGAGGTACTGCTCCGCGTCCTTTGCGAGAAAAGACCGGGCCGGGGGGCGGTTGGCGTATTTCCGGCCGTTCCTCTCGATAAGGCCCATGGCGGTGAGGGCATCGAGAAGCATGGAGACGCCCCGCGGGTCCGCCCCGAGCCTGCCGGCCACCTCGTCCCTGTCAAGGGAATCGTCCCCCAGAAGGGTGAAGAGGTCCAGCTTGACAGCCGCGTGCAGCGCAAAGGTCTCCCAGTAGCCGCCCGATACCTTGAGGATCTTGCCTGGATTCCATTCTTCGCCGCCCATTCCGTATTCGCTCCTTTTCGTTCTGTTCCGAGCACGTTCATTTTTCTGATTGACCGCCAGACGGAGCTTTTCTATTCTTTAGCTATACTAATCCACGGAGCGAGCAACCATCAACACCCCGCCGATGAGGATGTCGCCAGGCGGCTGTAGAGCCGGAGGACACCCGTCGCCATGCTCTCCCTCGACGAGGTTGCCGACAGGTTGGCTTCCCTGCCTGCCCCGAAGGGGTTCTCGCCCGAGGCGTTCGGATTCTTTCAGACCCTTTGGGCTCTCTACCCCTCTTTTGCCGGGCAGTGGATCGAGGTCCTTCCCGCGGCCGTCCCGGATCCGACTTCTTCGTTGAGACCCGAAGTGGGCGAGCCTCTCCTGCGAAGCGAGGACATCCGATTCGACGCCCTGCCCATCCTGCAACTCTGGGAGCATCTGGTCCATCGATTCGAGCCGCTGGAGGGGGCGGGGACGGATCCGGTTCATTCGAGCCGGGCCTTTTTCACATCCCGACCGGATGATTCGGGGCCGGCGGTGCTGATCGGTGGCTGCCTGTTGAGGCCTTTCCTCTACATGGCCGCCCGGAAGGCGTCGAGCGTCATCGACCTGGATGGTTGGATAGGCGGGACCTGTCCCGTCTGTGGTGGGGCCGCCTACCACGGGCTGATCGAGAACCGGGCCCGAAAGCGAATCCTCGCGTGCGGCAAGTGTCATTTCAT
This sequence comes from uncultured Thermodesulfobacteriota bacterium, assembly GCA_964479535.1. Classification (GTDB taxonomy): domain Bacteria; phylum Desulfobacterota; class DSWW01; order DSWW01; family DSWW01; genus S015-6. The sequence goes on from CAYZMM010000049.1 coordinate 21,613, forward strand.
GTGGCCCTTCCCCCGCATTCGATGCCCTTTCTGTAACAACACGAACCAGGACCTCCTGGGATTCTACCGCGATGACGAGGAGCCGCGGGTTCGCATCGATTTCTGCCGCGCCTGTGATCGCCTTCTTCCGGTCACGGTTCAGGAAGAGGGGGCCGGGTTCCCGCTACTCGTGTACGATCATCTGGTCGCCAACCATCTCCAAAGCATCGTTTGGAGGAGAGGGTCATGAGTCTTTCCCGCAGGCGGTTTCTGCAGATCCTCGGGGCTTCGACAGCGGCAGGGACACTGGGGCTGAGGAGCGAGAGCGACGCCGTTCCTCTGCCCGACAGGATCAAGGAAGGAAAAGAGACACCCACCATCTGCCCCTATTGCAGCGTGGGGTGCGGCCTCATCGTCACCGTGAGCGGGGGCAAGGTTCGAAACGCCGAGGGGGACCCGGACCACCCCATCAACCGCGGGTCCCTCTGCTCCAAAGGTGCGGCCCTGAGCCGGATCCGGGACAACCCGTTCCGCTTGACGCAGGTTCTCTACCGGGCTCCCGGGTCCGTGCAGTGGCTTCCGAAGTCCTGGGATTGGGCGATCCGTGAGATTGCCAGACGAGTCAAGGAAACGCGGGACGCCACCTTCCAGCAGAGGGAGGACGGCCGGGTCGTCAACCGAACCAAGGCCATCGCCTCCTTCGGCGGAGCCTGCCTGAACAACGAGGAGGCCTACCTGTGGGTGAAGCTGATGCGCGCCTGCGGCCTGGTGAACGTCGAGCACCAGGCACGGCTCTGACACTCCTCCACGGTCGCCAGTCTGGCGGCCTCCTTCGGCAGGGGCGCCATGACCAACCACTGGAACGACATCGCAAACGCGGATGTCATCATGATCTGCGGAGCCAATCCCGCCTCCAACCACCCGGTGTCTTTCAGACACATCCTGGAGGCGAAGAGGCGCGGGGCGAAGGTGATCACCGTGGACCCGCGGTTTACCCGAACCGCGAACCGTTCGGACATCTACTGCAAGCTTCGGCCCGGATCGGACGTTGCCTTCGTGGGCGGGCTGATCCACTACGTGATCCAGAGAGGGAAATACCAGGGTGACTATGTGAGGCGGGCCACGAATGCCCCCTTTCTGATCCGCCCCGACTATGGCTTCAAGGACGGGGTCTTTTCCGGTTACAACCCGGGCACGCGATCCTACGACACCGCCTCCTGGGGATACCAGCTCGAAGAGACGGGAATCCCGAGACAGGATCCTACCCTCGAGGATCCGAACTGCGTCTTTCAGATCCTGAAGCGCCATTTCGCCCGCTACACGCCGGAAGCCGTTGCGGATATCGTGGGGTGCGACGTGGAGGATTTCCTTGCGGTGGCGGAAACCTTCGCCGAATCGGGCAAGCCGGGCAAGGCCGGGACCATCCTGTACGCGATGGGACTGACCCAGCATACGTTGGGCACCCAGAATATACGGGGCTGGGCCATCCTCCAGCTCCTGCTCGGGAATGTGGGCGTTGCCGGGGGCGGGGTCAATGCGTTGCGTGGGGAGTCGAACGTCCAGGGGTCCACGGATTTCGCTCTGCTCTTCCACATCCTGCCCGGCTATCTGCAATCGCCGACCGCGGCGGATCAAACCCTCGACGGTTATCTGCGGAGGTGCACGCCCCGGTCCTCGGACCCCGCAAGCGCCAACTGGTGGAGCCACACGCCGGCGTATACGGTTTCTCTGCTGAAGGCCTTCTGGGGCCCTGCCGCGACGGGGGAGAACGACCACCGCTTCGATTGGCTGCCGAAGCGAACCGCCAACTACTCCCACATTTCCATCTTCGAAGCCATGAGCCGGGGACGGATCAAGGGCGCCTTCTTCATGGGCCAGAACCCGGCTGTGGGCGGCCCGGACAGCGATCGGGAGACCAGTGCGCTGGAGGGCCTGGACTGGATGGTATGCGTCGACCTGTGGCAGACCGAGACCGCCAATTTCTGGCGCAACCCGGATGTGACCCGACCCGGGGACATTCGAACCGAGGTCTTCCTCCTCCCCGCAGCTGCTTCGTTCGAAAAGGAAGGGTCCATCACCAATTCGGGCCGCTGGGCCCAGTGGCGAACGCAGGCCCTCGGGCCCCTCGGCAACGCGAAGTCGGATCTCTGGTTCATCGACCGGTTGGCCCGAGAGTTGAAGCGTCTCTACGCGAAGAGAGGGGGGGCTTTCCCGGATCCGATCGTGAACCTGGCCTGGGAATACGGAGGCGGCAAGGGAGGGGTCGATGTTCACAGGGTGGCCCGAGAGATCAACGGGTACGCGGTGGACACGGGCAGACTCGTGGGCGGGTTCACCGAGCTCGAAGACGACGGAACCACCGCGTGCGGCAACTGGCTTTACGCGGGAAGCTACACCGAGGAAGGCAACCAGATGGCCCGCCGGGAACCGACGGACGCACCCAACAAGATCGGCCTGTACCCCGGCTGGTCCTGGTGCTGGCCGGCGAACCGCAGGATCCTCTACAACCGGGCCTCCGTTGATCCGCAGGGAATTCCCGCGGACGGGGAACACTGGGTGATCCGATGGGATACGAAGGCCGGGGACGGAAAGGGGGCCTGGATCGGGGACGTGCCGGACGGAGGCTGGCCGCCCGGGGCGAAACGTCCCTTCATCATGCGTCCGGAGGGGGTGGCGTGCCTTTTTGCCTCTTGCGGCCTTGCCGACGGACCCCTGCCCGAACACTACGAGCCCGTGGAGAGCCCTGTGCGCAACCGGATGTGCGGAATGCAGAACGATCCGGTCGCCATGCTCTGGCAGGAGCCCGGGCAGGAAGAAGGGAATCTCCAGGGATTCTGCAAACAATATCCGATGATCGCCACGACCTTCCGGCTGTCCGAGCACTGGCAGGCCGGCCAGATGACCCGCAACATAGGGCTCCTGAACGAGCTCATGCCGGCCATGTTCGTCATGATGTCGCCCGGGCTGGCCCGGACGATCGGGGTCAAGAACGGGGATCGGGTTGTGGTTTCCACGCCGAGGGGGGAACTCGAAGCCCTTGCCCACGTCACGGCCCGCATACAGCCGTACAAGCTGAAGGGGAGGCGGGTGGAGGTTGTGGCCCTGCCGTGGCATTTCGGGTTCATCGGAAGGAGCACGGGCGAGTCGGCCAACCGCCTGACCGCCCACGTAGGCGATGCGAATACGGGGATCCCCGAGTACAAGACCTTTCAGTGTAACGTGCGAAAGGGAGGGCAGGGGTGATGTTGCGCCGTCCAGCGATCCTGTGCGATCCGACCTTGTGCACGGCCTGCCGAGCGTGTCAGGTCGCGTGCAAGCAGTGGAATGACCTTCCTCCGGAGGAATCGGAATGGTTCCAGGGGACGAGCTACACAAACCCGGCGAGGGTTTCCGCAAGAACCTGGTTGCTCGTGGAAATGCGCGAGGAGACCACGGAGGAGGGCCGTTTTGCCTGGATCTTCACCCAACGCCGTTGTCACCACTGTATCGACCCCTCATGCCTCAACCATTGTCCTGCTGAACCGAGGGCGATCAGCCGAGACGCGCACGGCCTCGTTACGATCGACCCCGCCTTCTGCATCGGTTGCGGAACGTGTGCGGACACTTGCCCTTTCGAGGTTCCCACAGTGAGCGAAACGTACGAAGTAGCGCGGAAATGCACGATGTGCGTCGACCGCCAGAGAAAGGGCGATCTTCCCGCATGCGTGAAGGCCTGCCCCACGGGGGCAATCTCCTACGGCGAAAGAGAGGACCTGATCGAGATCGGCCGGCGACGGGCCGGAGCCTTCGAAAAGGGCCACCTGTACGGCGTGACCGAGGGGGGCGGCAGTGCAATCCTTCATGTCCTGCCCTATGGGATGGAATTCGCAACCTTTCCGGAGAAGCCCGCGGCACGATCCCATCGAGGCTTCCCTCGCCGGAGCCGAGACAGCCGTATGGCCGGGACGGGAGGGGCGGGAACGGTCCTTCTCGGCCTGGCCGCGGCGGGTCTCAGCCGGTTCGAGGAGAGAAAGAAGAGGATCCGGGCGATCGAAGCCGGCCGTGAGCCCGACTAGCCGGAAAATCAACCACTTAGAAATTGGGGACAGCCACCCATTTCCGGGGAAATCGGTGGCTGTCCCCAGTTTCTTGCCGCACTTTCTTCGGCTCCCGACATCCCGTCTCGTGAAAATCCCTTGACAATCGCCCATTGAGTGGGTAAAACTAACATAATGATACAAGTCCGGTCACCTCAAAGACACAATATTTAATAATTCCAGAAAGTTATGATAGTTTAAGCAGAGTAATGTTTACCAACCCTAAGCACAAAGATAGGGAGAATGGTCATGTCGGAACGAACCGAGGCCTTGATGGTCAACACACCGATCAAGGCGCAGCAGATCGCGCTCAAGGAAATGACGGAAGAGATGAGGGCCACGCGCCCGGGATTCGAATGGAAGCTGGACCTCGAGAGGGCACGGCTGCTCACCGAGTCGTACAGGCAGACCGAGAACGAACCGATGACCGTCCGCAGGGCGAAGGCGCTCGTCCACATCCTGGACAACATGACCCTCTACATCCGGTCCGAGGAAATGGTCGTCGGGAACTTCGCGCGCGACAAGGACAGCGTTCCCTTCTACCCCGAATTCGCCTGGAAGTGGATCGTGCGGGACACGGCGCCCGGCCAGGTCTACGAGAGCATGCTCACCGACGAGGGCAGGCAGGAGCTGAAGGAGATCTGTGACTACTGGGGCAACGCCGCTCTCCACCACAGGCTTCGCAGCTACCTTCCGGACGAGCTCAAGGAGGTCTTCTGGATCTTCAACTGGGAGTCGAGCACGCCCAACTACGAGAAGATCCTCCGGGTAGGGCTCAAGGGAATCCTGGAGGAGGTCCGGGAGAGGAAGGAGAAGCTGGAAGAGGAGTACATGGCCGAGACCATGAACGGCATCGACTACGTTCGGAAACGGGACGAGCTCGACGCCATGTCCCTGTCTCTCGAAGCGGCGATTCGATGGGCGAAGCGGTACGCGGCCCTGGCGCGTGAAAAGGCGCAGAAGACCCTCGACCCTTCCCGGAAGGAAGAGCTCGAGACCATCGCCGATGTCTGTGAACGGGTTCCGGAACACCCTGCGCGCACCTTTCACGAGGCCCTGCAGAGCTACTGGCTGGTTCACCTGATCATCAACTTCATCGAGCTCCCCATGGTCGGTACCGGCATCCGGTTCGACAAGGTCATGTACCCGTTCTACGAAAAGGACGTGGAAGAAGGGAGGATCGACCGGGACCGGGCCCAGGAGCTGGTCGAGTTCCTGATCGTGAAGTTCCAGGAGACCGGCTTTCTGCACGCCCCGATCTGGTCCGGCTTCGGCGGAGGCACCCTGGGGTATCAGACCGTGACCCTCGGCGGCGTGGATTCCCAGGGCAGGGACATCACCAACGAGATGAGCTACATCTTCCTGGATGCGGTCAAGACCGTGAAGGCGATCGTACCTCCACTTGCGCTGCGCTGGCACGACGAAATGCCCGAGGAACTCGTCCGGAAATCGATCGAGGTGCTCGCCTCCGGGATGCCTCAGCCGGCCATCTTCAACGACAAGGTGAACCTCCACCGCCTGGTCGATCTCGGATGCTCGATCGAGGACGCGCGGGAGTATTCGATCAACAACTGCATGGTGCCCACGATTCCGGGCAAGAACTTCAACCACATCTCCGCCTGGGCGGCCGGCGTGCCGCTCCCGATGTGCATGAACGCGGCCCTCGATATCCCGGACCCGATTCCCTTCTACAAGAAGGCGGGCCCGAACAAGATCGACCCGGCCAAGATCCGGTCCATCGATGAGCTGCTCGACGCCACGGCGGAAAACTACAAGTGGGTGATCCACCGGCTCGTGCTCATCGGGAACATCTCGGACGCCCTGTACAAGGAGTATGCACCGAGGCCCTTCCTGTCCACCCTGATCGACGACTGCATCGACCGGGCAGAGGACGTGCGGGACTGGAACCACCAGCCCGACTACCGCGACGTGACCCTCTTCGGCCTCAACACGGTGGCCGACTCGCTGGCCGCCATCAAGAAGCTGGTCTTCGACGACGGGAAGGTCACCATGGAGGAACTGCTCGAGGCCGTACGGAACAACTGGCAGGGACACGAGAAGCTCCAGAAGATGTGCCTGGCAGCCCCCAAGTTCGGCAACGACGACGACTATGTGGACCTCATCTCCCTGGAGTTCGCCCGCAGGGTCTCCGAGGAGACGATGAAGTGCAGGACGAATCTCGGCACGCCGGTCATTCCGGACGGGACCGCTTCGACGGCCTGGTGGAGCTTCGGCCGCGTGTGCGCGGCAACCCCGGACGGCAGGCGGGCCGGAGATCCTTTCAACGACGGGACCGTATCCCCCATGACGGGCAGGGACAAGAAGGGCCCCACCGCGGTCCTGAAGTCGGTTGCCAAGGTGGATCCCATGAAGACCTGGAACCACCTGTTCAACCAGACGGTGGTGCCCGAGTATCTCACGGGCCACAATGCCGAGCTCTTCGCACAGTATCTGAAGACCTTCGGTGACCTGGGCATTCATCACATCCAGTTCACCACCGTGGGAAGGGACCTGCTGCACGACGCACAGAAACACCCGGAGAACTACCCGAACCTGATGGTGCGGGTGGCCGGTTTTGCAGCCTACTTCATCGACCTGGACAAGAACCTCCAGGAGGCGATCATCGACCGAACGCCCCAGAGTGCCTGCTCTGCAGGCCTGTGAGCGAAATGGCTGTTGCGAATCGGCAGAGGGATGCCGGTGCCCCGAAGGGCCGGATCTTCAGCATTCAACGGTTCAGCATCCAGGACGGGCCCGGCATCCGGACGACGGTCTTCCTCAAGGGCTGCCCGTTGCGATGCGCCTGGTGCTCCAACCCGGAGTCCCAGAGCCCGCACCCGGAAATCATGGCCAGACCGCAGAAGTGCGAAGGGTGCGGAGAGTGTGTCGAGGCATGCCCAAAGAAGGCCATCCAGCTGGAAGGCGGAGTTGCGCGGATCGACCGGGCCCTCTGCGATCTCTGCATGGACTGCGCGGCAGCCTGCCCGACGGGTGCGCTCGAGGTGAGCGGCGAGGAGGTCACCATCGAGGAAGCGGTTAACGAGAGCTGCCGGGACGAGCCCTTCTACAAGAACTCGGACGGGGGCGTGACCCTTTCCGGGGGAGAGCCTCTCTTCCAGCCCGCCTTTGCACTTCGATTCCTGAGGGAGTGCAAGGAAAGGGGCCTCAGCACGGCTCTGGACACCTGTGGGTATGCGCCGTGGGAGGTGTTCGAGGGAATCCTCGCGCACACGGATCTGGTCCTCTTCGACGTGAAGCACCTGGACCCGGAGATGCACCTCGAGGGTACGGGCGTAGACAACGATCTCATCCTGGACAACCTGAGAAGAATGACCGCCTCGGGTCGGACCCGGGTATGGATCCGGATTCCCGTGATCCCCGGCTACAACGATTCCGAGGAGCACGCCCGGGCCCTGGCGGAACGGCTCGCCGGGATGCCCGTAGAGAAGGTTTCGCTCCTCGATTACCACGAGTGGGGCAAGCCCAAATACGGCTTCCTCGGGAAGGAGGTCCCCTTTCAGGGTGAGGTTTCGGAGGATCCGGAAAGACTCGAGAGGCTGAAGGGCATCATGGAATCGGCGGGCCTTTCGGTTACGATCGGCCATTAACGGAATAGGTGAAAGGGCAAAGGACAAAGGACAAAGGACAAAGGCCCGTGCCTCCCCGCCGGTACCGTCGCTCGTTTTCGTAGTTGTCGTCCTCCGGTTCGAGGTCCGGCAGGCACACGGGCGCAGGGTGTGACCCTTAAACCTTTGACCTTTGACCTGCGGATTCGCCGCGCTGGGAGGAGAGTGAGAGCATGGCAAGACCGAAGAGCATATCCGCCGACGAGAGCAAGCGGCCTTCGGGGCGAACTGCGCCGGAGCGGCCCTATCCCCCGGGCCGTATCAAGATCGCCAATGCCTTCATCTCCCTGCTCGAGCAAAAGGAATTCAGTGCCATCACGACCGCGGAGATTGCCAAGAAGGCGGGGGTCACCGAAGCGCTCATTTACAAGTACTTCGAAGACAAGCGCGGCCTTCTGCATCAGGTCCTGAAGGAGTATCTCGAACAGTATCTCGTTCAGTTCGAGCGGGACCTGAAGGGGATCAAAGGGGCCCTGAACAAGATCCGAAAACTGATCTGGGGTCACATCAGCGTCTACTCCGCCAACCGGGTCTTTGCGAAGATCCTTTTTCTCGAGGTGCGCAACCACCTCGACTACTACAGCAGTGAAACCTACCAACTGATCCGTTCGTACAGCAAGATCCTGCTGGAGATCATCGACGAGGGTGTCCGTAACGGAGAGATTCGAAACGACATCCCACCCAAGCTGATCCGCCAGGTCATTTTCGGAAGCATCGAGCATGTCTGTCTCACGGGCGTGATCTTCAAGGCAGAGATCTCGCCCGACGACCTGACCGAGGACCTCTGCAAGTTCATCTTCAGAGGAATCGAACCACCTAGAGAGTGAAGAAAGGAACGTCTGTTTCTCGTCACGCACATTTGCCGACCTTTGACTTTGATCTTTACCCTTTCACCTTTCGCCTGAGGCGGGGCGGATGGCAGTGAGTCGAGTTCGAGTGAGGGTGTGGGAGGAATCATGGATTTTGAACTGAGCGAAGATCAGAGGATGCTCAAGGAGACGGTGGCGCGGTTCGTGGACGACCACGTGATCCCCCTCGCCCCGGAGCTGGACGAAGAGGAGAGATTCCCGGAGGAGAGTTTCAAGATGATGGCGGACATGGGCCTCTTCGGGATCTCCATTCCCGAGGAGCACGGCGGAAGCGGGGCCGACTTCATCTCCTGTGTCCTCGTCATGGAGGAGCTTGCCCGGGGGTGTGTGGCCACGGCGAACACCTACGGCGCCCATGCGATCCTCTGTACCGAGAATCTCTACCGGAACGGAAACGAGGAGCAGCGGCGCAGGTATCTCCCCGACCTGATCTCGGGGAAGAAGGTCGGTGCCCTTTGCATCACCGAACCGGAGGCTGGCTCCGACGCCATGTCCCTGCGCACCCGGGCCGTGCGCGAGGGGGACACGTACATCCTCAACGGCACGAAGATGTTCATCACGAACGGGCCGATCGCCGACGTGGCCGTGGTCTATGCGAAGACCGATCCGAATGCCGGGCCCAAGGGCATCACCGCCTTCATCGTGGAAAAGGATTTCCCCGGGTTTTCGGCAGGAAAGACCCTGAAGAAGATGGGGGTGCGGGGCTCGCCCACCGGGGAGCTCATCTTCGAAGATTGCCGGGTACCGGCGGAGAACGTCCTCCTTGAGGAGAACAAGGGGGTGCGGGTCCTGATGAGCGGGCTGGACCGCGAGCGGATCGTCTATTCGATCGCCCCGATCGGTGTTGCGCAGGCGGCCTTTGACGAGGCCTTCAAGTATGCGACGGAGCGCAAGCAGTTCGGCGCCCCCATCGTGAGCTTCCAGATGATCCAGGAGATGCTGGCCGAAATGGCCACCGACATCCAGGCCGGCCGGATTCTGGCCTACTGGGCCGCCACGCAGTGTGAAGCGCTGCAGAAGGTGCGTCTGGAGGCGTCCTACGCAAAGCTCTTCTGCTCGCAGGCGGGGATCCGTGCCGTGGACAAGGCCCTGCAGATCTTCGGCGGGTACGGGTTCATCAAGGAGTTCCCTGTGGAGCGGTTCTACCGCGACGTGAAGGGGATCGAGTTCGGTGCAGGGACCACACAGATACAGAAGCTGATCATCATCCGGGAACTCCTGAAACAGATGGCGGGAACATAGGGAAGGACAAAGGACAAAGGGCAAAGGACAAAGCGGGCAGGGATGAGGCCTCGCGAGGCGAGGGGCGCAAGGGAAAAGGCGAAAGGCACCGCCTCCCCGCCCAGAAGACACGGGCCCGATTCCGGATATTGCGAGGAGTGACAGCGACGTGGCAATCCCCGTGCGACAATTGCCGTCATTCCCGCCCCCGCGGGGACAGGCTTCGGCGGGAATCCATTCGCATCGATTCGTGGGGGATGCATCCATGAGACAGGTCTTCCATACCAAAATTACGGAAATGCTCGGTATCGACCATCCGATCCTGTGTGGTGGCATGCAGTGGATCAGCAGGGCGGAATTCGTTGCGGAAATCTGCAACGCCGGAGCCATCGGGTTCATCACGGCAGAGACCTTCGAGACGGCGGACGCGCTCAGGAAGGAACTCCGAAAGATGCGGGACCTCACGGACAGGCCCTTCGGCGTGAACATCTCCATGCTGCCCGAGTTCAAGGTCCGGGAGAGGACCTTTGCCTTCCTCGATGTGGTGTGCGAGGAGGGGGTCGTCGTCGTCGAGACGGCGGGGCGAAGCCCGGAACCCCTCATGGCGAAGCTCAAAGAAGCCGGGGTCAAGGTGATCCACAAGGTCACGAGCCTTCGACACGCAGCGAAGGCACAGACAGCCGGGGCGGATGCGATCACCTTCATCGGCTTCGAGGCGGGGGGCCACGTGGGCATGGACGATGTGGCTTCCTTCATCCTGATTCCCCTTGCAGCATCCCGTCTGGAAGTGCCGGTGATCGCCGGAGGGTCGATCTGTAACGGCCGGGGGCTTCTGGGGGCGCTGGCCATGGGGGCCGAGGCGGTTCTCATGGGGACGCGCTTCATGGCCACGGAGGAATGCCCGATTCACCCTGCCGTCAAGGAACGGATCGTCCAGAGTGGCGAAAAGGATACCGCCCTGGTCATGCGATCGATCTTCAACCCCCTTCGTTGCCTCAGGAACAGCCTTGCCGAAGAAGTGATGGCCATGGAAGAGAGGGGTACGACCCTGGAGGAGATCCTCCTGAAGGTGGCCGGCGGGAGGGGAAAGAAGGCATACGAAATCGGGGACCCGGAGATGAGTCCGATTCCCTGCGGGCAGATCGCCGGGCTGATCGATGCAATCCAGCCGGTGAGGGAGGTCATCCACGGCATGGTTGCCGAGGCCGAAGACCTTCGCGACCGGCTCAATGGAATGGCGTGCTGAAGCCATTCCGGAATCAGAAGAGTCGGGGGGACAACCATGATTCACTGGAAAGGCTGGAAGTGTGTCGGCGTCTTCACTTTTCTTTTGCTGCTCGGATGGGCATGGAACGTCCAGGCAGTCTACATCGACGACGCGAGGACCCTGGAAGTGGTCGGGAAGCTCCAGACCCGCACCTCGCTGCGGCTTCAGAAGTCGGAGGGATTCACGCATCCGCTCGACGTGGCCCCCGGCAATCTGGTGCAGTGGCGCAACCTGGCGGTGATCGAGATCAATCACGATTTGATGAACCTCACCTACGATCTCGACATCCTGAAGCCCCTCAAGGCCCTGGAGATCAATGCGAAGTACCATCTGGTGGGGCGTTTCCTGTACGAAGCGGTCTACAACGTGGGCCCCCAGGCATTTCGGGACGTCCGGGCCGCAGACAAAGAGAACATCGACAGCTTCAAGCAGAGCTACGACCTCTGGGAATTCTACGTGGATCTTTCCCGGGGGCCCGTCTTTCTCCGGCTGGGAAAGCAGAACCTGGCCTGGGGCGAGACGGACACCTTCCGTCTACTCGACGCCATCAACCCTCTGGACAACACCTTCGGCGGCCCCTTCGAGGACCTGGACGACCGCCGGATCCCCCTCTGGATGCTCCGGGGCAGCTACAACTTCGGGGGCTTCGGGTTCATCTCGTCGGCCATGATCGAGGGCTTCTGGGTGCCGGGCAACTGGGACGTGAGTGTAGCGCCCTACGCACCCGCCGGGACAGCGTATGCCGCCCCGATTCCGGACACGGGCATGCGGAAGTTCCAGGTGCGCCCCGACAAGACCATGTCCAGCAGCCGGTGGGGGGTGCGCCTGATGGGGGTCGTTGCGAACAGCGTCAACATCACCCTCGCCCACTACAAGACCTTTCTCGATATGCCCACGGCCCGGCTGGGGGTCGAGCCGGGAACGCGGGTCGTCACCGGAACGAGTTCCCTGTTCCAGGAACTGATCTGGTCGGACGTGCAGATCACGGGGGCGTCGTTCAACTACTGTGACCCCCACACGGACATCATCTTCCGTGGAGAGGCGGCCTGGTTCTGGAACGAGTCGGTCTTCATCCCGGAAGAGAACCTCAAGATGTCCGACGAATCCATCCCCTTGCCACCTGCCCTGGTCGATCTGATCAGCGAGCTGACCGGGACGGATCTGGAACTGCTCGGCCTGACCTCGCTGCCGATCAACCCCACCGGGGGAACGGTCCCGGAGAAGAACATCCTTCGCTACATGATCGGCTTCGACAAGTATCTCTGGGTCCGCCCGCTGAACCCGCGCACCACCTTCATGGTGTCCGCCCAGTACTTCGGCCAGTGGATCCCCGACTACGACGCGCGCCAGAAGCAGCTCCTGGCCCTGTACCCCAAGCCCCTGGACTTCGCAGGCCTGCGGGAGACGGAGCACACCTTCACGTTCCTGACCCGCACGAACTACATGAACGGCGTGATCAACCCGCAGCTCGTGGTGGCCTACGACGTGCGAGGCGCCTGGCTGCTCATGCCGTCGGTCATGTTCCTGCGGGAGCCCTTCCGGTTCAACATCCAGTACAGCGGCGTAGTCGGCGCCTTCACCAACTTCGGCGCTTTTCGGGACCGGGATCAGATCTCGTTCATGTTCTCCTATCTGCTGAACTGACAGACTTGAAACCGTCCGAATGAAGCATTCGCGGCGGTTGGGAGGGAACGGATGAGCCGGCAGATCAGGCCGCCGCTCGAGTGGCCGAGGAAAGGTGTGATCACCGCGCGCTTCAACGATGAGGTGCAGGACGTCTGGGCGAGCCGGTACGGCAGCCTGACCGAGCTCGCCAAGGAAGGGACCGCGAAGTTCGGCGACCGGGAGATGTGGTTCTTCCCGGACGCGGGCATCCGGTGGACCTACAACGAATTCGACACGGTGGTGAACAACGTGGCCTACGGCCTCCAAGAGGAGTACGGCATCCGGAAGGGCGACCGGGTGGCGATCATGGCCACCAACATCCCGGAGGCCTTCGTGAGCTACCTGGCCCTGTCCCAGATCGGGGCGGTCTCGGTCATCATCAATGCCAGGCTGGCCGCCGAGGAGGCGGAGCGCCAGTTCGAGGACGCGAGCTGCACGGCGGCCGTCATCGAGGGCACCCTCTGGGAGAGAATGAAGGAAATCTCGAGCCGGGGGTCGGGCCTGAAGGACGTCTTCGTCACGGGCGCGCAGGGCCGAGAAGGGGCCGTTCCCTTTTCGGGGCTCATGGAGAAGAGAGCGCCCCGGGAAGTCCTCGTCGATGTGTCCGAACGGGACATCTGCAGCCTCATCTACACCTCCGGCACGACGGGCAGACCGAAGGGCACGATCACCCTCCATCGCGCCGTGATCAACAACGCCATGAACGGAATCAGTCTCATGGAGGGCGTCTACGACACCGGAGACCGGCCCGAAGACATCAAGCAGATGATCATCACCCCCTTCTTTCACGTGACCACCCTCCACACCCTCGTCAACAACGCACTGCTCGGGTCCTCCTCGGTGGTCCTGTCCACCTTCAAGGCGGAGCAGGCGATCGACGTGCTGATCGACGAGAGGATCGCCTCCCTTCCCATCGTGACGGCCATGTACTGGCTCTTCAAGCTCCAGCCCCGATACCCGGAGCTCGTGAAGACCGGTGCGCTCCGGTACATCAGCCAGGGCGGCTCTCCCATGCCCCCGGAGATGTGCACCCAGCTGGCCGAGGAATTCCCGGACGCGAAGATCGCGAACGGATACGGGTTCACGGAAGGGGCCTCCATCGGCTGGCTCCTGCTCATGGCCGGCGGCTGGGACGAGATGCTGAAGAAGCCGGGCACGGTGGGCGGCACGCTGGGAAACAGCCGCCTGAGAATCGTGGACGACCGGATGCGGGACGTTTCCCGCGGCGAGGCCGGGGAGATCCTGTCCTCGAGCCCGGGAATCAGCCCTGGATACTGGAACCTTCCGGAGGAGACCCGGGAGGCCTTCTTCAAGGACGAGGAGGGCCGCAGATGGTTCCGGTCGGGTGACATCGGCTACATGGACGAGGACGGCTACACCTTCGTGGTGGATCGAATCAAGAGCATGATCTGCCGGGGCGGGGAGAACGTCTACAGCGTGGAACTGGAGAACCTGCTCAGCCAGCACCCGAAGGTCATGGAGGCGGGTGTGGTCGGGGTGCCGGACAAGGTTCTGGGCGAGAAGATCAAAGCGGTCATCTGGGCGATGCCGGGCGAGAATCTGACCGCGGAAGAAGTGAAGGAATTCTGCAGGGGAAGGATCGCCGATTACAAGATTCCGGACTATGTGGCGTTCACCGAACTCCCCCTCCCGAGGAACCCGGGAGGGAAGATCCTCAAGGAAGAACTCAGGGACAAGGAGTAGGCGTCTCACAGCTCCTCTTCTGCAGCCTTGTAGGATCCATCGTCTCAGGTGAGTTAATGTTACTTACCCGGTTTGCGGTTCAGGGGAAGGCCACAACCCGATCGGTCTGGGGGCGGGCCGCGGCAAGGAGACAGGAGACAAAGTCCTTGACACGGAAAGGGAAGTTAGTATCATTAACAGAGGTGTCGGTACGCGTGGAAGCCGAGTTTTCTTCGTGGGAAAGCGGCTATCAAGATGGGCAGCTTGCACCATAGACAGCCGTGTAAGTGATATTCGCTTACAACATGCGTCCAGCGTTTCCAAGTTTCTGGTTTCAACGGGCGCGACCTTCGACTAGAATGGAGTCAGGCGGAAGGACTGAAGGGGGTTTCGTCAGGATGCCTGCTCTCGTTCGAAGGCAAATCTGCTGAAAAGGGGGGAGGGCTAGACATGTCGAGATTATCATGCTGCCTGGGCGTTCTTCTGATCACCTTCACCTGCTGGGGCCCGGTCGCTGCTCCGGCCTTCGCGGATGTCGCCCCCGGGGATGTGATCGACAGCTCCAACTGGCAGAAAGCGGAGGGGCTGCTGCCCGCGCCGGTGCTCGACTGGGTGAAGCGGGGTGAGTTCATCCTCGACATAGGCGAGCTCGACGTGGAGGACCCCAGCAAGAACCGCTCCGACTACATTATCGAGGCCTTCGAGACGAATCGGGGCAAGTACAAGCTGGACGAGAACCTGGGCATCGTAGAGAAAGAGACCGGGAAGTCCGCTGACTTCATCGTGGGATTTCCCTTCACGGTGCTGGACCCGGAGGACCCGCTGGTCGTGGAGAAGATGATGTACAACAAGCTCTACGGCCAGCACGTCAACGGTTTCTTCAAGTTCCGCTTCCAGCTCATCTGGGTGAACAGCACCGGCTTCGAGCGGGAGGTGGACTGTGCCTGGCAGGGGGCCTCGATGACAGGCTTCCCCGCGGCGAAGAAGCTCAATAACCCTGCGGGCGTGGAGAAATATTCGATCATGGTCGTCCGGAGGCCCTACGATCTGGCGGGCACGGCGATCATGACACATCGTTTCCTGGACCCTACCAAGTCGGACAACACCTTCGGCTACATCCCGGCCATCCGGCGTGTGCGCCGCATGAGCGCAGCCAACCGCTCGGATGCCTTCATCGGCTCGGACGAATGCGTGGACGATGTCAACGGTTACGACGGCAAGGTGTCCGCCTTCGACTGGAAGCTGGTGCGCGTTCAGGAGGCCCTCATGGCGTTCCTCCCCGGCGTCTATCCCTTCGTGCAGAATCGCTACGGCGAATGGGTGACCACGAAGGACGTCAAGCGCGTGAAGTACGGGTACGAGACCGAGGGCTGGCAGGGGGCTCCGTGGGCTCCCACCAACCTCGAGTGGGTCAAACGGCCGGTCTATGTCGTCGAAATGAATCCGAAGGACAAGTACTACAACTACGGGACGCACTACATCTGGATCAGCCCGGAGACCTACGCATGCCCCTTCAAGGTGGTCAACGACCGGGCCGGCCAGTACTGGAAGTCCCTGTACATGGTGAACACCTTTGTGCGGAGCGCGGGTGGAGAGATGGCCGTTGTCGCCGTTGCCGGCCAGAACGTGATCGACGAGCGGTACAAGCACGCCACGATCACGCAGATTCTCAATGCAGAGAACCCCTGGACCATGCACGCACGCTTGAACCTGGACGACTTCTCCATGGCCGGCTTCCAGAAGTTCTGCAAGTAGTCCCGGCGAAGAACCCTTCGTGAAGTTCGGCGTTCGGGAGTTCGGGGACAGCCACCGATCTCTGTATCTTACGGTAGCCGTCTGGAAGGAGATCGGTGGCTGTCCCCGAACTCCCCGAACTCCGAACGCCGCTTTTCTGTGGTTTCCCGGGTGAATCGGGACCCGCACGGTTAACGGCGGAAGGAGACACACCCCATGGGCGAGGCGAAGACGGAAACAGGTGGTCACGTAACGTATGACAGGAAGGGAAATGTCGGACACATCACCCTGAACCGGCCGGAGAAGAGGAACGCCCTGAATCCCAGGGTCTGGGATGCCCTGGGCGAGGCGGTCGCGCAGGCCGAGCAGGACAGCGAGGCCCGGGTCGTTCTACTCCGGGGAGAGGGGAAGTCCTTCTGCGCGGGCCTCGACCTGAGCCCGGAGAACGAGCTGTTCTCTGTCGTGTCCGACACGCCGAGTGTGACGGACAGGATTGCCTTCTATTGGGAGGTGAGGAAGGTCCAGGGGATCCACACCCGACTGGAACGGCTCGTGAAGCCCACGATCGCGGTCATCCAGAGGCACTGCCTGGGCGCCGGCCTGGAGCTGGCCCTCTGCTGCGACATCCGGCTCTGCTCGGAAGAGACGAAGTTCTCTCTGCCGGAGGCGCGGCTCGCCTTCATCACCGACATCGGGGGCTTACAGCGGTTGG
The DNA here is from genome assembly GCA_964479535.1 of uncultured Thermodesulfobacteriota bacterium. Classification (GTDB taxonomy): domain Bacteria; phylum Desulfobacterota; class DSWW01; order DSWW01; family DSWW01; genus S015-6. Next base: position 38,445 of record CAYZMM010000049.1, read on the forward strand.
CCAGGTTGGTGGGGCCCGGCCACGCGCGGGAGATCTCCTTCCGGGCGCACTCCTTCGACGCCGCGAAGGCGAAGACGATCCACCTCGTGAACGAAGTGTATGCGGATGAGGAAACCCTCATGGAAAGAGCGCTCGAAATGGCCGAAGAGATCGCCGCCAACCCGCCTCTCGCCGTCCAGGGCGCCAAGGAGGTCTTCCTCTACGATCAGGAGGTATCCCTGGAGGAGTCCCTCGAGTACAACGCGGCAAGATCCGCCATGATCGTGCCCTCCGAGGACATGAAGGAGGCGATCTCCGCGTACCTGGAGAAGAGGAAAGGCTCGTTCAAGGGTTCGTAATCCTTATTGGGACTCGGGAGGATTCAATGGCAGACTATGACGTGGTCGTCGTGGGCGCCGGCAACGCCGGCATGACAGCCTCGGCCGCCATGGCCCAGAAGGGTCTCAAGGTGCTGCTCCTGGAGCGGCACAACGTCCCCGGGGGCTGCGGCACCAGCTTCTGCCGCGGCCGGTTCGAATTCGAGGTCGCCCTGCATCAGCTGAGCGGGATCGGCACGGCCCAGAACCCGGGTCCGCTGCAGATGATGCTCCGGGATCTGGGCGTCTTCGATGACCTGGAGTTCGTGGAGATCCCGGAGCTGTTCCGGGTCGTCATGCCGGGCACCATCGACGTGAGGCTGGAGACGAACAAGGCGCAGGTGGTGGCCGAGTTGCAGAGCCACTTCCCGAAGGAGAAGGAAGGGATCGAGACGTTCTTCGACCTCGTCTACGCCTTCGCCACCCAGATGCTCTCGGTCTTCTATTTCAAGGACCCGGATGCGACCCGGGAGAAGTACCCGGTCCTGTACGAGTACGCCTTCAAGACCAGCCAGGAGGTGCTCGACGCCCATTTCTCGGACCCTCTGATCAAGGCCGTGATCAGCGTCTACTGGGGCTACCTCGGTATGCCGCCCAACCGGTTGTCCTTCGCTTATCTGGCCATCCTCTACTTCAGCTTCATCGAGTTCAAGGCCTTTCACGTCAAGGGCGGGTCCCAGGCCATGTCGAACGCGATCGTCAACCGGTTCCTCTCCCACGGCGGAGAGGTGCGGTTCAATTGCGGCGCGCAGAAGATCCGGGTGGGCACAGACGGCGTGAAGGGGGTCGTAACCGAGCACGGGGAGGAGATCTCCACGAGGTACGTCGTGTCCAATGCATCGCCCGTGGCCACGTACCTTCAACTTCTCGATCCGGAGCACGTGCCGGAACAGGTGCACACCGAGATGAGAGGCCGGAGCCTGAGCATGTCCGGTTTCACCCTCTACATGGGGCTCGACTGTGCGCCCGCCGACATCGGAATCGAGGACTCGACGAGCTTTGTCATGTCCAACACCGAAATCGGGGAGCGTGTGTACGACCGGATGCAGCAGCTCCGCGTGGAGGACGAACTGATGGTGCTGAGCTGCTACAACATCGCGGACCCGGACTTTTCACCGAAGGGGACCAGCCAGGTCAGCCTGGTCACACTGAAATTCGGCGAGCCCTGGCTTCGTCTGCCGCCCACCGACTACTTCCGGGAGAAGTATCTCTCCGCCGACAACATGATGCGGACCCTGGAGCGGGTGTACCCCGGAATCCGGGACCGGATCGAGGAGCTCGAAGTGAGCACCCCGCTGACCCACATGCGTTACCTCGGCCACCCGGCGGGCGCCATCTACGGTTTCGAACAGCAGATGAAGGATTCCCTTTTCTTCCAGCCGGGCGGTGCCTCCCCCATCAAGGGTCTGTACTTCGCCGGCGGGTGGGCGGGAGATCCGGGCTTCCAGCCCACCCTGGAGGCCGGCAAGGCGGCGGCCAAGTCCGTGCTGAAAGAACTCGGTGCTTGAGGAAGGGGGAGAAGATGAGCAAAGCGGTTTTCCAGGATTTCGACGGCTACCAGAACGTTGCCGACGCGGTCGAGATGAGCAGAAGGCTCGGCAAGAACTTCACGGCCGAGCGGGACCTTGCGGATCAGTACATCCGGCGGCTCCACCCCCCCAGGATGCGGCTCCGGGTGACGGACATCTTCGAAGAAACGGTGAGCACGAATACGTTCCGGCTGGTCTCGGAAGAGCCTCCCCTGCCCCCGTTTCAGGCGGGCCAGTACATCGCCCTTGCGGTCGAAGTGGACGGGGTGAGGACCAGCAGGCCCTACAGTATCGCCTCGCCCCCGAATCAGCTCGGCTTCTACGACATCACGGTGCGGCGGGTGAAGGACGGCGTGGTGTCGAACCACCTGCTCGATCGTGTCCAAAGGGGGGATGTCCTCGAGAGCTCGGGGCCCGTGGGGGAGTTCTACCACAACCCGATCTTCCACAAGAAGACGATGGTCTGCATAGCCGGAGGTTGCGGCATCACGCCGTTCATGAGCATGATCCGCGAGATCCTGGAGTGCGACATGGACCGTACGGTCCATCTCTTCTACGGGAACAAGGACTTCGAGGACGTCATCTTTCACGAGAACTTCCGATGGCTCTCGGAACGATTCGAGAACTTCCACTACTACCCGGTGATCGAGGAACCGCCCGAGGGGTACGACGGTTGTCGCGGCTTCATCACCGGCAAGCTGGTGAAAGACACGCTGGGGGACCTGGAGGAGAAGACCTTCTATCTCTGCGGCCCCCGGGCGATGTACGACTTCTGTCTTCCCGAGCTGGAGGGCCTGGGAATCCCGAGAAGCCGATTGAGGCGGGAGGTCTACGGGCCGCCGGAGGACATTACCCGGGATGCAGGCTGGCCGACCGGGATCGCGGGCGATGCAAGCTTCACCGTACAGGTGCAGGGCAAGGGAAGCTTTGCGGCCAAGGCGTCCGAGTCTCTGCTCACCGCACTGGAGAAGAACGGCTTCGTTCTGCCGGTCCAGTGCAGGTCAGGGGAGTGCAGCATGTGCCGTGTGAAGCTCCTCTCCGGGAAGGTCTTCCAACCCGCCGGTGTGCTCCTCAGAAAATCGGACCGGCAGTTCGGGTACATCCACTCCTGTGCCGCCTACCCGTTGGAGGAGCTGGAGATCTGCCTATGATCGAAGACAAGTACAAACTGACGGCGGAATACACGGAGACCGGCGTGGAGGGCATCCGGAGGACCGGGATCAAGGTCCTGGCCATGCGGGACCGGTACGTGAAGCTCCTGATGCCCCTGGAGGGGAATGTGAACCACGTGGGGATCATGTACGCGGGGTCGCTCTTCACCATCGGCGAGTGCATGGGAGGGGCGATCTACGGAGTGGCCTTCGACGTCCGGAGCTTCTTCCCAATCGTCAAAGAGGTGACGATCAGGTTTCGGCGCCCGGTGACCTCGGACGTGACCCTGGAGCTGGAGATGAGCGAGGAGGAGGCGGACAGGATACAGAAGCAGGCCGAAGAAGCGGGAAAGGCCGATTTCACACTGAATCTCGACCTCAAGGACACGAACTACGAAACGGTGTGTCTGGTGAGCGGGATCTGGCAGATTCGAAAGATACCGGAGGGCCTGGACGCCCCGTTTCCAACCGGCTAGCAGGCCGTCCCAAAACGCCCATCTGCGGCGTTGCGCTCGTCCTGCGTCATTGCGGCGTACAGTGTACGCCTCATCCCACAGGACTTCGCGCGCCTTGCATATGGACGTTTTTGAACGGCCTGTCAGAGCATCACGGCTCGCAGAACGGCAAAGCACACGGCCCCATAAATCTGCTCCCACGTCAGCACCGAATAGAGGGGCGTCTTGCGCAGGTGCGGCCGCTTTTCCAAGTTGCCCCTGCCCGCAGATGGAAACCACGTACGAAGAAAGGAAGACGGATATGGAGATCGTCAAGCTGCTCGAGCCGATCACGATCAACGGCCTGGTGATACCGAACCGGACGGTCATGCCCTCCATGGGCCTGGCCTACACGAACGACTACACCCTGACGGACCGGTTCAAGGCCTTCTACCGGGAGCGGGCCGAGGGAGGGGTCGGCCTGATGACGATCGGGCCCATCGCCATCGACAAGGCGGGCAGTGCGCCCTTCATGCCGGCCCTTTTCGACGATCGGTATGTGGAGCCCATGAAGAGCTACATCGAAGAGCTTCACCGGGATACGGACACGAAGGTGGCGAACCAGCTCATCCATCTGGGCCGGGCCGCGTGGTCGATCATATCGGGCGTCGAGTCGATCGCCCCGTCGGCCATTCCGAGCAAGCTGAGCGGGGAGACCCCGCGGGAGATGACCGAAGAGGACATCGAGGCGGTGCAGGACGCCTATGTCCAGGCCGCCAGGCGCTCCAGGGAGGCCGGCTTCGATTTCGTCGAGATCCTGGCCTGCACCGGATACCTGATCAGCCAGTTTCTCTCCCCCGTGACGAACAAGCGGACCGACGGGTACGGTGGCTCGACCGAGAACAGGATGCGCTTCGGCCTCGAGGTGGTCTCCCGGGTCAGGGAAGTGCTCGGGAAGGATTTCCCTCTCGGGATCCGGATCGCGGGAAACGACTTCATGGAGGGCGGCCACACGAACGAGGAGTCGGCGACCTTTGCCGCCGAAGCGGTGAAGGCGGGCGTGGATGCCGTCAACGTGACCGGCGGCTGGCACGAGACCTATGTTCCTCAGCTCAACACGAGCGTGCCTTCGGGGGCCTTTGTGTATCTCGCCAGGGGGATCAAGGAGAAGGTGGATGTTCCGGTCTTTGCCTCGAACCGGCTCGGGGATCCGTACGTGGCCGAGAGGGCCCTCCGGTCCGGGTCCTGCGACATGGTTTGCTGGGGAAGGCCGCTCATCGCGGACCCGGAGCTTCCGAAGAAGGTCAAGGAGGCGAGGTTCGACGAGATCGTGCCCTGCATCGCCTGCAATCAGGGATGTTTCGACTCCATTTTCGGCGCGCAGGCGGTCTTCTGCATCCTGAATCCCAGGGCGGGCAGGGAGATGGAGGTCCAGGTCCGCAAGACGGCGCAACCGAAGCGGGTCATGGTCGCGGGCGGGGGACCGGCAGGCATGGAGTTCGCCCTTACCGCGGCTCAGCGTGGGCACGATGTGACCCTGTACGAAAAGGAAGACTCCCTGGGCGGTCAGGTCAATCTCGCCATGGCCTCCCCCGGAAAGGCGGACCTGGGTCGGATCACCGACAGCATGCGCGGCCGGATGAACCGCTACGGCGTGAAGGCGAAGCTGGGCGCTGCTCTCACCCCGGAGACCATCGAGCAGGAGAAGCCGGACGTTCTCGCCGTGGCCTCGGGGGCCCGGCCCGTGGAAATATCCGTGCCCGGGATCGACAAACCCCACGTGCACTGTGCGTGGGATGTCCTCATGGAGAGGGTGCCGGACATCGGCAAGAACGTGGTCATCGTGGGCGGGAATGCGACCGGCTGTGAGACGGCCCACTTCCTGACCGCCATGGGCACACCGGATCCGGCGGTCTTCACCTTCCTCATGTATCACACGGCCGAGAACCCGGAATCCGCCAGGAAGCTTCTGCACCATTCCGGGAGAAGCATCACGGTCGTGGAGATGGTCTCCCGCCTGGCCGGCAACGTGGGCCGGTCCGCACGCTGGCCTCTGATGAAGAGCCTGAAGATGATGGGGGTGAACCTCCGTCGGGAGGCGAAGCTCCTGGAGATCCGGGACGACTCGGTCCTCGTGGAGACCGAGGCGGGCCGGGAGTCGATCTCGGCCGACACGGTGATCCTGGCCGTGGGGTCCCGGTCGGTCAATGAACTGGCCCCGGCCGTGATGACCGAGGGGGTGAAGGTCGTCACCCTCGGCGACGCCAAAGAGCCGAGAAAGCTCACCGAGGCGATCCGGGAGGGATTCGAAGAAGCCCTCAGGCTCTAGCCCACAGCCCCCTTACGACAAAGGCCCGTCCGCGGCGCTGCACGCAACCTCCGTTCGCCGAGCTGCTGTTGACTCCTGGATATCGATATGATATCCGTTTTACAGAAAGGAGATCGATATGGATACCGTCACCCTCTCGACCAAGTTTCAGGTCGTCATTCCCCGACGCGTCCGGGAGCGCATGCGCCTGCGCCCCGGCGAAAAACTGCAGGTCATCAGCTTCGATGATCGCATCGAACTCATCCCTGTCCGGCCCATGTCAAAAATGAAAGGTTTTCTCAAGGGATTCGACCGTTCCTTCAAGCGGGACAAAGAGGACAGGGTATGAACCTTGTCGATACCTCGGGCTGGATCGAGTACTTCTTCGGGGGTCCCAACGCCTCCTTCTTTGCCGAACCGATCGAAAGTACGACCGAACTCATTGTTCCCGTTGTTTGTCTCCACGAAGTCTTCAAGAAGATCAACCGGACGGTGGACGAGGCGCGGGCACTGCAGGCGGTTGCACAGATGAAGCAGGGGCGGGTCGTGGACGTGACCGAAGAAATCGCTTTGCGCGCAGCCCTCATCAGCTTGAGACACCAGCTCCCCATGGCTGACAGCTTTGTCTACGCCACGGGACAGATGGAAGACGCAACCATCTGGACACAGGATTCCGATTTCAAGGGTCTTCCCGGAGTGAATTACAAGCAAGCGCGACGATCGAAGTGAAGGCCGGCCTGCGAGAAAGGAGCCCCCCATGGTTACCCTGATCGAGAAGCCCACCCTTGTCGAATCTGTCGGGAGCAAGCCGAAATCGATCGAGGAATTCGTTCTCTCCCGGCATGGTTCATCGGGCCGGCGAAGCGTAGCCCGGAGGCTCGTGCGTGGCAGGCAGCCACGGACGTCACGCCGAAGAGGAGATATTGAACCTTCTCGCCACAATTTGACGCACATTTGTGTTGCCCCGTATCCTGTTCCGACCCGAGACGAGACAGAAGAGGTGAACGAGACAGCATGAGCACGAAGACATTGCCCTTTACCGGCGAAAAACTGGCCGCCATCCTGGAAAAGCACCCCACGCCCTTCCACCTCTATGACGAGGCGGCCATTCGCCGGAACGCCCGCGCTCTGTCGGAGGCATTTTCTTGGAATCCCGGCTTCAAAGAGTACTTCGCCGTCAAGGCGACACCCAACCCGTACCTACTGAAGCTCCTGGCGAAGGAGGGCTTCGGCGCCGACTGCAGCTCCCTTCCGGAACTCGTGCTCGCGGAAAGGGTCGGCGTGGTGGGCGAGGACATCATGTTCACGTCCAACGACACGCCGCCCGAGGAGTTTCAGAAGGCGAAAGAGCTCGGGGCGATCATCAACCTCGATGACGTCTCCCACATCCCCTTTCTGGAGGCGTGCGCCGGCATTCCGGACACGATCTGTTTTCGATACAACCCGGGGCCCCGGAAGAAGGGGAACGTGATCATCGGCCATCCCGAGGAAGCGAAGTACGGGTTCACCCGCGAGCAGCTCTTCGAGGGTTATCGGACGGTCAGCGACAAGGGGGTCGACCGATTCGGTATCCATGCCATGGTCGCCTCCAACGAACTCGACCCGATGTACTTCATCGACACCGCCGAAATCCTGTTCACCCTGGTTACGGAGATCTCCAAGGATCTGGGCATCCGTTTCGACTTCGTGAACATCGGCGGCGGCCTCGGTATCCCCTATCGGCCCGAGGAGTCACCGGTGGACTTGAACGTCGTGAGCCAGGGGATCCGGGAACGCTACCAACGAATCCTCGAAGGGAACGGGTGCGCCCCCGTCGATCTTCTCATGGAGTGCGGCCGATACGTCACCGGCCCTTACGGCTATCTGATCTCCCGGGTGCGGCACATCAAGAAGACCTACAAGAACTTCGCCGGGCTGGACGCCTGCATGGCGGACCTCATGCGGCCGGCCATGTACGGCGCTTATCACCACATCACGGTGATCGGAAAGGAAGCAGAACCCCATGACGTTATGTACGACGTGACCGGGTCCCTTTGCGAGAACAACGACAAGTTCGCCATTGATCGAATGCTGCCCGAGCTCCAGGCGGGGGACATCGTGGTCATTCACGACACGGGCGCACACGGCCACGCCATGGGGTTCAATTACAACGGCAAGCTTCGTTCTGCGGAATTGCTCCTTCGCGAGGACGGCGGCGTGGAGCCGATCCGAAGGGCGGAAACCGTGGAGGATCACTTCGCGACCCTGGATTTCGACCGCCTGGAGAGCTTCACCGTTTAGGAATGATTTTCGCACTGATCGTCTTGCTGCCGATCCTTGTCGTGTCCCTTTGGTGGTTTCACGGTTCATCACCGAGGAGCGCGGATAAGCGTCTCGTACGACGCTACAATGTGACTGTGTTGCTGGTCGGCTTGTTCCTGTGTGCACTCATGGCACTCAGAGTGCAGGCCATGCTGGTAGAGACGCCGGATCGAGCCTGGTGGCCCGTTCTTTCTGGAATCGTCGCCTTGCTCGTTCTCCCCCTGTGGCTTGCCATGTGCGGGGTGGTCAGGAATCTCCTGATCTTCCCGTCGGGACAGGGCTCCCGGCAGGAGGGTGGTTTGGAACCTTAGGGTTCGCGAAAAAATAATTTCACATAATTTATGGCTAACTGTCTCATAAT
>CAYZMM010000050.1:0-46067 GCA_964479535.1 uncultured Thermodesulfobacteriota bacterium
GAGTTGAATATGACCCACGCATTAAAATCGTTAAATGAACAGTATTGGGCTTAGACGCTATTTTTGTGCCTGAAAATGGACTCTAAGCCGTCGCACCAACACCATCGGGTATCGGGTCGAGCTTGCAGAGGGGGGGCCATCGTTCCTTAGAGAGCACTTTATGGCCCCAGAATTGAGCAGCTAAGGCTAGCAGCGGGGCCATTTAGGGGCCTTTATCTTTTAATATCAAATACATAGCTTGGTCCGACCCGATTTGCTCGGTCCCCGATCTCATTGGGAGATCGGTGGCTGTCCCCGAACTGAGGGCTCGCGGCGTCCCTGCAGGCAAGAGGTTCACCCGGGCGGATCCGGGCAGACGAAACCGTTGCCGAACTCGAGGACGGCGTTGCGGAAGACCCTCTGCTCGATCGGAAACTCCACCTCTGCAAGGTCGCCCAGCGGGATGTGCCAGGAGGCGGTCACCTCCACCGTGGCGGAGAAGGATTCGCCCCCTTTCTGGGTGATGAACCCGTCCTCGGTCGGGATCGAGACGTCGCCGAAGGAGCCGGGCGGCGCCGAGGCGTCGAAGATCAGGGTGCGGAAGGGGTCCCTCAGCTTCATGTAGAAGGTACCCGCGCAGGGATCCATCAAGGTGGTCGCGGTCTGGCCGGGTATGAAGAACTGGAAATTCCAGGAAAGGCCGGGCGAACGGTAGCCGACGATCCAGGGGTCGATGATGTTGCCGTTCCCCAGGTCGACCTTCGCGATGCTGGCCACGAACTGAGCTTCGTTGCCCGGGGCGATCCCCTGGGCCCAGACCCACCCGATCGGGAACTCCTTCTGCCAGTTCTTCTCGAGGTGGGCGTAGCCTGTCCCGCTGAACGTTTCAGGACCGCCCTCCCCGTAAAGGGTGTACTCGTACTCCGCGTCCGAGCCGAGGCTCTGGATGTACCAGTGTAGGGGCAGCGGGAGGGAGGTGAGAAACCCCTCCGGACCGGCCAGCGGGTTTTCCACGTCCCAGGGGATCCGGTTGGCCGTCTGGATGCGGATTTCCACCACGTCCGGGATGCGGATGTCCACGCTGTCCTCTGTAACCGTGCCGAAGGCCTGCGGGCCGTCGGCGACCCACTCGAAGTGGGTAGGCGTCCCGGGCACCGGGTTCGCCGAAACGGGCTCGCCGTTGACCAGGGCCATGGTCCGGTCCGGGAAGGCGGTAAAGGAGAGGGTCCGCGCGCCGTCTCCCTCGCCGATGAGAACGTTCACGTAGCCGGGCAGGTCCATGCCGGGGACGTAGTTCACGCCCTTGGGCAGATGGGATGCCGTGATGACCGCCACCGAACGGCTGCCCCCGACGTCGGTCACCCGTGTGTACCAGCCCTCGAACCACGGGCCGGGGCTGTCGGGCAGGTGGGGATCGTTTTCGGATGCGGGGGTCAGGACGACGCCGTCCCCGCCACCCGGATCGTCCGGCATCTCAACGGGGTTGCCGGACCCGGGGTCCTCATCCGACCCGCATGCCGCGAGGCCCCAGCCGGCCATCAGGGCGGCAAGGATACCAGCCGCACGCCACCACTGAAATCGTTTCATCAACATAGCCGCCCTTCTGAAATTGTGAAGTTGGGTGAAACCGGGGACAGCCGCCGATTTCCCGGAGAAACCGGTGGCTGTCCCCGAATTGTGTATGATTTTTCACGAATTGGATGGCCGGGATGCCCCTGCGGTTTCGCCCGGGAAGCGCATTGATTCCGCACTGGAAAAGAAATAGAGTCACGACTGATGAATCTCTTCAAGATGGCCTGGAGAAACATCTGGCGCAGCCGGCGGCGCACCCTCGTAACCGTGGCGGCCATGACGCTCGCCCTCTGGGTCATGATCCTGTACAGCGGCCTGCTGGAAGGCTACTTCGTGGGCATGGAACGGAACATCCTCAACCTGGAGCTGGGCGATGTGCAGGTTTTTGCCGAGGATTTCCGGGACGACCCGTCCCTGTACACGCGAATCGAGAACCCGGAACCCGTGCTCGCACGCGTCGAGGCGCTCGGCTTCCGCGCAGCCGCCCGTCTTCTGGGCGGAGGGCTCGCCGCGGCGGGCGAATCCTCGGCCGGCGTCTCCTTCCGGGGCGTGACCACCGTGGAGGATGCCGACGTGAGCGACATCCACAAGCACGTCGCCGCCGGCCGGTGGCTCGCCGAAGAGCGCCCCAAGGGGGTCGTGATCGGCCGGCGGCTGGCGCGGACCCTCGGGGTCGAACCGGGCGACGAGCTGGTGGCCCTCAGCCAGGCCGCCGACGGAAGCATTGCAAACGACCTCTACAGGGTCCGGGGCGTGCTCAAGGGCATCAGCGACGTGACGGATCGCACCGGCGTCTTCATGACCGCCAAGGCCTTCCGGGATTTCTTCGCCATGCAGGAGGGCGCCCACCAGATCATCGTCCGGCGGCCGGAAGGCGTGGATGTGGAAGAGGCTGCAGAGGCGGTCCGGCAAATCGCCGCCGGGCTGGACGTCCGGTCCTGGCGCGAGCTGATGCCCACCATCGCCTCCATGCTCGACTCGGTGCGGGGGCTGATGATCGTTGTCTTCTTCATCATCTACATTGCCATCGGCATCCTGATCCTGAACGCCATGCTGATGGCCGTGTTCGAACGCATCCGGGAGATCGGCGTTCTCAAGGCCCTCGGCTTCAGCCCTGGGTGGGTGCTGGGGCTGATCGTCTTGGAGAGCGTCCTGCAGACCGGTCTGGCCGTCCTCCTCGGCCTGGCGCTCAGCGTGCCGGGCCTCTGGTTCCTCGTGGAGGTGGGCATCAACATGGGGACCCTCGGCGGCATGTCCGTGATGGGCCTGGCCGTGGACCCGGTGTGGCGAGCCGTGGTCACCCGGGCCACCTTCACCATGCCCGTCCTGGTTCTCGTCGTGATCGTCACCCTTGCGGTCGTCTACCCGGCGCTGAAGGCCGCGGTGATCCGGCCGGTGGAGGCGATGCGACACCAGTAGCCAAAAGGGGTCTGACCCCTTTTGGGGAGGGAGATGATGAAAGGGCCGCGATTGAGTGTCATGGCCTGGCGCAACCTGTGGCGCCGGCGCCGGCGTACCCTGATCACGATCTCTTCGATCGCCTTCGGCACGTTCCTTGCCGTGCTGTTCACCGCCATTCAGGACAGGAACTTCGCCGACATGATCGACCTGGCCGCCCGCATGACCGGCGGTCACGTCACCCTGCAGCACCCGGAGTTCCAGGAGAAGCCCACGCCGAGCCGATCCCTCCGGGACACGGACCGGCTCGCGGCCCTGGCCCTGGAGGACGAAGAGGTCGTGCGCGTGGTGACCCGGATCATGGGCTTCGCCATGCTCTCCACGGCGGGCGCCAACCACGGAGGGGGGTTCATCGCCTTCGACCCGGAGGCAGAGGACGAGGGAACCCTGTCGATCGTGGAAGGGCTGGAACAGGGGGAGATCTTCGCCACCAGCCGGGACCGGGGCATCATCCTGGGCACGCGGCTCGCCCGGAACCTGGGCGCCGAGATGGGCAAGAAGGTGGTCTACACACTGACGGACAAGGACGGGCAGATCGTGAGCGGGCTGGCCCGCGTCACCGGGGTCGTGCGCACGGGCGCACCGAGCGTGGACGCCGGTCTCTGCCTGCTTCCCATCGACGCGATCCGCGACGTCCTCGGCTACGCCCCGGACGAGGCCCTCCAGGTGGCCGTGTTCATCGACGACCAGCGCAAGAGCGGGGAGGTGGCCCGGCGCCTCCAGGAGCGCGTGGGTCCGGAGGTCGCGGCCCTGACCTGGGACCGGATCCAGCCGGACCTGGCCGGGTTCATCGCCATGAAGGTCGGCGGCGCGATCTTCATGGAGGTGCTGATCGGGATCATCGTGGCCGCCGGGATCTTCAACACTCTGTTCGTGAGCGTGATGGAGCGGCTGCGCGAGTTCGGGGTCATGATGGCGATCGGGTTCAGCCCGGGCAGCCTGTTCCGGCTCGTCATGCTGGAGAGCTTCTGGCTGGGGCTGGTCGGGCTGGGGGCCGGTGCGGTGCTGACCGTGGGCCCGTATCTCTACCTGCAATCGAAGGGGCTCGACATGAGCGCCATGGTCGGGGGAGAGGGCGCCGAGGTGGCGGGCGTGGCGCTCTCGCCCATCATGCGGGTGGGCATCTTCCCGGAGCACGCCGTCCTGATCGCCGTGGCCGTCTTCGCCGCGACGATGCTCTCCGGCCTGTACCCGGCGTGGCGGGCCGGCCGGGTGGCCCCCGTCGAAACGATCAAGCTCGTGTGAGGTGCACCCATGACGAGTTCTGGAAACGGGGCGGTCGTCCGGCTGAGGGGCGTAACGAAGACCTACCGGCAGGGGGCCGTCGACGTCCACGCCCTGCGCGGGCTCTCCCTGGAGATCCGCAAAGGCGAGTTCACCGCCGTCTGCGGCCCTTCCGGCTCGGGCAAGACAACGACCCTGAACGTGATCGGCGCGCTGGACGAGCCGTCTTCGGGCACGGTCTGCGTGGAGGGCCGGGACCTGGGCTCCCTCAGCCGCAAGGCCTTGAGTCACCTGAGGCGGGACCGGATCGGCTTCGTGTTCCAGGCCTACAACCTGATCCCGGTGCTCACCGCCTACGAGAACGCGGAGATCGTCATGGCCCTCCAGGGAAGGCCGGAGGAGGAGCGGCAGGACCGCGTCATGTCGCTCCTCGCCGATGTGGGCCTCGCGGGCATGGAGCACCGCCGGCCCCACGAGCTCTCCGGGGGCCAGCAGCAGCGCGTGGCGATCGCCAGGGCCATCGCCGCCAACCCGGCGGTGGTGCTGGCCGACGAGCCCACGGCGAACGTGGACTCGGAGACGGCCGACAAGCTGCTCTCCATCATGGAGAACCTGAACCGGAACCGCGGCGCGACCTTCGTCTTCTCCACGCACGACCCCAGGGTGATGGACCGGGCCCGCCGCATCGTCGGTCTCGTGGACGGCCGGGTCGAAACCGACGAGGAGAAATGAGATGGCCCGATACAAGATTCATCCGCTGGAGGTGGCGCGGATCACGGCGCCGGTGGGAGTCCTCGGCATGGGCGGCGACATGCAGACCTTCATGGTGGCGCCGGTCCTAATCTTCTACATCGAGGGTGAGGGAAAGAGGATCGTCATGGATGCCGGGGTGGAGACCCCCGATGGCCAGGGCATCGTGCACGGGTTTCCCTGCTCCGGGGGAGGGGAGGAAGGGATCCTTAAGGCGCTCCGATCGGTCGGCACGAGGCCGGAGGATATCGACTACCTGGTGCTGAGCCACCTGCACTTCGATCACTGCGCTCAGGCTTCGCTCTTCGAGAACGCGAGGGTCATCGTGCAGAAGAAGGAGTGGGAGACCGCTTTCAACCCCGTGCCACCGGCCCGCGTGTTCTTCGAGTCTTCCCTGTTCAGCCACCTGGAGAGGATGGATCTGGTGCTCGTCGAGGGTGCGTACAGGGTTACGGAAGGCGTAGGCACCCTCTTCCTGCCCGGCCACACGCAGGGGCTGCAGGGGCTGGCCGTTGAAACGGCGGCCGGCACGGCCGTACTGACAGGAGACCAGTGCTACGCCTACTACAACCTGGAGCCCACGCGCACGGAGGTGACCGACCTGGCAGGCACCACGGTTCCGCTCGCACCCCGCCCGGACCTGCCCTTCCTTCCGCCGGCCATCTTCGTGAACCTCACGGAGTGGTACGACAGCATGTGGAAGGTGGTCGCAAGGGCCTCGAGCCGGGACCTGATCATCCCGGGCCACGACCCCTCTCTGGTGGGCAAGGTCTTCGGATAGAACAGGGAAATTCCTTTAACCCGCACCATCGGAGATTGCGAGGGTGCGGAAGCGCCCGCGGCAATCTCCTGGCCGGCCCCGCAGTCAAGACCGGGAGATTGCCACGCTTCGCTCGCAATATCCAAAGGGTAGAGATCGGAGACGGCCACCGATATCCGAACCCCAAAGGACGTAGCCACCTTGGAGATCGGTGGCTGTCCCCGATCTCGGGGAAGGTGCTCAGGGGACGAATAGCCCCGGACCGCGAAAGTCGGGCTAACGGGAAGGAATCCTGAGCTCCTGGCCGGGCTGGATGTAATCGCCGGGCTCGAGGCCGTTCGCCTGCTGAATCCTCTCCGCCGACACGCCGTAGCGTTTGCCGATTTCGTAGAGGGTGTCCCCCTGCTGGACCAGGTGCGTGCGTTCGGCCACCTCCGTGCCCTTCTCTTCCATGGGCCGGAACTTGATGGTCACCTGCACCTGGTTTCGTGTCAGCTCCGGCAGCTCCAGGGAGGGCGAGCCGATTCGAAGCGACGCCTCCTGGCTGGACTGCCGGTCCCGCACGCGCAGGCTCTGAAGGTCGATCGGACGGGTTCTCAGGCTGGTGATCTCCTGGACGATCGTTGCGGGCCCCCTCACCCTCACGGTATCCGGGCTCACGCGCACCTCGTCCACTTCGAGGCCGGCCGGCGGTGCCCCGGTCAGATCGGCCAGGGTCCGAACCGTCCTCTCGAGAATGCGCTCCATCTCGACCGTGATCGAAGAGGGGGTGATCCGTTCCACTTCGAGTCCCGGTGTGAGCACGATGTTGTCCGACTTCAGCATGAGCTCGTGCTCACCAGAAGGAATCCCTCCAAGGCTCAGAGAGGCTCTCACCTGGTGTGGATCGAGGGAGCTGACCAGGCCGCGCCTGCCGCTCACCTGAACCTCCACCTCTTCGGTGGAGGCCTGCTTCAATTGCAGCCCTTCCGGGATGTCCCGGTAGAAGATCGGCGCCTTCACCGAAATCAGAGAGAACTCGCGGCCTGTGTAGAGACCCCAGAAGGTGGAGACGAGCACGAAGGTCAGAAGCAGGCCCCCGGCGTGGGTCATCAGGGTGCCGCCGGCCTTTCGATCCTGTGTCTTCGAGACATCCTTGTTCATCAACAGGTAGTCGAGCCGCTGCTCCAGCTGGTCCGGATGATGAATGCGCTCCACGCTCCGCCGGTGAACCAGCGAGATGTCGCCCCGCTCCTCCGACACCACCAGGATCACCGCGTCGGAGATCTCGCTCAGGCCGATGGCGGCCCGGTGCCTGGTTCCGAAGTGCTGCGGCAGCGTCTCTTCCTGGGTCAGGGGCAGGTAGGTGGCGACCTGGTCGATTCGATTTCCCCGTATGATGACCGCCCCGTCGTGAACCGGGCTTTCCTTGGCAAAGATGCTCTCCAGAACCTCGGGCAGCAGGTTCGAATCGAGGGGGAGCCCTCCCCGGACGTTGCCCGTCAGCTCGTCCTCGTTCTCGATCACGATCAGGGCCCCGACCCGGCGGCCCGCCAGGCGGAAAGCGGCCTGCGAGATCAGATGGTATCCCACCTCACGGGTTTGCCGGACCCTCCCGAGAAGGAAGCGGATCGGGTTGGTGTGGACCAGGATGTCCCGCAGTTCGTTGCGGAAGACCACGACGAGAACGAGGACCGCGACCGCGCCGATGCCCCGGAAGAACCAGCTCGTGAGCACCAGGCCTGCGGCGTTCGCCGCCTCCTGGAAGAGCCAGAGGAAGACGAGTCCGATCGAGACCTGGAAGGCGACGGTGCCACGCATGAGCAGGAAGAGCCGATGCAGGATGAAGCTGATGACGAGAATATCGAGGAAGTTCTTCCATTCCAGTAAGAAGGGAACGTTCATGGCGGCCTTCAGGCGATTCCGTCGGAAATCTAAGTCCTGGGACAACCCATGGTAAGTCGCTTCCGCCCCGTTGTCGAGCCGAAGCGCACAAAGATCGGGGACAGCCACCGATCTGCCCCCTGTGACCCCCCGTTCACATTTCGGTGACTGTCCCCGATCTCGGGTGAGTTCGGTGGCTGTCCCCGATCTCGGGTGAGTTCGGTGGCTGTCCCCGATCTTTGTGCGCGGCTTTGAGCCGGTTCTCGGTATGCGTTATGATGGATTTCCTTCTCTTCGGAAACGGCTCGCAAGGAACGGCGCATGACGGAATCCGGTTCAAGCAACCAGAAAGCGATCGTCTTCAATGTGCAACGATTTTCCACCGAGGACGGCCCGGGGATCCGCACCACGGTGTTTCTGAAGGGCTGCCCCCTCACCTGCCTCTGGTGCCACAACCCGGAGGGGATGTCGCCGCGTCCCCAGCTTCTCTGGTTCGAGTCACGGTGCATCGGGGCCCGGGACTGCCTGGAGGCGTGCACGGAGAAGGCTCTGGAACTCACCCCCCAGGGGCTCCGGATCGACCGGGAACGGTGTACGGTCTGCGGCCTGTGCGAGGATGCCTGCCCGGCGGCCGCGCTGGAAGTGATCGGCAAGGAGTGGACCCAGGAGGACCTTCTGACGGAGGTGAAGAAGGACGAATCCTTCTATCGGACCAGCGGCGGGGGGGTGACCCTGGGCGGAGGGGAGCCCATGTCCCAGGCCGGGTTCGTGGCCCCCTTCCTGGAGCGCTGCCGTTCAGAGGATCTGCACACGGCGCTGGACACGAGCGGCATCGCCTCTTGGAGCCTGTACGAGAGGGTGCTTCCCCACGTGGACCTTCTCCTGCTCGACCTGAAGCAGATGGATCCGGAGAAGCACGAACGGATGGCGGGCGTCAAGCTCGAGCCGATCCTGGAGAACGCGCGCAGGCTGGGACGAAAGGGCCCGCCGGTCTGGGTGCGCACGCCGGTCATCCCCGGTCACACCGACTCGATCGAGAACATCCGTGCCGTGGCCCGCTTCGTGGCTCAGGAGATGCCCCGCGTGGAGCGGTACGATCTCCTCGCCTTCAACAACCTCTGTTCCAGCCAGTACGAGCGGCTCGGCATGGACTTCCCGCTCAAGGACGCGGAACTCGTGCGCAGGGAAGAGATGGAGGCTTTCAAGGAGGCGGCCGAGGAGGAAGGGGCTCCGAACGTGCACTGGTCCGGGGCGACCCGGCTGGAGGAGTCCGGATGATGGCGGGGGATTGCCGCGTCGCTTCGCCCCTCGCAATCTTCCGAATGAACGGGAAAACTCTCAGCACGCTGCGCCACTGGATCCCCGCGTTCGCGGGGATGACCCCGTTCGCGGGGATGACGGCCTTCGTGGGAACGACGGCGTTCGTGGGGATGACGGCCTACGTGGGAACGACGGCGTTCGCGGGGATGGCCGCGTTCGCGGTCGTGTCATCCTCGTCATCCCGGCCAAGCCACGCAACGCGTGGCGCGAGCCGGGATCCAGACGCCTCTGATTGGACAGGAGTCCGCATCTCGCTCCGCTCCGCTCCACTCGTCCGGAATGACGGGTTTGGCCACGGTGACACAGCCTCTTTCGCGGGGATGACGGCCTACGTGGGAACGACGGCGTTCGCGGGGATGGCCGCGTTCGCACGTGACGACGGACGCTCTGTGGCCGTCGTTCCTGCGCAGCCTGCACCCGCAGTTTTCAGGCGGGGGGCAGGAAGCCCTGTGCTTCTGGCCATCCTCTTCTTCCTGCTCTTTCCACCTTGCGCAGAAGGACAAACGAAGATGGACGACACGAATGCCCGGCTCCAGGGTCTGGAGCCGAAACTGCTGTGGGAACACTTCCTCGCCATCAGCCGGATCCCGCGATGCTCCCGGAACGAACAGAAGGTGAGGGCATACGTTCTGGAGGTAGCCGCCCGCAACGGGTGCTCCCACGAGACCGACCCCACGGGGAACCTGGTGGTCCGGAAGAAGGCGACGCCCGGAATGGAGAACCGTCCCGTTGTCGTCCTGCAGTCCCACCTGGACATGGTCTGCGAGAAGAACAAGGACACGGTGCACGACTTCTCCCGGGACCCGATCCGCTGGACCCGCGAGGGCGAATGGCTCGGCGCGGACGGCACCACCCTGGGGGCGGACAACGGGATCGGGGTGGCGGCGCAGCTCGCCCTGCTCGATGCCGAGAACGTGGCGCACGGCCCGCTCGAGCTGCTCTTCACCGTGGACGAGGAAACCGGCCTCACAGGCGCGTCCGGCCTGGCCGCGGACATGCTCGAGGGCCGCATCCTCATCAACCTGGATTCCGAGGACGAGGACACGATCTTCATCGGGTGCGCAGGGGGCCGCGACACGGTGCTCTCCCTGCCGCTGGAGACCGAGGCGGTCCCGGAAGACCAGAAGCCCGCGTCGATCCGGGTGGGAGGCCTGCAAGGGGGACACTCCGGACTCGAGATCGACCGGGGCAGGGGAAACGCGATCAAGATCCTTGCCCGCTTCCTCGAGAAGGACGGCGCACGCCTGCACGTGCGCCTTGCACTGGTTGCGGGCGGAAACAAGCGGAACGCGATCCCCCGGGAGAGCGAGGCCCTCGTGGTGCTTCCCGCGGACCGACTCCAGGAACTGAAGCTCGCCGCCCGCGAGTTCGAGAGGGTCGTCAAGGACGAGTTCCGGGTCCAGGACCCGGGGGTCTTCATCCAGGTCACCGGCGAGGGGTCCGAGACGCCCGAAAGGCTCCTGCGCAAGGACCTGCAGGCCCGGCTTCTCGACCTCCTCGTCTGCCTGCACCACGGCGTGATCCGCATGAGCCCGGACATCCCGGGCCTCGTCCAGACCTCGACCAACCTGGCGGTGGTCGCCACGGAGGAGGAGGCCGTGACGATTGCCACGAGCCAGCGAAGCTCCGTGGCCAGCGAGCTGACCACTGCGACGAACGCGGTCGCCGCGGCAGGAAGGCTGGCAGGCGCCCGGGTCCATCACGGCGAGGGGTATCCGGGATGGAAGCCGGATCCGGGCTCCCCGATCCTCGGCCTCGCAAAGGAGGTCTACCCGTCGCTTTTCGGAAAGGAGCCGAACGTCACGGCGATCCACGCGGGCCTGGAGTGCGGCATCATCGGCGCCCGCTTCCCCGGGATGGACATGATCTCTTTCGGGCCCACCATCACGGGGGCCCACTCGCCGGACGAGAAGGTGTACACCCCGTCGGTCGAGCGGTTCTGGAACCTGCTCACGGCGATGCTGGAACGAGTGGAGGGAGACGGAAGCAGCCATGGGCCCTGAGGAATTCGCGCAGCTCGACGACATCCTGAACGCCCGGTCGCTCGCCATCGTGGGCGCATCCGGAAACCCGATGAAGTTCGGCGGCATGCTGACCGCCTCCCAGCTCGCCATCGGCTTCGACGGCCCGGTCTATCTCGTGAACCCGAACGAAGCCGAGATTCTGGGCCACCGGTCCTACCCGGACCTGCGCTCCCTGCCGCAGGCGCCCGAGCTGGTCTACATCGGGCTGCCCGCGCACCGGTCCCGGCAGGCCCTGGAGGAGTGCGTCGAGGTGGGCGTCAAGGGCGTCGTCATGGTGGCGTCCGGGTTCCGGGAGGCGGGCGAGGAGGGAGAGGCCCTGGAGCAGGAGGCGCTCCGGCTGGCCCGGGAGGGGGGTTTTCGGATCATCGGCCCCAACTGCTTCGGGCTCTACAACCCGCGCAACCGGCTGACGCTCCTGCCCGGCGCCGATTTCTCGACCTCCCTGGGCGAGGTGGCCTTCCTGTCCCAGAGCGGCGGCCTTTCCGCTCACATCGGCAGGCTCGGACGGAGCCTCGGCATCGACTTCAGCGCCATCGTGAGCTACGGCAACGGAGTGGACGTGAACGAGACCTGCCTGCTCCGCTATTTCGCGCGCGATCCGGCCACCCGCGTCATCGCCTCCTACCTGGAGGGGGTCCGGGACGGCCGGGCCTTCCTGGAGGCCCTGAGGGAGGCGGCTTCCGAGAAGACGGTGGTGCTGTGGAAGGTGGGCAAGGCCGAGCCCGCCCAGCGGGCGGTCCGGTCCCACACCGGCTCGCTGGCCGGAGCGACCGAGGTCTGGGAGGCGGCCCTTCACCAGGCGGGCGTGATCCCCGCCGACGGGGTCGACGAGGTCTTCGATGTGCTGCTGGCGCTGAAGCACCTCGGCAGGCATCCGGGCCGGCGGGTGCTGATCGCCGGCGGCGGGGGCGGCCTGTGCGCCTACGGGGCGGACCTGGCCGGACAGGACGGACTGGAGCTGCCCGGCCTTGCGGACGAGACGGACCGCCGGCTCAGGGAGATCCTCGCCGCTGCGGGGGCGGCGGTTTCGAATCCCCTCGACATCGGCGCCCCCCTGCTTCCCCCGCAACCGTTCGAGGCCGCCCTGCAGGCGGCGGCGGAGAACCCTTCCACGGACCTGCTCGTCTTCGACCTGGCCATGAACTTCGCCCTCGGCATGGCCGGGGAGGAGGGCCTGAACCTGTTCACCGAACTGCTGATCAAGATCCGCGACCGGAGCCGGAAGCCCCTGGCCATGGTGCTGTATTCCCGATCCTGCGACCCGGACGACCTGGAACCGGAGCGGGTCCTTCGCCGGCTGCGGGCCCGATTCCTGGAGAAGGGCGTTGCCGTCTTCCCGTCCATGCGCCGTGCCGTCCGCGCCATCTCCCGGGTCAACGGGGGCAAACCTCAAGGTTGAGAACCAAGAAGGAGGGAAGGATGATGAAGACCCGAATCGGTTGGAGCCTGCTCGTCCCGATGTTCTGTATGCTCTTCGCCGCCCCTTGCCCGGCTCTGGATGCGATCGAGCCCTCGGTCGCGCCCGAGATGCTCGAGCACAGCCGGCACTTCGAGAAGAAGGTCTACAAGATCGGGGACAATGTCTACTCGGCGGTCGGGTACAGCCTGGCGAATGCGGTCATGGTCGTGGGCGACGACGGCGTCATCCTGGTGGACGTGACCACCACGAAGGAGGACGGCACGGCCGCGTGGGCGGCCCTGCGGCAGTACACGGACAAGCCTGTGAAGGCGGTGGTCTACACCCACTTCCACGTCGACCACTGGGGCGGGATTCGGGCCTTCGTTGACGAGGAGGATGTGAAGGCCGGAAGGGTGGAGATAATCTCGCACGAAACACTGCTCGACAACGTGGTGCGCCAGGGGGGTCTGATCGGGCCGATCCTGTCCATGCGCACCGCCTACTCCTTCGGCGCGGCGCTCCCGCCCGAGGACCTGAAGGGCACCCACGACGGAATCGGGCCGAAGGTGAACCTGGGGCTGTGCACCTTCATCGCTCCCACCAAGACCTTCGAGGACGAGCTGGACATCACGATCGCCGGCGTGAAGATGCACATGGTCCACGTTCCCTCCGAGGCGCCCGACGAGATCGTGGTCTACCTGCCGGAAGAGAAGATCCTGCTCTCGGCCGAGGTGATCCAGGGGCCGACCCTGCCGAACATCCACACCCTGCGGGGCACCAAGTTCCGCGACCCGTTGCAGTGGTACCGGAGCATCGACCGGCTGCGCGCCTTCGAGGCGGAGAACATGGTGCCCTCCCACGGCCAGCCCGTTTACGGCGCCGAAAAGGTGGAAGAGGTGCTGCGCATGACCCGGGACGGGATCCAGTTCGTGCACGATCAGACCATCCGCCACATGAACAAGGGCCTCACGCCGGACGAGCTGGCCGAGGCGGTCGCCTTCCCGCCCTACCTGGCCGGGTACAAGCCGTATCTGCGGGAGTACTACGGGACGGTCAAGCACTCTTCGCGGCAGATTTACGCGGGCTATCTGGGATGGTTCGCCGGCGATCCGGTCGACCTGGACCCGACGCCTCCTGTGGAGAAGGCCCGGCGCACCGTGGGCCTGATGGGCGGCCGGAACAAGGTGCTGGCGGCGGCGAAGAAGGCCTACGAGGACGGGGACAACCAGTGGGCCGCCGAGCTGTGCACCCTGCTCATTCGCATCGACAAGGAGGACCAGGAGGCCCGCGAAATCAAGGCGGCGGCCTACCGGAAGCTGGGCTACGCGTCCATCAACTCCAACTGGCGCAACTGGTACCTCATGGCGGCCATGGAACTGGAGGGGAAGATCGTGCCCATGCAGTTGCTTACCACCATGTCGAGGAACTGGGTCACGCCGGACATCATGGCCCAGTGGCCTGCAAGCCGGCTCATCCACGGAATGACCGTCCGCCTGAAGGCGGAGGACACGCTGGATACCGCTCTCACGGCGGGCTTCAGGTTCCCGGACACGGGCGAGGCGTGCGGCCTGGAGATCCGGAGGAGTGTGGCCCAGTTCCACGAGGAACTGCCCGAGAAGACCGACTTCACCATGACCGTCCCGAAGCGCTACTTCCTGGCCATGGCCTTCGGCAAGGCGACGCTGGAGGAAGGCGTCTCACAGGGCGTCGTGAAGATCGAGGGCGATCCGGAGCGCGTCGCCCCCTTCTTCGCAGCCTTTGACAGCCCCATGTACCCGATCCGGCTCACCCTCCGCTGACCCCTCGGCCCTGTGAGATCGGGGACAGCCACCGAGATCGGGGACAGCCACCGAACTCCCGCGAGTTCGGTGGCTGTCCCCGATCTCGTGCGGTGGCTGTCCCCGATCTCGTGGCTGGCCCCGATCTCTCCGATCTCACTTGTGCCGGGCCGCGGTGACGGGCGGCCCTGACCCCTGATCCCCGGCCCCTGACCCCTCTTTTTTTTGTTGACAGGATAGCGCGGCGCGTTATACCTTATTGATCAAACGATCAAGAGAAGCGGCGGTGCCCACCGTGAAACCCGAGAAGAACCAGGACCCGGGGAAGAGAGACCAGATTCTGCTGGCGGCGCAGGAGATCTTCGCCGAGAGAGGCTTCAAGGGGGCGACGATCCGGGAGGTGGCGGACAAGGCGGGCATCGCGAGCAGCCTGATCTTCTACTATTTCAAGAACAAGACCGCCCTCTACGAGGCGGTGTTCCAGAGCTTCTTCGATCAGCTCGAGGAGCTGATCCAGCAGAACCTGAGCCTGGATCTCGACCGACTCGGACAGCTCCGGCAGTTCCTGTTCACCCTCACCGACTACGCCCAAGAGCACCGCAATATGATGCGAATCCTCCTGCGGGAGATCATCGACAACGGTCGCCTCCTGAAGAAGGTGGCGCAGGAGTACTTCAACCCGCTGTATAGAACCGCCGTTGCCTTCCTGCAGGAAGGCAAGCGGGAGGCCCTCTTCCGGGAAGTCGACCCTCTGCACTACATTCACAGCTTCATCGGCTTGAATCTCTTCTTCTTCGTGGCGGAGCCGATCATACAGGCCGCGGGTGTAGAGGAACCGTACGGCACAGAGGAGGTGGAAAAGCGCAAGATCGAAGTCTGGAACCTCATCCGTTCCAGCCTGATGTAGGAACCCTTTTTTTCGGCCATGTCTTGATCAACCGATCAAACCCTTCAGGTGACAACCCCTCCACCCAAACGGGAGCGCAGCCATGAAGGACATCCTGCTTTCCACCACGTGGGGCCCTTTTCACGAGCAGTTCTTCAACACCTCGCCCATCGACGTGATGAACCAGCGCTTCAGCCGGGGGTGCGACATCTTCTCGCTCAACGGGCACCTCCACATGAACTGGGCGCACCTGATCGCCCAGAACATCGAGCGTCCCAGCGTGTTCCTGGAGTATCCGGGCGAGTCGGACTTTCTCGAGGAGGTGGACAAGGGATACGAGTATGTCGCCCTGTCCGCCTTTCACAATCAGGTGGACGACCTCGTGGAGATGTGCCGGGCCGTGCGTGCCCGGGCGCCCCGCTCGAAGATCGTTCTCGGAGGATTCGGTGCGGCCGGGCTCGAGGCGACCCGGACCGAAGCAGAGCTCGGCAAGCTTTGCGACCATCTCTGCCACGAGGAGGGCACCCTGTTCTTCCGCCGCCTTCTGGGCGAGGAGGTGGACCGGCCCGTGTTTCATTCACACCTTCCCAAATGGGGCTACTCCCTGCCCATGGTGAACCGTCACCCCCGGGGCAACGTACCGGTCGTGGTCGGTTCGGTGGGATGCCCCAACGGGTGTGACTTCTGCGGCACAACGGAGATGTTCAAGCAGAGGCGCATCGAGATCATGAGCCCGGAACAGGTCTATCGCGAATTCCAGCGGGCGTGGCGGGAAGACCCGAACACCCTCCAGTTCGTCCTGCTCGAGGAGGACACCTTCCAGAACACGGAGTACGTCCGGGAGCTGGGACGGCTCCTGCGGGAGGACTCCGAGTTCGGGCTCGGGCACTACAACTTCTACTGCCTCGCCTCGAACCGCTCCATGAGCCAGTGGACCTTCGAGGACATGGCCCTCACCGGATGCTCGACCGTGTTCGTGGGCGTGGAATCCAAGTTCGCAGAAGACCACGGGTACGGGAAGAAGGAAGGACTTTGCCACAAGGAAATCTTCGACGGCCTTCACCGCGTGGGGATCTCCACCACGGGGGCCTGGATGGTGGGCTTCGATTTCCAGACCCGGGAGAACATCGAGGAGGACCTGCAGGATTTCATCGACCTCTGCCCCACCCTGCAGCAGCTCACCCGGGTCTGCCCCTTTCCGCCCACCCCCATGTGGAAGATGTTGAGGGACGAGGGCCGGATCCGGGACGACGTCAGATGGGAGGATATCAGCTTCTACGGCGGCGGCGGGATGGTGCTGAGCAACTTCTACGAGCACGAGATCAGCGAGATCATCGAGAGGGGCTACCGGCTTCTCTACGAGACCCACGGCGCCTCCATCGCCAGGATGCTGCACGTGAACCTGATGGGATACGAATACTGCATGGAGAACCGGAACCGGAACCGGTATCTCGAGGACCGGGCCCTCTACCACAAGCGGCTCGTTTACGGTTTCTTTCCGATCCTCAAGGCCCTCGAGATCTACGCCCCCAACAGCACGGTCCGGAAGAAGATGAAGGACCTTCGAAGGATGTACATCCGGCTGATC
This sequence comes from uncultured Thermodesulfobacteriota bacterium, assembly GCA_964479535.1. GTDB lineage: Bacteria > Desulfobacterota > DSWW01 > DSWW01 > DSWW01 > S015-6. The sequence goes on from CAYZMM010000050.1 coordinate 16,602, forward strand.
GGCGAGCCCACCCCCTTCCAGACCATGATGGAAAACGCCTTCACCCTGCGGTCCGGCCTCGCAAGGCTCACGGATCTCCTCTATCCGGGGGACAACGCCCTGGTGGAGGAGGCTTACAAGAAGTACCTCTACGACAAGCCGTCTCCGCCCTATCCGGAATGCCCCTACCGGGTGGAATACCCGCATCGAAAGCTGAGGTTCAGCCTGAACCTGCAGGCGAGGGACAACCTGCGCCGCGCCCTGACCGGGATGGAGAGCATGAGCCGATGGGTGGGGCGGGCGCGCGGTCGTCGTCCTTCCGAGGACATCCCCACCGGGTCCTTCGAAAGGTTCCTCTAAAGGTCAACGATTCCCGGGAGACGCGGACTCATGCTGCCAAAGGACCAGCCCCTTCCGAAGAAGATCGCACTCCTCGGGGACGTGCGGATGGCCTACACCGACCGGGGAGAGGGCCGGCCCATCCTGCTCGTCCACGGGATCCCCACGTCCGGCTACCTGTGGCGGAACGTGATCCGGGAACTCGAGGACGATTTCCGGCTGATCGCACCGGACCTGATGGGCCTGGGCGACACGGAAACCCCGCTCGACCACCGCTACGACATGGAGGCGCAGGCGGAAAAGCTGCTCGAGCTTGCCGACCGGCTCGAGCTCGAGACCTTCACGCTCGTCTGCCACGACCAGGGGGCGGCTGCCGCACAATGGCTCGCCGTGCACAACCCCGAGCGGATCGACCGGTTCATCCTGACCAACTGCGTGGGCTACGACAACTGGCCCGTGCCGATCGTTGCCCGTTTCGCCAGGATCTACCGCATGCAGCGCCTGGCCGCCTTCCTTCATCGCTACCAGCTGGTCGCATGGTGGGCCAAGTCGCCCCTGGGCATGCGGCTGGGCGTGCACGATCCGAAAGCACTCACCGACTTTGCCATCGACGAGTACTCCAAGATCAACCGGATGGGACCGGCCAAGTTCGAGCAGTTTCGGCTCTTCACCATTGCCGGGGATTGCCGCTACACCCTGGAGGCGGCGAAGAAGTTCGGCGGCTTCGACCGGCCCACCCTGATCGTCTGGGGAGGCAACGACCGGTGGCTGAACGTTTCCTGGGGCCGGAAGCTCTATGACGACATCGCCGGGGCCCGGCGCATGGAGGTCATTCCTTTCGCCGGCCATTTCCTGCAGGAGGAGAAGCCGGAACGGGTGGCGAAGTACATCCGCGAGTTCATGTCGGAGACGTAACCTGCGGCTCCTCGCAACTTCCATCATGTGTGGAGATTGCGAGCCGAAGGCGCGGCAATCCCCGGATTCCCCCGGAACGTCCGGCGTTCCCCAACCAGGGGACGCCCATGGAAATGAGTGGCTGTCCCCGATTTTCAGCGGCGGGTCTTGCGTTCGCGTTCGCGCTGTTTGTAGAGCACATCGTCGAAGTCGAGGGAATCCGGATCCATGAGCCAGCGGAACTCGCCGCGGGCCGCCGCCCCCTCGAGCACTTCCCGATAGCGCTGGTAGTTCGCCGGCGCGATGGGAACGACCTTGTCCCAGTCCGCCGTGATGGCCACCTCCGGACAGAGCTTCGCGCAGTGGTAGCAGTAGATGCAGGGGTCCTGGATTCGGGGAGGGTCCGCCTCCGGATCGATGCCGTCCACCGGACAGGCCTCCACGCACTCCCCGCACTGCACGCACCTCTCCTCGTCGATGTGCATGGGGGGCATCACCTTGCTCAGAAAGTCGAGGGAGAAGGACTCGGCCTGCCGGGACCATTCCTCGTCCTTCTCCCCCGGCTCCGGTATCAGGCCCGGCTCCCCCGCGGCGATGCACCGGCTTCGCTCCGCGATCTCCCGCCCGAAGGCGCGCGCCTCCTCGTACTCCTCTTCGTCCGGGTGGCCCGTCGTCAGCGTGGGGTACGGGTAGAAGGGAATCGTGCCGTCCGAGTAGGTGTCGTGATAGCCAACGACCCGGATCCCCTTTGCCATGAGGGCCTCTGCCATGTAGATGAGCGTGTTCCCCATCACGGAGCCGTGGGAGCAGAAGACGAACCACTGCCTGTCCGGGAGCTGCGGCAGCCCCTGCATGAATTCCCGCACGTTGAAGGGCGCGTTGTAGTAGAACACCGGCGTGCCCAGCCCGACCAGATCGTAGTCGGCCAGCGAATCCGTCTTCACCTCCCTGAGGGTCAGGAGGTCGCAGCGCCCCCCGGTCTCCACGATGCCGTCCCGGATCCGCTCGGCCACCTTGCGGGTGAACCCCGTCTGGGAAAAGCAGATGATCAGAGCCTTCATGGTCTTCTCCCCTTTCTCTGTCAGAACCAGACCGGCTCCCGGAAGATGAGCGGGACCGCCTCGGCCGCGGTTTCGGCGAGCTCCGGATGGGACCTGCGGAGCCCGATGATCTGGTTCAGGTGGTCGGCTGTTCGCATGATCATCATGGACATGGCCCCCTCCTCCAGCGGAACCGCCTTGAGCAGGGCCTCCCAGCTGACGCCCTTCGCCCAGAGAAACGCGGAAAGGGCCGGCCAGGTCGGGATCTCCGAGATCTCGAACCCGCGCCGCTTCATGCGCCGGCTCAAGTCCCGCAGATCCCGCTTCATCCGGTCCAGCCGCCGCGAAAGCTCCCGGGAACTCACCGAGAGGGAACTCTCCAGCTCCTCCCCTCGGTCGCTGTCCACCACGAAGGGCGCGATCATGGCGGCAACGATCTCGGGCGCGGCCCCGTCGAAGCAGCCCGACCGTATCGCCTCGGCCACGAGCAGCGGGTGATCCAGGCGAAGCTGGGCCGCCCACTGCCCCTCCCAGGTGAGCAGGTCCTGGTCGTCCACGAAGCCTGTTTCCCGGAGGAAGTCCCTGTGTCGCAGGAAATCCTGCCACAAGGCCTCGCAAACGTCGGTCCGGCTCCCTGCGGCACGGCCGCCCCTCTTCTTGCGTGCCTCGATCCTGCGGGCCTGCTGGAAGGCCGCCAGGGATCTGTCGATCAGCACCCGGACCTCTTCCGGGCTGTGCGACTGCAGCAGGTTGAGCACCATCGAGAAATTGATCCGGATCTGGCTCTCGATCGCGTCCGGCGGTGAACGGAGCCGCCGATGGATCAGCTTCGGGTTCATGTACGGGCCCGGGATGACCAGGGCGAACCCGACCCGGTCCTTGCCTCGCCTGCCCGCCCGGCCGATCATCTGCTGAAGATCGGTTGCGGACAGGTCCTGGAATTCCTTGCCGTCGAAGCGGTCGCTCTGGACGAGCACCACCGTCCTCGCCGGGAAATCGACGCCGCCCGCCACCGTGGATGTGGCGAAGATGGCGTCCAGGTGCCCCTTCAGCATCATCTGCTCGACGATCACCTTCCAGTGGGGCAGGTGGCCCGCGTGGTGGGAGGCCACGCGCCCCTCCACCATGTGCGGCAGTGCCCTGTGCGTCTTCAGAAAGGGGTATCGCTCGAGGCAATCCTCCAGGTCCCTCTGAAAGGCGGACCGCTCTTCCGGATCGACCTCCCGCCGGGCGAACTGGGTGATGGCCCGGTCGCACTCGGCCCGCGACTTGAGAAAGAAGATCGCCGGCACCAGGTTGTATCGCCGCATGCGGCTGACCACCTGGTCGTACTGGGGGGGCGGCGGCCGGCCCCTTCCTCGTCGCTTCGCAAGGGCCTCGACGCACCGCTCCACGTCCCGCAGCAGGCCCTTCTTTCCGCTCAGCATGCCGATCTGGCCGTCCGGGTAGAGAAAGAGCGGGTACAGGGGAACCGGCCGCTCGTCCGAGCCGACGACCTCGCATTCCACTCCGCGTATGCCGGAGAGCCAGGAGGCGATCTCCCCGGTGTTGCGTATCGTCGCGGACAGGAGAAGCAGGCGCGTCGAGGCGGGCACGTAGATCAGGGTCTCCTCCCAGACAACGCCGCGCTCCAGCTCCCCCAGGTAGTGGGCCTCGTCCAGGACGACCAGCTCGTAGGGCAGGGGTGTCTTCTGCCACATGCAGTCGTAGAGCTGGTTCCGGAGGATCTCGGTGGTGCCCACGATGAGCGGCGCCTGGGCGTTCTCCTTGCGGTCGCCCGTGACGATGCCGACATTCTCGGGACCGAAGGCTTCGCCGAACTCCCCGAACTTCGCATTCGAAAGGGCCTTCAGGGGGCAGGCGTACCAGGCGTGGCCGCCTTGCTCGAGGCATTGCCGGATCGCCTGTTTTGCGATCCAGGTCTTGCCGGACCCGGTGGGGGCCGAGACGAGCACATCGCCCTGCTCGAGCCTTGCGACCGCCTCGGTCTGGAACGGGTCGGGCCGGAAGGGCTCGTCCTCCGGCACGCCGATCTGGGCGAGGATGGCCGCAAACCTCTCATCCGGCCTCCTGGGACCGCTCGGGATCGGCCTCGGCTTCGCGCTTCGGCGGTGGGGGTGGCGCTCTTTGTGTTTGGAACGACTCTTGGATTTGGGTTTCGATTCCACGATGGCTTTCAAGATCCTTCCGGGGGCGGAGCGTCCCAGTCGCAGCTCTTTTCCGCTTCCCTGCGGAACCTCTCCATGCCCAGCTGGATGAGCCTGTGTACCAGCTCGCCGGGGGGGACTCCGCTGGCCTCCCAGAGCTTCGGGTACATGCTGATGTTGGTGAACCCGGGGATCGTGTTCAGCTCGTTGACGAGAACGGCGCCGTCCGCCTTGACGAAGAAGTCGACCCGCGCCATGCCTTCGCCGAAGAGCGCGACGAAGCTGCGCACGGCGAGCTCACGCACGCTGGCGGTCACCTCCTCGGGCAGGTCGGCCGGGATCTTCAGGGCCGCGCCGTCCGGGTCCTGATACTTGGCCGCATACGAGTAGAAGGCGTGCTTCGGGATGACCTCCCCGGGCACCGAGGCGATCGGGTCCTCGTTGCCCAGGACAGAGCATTCGATCTCCCGGCCCTCCACGAACTCCTCCACGATCGCCTTGTCGTCGAACTGCCACGCATGTGCCAGGGCCTTTCCGAGGGATTCGCGGGTCGTCACCTTGGTCACGCCCACCGAGCTGCCCATGTTGGCGGGCTTCACGAAGAGAGGAAGACCCAGGGTTTCGCAGGCACGGTCGAGATCGGGCGCAAGGGTCGACCCGCTGCGGCAGGCCCGGTACTTCGCCACCGGGATCCCCTGCTCCAGAAGAAGCCGCTTCATCGCCTCCTTGTCCATGCAGGCCGACGAGGAGAGCACGCCGGGCCCGACGAAGGGCACCCGGTACATCTTGCAGAGGCCCTGCAGGGTGCCGTCCTCCCCGCACGGCCCGTGCAGGGCCGGAAAGACCACATCGAGGCGGTGCAGCCGGTTAGCGTTTCTGCGCTGTACGAGGAACAAGGCCCCTCCCTCCCAGTCGAGCAGGATCCGGCGGCCGGCGGGCAGCGGCTTCGGTTCCGGGGCGGAAAGCAGCTCGTCGGAGAAGACCTCGCCGCCCTCGAGCAGCCACCAGTCCCCCTGCTTGCCGATGAGGATCGGGATCGGGTCGTACATGTCACGATCCATGGCCTGGAGGATGTTCCTGGCCGACTGCCAGGAAACCTCGTGCTCGGCCGACATGCCGCCCAGGAGCACCCCGACGCTTGCTCGCTGCTTGGTGGGCATCTTCGTGTTTCCCCGCGTGGCCGTTTCGTCCGGACCTTCCTATACAACCACAATTCCACTTTCTTTTCTAGCCGGGATCGTCTATACTTGTCGGGTTGTGGATTTCACGGTGCGATCGCCATCCCGGACGCGATCCACACGAAGGAGGAATCATGGCCCGCATTTCCGTAGAAGACTGCCTTCGCAATATCGAAAGCCCCTTCTCCCTCGTGCACGCCGCCGTGCGCCGCTCACGCCAGCTTCAGATGGGCTCCAAGCCGCTCATGCAGAAGAAGGGCGACAAGAACACGGTCATCGCCCTGCGGGAGATCGCCCACGGCCTGGTCGAGCAGGTCCCTTTGTCCGAGATGCAGGAAGACGTGGCCGCCCAGGAGCCGATCAACCCGGAGGATGAGTTCTCCCAGATCTTCGACTCCCCCGACCTGAATGTCGTGCTGGATGCCGACCTGGAGGATGAGGACGAAAAGAAGGCCGCGGGGAAGGAGGCAGGCGAGGAGGAGGACGAGGAAGAGGTGGAGGTAGACGAGTGGGAGGAGGAGGAGGAGGACGACGAGGAGTAGGGCCCCCCTGATTCGCATGCGTTCGACACGCATTCTGCCCTGGGCAGCGGCCATCCTGCTGACATCGATCCTGGTGGCCGGCCTTCTGATCGCTTTCTTCTTCCCTTGGGAAGCCCTGGAAGATGGGCTGGAAGGGACCCTGAACGCCCGTCTCGCCCCGCTTCGCGTCGAGCTTGCCGGTCTCCGCCCCTTCCTTCGAGAAGGTCCCGGTATCGCGATCGATGAGGTCCGGATCTTCGGGTCCGGGTCCGGGGAAGGGCCGGCCCTGTCCGGGCGGGGCGCCGTGGTTCGAGCCTCGATCCTGCACTTCCGGGCTCGTGAGATCGCCGTGCGCATCGGCTTCGAGCGGCTCGCCGTTCGCGGGGATCCCGGAGGAGACGGCACCGGGATGATCGCGACGGTCCTGAGGGGCCTCGCGAAGGGCGGCGGGCGGCATCCCGCATCCGAAAACCTGCCCGAGCTCGTCCCGCTTCCCTTCGGCCTCGCCTTGACCCGTGCCGCACTGGACATCCCGGAAGGATCCCTGCATGCCGGGCCCTCATCCGGCCTGTCGGAAGCGAGAGCCGCCCTCCGCATCGACCGTGACCTCTCCTTTCAGGCGAAGCTCGAGAACGGCGTCCTTCGGTGGCAGAGCGAACCGAAAGGGCCGTTCCGCTTGTCGGCCGTTCTCGGGGCCGAGGTGCGGGGACGGCTTGGATCTGCGGCCGGGGGACATCTGGAGGGAAGGGTCCGCTTCCGGGATACCGAGATCGAAGGGGGAAGGGGAACCGCAACCTTCTCTGCGCCCATGGCATTCACCTTTCGGCTCGAGGCAGGCGAAGAGGGCCGCCTCGCGGTGCCGCGGGTCCTCCTGACCGGTCCGGGGCTCGAGATCGGCATGGCGGGGTCGACCCGATGGGGCGAAGAAGGGGCGGGACGGGTCGAGATCCGGAACCTGCGGGCGAAGATCGAAAACTGGGAACCCTTGAACGCCCTTCTGTCCGCGGAAGACGCCCTTGCCGGCAGGCTCTCTGTCGTTGCGGGCAAGCTCGATGTAGAGCCGGAGCGGTTCGCACTTCCTGCTTTTCGCAAGGGCCCTTTTCTCCCGGAAGGCCCCGAGGGCCTGTCCTGCGAAGGTCTCGAGGTCCGCCTCACGGAAGGGCGCCTGGCCCGAACGCAGATCGGGCGGACGTCGGTGCGGCTGGACGGGCTCGAGCTGAGCCTGGAGCAGAGGGATGGAGGATGGACCGGGGCCGTGCGCGCGGCGGAGCTGAGGGCCGGGCGGGGCGAGGCCGTCCGGTTCTGCGGGCCGGCCGCGATCCGGATGGACTGGTCCGAAGAGCAATCCCTCGGGAGGGCGAGCCTGGCGGTCGACCTGACCCGGGGAAGGCTCCTCTGGCAGAGCCTCCTCGACAAGCCTCCCCACGTTTCTCTCCAGCTCGAGGCTCGCGCGCGGATTCGCAGGGAGGAACTGCTGCTGGACAGGGCTTCCCTGCGTCTCGGAGACACGAAGTGGGCCTTCGGGGGCGCGGTCAGGGAGCCGGCAAGGCCGTTGCTGAGGGCGAGGCTCGAGCCGAACACGATCTCCCTGGCGAGCCTGGCCGAGGTGTTCCCGGCCGCCCGGGAACTGGACCTGAGGGGCGACGTCGAAGTCAAGGAGCTCGGCCTGTCCGCCAGGCTTCGGGAGTTCGGCCGGAGTGCGCGGCTCCGCGCACGCATGGCCGGAAAGGACCTGGCGGTCCGAGGGACGTCGCTCGAGGGTCTCTACGCGCAGGCGGTCTACCGCGAACAACTGCTGACCGTCCGGCCGGTCGTGATCCAGCCGAAGACGGGCATGGTCGAGCTGGTGTTCTCGTCCGACTTCTCCGAGACCTTCCTGAACGCGGGATTGCACGAGTACTATGGAAACCTGCGAGTGGATCACGTGGCGATCGATGATCTGACCCGGGTCGTCGCGCCGGGCCTGGCCGGAAGGGCGCGCGGCACTGCGGACGTGAATCTCGCCTTCAGGGGTTCCGGCTTCTCCCGGGCCGAGGCGCAGGCCGCCCTGGAGGCCAGAGCGAGGGTTCGCCTGAATGGGCTGGTCCTCGACGAGCGAGAGGGTCCTGAAGAGGGCCCGGCCGAGGGGCGCGCAGGGTGGTTCGAGGCCCTGGTCCGTGAAACAGGCGACGGGGGGCCGGGTATGCAGGGTGAGGAAAGGACCTTACCGAAACAAGAGGCGCTTCTCCAGGAAAACCGGGCCGCGGGATGTCTCACCGTGCGGGAAGGAAGAATACACACGGACAATCTGGTGGCCATCCATGACGGCCGCCTCATTCAGGTCCGCGGGTCGATCGATACGGAGGGTCATCTCGAGGTGGAGCGGGGAAGAATCTTCGCCGGCGGCATGCGGGTGCCCTTTCGGGTCGACTGCGTGATCACCGACGAAGGCTGCGAACCCGTCGCGGTCGAGGCGGAATCGGAAGCGAGCCCTGCCGAAGAGCTCTCCGCAGCCCTCGAAGCCCTGTCCGAAGCCGCCCGGAACGTCTACCAGGACCTGAACTTCTGACCCGGGGACAGCCACCAAGCTTCTTCCGCAAGCTCCCGTTCACACAATTAATTGGGAATTAATTGGGGACAGCCACTCATTTCGATCGTGAACCACCGTCCAAAACAGGCGTTCGGGAAAGTAACCGATTCACCTCTCTTTCCTTGGGTAGAGAAATTGGGAGAAATTGGGGACAGCCACCGATCTCAGCAGTTCGGGGACAGCCACCGATCTCGAGCGTGAGGGTGTTTCTTGATAGGAAAGGACTTACATTCACCTTCTTCTTGGGGCGGGTCCTGGATTCTTTCGAATTAGGCTCTTTCCGAACCTCTTTTCCAGTGACCGGAGAAAGGCATCGTCCCCTAGAGGCCTGCTTACAGAAGATTCCGTCCGTGCGCGTTCCAAGAAGTCCCGCTCGTCCTCGTCCAACAAGTAGCTTTCCCAATCACCCATCAGGTCCTTCAAGAGACCGTCATTGCGGATCAAGGGGTCCATGTCTACGTTTCCCGTGTGCCAGCGAGCACTTGACCAGGGGTAGTGCCACGGCACCCTTACGATCGCGGCCCGGACGGGATTCCGCTCTACATATCGAACAACCGCAATCATGTGAGGCTCGTCCAAAACACTGGAGCCGAACCGGGCTTGCCACAGATGCCCTGTCCACCCTTCTCGTTTGTTGACCCGGCGCGCATACTTCCCGTGTGCTTCAGAGAAACATCGCGCCAGAGAGTCTTCACGTTTGGGCACAGTGACACAGTGAACATGGTTATCCATCAGGCACCATGCCAGGATGTCCACCCCATGTCGATCACAGGCCTTGCGCAGGTGAGCGAGATAAGCCGTCCTATCAGCATTCGTTTTGAAGACATTCATGCGCCGGGTACCGCGCTGGATGACGTGATGAGGGTATCCTGGAACCACAATTCTTGCTATGCGTGCCATGGCAACGCCGATCTGAGAGAGGGGTTTCTGCGTCTCTTTGCCAAGAGCGTGCCATTCGTGACCGGTGGCCGTCCTAGAACTCTCATCGAGTTCGGTGGCTGTCCCCGATCTCGTCGGGAGTTCGGTGGCTGTCCAGGGAGTTCGGTGGCTGTCCCCGATCTCGTCCCCCAGGGAGTTCGGTGGCTGTCCCCGAATTGTGCAGGGAGTTCGGTGGCTGTCCCGGAATTGTGAACGGGGGTGTACAGGGGTTGTGCCCGACTCGGATGATTTCAGTCTGGGGCCGACGGATTTCGCGGGTTCACTTCTTGCCGTGGAAATACTCGCTGCCGGCGCCGGGGTAGACCTGCCGTTTCTCCTTCGGGGTGGCCGATTCGAGGGCAGGCCACTTTCCGGGTTGCGGCTCCGGGCCTTCCTGCGTGACCGCAGAGGGGGCCGTGTCCGCCATCTGGGGGTGCTTTCGAACGTCGATGCCCTCCACGTTCCAGCTGAACTCGATGGGGATCCCGTTCGGATCGTGGGCATAGATGGAGTGGATGAAGCCGTGATCGATCACTTCGGAGACCCAGACCCCGGCCGCGGCGAGCCGGTCCTTGAGTCCCCAAAGGTCGTCTTCGGTCTCTACGCCGATGGAGACGTGGTCGAAGATGACAGGCCCCTTCACCGGCCGGCCGTGATCCTTCTCCTCCACCGGTTCCACACCCGACCACTCGAAGAAGGCAATCAGGTCGTTCTCCGAGATCTCGAAGAAGTAGTGCCTGTACCCGGGCCGGCCCAGCCCGGCCACAAGCCGCATGCCGAGCAGATCCCGCCAGAACCGGATCGTCTTGTCCATGTCTCCGGTGGCCATGGCCAGATGGTTGACGCCATTGTACTTGATCATAACTTCTCCTGTTTGCGTCGCGGGTCATTCCGCCTTCTTCTGCCGCCTCTCCGGTACCGTCTCCATGGTCATTTCTCCTGCGACGACCTTCTCGGAAACATAGAGGCCGCAATAGCAGGCGCCGAACTCGGCCACGTCCTCCTCCCAGTAGTCGCAGGGGCAGATAATGTCCTTGTCCTCCTCCCTGCTCCCGGCCACGAGCCTGCACGGGCAGGCCCAGTATCCGTACCGCTTCTGATTCTCCAGAAGGCCGTCTATGAGCTTCACGGTGATCCCGGTGTCCTGGTTCAGGGAGGCGCCCTTCTTCTCGCTGAACCGCTGCAGCCGCTCCATGATCTGCCGGATCTCTTCCCGGACCGGGCCCCCAACGCCCTCTTTCTCCTTCTCGCTGGCAGGAGGAAGACCGAGGGTCTTCCGGATTTCCGCCTCCCGGTATCCCAGAATGAGATACTTCTTCTTGAAGAGCAGGCACGGAAAACCCCATTTGGGATAGATGGAATCGAGGAACTCCACCCTCTCCTCGCGCTCCTCCTCATCCAGCAGATCCAAATCTATATAATGATATTTTACTCCACAGTCGGACAGTAGCTCCTTCACCTTTTCGCACCAGGCGCAGGTGGAGGTGGTGAAGAGCCGCACGTCTCCGAGGTCTTCTCCTTCCACGGTCGAGAAAGGCATGCTCAATATCCCCTTTTCTTTTTTGGATCTTTTTTTTTTGCACCGCATCGATTATAATAGCCGAGGCAATGAATAGAAAGTAGGTCGTAGGAAAGTAGTTTTTCAAAACCAAGCAAGGAGAAACGAAATGAGCGAGTCAGATACCTTCAAGGGGAGAACAGAAAGCTACATCGTGGTCGTAGGCCCGGACGGGGAAGAGTACATCTGCCCTCAGAGCGCTGTCAAGAAGAAAACCGACGCCACCGAAGAAGAGCTCAAGAACTGCGTAGCCGAGTGGAAGACCGGCGGCGGAGCCATGATCGGGGGATAAGAGAAAGCATATCGAATTCATCAGCAAAAGCCACCCCATGTCGGGTGGCTTTTTTCGTTTACATGAACCAGTGGGGCCGCTCCGCCATCCAGCGGTGCGCCGTTTCCCTCAGCCAGTCCTCCAGGCCCTTCTGGATGTAGAATCTGGGCTGAAGAAGGTCGTCCTCCGGGCTAATCACGCCCTCCTCCACCGCAGTCCTGGCCAGTGCGGTGTGCGGATAGATGCGGATTCCGATCGAGATCTTGACCACGCCCAGCGGCAGTGAATCCACGAACTCGAAGCTCTCCTCCACCGACTCCCTGGTTTCGCCGGGCCCCCCCAGCAACTGGAAGCCGATCTGGTTGATCCCCTCGTCGTCGATCATCTTCGCAAACTCGCGCACGGTCTCCTTGTCGAACCGCTTGTTCATGCCGGCCAGCATCCGGTCCGACCCGCTCTCGAACCCGAGGCTCGCCTCGGTGCAGCCCGCCTCGGCCATGTCCCGCACGAGATCCGTGTCGCCCACGCCGGGGTACAGAATGCAGGCCCAGGATATGTCGAGCCGCTCCTTCGCGAGGGTCCTGCAAAGCTCCCGGGCGAAGGCCGCCGGGATGTTGAAGGTGTTGTCCACGAACATGAACCGCTTGAATCCGTCCCGGCGCCGACGGGCGATCCAGTCGACAACGCTCGCCGGCGATCTCTTGCGCAGGCCCCTCCCCTCGATGGTGGCGGTGGAGCAGTAGCTGCAGTCCATGGCGCATCCGCGCCGGGTCTGCACCGGGATCAGCATGTCCGGATTCCCGGTCTCGGCGGAACCGAGCAGGCGGCCGTCGGGCAGGGGAAAGCGGTCCAGGTCCCGGGCGAAGGTCCGCTCGCCCTGGAGCCCCCGGCCGGGCAGGTACAGGCCGGGAACATCGGAAAGGCCGGCCCCCCGTTCCACACGGTCCAGCAACATCGGAAAGGCCTTCTCGCCCTCTCCCTGGATCCCCATCTCCGCCCCCAGGTAGTCCAGAACCGGCTCGGGCAGCAGGCTGAAGCCCGCTCCCCCGAGCACGATCCGGGCATCGGAAACGGCCCGGCAGTCGGCCACCACTCCCTTTGCCTGGTCGAGCAGAAACTGGGTGTTCTCCATGGCCTGGTCGTCGATGTTCCGGACCGACACCCCGATGATGGCCGGTCGAAACCGCTCCACGGCCGCCCGGATGGCCGGAAGGGGGTCGCCCTCGCCCATCAGGTCGACCATCTCGACCTCGTGCCCGGCCTGTTCCGTTGCCGCGGCCACACAGCCCAGGCCGATGGGAAGGCTCGACATGGTGACCTGCTCGACGTTGGCGGAAACAAACAGGACGCGCATCTTCTCGGGCCCTCCTCAGTCGTACCGGAAATCGGTGGCTGTCCCCGGTTTTGATGCGTTCGGTTGCGCCGAGGATGACGCCCGGCGGGCATTTTGCTCCATCCGGCCGGTTTCCTCAAGGGGAAAAGGGGGTTGGGCGGCGCCGGCCGGCATGCAAACCCTTCTGAACCTTGACTTTTTCGCGGGAATGGTGTTCATAGGGAGGGTCCGTCTTCCACTGAAAACGCGAAGGAGACACGCATGAAGAAGCCGCTTTGGACCCCCTCGGAGGCCTGGATCGAAAACGCGAACATCACGCGGTTCATCGAAGAGGTCAACCGGAAATACGGGAAGGATTTCAAGACCTACGACGACCTGTGCACGTGGTCCGTGGAGGCGATCCCGGATTTCTGGGCCGCGGTCTGGGATTTCGTGGAGATTCGTGCGTCCAAGGGCTACGACAAGGTGGTGGAGGATCTGACCCGGTTCCCCGGAACCGACTGGTTCCCCGGGGCAAAACTGAACTTCGCCGAGAACCTCCTGCGCTATCGCGACGACCACCTCGCCTTCGTGTTCCGGGGCGAGGACGAGAAGACGGCCCAAATCACCTATGCGGAGCTCTACGAGAAGGTGGCCCGGCTCGCGAAATCGCTGCGCGACCTGGGCATCCAGCCGGGCGACCGGGTGGCCGGCTACATGCCGAACATGATCGAGACGGCCGTGGCCATGCTCGCGTCCACGTGCGTGGGCGCCACATGGTCGTCCTGCGCCACCGACATCGGCGCCCAGGCCGCCCTCGACCGCCTGGGCCAGATCGAGCCGAAGGTGCTCTACACGGTCAACGGGTACTATTACAAGGGCAAGGTATTTGATTCCCTCGGAAACGCAGCCGAAATCGCCCGGGGCATCCCGTCCCTGAAGAAGGTGATCGTCACCTCCTACACGGACGAAGTCCCGGACCTGAGCACCATCCCGAACGCGGTCGGGTTCGAGGACTTCCTGGCCCATGGCGAAGCGCCCGAGCTCGCCTTCGAGCAGCTCCCCTTCGACCATCCGGTCTACATCATGTTCTCCTCCGGGACCACGGGCAAGCCGAAGTGCATGGTGCAGGGCGCCGGAGGGGTCCTGATCAACCACCTGAAGGAGCTGTCCCTCCACACCGATCTGAAACGGGAGGACAGGATCCTGTACATCACGACCTGCAGCTGGATGATGTGGAACTGGCTCCTGAGTTCCCTGGGAGTGGGCGCGACCATCGTGCTCTACGACGGCAACCCGATGCACCCGGACGAAGGGGCCGTCTGGCGAATGCTCCAGGACGAGAAGGTGACGGTCTTCGGGACGAGCGCGAGTTTCATCAACTTCGTGAAGTCCCAGGGAATGAACCCGGGCAGGGATTTCGATCTCTCCGCCCTGAGGGCGATCTCCCAGACCGGCTCCCCCCTGTCCGCCGAGGGGTTCGAGTACGTGTACCAGGCGATCAAACAGGACCTGCACTTCAACTCGATCTCGGGCGGAACCGACATCAACGGCTGTTTCGCCGCCGGCAACCCGATCAGCCCGGTCTACGCGGGCGAGCTCCAGGGCGGCGCCCTGGGCATGAAGATCAAGGCGTACGACGAGAAGGGCCGGCCGGTGCTCGACGAGCAGGCCGAACTCGTCTGCGAGGCGCCCGCACCCTCCATGCCCCTGTATTTCTGGAACGACCCGGAAGGAAAGAAGTATCACGACGCCTATTTCGACGTGTACCCCGGTGTGTGGCGCCACGGGGACTACATCGTGATCCACAAGGACACCGGTGGCATCACCTTCTACGGCCGCTCGGACGCGGTCCTGAAGCCCTCCGGCGTGCGCATCGGAACGGCCGAGATCTACAACATCATCGACCCCTTCGAGGAGATCGCCGACAGCCTGGTCATCGGGCAGAACTACAAGGGCGACCAGCGGGTGATTCTGTTCGTGCGGATGGCGCCCGGCCATGAGCTGACCGACGAGCTCAGGGACAAGATCAAGAAGACGCTCCGGGGGCGGGCCTCCCCGCGACACGTCCCGGCGGTCATTGCGGAAGTGCCGGACATCCCCTACACCTTGAACATGAAGAAGGTGGAAAGCGCCGTCACGAACATCGTGAACGGCAGGCCCGTGATGAACCGGGACGCCCTGGGCAACCCGGAGTCCCTGGACCACTACGAGTCCATCCTGCCGGAGCTGCAGAAGTAGGCCCTTCTTCCTTGAGTTCGGGGACAGGCACTGAACTCCAATTCAATTCTCCCGAGTTCGGTGGCTGTCCCCGAACTACAATTCAATTCTCCCGAGTTCGGTGGCTGTCCCCGAACTACAATTTGAACTACGATTGAGTTCGGTGGCTGTCCCCAATTTTCCGAGTTCGGTGGCTGTCCCCAATTTTCCAATTTTCTGGAACGAGGCGTGCACCGTACGCCGCAGTGACGAAGGACGAGTGCAACGCCGCAGATGGGCGTTTAGGGACGTCCTGCTACTTCCAGGCGAAGAAGGGCTGGTCGTAGTGCGCGACCCGGGTGTCCCGGCCGAGGATCGCCACTTCCCGGAACTGATAGAGGAACGCGGCGGTGGGTGCCGCGATGAAGCTCTCCCCCACCGGCATGCACAGGATCGGGCTGTCGGTCTCCGGCGACTCCGCGAGCATGGGGGCGTCCTCACGGAGCAATTCGCCCACCGGGATTCGATGGATCGCGCGGACCTCGGCCGGGTTCGGCGTCAGGCGAACGCCCGGCCCACACCAGACCACCACGGGCGTGACCACGAAGCGTGAGCGGGTCGCGAAGTCGTCGAGCCGGCCGATCACGTTTTCCAGGGGCAGCTCCAGCCCCACCTCCTCGGCCAGCTCCCGGAGAGCCGTGTCCTCGGGGTCTTCGCCCCTGTCGACGCTTCCGCCCGGCAGGGCCCATTGCCCCGCGTGGTTCTTGAGTTTCAGGGATCTGCGAGTGAGGATCAGGGCCGCGTCCTCCCCCGAGAAGGCATCCATCTGAATGCCGTACACGCCGTTCTCATGCGCCACGTCCACGACGGTCAGGGCCACGGCGGCCCGCTTGAGCCCCTCCCGCGCCAGGCTGCGGACCTCGAAGGCCCGGAGGTTCGCCCTCATTCTCTCCAGGAGGGCCTCGTTGCACCCCAGTCGATCAGCATGTTCCATTTCGGCTCTGCGTCCTCCCTCTCAACCCTCTTCTCCCCAGGCGTTTTCCGGCTTCGCATCCGTTCCGAAGCCCCCATGGGCGCCTCATCGAGCCGGAGAACCTCGAATAGAGCGTTCATGGCTTCCGCCTTTCCTTCTCCTGCTTCTGTCTCCACTCCTGCATCCTCTTTCGCATCTCTTCCTGGTTCTTCTTCATGGCCCGCTCGGCTTCCTTCCGTGTAATGAAGCCGTCTCCGTTGCCGTCCGACAGGTCGAACCGTTCGCTCGCCTCCCTGGTTTCGTAGTCCATGTACTCGGCCCGGGTGATTTGGCCGTCGCCGTTCGCATCCATCTCCTGGAATCGCTTCGCGAGGGCGGCCCCGGCGAAGTCGGACGCCGTGCCTCCCCAAGCCGGCGCGCCCCGGCTCAGCATCACGACGACCACTGCTATGAGGGTCTTCTCCGCGGACCTCATTCTTCTTCTTCCCTTCAGGGGCTGCATTTCGGGGCTCCCGGGCAGGAACGATACTATAGGAGACCGCCAGACTCCCTGTCAAACAAAAGCGCTCGAGATCAATACAGATTGACACGATGGCTATTATCATATATGATAATAGCGATGCCGAACGATAACGTCTCCGAGCAACTCAAGCAACGCCGACTCCAGCGGGGCTTGTCGCTCTCTCAGCTCGCCCGCAGGGCGAACACCTCTGTCGCGACGCTGTCACGATACGAGAACGGCTGGCAGAGGTTTGAGCTCTACACGCTCCGCAAACTTGCCACCGCGCTGGGCTGTCGATTGAGGGTGACCCTGGAACCTCTGGAGAAATCCTCACCATGGGGTCGAAGCATGCCGGGGCTTCGCAAGCTGAATCGTCTTTTCTGGGACCGGAGGCTCCGGAAGCGCGACCTCGAGGAGTATCCGCTCTGGGTGATCGAACGGGTCCTCGAGTACGGATCTTTGGAAGACGTCAGGACCCTGGTGGCACGGATGGGTCGTCAACGCTTTCTTGACCACGTAGCGCAGGTCCGGTTCAAATCCGCCAAGGCAGAGAATTTCTGGCATCTCATCCTGCAGAGGGAAGGGATTACGTGCACGAGAAGGTCCTCCCGAAAGGAAGCAAGGCCCTCCTGGCCCGCCTAGAGGAAGGCGCCGAATCGATCTTCGAGGGCTGGACCCTGGCGGGAGGAACAGGCCTTGCGCTCCGGCTCGGGCACCGCGTCTCGGAAGACTTCGATTTCTTCCGAACCGAGGGGATGGATCTCGATGTCCTTCACGCAACCTTCAAGCAACACGGTGCCTATGAAACGCTCCAGGAAGCGGAAAACACCCTGACCGTCCTCGTGGACGGGATCAAGCTGTCCTTCTTTCAGATCCCCGACCCCTTCCTGTTCGAAAGAACGCCCTACCGTTCCTTCCACCTTGCCGATCTCCGGGACATCGCCCTGATGAAACTGATCGCCCTATCCGGAAGAGGCAGCCGCAGGGACTTCGTCGATCTCTATTCCATCCTTCGAGGCGGAACGTCTCTGCAGGATTGCTTCCAACTCCTTCCCGAGAAGTACGGTCCGGGCAGAGCGAATGTGTACCATATCCTGAAGAGCCTGACATACTTCGAGGACGCGGAACGGGAACCCCTCCCTACGATGCTCGAACCTTTCGACTGGCAGGAATGCCGGGCCTTCTTTGTACGGGAAGCCCACGCAATCACGCTGCCCGATTGAGCCGTCGATCGGACCCTTCAGATTCTTGTTGACATCCGTCTCTTCCTTCCTCTACGTTCTAAACACCCAATTCAGATGGGGCGTACGACCCTTGGAAACCCGAGATCCGAAATTGCAAGCCTCCGGCGGAACAGGAGAAACGGGCCGGCAGCCTGCGGGGTTGGGAGGTTCGGAAGGCGAGCTCGATCGCACAGAGGAAGTGCTGCGGGCAAGCGAGCAGCGTTATCGCAACGTCTACGACACGGCCCCGCTCGCCTTCGTCATATGGGATTGTGCGTGTCGCGTGACCGACTGGAACAGCCGGGCCGAAAGGATGTTCGGCTGGTCACGAGACGAAGTCCTCGGAAGGAACTTCTTCGAGTTTCTCATCCCCGAGCACGCCCGCCCCCGCGTCGAAGACGTGGTCGCCCACTTGCTCCATGGAGAGATCGAACCGGACGTGGTGAACGAGAACCTCACGAAGCACGGGGAGACCCTTCTTTGCCGCTGGAGCAACTCGATCCTCCGGGACGAGGAGGGTCGAATCATGGGCGGGATGTCCCTTGCACTGGACATCACCGAGCAGGTGCGTGCGGAGAGGGCCTTGCGGGAAAGCGAGAAGAAGTACAGCACCCTCGTGGAGAATTCCCTGACCGGCATCTACATCGACCAGGACGAGCGGATCGTGTTCGCCAACCAGACGCTGGCAGACACGTACGGGTACCCGAGGGAGGAATTGATCGGCATGGAGAGCCGGCGGCTGGTCCACCCCGACGACAGGCCCTTGACGGACAGGATCCGGGCGAAGAGGCTCCAGGGGAAGAAGGCGCCCGCGGAGTACGAGGCCAGGGGGCTGAAGAAGGACGGATCCGTCATCTGGGTCAAACGGAGAAACACGATCATCGAGTACGACGGACGAACGGCCATCCTCGGCAATGTGGTGGACGTCACGGGGCGCAGACGCGCGGAGGAACGGTTCAAGCGCACCAACAGGGAGCTCCGGAATTTCGCCTCGGTGGTCTCCCACGACCTGAAGAGCCCCATCATCGCCATCCAGGGGTTCGCCACCCGCCTCCGGAAGGGCCTTTCCCCCGAACAGGAACGCAAAGTCGGGAAGTACATCGACCATATCATGGAGAGCGCCCGCAGGATGGAGCTTCTGGTGGCCGACCTGCTGGCTCTGTCGAAGAGCGGCCGGGTCGTCTCGAACCTCGCCGAGGTTTCCTCCCGGGACATCGTGCGAAGCGTGACCCGCAGCCTGGAGGACCGGCTGGAGGAAGAGGGGATCGAGCTGGTGGTGGCGGATTCGCTTCCCCCTGTCCGTTGCGACCGGGAGCGGGTCTGTCAGGTCTTCGAGAACCTGCTCGTGAACGCCATCCGGTCCGTGAAGGGGGTCGAAGCCCCGCGAATCGAAATCGGATCCAGGGAGGGGCGCGGGCTCCACACCTTCTTCGTAAGGGACAACGGCATCGGCATCGATCCCAGGCATCACGGAAGGGTCTTCGAGATGTTCTACCGGGTGAAGGGGACGGAGGAAGGGGAGGAAGGAACGGGCCTGGGCCTCGCGATCGTGGACAGGATCGTGCGGGCCCACGGCGGGAAGGCCTGGGTGGAATCCGAAAAGGGCAAGGGGGCGACCTTCTGCTTCTCCCTGCCGACCGCCCGGTCCCGTGAGGAAGAATGAGATCGGAAACCTGCACCCTCGAGGCCTCCGACGGGCTGCCCATCTTCGTCTACAAGTGGCTGCCCGGCGACGGGAACACCCCGAGGGCGGTCCTGCAGATTGCGCACGGGTCGGTGGAACACGCCGGGCGGTACGAGCACTTCGCGGCCTTCCTGGTCGGCCACGGCTTCGCCGTCTGTGCGAACGACCACAGGGGCCACGGAAGAACCGCGGGCTCCGTCGAAAACCTCTCCTACTTCTCGGACCGGGACGACGGCTGGGACCTGGTGGTCGAGGAGATGCACCGGCTGACCCTGCACATCAAGGCGGCCCATCCCGGACGCCCCGTCTTCCTCCTGGGCCACAGCATGGGCTCGCTTCTGGCGCGCGAGTACAACGTGCGGTACGGCGGGGAGATCGACGGCGTGCTGTTGAGCGGCACGGCAGGGGGACCGGCCCTCCTGGTGAAGACCGCGAAGCTGCTGGCCAGGTGCATGATGCGGATCCCGGGAAGAAGACGCCCCAGCCCGTTCCTGCACGGGCTCCTGTACGGGGGCCTGAACAGGAAGATCAAGGACACGAAGACGGATTTCGATTTCCTCTCCCGCGACGAGACCGAAGTCCGGAAGTACATCGACGACCCGTTCTGCGGCCACACCATCACCCCGGAATACGCCTATCAGCTCGCATCCGGCATGGACAGGCTCTACAAGCCGGAATCGTTCAGCCGGGTTCCGGACGATCTTCCCGTGCTCTTCTTCTCCGGCGAGAACGACCCGGTGGGCGGCAAGAAGGGGAAAGACGTGGAAACCGCTTACCGAAACTACCTGAAAGCCGGTGTCAAAGACGTAACGCTGAAGCTCTATCCGGGGGCCCGGCACGAACTGATCAACGAGATCAACCGCGAGGAAGTCTACAACGATGTCCTCGACTGGATGAACGCCCGGGTCGAGGGGTAAGAAGCGGATCACGCCATCGCTCGCCTTGTCGCCGTCCAGGGTCCCGCCTCCCGTGGCCCCAAGCAGCGCGGACACGGCTGAATAGCCGACGTTGACAGGAGCTCAAACAACGTATATGCTCGATCAGAAAAAAAATATGTATTTAACGGGGTTAAATGTGGATATGCGGTTCTTCGAGATCAAGAATCCCTGGCGTACAGGCGCTGAAATCCCAGCACCCGCAATCCGCAGGGAAACCCTTGATCTTCTCCCCGGCTGGCTCGACCATGAAGAGATCCTCGTCATTCACGGTCCTCGACGCGTGGGCAAAAGCACTCTCCTCCTGGCCGTGATCCGTGAGTTGATCGCTCGCCACGGAGTCAGGCCTTCCCAAGTCTATTTCTTCGACCTCGACACCCTGGATTGCTCTGACGTGCTTGCTTCTCCAGCCTCGCTTGTCGATTTCATCGGAACACCGAGGGACAGGGTCTTCGTCTTCATCGATGAGGTCCAGCGGCTCGAGACCCCGGGGCTCTTTCTCAAAGGAATCTTTGACCTGGGCCTTCCCATCAAGCTGTTTGTCTCCGGATCCTCGTCTCTGGAGATGCGCAGCAAGGCGCGGGAGACGCTTTCCGGCCGAAAGAGGGTGGTTCGGCTTGGGGGCTTGAGCTGGACTGAATACAGGGGCGCCGCTTCAGGAGCGCATCGCTGGCAGGACTATCTGATCCACGGCGGCTATCCGGCCGTTGTTCTCGCCTCGGATCCGACGGAAAAGAGGAGGCTCCTCCTGGAGTACTTCGAGAGCTACCTCGACCGCGACATCGATTCGATCCTTCGCGTCGATCGATTGGACGTATTCAGGGAGTTGATCCGACTGCTTGGCTTTCAATCCGGCAAGCTCGTGAATCTGAACGAGTTCGCGAACACGCTCCGGGTAAGCAGGGACCTTGTGAGGCGATATCTTTCCTATCTCGAGGAGACCTTTGTTCTTCGGAGGCTCATGCCCTTCGCACGCAGTCCACGAAAAGAAGTGTCGAAGATGCCCAAGGTCTTCTTCGCTGACTGCGGGTGGCGCAATCTCGTCAGCGCCGGTTTTGTGGACTGGGAAGGACGGCCCGACCGTGGAGAATTGCTCGAGACAGCCGTGGAGCACTGGCTCCGAGAACGGTTCCCGCTCGCGGATGTCCGGTTCTGGCGGTCCCAGGCAAAGGCGGAGTTGGACTTTGTCGTCGACGACGGCGGCCGACTTCGCGCCTTTGAAGTAAAGGCCCAGGAACTCTCCAAGCCACAGGTGAGTCGCAGTCTTCGCAGTTTCTTGAAGACCTACCGGCCGGAATCGGCCACAGTGGTCAATCTGACCCTGGATACGGAAATCCTGGTCGAGGACATTCCGGTTCGCTTCGCTCCCTTTCCGGGATGCATGGAGAAGGGAGCCTTCGACTCGTGAAGAGGGAAAGGACATTGGCCGAGAAGAGGTAAGGCGCGTACACGTTCAAACCATGCACGCACCTCGGCGATGATACGGCTGGCGTCCCCAAGGACACGCGCACGGCTTCATGGTTGGTCGAGGATCTTCCTCATCAGGGCGGTGTGGCGGCGATCCGGACACCGCGCCGTTCGAGCAGGCTGCCCTCGGCGAGGTAGAGATCGATCAGGGCGATCCGGTAGTTGATGACCGCTTCCACCTCGGCGATGCGGATCTGCAGCAGGTCCCGCTGGGCCTGGGCCACCAGGAGCGAGGTGCTCGCCCCGACGTTGAAGCGCTCCTGCTCCGATGTGAGCACCTGTTCCTGGAGGGCCCGCGTGGCGGCCGTGGCGGTGATCTGCCGGCGGGTCCGCTCCACCTCGTTTGCGGCGAGCCGCACGTCGAACCGAACGATCTCCTGCAGATTGGCCACCGCTTCGGCCGCCTGCCGCGTGGAGGCCCGGGCCGCCAGATCAAGGGCTCTGGCACCACGGTTGCCGAGCGAATGGCTGAAACGCACGCCTGCTTCCAGGTCGTACGTATCGCTGTCGGTCTCACGAAAGGCGTCGGAAAAGGAGTCCCCGTATCCGGTCTTGCCCAGCATGACGAACAGGTCCAGTCTCGGCAGCAGTCCGTTGCGGGTCCGCACGGTCTCCAGACGGTTCTGCGCCATCCGCAGTCTCGCCTCGTTCAGGTCGGGCCGGGATTGTTCGGCCAGCCGGATGCGATCGGCCAGGTCGGTGACGGACCTGGGCTCGATCCGGGACGGGCTCGTGGTTCTGACCCGAGCGTCGAGCCGGCCGGCCGGGTCCGGGCTGATCAGCCGGAGGAGCCGCAGGCGCTCCGCTTCCTTCACGCTCCGGGCATCGATCAGGGCCTGTTCGTTCAGGGCGACTTCGGCCCGTGCGGCTGCGGCTTCGTTCCTCGGCAGCAACCCGACCTCGATCCGCAGCTCGGTTTCTTCTCTCTGCTGCCGGGCGATGGCAAGGGAGCTCTCGAAGATCGCGATCTTCTCTTCCGCCAGCACGTAGTTCCAGTAAGCCGTCTCCGTATCGGCCAGAAGCGCTTCCGTGAAGCCGCGCAGCTCGTAGATGCTGGCCGTGAACGCCATTTCCGTCTGCCGCACGCTGGCCAGGTTCACCGAGGGGCCCAATCCCTGCAGCAGAGACTGGGTCAGACCGATTCCGAGGCGGCTGATGTACTGCTCCGGTGTCCGGCTGGAGCTGTCGTAGTCCAGGCTTGCCGTCGCCTCGATCTCGGTGCCCGTCGGAATCCGCTGGCGAACCCCGAGACCGGCGGCAAGATCCTCGCCTTCCACAGGGAACTGGTCTTCCGTAGAACGGGAGGTTTCGATGGCCCGCTCCCGTTGGTAGACGAACTCGGCAAACAGCTCCGGATCGTACACGCTCCGTTCGATCTCTTCGAAGGTGCCCGCGATCACGGGGCCGAGCCGTTCCACACGCAGATCCTTGTTGTTCACAAGGGCCAGCATGGTGGCCTGTTCCAGGGACAGGTCCGCCGGCTCGCCGTCGGCCGGCCATTCGAAACCCTGCTCTTCCGCCGGTTGCGGCTCGAGATCCTCGGGGATCGCGACCGGAGGGACGTCCGCGGGGGGGACGGACGGACGAGGGTCCCGATCGAACGGGGCCCAACGATCGGGAGGAACGCAAGCGGAAACGAGCAGTGTGACCCCGAGCACCACGGTGATGCATATCCGGATCCGAACCCCGGGAAGCGCGCCGAAGACTTCGTGCTTGTGTCCCGCACAGGGCAAGGCCTCGTAGAACAAGCGGATGAAGACCACGGGCCACCTTCCGGTAAAAGGCTTCATGCGGTTCTGTCTTTCCGTTCGGGATGAAACAGGGAATAGACCGCCGGAATGAGCGCCAGCGTAATCAGTGTGGAGCTGGCGAGCCCGCCGATCACGGCCCGTGCCAGGGGCGCCTGGGCCTCCGTCCCCTCACCGAGCCCGAGGGCCAGTGGCATGAGGCTGAGGATCGTGGTCAGGGTCGTCATCAGGATGGGCCGCAATCTGCGGCGACAGGCCTCGGCAACTCCCTCTCGAACCGCCATCCCCTGGCGACAGAGCCGGCCGGCCTGGTCCACCAGCAGAATGGCGTTGTTCACCACGATACCGCCCAGCATGATGCATCCGATGTAGGATTGCACATTGAGGGTGGTGTGGGTCAGGAACAGTGTGACCAGCACCCCCACGGCGGCCACCGGCACCGAGAGCATCACGACCAGGGGGTCCCGAAACGATTCGTACTGCGCCGCCAGCACCATGTAGACCAGCACCAGCGCCAGCAGGAGGGATACGATCAGTTCCCGGGCCGCCTTCTGCTGCTCCTCGAACGCTCCGGCCACGATCAGATCGTAGCCTTCGGGGCGGGGAATCCGGTCCAGCAGGTCCTGGACGTCGCCCGCCACGGACCCGAGATCCCTGCCCGAGATGTTGGCCCGCACGGTCACGAGCCGCTGCTGGTCCTTTCGGTCGATCAGAACGGGCCCGCGGCTCGACTCCGTGTCGACCAGGTTCCGCAGTGCGACCTGTTCGCCCGAGTCCGTGGTCAGCGTCAGATCGAGGATCTCGTCCATGGAAAGCTGTTCCACGTCCTTGAGCTGAACCAGGATCCGATAGGAGTAACCGTGCGGGCGGTACTCGCCCGCCCGGGACCCGGCAACGGCGGTCTCCAGCGCCTGGGTCAGGTCGCGCACGCTCAGCCCGAGGTCTGCGATCTTGTCACGGTCCACGCGAATTCGCTGCTGGGGAACGCCCGCTGCATCCTGGGTCTCCACGTCCGTGATGCCGGGCACGGAGGCGATCGCAGCGGCGACCCGTTCGGCAAGGGCGTGGAGCGTCTCGAGCTCGAATCCGCGTATCTCCACCTCGATCCCTTCTTCGCCGCCGATGAGCCGATCCAGAATGAACTGCGCCTGAGGGGCGCGGGTGCGGATCTCCATGCCCGGGATCCTGCCGGTCAGCCGGCGACGGAGGTCTTCGGCGATCTCCACGTTGGACCGACTCCGCTCGGAGGCCGGCGACAGGGAGAGGCGAATCTCTCCCTTGGAGCCCTGGTCCGGGCGATACCCTGACGCCCCCACACTGACCACCCATGCCTCGGCCTCGGGAACGGCGCCACGGACGATCTCTTCCATGCGACGTGTCTGCTGATCCGCAATCGCCAGACGCGTGCCGAGCTCCATCTCCCCGCTGACCCTCACCTCGCCCTCGTCGCTGGGGGGAAGAAATTCACGGCCGATCCAGGGCACGAGGAGAAGGCTCGCCCCCAGCAGCGCGGCCGCCCCCAGCGTGGTGAGGAGGCGGTGTTCCAGGACCGACTGCAGCAGTTTGTGATAGCCGTTGCCCAGCCGGGTCAGTGCAGCCTCCGAGGCGACGGCCAGTCGAGAGGCCCTTGGAGACGGTCCGGCAGCGTGCTCGGAGGGCGACACGAGGAATCGGGACGCGAGCATGGGAACCAGGCTGAGAGACACGAGGAGCGAGCAGACGAGCGATACCACGATCACGTACGCCAGGTCCTGGAACAGGATTCCGGAGACGCCGCGGACGAAGTTCAGGGGCAGGAAGATGACCAGCGTGGTGATCGTGCTGGCGATGATCGCGGTACCCACTTCCCGCGTACCCTCGACCGCTGCCACGTCGGCCGCTTCGTTCTCCTCGGAATGACGCCGGAAGATGTTCTCCAGCACCACGATGGAGTTGTCGACCATCATCCCCACGCCCAGCGCCAGTCCGCCGAGCGTCATGAGGTTCATTGTGAACCCGCCGAAGTAGATCAGTGCGAACGCGGCGATCACCGATATGGGAATCGACAGGGAGATGACGAGGGTGCTGCGGACACTGCCGAGAAAGAGCAGCAGGACCAGAATCGCCAGCCCGCCGCCGTAGATCATGGAACGGGCCACGTTGGCGATCGACCGTTCGATGAAGTTGCCCTGGTTGATGACGGGCAGGATCCGGATCTGCGGAAAGGCCCGGTTCACCTCCTCGATCTCTTCCAGGACCCGGCGCGACACCTCCACCGTGTTCGCGTCCGCCTGCTTGCGAATGGCCACCCGCAGGCCGCGCACCCCGTTGACGCGGATGATGCGCGTGAGCTTCTCGTAGGTGTCCTCCACGTCCGCAACCTGCCCGAGCCTCACGGCGGCGCCTTCACGGGTGGCCACGACGGTATCGCGAATCTGGTCCAGGTCCCGGAACTCCTCCGGAGCCCGCAGGGTGACTTCGAACCGGCCCTGCTCGATCCGGCCGGCGGGAAGGTCGAGGTTGGCGTCACGAATCGCCCGGAGCACGCGGTCCAGGGGGAGCCCCAGGGCCTTGATCCGGTCCGGGTCCAGCTCGACCCGCACCTCCCGGTTGTACCCGCCCCAGAGGTCCACCTGTGCCACGCCCGGGATGCGTGCGAACCGGTGGCGGATCTGCTCCTCGATCAGCTGCGTGAGCTCCACCGGATCCAGCCTGCTGGAGACCCCCAGGAGAAGGACCGGAAAGCTGGCAATGTCGAACTTTCGGAGACGGGGGCGGACGATGTCATCGGGCAACTCGTTGATCTCGTCCTCGATCTTGGAGAGGACGTCGAGGGCCGCCGTGTCGATGTCCGTGCCCCAGACGAACCGAACCCGTATCGTGCTCCGGCCCTCGGAGGAGATGGAGGTCATCTCCTCGACGCCGGGGACGGTTGCGACGATCTCCTCGAGAATCTGCGTGACCAGCCGCTCCATCACCTCCGGGCTGGCGCCCTCGTACTCGGTCCGGATGCTTACGGTGGGAAGCTCGATGTTGGGGAGAAGGTCGATCCGTATCCGGTTCAGGGACACGATCCCGAGAATCACCACGATCAAGGTCACCATGACCGTGAAGACGGGGCGCTGGACACTGAACTTCGCCAGGTTCATTCCGGGTCCGCTCCCTCGTGGCCGGGCACGGCGGTGTGTTCCCCGGGAATCGTGATCGCCGAACCGTCGTCGATCAGCTGCTGGCCGAGCGTGACGACCCGGCCGGAGAGGTCCGTCCCTTTCACCTGGACGAGTTCGCCCTGGCGGATGCCCAGCTCGACTTCCTGCCACCGGACGGTTCTTCCGTCTTCACCGACGATGAAGACGCCGGTCCGGTCGTCGCGCTCGGTCAAGGCTCGGTCCGGGACGATCGTTGCTTCCGGTTCGCGCTCCAGTTCGACGGTTGCCCGAATGAACATGCCCGGCTTGAGCCGACGCTTCGGGTTCTCGATTCTCAGCTCGATCCGGGCCTGCCGCGTCGCTTCCTGGAACACGGGAGCGATCCGGTCGATTCTGCCCTCGAACCGCTCGCCGGGAAAGGCGTCGGTCGCCAGAGAAGCCGACTGGCCGGGCTCGAGGCGGGCATAGTCCTTCTCCGGAACGAAGATCACACCGATGAGCGGGTCGAGCTCCACGATGGACATGAGCGGAGCTTTCTCCGAGACCGTGTCTCCCTCCTCCACGTAGCACTCGGCCACTACGCGCTGATCGTCCGGGCCGCCCCAGTCCGCCGTGACCTTCGTGTATCCGAGACGGATCTTCGCGGTCTCCAGGGATGCCTCTTCCCGGGTCACCTGTGCCTTGGCCACCTCGAACCGGGCCTGCTTGGAGAGTTGGTCCGCCCGGGCTTGGTCGAACTGGGAATCCGAGGCCACCCCGCGCTTCCGAAGGGTCCGGACCCGTTCCAGCTCCCTTGTGGCGATCTCCAGGGCGCTTCGGGCTTCCACGAGGTTCGCCCTGGCCACGGCCAGATCCGCCTCCGCCTGGGCCACGGCCTGCACATACTCGTCGCTGTCCAGCTTCGCGACGATCCGGCCCCTTGTCACCGTGTCCGAGATGTCGACGTACAACCGCTCCACCCGTCCGCTCACCTTCGGGGCCACCACGAACCGGGCAAGGGCTTCGAGGGTTCCGCTGAATGTCCGAAGCAGCACGATCGGCCCGCGCCGAATCTCCTCCACTTCCACCGGGACCGCCCTCTGCTCGGGACCGCGCTTTCCCGGGCCTGTCCGCTCTTCCAGGCGTTCGTACACCGCCCGGCCGAACCACGCCGCCAAGGCGACGACCGCGATGGCCAGTACGATCTTTTTTCCGGAGGAACCCATGAGCAGGAGAATACGCCACAGGGGGCAGGCAGGCAACCGCATTCAGTGGCGGGATACGGTACGGCGAGGACGGGGGCCGGGCCCCGCGGAAGGGTGACGGCGTGCACACATCCAAGGCGGAAAGAGAACCGAAATGAGGACTTGACTTAAAGGAAAATTAATGTTAAAAAAGAATTAATATGATTTAACAGGAAAGGGCTTCCGTTGGCCGATCATCAGGAAAGATTCGAAACCATCCTCCGGAAAATGAGGGAAAATGGCCACAAGATCACCCCCCAGCGGCTGGCCATCGTCCGGATTCTTGCCCGAAGCGATGGCCATCCCAGCGCGGAGAACATCCATGAGCAGATCAGGGAAGATTTCCCGACCATGAGTCTCTCAACGGTCTACAAGAATATCCTGTTGATCAAGTCGCTCGGCGAAGTCCTCGAACTGGGGTTCCCGGACGGTAGCAACCGGTACGACGGAAACCGGCCTGCACCCCATCCCCACGTTGTCTGCATCAAGTGTAAGAGAATCGTCGACCCGGACCTGGACAGCCTGGACGAAATGAAGAAGGAGGTCGCCCTGGAAACGAATTTCAAGATCCTGAACCACCGGCTGGACTTCTTCGGTATCTGCAGCAGTTGTCAGACAGAGAACGCATCGTAAATTTTTTTGCCCGGAAGCGGAGAATCGTTATCGTTTAACAATTGTTCTATCCAATCAAACCAACACAAGTCAACACAAGGAGGAAACGGTATGAATGAAGAGAGCAAATGCCCGGTAACAGGATCCACGGCCCGCGGCGGGACGACGAGCCGGGACTGGTGGCCGAACCAGTTGAACTTGAAGATCCTTCACCAGCACTCCCAGAAGAGCGATCCGATGGACGAGGCGTTCGACTACGCCCGGGAATTCAAGAAACTCGACCTGCAGGCCCTGAAGAAGGACCTCTACGCGCTGATGACCGACTCGCAGGAATGGTGGCCGGCCGATTGGGGTCACTACGGGGGGCTGTTCATCCGGATGGCGTGGCACAGCGCGGGCACCTACCGCATGGGCGACGGCCGCGGCGGGGGAGGAACCGGCAACCAGCGCTTTGCGCCCATCAACAGCTGGCCGGACAACGTGAACCTCGACAAGGCGCGCCGTCTGCTCTGGCCGATCAAGCAGAAATACGGCAGCAAGATCTCCTGGGCCGACCTCATGATCCTGGCCGGCAACTGCGCGCTCGAGTCGATGGGGTTCAAGACCTTCGGCTTCGGCGGCGGCCGCGAAGACATATGGGAGCCGGAAGAGGACATCTACTGGGGTGCCGAAGAAGAATGGCTGGCCACCAGCGACCAGCCGAAGAGCCGCTACAGCGGAGAGCGGGATCTGGAAAACCCCCTGGCGGCGGTGCAGATGGGGCTCATCTACGTGAACCCGGAAGGGCCGGACGGCAACCCGGACCCGGTCGCCTCCGGCATCGACGTCCGCGAGACCTTCGCGCGCATGGCGATGAACGACGAGGAGACCGTCGCACTCGTCGCCGGCGGGCACACCTTCGGCAAGTGCCACGGCGCGGGCGATGCGGAACATGTCGGTCCCGAACCCGAGGCCGCCGGCATCGAAGAGCAGGGACTCGGCTGGAAGAGCAGCTTCCGTCCACTACAACTCAGCGCGGCAACGAATGGCACGCGGTGCAGAAGCCG
>CAYZMM010000051.1:0-43871 GCA_964479535.1 uncultured Thermodesulfobacteriota bacterium
ATTCTTTGGAAAATAGGCTGTGCTCCGCTAAAAAGGCGGTAAACTCGGGCTAGGGCCCTGGATCGCGAGCTGGTATTCCCCGGGACCGGAGATCATGGCTGCCATGGACCTCCCCTGGTATTGCATCGGCTCCTCCCTGCTCATGGGGCCCGCCCTCGGCCTGGAGGAGAATTTTGCCCGCGATCTGGAGGGGTGCGACCTCCTCGAAATCCCCACCGACAGTTGCACCCTCCTGAGGCTGGCCGTCTATGCCATCGAGGCGGGGCTGGTCCCGCGCCCGACGGCGATCATCGGCTCGACCGGGCCTTGCGACAGCTTCGGGCTCTATCACGACGCAGTCCGGAACCGGAGGGAATGGCGTGACGTTCCCATGTTCAACTTCGATCCGCCCTACTGGAACGATGAGCGCAGTGTCGCGTACGCGGCCGACCAGCTCCGGGAGCTGGTGGCCTTCGTGGAGGAGCACGCGGGCAAGAAGCTGGATCTGGACCGGCTCCGGGGGATCGTGGAGGAGACGAACAAGCAGTACGAGCTCTGGTCCGAGTCCAACGAGCTGAGACGTGCCGTCCCGTGCCCTCACGGCTCGTTCGTGGGTTTTGCGGCTTTCGCGGTCACCCAGAATTCTTCCACCATGGTGGGAAGCCCGGTCGCCACGGGCCTGCTCGAGGCCCTCGTTGCCGACGCAGAGCAGCGGGTCCGGGAGGGCAGGGGGGCCGTTGCGAACGAGAAGATCCGTCTCCTCTGGTTCGACGTCCGGCCGACCTGGTCCACGGAGCTTGCGGAGTGGCCGGAACAGGAGTGTGCGGCGAACGTGGTCATGGACATGTACAGCTTCTGCCCCTACACGTGCATCGACACCTCCACCGAAGAGTGCATGTTCAGGGGCCTGGCCAAACGGTATGTATTCGACATGCCCATGATCCGGCAGGCCCGGGGCCTGGCGCAGAATTTTATGGAGGACATCACCCGCATCATACACGACTTCAACATCAACTGCTTCTTCTATCCGGGACACATGGGGCACAAGGACGCGGCAGCGAGCCTTGGGATCATGAGGAAGGTCTGCCAGAACTTGGGGGTCCCCTTTCTCGCCATCGGAATGGACGCCTGGGATCCGAGGTACACCACGATGGACAGCATGAAGGAGCAGATGCTGCAGTTCTTCGACACGATCGAGTTCGATTAGACCGCATATTGCACGAAATCGGTGGCTGTCCCCAATTTCGTCCGTCCCCCCAATTTCTTCTCGCCCCGCACAAACTGAATGGCCCCCTTGACAGGGTATGTATTTCACGGAACCATCAAGGGGCCGGAATCCACCGGAAAGAAGGGAAAGAGCCGCATGGACTGTGCACACGTGCTCCTGGAAGGAATCAAGGCGATGGGTGCCCGGCGGATCTACGGGGTGGTCGGGACATCGAACGTTGCCTTTGTGAGCGCTGTACATGATCACAGGGAAGACCTCCGCTACATCTCCTGCCGCCACGAGCAGGTGGCGGGAAGCATGGCCGACACGGAGGGCCGGCTCACGGGCATCCCCGGTGTGGTGGTGACCCACTCGGGACCCGGAACCGTGAACGCCCTGCTCTCTGTTGCGTGCGCTTTCAAGGACCACAGTCCGATGATCTGTATCAGCGGGGCCGTCAAGCGCAAGCTCGAGGGCACGGGCGGGCAGCTCGAGGCGGACCACCTGCACGTGTTCGGGCCCTTCTGCAAGGGGGTCTTTCGGATCGAGCACGCACGGGAGGGCGCCTCGGTCCTCGCCGAGGCGTACCGTCTGGCCCTTTCCGGTGCAAAGGGGCCGGTGCTGATCGAGGTCCCGGAGGATGTCTGGGGGGAAGAGGCGACGGAGGGCACGCCCGAATTCCGGTTCGTGACGGACCCGAAGCCCTCGGTCCGGGTCGAGGACGTGGAAAGGATGATCGAGCGTATGAAGGCGGCCGAGCGCCCGCTGCTGATTTCCGGCGGCGGCGTCGCTTCGGCCGGCGCAAGCGACCGGATGGTGCGTCTCGCAGAGGCCTTGCAGGCCCCGGTCATCACCACCGGAAACGGGCGCGGGACCGTGTCCGAGACCCATCCCCTGTGTCTGGGCCGTGTGGGCTTCGGCGGCGGAAACACCGTTGCCGACACAGCCCTCAGCCGGGCGGATGTGATCCTGGGCCTCGGATGCACGATCAACGACCTGATGACCTACGAGTACACCCTTCCCATGGAGGGAGAGGTCTTCCTCGTGAACCTGGACAGGGAGGCGACAGAGAAGAGCACCTTCGAGGCCAGGGACTGGATCGAGGCGGACCCCGGGGATTACCTCGATCTGGCCGTCGACAGGGTTCAGGGCTACGAGCCCCCCTCCAGGCACGAATGGTGGGGTGTTCTGAAGCCGGTGCAGGAGCAATGGGATGCTTCCCTGCAGGCCTCGATCGCATCGGACAAGATTCCCCTTTCACCCGGCCGGGTCGTCCATGAGCTGTCCCGGATCCTTCCGCCGGATCACATCGTTGCGGTCGGTTCGGGGATGCACGTCATGTACCCCATGTCCTTTCTGCCCTGCCTACGCCCCCTTTCCTACCTGCAGTCGGTGAACTTCGGGGCCATGGGCTTCGGATTTCCCGCCGCACTCGCGGCAGGGCTGATCCACCCGGAAAGAGAGGTGGTCGTCATCATCGGGGACGGTGACTTCATGATGACCGTCCAGGACCTGGAGACAGCGGTACGCGAGCGGATCCGGGTTCGGGTGCTCGTGATCAACGACGGGATGTACCGGGTGCTGAACTTCAGGCAGCGCATGCAGTACGAAGGGCGTGTCATCGGCACCTGCCACGGCAACCCGGACTTTGCAGACCTGGCCAGGACCTTCGGGGCGGAGGGCTGGCGCCTGGAACGGCCCGAGGAGATCCGCCCGGTCCTGGAGGCAGCCCTCCGGACCGAAGGTCCCGCCGTGGTGGATGCCATCGTGGACCCGGATGACATGCCTCCGGCCAACATCGAGGCGGCCCTTCGGATGAGCGAATAGTCAGGACAAAGGACAAAGCTCAAAGTGCCCCCCCGGCCACTCCGAAGGAGACGGGGTGCCCGCCAAACCAACATGCGGCCGAAACGAGGCCGGGAAACGTGTCATGATGATTGAGGCCTACAAGGGGAAGAGGCCGCGGCTGGCGTCGGACGTCTTCGTGGCGCACGGCTCGGTCGTCATCGGCGATGTGACGGTCGGCGAGGGCAGCAGCATCTGGTACAACACGGTGGTTCGTGGAGACGTTGGGAGCGTGACGATCGGCAGGAACACGAACATCCAGGACCTCTGTCTTCTCCACATGACCACGGACGTTTCGAACCTGGTCATCGGTGACGAAGTCACCGTGGGGCATCGGGTGGTGCTTCACGGCTGTAGGGTCGAGGACCGCTGCCTGATCGGTATGGGAGCGGTGATCCTGGACAATGCCGTGATCGGCAGAGGATCCATCGTCGCTGCCGGAGCGGTGGTGACGGAGAAGACGGTCGTCCCCCCCAACTCGCTCGTGGTGGGGATGCCCGGCAAAGTGAAGAAGACGATGGCCGAAGGGGAAGGGTCCCCTTCCGTCCGGCTCGCCCGTCACTATCTCGGTCTGGCGAGGGAGCACAAGGCTCTTCGCCCATCCAACCAGAAATGAGAATCTCTCGCAGGAGGTTGCAGCCGTGAAGAAACTGCTTCTGATTGCCATCATCCTGTTCGCCTCGAATGTCCATGCGGACGGAATGTTCGCCGACGAGGATGCCTCGGAGGACCGGGACATTCTTGAAGTCATCGAGAGGAACCTGCAGGCAGCGGAGAAAGAGGATTTCGACGCCTGGCTGAAGACCTATCACGAGCAATCCCGGTCCTGTAAGGCCCGGGGATCGGAAATGCTCGAATGCTTTCGGGTCTACGACATGGAATACGCCCTGGAGCAGGCGAAGGTGCTCGACAAGGCGGACGACGAGGCGAAGGTCCTCTTCATCCAGGTCAACAGGACGGTCAAGGGTCCGGACAACAACGACAAGAAGATCACGGGCGTGCACATCATGAGGAAGTCCTACGGCAAGTGGAAGATCTACGACACCGAGATCAAGAAGATCCAGGAGTTGCGTTGACCGCCCTCTTCGAACTCAAGAAGTCCTTGTGGGTGTCCGATTCTTTTGATAGAGTCTCGACGGTCGCGTCAGAACCCCTGGGTAGGCCGCTATGGAGAGTGCGGGCAGCGTAGAGCGAACCCGAAGAAGATATTTGATCGTTCTTCTGACATCTGTCGGAATTCCGGTGATCCTGCTTTTCGCAGTGGTGGATTTCCTGGAAGGCGACACGATCGAATTTGTTGTCGACCTGATTCTGGCCTCGATCCTCCTGGCCGGCCTGGTCGTCTTGTTCAGGTACAACAAGGATCGAGTGGCCTATGGGGTCGGCCTCAACCTGCTCGCCCTGGCCGTCCTGTACAACGTGGCCCTGGGTGCCGGCCATGAGTCGGCCCTCTACTGGGTCTACGTACTGCCCCTGTTGCTGTTCTTCTTCCTCGGAAGGCGGGACGGCCTGATCTCTGTCGGGTTCAGCCTGCTTGTCCTTACCGTGCTGCTCTTCTTCCCCGGTTTCGTCGGCGCCTACGACTACGGGGTTCAAACGGGTTCACGGTTCTACATCTCCTTCCTCTTCGTCGCGGTCGTCGGCTACGGCCTCGAAGCTTCCAGATACCGGTTCAGCGACATGCTCCGAAAGGAACACGAAGAGCTTCTCGAGGAGAAGTCAAACCTCGAGAAGGCGTTGAAACAGATCAAGACGCTGCGCGGACTGCTCCCCATGTGCGCGAACTGCAAGAAGATTCGTGACGACAGCGGATACTGGAAACAGATCGAGTCCTACCTGCACGAGCACTCGGACGCGAAATTCAGTCACGGAATATGCCCCGATTGCGCGAAGACTCTTTACCCCCACATCAGGATCTACGACGATGCCGGGGAAGAGGCCAGTCTCTAGACCGCATGTTGCACGAATCTCCTCCGCCACGGCCCCATGGCGATTCGTCACCTCCGTGCTATAATTGGGTTTGAGGAGGGTCTCCCATGCAGATCGAAGTCAGGCTTTTTGCGGGCCTGAGGAAGTATGCCGAAGACAAGAGCCGAATCGAGCTGGAAGACGGCGCGGATGTGCGCGACTTCATGGAGAGGATAGGGGTCCCTGCCGACGAGGTCGCCATCATCCTCGTCAACGGCCGCCACGCTGGGCAGGATCGACTCCTTCAGGACGGCGAAGCCGTGTTTCTCTTCCCGCCCCTTGCAGGCGGATAGTCCGCCCCGCGTAGTGGACGAAGCCTCTGTAGAGCCTTTCCCTTTCTTCCTGCATCAGAGAAAGAAACGTTGACAAAGCCGCTCGTGCCCGCCTATCGTGCGGCGCACAGGGAGGGGTGTGATGAAATCAGCGGCCGACGAGAAACGGGGGAGCAACATTTTCGAAGATGCGATCAAGCGGCTCGACCGGGCCTTCGCGTTCGCCTCCATCGATGCGGAGGCGGTGGAGCGGTTGAAGTTCCCGAGGGCGATCGTACAGGTCGCGATTCCGGTCCGGATGGACGACGGCTCCCTGCGGATCTTCGAAGGCTACCGGGTTCGACACGACGATTCGCGAGGGCCTGGAAAAGGGGGTGTGCGCTTTCACCCGGACGTGGATCTCCATGAAGTCAAGGCCCTCGCCTTCTGGATGACCTGCAAGTGCGCGGTCGTGGGCATTCCCTACGGCGGCGCCAAGGGCGGGGTGGTGGTCAACCCGAAGGAGCTCTCCCGGCTCGAGCTGGAGCGCCTGTCCCGGGGTTTCGTCCGGCAGATCGAGGAGTTCATCGGTCCCGAAACCGACATACCTGCACCGGATGTGTACACCAACGCCATGATCATGGGCTGGATGATGGACGAGTACTCGAAGATGCAGGGCCAGCGGACGCCTGCGGTGATCACCGGCAAACCGATTCCCCTCGGAGGCTCCCTCGGACGGGAGGATGCGACCGGGCGAGGCGCCTACTACTGCATCAAGGAACTCGAGAAGAAGAGAGGCTGGGACCCGGCACGGATGCGCGTGGCCGTGCAGGGCTTCGGCAATGCGGGCCAGCACGTGGCGCGGCTCCTCCACGAGGACAACTACAGGATCGTGGCCGTAAGCGACTCCAAGGGCGGTATCTTCAAGGAAGACGGTTTCGACGTCCCGAGTCTGATTCGGTTCAAGAACGAGTCGCGCCAGCTCAAGGCGGTCTACTGTGACGGGTCTGTCTGCGAGATGGTGGATGCGGAAGCGGTCTCAAACGAGGAGCTTCTCGCCCTCGACGTGGACCTTCTGATCCCCGCGGCGCTGGAGAACGTGATCACGGGGGAGAATGCCGGCCGGGTGAAGGCGCCGGTGATCGTCGAAATAGCCAACGGCCCCACGACGAGCGACGGGGACCCGGTATTGAACGAAGCGAAGAAGCTTGTGGTGCCGGACATCCTCGCCAACGCCGGCGGTGTGACGGTGAGCTATTTCGAGTGGGTTCAGAACAAGCAGGGCTACTACTGGACGGAGCAGGAGGTGCACGAGAAGCTCAGAGAGATCATGTCACGGGCCTTCAACGAGGTGTATGAGTTCGCCGACCGGCACGGTCTCGACATGCGGACCGCCGCATATGCCCTGGCCCTGACCCGCATCGGTGAGGCGATCGAGGCGGTCGGTACACAGAGCTTCTTTCAGGCAGTTCATTGATGGAGGGGTTATGAAGGCTTCCGACCTTCTCGTGAAATGCCTCGAAGCCGAGGGAATCGAGTACATCTTCGGCGTGCCGGGCGAGGAAAACGCGGACTTCATGCGTTCCCTGGACGAGTCGGACAAGATCCGGTTCGTTCTGACCCGGCACGAACAGGGCGCGGCTTTCATGGCGGAGGTGTACGGCCGTCTGACCGGAAACCCGGCCGGCTGCCTCGGCACCCTCGGCCCCGGCGCGACCAACCTGATCACCGGCGTGGCGGACGCCAACATGGACCGGGCCCCCATGCTCGTCCTCACGGGCCAGGGAGACTCGGAGCGCCTGCACAAGGAGTCCCACCAGATCATGGACGTGGTCTCCATGTTCAGGCCGGTTACGAAGTGGGCGCAGTCGATCCTGCACCCGGACAACATCCCGGAGATCGTCCGGAAGGCGGTCCGCCTGGCACGAACCGAGAAGCCGGGGGCCTGCCACATCGAGCTGGCCGAGGACATCGCGAAGCGCTTCGCATCCACGAAACCGATCGAGCCGCGCCGGTTCCGGCGGCCCGTACCGGACGACAAGATCATGGACCGCGCCTTCGAGGCGCTCAAGAGCGCAAGGCGTCCCGTGATTCTTGCGGGCAACGGATGCATTCGCAAGCGGGCGAGCCGACAGCTTCGGATCTTCTGCGAGAAGACCGGCATCGGCGTGATCAGCACCTTCATGGCCAAGGGTGCGGTGGACATGGATTCGGACTCCTGTCTCTACACGATCGGGCTGCAGGCGAAGGATCTCGTGTCCTGCACCCTCGACGCGTCGGATCTCGTCATCACCCTCGGCTACGACATGGTGGAGTATCACCCCTCCCTGTGGAATCCGGACTCGAACAAGCGGATCCTTCACATGGATTTCCTTCCGGCGGAGATCGACGACAACTATCGCATGGAAGTGGAGGTCGTGGGGGATCTCGCCCACACGCTCTGGATGTTCAACGAGCGGGTCGACGCCTTCACGCAGACCGGCGGCAAGTTCGAGTTCGACCTGTCCCAGCAGGCGGCGGTGCGACGGCAGATGCAGGCCGAGTTCGAGGCATGGAAGGACGACGATGCCGTGGGCGCGATCAAGCCCCAGAAGGCGCTCTGGGATGCGCGGCAGGTCCTCGGCCGCAGGGACATCCTGCTTTCCGACGTGGGTGCGCACAAGATGTGGGTGGCCCGCCACTACCACTGCCACGTGCCGAGTACGTGCCTGATCCCGAACGGTTTCTGCTCCATGGGATTTGCCTTTCCAGGGGCCATCGCCGCTCGTCTCGTGCATCCGGACCGGCGCATCCTGGCGGTTTGCGGGGACGGAGGGTTCCTGATGAACGTCCAGGAAATGGAAACCGCCCGCCGGCTCGACTCGAAGATCACGGTCATGGTCTGGGAGGACGGCGGGTACGGGCTGATCGCGTGGAAGCAGGACAACCAGTTCGGGCGGCACACGGATCTGGCCTTTGGAAATCCGGACTGGGTCAAGCTGGCGGAGAGCTTCGGCTGGACAGGCGAACGGGTGGACGATTCCCGCAAGCTGCGCGATGTGCTCGAGAGGTCCTTTGAAACGGAAGGGCCCTCCCTGATCGCCGTGCCGATCGATTACAGGGAGAACCCGAAGCTCACGGAAAGGCTCGGCAACATCGCCTGCCCCATCTAGGAGAGGACAAAAAGCAAAGGACAAAGGACAACGGAAAGGCCGAGCAATGTTGGGGAGAAAGGGAGAAAGGGGTCAGGCTTTCATTTTACACTTTTTACACTTTGCGGCTTGATGTGGACGCAAAGTGTAAAATGAAAGCCTGACCCCGACTGATGCCGCGACTGATGTGACCCCGACTGATGACCCCGACTGACGACTTGGTGCGTGGTGGAGACGAAACGATGCTCAAGGATACATACCCCTACTATCTGGCGAACGAGGCGGTGGAGGCGAATACGGATCTGGCCGTTACGGACAAGTACTCGGGGGAGGTGGCTGCGCGTGTGGCCCTGGCGGACGCCGAGGCGATCGACCGGGCCATCGCCGCGTCGGTCGAGGCGACCGTACCGATGCGCAAACGGGCGGCCTACGAGCGCCAGGATGTGCTACAGCATTGCGTGAATCGTTTTCAGGAACGTTTCGAAGAGATGGCCCAGGCCCTCTGTATCGAGGCGGGGAAACCGATCAAGGATTCACGCGGGGAGGTGAGCCGGCTGGTCGACACCTTTCGGATTGCCGCGGAAGAATCGGTTCGGCTGCCCGGCAGCGGGGAGGTGTTCCCCATGGACATCAGTGCCCGGGCGAAGGGCTACACGGGCCAGTGGAAGCGCGTGCCCATCGGGCCCTGCTCCTTCATCGCCCCCTTCAATTTCCCGTTGAATCTCGTGGCCCACAAGGTGGCGCCCGCCCTCGCTGCGGGATGCCCCTTCATCCTGAAGCCGGCGAGCATGACCCCGGTGGGAGCCCTGATCATCGGGGAGATTCTGGCCGAAACCGATCTGCCGAGGGGTGCGTTCTCGGTTCTGCCGTGCCGCCGGGACGGTGCGGATCTGTTCACCGAGGACGAGCGGCTGAAGCTGCTCTCCTTCACCGGGTCGCCCGACGTGGGATGGGCGCTGAAGGCGAAAGCGGGGAAGAAGAAGGTGGTGCTCGAACTCGGCGGAAACGCTGCCGTTATCATAGACCAGGACATTCAGGGCCCTCTCCTCGAAGACGCGATCGGCCGGATCATCTTCGGCGCCTTCTACCAGTCCGGCCAGAGTTGCATCGGTGTCCAGCGCATCCTCGTGCACCGGGACATCTACGAATCGGTGCGGGACAAGCTGGTGGCCGCGACCCGGAAACTGAAGGCGGGCGACCCTAAGGACGAGGAGACTTTCATCGGGCCCATGATATCCGAGGCGGAGGCGTCGCGGTTGCAGGGCTGGGTCGACGAGGCGGTCCAGGGGGGCGCGACGGTACTCTGCGGCGGTACCCGTGAAGGCCGGCTGATGCAGCCGACCCTTCTCGAGAACGTGGCCCCGACCCTTGCCATTCAGTGTGAAGAGGCCTTCGGGCCTGTGGCCGTGCTTTCGCCCTTTACCGACTTCGACGATGCTATCCGGATGGTCAACGACAGCGTCTTCGGTCTTCAGACGGGCATCTTTACACGCGATCTGTACAAGGCCCAGAGGGCCTGGGACGAGCTGGAGGTGGGCGGTGTGATCATCGGGGACGTTCCCTCGTGGCGCGTGGACCACATGCCCTACGGCGGCGTGAAGGACTCCGGTCTCGGTCGGGAGGGCATCCGCTGGGCGATCGAGGACATGACCGAAGTGAGGCTGATGGTCGTCCGGACTCCGTAGCGAGTGTATTGCGCGAGGCTCTCCCTCCTAGAATTACGCCCCAGCGTTGAAGTGCCCTATCTGTGCACCCTTATTTCTGGGACACGACACTAGGGAGGCTGCCCAAAAAGTCCCGTCTGCGGCGTTCGGCTTCACCCCTCGTAATTGGATTGTCAGTTGTGCACAAAAACCTCGAAACCCCCGTCTTTATTGGGTAGACTGCGTTGCGACGAAACAAGCAAACCCAAAAGAAAGGTGTTTCGAGTGAAAAACCAAGATGCCAGAATTCTGCGGAAACGGAAACGGAATTTGAGAAAACGCCTGAGGGCTCGGGGCCAGGCACCGGACGATGAACGGAAAGACAGGCAAGTCCGTTTCGGACGTGCCGGAACCGCCGGTTCTACTGCGCCGTGTTCTCTCCCTTTTCACGAGCGGCGGATCTTCGGCTTCTCTTGCCGGGAGACATCTTGGCAGGACGCTTGGCCGTGCAGTCCGGGCAGTTCCATTGTTCGCCGAACCTCACCCAGCCGCAAAGCCTGACCAGTTGTTGTGCCTGTTCCGGATCGACGTGCTCGATCTTCTTGCTGCAATGGGGTCCGTCGCA
This sequence comes from uncultured Thermodesulfobacteriota bacterium, assembly GCA_964479535.1. Classification (GTDB taxonomy): domain Bacteria; phylum Desulfobacterota; class DSWW01; order DSWW01; family DSWW01; genus S015-6. Next base: position 10,650 of record CAYZMM010000051.1, read on the forward strand.
TTGGATGAAGCAGTACTTTCCCATGGTCGTTACGAGGCTCATCGGCATGTCCTCTCGGAGCGAGTTGCTGGGAGGAACGTGCGTATATTTACCGGTCTTCTTGACTTTCTTGTTGGACGACGGGCACATCAGATAAGTTCCCCTGGGATTGGAGTTCACTCGCGTGTTGCACGAAGCGTTCCCCTGGGCGCGGCGTGAGCACGGAATCTTCGGGTCGCTTCTCGTGGTCCGGACCCAGGACCCGGCAGGTGACCCGACGGAGTTCGGGGACAGCCACCGAACTATGGCTGGCTGTCCCCGAACGATGGGATGGGGGCGTCGCCGGGCAGCAACTCAGTCGTCCTCGGCGTACACCTCTGCGTAGGGCTGGAAGAAGTAGTGGTGCTCATAGCCCGGGAACGTCACATAGACGTCGTATTCCGCGTACACGGACAGCATCTTTTCTTCCGGGTCGTGCGTGATCTCGACGTCCTGGATGTCGAGGGGGATCTTGTGCCGGTCGATCGTCCACTGGATCTTCTCCATCAGATCGTTGTAATTTCTTCCCCCCTTGTAGAGCGTGATCTTCGCCCACTGCTCCATGGTTCTCTCGAGGCTCCTGTAGGCATAGTAGGGCTTGGCCAGTCGGATCCCGACGTAACAGCCAGCCACCAGGAGCACGAGGATCACGAGGAACTGCAGATTGCCGCCTCCAGCGCTTCGCCTCGACCTTCTTGGCTCCATGGTGTTCGGCTCCTTCAAGGAAAAGGGCTTTCCTGCGGGCGGGTTCCGGGACAATCTAGGCCAACCGGTACCCATCTGTCAACGACTCCCTTTCACCTCTACGGATGGCGGGTCGTCCTGTCCTTCAGGTTCCGGATCAGGGCGAAGGTCTGTTCCGCGATCTGCAGCTCTTCGTCCGTTGCGATCACGAGGATCCTTACGGCGCTTTCCGCGGCCTGGATCTCGAAAGGTGGCCGGGAGCCCCCGCGGTTCTTCTCCTTGTCCAGGAGGATCCCGAGCCCGGAGAGGTCCCTGCAGCAGGCCTCTCGAATCGGAGCGGCCCGCTCTCCGATCCCCGCCGTGAAGACGATCGCATCGACTCCTCCCATCGCGGCCGTGTAGGCGCCGATGTACTTCTTCACGCGATAGCAATACATGTCGATGGCCAGTTGTGCCCGGTCGTCCCCGGCGCTTGCCTTCTCGAGCACTTCCCGCATGTCGTTCGTGCCGCAGATCCCCTTGAGGCCGCTTTCCTTGTTGAGGAGGGAATCCAGTTCGTCCGGAGTCCGGCCCGCTTCCCGCAGCAGGTAGAAGTGCAGGGCAGGGTCGATGTCGCCGCAACGGGTCCCCATGATCAGGCCCTCCAGGGGCGTCATGCCCATGGAGGTGTCCAGGCAGCGGCCCTGCTTCACGGCCGCCGCGCTCGCGCCGTTTCCCAGATGGAGGGTAATCAGGCTCAGGGATGCGAGAGGGCTCTTCAGGAAGGCGGCCGCCTGCCCTGCCACGTATTCGTGGGAGGTGCCGTGGAAGCCGTACCGCCGCACCCGGTGGCGGGCGTACATCTCATGGGGGATCGCATAGTGGTAGGCCCGCGGTGGAATCGACTGGTGGAAGGCCGTGTCGAAGACCGCGACCTGCGGCAGATCGGGCGCCGCATCCAGGGCCACCTCGATACCGATCAGGTTCGCCGGGTTGTGGAGAGGTGCGAGCGGAACGTTCCGCCGGATGACGGCGAGGACCTCCTCGTCGATCAGGGTGGGCTGCGTGAAATCCTCCCCGCCGTGGACCACCCGATGGCCGATTCCCGCAACGTCGGGACCGTCCTGACCGGCTTCCGATGCGGACAGGGCCTCCAGGATCTGCTGCATGCCCTTCCTGTGGTCCGATACCCTGCCCTCCTTCCGTGTTTCGGGCATCTCCCCCCGGTCGTCCAGGGCCTGATGGGTCAAAGTGCTCGAATCCTCGCCGATTCGTTCCAGGAGGCCGGCAGCGAGGACCGCCTGCTCGGGCATGTCGAAGAGTTTGTACTTGATCGAAGAACTCCCGGAATTGAGGACCAGGATTCTCATGACACGCCTTTCATCGATTGAGCCTGGATGGCCGTGATGGCGACCGTGTTGACGATGTCGTTGACCGTGCATCCGCGGCTCAGATCGTTGACCGGCTTGTTCAAGCCCTGCAGCACGGGCCCGATGGCGAGGGCCCCCGCCGATCGCTGCACCGCTTTGTAGGTGTTGTTTCCCGTGTTCAGGTCCGGGAAGATGAAGACCGTGGCGCGACCGGCCACCTCGCTGTCCGGCATCTTGGCCAGGGCCACCCCCGGGTCCACGGCCGCATCGTACTGGATCGGGCCTTCGATCAGCAGGTCCGGGCGGCGCTCTCTTGCGAGCCGGGTCGCTTCACGAACCTTGTCCACGTCTTCCCCTGTGCCGGACTCGCCGGTCGAGTAGGAGAGCATGGCGATGCGGGGCTCGATGCCGAACTGCTGGGCCGTTTCCGCAGAGCTGACGGCGATGTCGGCCAGCTGTTCCGGGTTCGGGTCCGGATTGATCGCGCAATCCCCGTAGATCAGAACCCGGTCTTCCAGGCACATGAGGAACACGCTCGACACGATCGAGTGACCGGGCTGGGTGCGGATGATCTCGAAGGCGGGCCGTATCGTCTGCTGGGTGGTGTGAATCGCTCCGGAGACCATGCCGTCCACGATTCCCTGGTGCACCATCATCGTCCCGAAGTAGCTCACCTCCTCCATGGCGTCCCAGGCGGTCTGCGCGCTGATCCCTTTGTGCTTGCGCATCTCGAAGTAGATCTCTGCGAACTCCTCCCTCCACGTGGACCCCGAGGGCTCTACGATCGCCACCCCGTCCAGGCGAAGCCCCAGCCGATCGATATTCCGCCGGACGTCTTCCTCCTTGCCCAGAAGCGTGATGTCGAGCACCTTGCGGCGCGTGAGGATCTCGCTCGCCTTCAGGATCCGCTCGTCCGTGCCCTCGGGCAGCACGATCCGCTGACGGTCCCTTCGCGCCCGTTCGATCAGATCGTGCTCGAACATGATGGGGGTGACCCATGTGGACGGAGCGCCCGCGATGAGATCCCCCAGCCGTTCCACATCCACGTGCGATTCGAAGACCCCCAGGGCGGTTGCGATCTTGCGGCTGTTGTCGGGCGTCAGGACCGCAGGGATGTTGCTCACGCTCGTCGCCGTGGTGTAGGTGTCCGTGTCGACGCTGATGACGGGTACCATGGATCGGGCCAGACCCTCCATCAACCTCTGGACCGACGGCTCGGGCTTCAGCCCGCCGGTCAGCAGGAGGCCGGAGATGTTCGGGTACGTCTCCGAGAAGACGGTTGCAAGGCTGACGAGGATCACGTCGGCCCGGTCACCGGGCGTGATGATCAGGGCCCCGTCCAGTATGTGGTTCAGGAAGTTCGGCAGCTGCATGGCGGCGATCTTGAAGTCGTGGACCTCCCGGTTGAGCCAGTCCGAATCTCCCTGCAGAATCCGGCCGTCCAGGGCGGCGGCAATCTCGCCTATGGTCGGCTTCCCGAGGATCTCCTCCTCGGGAAGCACGTAGACGGGCCCCATACCGGTCCCGGTTTCCCGGAGCTTCTGCTCGACCCCGTCGACCTGCCCGGGATCCACCCGGTTCACGATCGTTGCCAGGAGGGTGCAGCCCTGTCCCCGGAAGGATTCCCGCGCCACCCGGACGGCCTGGGTCACCTGATCGGCAGCCCTGCGGCGGCCGTTCACCATGGCGAGAACGGGGCACCCCATGTTGATCGCCAGGTCGGCGTTGAAGTCGAACTCGAAGGCGGACGAGACCCGGGTGAAATCGGTCCCCTCGCACAACACGAAGTCACACCGGGACTCGAGCTCCTTGTACTTGCCGACAACGCTCTTCAGGAGCTCGTCGTACCCCACCTCTGCAGCCATTCGGCGGGCCTCATCGTGGGTGTGGGCGTACGCATCTTCGTAGGTGTGCTCGAGATCGTAGCGGTTGAGGATGAGGTGAAGCTCCTTGTCGGGCTGATCGCTGGAAGCGATGACCGGCCGGAAGAACCCCACTTTGCGGACGCGCCTGGACAGCAGCTCCATCAGGCCGAGGGCGATGACCGACTTGCCGCTCCGCGGCTCCATGGCGGCGAGGTACAGGCTCTTCGCCATCGTTCGGGCCCCTTTCGTCTTCGAGGATGCCGCCATCGTAGCACGAGTCCACCCGAATCGGAACAGGCGCCGCACGCATCGGAGATACTGAATCGGGAACAGCGCACCTCCCTTTGAGAGGAGAACCGGCATGGCAAAACTCAAGGATCATATCCTGGAGATCATCGGGAGCCGGCACCTGGATTCCCTGGCTACCGTGACGGAGGAGGGGAAGCCGTGGGTGAGGTATGTGACCGCCGAGGGCGACAAGGATCTTACGGTCAGATTCGCGTCCTTCCTCGACTCGAGAAAGGTGGCACAGATCCGGAAGAACCCTGAAGTGCACCTGACCTGCGGTGTTACCGCACCACAGGTCGCGGAAAGCTACCTCCAGATTCAGGGGCGGGCCGAGGTCACAACGGACGATGCGGAGCGGGAGGCCTTCTGGAAGGAAGAGCTCAGCCGCTATTTCCGCGGACCCGACGACCCGAACTACTCTGTTGTGAAGGTCGTTCCCTACAGGATCGAGTACATGGCACCCGGCTCCATGGAGCCCGAAGTCTGGGTCCCTTAGAAGAAAGGCGAAAGGGCAAAGGCGAAAGGCCTCCCCGCCACCGCAGCAAGAAGGTTCCTGATACCCTTTGTGCCCTGGGTTCTTCTCGGCAGCCTCCCTCAGGCCACTTCAGCAACAGCCGCTCCTGAATGCGCTACGAGGCTCTCCAGCTGCTCAACGGCTGTCACCGAATTCCGGTTTCGTCGAGGCCCGTGCTGGGCCTGTTGACGGATCTCTGGGTTGTTCGTATGGTTGAGTGAGAACCCCACAGGAAGAAGACGTGCGGGAGGGAGACGATGAAGGGTGAAGAGGTTGTCAGGACAGAGGAGTTCAAGCGGTGTCTCGATTTTCACGGGCATCTCTGCCCGGGGCTTTCGATCGGGTACCGGGCTGCGAAAGCGGGGCTGGAATGGCTGGCCGAGAACCGCGCCGCCGACGAGGAGCTGGTCGCCGTCGTGGAGAACGACGCCTGCGGGACGGATGCGGTGCAGGTACTGACCGGATGCACCTTCGGCAAGGGCAACTTCTTCTTCAAGGACCACGGGAAACAGGTCTTCACCTTCTTCGCGAGGCAGTCCGGAAGGGCGGTGCGGATCGCCCTCAAGCCGGAGGCCCTGGCCCCGAGCGAAAGGCACGCGGAGTTGATGCGGAGGATGCGCCAAGGCGAGGCCACGGATCAGGACCAGCAGGAATTCAAGGACCTCCACGAGAAGAAGAGCCACGAGATCCTGGAGCGGCCGGTGGAAGAGATCTTCAAGATCGAGGCGGTCCGCGGAGACCCCCCGGCCCCGGCCCGCATCCTTGACTCGGAACCCTGCGCGCGCTGCGGCGAGAAGACGATGGTCACCCGGCTGGACGAGGTGGGAGGCGAGAAGGTCTGCAGGGGTTGTCTGGATCGGGAGCAGCCGGCGCAACCCTCTTGATCTGAAGAGGGTCTCAGGAAGGTTACCATTTCTCCGCGAAATTGCACGTGCCGCAGACCGGCTGGTGTGTGGTGAGCACGTGGGTCATCTCTTCCGGCGGCACCTCCTCCCACTGGAGCAGCCGGTGATCCGGGCCGACCAGGGCGGGCTTGTGCTCGTGCCAGCGGATCTCCCCGATCCCCTTGTCGCAGCAGACGCACGCCTTGCCCTCGTACCAGGATTCGAGCCGCTTCTTGACCATGCAGCTCTCGGGGGAGACCTCGAGCTGGGAGAGACATTCCCGGCCGCAGTCCTTCTTCTCCGGCCATCGCGTGCAGTCGGCCAGTCGGAGAGATGCCCTGCCCACGGTGCCGGTGAGGGCTGCTCGCCGCGCATCCACGTCCACCCCCACCTGCTGTTCCGTTTCCGGGCAGGTGAGCACCATCTTGTTCCTGTAGCGCAGATAGGTTCGCAAGCTGCGAAGGAGGAGCAGGCAGACCCCGGTGAAGAGAACGGCACCCAGAAGAACCACGGTCGTCGAAAACATAGCCCTTTCTCTCCTTTCCTCAAGTATAGGAGGGGCACCGACGGCATGTCAATCGAGATCGCAGGCAACAGTTCCGGTTGACAGGCATCGGGATTCCCTGGTACGGGGAAGTCGATCGAGGACGAGCGGGTCTGATCCGACGGCCGGTTTCTGCCACAGGTGGGCATACCGACAGATGAAGAGGATCCAACGGGGATAGCACACTCCAAAGAGAGGGAGAGAGGGAGAAGTGGGAAACAAGATCGGCATCGACGTGGGCGGGACCTTTACGGACCTGGTGGTCGTGACCGCAGAGGGGTCGATTCGGGTGGTCAAGACCCCCAGCACTCCGGAGAACCAGTCGAAGGGCGTGCTGGCCGGTCTCGAGAAGGCGGCTTCCCGGGAAGGCGTTCCTCTGGGCGATTTACTCAGCGAAACGGACCTGATCATTCACGGCACCACCGTGGCCACCAACACCATGCTCGAGTTCGACGGGGCCAAAACCGGTCTGATCACCACCAGGGGGTTTCGGGACGATATCGAGATCCGGCGAGGCTACAAGGAGCGCATCTTCGACCCGAGGTATCCGAAACCGGTTCCGATCGCCCTGCGACGTCATCGCCTTACGGTGGACGAGCGGATCGACCGGGAAGGCAGAGTCGTCACGCCCCTGGACGAACAGGAGGTGGTCCGTGTGGTGCGCAAGCTGAAGGCAGCCGGCGTCCGGTCGATCGCGGTCTGCCTCTTTTTCGGGTTTCTGAACCCCGCACACGAGAAGAAGGTTGCAGAGATCGCCCGCCGCGAGTACCCGGAGGCCTTTCTCTCCCTTTCGCACGAGGTCCTGCCCCAGATCCGGGAGTTCGAGCGTGTCAGCACCACCCTGGTGAATGCCTACACGAGCCCCAAGCTGAAGAGGTACCTCGAAAACCTCGAGTCCGAGCTGGCCCGTCTCGGGTTTGCCGGGCACTTCTTCGTCATGCTGTCCAACGGCGGGATCATGAACGCGGATTACGCCGGCAGGTATGCAGTCTACAGCCTGCTTTCCGGCCCGGCAGGCGGGGTGGTCGCCTGTTCTCAGCTCTTCGGGGACCTCGCAGGCGAGCAGGACATCATCACGGTGGATATGGGGGGAACGAGCTACGATGTCGCCCTGATCCGGGACGGAAAGCCCACGATCACCACGGAACAGTGGGTGAGCCGCTACCGAGCCGCAGTCCCCATGCTGGACATTCACACGATCGGTGCAGGGGGCGGAAGCATCGCCTGGGTCGATCCCGGGGGCGCCCTGCAGGTGGGCCCGCAGAGTTCGGGCGCGGTGCCGGGACCCGCCTGCTACGGAAGGGGCGGCACGGAGCCCACCGTCACGGATGCGAACCTGCTGCTCGGGTTCCTCGATCCCGAAAACTTCCTCGGAGGAGAGATGAAGCTCGACCGGGATGCAGCCGAACGAGCGGTGGAACAGAGGGTGGCCCGTCCGCTTCGCCTCGACATGACCCGGGCCGCGCACGGTATCTTCCGAATCGTCAACAACAACATGTCGAACGGCATCCGCGTGGTGTCGGTTCAACGCGGCTATGACCCGCGCGATTTCGTTCTCGTCGCCTTCGGCGGGAACGGCGCCACGCACGCGGGTGTGCAGGCCCGGGACCTGGGCATCCGGAAGGTGGTCGTCCCGCGGCTCGCCACGGCCTTTTCCGCCCGGGGTATGCTCCATTCGAACATCGTGATCACCAAGATGCGTACCTGCATCATGCGGTCGGACGCTGCGGATATGGAGGCCCTGAATGCCCTGTTCCGGGCCATGCGGACCGATGTGGACCACGATCTGCCCGCGTCCGTGCGGGCGCGCAGCGGCCTGATGGGTGAGATGCGCCTTCAATATGGGTTGGACATGCACTACAAGGGGGAGACCCACGAGATCACGGTCCCCCTCCGCTTCGACGACGAAGGTGCCGTGTCCGAAGAGGACCTCGCCGGGGCGGTGCGGGCCTTCCACGATGCCCACGAAAGCCTCCACACCTTCGCAAACCGGGAGGACCCGGCTTACGTCATGAACCTCAGGCTCGAGGCGGTCGTGGGGGTCCAGAGGCCGCCGCTTCGCAGGCTGCCCTTTGCCGGTGAAGACCCCTCCGGGGCCTTGAGGAAGAGTCGGGAGGTCTATTTCGACGACGAAGGCGGGTTTCGGGACACGCCGATCTACGAGGGTCCGAGGGTTCGGTGCGGCAATGTTCTCGAGGGGCCCTGCGTGATCGAGGAGCCTGCAACGACCATCGTGGTCTACCCCGGACAGACGGCTCGCCTGACCGAGCTGGACCACTATGAGATACGGGTGTCCTGAAAGGAAGGGCAAAGGGCAAAGGTGAACGAGTAAAGGGGTCGGGGGTCGGGGGTCAGGCCACGCCGCCCAAGCCTTGGGGGCAGCATAGAGGGGAGTTTCATTATGCGAGAGGTTGATCCGATCACAGCCGAGGTCATCCGGTGCGGCCTTCACACCATCGCCAACGAGATGGGCGACACCATGATCCGCACGGCGACCACGCCGACCTTCAGCGAGTCCCATGACTTCTCCACATCCATCTTTGACGCCCAGGGCAGGATCATCGCCCTGGCGGATGCCCTGCCCATTCACATGGGGGCGAGCAAGTTCTCGGTCACCGCTGCCCTGGAGGCCTTCGGGGGCGACCTTCACCCGGGTGACATCATCGTGGTGAACGACCCGTATCACGGCGGCTCCCACCTGCCCGACTGGACCATGATGACCCCCATCTTCTGCGAAGGAGAGCTGGTCTTCTTCCCCGTGACCAGGGCGCATCAGGGAGACACGGGCGGGACCGTTCCGGGCGGCTACAACCCGGGAGCAACCGACATCTGGCAGGAAGGCCTTCGCCTGCCGCCGATCAAGATCTGTGACCGGGGCAAGCCGAGGGACGACATCATCCGGATGCTGCAGATCAACAACCGTGAGCCGACCTTTCTCGGCGATTTGAAGGCGATGATGGGTTCGGTCCGGGTGGGGGAGAGGCGGCTCAGCGAAATGCTCGAGAAGTACGGCCTCGAAACGGTCCGGGATTGCCTGGACTACATGATCGATTACACGGAGCGAAGGTTCCGGGCGGAGATCCTCGAGTGGCCGGACGGGGAATACAGGGGAGAGGCCTATCTGGAGCATGACTGTCAGGGGGTGCAGGACATCACGATCCGGGCGATCGTTACCGTGTCCGGCGACTCCCTCAAGATCGATTTTACGGGCAGCGACCCGCAGACGCCCGGGTTCATCAACAGCTCGCTGCCGAACTCCTACTCCTACCTGTTCCTGACCCTCTCGAGCATGATCGATGACGGGATCCCGCGCAACGAGGGGCTCTTCCGTCCGGTGGAGGTCGTCCTTCCCGAGGGTACTGTGGTGAACCCCAGGCCCCCGGCTCCTTGCACGGCCTGTACGCTGCACGCGGGCGGTGAGGTCGGGGAGGCCCTCGCCTTTGCCCTGGAGAAGGCGATCCCGGAGAAGGCGTATGTGCAGAACATCAAGCTCGGCATGCCGCTCGTCACGTACGGGATGAACCCGTACACCGGCGAGTTCTACGTGGACCAGAACGTGATGATGGCTGCAGGGTGGTGCAATGCAGCCTTCGGCGTGGACGGCTGGGGCGCCCTGGCGCCCTTCTTCGGGGCCATGACCATGGCCACGGGTGAACTGCACGATATGCTCTATCCCGTGCAGACCCTGGGTCGCGAATACACGATCGACTCGGGCGGGCCCGGAAAATGGCGGGGAGGACTGGGCGCCGACGTGGAGATCAAGGCCCTGGCGCCCATGTTCCTCCACACCTACCTGATCGGAACGAAGTACCCGATGCGGGGGTTCAACGGGGGAAAGGACGGCGGGCCGAACCGGGTCCTGCTGCGGACCGGGACGCCGGATGAGACGGAGGTCCTGCAGACCGCCTTCGAAGAGCCGCTTTCGGCTGGCAACAGGACCCTCGCCGTCATGGGCGGAGGGGGCGGATGGGGCGATCCCCTGGAGCGGGATCCGGCGGCCGTTCTGGAGGACGTGCTCGACGAGTACGTGTCCCTTGCGGGTGCACGGCGGGACTACGGGGTGGTCATTGACGAGACGAGCATGAAAGTGGACCATGGAGCGACCCTGCGACTCCGAAAGGAAATGGCCGATGCCCGTGAGCGGGAACCGTCCGAGGAGGCGCCTTCTGTCCGTTGACGCTCGAAAAGGCGGTGACCGACGGCCTGATTCGTTTCGAAGAGGACCACGCGTCCCGCAGGCCGTGTTCGAAAGAAGGGACCCGGGATGAAAGCCATCGTAAAGACCCAAGCCAAACCCGGCATCGACATCATGGATATGGATGTGCCGACCGTGGGTGACAACGACATCCTCCTGAGAATCGCTGATCGGCGTGTACGGATATGACCGGGATACCTGGAAGCGCTGTCTCTCTCTGCTGTCATCGGGAAAGGTGGACCCTTCGCCGGTCATCACGCACCGACTTCCCCTTTCCCGAGGCAAAGAGGGATTCGAAGCGGCATCGAACAAGTCCCCGGCCAAAGTGGTTTTTGTGCCGGAGGAGGCCACGGGCCTGTAAGGTGCCTGCATGAAGACTTCGTGACGATGGAACCGGCGGAGCTGGACGCGGGACCGTGAGACCGCCCGACACGGGCAGGGAAAGAGGAGAGCACGTTATGCAGAAAGTTACGGATCTGGTTGTCGACACGCTTGTCCAGGCAGGGATCGATCACGTCTTCGGCATGCCCGGAGGCGCCACGATCTTCCTCTACGATGCCATTGCGGATCGACAGGACGAGATTCGCGCCGTCCTTTGCCGGCACGAGGGAGGCGCGTCCTGCATGGCGGATGCGTACGGTCGCATCACGGGCAAGCCCGGCGTCGTGATCGCCCAGGGGGCCTGGATCGGATCGAACGCCGCCTTCGGGATCATGGAGGCCGCCCTGGCCGGATCGCCCATGCTCATCTTCGCCGACCTGTCCGATTACGCGGGGTTGCTTCAGTTCGCCCCTTATCAGTGCGTCGGGGGCGAGTACGGGTCCATCGACCTGCCGAGGATCATGCGGTCCATGACCAAGTACACCACGGTGGCGAACACGCCGGAGGAGTTCGTGCACGGGACCCGGCTCGCCATCAAGCACGCCACCACGGGACGACCGGGCCCTGCCTGTGTCCTCTTTCGATGGAACACGGCCATGTCCCAGCTCGACCCGGCCGCCTCGAGCCCCCGGGTTCATCCCCTCGAAGGGTATCTGCGCGTCTCGGCGCCGTCGATTTCGTGGCAAGATGCGGAAAAGGTTGCGGAGCTCCTCCTCGAGGCACAGGACCCGGTCATGGTCGTCGGCAGGGGGGTGCACGTGTCCCGGGCCTACGATGAGGTGAGAGGGCTTGCGGAGGAGATCGGCATGCCCGTGGCGACCAGCTTCATGGGCAAGAGCGCGATCGCGGAGACCCACGATCTCGCCCTGGGCACGATCGGCCAGATCGGTCAGAGGGCGGCGAACGAAAAGGTCGCCAGCGCGGACCTTCTCCTTGCCGTGGGGACCTGCCTCGCGCCGGACAACACCAAGATGCTCTCCCCGGAATTCATCAAGCCGGAGCAGCAGAAGATCGTGCAGATCGACATCGAGCCCCTGAATGCGGGGTGGATGTACCCGGTCACGCTCGGGATCACCTCGGATGCCGGGGCCGCACTGAAGGCGGTCCTCGATGCGATCCGGACCCGCCCGTCCAGGAAGGACGTGGAGGAACGTGTGCAGGCCTTGAAGCGGCTCAAGACGGAGCAGGGCTTCTTCACGAGTGAGGCCCTGGAGTCGGATGCTTCCCCGGTCCTGCCCGAGAGAATCGTCGGCGGGCTCAATGCAACCGTCGGGCCCGAGGATCTGGTGGTCCTGGATTGCGGAAACAACCGGATGTTCATGGCAAACCTGTTCCAGACGAAGAGCCCGGGACAGCTGCTCTCCCCGGGCGGGGCTGCCGGCGTGGGCTGGGGCGTGCCGGCGGCCCTGGCCGCGCAGATGATTTGCCCGGACAGGCGCGTGGTGGGGGTGTGCGGCGACGGGGGCATGATGATGATGCTCCACAACCTGCAGACGGCCAAGCAGTACGAGGTGCCGGTCAGCTACGTGGTCCTGAACAATGCCTGCCTCGGAAATGTGCTGGATTACCAGGCGCCGGGCCGGTCCATCGCGACCGAGTACCCGGAGACGGATTTCGCAGGGATTGCCAGGTCCATCGGCTGTGTGGGCATCAAGGTGGAGCACCCGTCCGACCTCGAGCCGGCCCTGCAGGACGCCAAAGGAAGCGAGAGCCCCGCCCTGGTCGATGTTTCGACGAGCAAGGAGCGGCAGCACTTCGTTTTGATGGGCTAGACCGCTGTCAGCCATTCGATCGCGGTGTCAACGAAATTCAGTTTTGACCGTACGGGTTCAACCGGATACCTTGAATGCCCATGTGCATCTTCGTCCGGCTTCTTGCGGCCCATCTGTTGAGCGACATCCCCTTGAACCTGTTTGCCTCGGAGAAGCGAAACGGCTCGGTGGCCCGCAGGTCCATGGTCCTGGGCGCCCACACGGCCATCGTCTTCCTCACGACCCTGCTTTTTCTGGTGGACCGGCTGAACCGGGCGGTCCTCCTCTGTGTCCTGGGCATTTCCGTCGCCCATTTCCTGATCGATTTCCTGCGGCTGAGCATCGAGAGGCGGGTCCTGCCCGAGCTGCCGGAGAGGCCGACCTATTCGAAGCGAGAAGACCTTGTGAAGGTTTTCCGGTTTCTCAAGGGGCCCCGGGCCGTCTGGTCCGAGCCCGGGTTTCCGGGGTGGTTCCTCATGAACGTGCTCGACCAGGGCCTTCACCTGCTGACCCTCGGCCTTGCCGCGGGCTATCTGACCCGCGTCCTGTAGCGGGGACGTTGTCCTGGGAATCGACCTTCTTTTCGAAAAACCGTAGTGATATCCTGTAGGCATCTAAAATGGGTGGTCCCTGAAGCCCGAAGGAAGGGGATTGCGATGAAACCGATGAAGATGAAGATATCCGGACCGATCGGATGGACGCTGGTTGGATTGCTGTTTTTTTTGCCGGCCTGTTATCAGCCCGGAGGGCCCCTTCCCGAGGCGCCGGTGGCGCCGGCGGTTCCGGAGCCGATTCCGCAAGCCGTCATCGTGGAGGAAGAGCTTGTCTATTCCCCCTACCCGCGGGACAACGGTGAGATCCCGGCGGGTCGCATATGCGGCTGGGACTGCGACTACATACGATTCACACGGTACCGGCCCGAAACCGCGGGTGCGCCCGAGGAGGTGGAGGCGATCCTGGTGCTCATTCCCGGCTTCATGGGCGGGGCGAACAGCTTCGACTACATCGGCCGGCAGCTTGTCTCCATGGCCGAGGCGGATGCAGGGGTCGGGAGCCTGGAGGTCTGGGCATTGGACCGAAGGACGAACTGCCTCGAGGACCTCACCGGAATGAACGCCGCCGAGGCGGCGGGAGACCCGGCCATCGCAGTGGATTACTACTACCGTGGGGCCGAGGTGAACGGGAAGGTGTTTCAGGGATTCCTGGGTGAGCCGGACGTGCCGTTCCTGTCCGAGTTCGGCCTCAAGCTTCTGATGGACGACATCCGGACGATTATCAGCGAAATGCTTCCCGGCACGGCAGACCCGAAAGAGACCGTCTTCGTGGGGGGACATTCGGCAGGGGGAGGGTACAGCTCCTACTTCGCCGGCTGGGACTTCGACGGGAACGAGGCGACGGAGGGGGACGCGGGTTTCAGCATCTGCGCCGGCTTGATCGGGCTGGACGGCAGGGTGGGGGCCCGGACCGGCACCTACCTGGAAGAGTCGGAATACACGCAGCGCCTGGCGGACATTCGAAGCGGTGCGGCCGCACGGCTGAGTCTGCTCCTCGGCGTGACGCCGGAGGCGCTGGCCCTGTTCGAACTCGTCGGCATGAACGCCCATCTCTTCCCGGACGACGAGTCCGTCCTGGCCCGGGATGTGCCCTATTCGGAATCGGTCGCGAGCCTCATGCGTCTTCTCCACTCACGGGACCTGGTCCATTTCCTGACCGACACACCCTCTCTCGCCGATTTCCGCTACACGAACGAGGCGTTGCTGGGCACCTTCTTCGACGACAACTTCAACCCGGTGGGCATTCTTCAAACGAGCATGGGTTTCCTGCAGGGAGGCGCGGTCGTAGAGAAGGAGTTTCCCGGCGATCTGGCGGATCTGCTCGGCCTGTTCGGGATCGACACGGACGGCCTCTTCATCCCTTGGGACGCGGGTCCACCTTCCATCCTTGGTTCTGGGCCTCTCTACTCCTGGGTGAATTTCGACGAGGTCGGAAACGCGTCGGACCCGAACTACCTGGACACGACGGGTACGCTCTTGTACACGCACTGGAGAGAAGAGATGGTGGACATCCAGGTCGTGGCCCGCAGCCTTTACTGGGGCGACACGAACTTCCCGGAATGGTACTACACGACACGGATCGGGCTGGACGGCCAGGCCGCCTCCGCGCCCTATGCCTCTGCCTACGGGTTGAACTTCCTGCACAATGACCGGATAGAGGATCTACCCCTGCTGAACCTCAATGCATCCGACATCGAGGGATACAACCACCAGGACGTGCTCTTCGCCGCGGCGGACCGCCCGGGCCACCGGGAGAGCGAGATTCTGGGGCCCGTGATGGACTTCGTCTTTGCAAACAGCACCGGCAGCGTCGGCATACCGTAGTGCCCGGCAATCATCGATGATTGCCGGTGATCGGCCGGCAGTGATCGGGGCCGGACCGGTGATCGGGGTCGCGGTGATCGGGGTCGGACCAGGAGAAGTGCCCAAAAAACAAGAAGAACCCAGTTGAATTCGGCCCATTTCCGGCCTTAGGGCCAATACTTGTAGTCAGAAAGTGCGGTTCTAAGCCGCATTTCCGGTCTTTAGAACCAAAAATTCCTTTTAAAATCCGAATACTATCCTGGTCCGACCCGCATCCGACCCGCATCCGCTGGTCCGACCCGCATCCGCTGCTGGTCCGACCCGCATCCGTCTCGACCCCAATCCGTAGCAGTTCTCCTCTTCTTTCGCCGCCTTGACCCGGAACGGCTCTCGTGCCTTAAGAAATCTCCTCCCTGTGCCGATCCTCACATGCAGGGCATTCACTCGATCTCAGCAGGATCTCAGCACAGGAAGGCCTCAGCATGTTGCAGCGAGGATCCATCCGTACGGTTGCAGGTGCCGCCGGTGTATTGCTCGTCGCGTTTCTGCTCGTTCCCCACAAATCCTCCACGCGTCCGAGGGATTACACAGCCCTTGTCGACCTTCTGAAGACCCAGCAGAAGGAAGAGGCCCCCCTGTTCACCTTCAATGCTTTCGAGGATGTGTTCGACAGGGATGCACGTTCTCTTGGTCTCGGGCTCTTCAGCCAGCACCCGAAGCTCATGAGGAAGATCCGTCGCGATCTCGGTCCCGGCGAAATCGAATGGCGGCTCGAGCACCCCAGGCAGAGATTGCTCTTCGTTCCTGAACGAAGCGAGAAGCTGGCTGGGCTGTTCAGGGACTACTGTGGCCACATCGTCGACTACACCCTTGCGAAGACCAGGCTTGAGAACCCCTACGTTGACATCGTAACCCCGGCCGAGGCAAACCCTCCGATCCCCGCCTCCGGCGTGACGGTCTTCCTGGTCCACAACCTTGCAGAGGAGACAAAGGGCACGTACATCTTCTCGAATACCGGCCGCAACTCCCTGAGGATCGATCTCAGCCGCAAGACCTTCCTGGGAGAGATCGGTTCCTACTCCACGAACGTCTTCCTTCAGGGTCCCGACCGGCCGGAGTTTACCTGGAACCGATACACGATCTGGCAGACAACAGCCCGCAACCCCTTCACGGTGTTGACCGTCCCGTTGGAAGAGACGCTCCACATCGCGGTAAGGGAAAACACCCATCGGGCGATTCGGGAGCAGTTCGAGGCAAACCCTGCCCAGGGACTGGAAGCAATCGTCGAGGACTGGATGGCCGTAGAAGAGGCGCTCGTCGGCGGAGTGGTGCACGCCCTGCTGCCCCGTTTCCTCGAGGAATGTAATACGACCCTGCCGGGTTCTTTCGTCGAGGAAGATCTTGCATCCAGAACACGCTTCGGACAGTACCGTCACCTCGGCAGAGCAATCGAGGTGGTGGAGCAGCTCGGCTACGAAGAGGCGCTCCGCATGTATGAGGACCACCCCGCCCGCTTCAGGGACCTCGTGATTTAGGCAGTCTTTCGGCCACCTCCCTGGTCGTGGCCGGCCCCCTCGTGCTAGACTTATCCATTCGAAGACCCGACTTCACTGAGATTCAGCGATGGGGGACCCCGCATGACCGCTTTGCCGATTCAGCCCTTCAAAGAGGCGGTACGCGACCAGAGGGAGCGGCTCACCGACCTCGCAGCCGGGGGCCGCAGGATTCTCGGCTATTTCTGCACCTACACCCCCATCGAGTTCATCCACGCCGCCGGCATGGTTCCGGTCCGTATCCTGGGAGGCGGGGCTTCCGTGGAGAGGGCGGCTTCTCTTACGCCGACCTTCATCTGCCCCTACCTGCGACAGGCGCTGGAGAAGGCCCTGCGCGGGGAGTACGCCTTCCTGTCCGGTGTGGTCCAGGGGTACACGTGCGACGTGGCCTGTGGCCTGATCAACATCTGGGAGCTGAACATCCCGGGGGAGATCTACCACACGCTGCCGCTTCCCTACCAGGACAGCCCCCAGGCCCGTGCCTACCTGAGGGAGGCCCTGGGGGAACTGGGCGAAAAGCTGAACGGCATGGGGGGCCGGCTCACCGATCAGAGCCTGTCCCACTCCCTCGACCTGTACGGGAAGATCCGAAGCCTTTCCCTCCGCCTGTACCGGCAGCGGTCCCAGGGGCGCCTCTCCCTGTCGGCCGTTGAGCTTCTCACGGTGGTGCAGGCGGGCCTCCTGATGCCACCCGAGGACTACCTGCCCATGCTCGAAGCCCTGGTGGCTGCGGCAGAGGGCCGGTCGAGCGTCGTGACGAGCGGAGTTCCCGTCCTGGTTTCCGGGAGCGTCATCGACGAGCCGCGGGTTCTCGAGATCCTGGAAGGTTCGGGGGCGCGGATCGTGGGAGACGACCTCTGTACCGGCCTGCGGAACTTCTCCCCGCCCACGGGCCGGGGAGAAGCCCCCATCGATCGGCTCATGGACCGGCACTTCAAACGATTTCCCTGCCCGGCCCGGATGAAGGCCCAGGAGCGGGTGCCGCTCCTGGTGGATCTCGCAAAGGCATCCGACGCCAAGGGCGTCGTCTTCTGTCTCCAGAAGTTCTGCACGCCCCACCTGGCCGACCTGCCCGTCGTGCTGGAAGCGCTGGACGCAGAGGGAGTGCGCGGCCTTGTCGTGGAAATGGAAGAGACCGGCCTGAACGAGGGGCAGCTCCGGACCCGGGTCGAGTCCTTCCTGGAAATGCTGGGGGACTGAAATGGACAAGGCGAAGAAATCCGAGAAGCGTCTCCGGTCCGCCAAGGAGCTGAACCGCGTGGTGGCCGAGTTCTACCTGGAGGGGCACGAGGCGAAGGCCCGGGGAAAGCCCGTGGGCTGGATGCCGCCCATGAACGGGGTCATCGAGCTCTTCTACGCCATGGACCTCCAGCCCGTTTTTCCGGAGAACTGGTCGCCCGTCTGTGCGGCCTTCGGGCTTGCGCCGCGAAACTTCGAGATCTCGGAGGGCATGGGTTTCTCGCGCGACCTCTGCGGATACCTCCGGAACATCGTGGGCTACGTGTACGGGCCCATGAACGAGGAGGGCATCCCCCTGGGCGGGCTCCCGGAGCCGGACCTGATCATCTCCGCCTACGGCGGATGCGTTCCGGCCATGAAGATCCTTCACACCATGGAGCGCCGTTTCCCTCGGGCCAGGGTCTACACCGCTGAATTGCCTCAGGTCGGCTACGAGAACATCCGGCGGCACCACCTGGACTACTGCGTCAGCGAGACCCATCGACTGATCGACTGGCTGACCGAGACCACGGGTCGAAGGCTCGACTACGATCGCTTGAAGGAGGTGGTCCGGCTCTCGGACCGGGCCTGCGAGCTGTGGGACGAGATCATGAGCTACCGCAGGTTCATTCCCACGCCCATCTCCGCCGCGGAACTGGGGATCATGTTCGTCATGGTCACCCGGCAGGGAACGCAGGTGGCCGTGGATTTCCTGACCGAGTTGCGCGACGAGGTCAGGGAGCGGGCCGAAAACGGGGTCGGCATGATCGAGGAGGAGAAGATCCGGCTCTTCTGGGACAACATCCCCCTCTGGTACAACATGGGGCTTTTCAACTACTTCGAGAAGATGGGGGGCGTCGTGGTGGCGGAGACGTATACCGCGGCCTGGTCCATGCGGCTCGACTCCGAAAACCCGATCGAGTCCCTGGCCCGCAAGTCCCTGGTCTCCTACCCGATGGTCTCCTGCACCTCCATCAAGAAGCGCAGGGACATGGTCCTGAAGGCCTGCCGGGACTATCACATCGACGGCGCCGTGCTGCACAGCAACAAATCCTGCGTGCCGATCACGCTGGGCCAGATGGACATGAAACGGGCCCTGGAAGAGGAACTGGACGTGCCCTCGGTGGTCATCGACGGGGACCACATGGATGCGAACAACTTCTCGCTGGCCCAGTTTCAGACCCGGGCCGACGCCTTCATGGAGATGCTGCTGGACAAGAAGGGCCTGAAACCCTAGCCCGCCGCAGATGGGACTTTTCGAACAGCCTCCTAATCGGTGGGGCGCTCGTCCGAGTAAGTGATCCGGACCTCCTGCAGATCGTCGTTCTCGTCGAAGATGTTCGAAACACCCTGGTATTCGATCAGCTTCGCCTTCTCCTTGCCGTAGACCAGATCCAGGTGGGGAACGAACCAGCTCACGAGCCAGTTCGCGAACCTGACCCGGACGTTGAGGCTGTCTCCTTCTGCGCTGACCTTTTCGATCTTGAAGTCGTATGTGCGAAGCTTGTTCGGGAAGACCAGTCTGATGTCGAAGACCTCGCCCCTCTCGATCGCGTCGAGGTTCTCCACGATGTAATAGTGCCAGCCCTGGCAGGAGAACACATTCGTCGGATCCTTGAGCCGCTTCTCGTTCTCTTCCCGCCCGCTTTCCTGGTTGAAGATGTAGTACTCGCCGTCCCTGAAACGAAGGCCCTCCACGTAACCCCTTCGAAGGTCCTTGAAAACGTAGGTCGGCATGGCGAGACTCCGGTCGTAGTCCGACGCAAGCGTGGCGATCTCGCGGCCGGCCGGGTCCAGGTAGACGGTCAGGGATCTCTTCGTCCTGTCGCCCACGTACTGTGTGATGTGTTTCTCCAGGTACAGGAGATTGCCTTCCTCGTCTCTCGCTTCCCCCCAGTAGACCTCCTCTGTCTCCTGCGCGAACGCGTCGGCAGAAGGGAGGAGCAGCACGAGGCACGAGAGGAGGAGTCTCTTCACGGTGCGGTTCATTCGGAATCCTTCCAGGCCTGGAGGCAGGCGCTGGCCTGAGCCCACTGATCCCACATCCAGCCGATGATTGCGTCTCTGTCCCTCGGGATTTCTTCGAAGGGCACCCGCCAGAACTTCACCCGCACTCGGGTCTTCACGAGGTCGCCACGCCAGAGCTGCGCCATGGACATGGTGGATTCGAACCCGGTATGGATGCAGAAGACGGCGTCCGCGCCGGGGTTGTTTTCGAGGAGCGCCAGGGAGCCCGGAAGACGCGGGGGAAGCACCAGGGGCATGGCACGGGCCCGCTGAAGCGCCTCCCGGTTTCCCGCTTCCTCCAGAATCTGAAGAACCCGGTCCCGCTTCTTCTTCGTGAAGCGCGTGCCCTCCGGATACATCAGCACTCCGTGCCCGGGCCTCAAGTCCTTCATCAGCAGCTTGATCGCCTCGAGTTCTCTTTCTGTCTGGCCCGACCCTCGTCTCACGAAGTAGTTTGGAATACGGTTGCCCACGATGTCCAGGCAAGGGTCGGCAAGCAGTTCCCGCTTGATGACGTACCGGAGCATGAGTCGCTGCGGGATCGCAATGAGCAGGGCGGGCAGGACCGTATCCGCCGTGCTGACGTGACGGGTGAACAGGAGGATGGGTCGATCGCGGTAGTCTTCCAGGCCATCCACGTCGAGCCGAAGGGAGAAGATGCGAAAGGCGCCGCCTGCCAGGGCACGGGCCCAAAGGCACTGGAGCTCGAAGTTCGCCCTGAGATACCGTTCCCTGTTCGAGGAGACCCACGGCCCCGCTGCCAGCCACAGAAACAGGCTGGCGAGCATGCCGAAAACCTCGACGGAGAAATAGAGCAGCAGGAAGACGAGCATGCGCAGCAGGGCGAACCTCGACCTCCGAACCAGATCCGTGACGGCCGCCAGAGGGGCCAGGAACGGAAAGGAAGCCAGGAGGAGTGCGAAGGCCGTGAAGTAAAGCGGGATGGTGACCGCCCTCCGGGACCACATCCGGCGCCATGGGTCCCGCCAAAGACCCATCAGGTCGGTCCAGGTCTCGATCCTTCCGTCCATGGGAGCTGTTTCCCGGCAGGCGTATTGATCCGAAGCGTTCATCCAAGATTAGAAGCTCTGACGCCGCCAAAGGATCCTTTTTCCGATGGATCCGTGAAACACCGCCGGCCTGGCCATTCGGGACGAAAGCATGTATGAAATAAGAAGAAAGCCAATGCGCATCGCGTCACGGAAAGGGGGTCTGCCATGTCCACGCCGTCCGGCAAAGTGCAAACCGTCCTGGGGCCCGTGGGCCCGAACGAGCTTGGCCTCGTGCACGCCCACGAGCATCTCTTCGTGAACCTGCTGCCGCCCAATCTGCGCGACCTGAAGGGGGAGCCGATCCGGATGGAGGATTTGGGCGGCCTCCGGCGAAACTGGCTCTCCAACCCGGCGAACCTCTTCCTGGACGATGAGGAAACCGCCATCGACGAAATGCGGAGGTTCCGGGAAGCGGGCGGGGGAACGATCGTCGAGCAGACCATTCAAGGCCTGGCCCCGCAACCGGAGGCGCTGGTCAGGGTGTCCCGGGCGACGGGGGTTCACATCGTTGCCGGTAGCGGCTTCTACCAGGTGGAATACCATCCTACCCAGCTGACGCACCGGAGCAAGGAGGAGATCGCCGAGGGGATCCTCCGGGAGATCACGGAGGGGTTCGGGGAAACGGGCATCCGGGCGGGCCTGATCGGCGAGATCGGGTTGAGCTGGCCGGTCCACCCGAACGAAGAAAAGGTGCTGAGGGCAGCCGTCCAGGCGCAGCGCCGGAGCGGGGCTTCGGTGAGCATTCACCCCGGGCGCAGCGTGGAGGCCCCTTTCGAGGCGATGCGCGTGGTTTCCGAGGAAGGGGGCGATCCCACGAGGACCGTCATGTGCCACATCGACCGCACGTTGTTCGACGTGGACTCCATGATGCGGCTGGCCGAGACAGGGTGCTGTCTCGAATTCGACCTCTTCGGCCAGGAGTCGAGCTTCTATCCCCTGGCCCCCATCGACATGCCGAACGATGCTGTGCGCATCGACTGCATTCGGCGGCTGATCGACGCGGGCTATCTGGACAGGATCCTGGTTTCCCAGGACATCTGCACCAAGCACCACCTGACCCGGTACGGCGGCGAAGGGTATGCCTACCTGCTGACGTGCGTGCTCCCTCTGATGCTCCAGAAGGGCATGAGCGATCGGGAGATCGATACCATCACGAGGCGGAATCCGGCCCGCGTGCTCGCTTTTGGGGGTTGAACGTATTTATTCTTTCTCCTTTTTGTTATAAAATAGAGATTCTGTGTTTCGTGCCGTTTTCATTCTATAGGGGTTGCAGGGACAGTCGCAGGTGGGAGCTTTCGATCTCCTTCATCAGGCCGTGTACGACGGCGACGACCGGAAGGCCGTCCAGATCGTAGAGGACCTGCTTGCAGAGGGAGCCGACCCGGTCGATCTGCTGAACCTGGGACTGATCGCGTCCCTGGATAAGGTGGGGAAGGATTTCTCCGGCGGGCTGCTCTTCCTTCCGGAAGTCATGCTTTGCGCGCACGCGATCAACAGGGGGACACAAGTCCTGGAGCCCCTTCTGGCGGAGGCGGGTGTGGAGCCCCGGGGATCGGTGGTGATCGGAACCGTGAAGGGCGACCAGCACGACATCGGCAAGAACATCGTCGCCATGATGCTCCGTGGCGCAGGCTTCCGGGTCAAGGATCTGGGCATCGACGTGGCCCCTGAGGTGTTCGCAGCCGAGGCGGGCAAGGGGGAGTTCGAGGTCCTGGCGATGAGTTGCCTTCTCACGACGAGCCTCCCCTGGCTCGAAGAGACGATGCAGGCTCTGATCAGGGAAGGGGTCCGCAACCGCGTCAAGGTGCTCGTGGGCGGCGCCGTGCTGGACGCGGACAACGCGCTGGCTGCAGGAGCGGACGGATACGCACCCGACGCAGCCCTGGCCGTGGAAAGATGCCGGGAGCTTATGGGACTCGCCAAGAGTCCTCCCACCGAGTAGAACGATATCGGATCGACTATCCTATTGTTTTGCTTGGCTTTTTGTTTGCATTACGCCCCGCGGCAATCTTGACACCGAAGGCGCCGGGCACTATACTTTATTGAATGAGGATTCATTCAGTTCCGGCCTCTCGCAAGGGAGGGTTTTCAGGAGAGACGTTCAATGTTTCCGGGCAGATATGCATCTGCCCCGTCAGGAGGGTACAGCCTTGAGCGAACAATCCCCTCAGGAAGAGCCCGTCCTCGAACCGAAGCGCGGCCTGGCCGAAGAGATCAAGGCCGAGCACGGAGAGGACGTTTACCGCTGCTACCAGTGCCTCAAATGCAGTGCAGGCTGCCCGATGACCTTTGCCATGGATTATCCTCCGAGTCAGATCATGCGCATGATCCAGCTCGGGCTCGAGGATGAGCTGCTCGCATCGAAGACGATCTGGGTCTGCCTATCGTGCAACACCTGCAGCATCCGCTGCCCGAACGATATCGATATCGCAGGGGTCATCGATGCGCTCCGAGAGAGGGTGCTCCGGAAAGGGCGGAAGCCGGCCGTGGAGAACATCGGGCTGTTCCACAAGTACTTCCTGGAAAACGTCCGGAAGCGGGGCCGGACCTTCGAGGGCGAGCTGCTGGGACGCTACCAGCTCAAGACGGGCCAGGCCTTTCAGAATGCCGGCCTCGGCCTGCGCATGTTCATGAAGGGCCGCCTGGGCCTGCTGCCGGAGAGCGTGTCGGACAAGAAGGCCTTCCGGGAGATCTGCCGTCGGGTGGAAGAGCGGGGAGGGAAGAAATGAAAAGGATAGGCTATTACAAGAGCTGTTCCCTGGACGCCTCCTCGAACGACTACGCCCGTTCCCTGGAGATGTGCTTCTCCAAGCTGGGAACCCGGCTGGTGCCGATTGCCGACTGGAACTGCTGCGGCGCATCCTCGGCCCACTCCACGAGCGAACTGCTCGGGCTGGCGCTGCCCGCCCGAAATCTCGCGCTGGCCGAACAGCAGGGGCTCACCACCCTGCTGGTGCCCTGCTCGGCCTGTTACACCCGCATGCTGACCGCGGCCGACCGGATCCGTAGGAACGACGAGCTGGCCGCGGAGATCAACGAGGTCATCGCACCCTTGCGCTACATGGGGACGGTGCAGGTCAAGAACATCCTGGAGATCCTCTGGAGCGAGGTGGGCCCGGACGAGATCCTGCGCGCCAAGAAGCATGATCTGGGCGGCATGAAGGTGGTCTGCTACTACGGCTGCTACCTGACCCGTACGCCCGGGGTGCCCAGCTTCGACGACCGGGAGAATCCCCGGTCCATGGAGCAGTTGGTCAAGCTCATCGGCGCGGAGCCGCTCGACTGGCCCTACAAGACCGACTGCTGCGGGGCAGGGTACTCGCTGATCGACGCTCCGGTCTCGGTCCAGCTCTGCGAGAAGATGTACGACATGGCCTACCAGCTGGGGGCGGACGCCATGGTCGCCACCTGTCCGCTCTGCCAGACCAACCTGGATGTGAACCAGGACAAGCTCCGGAGCGAGAAGTCGGTGCCCTACCACATGCCGGTCTTCTACATCAGCGACTTGATCGGTGTGGCTGCGGGCGCCGACCTGGGCAACAAGCAGTGGCGGAAGCGCTTCGTGGATCCGAGGGAACTTCTCAACCGTTACGCTCTGGCTTGAAAAGACAGGCGAAAGGGTCAAGGCGAAAGGCGAAAGGGAAGGTAGAAGATGGAAAAAGAGAAGTTCGAACTCGAGCAGCCGTCCCGTGAGGAGATGCTGGCCCTCATCGAGAAGCAGCGGCCGGACATGTTGGAGAAGCTGCGGATGCTGCTGGACAAGGAATCCTTCCTCAAGGGAAAGAACGTCTACGGTGAGCTCTACGCGGACCGGCAGATCGACATCTGCTACGACGCAATCTTCCAGACCGAGTACCTGCGATGCCGGATCCTCGAGGCGGTTCAGGAGGAGGCCCGGTCGGTCAAGCAGATTGCAGAGATGCTCGAGAGGACTCCGAAGGAGATTCTCTGGGAGGTGGTCGAGCTGCGTCGGAGGAATCTGCTGGGGATCGAGAGAATCGACGATCGAACGCCCCTTTACAGGGCTTCCTGATAGGAGAGTACGGCATGGCTCCAGATAACAACGGCAAGATCGGCGCTGTCCTGGTGGTGGGTGGCGGTATCGGCGGGATGCAGGCATCGCTGGACCTCGTGGAGTCGGGCTTCAAGGTCTACCTGCTGGACAAGGCCGCCGGCATCGGCGGCACCATGAGCCAGCTCGACAAGACCTTTCCGACCAACGACTGCGCCATGTGCATCATGTCGCCCAAGCTGGTCGAAGTGAGCCGGGACAAGAACATCGAGATCATCCCCTTTTCCGAGCTCCTGGATCTCGACGGGGTTGCCGGGAACTTCAAGGCGAAGATCCTGCGCCACCCGAGGCGGGTGGATCCGGACAAGTGCACCGGGTGCGGTCTCTGTCAGCAGTACTGCCCGCTGGAGCTCTCGAGCGAGTACAACCAGCATCAGACGAAGCGAAAGGCGATCTTCATCGACTATCCGCAGGCCGTGCCGAACACGCACGTGATCGACAGGAAGAACGCCCCCTGCCAGCTCACCTGCCCGGTTCGGCTCGACGTGCGGGAGTACGTGGGACTGATCGGCTCGGGCGAGTTCGAAAGGTCCCTTTCGTTGATCCGTGAGAAGCTCCCCTTCCCCGCCACGATCGGCCGGATCTGTACGAGGCCCTGCGAGGAAGAGTGCCTTCGGGGCACCAAGATGGAGGAGCCGGTCGCCATCTGCCAGCTCAAGCGGTTCGTGGCGGACAAGGAGATCGAGCAGGGCGGGGCGCCCCCCGTCGAGAAGCCGGAGAAGACCTTCGAGGAGAAGGTCGCGATCGTGGGCGGCGGGCCGGCAGGCCTGACCGCTGCGTACCAACTGGCGCGGAGCGGATATCCGGTCACCATTTTCGACGCCCAGCCGAAGCTGGGCGGCATGCTCCGTTACGGCATCCCGGAGTACCGTCTTCCCAGGGACATCCTGGACCGCGAAATCCAGTACGTCCTGGACCACGGCGTGCACGTGGAGCACGGCAAGAAGATCGGAACGGACATTCCCTTCGAGTCCCTGATGGGGGAGATGGGCTACAAGGCGGCCTTCATCGGAGTGGGGGCCTGGGAAGGCATGAAGCTGAAGATTCCGGGCGAAGACGCGCAGGGCGTCTTTCCCGGCGTGGAGATCCTTCGCGACATCAACGAGGGCAAGGAAGTGCCCTTGAAAGGCAAGGTGGCCGTCATCGGCGGCGGAAACGTTGCCATCGATGCCGCCCGGAGCGCCCTGCGGCTGGGTGCACAGGAAGTGAGCCTCTACTACAGGCGGACCCGCTCGGAGATGCCGGCCCACCACGAAGAGATCCAGGCCGCTCTGGACGAAGGCGTTCGCATGCATTTCCTCGTGGCGCCGGTACGTGCCGTGACGGCTGACGGCAAGCTCACCGGCCTCGAGCTGCTCCGCATGAAGCTCGGCGAGCCGGATGCCTCCGGTCGCCAGAGGCCGATCCCGATCGAGGGCTCGGAGTTCACCGTGCCGACGGACGTGCTCGTCCCGGCCATCGGCCAGGGCGTGAGCCTGCCCTTCGACCCGGAGCAGACCGGTATCAAAATGACCCGCTGGAGAACGGTCAAGGTGGACCCGGTGACGGGCGCCACCCAGGTGCCCGGCGTGTTCGCCGGCGGCGACGCGGAGAAAGGCCCCTTCATCGCCATCGATGCGGTCGCGGGCGGTGCACGGGCGGCTGAAAGCATCCACCGCTACCTTCGGGGCATGGACATGCAGGAAGGCCGGGGCGTGGAGGAGAGCATACCGGTGGAGGACGCCCGGACAGGGTTCCTCTTCAAGCTCCGGCAGCGGATGCCTCAGAAGCCCGTGGCCGATCGGACGAAGGACTTCGGCGAGGTCGAGACCGGATTCACCGACGAGCAGGCGGTCGAGGAGGCGAAGCGCTGCCTGAACTGCCGAAAGTGCCTCGGGTGCGGCATCTGCGAGGATGTCTGCGAGGCGAAGGCACTCGATTACCAGGAGCAGGAGCGTATCGAAGAGATCGAGGTGGGCAGCGTGCTCCTGGCCCCCGGCTTCGAAGAGTACGACCCCTCCGAGAAGGGCGAGTACGGCTACGGGCGCTACGACAACGTGGTCACCAGCATCGAGTTCGAACGGATGCTGTCCGCCACGGGGCCGTTCTCGAGCATGCCCATGCGGCCTTCGGACGGTGACATCCCGAAGAAGATCGCCTGGATTCAGTGCGTCGGCTCCCGCGACTGCGACCACGACTACTGTTCCTCGGTGTGCTGCATGTACGCCACCAAAGAGGCGATCATCACCAAGGAGCATCTGCCCTTTGTGGAACCCACGATCTTCTACATGGACGTTAGGGCCCACGGAAAGGGATTCGACAGCTACTACGAGCGTGCCAAGGAAGAGCACGGGGTCCGGTACATACGCTCCCAGATCTCCCGGGTCGTGGAGGACCCGAAGACCCGGAATCTCCAGCTTCGATACGTGTCCGAGGACGGTGCCCTTCAGGACGAAGAGTTCGACCTGGTGGTTCTCTCGGTCGGGCTCGGGCCGAGGCCGGAAACACGCGCACTGGCCGAGCGGCTGAACGTGAAGCTGGACGAGCACGGCTTCTGCGAGACCGACCCCTTCAATCCCCTGGCCACTTCCCGCCAGGGTGTCTACGCTTGCGGGGCCTTCGAGGCCCCCAAGGACATCCCGGAGACCGTGGCGCAGGCGAGCGGTGCGGCCGTCTTCGCAGCGGCGGACATCGCGGAGTCGCGGGGAACCCTGCTCTACAAGGAAGAGCTTCCCCCCGAGAAGGACGTGGAGGGCCTGGATCCCCGGGTGGGGGTCTTCGTCTGTCACTGCGGCGTGAACATCGGTTCCGTCGTGGACGTGCCGGCCGTGGTGGAGTACGCCTCCTCCCTGCCGAACGTGGTCCATGCGCAGGAATTCCTGTTCAGCTGTTCCTCGGACAGCCTGGTCACGGTCAAGGAGATGGTGGACCGGCACGACCTGAACCGGGTGGTGGTGGCGAGCTGCTCCCCGAGGACCCACGAGCCCCTGTTCCGGGACAGCATCCGGGAAGCGGGGCTCAACCCCTTCCTGTTCGAGATGGCCAACATCCGGGACCAGTGCTCCTGGGTCCACATGCACCACCACGAAGAGGCGACGGAAAAGTCGAAGGAGCTGGTACGGATGGCCATTGCCAAGGCCCGGCAGCTCCAGCCCCTGCCCACGGAATACAAGGAGATCAACAAGAAGGGCCTGGTGGTCGGCGGCGGCCTGAGCGGGATGAGCGCGGCCATACAACTCGCCGACCAGGGCTTCGGCGTCTACCTGGTCGAGAAGGAGGCGGAGCTCGGAGGCAACCTCCGGCACCTCCGCTACACCGTGGAAGGCAAGGATGTGCAGCCCTTCTACCGCGACATGGTGGAGAGGGTCCGGAATCACCCCGCCATCGAACTGTTCACCGAGGCGGAGGTCGTGGATCACTCCGGCTCCAAGGGGACCTACACGACGGGAATCGTGGTGGGCCCCCAGAAGGAATATCGAAGCCTGGAGCACGGCATCGTCATCCTGGCGACCGGCGGCGAGGAGTGGAAGCCCGACGAGTATCTTCACGGCGAGAATCCCAGAGTGGTCACCCAGCAGGCCTTCGAGGAGAAACTGGTTTCCGGTGAGATCGATCCGAAGCAGCTGGGCGAAGTGGTCATGATCCAGTGCGTGGGCTCCCGGAACGAGGAGCGGCCCTACTGCAGCCGGATCTGCTGCACGAGCGCGGTGAAGAACGCACTCAAGATCAAGGAAAGCAATCCGGACGCGAGCGTGAACATCCTGTACCGGGACGTGCGCACCTACGGCTTGCTCGAAAAATACTACACCCGGGCGCGGCAGAAGGGTGTGCTCTTCACGCGCTACGACCTGGACCACAAGCCCGAGGTGACCGAAGAGAACGGAACGCTCAGCGTGACCGCCTGGGACCCCACGATTCAGCGGAAGGTCCGCATGAAGCCGGACCTGCTCGTTCTGAGCGCCGCCATCATCCCCCGGGACAACGACCATGTGGCGAATCTGTTCAAGGTCTCCCGCACCCTGGACAAGTTCTACCTGGAAGCCCACATGAAGCTGAGGCCCGTGGACTTCGCGAGCGACGGCGTGTTCATGGCGGGTCTGGGGCACGGGCCGAAGTCGATCAACGAATCCATCTCCCAGTCGGCGGCGGCGGTGGCGAGGGCCTGCACCGTGATCAGCAAGGACCGGATGACGGTGGGCGGCGTGGTGGCCAAGGTGGAGCCGGACAAGTGCGCCGTCTGTCTGATCTGCGTGCGCGCCTGCCCCTACAACGTTCCGATCATTCACGAAGACGGCTACTCGTACATCGATCCGTCCCGCTGCCAGGGCTGTGGGAACTGCGTTGCCGAATGCCCGCAGAAGGCGATCGAGCTGCAGCATTACACGGATCACCAGATCCTGGAGAAGAGTCGTGCCCTTACGGTGAAGACGCCGGTCCCCGGGACCGGATCGACGGCGGCGGAAAGTTCGGAAAAAGGAGAGCAGAAGGATGGCTGAATCATTCGAGCCGGAAATCCTGGCCTACTGCTGCAATTACTGAGCGTACACGGCCGCGGACCTGGCAGGTTCGATGAGAATGGATTACCCGACAAACGTGAAGATCATACGCATCCCCTGCACGGGCAAGGTGGACGCCCTCTATCTGCTCAAGGCCCTCGAGGATGGGGTGGACGGCGTGTACGTGGCCGGCTGCGAGGTGGGAGACTGCCACTTCCTGAAGGGCAACCTCCGGGCCAGGAAGCGTGTGGAGTACGTGAAGACGATCCTGAAGGACCTGGGGATCAACCCGGGGCGGGTCGAGATGTACAACATGTCGGCTGCAGACGGTCCGAGATTCGTCGACGTGGCCCGGGAGTTCACCGAAAGGATCAAGGCCCTGGGACCGAGCCCGATCAAGACCGGCCAGGGGACCGAGTCGACCGAGGAAGAGGCGGAGCCGAAGGAGGAACCCGAGGGCGACTCGGAGGCGAAGCAGGAGAACAAGCCCGCCGGTGAGGAATCCGCCCAACCGGCCGCCTGAGTAGGAGGCAGTATTTCCCTCTCTCCTCTGGGAGATGATTAGGATGACGGCAGCGTGCCGCATCCTGTTGGGCCGAAGTGGAATAGGAGCCAACTGCTTCGGCAGGGTTCGAGTGGTTCGGTGCTGTTCCGGGTTCCCTCGGAGATTTGCGCCGGGCGACTTTGTAGGGGGAGGGAGAGACGGAGCCCAAGCAAATCGGAGAGGGAACCCGGAACAGCACCGAACGACGGGACCCCCGCGGAAACATGGAATGGAAAGGTTTCCAAAGGATACAAAGGGGAGGCTTCATCATGATCATCGGACATCGCAAGCCGCTGGAAGAGATCCTCCAAATGATCGAGCCCTTCGACAAGATCGCCCTGGTCGGCTGCAAGGGCTGCGTGGCCGTCTGCGCCGCGGGCGGCGAGAAGGAGGTCGGCATCCTTGCCTCCGCCATCCGCCTGGCCCGCAAGAAGGACGGCAGGGACATCGAAGTGAAGGAGGTCACCCTGGAGAGGCAGTGCGACCCGGAGTACATCGAGCAGATCGAAGGCTTTGTGCACGATTACCAGGCCGTTCTTTCCATCGCCTGCGGCGTGGGCGTGCAGTACATGGCGGAACGCTACAAGGACGTCCCCGCCCTGCCGGGGTTGAATACGGACTTCATGGGCGGTTCCCAGGAACAGGGGGTCTGGGTCGAGAAGTGCCAGGGTTGCGGAAACTGTGTGCTGCACCTGACCGGAGGGATTTGCCCGATCACGCGCTGCTCGAAGAGCATTCTCAACGGCCCCTGCGGGGGATCCGCCGGGGGCAATTGCGAGATCAACCCGGAGGTGGAGTGCGGATGGCAGCTGATCGTCGACCGGCTGGAGGAGCTCGGGCTGCTCGATAAGATGTACGAAGAGGTGGCGCCCTACAAGGACTGGACCACGAGCCGGGACGGCGGGCCGAGAAGGATCGTCAGGGAGGACATGAC
Organism: uncultured Thermodesulfobacteriota bacterium; assembly: GCA_964479535.1. GTDB lineage: Bacteria > Desulfobacterota > DSWW01 > DSWW01 > DSWW01 > S015-6. The sequence continues at coordinate 41,335 of CAYZMM010000051.1, forward strand.
AGAATGAAGACAGCCAGTCGCTTGGAGAAGATACTGGAAAGTGGGGCCTTCGCTGTTACCTCCGAGTGCGGACCGCCCCGGGGAGCCGACCCGGAGGTGATCCGTGAAAAGGGCGGACTTCTCAAAGGGTCGGTGGACGCGGTCAACGTGACGGACAACCAGACTTCGGTGGTGCGGATGTCCTCCATCGCCGCGTGCGTCATCCTGAAAGAGATGGGCCTCGAGCCGATCTGTCAGATGACGACCCGGGACCGGAATCGCATCGCCCTGCAGAGCGACCTTCTGGGCGCAGCGGCACTGGGGATGAACAACCTGCTGTGCCTCTCCGGGGACCATCAGCGATTCGGCGACCATCCGACTTCCAAGAACGTGTACGACATCGACTCCATTCAGCTCATCCACACGGTCCACCGGATGCGGGAAGAAGGGAAGTTCATCAACGGGGAAGAGATCAAGACCCCTCCCAGGTTCTTCATCGGTGCGGCGGCCAACCCCTTTGCCGACCCCTTCGCCATCCGCGTGCCGAGGCTTGCCAAGAAGGCGGCCGCGGGCGTGGACTTCATCCAGACCCAGTGCATCTACAACATGGACAAGTTCAAGGAGTGGATGAAGGGTGTCGTGGACCGCGGTCTCCACGAGAAGGTCAAGATCCTCGGCGGGGTCACCCCGATGAAGAGCGTCGGTATGGCGCGGTACATGAAGAAATCGGTACCCGGCATGGACGTGCCCGACGAGATCATCAAGCGCCTCCAGGGCGCGGGCAAGGGGAATGCCGCGGCCGAGGGAATCAAGATCTGTGTGGAGCAGATCCAGGAACTGAAGGAGATGGAAGGCGTCTCCGGCGTGCACATCATGGCCATCGAGTGGGAGGAAAAGGTCCCCGAGATGGTCAAGGCGGCCGGTCTGCATCCCCGCCCCGAAGTGTAGAGCGCGGTTTCCGGCGGCGTTTTCACGTGCCTTGGCCCAGAAGGATCGAGATCCGTCGAAATTGGGGACAGCCACCGATTTCTTCCGGCTATGCGAGTTGGCGTAAGGGAGAAATCGGTGGCTGTCCCCAATTTCGTTCCATCCCCGATTTCGTTCGCCCCGCCTCTCGTCGCTTTTCCGACAGGGCGCAAGGGTTCCCGACGTTTCTTCCCTGCCCGTGTTCTCCCAGGCCGTCTGTGAGAGCATCTGACCAAGAACCACCCAACGGGCGAATCTTCGTTCGGCTGACAAGGATTCCCGCCATGTATTCTCCGGGATTCAGTGGCTCGGGCACGGTTCTGGATCCCCTCGGAAATCTGTGCCGGGCGGCCTCGTGGTCGGCCCGCTTGATGCGTTGCCGGGCACATAGTATCTTGAGAACCTCTTCCGTCACCGGAGAAACGGGAGGATGCCCTTGATCCTGGGCTACAGCAGCAACGCCTTCAAGAAACACTCGATCTACGAAGCCATCGAGAAGATCGGCGCGCTGGGCTTTCGCGGCATCGAGGTCATGTGCAAGAGGCCCCACGTCCATGCTTCGGACTTTGGAGAAGCGGAGTGGCCCCGGCTGAAGTCGGCCATCGAAACGGCGGGTCTGAAGGTGATCAACCTGAACTGCTCGTGCCTGTTTGCCGTGGGCAACGGTCATCCCGGCGATGGCACCGACTCCCCGGGGGAGGGGCCCGAAGACCGGATCGCCCACACACTGCAGTCCCTTCGGCTGGCCTCGTATCTCGGGTGCCGGAACATCTCCGTCCCCACGGGCACGCCGCCACCGGCCCTGACGAGGGGAGCTTTTCGAGACCTTTTTCAGAGACGTCTGGAAAAGGTGCTGCCCCTTGCGCAGGATCTCGAAGTGGACGTCCTGGTGGAGCCGGAACCCGGGCTGATGGGAGAGAATTTCGACCACTTCAAGGCATTTATCGAGGAGATCCGGTCGCCTGCGCTCGGTGTGAACTTCGACATCGGCCATTTCTACTGCCTTGGAGAAGACCTGAGCGCTGCTTTCGAGCGGCTCTTTCCTCTGGTCGGCCATGTGCACCTCGACGACATCGCCCGGAGCAGGATCCACAACCACCTGATTCCCGGGCGGGGCGCCATCGATTTCCTGGACATTTTCAAGACCATGGCCCGGCTGGGCTACGATCGGGACATCTGCCTGGAACTCTACACGTACCTCGATACGCCTGTGGAGGCGGGCGAGGAGGCTCTGAATCACGTCCTTCCTCTCTTCGAAGAGGCGGGCCTGAGACTCGAGGGCTCAGGGGTAAGGGCTCAGGGGTCAGGCCCGGGAACCGACCTGAGCCGTCATTCCCGCGCACGCGGGAACCCGGGAGGGGGGTCGGGATGGAAAGATCCTTAGTACTCGATGTCATAAATACGATCGCATTCGGAGGCCGATCCATCCCGACAGGCTGCGTTGCTCGTCGGTTAAATACTCCCGGTATTCGCCCTCCTCGCGCCTTGCCTCTCGGGCGCCTCGGCCTCCTCGATACGTGACCGTATTTATGACATCGAGTACTTAGGGTTCGCGAAAAAATAATTTCACATAATTTATGGCTAACTGTCTC
>CAYZMM010000052.1:0-41892 GCA_964479535.1 uncultured Thermodesulfobacteriota bacterium
CACTATCATGACTACCATATATGGGGGGTACCCACACTAAACCCGGAAGGGGCGAATTTTCTTTCGGTTAGGAACAGAGTACGACAGAAGAGACTTGTGTGTCAAAGAGAAAGAGGTCCCGCATGTTGTGGTGGGCTGCGTGAGGGACAGAATGCGAGAAACGCAATGGCTACGCCCCGGGATCCGATCGCGGGTAGAGTCCGAAGAGGGAGCCGGAAATGCGGTTTTCGGGCAGCCGGGGGCGCCAACAGGAACCCTGATCAAAACCGCCTCGCAGGCCGTATCAGCACTCCCAGTGGGCGGGAGGCGCCTGGGAGAAGTCGTCCTCCTCAAAGGCAGGCAACTGGGAGAAGAACGCATCGGAGGGAAAGGGGTGAACCGGAGGAGAGTGTGCCCTCGGTTCCGATCTGGCGTTGGCGAGCCAGAGACCGAGATGCTCCAGAATTCTCCGGATCACTTTGGGGACCTCAATGGGGGCAATGACCCGCATGGGATGCTCGCAGCGGGGACAGACCATGGGATCGGTTTCATAGACCTTGCGGATCAGGCGGGACCAGTTTCGCTTCACCTCCCTTGAACACAAATTCGGTTCCGAGACGGTTGGAACTCCATCGACAGCTTCGCGCTTTCGCTCTCTGTCTCGGGTGGAATTCGCATAAGCGCCGTAGTAGCGCACAGACTGCTGTCCTCTCTCCGGCACGTGGCTTCCCATGGCGGCCAGCCATTCGGTGGCATCGTAGCTCTTTTGCTCCTTTCCGTCCTTGGAGCAGTAGGTGACCTCGGCCTCCTCAGGTCTGTATTCCATCCTCTGCTGAGAGAAGGAGGAGCGCATCAGATAGGCGGCCGGGTTCTCCAACGGTTTTGGGGCAATGAATTGTATGTAGTTCCTCTTACGGAATAATGGGCAGCTCGATTCTGGAGGGCATTGTCGCACTCCTGTGCACTGTAATCGTGGGCGCGGTGTAGTCTTCCGGCAGGTTCGTCGGCTCCGCCTCCCCTGCGTACAGATGCGGGTTCAACCGGAAGGTCGGCCAGTCGGAACAGGCGATCGAAACTCGAATCCGATGTCCCTGCTTGAAAACCCAGGACGTGGGATGCAAGTCATTCACCACCTCTACAATACTCCCACCCGCCAGGATTCCGTCCACATATTGGGTATCCTCAAACCCGTGCCAGGGAAGATCGGGCAGCACGTCCACGCCCGGATTCGGCTTGATCTGTTCATCGTCGTCATGGAGCTCTGCAAACCCGAGCCTCAAGGGGTTCTCGGTAACCAGCACCGCCTCTCCGGTTTCATCCACGTCTTCCAGGTAGAAGAAGAGATCGCCGTGGTCGGTTGTGGAACCCACCCATAGATGGACGATCGGATGACCGGTCACCTCCGTATCGGCTAACAGCGGGTCGGACGTATACGTCAGGCACTTCAGGTCTTCCTGCGTCCGGACAGCCAGATCTTCAGGCGTATACCCTGTGAGGGCCGTGTACCGGTTTCGGTAGAACGTGTCGGTAACGCTTGGCTTGCCAAGCATTTCGAAGAAGCTCACATCAAAGGTCCCGAAATCCGATTTGTGGGTGAGATCCGAAGTATGCACGTCGGTCCCATCCAACGTCCGAGTCGTCGCCATTGTTCCGTTCGGCTCGAAGTAGTAATTCGTCACGACCTGACGGGCCAACGGCCACTCGTTCTCTTCCCGCCACCCGTCTCCGTTCATCACGTAAATCTTTATCGGCGCCTCGTTCTCGATCCCGTTCTCATCCCCCTTGAGCCATCGATCGAACCATCGCAGCATCTCCTCCTTCATGTGGTCCGAAGAGCGGCTGAAATCGGCCGGATCCACACCGAAGTGATCCGCAAAGCCCTGGGATATGCGTCCGTGATAGATGGGTTGCATGATGAGCTTCGAGAGATTCGTGCTCTCCATAGTGGCGTAGAGCTTCGTGGTCCCCCGACAGAAGCCGTCGAACCAGCCGCCACTGTTGTATATGGGAATCCCGGAATCCATGACCAGGGGGATGATGTTGTTCAGCAGATCGTAGGCAGTCAGGTTTCCGACGGGCAGCGGGGCATTGATGAAATACATGTCCTTGGCTACCTCGTGCATATCATAATCGCCAGGGGCGCCATCCGGATGGGCTGCGTGTTCCATGGTCGCATTGAAGAAGTAGTGCGCCGTGCGAGCCTCTCCGTCCAGGTACTGCGGCGGATCGGCAGGATCCACGGGCCACGGGTAATCATCCATAAAGGTGCCGCTCAGGTCCTGATCAAACGGGATTTCATCTACATAGAACCCGTCCCCATCTTCGTCAAAGGCGGGGATAGTCGGCTCGAAACTGCCCGGGATGTAGATATTCCTGTCCGTGATGTAGTTCCCTGCTCCCCAGAGTTGGACGAATGCATAGGAGTAGATGCCGCCCGGATAGACCTCGTTCGAGAAGCCGTCGAAGGGCACAACGTTCGGCATGATACACTTGAGCGCCTCCGGCGCCCGGGACGCCACAGCCAGCTGTGACCATCCCAGGTAGGAGCCCCCCATCATGCCAACATTCCCGTCGCACCAGGACTGCGCGGCGATCCAGTCCACGACCTCCTTTCCGTCATCCATGATGTCCGGCATGAAATCCATTCGCCAACCGGTTGATGCTCCTGCACCTCGCATATCGGCCCTGGCGACCGCGTAGCCCTCCGAAAGCAGGAACTGCACGACCGATGAATCGGAAGCATCGGACGTCTCACCCATCAACTCACCGAAGAGGAAATCGAATATCGGATCGGCCCACGACCGTTGGTAGGGTGTATATTCCAACACCACCGGGAAGGGCGGTTCACAGGTTTCTTCGCATTTCGTCGGGACGAAGGCATCGACAGCGATCAGGGTGCCGTCCCGCATCGGGACCAGATGGGACGATTTCGTGAAATCCTGGGGTGGGGGACATCCCAGGAGGGAAGCAGCCATTGCTGCCACGAAGATGAATCGGATGAATTGTTTCACAAGGACCTCCTCTTTGTGTGTGAGCGCAGACAATACCATCCTATTGCCGTATTTTATCCGAGTCGCAGACAGGATTGCGTCGGCCAAAAGGTTGATTTTTCGGGGTTGATGCGCCTTTTTCCAAGGAAGGAGGACTGACTACAAGTACCCGACTTTTCTTGCTTTTTCCACTGCCTGGGTGCGTTTGTGTACATTCAGCTTGGAGTAGATCCTGTGGACATGCGTCTTTGCCGTGCTCATGGAGACGAAGAGTTCCTGGGCGATCTCCCGGTTTGAAAGGCCGTTGGCGAGAAGCCTGAGCACCTCGAGTTCCCTCGAGCTGAGCGGATCTGCGGCATCCAGAGGCAGCCGCCTCCCCTCGGCTCTCTTTGACCGGGAAGAGGGTGTGCCCTGAATGCTCTCAAGAAGTGTTGCAGAATAATCGGCAGAAATCCCCCCGGAGATTGCTGTACCAAGCAATTCGGCCATAGGCTCGCCTTCCTCAGCAAAAATCCTCACGTAGCCCTCCCTTTCGGCCGAGCCGAGAGCGCGCTCCAGCGAGCTCATGGCTTCATCAGCGAGGTTGAGCTCTCGGCAGGCCAGGGCCTGTAGAATCAGTATCTCGATCAAAGGGCCTCCCATGCCCTTTGCATCAGACGTGGCGAGCTGTCGATCCAGGAAGGTCAACACCGGCTCCAGGCACTCGCGTCTACAGGCAAGCTCCTGCCCGCGCGCCTGTGCGATCCGCAATCGAGCCAGGGCGAGAGTCCCTTTCAGATGCCACTGGGCCTCCTGGAAATGCCTCGCAACGATTTCCTCCTCATGCAGGTCCAGTCCGTGAGCATCGGCGCAAGATTCGGCAGCGGTCAGCCGTGTGGGATCCTCATCGATTCCTGCAAGCAGCAGGTTGATACGCAGCGCCGCCGCATACCTCGCTGCACCGGCACGGAAGCGTTCCATGGCTACAATTTCATCGACCAGGACCATGATTTCGGACAGTGGCTTCCCCTGGGCGTGTTGGAGCCGCACCAGGGTGCCATGGCCCTGTATGAGTACACCCGGCTCCGCGGTGAGTTTTGTCTGTTTCAGCCCCTTGTCCAAAGAACTTTCCGCTTCCGCAAGGAGGTTCTGCTCCACCTGGATGCCGGCCAAGCAGATATGAAGTGCGCCTCCAATCGGCACCGGTGTGCCGGCACTTTCAGCAGGCCATACCACAGATTCCAGATTCTCCTGTAGTAGGTAAGCGGCCTCCCTGAGTCTGCCGCTGAAAAGAGTCGTCCGGGCCTGTATGTACGCCGTGAACACCTCCATGTAGAGAACACCGGTTTTTCTTGCGATCGCCTTTGTCTCACCCAGGGTTCGGAGGGCGGCATCCGTATCTCCGGACTGGAGATAGCCCAGGGCAAGGTTGAATAGAACGGTGCTGCGCAGATCGAGATCTCGTTCGGAAAGATGATCCAGAGCTGTCTTTGAATAATCGATCACAAGCTCCGCCGGATCCCCACGCTCTCTCGCTGCGTGACCTCTGATGGTAACCGCATAGCCGAGGATTCTCTCCTTCTGGGTCCGGGCAAGACTTGAACTGCCGTTGCGTGAGCCCTTGCCGGTTCTTAGTGATTCCTCGGCATCATGCAATCGTAAATCAATGAGTCGATAGGCTTCCTCGTTTCGATCGGACATAAGGGTCCAGGCGTGACCGACACAGAGAATCGGCCTGGCCCGCAGCAAATCCTCCGGCAGTGTCTCCAGCCAACTGCGAAGAGTAGCCCTTTCGCTACGATAGAAGGCCTTCTCTGCATAGCCTTCCAGGAGGTCGGCGGCCCGCTCCTCGTCTCGAGCGGATATTGCGTGCCGGATCGCATCGTTTACGTTGCCGTTCTTCTCGTACCATCGACTCGCCTTTCCGTGGAGATCCCTCACGCGCTCCGAATTCGTCTTCTCCAACTGGTTTGTAAGCGAGTCAGCGAACAGATGATGGTAACGGTACCAGCGGTGCTCCTCATCCAGCGGAACGATGAACAGGTTTGCAGCCTCCGCCCGTTCCAGCATTCTCTGGCTGTCCTTTCGCCCGGTGATTTCATCGCACAAGGAGGCGGACAGGTGGTTCAGGATCGATGTGTCCAGCAAGAAGGACCGAACCTCTTCTGGCTGCTGCCGAAGAACCTCGGTTGTCAGGTAACTCATGATGTGCTTCTGGGTGCCGGTGAAGTTCGACACGAACCCGGAAGGATCCCGGCTCTTCTGCATCGCGAGGGCGGCAATCTGAAGGCCTGCAATCCAGCCTTCCGTGAGGTCCGCCAGCCGGGCGGTCTCTTCCTGAGATATATCCAGCCCCATGATCCGGGTCAGGAAAGCTGTTGCCTCCACAGCAGGGAACCGGAAATCCGCGGTTCGGATCTCGGCCAGCTGGTTGCGAACCCTGAGCCGGTCCAGGGGAAGCGCAGGGTCGACTCGGGTAGCGACAATCAAGTGCATCTGCAGGGGCAGATGGTCGAGCAGGAAGCCCAGGGAGTCGTGGATCGTCTCGTTCCGGATCAGATGATAGTCATCCAGAACGATGAAGAACTGTTGGCTCCCGTCGGATACTTCATTCAAGAGGAGAGACAGAATCGCATCGATCGGAGGCGTCCGAGGGGATGAAAGCTGGGCCAGGGAGGCTTCGCCGATGCCAGGCTGAACGGTCTGAAGAGCGTTTATGAAATAGGCCCAGAATCGGACCGGATCGTTATCGCTCTCATCCAGCGAAACCCAGGAGACTGGCTTCTTGCTCTTCCTTGCCCAATGGCTGAGCGCCGTAGTCTTGCCGTATCCCGCCGGCGCAGAGACCAGCATCAAATGGAGCTGCTTGGATACGTCGAGCTTCTCTGTCAAACGGGGCCGCGGTACCAGCTTGGATCGCAGGGGGGGGATTTCGATCTTCGTCCTGAGTGGCTGCCATGCCATCCCGTATTCTTGTGTCTCCCAGAGCAGGTCGTTATTCTACTAGAAGTCCTATCATATCGCCAGGTCACGTTCCAAAGCCGTGAAGGGAGAGAAAGACAAGAGAGGCATTGTAGATGCCAGTTGCGCGAGACAAGATCGGTTGCCTCCGTACTGAGCTTTTGAGCATAGCCCAGCCGGAATGACCGGGCTGCGCCAAGCCATATCGAGGGGTTTGGGGTCAGTGGACGCCCTGCGTGATCACAAAGACCGTTACCAGCCGGGCGGACGACCTGCATCTCCCTGCGTGTAGTCACAGACCCCTGTGAGGAAGATCACCTTGAGCCGATCGATAGGAATTTTCTTTCAGTTAGCAATGTTCAACCCCCCCCCGGCTGAGCCGGGGGTATAGTTCAGCTATGCTTTGAAAATAAAAAGGTGTACCTCCTATTGGCGTGATGGTTGCCAACCCGAAACGGGCAAAGGAGGGACACCGTGGGAGTGTACAAACAGTTATCACACACAACGTACCTATGCAATTATCATGTGATTTTCTGCCCCAAGTATCGATATCGGATTCTTCGGGGAGGCGTTGGCCGAAAAACCCGGGACTGGATACGAAGGATATGCGAATGGACAGGGGTGGAGATACTGGAAGGGAATGTATCGCACGACCATGTCCATTTGCTTCTGTCCATCCTACCGAAGATGGCGGTGAGCGAAGTGGTGGGGAGGATCAAGGGCAGGGTGGCCATTCGCATGTACAAAGAGATCCCCGAGATACGGAAGAAGCACTGGGGGAGGAGGTTCTGGGCTCGTGGGTATTTCGTCAGCACGGTTGGCGTGGATGAGGAAACCATTCGAAAATACATCCAGAATCAAGAATTGAAGGAACGCCAGGCCGAACAGCAAGGTCTTGAGTACTGAAGAGCCCCCTATGGGGGCGCCACCGGTTCGGGTTGGCACCATCACAATGCCCCCGGCTCTGCCGGGGGATTATTTACGAACAGAGTACGACAGAAGGGACTTGTGTGTCAAAGAGAAAGAGGTCCCATATGTTGTGGCCGGCTGCGTCAGGGAGAGAATGCGAAGAACGCAATGACTACGGCCCGGCATCCGTTCGCGGGTAGATTCCGAAGAGAGAGCCGGAAATGCGGTTTTCGGGCAGACGGGGGCGCCAACAGGAACCCTGATCAAAACCGCCTCGCAGGCCGTATCAGCACTCCCAGTGGGCGGGAGGCGCCTGGGAGAAGTCGTCCTCCTCAAAGGTAGGCAGCTGAGAGAAGAACGCATCGGAGGAGAAGGGGTGAAGGGGAGAAGAATGGGCTTTGGGTACGATCCATATATCACCGTGCATGCTCACTCGTGAATGGCAAGCGGTGACTTCATGTAAGGCTACGAAATGGATCGCTCCAACTACCTTGGGCGATTTCGATATTTCTCTTATCACCCCGAGTTTCTTGCGATCCGAGATCGTAGTCATGTCGTTTCGAAATCTGAAAAAGACGCAAGGTATCACTGTTGACGGAGAACGAAGCCGCTACGCGAAAGCGGAGCGGCTTCGTTCTGACGAAAGATGTTGAATCGTGAAAAACAGCCGGGAGGTGAGAATGACTCAAGGGCAATATGAATATAGATGAAGCAGTTATTGGCTTCTTCTTTGATATTATCTTGAGTTCTTGCCCTTCGGACAGGCCGTTTACGTATTGTTTATAGGGATTCTTGACAGTCCCGGTCATTGAGAGAGCAGACGCAGGAATTCTACAGGCTGGACGATCGTAGTTCCTCGAAATCGTTTTAGGGGAACGATGTGACGACGGTCTCCACTGACGAGATAGTCCGCTGCAGCAGCAACGGCACATTCCAGGATTCGGTTGTCTTCTTCATGCCGGTGGATGACCGCTACCCTCTCGGAAGGATGAACGAGTTCGGCGGCCTCAAGAATCCGCTCTTCAAAGAAGTCGATTTGTTCTTCATTGAAGTGGAACTTCGACTCGATGACTCTTCTGAACTCTTCCAGAATGAAGGGACATAGAAACAGGTCGATTGCCCCGACGACCGCCAGATCCAAAAGGGAACCCAAGGGTTTTTCTGGGAAGGCAAATATGGAGATGTACACGGTCGTGTCAAAGACAACTCGAGGAGGCATAGGTTCTATTTCTTTCTCCTCGCCCGTTCTAACCTCGCTTCATCCACTATTCGCTCGACGGCCGCTTCTTCCGTGACCCCTATTTCGCGGGCCCTTTCCGAGAAGACGGCTTGGGCTCTTCTCAGTTCCTTTAGCTCCAGGTACTGTCTCAACGCTTCTCGAATGAATTCGCTCTTCGTCTTCCCTTCTCGCTTTGCCTGAGAAGTGATCGCCTTGACAAGTTTGGGGGGAAGGGACAGCGACATGGTCTGATAAGTTCTCAAGAGTTCTTCCTCCATGTGAATTGCTATTTGTTGTTAACAGTTAATATCATACGCTAAACGCGGAGAGGCTGTCAAGCGCACAAAAGGTAAAGGGGATTCAGCCATTTCGGTTTCAACCAGGCCACATTTAATCCGAAAGCTTCAGTCCCGGGTGGGATTCAGTGAGTAAGGATGCATTCCTTCCAACCAAACGAGTGACCCTATATGTAGAGGTCGCCCTCCTCTCGCCACTGCATCAGAATTAGGATGAAAAAACGGTATAGCATCTTATACTGTAAAGCGATTCCACCTGATCGGGAGGTGAACCATGCGTAGGATCCTGAGAGCGATAACATTCCTGGTCTTCTTACTTCTGGTGACTGCATCGGCACAGAATGCCCTGTCGGCGGCACATGCGAACAGCAGCATATATTGGCCGGGTGGCTTTCGGCTTCCGTGGGGAGCCATCGCTGTAGCCAACGTCGATAGTTCTGGCGACGAATTGCTGAATCCATATTCCTTTGGAATGCTCATCGACTACGATTCGAAGATCGTGGTCGATCATCCTGGTGGGAAGATTTACTGGACGAATTACGGAACGGGAACAATCCACAGGGCCAACTTGGATGGCACCCAGAAGTCGGATTTGGATCTAAGTATCTTCTTCTTGTCCAGATAGTTATTGACAATCAGGGGGAAAAGATCTATTGCCCCGCTTTCTTCACTGGAAGTCCGTACGACGATACCCTACCTATTCATCGGGCCAACTTGGATGGTAGCGGAGAGGAGGAGCTTGGTTTGCCTATTAACTATAGTGCGAGATTCACGCTCTTGAATGAGGCGCCTCCAGTATCTGACTGGGGCGGAGCCTCCGTTGTTGGGATGCAGCCCACATCTTGCTCTACGGGCTTGAATTGGCTTATCGCACTTCTCATCCCTCTCGGTGCGGTGCTACTCTGGAAGAGGTTTCGGAAGAGGTAAGTCGCCCACTACATCTTGGGGTGGCCAATACCGTGCTCGGAATGAACACTTGGCTACTTTTCTTTATTCCCCACACGAACCACATCACTGATACTTTCGTTTCGAAATATCTATTCCCGATCAGCGAACGAGAAATCGGTATTTCTCTTATCTACACGTAACAAAATGACCGACGGGATTTGGAACGAAAAGGTCATCTGTCTGCCTGATTTTCAGATGGAATTAGGGAAAGGAGGCAGAGATAGCCGGAAAGAGAACGCGCGGAAGCCCTTCTGCGTATCAATGTCTACTGGACCAACTTGGTTTTCCCGAGGCGGGTTGTTGGCTGGACGATTTGCCCGTCATTGAGAAGTGTCCCTCTGCGTTTTCCCCGCCTGATTCTTACCCCGAGCACAGAAATCTTTTCAATTCTTCTCCCGCGGGAAGTGGCAAGTCGTCAAGCCGTGAACGGCCTGGCGCGGACTACTATCTCCGCCCTCTGTTCGGAGCAGGGTTGCCCGGTATAGAAGCAGTGAGTCTCCTCCCGCAGAGCGGGAGGCCTCAGGTAGCCCCCCGGAGGGGGGCGTATACGTATAGGGAAAGCCCCGTTGGGGCTAGGAACTCGGCCTAGTTCAGCTCGAGTTCCTGCTGCTTCATCTCGAGCTCTTGTTGCTCACGGATGTACTTGCGTATGGTCTTCTCATCCAAACCCACCGTGCTCACACAGTATCCTCGTGCCCAAAAGTGCAATCCTGTTACCCGCTTACGGTCCAGCACCATCCGGTGTCTCCGCACAGCACTCTTCCCCTTCAGAAATCCGATCACAAAGGCAACGCTGAACTTGGGCGGGATCTGCAGGCACATATGCACGTGGTCTGCCATCAAGTGCCCTTCCAGCAGCTCCACGCCTCGCTGCCGGCATAAATCCCGTATCACCTCTCCAACCCGCTTCAGGATCTTCCCGTACAACACCTTCTTGCGATACTTGGGGACAATGACCACATGGTATTTACAGTCCCATCTGACGTGCGATAAGCTTGTCCAGTCGTGCATAGGTTCTTTTTCCTTGCTCCTTGCTGCCCTTTCGGAGCTTTCCCGGAGGAAGAGCCTATTTTATTTCTCCCCGGATCGGTAGAACCTCTCCGGGTCCACCGCCAGAGGCGGTGGGTTTAGTAAACAACTAAAGAGGGGCTCTTGCCCTTTCCTTTTCCAGAGACTTCGCCCCACAGTGGTTCGCAGGTGCAGTAGGCGTTATGAACGATTCAAGACGTAGTGCCTGCAATGTCCCATGCCAGGTCGCCATCATGGCCGATTCATTATCCGTGACGTTGCTCTTGATCTCCTTGCCGGTAGCCCCTCGCTTGGGGCCGTTCTTCTTTAACCACTCCTCGATCCGTGCCGCCTTCTTCTTCAACCGTTCAATCTGTTGCTGCCGGTTGCCTCCGTCTCCACCACCACCATCTTTCTTTGATCCTCTTCCCTCCCGCTTGTCGGTATCTCGCTGCTCGGCCAGCAACTGCCTGACCTTTTTCTCGAGCTTCTGCTTTGTCCGCTCCAAATCCCCGATCGTGCCACTCCATTGCTTTGAGGCATTCGAAGAGATCTTACTCCATCCAAGGCAAAAAGCGTCCCTCCAAGCAGGCCCTCCTCCTCACAGACCAACAGAATATCCCGAAACAGGGGCAAGATCTCATCCTTCATGGAGGAAACAAAGGCGGCAATCGTACTATGATCCGGCTTCTGCCCACAGGCCAGGGCCATGAAGATCACGTTCTCTTGACAGGCCCGTTCAATCTTCCGTTCGATTACCTTTACATGCTCCAGGTTTCACGTGGGGTGGAAGAATCTTCTTCTTTTCCCCGATACGTAAGAACCGGAAGAGCCATCGTTGTGCAGAATCAGGGAGTCATCCGTCCGAGCTGATCGGCCACTTCCTGGAGCTTGTCAATGGCCTCTTGCAGACCCCGACGAATGGCCTCCATCCCCGCCGGTCTTGTGCCGGGTTCTTCCGCGACGAGTTCTTCTTCCTTTTGAACCACCGGTGCAACCGGCGGCAGTTTGCCCACCAGTGCATCGACCGAGGCATCGAGGCTCGGATGCATCACAACCTTGCGTTTGTCTGCGAGGATGATACGCCTGAGCTCCGGGAAATCGAGTGTTTCTGGTTTGAGAAAAACCGGTTCGGCGTACAGCAGAGAATCACCGATCGGAATGACCAAGAGGTTGCCACGTAATACTTCGGAACCAACCTGCCCCCACAAGGTGAACTGTTCCGAGATCACGGCATCATTGTCGATCCGGGCTTCTACCTGGCTCGGACCGTCCACATGCCGACCGGAAGGGAAACGAAACAGGATCAGTTCCCCATAGCGGTCCCCGTCGCTGCGGGCAGCCATCCAACCCACCAAGTTATGGCGTTTATTCGGCGTAAACGGCTGAATCAGGAGAAACTCCTCTTTTTCCTCTCCAGGAAGTCGGGCGACGATGTAGTAAGGTCTCAAGGTATCAGCCCTGCCGAAGGATGTCTGGACCGGGAGCGACCACTGGTCCTCCTTGTTATAGAAAACCACGGGGTCTTTCATGTGGTACTGAAGCAGCATTTGGGACTGCACGGTGAATTGGTCCATTGGGTACCGGATGTGCTCTCGAAGATAGTCAGGCATTTCATCCGCATCCTTGAAAAGGCCGGGAAAAATCTTCTGGTATGTTTGAATCAGAGGGTCCGTCGGGTCAAAAACGTAATAATCGATAGCCCCGTTATAGGTATCGATGACCGTTTTCACACTGTTTCTGATGTAATTGAATTGACCCTGCCAAGGTGTGGAATAAGGATACCGGTCCGTCACCGTGTACGCGTCCTGGATAAAGTACAGCCGTCCGTCGGCCACCACGGTGTAGGCTTCCCTGTCTTGCATGAGAAAGGGGGTAACCGTGGAGAAGCGCTCCGGTATCGTTCTTCGGTACTGAATCCGGCTGTCCCGGTTGATTTCTCCAGAGATCAGAATATTGATGTCCTTGAACTGCCAGGCATACATCAGGCGGCGGAAGAACGAACTCATTTCGACTCCTCCGTTGCCGTCATAGCGGGTGTAGACCGGACCGTCCTGCCCCGGATAGTTGAATTCCTTCATGCCGCTTCGAACGATGGCAAAATTCAGGCTCTTGAGCCCGTAATAGATCTCGGGACGATTCAGGGCAATCTCCCCTTTGGGGGGCACATCCCGGATGAAGAAATTCGGGCGCCCGCCGGGTGCGACTTCCGTGACGGGGCTCATGGCGACACCGTAGCCGTGGGTGAATTGAAGATGCCGGTTGACCCAGCGCTGGGCCTCCTCTGGAAGCTTCTCAGCGGAAAGTTCGCGCGTTGCGATCATGACCTGTCGTAGTTCGCCGCCGACACTGTATCGGTCCGTCTGAACGGCCAGAAAATCGTAGTACAACCGGAAGAACTGGATCTGGTTGTAGCTCTGGAGCAAAGGGCCTTCGTCCCACAGCCGGATATTCGAAATGGTTCCTTGGTTTTTGGCCACCGCTTCCGCTTCGACTTCCCCCATGGCGGGATGGCTCTGGGATATCAGGGTTTCCAAACCGTAGGCTTTTCGGGTGGAGGCAATGTTGTTGGTGAGATAGGGTTTTTCCCGGGCCAGTTCGCTCGGTTCTACGTGCAGCCGCTGGACCATGCCGGGCAAAGCGCTCCCTGTCAGCAAGAGCAAAGCAATCCAGCCGCCTACCCCCAGCAGGATGAGGCGATTTCCCTGGAACCGAGTGCTCGCGACGAGCAGTCCCGCGCTGATGAGTGCCACAAGGGTTAAGAACCCACGGGCTGGCAGCGTCACATGGTCATCCGTGTAACCGACGCCGTACACCGCGCCCGTTGGGGAATAGAGCAGATCATAACGTCCCAGCCAATGCCCTGCGGCTATCAGCAGAAAGATCAGGGCTCCCAGAACGAGCAGATGAGATTTGACCCTTCCTTCGAGCGAAAAGGATTCTCCCCGCAGACTGTCTGCCACGTAATAAAAACCAGCAACAGAGACCAGGATAGCCACCATCACCGCCAGAAGCCAGGAGCGGACAAATTCCAGAATGGGAAGTGTGAAGATATAGAAAGAGAAATCCTTTTGGAAAATGGGATCGGTTTCATGGAAGGCAACCCCTTGGAAGAAGCGAAGAAAAGAATCCCATTTTCCAGCCGGGCTGCCAGCCGTCAGGATAGCGCCGATCACCACAGCCATGCAGCCGACCCAGAGAAGCAACTTTCGGGCAATCTGATAGGCTTCGGGGGAAAGTTGCTGTCCGGGGCGGGGATACCCGGCGGTAGAGCGGTACGCCACAAACAGGTTCGGTGCCGCCAGCGCCACAAAGACCACCAGGCTGAGCAGATAGAGCCAGATCTGCGTGGTCACCCTTGTAAGAAGAATCGCCTCGTGCTCTATATTGCTGAACCATAACCAGTCGGTGTAAAACGCTCGGGCCCAATTCAATCCCATGAGAATGGCCAGTACGGCGAATCCCAGCAGAAGGTACCTGATGTTCCGGGTCAATTTGGTAAAATCCAGATCCTCGAGACGAAGCTGCGGGAGAGGCTGGTCATTTGTTGATCTTGGTTCAAACGGGTTCGGCATCGTTATCCTCCTCCATCGAGCCTGCGGAAGGAACCGTCTGGTTGATGCGTATTGGGGCGCCAAGCGACTGGACGGCCGCATCCACTGATCTTAATCGAATTCGGCCAGTTATTGGACTATGGGTCTGATCAGTGATGAACCTACCAGATACGAGATTGGACCACATCCTCGTCTACATTTCGTTCTATACTTTAGAAAGATCGCCTTGAATCTGTCAAGCAATTAATTTTGGGCCTCACGGATGCGTCAATCCAGCGTCAGCGCCCCTTGCGTCGACTCGTTGGGCATTGCCGGTCCATCAGATCCCGGTCAGGTCTGAAGACCACGCAAGGTATCTCTCTTGACCCACAACTTTTATCCTTAGTACTCCATCGCAACAATACGGTGACGCACCGAGGATGCCGAGGCGCCCGGCAGGCAAGGCGCGAGGAGGGCGAATACCGGGAGTATTTAACCGACGAGCAACGCAGCCTGCCGGGATGGATCGGCATCCGAATGCCACCGTATTGTTGAGATGGAGTACTTAGGTCCAAGATGGTTCGTAAGGCGGAGAAACAGGGGGTCTTCACGGACGAGGATGTCTTTGAGAGGATTTCGTGAATATCCTCCTCGATACGAACGTGCTCATCGCTGCATTCATCTCCCGCGGTTCCTGCAACGAACTGCTCGAGCATGTGGTTCGCCATACAGCCCAGTTGAGAGATTCGTTCGTGTGTAGGCTCCGCAGTGTTGTGGGAGGGAAACGCTCAAGTGAGTATCGCTGTGACATACATAGAGACCTTCTTGATGCGAAGAAGAGGACGCGGATATTGACCGGGTGAAGGGCTTCCTCTATCCTTTTTCCATGACGGCAGAGATTCTACTGGTCTTCGGCGTGCTCGCGGTCACGATCGTTCTGTTTGTGTCCGAGACGCTGCGGATCGACTTGATTGCCCTCCTGATCATGGTCGCCCTTCCGTGGCTCGGACTCATCGAGCCTCTGGAAGCCCTGTCCGGGCTGTCCAGCAATGCCGTGGTGTCGATCATCGCCGTCATGATCCTCGGCCACGGGGTCGATCGAAGTGGCATCATGACCCGACTCACTGCTCCCGCACTCAGGGTCGCGGGTGAGAAGGAGCCACGTCTGACGGCCGTGCTCTCAGGCACGGTCGGGCTTGTCTCGGGATTCATGCAGAACATCGGCGCTGCGGCCCTTTTTCTGCCCGGCATCATCCGGGTTGCCAAGAAACAGAGAATTCCCTCCTCCCGGTTGCTCATGCCCGTGGGGTTTGCCGCGATCCTGGGAGGCACGCTGACCATGATCGCCTCCAGTCCGCTCATCATGCTCAACGACCTTTTGAAGCAGGGTGGAGAAGACACCGTCCGGCTCTTCAGTGTTACGCCCATCGGGTTGGTGCTGCTCGTATCCGGAATCGCCTATTTCTTCGTCTTCGGAAAGTGGGTCCTCCCGGACCGAACCGGCGAGGTGGAGGAAGGCGACACCCAGCAGGAGTTGATCCGGGCCTGGGGACTGCTTTCGTCCATCTACTCCGTCAGCGTTCCGGCGGAGAGTGAACTGAACGGGAAGATGCTCGACGAGACCGCAATCTGGGACGATTACAATCTTCACGTGATCGTGATGACGGAGGAGAGCGAGGTCCACTACGCTCCGTGGCGGTACACGCTGATTCGGGAAGGACAGCAGATGGGCCTGCTCGGGCGCCAGGCCGATGTGGAGCGCTTCGCCCGGGAAAAGGGTTTGCGGATGGAGGAGAAGCGGGGGTCCATGATCGAGAAACTGGAGAGCGGCAGGGCCGGGGGATTTGCAGAGGTCATGGTCCGTCCCCGTGCCTCCATTGCGAACAAGACCCTGCGCGAGATCGCCTTGCGGAGGCGGTACGGCGTGGAACCCATTCTGCTCGTGTCCGGTTCGAGCGTCGAGCACCATGACTTCTCGGATCAGAAGCTCGAGCCCGGGGATACGCTGGTTGTATACGGGTACTGGCATCTCCTCAGAGCCATCCAGGCGGACAAGGATCTCGTGCTGCTCACGCCCATCGAACCGCAGGAAGAGGAGTCCTCCAAGCAGCTGGGCGCGGCCCTTTGTTTCCTCGGCGCCATCGGCCTGGCCATCGCCGGTTTTCCGCTTTCGGTCAGCCTGCTGACCGGCGCGGTCGTCATGGTTCTCATCCGGGTCACCACCATGGACGACGCATACAGGGCCATCGACTGGCGAACCGTCTTCCTGCTGGCAGGTCTCATCCCTCTCGGCATCGCCATGGAGAAAACCGGGGCAGCCGCCTACGTGGCGGGCGCAATGGCAGATCATCTGATGCAGAGCCATCCGCTCCTCATCCTCGCCGCCGTGGCGATTCTGACCACCGTGTTTTCTCTTTTCATGTCCAACGTGGCCGCCACGGTGCTGCTGGTGCCCCTTGTCATGATGCTCGGCCGGGCCGAGGGGATCGATCCCCGCGGCCTTGCCCTCCTGGTGGCGGTGTGCGCGTCGAACTCCTTCGTACTTCCTACGCACCAGGTCAATGCTCTTTACATGTCGGCGGGCGCCTATCACAACAGGGACTACCTTCGGGCCGGGGGAATCATGTCCATCCTGTTCATCGCCGTCAGCGTGGGCATGATCTACTTCTTCTACCTGAATCGATAGACCTCTTTGAACGAGGGGAGGAGAGACGATGAAGATCCAACACTTTTTCGACCAGCAGACCTCTACCCTGACGTATGTGGTCTATGACGAGGGCGCCGGGACCGGTGTGGTGATCGATACGGTCATGGATTTCGACCCGGGAAGCGGGCGGACCGGCCATCAGGCGAGCGAGAAGGTGGCCGGTTTCATCGAAGAGCATGGACTGGCGATCCCGTATGTCCTGGACACGCACGCCCACGCCGACCACTTCACAGGCATGCAGTACTTCCGAGAGCGATACGGTGCAAGGACGGTGATCGGGAAGTACATCACGGGCGTCCAGGCCCTCTTTCGGGATGTCTTCAACCTGGGGGCTCACTTCCCGGTGGACGGCAGTCAGTTCGATGTCCTGCTGGAAGACGGGGAGATCCTCGAATCGGGCCCGATCCGCATCAAGGCGATCCACACGCCGGGACACACCCCCGCCTGCCTGACCTACCAGATCGAAGACGCCCTGTTCGTCGGGGACGCGATCTTCATGCCCGACTTCGGCACGGCACGGTGCGACTTCCCCGGGGGGTCCGCCGAGATGCTCTACGACTCGGTCCAGAAGCTCTATGCCCTGCCGGATGAGACCCGGGTCTTCACCTGCCACGACTACATGCCTGGCGGAAGGGAGCTTCGGTACCGGAGCACCATCGGGGAACAGAAGAAGTCGAACGTCCAGCTCAACGAGACGACGACGAAGGAGGCGTACGTCGCCTTCCGGACGGAGCGGGATGCCGGTCTCTCCCTGCCCAAGCTGATTCTTCCCTCTCTGCAGGTGAACATCCGGGCGGGCCGCCCGCCCGAAGCGGAGAACAACGGGACCGCGTACCTGAAGCTTCCTCTGAACCGTTTCTAACCCTGATCGCAGGAGGGAAACAGCATGACAGCTCCATCGCTCACACGTGAGATCCCGACCTGGTCGGTGGACGATGTGCGCGCCTTCTTGGCACAGCGTCCGCTGGGCGAATACACCCTGCTCGATGTGCGGCAGCCCGAGGAATACGCCGACGGCCACTTGCCCGGTTCCCAGCTGGTACCCTTGGGCGAGCTGCATCAGAGAATCGATGAGATCGATCGGAGCAAACCGACGATTGTCTACTGCCGGGCCGGCGTGCGCGGGGCGAATGGGACCGGTGTGCTCTTGAATGCCGGGTTCGAGGATGTGTGGAACATGGCGGGAGGCATCCTGGCATGGGAGGGAAAGGTCGCAACCGGTGCGCCTGCGGCCGGCATGTGGTGGTTCGACGAAGCCAGGGGCCCGGAGGAGTACATTGCCCTCGCCTGGATCCTGGAGGAGGGGGCCAGGATCTTTTACACCCGGATGGGCGACCAGTTCGCCTCTCTGGATGCCGGGGACCTTTACAAGGGGCTGGCCGCGGTGGAGGGGCGCCACAAGGAGACGCTGCGGGATCTGTTCCGGGAGCTCACGGGGCGGGAGGAGGACCCTCTTTCACCCGACGAATTGGCTGCGCACGACACGATGGAGGGGGCCGCGTCGATCACCCAGGCCCTGGCGTGGGCCGAAGGCAAGGAACCCCTCGATGTTCTCGAGTTCTCCGTGGCCATGGAAGTCAATGCCTACGACCTCTACCTGAAGGTGGCGCATCGGCTCGAGGACCCGCGAAGCAAGGACATCCTGCTCCACATCGCACGAGAAGAGAAGGCGCACCTGGACCGCCTGGTCGATCTGTTCGTCCGGCAACGGAGGTAGCCACGCCCGGACCCTCAGCTTTGCGGCCCGGGTCCGGACAGCTTGAGGGTCCGGGCATGTCTTCTTCAGCGTGCTCCGTCAGTCAAAGGCAAGGTCGGTCTTCCATGCCTCCCATACCTTTCCGACCAGGTCGGGACCGGGCTTGAGAGTCGGTTTCCCCGGCCTCCAGCCGGAGGGTGTTGCTTCCGTTCCTTTGCTGTTGCGGACGTGCTGGAACGCCTGTATTTGCCGGATGGATTCGTTGACATTCCTACCGACCGGAGGCGTGAGGACCTCATATCCCTGAAGCACGCCCTCCGGGTCGATGATGAACCTGCCCCGGGTTTCGACGCCCGCCTCCTCGTCGTAGACGCCGTACGTGGTGCCTACTTTGCCGCCGGCATCCGACAACATCGGGAAAGGAACACCGCCTTTGACCATCTTCGACAGCTCGTTGTCATCCCACATCTTGTGAACGAAGACGCTGTCGATACTCATGGAGAGGCACTCCACATTCAGCTTCTGGAACTCGGGATGTTTTTCAGCGACCGCTGAAATCTCGGTCGCTCAGACAAAGGTGAAATCGCCCGGGTAGAAGCACAAGAGAACCCACTTGCCCAGATACTCGGAGAGCTTCACGCTGGTGAACTTCCCCTGGTAGTATGCCGGAGCAACGAAATCCGGCACCTTCTTTCCGACCTTGATCATGGCGGTTGCCTCCCGGACGACCCGTCCCTTGTCTTCTTTGGGCTTTTCTTCTGCCTCGCCGACGGGTCCGCCCGTCGGTCGAGCACAACCAACCTTCGTTTCTTCACCCATAATACCTCCTTTCTCTTCGGCAAAAAGTCGATCCTTTGCGTGTGCAAAAGAAGACCGGTAAACAGCGTGCCCTTGACGTCCCGCCCTGTCAACAACCCGAAGAGGGTGCAGGATCACTGGCAGGACATGGGCGGGCATATCGGCTCCCCCCATATCCAGAAGCAGCCCTTCAGCGGGATCGGGGAGGTCGGCCCCGGCCCGTCGTTCCGTGTGCCGCAGTGGGTGTCCAGGTAGACCCGCTCGAAGGGGGAATCGAGGAACGGGTCGGCCGCCGCAGCCATGCGATCGCGCAGCAGCGTACGCATATCCTCCAGGATGTCTGCGTAGTCCGGGTCGTAGGCCAGGTTTGCCTGCTCGTTCGGATCCTCCGTCAGGCGATAGAGTTCCTCCTCGAGCCGCGGCTCCTTCCACGGTTGCCCGGGAAGCTCTACGAGCCGGTGTGCCCAGGCGAAGGGGCAGCATTGATCCAGCCCGTAGGAGCTGTCGGAGAAGTTGCGGATGTACTTCCACTCCGTCGTTCGGACGGAGCGCGTGGGAAGGTAGGCCAGGTGATTGTTCATCTCCGCAAAGGCCGAAGTGCGGAAGGGTCCGGCGGCCCCGCCCAACAGATAGTCGAAGAACGACCGGCCCTGCACGGCCGGGGGCACCGGGATGCCGGCCGCCTCGAGCAGGGTGGGCATGATGTCGATGGACTCGACCAGCCCTTCCGCAACCAGGCCCCTTCCGAAACAGGCAGGCCAGCGGACGATGAGCGGGGTTCCGACGCCCCTGTCGTACAGGGTCATCTTGTTTCCCGGATAGGGCGGCCCGTTGTCGCTCAGAAAGACGACGATGGTGTTCTCCGTGAGACCCAGGTCGTCCAGCGTGGCGAGAACCTCGCCGACCAGGGAATCCATCTTCTCCGTCTGGCTGAAGTACTTTGCCACGTCCAGGCGGATGTCCGGCCAGTCCGGCAAAGTCCAGTAGGCGGGTATGCCGATCTCGTCCGGATCGACGGGGAATCCCTCGGCGAACTCGAACTCGCCGTTGTCCAGCCGGTGATTGTTCATGAAGTTGATTTCGAGGTACCACGGCCCGGCGTGGTTCCTCCGGATGAATTCGACGGCCCCGGAGACCTCCTCGATGTGCATCTGGTCCGGCAGGATCCCGCTCAGACGCTCATCGTAGCCGTACTTGCTCGTCAGCCTGAAGGGCGCCACGTGCCACTTGCCCTGTACGGCTGTGCGGTATCCGGCTCGACGGAGTGCTGTCGGCAGCAGGGGTTGGTAGTGGGCGGGCAGGGACCAGCGCGGACAGGCGTTCGTCAGCCCGACGGCACCGTTCGTGTGAGGGTACTGTCCGGTCTTCAGACTGGTCCGGCTCGGCGAACAGCTCGAAACGACCACGAAGGCATTCGTGAAGCGGATGCCCTCGTCCGCCAGCCGGTCGATGTTCGGTGTCTGGACATAGGGGTTGCCGTAGCAGCGCAGGTCCTTCCAGCCCAGGTCGTCGGCCGTGATCAGAAGCACGTTGGGGGGTCCGGGGGAACCGCAGACGCCCGGTTCATCGACTCGGGGCTCGGTGGCGTCGTCCCCGCTGCAACCCGTCAGAAACAGAAGGCACACACATGCCCCCAGCAGCGCTGCTCGGAGTGTGGGTGCGCAGGCCATGCCAACTTCCCCGTCTTCCTTCTCCGGTTTCACGTTCACATCCCCCCATGCTCCTCGATGATCTCCTTGAGACGGTCCGGATAGTCCGTGATGATCCCGTCGACGCCCATCGCCAGAATCCTGCGCATGTCGTCCGCATCGTTTGTGGTCCAGACGTGGACCTCGATTCCCAGCTGCTTCGCCTTGTGAACGAAGCCCGGGGTCAGCACCGGTATGCCGTATTCCTCCTCGGGGATCTGGAAGGCAGTCACAGGGACCCCGCGTTGCATCAGCCTGTTCAGCGGGCTGAGCAGGAACCGGGCGGTTTCCTGAATCCCGCCCCCCGTACAGATATCCGGGTTCAGCTCCCGGATCCTTTCCACTACGGGATCGTGGAAGCTTGCCAGGCAGACCTTCTCTTCCATGCCGTACGTCTCGATCAGCGAGAGTACCGTCTGCTCGATGGTAGGGTCTTGCTGCTTGAGTTCGATGAGGAAGCGACGGTTCGGGAACGCCTCGAAGGCCTCATCGAGCGTAGGGATCCGGATACCCTGGCCCCTCAGCGGAAAGGTGTCCCCGTCGTCCGGCGTGAACCCCCAGGCTGCGTCCAGTTCCTTGACCTCTGCCAGGGTCTTCTCTTTCACGGAGCCCGTGCCGTCCGTCGTGCGATCCACCTCCTCGTCGTGGAGCATCACGATCCGGCTATCCTCTGTGCTCCACACATCGGTCTCGATGATCTCGGCGCCCAGCTCGAGGGCTCGTTCAAAGGCGTGAAGCGTATTCTCCGGGGCGTGCCCCTTGCCTCCCGAGTGTGCGATGTTCCTCGGGACGGGACCTGAGAAGAACGTGACGGGACCGGATGTCGGCGTCTCCGGCCCGTCCTCTTCCCCACATCCCGTAGCCCCGGCCAGCAACAGAGACGAAAAGACGAGCAGAATACCAATTTGCTTCCAATGGATGCGCTTCATGAACCTCTCTCCTTGATACGGATGTGCTCGGCAGGCGGAGTTCATGGAAGGCTTCCGTGACCCCGGTGCTTCATCTTCTCCCGAAGCTTCTCCCGCAGACGGCCGGCGAGCTCTTCCGCGAGGGCGTGCTTGTCCACAGGGGACTCGAGCGCCGGGACGAGCACCTCCATGCTCATCCGGACCTCGTCGTTCGGGCCGGGCAGGGCCACGATGAGTGCATCCTCCACCCGGCCGACGGCGATACGGACGCCGTCCTTGGCGTGGCGGCCGGTGCCTTTCTCGAACCTGCAGATGTAAGGAACGGCTGCCTCGGGGTCCAGGGAGAGCACGGCCTCGACCGTGTGATCCTTGTCTTCCGCACCGACACCGCCGGTTGTGACGATCAGAGCGTAGCCGTCTTCGTACACGGCCTGCCTCAAGTTGCCCGCGATCAGGTCCCTGTCGTCCCTGAGGGTCGGACCCTGCTTTGCCGTGTACCCTTCCGCCGCCAGGGCTTCCGCGATGACCGGCGTGTTCGTGTCCCGGATCTGGCCGACGGCGACCTCCCGGCCGGTGGAGAAGACGATCGCCCGCTTGGACAGATGGAGCCGGATCTCCTCCACCATTCGTTCCGAGCGGTCCAGGGCCTCTGTGGCCTCATCCCGGTCGAATGCGATCCATCCGAGCATGCCGTTCGAGTGAACGGACGTCTCCCCGGTGATGTGAACGCCGGGCAGCCCGGCCAGGTTTTCGAGCAGGTCGTCCTGCTTGCCCACCACCAGGCGGGGGTCCACGGCCTGCCGCAGAATGTCGACGGTCACGTGCCGGACCTGAACGTCCGTGACCAGGACCTCGCTTTGTTCCATGCCCAGGGTCTCGGCAACCGTTGCGGCGACCTGGTTCAGGTCGGCATCCCGAAGGGACAGGTTCTTGATCCAGAGCTCCGTCTTTTCCAGCAGGTTCGACTGACGGCTGCTCATCCGCCACTCCTTCCTTCATCCTCGAGGGCAGCCTTCCAAGGCGCGGGCTCAAGAGACCTTGACCATACGCTTGCCCAGATTGTCTCCGTTGAGAAGGCCGATCAGCGCCTGCGGGGCGTTTTCCAGACCCTCGACAATGTCCTCCCTGACCCGGATCCTGCCCTCGGCGACCCACCCGGCCAGGTCCTTGACGGCCTGCGAAAACCTCGCCGCGTAGTCGTTGACGATGAATCCGCGCATCAGGATGCGGTTGACCACCAGAAGCCCCGGGATCCCGCGGGGTCCCTTCACGGGCAGTTCTCCGTCGTAGCCGGAGATCATGCCGCAGCAGATGATGCGTCCCCTCGTGTTCGTCTGAAAAAGGACCGCTTCGAGGATGTCTCCGCCCACATTGTCGAAGTAGACATCGATCTTGTCCGGGCAGGCCTTCTGCAGGGCCGTGTGCACGTCTTCCTTCTTGTAGTTGACGGCGGCGTCGAACCCGAGTTCGCCGGTGATCCATTCGCATTTCGCGTCCGATCCGGCGATGCCGACGACCCGGCATCCCATGATCTTGCCGATCTGTCCGGCAAGGGAGCCGACCGAACCGGCCGCGGCGGAGACCACCAGGGTTTCGCCTTCTTTCGGCGCGCCGATGTCGGTCAGGCCGAAGTAGGCGGTCAGGCCGGCCACCCCGTACACGTTGAGCAGGTGGGTGACCGGTTCCAGGGCCGGCAGCTTCGTGAACTCCGCGGCGGGTCGGAGGGCGTAGTCCTGCCACCCGCAATCGCCGAAGACCAGGTCACCAGGTTTGTACTTCGGATCCCCTGACGCGATCACCTCGGCAAGGGCGTAGCCGGCCATGAGCTCGCCCGCCTTGACCGCCGCACGGTAAGTGGTTCCCTGCATCCATGCCCGGTTCGCAGCGTCGATCGAGAGGTACCGCACCCTCGCCAGCACCTCGCCCTCAGCAGGTTGTTGCACATCGCTTTCCCGCAGCTCGAAGTGATCCCGGCTGAGTCTTGCCTTCGGAATCTCCTTCAGAACGAGCTGTCTGTTCTTGCTCGCGCTCATCTACGACTCTCCTCCAGGGTAGGGCGGGGTGTCCAACAGGCATCAGACAGTGGACGTCTCGATCACCTCCAGCCGCATGTCCAGGAGGGGGGCGTCCACGATCTGTCGGCCGATGTCCAGTATGTCCACGTCCATCTCTTTCAAGACGTCCACATGCTCCAGTCGTATGTTTCCGCTGAAGGCGATCCGGACCCTGTCTCGCTGACCCCGGTGCAGCAGCTCCCGGACGACGCTCTCCGCGTCGGCGGTGTTCCCGGTGTCGATGTGCAGGATGTCCGCGCCGAACCGGAGGGCTTCGGAGGCCTCCTCCACGATGCTGCCGGTCCTGCCCTTGAGCTGAGCGACTTTCGTGCGGTCGGCCATGCCCCTCACGGCCTCGAGGGCTCTGCCGATACCTCCGAAGATCCGGATGTAGTTCTTGTCCAGATACACGAAGGGCTCACGGGTGATCCGGATCAGGGCGCCGCCTACGGTCACGGCTCTCCGTATGGGCTCCTTTTGCGCGAGAGGCTTCTTCTTCCAGGCGCCGCAAACGATCTCGGGCCGCGCGCCCGCCCGGGACACGAAGGCCCGTGCCGCGGTGGCGATGCCCGAGGGCTTGGCCATCAGGCCGATCAACACGTCCTCGGCCGATACGACCTGGACGGGCGTTCCGGAGAACCTGGCCACTTCATCTCCAGGGCAAACGGCGGTTCCTTCCTCCAGGATGCCGAGCAGGTCCAGGCCTATTCTCTTCGATTCATGCGCAACCGAATTCGTTTCCGCAACGATGCCTTCGTCGTCGGCGAGGATCACCCCCGTGACGATGCTCTCCCGTACGGTGCGGAAGATCTCATCCCGCAGGTCGCGTTCTGGGGAGAGGGTCTTCTTCATTTCATCCAGCGATCTTGTCCAGGACGGGCAACAGATACCGGATGAACCGTTCCGGGTCCTCCGACATGGGGAAATGCCCGAGTCCGTCCATAAAGGTCCAGGTCGAGCCCTGGATCGCCTCGTGAGCCGCCTGGCCCAGCTCCGCGCTGCCGCTGAAATCGTATTCTGCGTTCAGAATATGGACCTGTACCTTGCGGGTGTCGATCTCACGGGCCTTGTCCGTCAGATCGAATTCTTCTATGTAGTAATGGAGATCTCCTAGGAATACGGGCGGCCATCCTGCTGCGTACACCTGGCTCGTCTCCTTGCGATACGGTTCGGGTGAAGTGGGCGACATGAGAGCGTTCATCAGGCGAGCCTTGAATTCATTGCTGACCTGGGGATGCCACAGCAGTGGGAGCTGCTCCCGCCCCAGGGACTCGACCTTGAGGGCGCCCTCCAGCGAAATCACCGCACGGAAGACATCCGGGTGATGGTAGGCCAGGTCCAGGGCGAGCAGGCCGCCCACGGAGCAGCCCATGAAGACGGGCTCTTCAAGCTTCAGTGCCCTGGCCAGTCCTACGGGCACGGAACGTACGAAGTCACCGGTCAGCCGGTACTCTTCGGTCCACCATCTCTTGCCCACGGGCGGAATGGATTTCCCGTGAAAGGGCAGGTCGTAGGCAATCAGGCGAAATCGGCGGGTGATCTCAGGCACTTCGAACAGGTGACGCCACTGCGCTCCGTGACAACCCGCTGTGTGCTGGAGGAGCAGCGGGAGGCCCTGGCCGGCCTCTTCAAAGTAGACGCGGTAGTCCTGACCACCCAGGTCGAGGTGAATGTAGCGACCCACCGGCGTGTCGAAACGCGGCGTCTTGCCGGACTCTGAAACCTCTGTACGCGCATCCGGATTCCCGGGTCGGAGCAGTTCGATCACGCGCATGATCGCCGGGTAATACTGGGCATACGTCACCCTGTTGCCCTCCAGGGTCATGCCGAATTCGAGAAGGGTGGCCAGGTCATTGAGCATTCGCGGCGGAACCTTGGACAGCAGAGGGTCCCAGAGCTCCGGCGGGCCGGCCAGGGTGATCACTCCGTCCGAATGTGCGGGCGGGGCCGCAGAGGCGACCCCGTTGTCGACGCTGACGGCGAGTTCCTTCTCGCCCAAGATCATGCGCAGGCCACCCGTCCAGAAGCGTGCGGCCAGCCTGAACTCCCCATCCTTGTTGCAGATTTCCGCCAGCTCCTGGGAGGAAACCAGATTCGGCACAGACATGTTTCTCCCCCTTTTCCCTTCCGAAACGGGGCGGGCTCAACCTTCGAAAAGCTTCATCACGAGCGGGTCCGGCTTGCTCCTGGAGATCACACTGCCGAAGGCCTCCATGAATTCCGCATCCAGCTTCGCGATCTCTTCCTCGGGCCGGCGGACCATCCTGATCGCCTTCTCCTCGCATCCGGCCGCGCAAACTCCGCACCCGATGCACTTGTCCTGGTCGACCTCGGCGGTCTTCTCGATCTGAATGGCGCCCACCGGGCACGCCTCTTCGCATGTGCCGCAAGACGTGCAGGTATCCGGATCGACAAGGGAGAAGAAGTGGTTCTTGGCATAGGTGTGCATCTTCCCCTTCTTCATTGCGTAGAGGTTGACGCACGCGTGCTTGCAGCAATTGCAGAGAATCACACCCGGCAGGCCCGTGTGCACCGTGCCCGCTTCCGCACACGCGTCCAGAATCTCGACCGCTTCGTCCAGGGAGATGGGACGCGCGTGGTCCTGCTCGACGGCCCACCGCGCCATGTCCCCAAAGGCCATGCAACATTCCGTGGGGCAGTCGCAGGCTTCGCCTTGTTCGGCCTTTCGCTCCATGAGACGGCAGGGACACCAGGAGACCGCTGCATAGTCGGTGGTCCGTCTGATCTCCTCGTAGAGATTCTCGTCCGGCCGGGCGTCCGGCGGCAGCTGGCTCACGATGCACCACGCCCGGTTGTGCTGTCCCAGCTCGGATATCGCCTCGTCGATGTACACGGGCCTGAACTTTCCCCAGAGATCGATGAGTTCCTGCTTGAAGGGCGTGTTCACATCCCCCCAGCCGGACGTCTCTGCCAGGCCCGGCACTTCCAGGCCCAGGGGCCGGTAGACCGGGTCGTCCGATCCCGGCTCGGTGTAGAGGGTGCCCTTCCTCTCCATGCTCTGGATCAGGGCTTTCAGCCGGTCGGGCGCCATTCCGGTCTTTGCCGTGAGCGCGTCCAGGGTCCCGCCCTCCGGTCCCATCCGGATCGCCAGCTGAGCCTCTTCCTCGGTGTAGAGAAACCGAATGAGGTCCATGAATTCCGGCTTCTTGATGCCCGGAAGGCCGCGAAAGGTGCTCGCCAGCCAGTCCGCCAGCTTTTCGTGTGCGTCGTTGCCCATTGTGCACCTCCAGGTTGGTCAAAGGGTTGCTGCTCTATCCGTTGAGCCCGTCCTCGTCCCAGTTGGCAAGGACCTTTTCCGTGACCGCCTGATCCATGACCACGAGATCCGGCCGCTCCCGGGCGTAGTTATCTTCCTTACACTTCCGCGTGGCGTCGATGCCGAGCCGGGCGCCTTCGCCGCGGGGCGAGAGCCCGGGATGCTCGAGGTCCTGTTCCGTCCGCTCCGAGATCATCAGGTCCTGGTCGGCGCGCACGTTCAGGGAAAAGGCCCACATGACCTCGGAGAGGTTGTTCACGTCGATGTCGTCGTCCACCACGATGACGTTGGTGACGAACTCGGCCTGTCCCTTCTGCGCCCAGACCTGCTCGATGATCTCCCGGGCATGATGGGGCCGGTCCTTCTTGATCGAGGCGATCATCAGGTAGAGGGAAGCGCCCTCCTTCGCCATGTTCAGATCCGCGAGCCCTGCTGTGCCGAGCAGTTCGCGGGCCTTTCCCATCTTCTCCGTGGCCTTGGACATGTAGTGGATCTCGGTGAAGGGCCGGCCCGTGGTGGCCATGTGCCAGATCGGGTTCTTTCGGGTCGTGATCCGCTGTATCTGGAAGACGTGCGTCTCTTTGGGCGGGGAGTAGTAGCCGTGAAACTCCCCGAAGGGCCCCTCGGTGGCGCGCACACCCGCGGGGATGATCCCCTCGAGCACGATCTCGGATCCGGCCGGAACCGGAAGGTCGGAGAGGTCCGCCTTGACCACCTTCACGCCGGACCCTTTGAGCATGCCCGTGACCATGAACTCGTCCATCGGATAGTGGAGCGGATAGCAGCCGGAGAGCTGGAAGGCGGGGTCGCATCCCACGGCAACGACCACCGGAAGGTCCTGTCCCGTCGCCTCCGCCTTCTGGCAGTGGATGTTGCCGTGCTTTTTCGGCAGCCAGTGCATGCAGGTCTTGTTCCTGTCCAGGTACATCATCCGGTAGGTTCCGGCATTGATCTCCCCGGTCTCCGGGTCGCGGGTGATCACCATGGGCAGGGTGATGAACTTGTCGCCGTCCTGGGGCCAGAGCTTGGTCAGGGGGAAGCGGTTGAGATCGATGGCTTCCCCTTCGTAGACGACCTCCTTGCAGGGGGCCTCGGGCAGTTCCTCCGGCAAGGTGGTGAGGAGGTGGCCGAAGGGAAGGATCTGGTCCGCCACGGGTGCGTACATGAAGGATCCCCTGACAGCGCCTTCGATGTCGGCGGCTCCTCCTTCCGCAGGGGGGGCCATGGCCTCCACGATCTTCTGCTGCACGTGGGCGTAGAAATCGTCCGCCCCGAGGGTCCAGGCCACCCGCTGGTGGCTTCCGAACAGGTTTCCCAGCACGGGCAGGTCCGACCCCTTCACGTTTTCGAAGAGCACGGCCGGCCCCTCCCTGCGTGCCAGCCGGTCCACGATCGCGTTGACCTCCAGGATCGGGTCCACCTCCCGGGTGACCCGCACGAGTTGGTTCTTCTGTTCCAGCATGTCCATGAATTCTCTGAGATCGTCGTACGTCGCCATGGATCACTCCTCCGGGTCGATGCCCCGCTGTTTGAGCCACGTGGGCAGGAGTTGCTGCTCCACCCGCTGGTTCGCTTCGGGCGCCTTTGCGATGAGGTCGTCCGCCAGAGAGGGCGTGAGCGTAAGGTGCCCGAAACTTCCGTCGAAGACCAAGACCTTGTCCGTGCCCGAAACCCTTCGGGCGAAGTCCATGGCCCCCTGAAGGGTCTCGGCTGTCACGGCGTGGTCCATGAAGCTCGGATTGGTCGGATCTTTGAGGTACATCTCCGCCTGGTCCCTGCCCACGATAACCGTGGGGACCCTTTTCGGCAAATCCGTGATGATGATCCCGGGCCATGCCTGGTTGACCACCGCCGCCTTGATGGAGGGGTGCACCTCGAAGATGGTGTCCGACTCGCCGAAGGGGTTCTGGGCGAGCAAATCGAAGGCGCTGAAGGAGAACGGCTCGGACAAGTCAAAGGGATCGTAACGGGAATTCATGAACACGCCGAAGCAGACGCCTCCGGCGTGCACGTAATACCCCCACCTGCCGCCGTCCCAGACCGCAATGCACTCATCCAGTCCTGCGAGGAGTTGGTGCATCTTGCCGAAATCCCTCAGATGGTGCTTCTTGATGCGACGGTCGATCCGGTAGAGATCTTTGTCCGCATCGACACCCACGATCCCGGCGGGAGAACTTCTCAGGATGCAGCTGAAGGCGTGCTTTTCCTGTACGAAGGGGGAGTCGAAGATCGCCCGCATGAGGAACTGGCCGCTCCGGGTCCCGAAGCTGAAGTGGTAGGCCGCACGGGTCTCGTACCTCGCGTAGGACATGACGAAGGCCTTGAGGGGCCGGTGAACGTACCGGTGAAAGTACATCTCCCGCGGGTCGTCGTAGTAGGCGTGGATGAACCAGTCCGCTTCGTAAGCACGGGCCACGCCGTAGAGGGTTCCGATCTCGGTCTCGATGGGCACGCCCTTGTCCCACGGTCCGAAGCTGCGGATCTTGTCGAACTTCTTCTTCAGGCCGAAGTGATCGATCAGCTCGGCCGTTTCCCTGTATCCGATATAGGCTGCAAGCTTCAGTCGAACCTCCGCGCCCGTCCTCTCCCGGACCACGTCCTGGATCGTCCCTAGCATCTCCACGTACGCATGCCCGCCCAGGATGCTGAATCCGTGTTCCGACCCGAGAATGTCGACCGTCTGTTCCGGCCGGATCTGATCCATGTTCACTTCGGCAAGAGCCTCTTCGGTTGCCTTGCGGATCGTCGAAAGGTCGCCGCCGTGCAAGTAGATTTCCTCGACGATGTCCGGAAAAAGATCCCTTACTTTCAAAGAGGCCATGCCGGGGAGATCGGCGGCGCGAAGCTTGCGGGGCTCCGGCCCGTAAACGGATGGCATGACCTCTGGGGGGCGAATCGCTTCCGGCAGCATCTGGCTTCTCCTTATGGTGCCTCCCGGAGAGAACAAGGGGCACGCGTCTCAGCTCAGGACTTCGGTGTCCTCCTTGAGGTAGTACTCCGGGTACTTCGTCTGCACCTCTGGAGGCACGTCGAACATGTTCAGGGTCATGTCGTACATGCGGTGATCCTCCGGGGAAGTGACGTTCAGGCCTGCGGCCTGAAACATCCTCTGAATCGAGCCGATGCAATAGATCCCGCACCCGGAGCGAGCCCCGGTCTTCAGCGAGAGATCTTCAAAGGACTTGGCACCCTGGAGAATGGCGGCGGCGATCTCCTTTGCGAGCGTCCCGGTGCACATGCACACGAGCTGGCCGGGCAGCACCTTCGCCTTGAGGCAGAGCTCGACGATCTTGTCCGCGTCAACGGACCCTGGATCCGTTCTGATGACGACCGGTACGGGACGAGAGACCATTTCAATGGCACCCGTGGGGCACCGATCCCAGCACTTGGAGCACGC
Source organism: uncultured Thermodesulfobacteriota bacterium (assembly GCA_964479535.1). Classification (GTDB taxonomy): domain Bacteria; phylum Desulfobacterota; class DSWW01; order DSWW01; family DSWW01; genus S015-6. Next base: position 30,348 of record CAYZMM010000052.1, read on the forward strand.
CACGCATCGTTCCTGATCCACGCGTGCTTGCTTGTCCACCACGCTTATGGCGCCTGTGGGGCACACCCTTTCACAGAGCTTGTCCCCCTTGCACCTGGAAGGGTCCACGCTCGAAACGAACCTGACGGTCTTCATATCGCCGTCCTCCTGTTGCTGTTCTCCCTGCTGCTTCCGCCGTCTTTGAGAACCCCGCCTGTAAAGATGCTCGCGAACATGTCCCTCAACGCATCCGGCTTCACCGTCCCCTCTGGGTCGTACCAGAGGTAGGCGGACTGTATCATTCCGAACAAAGCGAACGTGCAGAGCGTCGGGTCCAGGTCCGCTGTTTCGCCTTCCGCTTTCAGTGTCGAGAGAAAGCCTCGGACAATCGCGGCGTATCCTTTCTGCTTCCTCCGGAGTTCATCCCAGTGCTCCGGGCTCAGGGACTTCTGATTGTAGGCGATCAATGCCATTCGGACGGGGTCGGCCCCGTAGATCTCGGTGTGGAGATCAATGGCTGCATAGATCTTCTCCTTGATCGGCACGTCCCGGTTCGCGACCTCGTGCATCCGTGCCAGGCTCTCGTCCATGATTTGCATCAGGATCGTGTACAGGATCGCCTCTTTGTCCTCGAAGTAGTAGTACAGGCCGGAGCTGTTCATCCGAGCCGCCTCGGCGATGTCCCGGATCGAAGTCTTCTCGAATCCCTTCTCCACGAACAGGCGGGTCGCCACCTTGCAGATGGCTTCTTTTTTCCGGGCGCTCTTTGCCATTCTTGCCTCGCAGGTCGGGCGAAAGGGACCGATTTCGTATCGGCGAAAAAGAGGTTGATCGAATGATTGGATCGATCGATCAAAAGTATTCGAGAAGGAGAGCTTCTGTCAAGAACTTTCTGCCACCTGTTTCCGAAGAGGATCCTGTCTTCGAACGGATCGGACCAGAGCTTAATGAGTCAATGAAAATATATAATTACATCAAAAATCTAAAGTGAATCCTACTTGGAGGAATCGGCCCGGCTCCGGGATCGTGTCGCCCTGCTTCAAGTCGCCGGCCCCGACGGCAGCCCAAGGGGTCAGGTGCTCGGTGTATTCCTGGTCGAAGAGGTTCTCGACCCCTGCGTCGATCCGCAGGCGCCGGAGGATCTCGAAACCGGCACGAAGGTGGAAGACCGCGTATCCCGGGGTCTCGCTTTCGGGAAAACCGGGATCGATCCTGGACTGTCTGGCGGCCAACCTGCATCCGAACTCTGCCCACCAAGGGAGCTTGTTTTCGAAATCGACCCGGCAGGCAACCCTCCCTTCGACGGGCGGCATCCGCGGAAGATCCGTGTCATCCGTCGTGTTGACTCCCCGGACACAGGCGAGGGACAGGGGCAGGCTCACGGGACCGAAAGGCTTGAAGACCGCCTCTGCCTCTCCGCCCCAGAGCCTTGCGTTCACGTTCCGGTATCCCCGAACGATGTCCTCCTTTCCGTCTCCGTTCACGTCCCGCTCATCGATGGTAAAGGGATAGATGTAGTCGTTGAACCAGGAACCGAAGAGGCTCGCCGATACCGCAACCCACGCGTTCTGCCAGGCGATACCGCCGACCACCTCGTACTTGATTTCCGGGCTCAAGGTAGGATTGCCCACCTGGAATCCGCCCGGCGCCGGAGCGAAGGCGAAGAATCGTTCTGTGACCCCGGCCGCTCTCGAAGTGAGACCCCCGCCTGAATGGACAATCAGGTCGGCCCTTGGCTTCCACTCGAAGAGCAGGTTTCCGGAACCGAGAAGGTCGTCCCGCATGACTTCGGCGGCTTCCCGGCCGTAGTAGCGGACATAGTTTTCCCGGACCGTCCTGCCTTCCGAGCCCGCGCCGTCCGCAGCCCGCGCGTCGCTGGACACGAAATCGAGCCGGCCTCCTGCGCGGAGGCGGTACGCCTCAGAGAATGCGACGTACAGTTCCGCAAAGGCGCCCACATCCCACTGACGGGCGTCCGGCCAGATGTGATCCCGGAAGGTTCTGTCGGCTGCGATGAGGTGTCGGGTGCGCAGGGCGTCACGGTTCAGGTAAGAGAAGTCGGCCCCTGCAGTGAGCGTGGCCGAGGACCCGGGCAGCCACTTGCCTTCAAGGCTCAGGGAAAAGCTCTCCGACTCCGCTTCGGTTTCAGCCTCCAGTTTCTTCCGTGTGGACTTGCCCTCGTTGTTCATCCTGTGGTCGACGGCGCCGTACCCGACGCGGAAACGGAAACCGTGGAACGATCTGCCGGTTCGTCCGATCCGGTATGCCCAGTTGAACGTGCGGGAGGAGGTTCGTTCGCTGTTCATCGGAAGGGAGGGGTAGTCGATGCCGCGATCCTCCAGGTCGATGAACCCGAACCGGACCCGGTGGTTCTGGAAGGGCCGGTATCCGAGCGAAAGAGAGCCTCCGAACTCCCGCTGGCGTGCGGGCACCTCGATTCCTCCGGCCGAACGGTAGTCGTCCAGATAAGCGCCGGCGAAGCTCCCGTACACCTCGAACGCCTCCGTACCTCCGAATGCGGCGACCCCGCCGAGGACCCCGTCTCTGCCGCCGTTGTAGGTGGAACGAAGCCATCCCCCGAATTCGGGCGGGGCGCCTGCGCTGCGTTTATAGTCTGCGGAAGCCGTCACCCGGCCGCCCGTTCCCGCCGGTCCGAGGGTGACAGAGGGAACCCCTTTGACGACGTAGGCCTCCCGGACGTACTCGGGCTGCAAAATCATCACGGGAGGGTCCATCCTGCCCGGGCACGCACCGTAGAGCGGGAGGCCATCGACCTGGGTCTGTACGCGTTCCCAGCCCAGGCCCCTGATGACGGGCTCCACCGCACTGTGCGAGCGTTTGACCCCGGTTACACCGGGGATTTCCGTCAGCGCCTCGCCCAGGTTCGAGAAGCGGCCGGACCGGAGCACATCCAGGGAGACCTCTTCGGTTTCCGCCTCGATGCGATCTTCGACAACCTGCATGTCCGGAAGCGTGTACGACTGCGTGTCCGCGAAATCATCGGCCGCAACAGTGGACCAGGGGAACAGGGAAAAGAACAGGATTGAGATCGTCCACACTCTTCGCACGCGTCACCTCGGCTCCGCACAAAGCCGAACTTATAGATCGACAGAGGCGAAGAATGCAAGCCCGTTTGCATCCTGTGGGCCTCGCAATATCCGATTCCGGTGGAGATTGCGGGCGAAGTCGAAGATTGCGAGCGAAGCGAAGCAACCTCCTGGCCAACCACTCCTTCTCAACAATACGGTGGCATCCTCGGTGCGTTGAGGTCATACCGTTGCCGGATCGACGCCCCTTTGCCTGAGCCACATGGGGAGCAGCTCCTCGTCCACCCTGCGGCTCACCTCGGGCGCGCTTGCCAGCAGGAGTTCACCCAGGGCCGGCGTGAGGTTGATCGCGCCGTAGCTTCCGTCGAAGAGGATCGCCTTGTCGGTCTTGCCGACCTCGTAGGCATGCTCCATCGCCTTCTCCAGGTCTCCGGCGATGAAGGCGCGCTTGACCACCCGCCGGGGCAGGCCTTTCGCCACCTCCGTGTCGGTCACGATGGTGGGGTACCAGGAGGCGAGATCCACGAAGAGTTCCCTCCAGGCGTGGTTGACCACCAGCGCCTTCACAGCGGGGTTCAGGGTGTGCGGGTATTCCTTGCGCGGAGAGCCGACCTCCATGTCGAAGTAGTCTGTCGGTCCCTTGAGCAGGTTCCCGGAGGTCACGCCGCCGGCGTGCAGATACCAGGGCCATCTCCCTGCATCGAGCACCGCAACGCAGGCGTCGATTTCGGCGAAGAGACGCAGCATCTTTCCGTAGGACTTGAGCGTACCTACCATCAGTCTTCGGTCGAGGCGGTGATGATCATTGTCCGCGTCGATCCCGATGATTCCGGCAGGGGAGGTCACCTGGAAGCAGGTGAAGGCGAATTTCTCCTGTACGAAGGGAGACTCGAAGATCGCCCGGGGGACCACGTTGCTGCTCCGGCTGCCGAAGTTCATGTGATAGACCGACCGTGTCTCCAGCCGGGCGTAGCTCATGGTGAAGGCCTTCAGGGAACGCCCCACCAGGCGATGGAAATAGGTTTCCCGGGGGTCGTCGTAGTGGGCGTGGATGATCCAGTCCGCATCGTACACCTTTGCGAGGCCGTAGAGGGTCCCGATCTCGGTCTCGATGGGGATACCGCGGTCGAAAGGGCCCACGCCTGCGACACGACCCTCGAAGGGCTCGGCCAGTCCGAAATAGGGAATCATCTCCCTGGCTTCTATCAGGGCGCCGCCCACACAGAACCTGAGCCGGATGTTCTCGCAGCCGGTGCGGTCCCGGACCACGTCCCGGATCGTCTTGAGCATCTCCGCGTAGGCTTCGCCTTCCAGGATGCTGAAGCCGTGCTCGGAACAGAGGAGGTTGACCGAGTCCCCGGCCTGGATCATCCCCATGTCCACATCGGCGAGGGCTCGCTCCGTGGCGGCCCGGATGCGGGAAAGGTCATCGCCCTGGATGTAGATCCTGTCCGGGATATCCGGAAAGAGCTCTTTGACCTCCAGGGAGGCGATTCCGGGCGCTTCGGCCGCCCGCTTCGGCGGCAGGGCGGGCCCCATCAGGGAAGGCATGATTTTCGGGGGGGAAACGGCGGCGTTGAGCATGGCGGCCTCCCGGTTCGTTACTTCACCTTGAAGATCGAAACGAGATTCTCGAGCGTGCCCTGGCGGAACTGCGCGCTGTCCTCCTCGAGACGATATTCCGGGTACCTCCGGGCCACTTCTTCAGGGATGTCCCACACACCCGTGTGGACCGGGTACCATCGAACTCCCCTCTCCGGCGCTGTCGCATCGCCGTGAGCCTGGAGCAGGCGCTGCACCGGTGCCATGCACCACATGCCGCAGGACGTTCGGATGCCGGTGAGGAAACTCGCCTCCTCCGGGGTTCGGGCTCCCTGCAGGATCGCACCGGCCACCTCTTCGGCTCGGATGTCCACGCAGAGGCAGATGCGGTCGTCCGGGTCCAGTTTCGCGCGCGCGCACAGGTCGCGGATCTCGGCCGGGTCCATGTCGGCCGTGTCGATACCCAGTATCAGCGGCTCCTCCCGCGCCAGGACCAGGATGGCCCCCTCACCGCATGCATCGAGGCAGTGGAGACAACCCGCGCACCTCTTCGCGTCCACCACGGCCTTCTTGTTCACCATCCGGATGGCCCGGGTGGGGCAGACGTTCTCGCAGAACCTGTCCCCCACGCACTTGTCTTCGTCGACTTTGGAAAGGAGGTATACTTTTTTCATGTCGCTTGCTTCCTACCACTACCCCCCGCCCACGATGGGGATCAGGAGGACTTCATCCCCGTCCTGAAGAGACCTTTCCGGCGGGGCGTTCCGCTGGTCGATCAACACGCTTGCCGAGTGGTCGTTCAGGCCGGGGCTGTCGAGCTTCCTGCTGAGCAGATCCAGAAGGTCGGCCACGGTGGTCCCCTCGCCCAGATCGAGAGCGAGCCGGTCCGTTCCAGCCATCTGCCGATGATAGGAAAAGAGCTTGACCGTTACCTGCATGGGCTACCCGTACAGGTCCTGGATGACGTCGTCCAGCCCGCCCAGGGCTTCGAGGGATTCGCGGCTCGGCCTTCCCGTGGTCTCATCCCACTGCATCACCGCGAAGAAGTTCCGCTTCAGGGATTCGTGATCGACCCTGCAGCCTGCCAGCGGCCCCTCCGTTTGCGGGGGGTCCCCCACCGACCGCCCGGGGGCAACGAAGTCGGCCGGCTTCTGGCCCTCCCGCAGGTTGAAGGCGTGGCGCATGTTCATGATGCGCTTCATGGCATTCGTCTGAAACTCGTTGTCACAGGTCCAGCCGGTCACGGCCTCCAGCATCCTGGGCGCAAGGTCCAGCTGGGCGAAGAGGCTGAAGAGGCAAATCCCGGAGGCCTGCAAGACCTCGTAGATGCCGGTGAGCATCATGTCCATGGCGCCGGTGTCGCTCGAATCATACTTGGCCGGGCTCGTGTCCCTGGCCTGCAGTCCGCCGAGCCCTCCCTTGACGTGGCGGGCCGGTGACGGGTCGAACTGATAGGTGCGGGTGTAGCCGGGCGCGAACCTCGGATCGTGCATGGGCAGTTCCATGCCCTTTACGGTCTGCAGGTACTCGGCCCCTTTGCCCAGCTTCTCCGCCGCCTTCGCCGAGCCGAGCGCCAAGACCTCACCGAAGCCGGTCCGATCCGCGATCGCCTGCGTGATCTCCACGATCGCCCGGGCATTTCCCCAGGTGAGCTCGATGCCGCCCGTATCTTCTTTGGTGAAAAGGCCGTTCTCGTAGCATTCGATGGCCCACGCCACCGTGGCGCCGGTGGAAATGGTGTCCAACCCGTATTCGTTGCAGATGTGGTTGCACTTCACGATGGACCCTGCATCGTCGTTCAGGCACAGGGTCCCAAAGGCGCATGCCGTCTCGTATTCGGGCCGGAAGGTTTCCCCCACGGGCCAGTCGCCTTCGTTCACTTCGAAATGGGCGCCGCATCCGAGGGGGCAGCTCGAACAGGCGTACTTCTTCTGCTTGAACTTGTCCAGGGCGATGGAGTCGATCTTCCTTGCCGACTCCTCCCCGAAGTCCCGAACGCCCACGCCTCCCCAGTTCTTCACGGGGCTGTCCCCGGACAAGGCGTATCCGCTGGTCCCCATGCCGGTGCCGTAGCTGCTGTAGCCCTTGACGGTCTCGACATTGGCACCGTTCTTCATGCCGTCCGTGGTCAGCAGGTTCGCCTCTCTGAGCTTTTCCGGATCCGCAACGGCTACCGTTCCGGAGCCCTTGACGGCGACGGCCTTCAGCTTCTTGGACCCCATCACGGCCCCGGCACCGCCCCGGCCCGCGGCCCTGTGCCGGTCGTTGATCACACAGGCGAGCAGGGACTGCTTTTCCCCGGCCGGGCCGATGACCGCAGCCCGGAGGTCCTCCTCACCGGTTTTCTCGACCAGGGCGTCCAGGGTCGCCACGCTCCTCTTGCCCCACAGCCCGGCCGCGTCCCGGATTTCCGCCTTGCCGTCCTCTATGTAGATGTATACCGGCTTCGCCGCTGCACCGGAGACGAAGACCGCGTCGAAACCGGCTTTCTTGAGCTCGGGGCCGAAGTGGCCGCCCGAATTCGCATCGTTCCAGCCCCCGGTCACCGGCGATTTGCAGACCACTGCGTAGCGGCCGCCGAAGAGTGCGCCGGTGGCGTTCAGGGGACCGGTGACGAAACCGATGACCGCCTCCGGGGAGAGGGGATCCACGCCGGGCTTCATCATGTCGTAGAGAACCCGGGCACCGATTCCGTAGGTGCCGATGAACCGCCGCGCCACCTCCTCGGTGAGTTCCCTGGTCTCGGTCGTTCCCCTGGAGAGATCCACGAAGAGCATCTTGCCCGCGTATCCGCCTTTCATTGACATCCCCCTCCTCGCTTCGGTTCGATCGTTCCCTCTCCCTCGAGGGAGAGGGTGAGGGTGGCCCCTCTGCCCGGCCGTAAGGCCATTGTCACAGTTTCCCTTCCACCGCCTTCACGAAGTCCGTGGTGCTCGCATTTCCTCCCTGGTCCGGGGTCAGAAAACGGCCTTCCTTGTACACGGCGGCCATGGCGGTTTCCATTCGCTGCGACTCCTGTTTGAAGCCGAGGTAGTCGAGCATCATCGCTGCAGAAAGCATAGTCGCCGTGGGGTTGATGATGTTGCGGCCCGCGATGTCCGGGGCCGTTCCGTGGACGGCTTCGAAATAGGCGTAGTCGTCGCCGTACGCCCCGCTCGGGGCCAGGCCGAGCCCTCCGGCCAGACCCGCGGCGGCATCGGAGAGGATGTCGCCGTAGAGGTTCGGCAGAAGGACCACATCCAGCTCATGGGGCGAGCGGATCATGTAGTGGGCGAAGTTGTCCACGATCATGGGTTCGAAATCGATGTCGGTGTACGACTCGGCCACACGGGCGGTGACGTCCCGGAAGAGCCCGTCGCTCTGGGGCAGCATGTTGTATTTGGATGCGACCGTGACCTTGCCGGGCCGTCCCTCCGCCTTGCGGCTCCGGGCCAGCTCGAAGGCATAGCGGGCTACACGCTCGGTCCCTTGCACGGTGATCGCCTTGACCGCATACTTCCCCGGGCCCAGGTCCGAGACCTTCTTCTGGAGAATCGGACTGACGAGGTCGGCCGGGACGAGGGCGTCGAGTTCGCCTTCCACCATCAGGTAGGCATCCTCGAGATTCTCCCGGACGATGACGAAATCGACCCCTTCCGGTCGGGCGAGGGGGCTTCGGCACCCGGGCATGAATTTCGTGGGTCGTACGTTGGCGTAGGTCTGCTTGCCCCAGCGGAGATAGATGAGGGCGAAGGCGCTCCTGCCGCTCGCGGCGCCGAACAGGGTCGTGTCCGACTCGTCGATGATCCGTCTGGCTTCATCCGGGAACACCGAATTGTGCAGCGCCTCTCCCTTTGCGCCCACCGGCGGGTAGGCCCACTCGATCCCGAGCTTCATGTTGTCGATCAGCGCTACAGTCGGCTTCACCGCCTCGGGCGATGCGTCGTCGCCCTCGATGACGGCCACGCGTCTGTCCGGCATGGGCTTCCCTTTCACTCGGTTCGGACAAAGTAAACCTCGAAGCGTTGCTGCATGGCGGCCTGGAAATAGATCCCCACGAGCACGTCGTTGTCCGGATCGTAGGCCAATTCGTAGGTTGAGCCCGGATATCCTGCCGCCTGCAGCTCGATGAATAGTCTTACAGTGTTTCCCTGCACCGAAGCCTCCGCACGGGAGACGTTGATGGGCCTCGGGTTGAAGTAGCCGGCATCCACACGGCCGTCCCGGTCCACGCTGCGCACGGAAATGACGTACCCGCCGTCCGGCCGCATCCACTTGCCGAGGAGCGGCCGGAAGGCATGCTTCGCCGTGCTTTCCGCGCCGGTTTGCCTGCCCGCCGCTGACTCCGGCCTGCCGGATTCGGGGCCCGATCGATGGATGATGAAGTAGACCCCGGCGATCGCAACGGCGACCGCCAGGCCGAGGAGGACCCGGGATACCGGGGCCGGTTGCTTCAACGTCCCGGTCGGCCTGCCATTGCCTGCTTCCGACGTCCTGTTCCTTCGGCTCTTCTTGCCCACCTTTTCGCCTCCCCGTATGCAAGATCAGGAAACCAGGGGCAGGGGTGTTTGTCAACGGGCCCTCAGTGTGGGCCTGAAAGGGCCCCTGGACATCCTTCTTCTTCGTTCCGAAGGACGGGAGGGCAGGTTTTTCGCTTTTTCCTTGACAGCGGCAGAAGGGGAAGGTAAGCATATTGGTTATACCAATATGCCAAGGCTTCTGCAGGATGTCGAAAATCAGGCTTAGTTGATAATAATAGAACAGTCCAATTGTCCAGGTAAGGGTAGGGCAACATGTGTGAGAAGAACCGGGCGGAAACGACGAAGAAGCAGACACCTTCGACGAGCACCCTGTCCCGGGTTCTCACCACCCGGTTGCTGAGACGCATCATCGATGGAGTCTACCCCGCAGGAAAGAAGCTTCCCACGGAGCGGGTACTTGCAGAGGAGTTCGGTGTGGCAAGGACGGTGGTGCGTGAGGCGCTCAAGCGTATCGAGGCCTACGGCATGCTGACCATTCGTCAGGGGTCGGGTGCCCTCGTGGAGGATTTCCAGACGGTGGGCGGCATCGAGCTTGCGGATCTTCTGATCCATCGCCAAGACGGAAGCATCGACGGTGAGTTCGTGGAGGATATCGGCCGGTTGCACCAGAATCTGCACGTGTGGCTCACACAACTCGGGGCATTGAACAGCACGAAGGAGGAGATCGACGAGCTGAAGGGGCTCCTGCGGGAACGGGCAGCCCTGCCGGAGGATGACGAGGGCAGGAGAAGCCTGACCTTCGAGATCACCCGGCGCATCTTTCAGGCCTCCCACAACAGGTATCTCCAGCTTCTCTTCAATACGCTTGCCCGGACGACGCGAACCTCCCGCACCATCTTCGAGCTGCCGGTTTATTTCGAGCCGAGCGTCCAGATCTTCTTCGAGCGCCTCGTCGAGGCTTGGGAGAACAGGGATCCGGAAATGGCCGGACTGCTCACGGCGCGAGTCTTCGAGGCGAACCGGGAGGCATTGTTGAAGGCCACGGGGAATGGGTCGCTGGGAGTGGGATCGGACACAGAGGAATAGCGGCATCGCTCGGACCAGCAATCTCTTGTGTGGGAGGGCCAAAATGGGTAAAGAACGAAGTACGAATTCCAGGGGCGAGTGGGCCAGAGATCTGAGGGGATGGCTGGAATGCCTGGAAGCGGAAGATGAGCTAAAGGTGGTTCAGGCTTCCGTAACTCCCGACGGAGAGATCCAGGAAATCGCCCGCCAGATGTCGGCCCGGCAGGGACCGGCACTCCTCTTCACGAACGTACGGGGCCATGAGCACACCTGGTGCCGCAGGCTGTTCGTCGGGAGCTTGAACACCTTCGGCAAGGTGTCCCTCGCCCTGGGCCTTCCCAAGGACACGCCTCTGCCCGCAACCCTCGAGCGGCTCAGAGAGACGCTGCGTGCCCCTGTTCATCCGACGGTAGTGGCTGCGGGGCCGGTGAAGGAAAACGTCATCCGTGAAGACCTCGACCTGAACGAGATCCCTGTGCCCTGGTGGCATCCCCAGGACGGCGGGCGTTACATCAACATGTGGCACGGGGTCGTGACGCGGGATCCGGAGACAGGTGAGTACAATCTCGGCTGCTATCGGGGCCACATCGTCGAAAGGGACAGAATTGTTTCGCTGTTGGTCAGGAGCCAGCACTGGGGACGTCAGTTCGAGAAGTATCGTGAACGCGGTGAGGACATGCCCGTGGCCTTCGTTTACGGAATGGATCCGACGATGATGATCGCGGCCGGCTCACCCGTAACCACCTGCGGCCCCTGGGGCGAATACGAGTGGATAGGCGCCATGATGGGCAAACCCCTCCGGCTGGTCAAGTGCGAAACGAGCAACCTGTGTGTTCCGGCGTCGGTAGAGATCGTGATCGAAGGCCGCATCCTTCGGGACCCGGATACCTATGCGATGGAGGGGCCCCTCAAAGAGGCGAGCGGCCGGTACAGCGATCCCTCCATGATGCCTGTCATGAAGGTGGAGTGCATCACCCACCGGGACGACCCCATCTACACGGGGAGTGCCTCCGGCCTGGCCCCGGTTCTGGAGGAGCAGTTGGTAACCATCGCGGCCGGAACGACCGCCATCCTCAAGAACCACCTGCAGAATGCGGGTATCCCGATCGTGGATCTCACCCTCGCGCCTTTCTTCGCTGTGAGCATCAAGAAGATGTGGGAGGGCCATCCCACGCAGGTCGCCTACACCCTCCTCGGCCACAAGTCCTCCAATCTGCCGATAAAGATGCTCGTGGTGGTGGAAGAGGATGTCAACATCTATGACCCGGCGGCGATCAACCGGGCCATCAACAACAACGTGGACCCGGCCCGGGACGTGCACGTTCTGCCGGTGAACAACCTGATCTTCGACGTCGCAACCTCGAAGGAGAACGCCGACATAGAGGCCCACGGAGGCGTCCTCGGCAGCAAGCTCTTCATCGACGCCACGGTCAAATGGAGCAGGCATCCCAG
>CAYZMM010000053.1:0-39401 GCA_964479535.1 uncultured Thermodesulfobacteriota bacterium
TCGCACCTGATCTACGATATTCGAAGCTGTGTGGACGAGAAGGGAGAGGTGCGGGACGAGGCAAGCCAGGAACTGGCCGCTCTGAGAAAGAAGGCGAAGAACGTCCATCAGCAAATCCACCACAGGCTGCACGCGTACCTGACGGAAAAGGACTTCGAAAGCCTGCTTCAGGACAAGTTCTACACGATCAAGGAAGACCGATACGTCCTGCCCATCAAGACCAACCAGCGGGGCTTCGTCGACGGGATCGTCCTGGGAAGTTCCAACAGTGGGGCCACCCTGTTCATCGAGCCCCGAGAGATCGTTGAACTCAACAACACCTACAAGCTGGCCCTGCTCGAGTCTCAGCGGGAAATCGACAGGATTCTTCAGGGCATCTGCGACAACCTCCGCCAGGATGCATCCGAGATCGAAAAGGGGCATGCCTTTCTCACGCGGCTCGACCTGCTCCAGGCCAGGGGAAACCTCTCGGACGCCCTCCAGGCGACGGTACCCACCCTGAACGCCGACCAGGGCATACAGCTCTATCAGGCGCGACACCCGTTCCTGTTCCTGACCAGAAACCGGGTGGTGCCGAATGACATCGTGATCGCCCCACCCCATCGCACGGCACTGATCACCGGTCCCAACGGGGGGGGGAAGACCGTCATCCTGAAGACCGTGGGCCTCCTCTCCCTGATGGTGCGCGCAGGTCTCGCTCTGCCCGTTGGGGAGGGCTCGAATCTTCCCTTCTTTGACCGTGTCTTCTCGGACATCGGCGACAGCCAGAGCCTGGAAGAGAGCCGATCCACCTTTTCGGGCCATATCCAGCGGATCGTGGACTTCTTGTCTTCCGTCGAAGAGACGAGCCTTGCACTGCTGGATGAGATCCTGATCGGCACCGACCCGGAAGAGGGGAGCTCGCTCGCCCAGGCCGTCCTGGAGCACCTCGCGGACACCGGGGCCTTCACCCTTGCAACCACCCACTACATCGCCTTGAAATCGCTCGCGACCCGACAGCCCACGATCCAGAACGCGGCACTGGGCTTTGATCCCCGGACCCTGGAGCCAACCTATCAGTTGACTCCCGGCGTGCCCGGGACGAGCAACGCCCTGTACATAGCACGACAACTCGGCCTTCCAGCCAGGATCCTGGAAAGGGCGCGGGCCCTCCGCGGTGAATCCGGCGCCGACATGGAAAGCCTTCTGATCCAGATCCAGACCGCCAAAAAGGAGGCGGAAGAAGAAAGGGATCGCTGGCACAAGGCCTCGGAGGAAGTGGAAGAGGTACGGCAGGCCCTTCGCCGGGAGCTCGCCGAAGTGGAGACCCGCGAAAGGGAACTGAAGAGGAAATACCGAGACAGGCTGGAGGAGGCCTTCCGGGATGCCCTCCGAGAGCTGGACCGGCTTCGACGCAGCCGGGCCAAGGCCGGATCCCCTTCTTCCGAAAGGGCGGTATCCAGGCAAATCAGGGAATACAGAAAGGGACTCTTCTCGGAAGAGGGGTTCTTCCATGAACCCTCCACCCCTCGCGGATCCCGCAGCGAGGTCGAGTGGTCAGAGGTCCGGTGCGGGGACACCGTTTACGTGCCGGATCTCCAGGCCGACGCAAGGGTCCTGAAACTGCCGGACCGCAAGGGGATGGTCGAGGTGGAGGCGAAGGGGTTCCGCATGCAGGTGGAGGCGGAAAAGGTCTGGAAGCCCGCCGTACAGAAGAAGACGGTAAGGAAACAGGTCGCCGGCGGCGACCGGCAAAAGGCCGCCTGGGGCCTTCATGCCTCCGAGACGCCCACCGAGGAGGGAGGCCGTCGCTGCGATCTGAGGGGATTGACCGTGGAGGAGGCCCTCGACCGCACATCGAAACTGCTGGACAGGGCGTTCCGGGATCAGGCGCCGCGCATGGTTCTCGTACACGGACTGGGAAAGGGGATCCTCAGGAATGCCGTCCGCCAGTCTCTGTCGGAGGTGCCTTACCCGATTTCCTTCAGACCCGGGAAGCCCGCAGAGGGAGGTGACGGCGTCACCGTTGTGGAGTTCGAGCCGGCAGGATTCCCGAATCAATAGACCACGAAGAGGTCTTGCCCATGAGGCCAGGGCCGCACCTGGAGGATCGTCAACAGCCCAACAGGCCCTTCCAGCCAAGCCTGTCCCCCGCCGTCAGAAGCAGGAACCCGGCGGCGCCGAGAAGAAGCGTATCTTCCACGAGCAATCGGATCCCGACCTTCCTGCCTGCCTCCGCATTGAGGCAGCCGCAGTTGATATCCAGACCCCGAAAGAGCGTAATGCTCACTGCCGCGAGAAAGACGGAGAGGAGAAAGGCGGAAACCAGGGCAGCGGACCGGACCCATTGCCCGGCAAGCAGAAGCAGGCCCAGAATGCACTCAACCCATGGGAGGGTCACCGCAACGAGATTGACCAGGTTCTCCGGAAGCAGCCTGTAGTTGTCAATGTCCCGAGCGAAGTCGCCAGGGGCGCCGATCTTGTCGATCCCGTACAGGAGGAAGACCAGGCCCAGTGCGATGCGGGCGGCGAGCTGGACGAAGGTGTAAATCGAGAAATGCCGGCCGGAGTCCATGTCTCACCCTCCCTCTGTGAGGCCGATTCCCTGGTTCGACCGGAACGCTGACTCCGTCTTCATCTCGTCCTTCTCCACCGGATATCCCGCGCTCTTCCATTTGTCCCAGCCGCCGTAGAAGACCTTCAGATTCGAATACCCTTCCTCTTTGAGCAACTCCGCCACCTCCCAGCTCGATTCGCAGCCCTTGCCGCAGTAGGCGATCAGAAGAGTATCCGAGGGGATGAGGGTTGCGAAGGATGAGAGGACTTCGTCGAAATCGTCCAGGGGCAGAAGCAGGGCGCCGGGGATGTGTCCCTGCCCGAATTCCTCTGCAGAGCGAGCATCGATGAACACCCCTTTCCGCGCTTTGTGCAACGCCCAGGCCTCTTCCAGGTCGAGCTCCGTGATCCCCTCGGCGCCCCTGGGGGGCACCGGCCCGAGCAGATCGATCCCTCGGGGTGAGGCCGCATTGAACAGCATGCCGAGCATTGCACCGAACAGACAGATCACCAACGCCCGTCGCGCGGAAGCGGACAGGGCACCTGCGTCGAGATGAAAGCGGCCCTTCAACGGTCGGATTCTCCTGTGCTGCTTGGATCGTTTCTCTAAAAGGTAGACGACGCGGGAGCGTCGTTTGCTCCACTGCACTCATTTTTTTAGCATATCAAAAAGTCGCTTCCTTCGGAAGTCGAGGGAAGCCTCTGGACCCCTTTACTTTTGTCATCGGCTGTCGTAAGCTTTTAATTAGGGAAATCAAGAAGTTAGAATGTCGTTCTCCGGAGGCACCCATACAGAAGGTATTCGGCAACACCCTCGGGCTCAAGCCCAGTCAGAACAAGCGGATTCAGCATATCTATCGAAGGCGGGTTCCTCTCACCAAGATATGCACCCCTGAGCTTGCACGGTACCTCTCCGAGATCTCCTGGGAAATCGGCCGTCAGATCGGCGTCCTGATCGACCGGAGAGGCTACATCCAGCAGGTGATCGTCGGCGATGCGAAGCAGATCCTGCTTCCGGACCGAATGCGTTCCCGGTCGTCCGCCGGAAGGCTGTCCGGCCTTCGATACATCCACACCCACCTTCGGCATGAGCCGCTCACAGATGAAGACCTCGCCGACCTGGCCCTCCTCAGGTTCGACTGCGTGGCAGCAGTCGAGGTCGGCCCGGAGGGGCTGCCGCACAGGGTTCACGTGGCTTACCTGTCACCGGACGGCGGGCCGGAAGCCCCCTGGGAACTCCGGGAGCCTCTCTCCCCTGCGGACGCGACCGCCCTGGACTTTCGTTCCCTGGTGCGTGACCTGGAAAAGGAGATCGCCCGAAAGACCCCACTTTCCGCCGAGACGAAGGAAGGGGAAAGCCCCGAGGGCGTCATCCTCGTGGGCGTGGCCACAGGAGATGTGGTCGAGGCGGAGGCGTCCCTGGCAGAGCTCGAGTCCCTGGCGGAATCACGCGGTGTCTCGGTGCTCGATACGGTTCTCCAGCGGAGGGCGTCTCTCCACCCCCAGTTCGTCGTCGGCAAGGGGAAGCTCCAGGACCTCGTGATCCAGGCCCTGCAGAGCGGGGCGGACATGATCATCTTCGATCATGACCTTTCGCCGAACCAGATGCGTTGTGTCACCGATTTCACGGAGATCAAGGTGCTCGATCGCACCCAGCTGATCCTGGACATCTTCGCCCAGCGGGCGAAAACCCGTGACGGCAAGATCCAGGTCGAACTCGCACAGCTCCGGTATCGGCTGCCGCGCCTGCTCCATCGCAACACGGGCCTTTCGCGTCTGGCGGGAGGAATCGGTGGAACGGGCCCGGGGGAAACGAAACTCGAGATCGACCGACGCCGGGTGAGAGACAGGATCCACCGGCTCGAGAAGCAGGTCGATCGGCTGAGGAAGGGGAGGAGGACCCGACGGGCCCGGCGGAATCAGAGCGGGCTGCCCCTCGTCTGCCTCGTGGGCTACACCAACGCGGGAAAATCGACCCTCCTCAACACCATGACCCGAAGCGACGTGTACACCGAGAACCGCCCCTTCGCCACCCTGGACCCAGCGACGCGCAGGCTCCGTCTCGACGGGAACGGGGAGGTCCTGATGACCGACACGGTGGGTTTCATCCGAGACCTTCCACCCGACCTGATCGCAGCCTTTCTGGCCACTCTCGAGGAACTGGGCGACGCCGACCTCCTGCTTCATGTGATCGACGGCTCCTCCGAGAGCTGTGAAAAGCAGCTGGCCATCGTGGAGGAATTGCTGGGCTCGCTGGGACTGGGCGAAATCCCTGTCCTGCGCGTCTTCAACAAGTCGGACAGGGCTGACCCGGACATTATGCGCAATCTGTGCCGACGCTACAGTGGGGTTCCGGTCTCTGCGCTGGAAGCCTCCACCCTGCACCGGCTCACCGACAGGCTGAGCGCTCTCCTGATCACGGGCCCAGGCGGCACTTCGCCCAAGAAAACCTCCGTCGAGACCCTCACCACCCCTATACCGGAAAGTAGACGTATCTGAAAACGAAGAGGACCCCGACCACGTAGAGCAGAGGGGAAACCTCCCTGCCCTTCCCGGTCAGGAGCTTCAGTACCGGATATGTGATCAGGCCGGCGGCGATACCGTCCGATATGCTGTAGAACAAAGGGATCCCCGTCATGATGAAGAAGGAGGGGACAGCCTCGGTCACCTCCTCCCATTCGATGCGCCGCACGTTCCCGGCCATCATGCACCCGACGAGGAACAGCGCGGGAGCCGTGGTCGGCGGGTAACCTCCCAGGGTCCGGGCCAGGGGCGTGAAGAAGAGCGCCACGAGGAAGAGCAGACCCGTGGTAACGCTTACGAGACCGGTCCTGCCCCCATAGGCAACTCCTGATGAGCTTTCTATGTAGGAGGTGACTGTGCTCGTGCCCAGGCAAGAGCCCGCTACCGTCGCCACCGCATCCGACAGGAGTGCCTGCCTGGCCCTGGGCAACCGGTTTTCCCGGATGAACCCGGCCTGTTCACCGACTCCGATCAACGTACCCGCCGTGTCGAAGACATCCATGAAGAGAAAGACCACAACGTAGGGCAGGACGGTCATATAGGTCTCGGGTCGGACCATCCAGTGGAAATCGAACTCGAGGAGGGCCACCTCGTGGGGAAAGCCGACGACCCCCTGCCATTCCAGCTGCCCGGTCACAAAGGCGAGGGCCGCATTGGCCAGAATGCCCCACAGGATGGCGCCCCGAACCTGCAGGGCGGAGAGGACCCCCATGACGGTCAAGCCGGCCATGAAGATCAGGATCCCCGGATTCGTCACGTCCGGATTCAGGCGTACCGCAGTGCCGGGCGCCTCGATCACCAGCCCCGCCCCCCTGAGGCCGAGAAAGCAGATGAAGATGCCGATGCCGACCGCGATGCCGTTCTTCAAGCTGGGGCTGATGGCATCGATGACGGCCGTTTGAAACCCCAGGAGACAGAGCAACAGAAACAGCAGGCCTGCCAGGAGAGTGATCCCGAGAGCGACCTTCCATGACTCCGAAAACCCGGCGGCCGAGAGCCCCATGACGACCGTCACGAAGAAGAAGTTCTCTCCCATACCGGGCGCCTGGGCGATCGGATAGTTCGCCATGAGGCCCATGAGCACGCAACCGAGGAAGGCGGCCACGCAAGTCGCGAAGAGCACCGCCTCCGAAGAGAGGCCGGTCGGGTTGCCGGCGAAATCCCTGGACAGGACGGCCGGCTGGACAAAGAGGATGTACGCCATGGTCATGAAGGTCGTCACGCCGGCCAGCAACTCCGTCCGCACCGTGGTCTGGTTTTCCTTCAACCTGAAGAGCCGTTCGACCATGTCACCCTCCTGTCCGGGGCGCTCTCCTGTCTTTCTAGTGTTGTGTCCCAGAAATAGCTTTACAGGGGGTCGTGCTGTAATTGGGGACAGCCACCGATTTCCTCACTGCGCCAACCGTCCACTCGGGCTGAGGAAATCGGTGGCTGTCCCCAATTACGCCCCAGCGTTGAAGTGGCATATCTTTGCACCCACATTTCTGGGACAGCACACCAGCCCTTCCTACCTGAACCGGGCGAACGGTTCAACCCGGGCCCGCGAAAGAACGGACGGCCGGAAGAGGGGGGTCGCACATCCGCAGGTCGGAAAAAGGGAATCAGGAGGGTCAAGCCGTGGAACGGGAAGGATAACCGAGCAACCGAAGCAGGTGGGGTCGCAGATCGTCGATCGTATAGGGATTGTCGATCACTGCCTGGACCCCCAGCGAGAGGAGTTCCTGCATCTTCTCTCCGGAGATCTTCTCGCTGAGCACGATGATCTTCGTCTCTCTGGCATCCGCGATCTTCCGGAGGGACCGGCAGAACTTCACGATTTCCTGCTCCCTGGGAATCGTCCCGAAGATCACCAGTTCCGGCTGGAACATCCCGACCTTCACACCGGTCTCGTAGAGATCTCTCGCCACGACGACCTCGTGGGTGTCGGAGGATCTGCGAAGAATCTGTTTCAGGAACCCCTCGATCAGGCGCTTGCTCTCCACAACGAGAATCCGCTTCTTCTCACGGTTCGGCTTGATCGAAAAAGGAATCTGATAACGGTCCAGGAACGTGATCAGGTCGGCCTCCCGCACGCGGCGATGTCCCCCAGGGGTCCGGAAAGAGGTCAGTTTGCCCTCGTCCACCCATCGGATCACGGTCCGAAGGGAGACCCTGCAGACCTTGGCCAGGTCCACGGTCGTGTAGACGCGTTCCGTCATGAAGCCCTTGCCTGTGCGTGAGGAAATCGGTGCCGCGAGGCGTCCGAACCTGTCTCCCTCTTCACATTCGTCACGACGGGGGGTTTTCTTTAGCTTGTGGGCGGGGATCCCGGCAGAGGCCTCACGGCGACCCGGAAAAGGCCTTGACGAGCTCATCGCTCACGAACCGAGGCAAGGCCGACTCCCGTCCGTCTCGAACCCACGTCAGGCCGTCCGTCTCCGGGGCGACCCGGCCGATCCGCATGCAGGGGATCCCGGCACCCTCCAGCGCTTCACGTACCCTGTCTTCGGCACGTGAAGTCACCGCGATGAGCAGGGCGCCCGAGGCGAGAAGGCCCATCGGATCGATTCCAAAAGGCGCAGTCAGCATCTCGGTCTCCGGCAGCACGGGGATCTTCCCGCCTTCGAGCCTGACGCCCGCGCCGGCCCGCATGGCCAATTCCCGCACGCCCTGAACCAGGCCGCCTTCGGTGGGATCGTGCATGCCGTGAAGGTCGGGGCCGGCCGCCTCGAATGCGATCCGGGCGTCCCGGACCACGCTGATCCCCGGTTCCTCCAGAAATCCCCGGGCCTTCTCCAGGACCCGCCGCGGCACCTTCCCTTCCAGCAGATCCCTTCGCTCACGGGCCAGAATGGAGGTCCCTTCGATGGCAATTCCCTTGGTCAGCAGGATCGAGTCCCCGGGCCGGATGTTGCGCTTGTCCACGAACCGTTCCTTGCTCACCTCGCCGAGGAGCTGCCCCACCAGGATCGGTCGATCCAGGCCCAGGGTAATCTCCGTGTGGCCGCCGCAGACCGTGATCCCCAGCTCGGAACAGGCTTCCGAAAGGTCCTGAAACAGGGACTCCACCCGACCCGGGTCCGTACCTTCCTCGGGGAGCAGGCAGGTCACCAGCAACCATTTCGGATCGGCCCCCATGCAGGCCACATCGTTCGCATTGATGTTCACCAGATACCAGCCGATCCGGTCCGTAGCGAATGTAATCGGGTCGGTCTTGGCCACCAGGTAGCGATCCCCCATGTCGATCAACGCGGCATCCTCTCCGACACCGGGTCCGACCCGAACGCGCGAATCGGCTGCTGGAAGCCTGCGGAGGAGTTCTTCGAGGAATTCGGGGGGCAGCTTCCCGGGAGGGAAGGTCTTTCTCATGACGGGAATCCCCTCTGCGGGCTAGGGGACGATGGGGATGATGCACAGGAATACGAGCCCCCTGTCTCCGGCCTGGAACCTGTGCTTCTCCTCTGCGGGCACGTAGACCGCGGAGCCGACCTCCAGGGGCTGGCTCCCCTGTTCGCCGATCACCTCCCCTGTCCCCCCGACGACGAATACCTCGTGCTCCCACCCATGGGTATGGAACGGCGTATGCCCACCGGGCTCGACCAGAAAGAGCCTCATGGCGAAGTTCTTCGCTCCCTCCTCTTGCGTGATCAGCGGTCGAAGCTCCACGCCTTTCAGATCACGCTCGGTCGAAAGATCGGCGGGCTGAACATCTCGTTCGTGCCGTACGGTTGCCATTGCGAACCTCCATGCAGAGACGGGGATGCTCCGGTTCTTGCTGACGTCCTCGGAAGATACCACACGCCTTTCGTGACCCGCAAATCTGCACGGACCTTTCCCGGGTTCGGGGACGGCCCCCGCGCTTTGAGTCCTCTTTCGCGCTTCTGTTATGATAGAGCCCACTGGAAGAGGCCGTGCTGAACCTCCCCTGATCGGACCTTGAGGGCCGTGAGAAGAGAATCGCGCCACCCCATCGAACGTATCGCTTGCCGGCCCTGGAACCGGAGGGACATCCCCCAGCTGGCCCGACTCGCCCGGGAGCTGTATGCGTACGTGGAGTCCGTTGATCCGGTCTGGAGAACTTCGCCCGGCGCTGAAGATCACCTGCGGGTTCACCTCACGGACCTGTTCACGACCCGCCTCGCCATGTCCTATGTTGCCGGCGAGGGGGAAGAAATCGTCGGCTTCATCACGGGCAGCATCACACAACGTCCGCCCGTCATCCTGCCCCACCGAGACGGCCTGGTAGACAACGCTTACGTGATCCCCCGCTGGCGGGGGCTGGGCATCGGGACCCGGCTCTGCCGCATGATGCTCGATTGGTTTGCGGAGCAGGGCGTTGAAGAGGTTCGGATTCACTACCAGGTGAGCAACCGGAAGGGAGTCAAGTTCTGGGAGAGACTCGGCTTTCGGCCATGGACCATCCAGGCCCATCTCTGGCTGGCAGGGGACAAAGACCCGGAAGGCTGAAAGAGGAAAGGGGCGCTCCGTAAAACCGAACCGCGTATGCCGAGGGAAGGGGAGCCAGGTCCAGAGGGTCCTTCAGGTCATGTGGAATCCAGACCGTGCCGTCCCGCTCCACCAGAACCCCCCGGACGCCTGAGATCCGCCCCAGCAGGGCGATTCCGTCTTTCCGGCCCGTCACCATGACCGCCGTGGCCAGCGCATCCGCAAGGAAGGAATCATCGGCTACCACCGTGACACTCAGAAGGCCTTCCACCGGTCGGCCCGTCTTCGGATCCATGATGTGGGCGAAACGCTTCTCCCCTTGCTCGAAGTAACGTTCATACGTACCCGACGTGACCACCGCCCCTTCCCGCAGCGAAAGAAGAGCCAGCAGACCGTCCTTCTTCAGAGGATCCCGCACCCCGACACGCCAGGCGCGGCTCCCGGCTCCGCTGGAAACACGGATGTCGCCTCCGGCGTTGATCAGAACATCCGGCACTCCTTCGCCCTTCAGCCAGGCAACGCCCATGTCCGTGATGTACCCCTTCGCAATCCCTCCAAGGTCGAGGCGCATGCCCGCCTTTTCGAGGAAGACCGTCTTTGCCGCAGGGTCCACCCTGACGCGCTCGTATCCGACCCTTTCGAGCGCGTCCCGCACGGCTTCCTCCCCTGGAAGTCTTCCTCCACCCTCCCTCTGGATGTCTCCCCAGACGGCTTCCACGGATCCGACCGTCGCATCGAAGGCACCCCCTGTCATCCGGGAAACGGCCAGGGCCTTTTGGATCAGGTCGAGGAGCTCGCCGGATACTTCGACCGGCGCCAGGCCGGCGGACGCATTGACTCTCGAAAGCTCGGACGCTGGATCGTAGAGGCTCATTCGGGAGGCAAGCGATTCCATTCGATCCAGGGTGGATCGAACCGCGCCGGCACCGGCCCCCTCCCGTTCCGCCCGCCACACCACTTCGACCAGAGTGCCCATCATGGGCCGCACGGCTCGCCGTACCGCAGGCTCCGAAGGCCCCCTCGAAGAGCAGGTGCACAGAAGGCAACAAGCCAGAGGGAGAAGGGTGGGGCATAGAACCGACCAGCCTTTCCGTATGCCGACCATGAGGTTCCCTTCTGCGAGGGGAAGAACGAGGCGCTTCACACCGGCTCGTACCCTTTGTCGTCCGGAATCTTGCGCACCTTTCCCTCGTTGATCAACTTCACCAGGTGGGCTTCTACAGAGAAATAGGCCATGCCATGAAAGGATTCCGGCACATCGGTGTAGATGGCCTTCACCAGGTCCTCTGTACGACGGGTACCCGAACGCACCCGATGGAGGATCGCTCGTTCGCGGGTGAGGCGGTGCTCGATGTACTCCTCGATCTTCTCCTTCCCTTTCCACACGAGCGGCCCGTGGCCGGGGCAGATGATCTCGACAGGGTAGGAAAGCAGATGGCTCAGGGAAGCCAGATAGACTTCCATGTCACCGTCGGGGGGGACGATGATCGAAGTGCCCAAGCCAAGAATGTGATCCCCGGTGAAGAGCACCCCTTCGGGACGCAGAAGGAAGCAGCAGTGGCCGGCGGAATGGCCGGGTGTATGGATGACCTCCAGTTTCCTGTCGTCAAAGGCGATCTCGTCGCCGTGGTCAAAGGTGAAATCAACCGGCACGGGAGCCACCTTGTCCGCCTCGCTCACATGGACCCCGATTCTGCACCCGGTCTTCTCCTTGACAATGTCGGCTCCGATCAGATGATCCGGGTGCCAGTGCGTGAGGATCAGCCAGTTCAGCCTGCGGTCCCCTCCCTCCCCGAAGTAGCGGCTCAGCGTGTCCACCCCCTTCTGGTCCCAGAAGCCCGCATCGATCATTCCGACTTGCCGATGCCCGACCAGGAAGCTGTTTGTGTCCTTGTGAGGAGGCAGGGTCTGCGTCGGGACCGGAATGGGGAAGACAAAATCGATCTGTTCCGATATGGGGGTCCAATCCATCCGTGGCTCTCCTTGCCGCCTGTCAGGAAGACTGCTCCAGGAGCCCTTCGACGACCTTGTCGGATAGATGGTCCGGGTGGCCGTGCCAGCGTATCCGCCCCCGGGCATCCACGGCGACCACACAGGGAATGCTTTTAACGGCCATCGCCTTGGACGTTCTCCCGTCGTCGTCGATGCCCGTCGGAAAACGCATGGGACGGCTCTCGACGAACTCCCTCACCTTGTCCGCCCCCTGCCCCTCTTTCTCGCGTGTTACGCCCACCACGGACACGCCCCTGTCTCCGTAGGTTACGGACAGGCGCTCCATCTTCGGGATGTTTCGCTTGCAGTGCGGGCACCAGATGGCCCAGAAGCTCAACAGGGTGACCCTCCCCGGGTACAGATCGCCTTCCGGCGGAGGTTCTCCGATCCACTCCTTGATCTGCAGGGGCGGTGCCGGAGAGTCTATCAGCCGTATGCCCTGGAGCTTTTGTTCCGCCTTGCGGCCCAGGCGGGTCTTCGGAAACCTCTCGGTGATTTCTTTGAAGGCCTCCTCGGCGCCCACCACGTCCGCTTCACTCAGGTGCAGCCCTGCCAGAGCGTAGAGTGCCTTACCGGCTTGAGGCGAATCCCGGTAGGCTCCGACCACCCTGCGGAACGCTTTCTCCGCCTCCGCGGTCTCTCCGAGAGAAAGGGCCGTCTCGCCCACATAGAAGAGCGCTTCCCCGCCCACATCCGGGTCGTTCGAATGGTCCCTGGAGACCTGCTGAAAGATGCCTTTCGCCTTCCGCAGATACTCCCCGCCCAGGGGATCCTCATCCTCCTGTGCCCTGCGCAGATTCCCCAGGGCCAGGTAGATCTGCGCCTTCCCGATCAGGAACCGGGGAACCGCCGGGCTGTCCGGATACTTCTGTAGAAGGGCGTCGAGCTGTCGCACCGCGTGCCCGTACTTGCGAAGCGCAGTCAATGCCTGGGCCCGGTAGAATTCGACCGCTTCGGCCCAGGGGGCCTGCGGGGATCCTTCCAGGAGGGCCTGCAGGTCCTTGAAGGCCTGGGCATGCTTCCCCGTCCGGAATTCCCCTTGAATTCTCTCGAACTCCTTCTGGCTCCCCGGATCGCCATCGAACAGGGAATCCAGGTACTCCTCGACCGACATCCGGGTCTCGCGTGCGGGTGTCTCCCGGGGCGGAGAGTCCTTGCACCCGATCGCACTCACCAGAAGGATCGCAGCGACAGCCAGCGCGAGGAGTCCGTTTCCGACGAGTCCCGCCGTTCTCCGGCGCTTCACCTGCTCCTGCTCCGTCCACCTCTCGTTCTGCATCGAACCCCTTCCCTCCCCCTTTCCCTTTCCGGGACGTTGGATCCATGACCGCTTGAAAACTCCTATTCTATTCCTCGCCTCTCCTTCAGGCAAATCGCGCTGCGACGGCCTCACCCCCGGCCCCCTTCGCACGGACCCGGTCGGCGTGACACCGACGAGCGCCTGGAACCGGACGGGGTTTCGTGTCAGACCCGAATACGGTAGACTTCCCCGAATGCTGTGGAGCCCTCTTTTCCTCATACCCGGGAGGATTCGTCGTGAGGATTGATGGAAGATCGCGCATCTGTGCGGTGATCGGAAACCCGGTGGAGCATTCCCTATCTCCCGCCCTTCACAACGCGGCCTTTGCGGAGAAGGGACTCAACATGTGCTACGTAGCGTTTCGGGTGGAGGATCTCGAGGCTGCCATGGCGGGGGCCAGGGGACTCCATCTGCTCGGCCTGAGCGTGACCATTCCCCACAAGGTGGCCGTCCTGGAATACCTGGACGAGGTCGAAGAGACGGCCGGGAGAATCGGGTCGGTGAACACGGTACTGAACCGAAAAGGGAGGCTCATCGGTTACAACAGCGACGGCATGGGCGCAGTGAGGGCCCTTCGGGAAGCGGAGGTCCCCATGGCGGAGGAGAAGGTGACGATCCTCGGCTCGGGAGGAGCCGCCAGGGCGATTGCCTTCAGCCTCGGCAAAGAGGTCGCCCTCAGAGAAATGGTGCTTCTGGGAGTCGAAGTCGAGGAATGCAGACGTCTTGCGGAGGACCTTCAGGGGGCGCTGCCCTTCCCGGTCGCGTGGGAACCCATGGACCCCGAAACGTTGGGCCGTCATGTGCCGGACTCAGCCGGACTCATTCACTGCACGCCTGTGGGAATGAGCCCCCGGGAAGCGCAGACCGTCCTGGATCGACAACTCCTCCGTCCCGGGCAATTCGTCTTCGACATCGTCTACAACCCCCTGAAGACCCGGCTCCTGAAGGAAGCGGAGGAGGTGGGATGTCGCCTGGTGCTTGGCGTCGAGATGTTCATATACCAGGCGGTCTTCCAGTTCGAGCTGTGGACGGGCGAACAGGCCCCTGTGGACTGCATGCGCAGGGTCGTGATGGAGGCCCTGTCATGAACATCGTGCTTATCGGGTATCGAGGTTCGGGGAAGACCACCGTAGCCACGCTCCTCGCCTCCGCACTGGGGATGCCGCGCGTATGTCTGGATGAAGAGATCGTCCGCAGGGCGGGCAAGCGGATCCCCGAGATCGTGGCCGGCCAGGGGTGGCCGCATTTCCGGGACCTGGAGAGCGAAGTGGTGAGGGACTATGCGGGCAGGGACGGCTGGGTGATCGATTCCGGCGGCGGGGTGATCCTTCGCGAGGAAAACGTCCGGCACCTTCGTCGCAACGGCACCCTCGTGTGGCTCACCGCACCCCCGTCGGTTCTCATCGACCGGATCAAGGAGGATACGGAGCGGCCCGCGCTCAAGGACGGAAAGACCTTTCTGGAAGAAGTGGAGGAAGTCCTGGAGGAACGTCTCCCTCTGTATCGCTCCGCAGCCCATTGGGCCATCGACGTTTCTGTGAGCAGTCCCGAGGAAGTCGCCTCGACCATTCAGGCCCGACTCGAGCAGGAGGGGCATTAGCCCGCTAGCCCCTCAAAGGGTACGTCCCCTTTTCCCGCTTTCCTACCGGCACGACGTGAAACCCGATCCCGGCGAGCACGTCCGGGTCGAGCAGGTTTCGCCCGTCGAAGACAAAGGCCGGTTTCGCCATGGCCTTGAAGATCTTCGGATAGTCGAGGTCTCGATATTCCTTCCACTCGGTCAGGACCAGCAGGGCATGGGCGCCTTGGGCCGCCTTGTAGACGCTTCGTTCGTACGTCACGCCCCCGTCGATTCCCTCCAGATCCTTCTTCGCGTTCTCCAGGGCCTTCGGATCCGTGATGCTCAAACGGGCACCTTCCTCGAGCAACCTCTTGCATATGTACACCGCCGGTGCTTCACGCGTATCCCCCGTATCCGGCTTGAAGGCGAACCCCAGGACGGCGATCCGTTTGTCCGTTACGGTGTGGAACATGTGCTCGATGATGTTCTGGACGAATCTGCGCTTCTGATACTCGTTGATTCCCACCACCGATTCCCAGTAGTCGGCTACTTCGTGCAGGCCGTAGCTGCGACAGAGGTAGACGAGGCTCAGGATGTCCTTCTGAAAGCAGGACCCCCCGAACCCGACGCCCGCCCGAAGGAACTTGTGCCCGATACGTTCATCCATTCCGATCGCCCGGGAGACCTCTTCGATGTTCGCCCCCGTCTTCTCGCACAGCGCGGAGACGCTGTTGATCGACGAGATCCGCTGCGCAAGGAAGGCGTTGGCCGTCAACTTGGAAAGCTCGCTGCTCCACGTGTTGGTCTCCACGATCCGTTTTCTGTCCACCCACTCCGCGTACACGTCCGCCAGGGCTCGCCGTGCCTTCTTGCCGTTCCGTGTCTCGCGCGACCCGATGAGGACCCGATCCGGTTCTTCCAGGTCCCGGATCGCCGTACCCTCTGCCAGGAATTCGGGATTGGACAGGACCTCGATCTGCTTTCCCTCCGTCTCGTCCGAGCGGAGGATCCTTTCGATCGCTTCCGCGGTCCGCACGGGAACCGTGCTCTTCTCGACCACGACCGTACCGGGCCGCGCATGCTGCAGGATCATGCGCGCCGTCTTCTCCACGTACTGCATGTCCGAGGCGTATCCCGCCCCGTGTCCGAAGGCCTTCGTCGGCGTATTCACACATACGAAGATCATGTCCGCCTTCTTGATTTCGCCCGGGATGTCCGTGGAGAAGAACAGGTTCCTGCCGCGCGTGCGTTTCACGACCTTGTCCAGGCCGGGTTCGAAGATCGGAAGATTCGCGCTCTTCCAGGCCCGGATCTTGGCGGCATTCACATCCACCACAGTCACCTTCCTGCCGGGGCATCGATCGGCGAGCACCGCCATGGAGGGGCCGCCCACGTATCCGGCCCCGATACAGAGGATGTTCTTCACCTGGGGACCCTTCCTGCTCCCTTTCTTCATCTTCCATCCTTTTCGATTGCGGAAACGGCTCTTGCAGCGGGATCCGGCGTCAACCTCAGAATTATAGAGACGGCATTCCGGAAGACAAGGGCGCTCGCCGGATATCGAAGCTTGACAGCCCCGATTTAGTACGCTAACGTATTGTTTTGACGTGTACTATTTCTCCTGTCCGGCCCTTCACGCTGATCGGAAACCGACATGATCCGATTCGAAGACAATCTCGGGATCCACCTCTTCAAGGCCTATTTCAGTATCTACAAGTACTTGAAGCGGACCTTCTCCGATCACCAGATCGACAACATGAACCCTACTCGACTCGGCATCCTGTTGGCCCTGGCGGACCGCGACGGGATGATCATGTCCAAGCTCGGCCAGCGGCTCTTCCTCGAGAAATCGACCATGACCGGCGTCATCGACAAGATGGAGGCGGACGGTCTCGTGGAGAGACGCAGCGACCATTCGGACCGCCGGGCGCTTCGCGTCTACCTTACCCCAAGGGCGAAGAAGCTGAACGAGAGAATCCTCAAGATCATCGACAAGGCTTACGCCGAGCTGAGCGGAGATCTCACCGCCCAGGACCTGGCCGTTTCGGTGCGGGTTTCGAAGAAGATCGGGCAGGCCGCCCACGACCTCTGCTCCAACAACGACAAGAAGCCCTGACTCCCGGCGGAACCCGGCCGGTTTGTTGACAAGGGCCCTCCGTGCCGATATATTCTCGGCATCCTGACGATCAGCGTTATCGAAACGTCACACAGGGAGTCGACGAGCTTATGAAGATCATCGAGGAAGCGGTCGCAAAGGGTCGGAAGAGCCTGTCCGAGTTCGCATCCAAACAGGTTTTGGCGTCCTACGGAATCCCGGTTTGCCAGGAGGCCCTCGTGCAGTCCGAAGAGGAGGCCGTGGAGAAGGCCCGCGCCTTCGGTTTTCCCGTGGTGTTGAAAGGCTGCGGCGAGCAACTGACTCACAAGACCGAGGAGAACCTCATCCGCCTCTGGCTGAGGAGTCCGGAAGAGGTTCAGGAGGCCTATCAGGACTTGACCAGAGGCAACCCGGAGGGCCTCGAAGGGGTTCTCGTCCAGGAGATGGTGCCGGGCAACCGGGAACTGGTCATCGGCCTGATTCGGGACGCGCAGTTCGGCCCTTGTGTCATGTTCGGCTTCGGGGGTGTATTCACCGAAGTTCTCAATGACGTCTCCTTTCGCGTTGCGCCCCTGGAAGAATGGGACGCCATGGAGATGATGGAAGAGATCAAAGCGAAGAGGATCCTGGAGGAATTCCGCGGGGAAAAGGCGGTGGACCGACACGTGCTGGCCGAATCACTGATCGCTCTCGGGAAGATCGGACTGGAAAACGACTCGGTGGAGGAGATCGACGTGAACCCCCTCAAATTCCGGGACGGCAAACCGGTGGCGGTGGATGCTCTGGTGGTTCTCGCGAACAAGACGAGCTAGCGCTTCCCGACGGATACCTTGTACCTCGTTCCACTCTCCTCGAAGACGATCGCGTCTTCCTGAATCTCGACGACAGCAAGCCCCTCTATGTTGTCTCCCTCATGGACCGTCTTCAAATTGACCACGGCGAATCGGCTGTTTTCGTTATGGCTGTAAGCGATGGCGTTGATCTTGATCTCCGGGCCTGCCCATTCCGGATACGATTCCCCTTCCGACAAGGGGTCTGACAGGGCTGCCCTTTCCCGACGAGCCGGTGCCAAAGGCCGGTCGATGGAATTCCCGGCACGGCCCGTACCTTCCACCCTTGTCGCCGAAGATGGCTCCATGGTTTCGACCGACCCTTCGCGCGCGGCAGGAGAGGTGAGGATGTCCGGCCTGGAAGCCCTCACCCGGTTCGAAGAGGGCACCGGCGCAGAGCTGCGGGAGGCATGGTTGCGCTGAGAGGGGGACTCCGTCTCTGAAAAGGATGCCGATTCGGGAAGATCCCCGCCGGACGTCGCAGACGGCAGGTGCCGGGCCGTGGCCTCCGCCGCCCCTTCCCCCGGGGGAGCGAGGGCCTGCCGCGTGATCCAGTAGGTGGTTGCGACCGCCAGCAGAAGTAGGACAGCCCCCACGCCCATCCACAGGAAGGGCCTGCGCCCCGGCTCATCCGCCTCGTCCATATCCGGGATGAGAACCGCCTCCATGGGGTTCGCACCACGCTTCATCTTCTCCTTGTCCTGCTCGAGCCTTCGCAAGGCATCCAGGATGTAACTCATCCCATTTCACCTCTGCCGTACGTCCGGCACTGCAAGGAAGCGGACCCTCAGAGCGTCGGCATCTGGAGCCTCTTCAGCGCCTGGTAGAGGACGATCCTCGTCTGAGGCCCGAGGATGCCGTCCTCGTCGAGGAAATGATCCCTCTGAAAGTTGCTGACCGCCTCCATCGTCCTGTCGTCGAAGACACCACTGGGCTGCTCGTCGAAGTAGCCAAGGTCCTTGAGGGAGGACTGCAACTCTCCCACGGTCCCCCCCTTCATTCCCTTGGCGAGATACCGTCTTCCGCCCCATACGTCTCTCCAGACAACGTAGGCGGTCCCGTACCACAAGGGCTCGAGCACGGACCAGGGTACGAACGAGGCGCCGTCCGGCAGGGGGGGCGAAATCCTGCAACCGTCCCCCTCGAAGTTGAGAAGGGCGACATAGCGCTTCGTCATGGTCTCCCCCAGCCTGAGTTCCAGAAGGGCAGGAAGATTCAGTGCACGGACGCGGTTGATGTTCCCCCGAAAACGGAGGCACTCGAAGCCCAGGGCTCTTGCAGCCTTGTACAGGTCCGGAGCTCCGCGGTACAGACTCGTCTCTTCCTCTGCGGACAGACCGGACCCCCATCGCTGCACAACGGCGAGAAACGCTTCTTCCCGGGTCTCAAGAAGGGTCTTTCCGTACAAGGCCCGCAGTACCCCTTCCTCTATCGCAGCCGCAGCCTCTCCGCTGCTCGCCGCCTCGAGGGACTGCCGGTCCTGCACCGTGCTCCCCTCCCCCGGCTCGAAGAGAGGCGGGGCATCGTGTGGGCGCGCGGCCTCCAAGACCTGCCCGATCTCCCCTGCCGGTGCGACCGGCTCTTCCGGCGGAAGATGCCCCTCTGAAGAAGACTCTGCAGCAGGCGTCAAGGATGCCCGGGCAAGACGGCCTTCCGTTTCCTGAGAGGCCGAAACCGCTACGGAGGCCTCTGCGGACTGGCCTGCAGGAGGCGAAGGCTGCGAGGCCCTGACCGGCGGGGCGTCCGCCTCCCCTGGGGCAGCGGCATCCTGCCGGGATGCCGGATCTCTCCATCCCCTTCGTGCCTCCCCGGCGTATTCGTGCAGGCCGGCAACGAGCAGGATCAGCAACATGATGCCGAGAGAAGCCGGCACCACCCCCCGGCGGATTCTTCGCCAGAACTGAAGCGGCCCCGCCCAGGCCGATCGACCCGTAACTTCCCTGCGTGCCTGGTCGATCATCTTGCCGTCGATGTGCTTCTTCTTCTTTCCGTAGCCGGCCAGCAGCGCACGATCGCACAGCACATTGATCAGGCGGGGCACCCCACGGGTGTAACGCCAGATCTTCCTGAGGGCCTCCGGGGAGAAGAAGACCTTGTCCTGTGCGTCGATCACCGAAAGGCGGTGCTGGATGTACTCGGCCGTCTCTTCCTCGGAGAGGGCCTTGAGGTGGTATCGGACCGTCACTCGCTGGTTCAGTTGCAGCAGACGGGGCTGTTCCAGGATATTTCGGAACTCCGGCTGGCCGATCAGAATGATTTGAAGCAGCTTCTCCGTTTCCGTCTCCAGATTGGAGAGCAGACGGACCTGTTCCAGCACCTCCCCGTCAAGGCTCTGGGACTCATCGATGATGAGAACCGTATTCTTTCCTTCCTGCCTCTTTTGCAGGAGGAACTGATTGAGTTCGTCGATCAGTTCCTTCTTGGTCGTACCCTGCGAGGGAATGCCGAAGTCCTCGTTGATGCTCTTCAGAAGTTCCAGGGCAGACAGGGTGGGGTTGAAGATGAAGGCGACCAGGGTGTCTTCGTCGAGATGGCTCAAGAGCCCCCGACAAAGGGTGGTCTTGCCTGCGCCGATCTCTCCCGTCACCACGATGAAGCCACCCCGCTCGCGGATACCGTAAAGGAGGTGCGCAAAGGCCTCCTTGTGCGTCCTGCCCAGGTAGAGGAACTTCGGATCCGGCGTGATGGAGAACGGCTTCTCAGAAATACCGTAGAATGAACAATACATAACCCGGTTCCCATCTCCCATGATCTTGCCGCAACACAATGAATATTAAGAAAAACAGGTCGTAATAGCAAGACACGAATTCCCCAACCCATCGTTTTCCTGCCCTTATCTTCCATTGACAGGATTTCTATACCTGTGTTAGACAGATCGCAGGGACGAACCCCTTCAAAAGGGGAGGCAAGCCATGCGTGAGAGGCTCGCTTCGCGGATCCGAAAGATCCTTTCACCGGAGGAAATGCTCCCTCTGGGAGGCCGTCAGGCAAAGGTGATCTCCATCTCCAACCAGAAGGGAGGGGTGGGAAAGACCACCACGGCGGTCAACCTTGGGGCAGGGCTGGCCCTCTTCCACAACCAGAAGGTCCTTCTCGTGGACATGGACGCACAGGGCCACGTCGGTACAAGCCTCAACCATCTTTCTTCGAACGGTGCGGGAATCGGGCAGGTTCTCGGGGCGAAGAACGGCTCCATCATGGATGTAATCGTCCCCACGGATGTGCCCCAGCTCGACATGACCCCATCGGACCACTCCCTTCTGGAGGCGGAGTCTCAGCTCGCAAGCAAGATCGGCAGGGAGTTCATCCTTCGCAAGGCTCTCACGAGGGCGCGAACCTACTATGATTTCATCCTGATCGACTGCCCGCCGAACCTGGGGAATCTGACAGTCAACGCTTACGTAGCCTCGGACTACCTCCTGGTTCCGTGCGATCTCTCTGCGCTGGCCCTGGAAGGCATGGAAGGCATCCTGGATGTCGTCGACACGGTCAACTTCCGCCTCAATCATCCCCTCAGACTCCTGGGCGTCGTGACGACCCGTGTGGACCGCCGTAACCTGCACATGAACGAAACCGTCTACGCGAAGCTGGAGGAGGCCTTCAGCGACAAGTTGTTCAGGACCCAGATCGGCGTCAACACGGACCTGAACAAGGCACAGCTCACCGGCAAGCCGATCTTCACGGCCGCAAGGAACTCGGCCGGGGCCAAGGACTACGAGGCCCTCGCAGAAGAACTGATGGAGCGTCTCAACGCAGTGGCCGGGCCGGCCGGCCTCTAGACCCGCGCTCGCCTTGTTTACGCTGAACACTTCTGCTATTTATCCACTCTGAACCGGTAAAGGAACTCCCCGGACTGTCTGCCCACACCGAGGTCGACATGGCAGGAAACTCCTTTGGCAGGGTCTTCCGCATCACCACATGGGGCGAGTCCCACGGAGAGGCCATCGGCGTCGTCGTGGATGGATGCCCGCCCATGCTTTCTCTCGACGAACCGTGCATCCAGAGGGATCTGGACCGCAGGAAGCCGGGCCAGAGCGATCTGACCACGGCCCGCCAGGAGGGTGACAAGGTGGAAATCCTCTCCGGCGTATTCGAGGGGACCACCACCGGCACACCGATCTGCCTCCTGATCCGCAACAAAGGACAGCACTCCCACCGCTACGACCATCTCCGGGGCATCTTTCGTCCCGGCCACGCAGAGGGGACCTATTATCAGAAGTACGGCGTCTATGATCATCGCGGCGGGGGGCGCTCCTCGGCGAGAGAGACGGCGGCCAGGGTCGCCGCAGGGGCCGTGGCAAAGCGGCTCCTCCAGGAACAGGGCATGGAGGTGATCGGCTACACCCGCCAGGTGGGCTCCATCGAGGCCGAGACCTTCGATTTCGAAGAGATCGAGCGGAACGCGGTGAGATGCCCCGATCCGGCTCAGGCGCAGAAGATGGCAGAACTCATCCTGCAGGTGCGCGAGGAGGGCGACTCCATTGGCGGCATCGTGGAGATCGTGGCGCGAGGCGTGCCTGCGGGCCTCGGTGAGCCCGTCTACGACAAAATGGACGCCGACCTGGCGAAGGCTCTTATGAGCATCAACGCCATCAAGGCGGTCGAGATGGGAACCGGCCTCGCAGCGGCCGAGAAGAGGGGCTCTGAGAACAACGATCCCTGGTTCTTCGAGGATGGAAGGCTCCGCACCAGGACGAACAACGCCGGCGGGGTCGTCGGCGGCATCACCACCGGGGAAGAACTCGTCATGAGAATCGCCGTGAAGCCCCCATCCACGATCGGAATTCCCCAGCAAACGGTCGATCGGACCGGACGCGCCGCGACGGTCTCCCCTGGAGATTCGGAGTCGAGGAAGCGGCACGATCCTTGCATTTGCCCACGGGTGGTCCCGGTTGCCGAGGCCATGGTCGCCATCGTTCTGGCCGACCACCTGCTGCGTCAACGGGGCCTGAGGGGAGCGGAATTCAACCCGAAACAGGCTCCTTAGCTTCCCTCGACTCGCGGCAAGGCGGGAAAGGAGGAAGCTCCCATTCGGGCCCTCATCCGAACCGTTTCCTTGACAGGCTACTTGCCTTTCTGACGGCATGGCGAGAGAATGGCAAAGGATACGCCTACAACAGAGACAGAGCAAACAGCCATGACGAAGTCAACTTCAGAAGACGGCGCCAAGAAGCGTGCGAAACAGAAACTCTCCTCCCTGGCCAACAGGGGAATGCGGGCCGCGCTCGAACGCACGAGCGTCCAGAAGGTCTATGAGACCATGGTCTGGAGTCAGATACGGGGCGGGCCGATTCCCGAACACATCGGGGTCATTCTCGACGGCAATCGCCGCTGGGCGAAGAGCCGGGGCCTGGACCCGTGGAAGGGACACGAGCAGGGCGCCAAGAAGATGGAGGACTTCCTCGACTGGTGCGGAGAGATCGACGAGATCCGTTCCATCTCTCTTTACGCCTTCTCCACGGAGAACTTCAAGCGTTCCGAACGAGAGGTCTCCGAGATCTTCAGGCTCCTGAAGGAGCATCTGAACAGCCTTCTCAGAGACGAACGAGTCGTGAAGAACGAAATTCGGGTCAAGATGCTGGGGAGGATCGAGATGCTCCCGGAGGAGTTCCAGGATCTGATCCGCCAGGTGGAGGAGAAGACGTCAGAACACAAGAAGAAATACCTCAATTTCGCCATTGCCTACGGCGGCAGGACGGAAATCGTCGACGCCGTGAGAACCCTCGCCGAAAACGTCAAGGACCACAAGCTCTCCCTCCAGGAGATCGATGAATCGGTCATCGAAAGCTATCTCTACACGGCCCACCTGCCCAAATGCAGCCCGGACCTGATCATCCGTACGTCCGGCGAGGTGCGACTGAGTAATTTCCTGACCTGGCAGGGCGCCTACAGCGAGCTCTGTTTCGTGGATGTCTACTGGCCCGACTTCCGCAAGCTCGATCTACTCAGGGCGATCCGTATGTTTCAGCATCGCCAGCGGCGATTCGGCGGCTAGCCGAGGGGAGCGAACTGCTTCATCCTCGCGAGTATCTCCTCCCTTGTGACGACGGCCGTCCCGAGCTTCTCCACCACCAGCCCCCCGGCCACGTTGCTGAGCATGGCCGCCTGCCGAAACGTGCCTCCCGCAACCAGGGCGGAGGTGAAGACGGCAATCACCGTATCGCCCGCTCCCGAGACATCGTAGACCTCTCTCGCCCGGGCCGGGATCATGAGCGGGGCATTCCCTTCCCTGAACAGGCACATGCCTTCAGAACCCATCGTAATCAGAACCGCATCGCACCGCAGCCTGTCCATGAGCTGCGCACCCGCCTCGTGAAGCGTCCTCTCGTCGGTGATGGAAATCCCGGTCGCCTCTTCCGCTTCCTCCCGGTTCGGCGTAATCGCGGTGACACCCTTGTAGAGGGAAAAGTGCTCCCTCTTCGGGTCCACGGTGACGACCTTTCCCAGGCCCCTTGCCAGGGGCACGATTTCGCTCAGGATCCGCTCCTGTATGACACCCTTCCCATAGTCTTCCAGAATCACGGCGTCCACATCCGGAATCGTTTCCCTCAGGCGATTTCGCATCTCATGAAGGCATTCGCCCTGGACATGGCTCGTGTCCTCTCGGTCCACTCGAACGACCTGCTGCTTGTGTGCGACGATCCTCGTCTTAAGGATCGTAGGCCTGGTCGAATCCTTCACGACGAGCCGGGTCTCGATGCCCTTGTCCTTCATCATCTCCATCAGCATGCCACCGAAGGCATCCTCTCCCACAACGCCGCAGATCTCGACCGATGCGCCCAGGGCCGTCAGGTTGCTGGCCACGTTGGCTGCACCGCCCAGGGAGAAGTCCTCGCGGACGACCTCTACAACCGGAATCGGGGCCTCCGGGGAGATCCGTTTTACCTTTCCCCAGATGTACTGATCAATCATGAGATCGCCGAGAATGACGACCCGGGCACGATCGAACTGCTCGAGAATCTGCTCAAAGCCTTCCATCCGACCTTCTCCAGAAAAAAGACCTTGATGTGGGGCAGGGGGTTCGTTGACGTCCGACGCCGAGACCAGAGGAATCGTTCGCCGCGCTTTCGAGACGAGACAAACGGGTCTGATTATACGGGAGCGGCAGCCAGAGGGTCAACGCACCCCCCTTAGACACGAAATCCTTTGTATTCGGGCCTTTTGGACGCAAATGCCTGAATCCGTTTCGTTTGTCTTTTCCATGAGGGAGGAATATAATGCGGGCTGTCACCGGAAGCGGTTCTGGCCGGACCCTTTGAAGACCGAAACAACACGGAGGAAGACGTTCCGTGATGTTCAAAGCGAAGATACTCGTCGTCGACGATGAAGAGGATATCCTCAACACGCTTAGCGGCAGCCTCGAGGATGAGGGGTATGAAGTCTGGACGGCCCGTGACGGGGCGGAGGCAATGGAACTGGTCCGCACGAAGCATCCGGATGTCATCTTCCTGGACATCTGGCTTCCCGGCATGGACGGGATCCAGACCCTGAAGGCGATCAAGGAATTCGATGCGGACATCGAGGTCGTGATCATGACCGGCCACGGGACCGTGAACACCGCCGTTCAGGCGATCAAGCTCGGCGCGGCGGATTTTCTCGAGAAACCCCTGTCCCTGGACATGATCCTGGAGAGCGTCCGCAGGATCCTGGAACAGCATCTCATCCAGAAAGAGAGCGGGCCCGAGGCAAGGCTTCGCGCCCCGAGAAGAGACGAGTTGATCGGAAACAGCCCCGCCGTGATGGAACTCAGAAAGGAGCTCGGCAGGCTGAGCAAGGAAGAGGGGCCGGTGCTCATCGTCGGGGAACCGGGCACGGGCAAAGAACTGATCGCCCGAATCCTTCATGGCAAAGATCACGGCAAGCGTAAGCCCCTCATCAAGTTCGCGAGTACCATCTGGCCGGCGGAAGATCTCGAGGAAGAGATCTTCGGATCGGGGTCGAACGGGTCATCGAGACGAAAAGGTGCGCGGAAGTCGCTGTTCGAGCAGGCTGCCGGCAGGATCCTCTACCTGGACGCGATCGAAGAGCTTCCCATGCCGGCGCAGACCCGGCTCGCGGACTACCTGAAGGAACGGAAGAAGGCTCGTTCCGCTCCTTCCGGACTGCCGAAGGGTCCGGTCCGCATCATTGCTTCCACGACCAAGGACCTGGAGAAGGCGAAGCGTGAGCAGATCTTGAGTGAGGGCCTTCTCGAGCATTTTCGAGGACGGGTCTTGAGAATTCCACCCTTGTCGGACCGCAAGTCCGACATACCCGATCTGACCCGGTTCTTTCTGAAGACCCTCTGCATGGATTATGGGAGGAAACCGAAGGAGATCGACGATCAAGCCCTTCAGACCCTTGTTGCCTTCGACTGGCCCGGAAACGTCAAGGAACTGAAGAACATCGTGGAGCGGATGGTGATCTCCGTCCCCATTTCGAGGATTGGCGAGAAGGACATCCCTCCCTCGATCCGAGGCGTGACCACCACGCAGACAGAGGGCACCCGAATCAAGGCCTACGAGATGTGGGACTCCTTTCAGGAGGCGAGCGAATCCTGGGAAAAGGACTACCTTCTCTACCACATAAAGAAGCATGGGGGGGACTTGAAGGCAACCGCAAAGGCACTTCACATGGATCCGCGAAGACTCGCGAGAAGGGCGGAGAAGCTCCATCTCCTCAGCGAGCCGGATCCATCCTCGAAAAAGAGCCCCCGCCAGAGGACCCTGAAGCGGAGCGTGGTCCTTGCCGGACAGGGCCTTCACTCGGGCGTGAAGACAGGGCTGATCCTGACGCCACTGCCTCCTAACAGCGGAATCCTCTTCGGAAACATCTCGACCGGTGAAGTCGTACCCGTCCACGTGGACAACGTACAGTCCACCGGCTACGCAACCTGCCTTCAGAAGGGTGCGACCTCTGCGAAGACCACGGAACACTTCCTCGCGGTCCTTCACAGCTACCGTATCTCCAATCTGCTCGTGAAAATCGAAGACGAGCTTCCCATCATGGACGGCTCCTCCCGGGATTTCTGCGCCATTGTCGAGGACGCGGGTATCGAAGAGCAGGAGGACGCCCTGGAAGAGATCGTCATCGACAGGAAGTTCGTGATCGGTCAAGAGGGCCCTGATGAGAAATTTCTTCGCGTGGAGCCCTCGGACAGCTTCCAGGTCCACTACCTTCTGAGATACCCTGAACCGATCGGAAGACAGGAAGTGAATTTCACGCTGAAGAGCGAAAAGGAATTCAAGGACCTGATCGCCCCGGCCCGAACCTTCGGGTTCGTAAAGGACGTGGAGATGCTGGAAAGCATGGGCCTTGCAAGCGGAGGCAAGCTTACGAACCTCATCCTCGTCGACGAGGAAAAGGTCGTGAACACGACCCTGAGGTTTCCGGATGAATTCGCACGACACAAGATCCTGGACATACTGGGGGATTTCTATCTGCTCGGCAGACCGATTCGAGGCAAGGTCACTGCTCAGATGACGGGCCATTCCGAGAACGTGGCCATGATGAGGATGATCCGGGAGCAGATGAAAATTGTCTGACGAAACACCCAAGAAGCCCGGCGGCACCCCCTCCCCGCTTCGCCACTGGCCCCTGCTCGCATCCAAGGTTCTGAACGCCTTTCCGATCTACACGCTTCGCCGGGACACACGTGAATCCCCCCGAACCGGAAAGCGGCATGATTTCCTCGTCCTTGACTCGAGAGACTGGATCAACGTGGTTCCCGTAACGCCGGAAGGAAATCTGGTGCTGATCCGGCAGTTCCGCCACGGAACGGCATCCCTGGTCTGGGAGGTCCCGGGAGGCATGATGGATGACGAGGACGAGAGCCCCCGGGGGGCCGCCCGGCGCGAGCTGCTGGAGGAGACGGGGTACGAGCCGGAAGAGTTGGTCTTCCTCGGTGTGGTTCACCCGAACCCGGCCATCCAGAACAACCGATGCCATACCTTCCTGGCCCGGAATGTACGCCGACAACAGGCCCAGAAACTGGACGGCTCGGAAGACATCGAGGTCCGGGAAACCTCCTGGCCGAAAACGTTACAAATGGTCGCCGAGGGGGAGATTTCCCACTCCCTCGTTCTCGCAGCCCTCTTCTGGTACCAAAGGCACCTGGCCAACCTGCCCGCTCCCCCTTCGACCGAATCGTTGAAAGGCGGCTGAGAATCAGCTTAGAATGGGAGCCGGAGGGGGATCATGCGAAGAGCCTGCATCGAAGGCACGGGATTCTACGTGCCCGAACGGGTCGTCACGAACGACGACCTTGCCAAATGGATGGACACGAGTGACGAGTGGATCCGACAGCGGTCCGGAATCGAGCGTCGGCGGTACGCCCCGGACGATGTGGGCTGCGCTGAACTCGCCTTCCAGGCTTCGTTGCGGGCCCTGGACGACGCGGGACTGGAAGCGAATGCGGTCGACTGCATCATTCTGGCCACCCTGAGCCCCGACTACCACTTCCCCGGAAGCGCCTGCGTGCTGGGCCGCAAGCTCGGACTGCCCGGTGTGCCTGCCATCGATATCCGCGCCCAGTGCTCCGGCTTCATCTATTCCCTCTGTACGGCGGACAACTTCATAAGGGGCGGGCAGTTCGAGTGCGTTCTGGTCGTGGGCTCGGAGAAGCATTCCATGGCTCTCGAATTCGCGGACCGGGGACGGGACGTGACCGTCCTCTTCGGGGACGGGGCCGGCGCGGTGATCATGAAGCCGACCGGGGAGGACCGGGGCGTGCTTTCCACCCACCTCCACGCGGACGGGGACCTGGCGGACGCGCTCTGGCTCGAATGCCCCGGCTCGGCACATCCCCGCTGGGTCACGCGGGAGATGGTCGACGAGGGGAGAACCTACCCGAAGATGAAGGGCAGACTCGTCTTCAAGAACGCCCTGGAGAAGCTGCCGCCGGTCATCATGGAAGCACTCGCACGGAATCGGATGACCCTCGATCAGATCGACCTCTTCATCTTTCATCAGGCGAATCTCCGGATCATCGAACACGTATCCTCGCGCATGAAGATCCCGCCGGAGAAGGTCTACAACAATATCCATGCGTACGGGAACACAACCGCAGCCTCCATCCCGATCGCCCTGCACGAGGCGATCGAGAAGGGCCTTGTCGGCAAGGGACAGCACGTCCTGATGGCGAGCTTCGGCTCCGGCTTCACCTGGGCCTCCGCCGTGGTTCGGTTGTAGGCTTGCCGGAGAAGTAGTACGGCGAGAGCTCCTTCAGAACTTCCCTCGAAGGGTTGATCTCCTCTACGGGAAGCTCGAAGACCCGTTGCATGAAATTCATCAGGATCCTGAAGGTGGCACCCCAGAGGATCTCTTCCCCTGACCCGGATTGCAGGACCATGCAGGGGTAGGCCCATTCCTGGCCCGCCCGGCCCTCGTCCGAAGCGGAGGGTACGAGGAATCTGCAGATCGCGTAGTTCTCGGAATCGAAGAAGGCGCGGAGGGGCAGCCTCAGGACGTCCTCCACTTCCCAGTTCGGCCTCGGCCTCCACCCGGATCGCACCCTTCCCACCACCGGAAAGATGACGCGCGGGAAGCTCTGCATCCAGAGCGTAGGCAGGGCCCCCATGTACTCCACCTTCCAGGGGGGCAATCGCATCTCCTCCCAGCTCTCGCGCAACACGCCGGCCAGGACGAGCAGGAAGACCTGCCGGACCCGGGGGGAGGACCGCATCAGCCTCCGCAGGGGGCCGGATCGACGGGTGGGAAGGATTCTCCACGCCAGCAGACGGCTGAGAAGACCGTCCAGCCTTCGGTCCGTTCCGCCTCCCGGAAGACAGAGGTCGCCCGCCTGCTGAACGTGGATGGAGCGCTTGTTCAGAATGACGTCATATTCCCTGCGGGCAGCGTCCAGTTCGAGGGGCAGGAGCACGGCGGATGCCGTGTACTTCTCACCGGCCTTCTGTTTCTTCTCGACGAACCGCATCTGATCCACGAAGTCGACCGGCCCCTCTTCCAGCCGGTCGGCAACGCGTTTCAGCACAACATCCGGATTCTCGACGAAGGTCTCAATTTCCATCGACCTTCGTCTCCACCAGGTAGATGTCGTCCTTCCTGAGCGCCAGGTAGTGAAGCCGGGAGCGGGACTTGAAGACGATCCGGCCTGCTCCAAGATCAACGATCGCGTCATAGGGTCGCCCCTCCTCCCCGTCAACGACCACGAAACCCTTCCCGTCCCGCCGGGCACCGTAGGCGATGTGGTCCCCCTTCGAATTGAAGACCGGCGAGGGTTTGATCTCCTCGTAGCGGGCCCCCTCGACCCCGTCCACGACCACGAAGCGCCCCTCTCCCTCCTTGGCCTGATAGGCAAAACGTTTGCTCTTCGGGCCGAACACGACATAGTTGCCGACGCGGGTGTACCGGGTCTGCTCCCGCCCGTCCACGACCACGAACTGCTCTTCTCCCTGTACGACGCCGTAGGCAATGCGCCTGCTGTCGGGGCTGAAGTCAGGGCTGAATCGAATCCCTTCGTACCGCTTACCCTCCTTTCCGTCGACCACGACGAACATGGAATCCTCGGCTCCGGCGACGTAAGCGACACGCTTGCCGTCGGGGCTGAAGACCGGAGCGGCAGCTATCCCGTCATACTTCTTCTGCGCTTTTCCATCGACCACCATGAACCACGATCCCTTGTCGAACGCCGCATAGGCAAGCCGCTTTCCGTCCGGACTGAATACCGGCACCGTGCCGATCCCGTCGTATCGCTTCTGCTCCTGTCCGTTCACCACGACGAACCACTCATCTCCCTCTACGGCAACATAGGCCACGCCTTTTCCGTCCGCACTGAACACGGGGGCGGAACCGATGCCCTCG
The DNA here is from genome assembly GCA_964479535.1 of uncultured Thermodesulfobacteriota bacterium. Taxonomy (GTDB): domain Bacteria; phylum Desulfobacterota; class DSWW01; order DSWW01; family DSWW01; genus S015-6. The sequence goes on from CAYZMM010000053.1 coordinate 30,063, forward strand.
TAAGGCCTCCCCTCCCGTCCGTCCAGCACCATGACCCAGCGATCGCCCTTCTCCGCCGCGTAGGCCAGGCGTTTACCGTCGGGGCTGAAGACGGGCGGGGTGCCGATGCCCTCGTATTCGTTCCCGCTCTCCTGCCCGACCACGACGAAAAATTTTTTCCCTGCCTGGGCCACGTACCCCAGCCGACGGCCGTCGGGGCTGAACATGAGAGCGGGGCTCACTCCGTCATGGTGCTTCCCTTCCTTCCCATCCAACACCACGTACCACTCACCGTCCGAAACGGCCACATAGGCGATCCGTCGATTGTCCGGGCTGACCGCAAAGCTCTCCTTGATCCAGGTGTGGAAATCGATGGGCGATACGAGCGTCTCGGATACGACCCACTCGCGTTCACTCTGCTTCGCACAGCCTGCAAAGGTCGAGACAAGGGTGCATGCGACCAGCAGGAACATTCTTGGTCGACGGATCATGGAAAGGCTCCTCTTCCCTCATGGCAGTACGAACCGTACGCGGCCTTTTCTGACCTCAGGGATTTGGATGCACGAATCCCCAAGATCCTCTCAAGCCGTCTCCACCGGATACTTTGAAAACTGTAGGAGAACGGGGGGTGGACTGTCAACGGAGGCGTGAACGGATATCCCTGTGGCGGGGGTTGCCAAGGGCCAGGCTCAGGAATCCGGGGTTGTGCGCTGCGAATCGAGGACGATCGGCTCCATCTCCCAATTCTCAGGGGAAGGTCTTTCCTCGACCCTTCGGATCCGAGGAGGCAGGCGGCCCGTCGCCTGCTTGAATGCCCACTTGAGCCCCGTCCGCTCGTCGGTCCAGACATTGTCGGCGTAGTGCATTCCCTCCGGCATGGTCCGCCCCTCTTCCAGGTGTTCCATCAGCGCCTGGCCGTCCTCCACCCATTTCACTCCCCGGAGATAGTGATTGGCCGTGTTGACCGTGAGCAGACCGTGCAGGGTACGGATGAAACCGTGGGCTTCCGACTCCTCTGCTTCCTGAAGGCGATCCCTCCGGTTCTCGACGAATCGGGGGATCGCGACGACGAGCAGGAGGCCCAGAATGATCAGGATCGCCAGAATCTGAAGCAGGGAGGACCTCGGGTATTCACCGCCGGCATAGACCTCGCCCATCCTCATTTTGCTCCTACCCCTCTTAGCCTTGGGTCCACGATTTCGTGGAGTGACGGTCGCCATCGCCCGCCTCCAACCTGGCCCCTGGATTCCCCGACCCGCACGCGGAGCTCGGTTACGCAGGTCGGGGAAGCAAAATTTGCAATACGCCGGTATGGTTGCCACAACGTTGCCGAGACCTTACACGTTCCTTCCGGAAGATGTCAAGGAGCAATTTCAGGTCTCTCGGATGCCCGGCATGAGATGCATCCGGAGCAACGATGCAGATTTTCCTCTTGACAATGCTGATCGTTGTATAGTACTGAAATCCTAGGCTTGCAGTAAACACTGCCACGCCGACAATGGGCACTATAGAAAGCCCGGCACCGCACCGGAGTGAGGTGGATTCCATATGAGCAACATCATCGACAAGACCAAGGAGAGGCTGGAGGAGTACGAAAAGAGGCATCTGGCCATCCTGAACGCGGCGATGCGACTCTTCAACGCACGTGGATACGCAGCGACGACGACCGCAAGCATCGCCAGAGAGGCGGGCGTCACGGAGAAGACCATGTACAGGCATTTCCAGAACAAAGAGGTCCTCTTCGAGGCGTGCGTCATGTCCATCGCGGGAGAAATCACCGCCTTCTGGCAGGATGCGCTGGAAAAGAACAAGGAGGATGAGCTCGCTTACCTGAAGGCCGTATCGCGTTCCTATACGGACTTCGTCATCAACAACCCGGACAAGTCCATGTTCCTGGTTCACCTGTACAGCTACCGGGTCATCCCGGAGTTGGACGAAGGATTCCGAAAGGCCATCAACGGGCAATTGGATGAGGTGGAAAGGGTCGTCGCGTCTCTGCAGAAGAAGGGGGTGGTCCGGTCCGGCATGCACCCTCGAGTGCTCGCCGGTGTGTTCGTTGGAAGCTACTTCGGAGCGGTCTTCCTGAATGAGTTCATCGGACCGAAACTCTACAACTCCGAGACGTCCATGGAGTTGATGAAGCGTGTCCTCGGAATCGATTGAACAGGCGCAAACGCACCCGGGCATGCAAGGAGAAACGCAGCATGCGAAGAACAGCACCCTTGAGACACATCCTTCGGTTTGCGATTCCCGCTTTCGTCTTGATCGGATGCGTGTTCTGGAGATACGAACGGCAGGAACCGGCCCGGGGAGAGTTATACAGCTTCTACATCAGCGGCGCTCAGAGACTTCTGAACGGCAACACCCTCATCACAGAGGGCGTTACCGGCCGTGTGTTCGAGGGGATCCGTTCCGGGGAACTCGTCTGGGAATACACATCGGTCTATCATGACCTCTCCTTCGATGCCCTCACCGGCCTGCTGCAGTACGAAAACGATGTCTATCGGGCCTACCGGATCCCCTACGAAGAAATCCCTTCAGAATACCGCCCCTAGGGCGGCGGACAAGAGGACCACGCCATGGGATTCCCAACATGCTTCCTCTCCAGGCCGGAGGTCCTGCTGCCAGCCCAACGGATCGACAACGAGGGGCTGCTGGAACAGGTTCGCGCCAATTACAGGGGAGCGGAAAAGGATTTGCGGTTCATCGAGGGCGTGGTCGCCCGAACCTTCCGGCAGTGCGGTTCGAGGTATCGCCACATCGAGCCGGACCCCTGCGTAAGGGTTGCCGATTACGCGGCACGGGCGGCACAGGCCTGTCTGGAGGCGAACGACGTGCCGGCCCGCGAGATCGACCTTCTCATCAACGGCAGCATCGCGCGCGAGTACTTCGAGCCGGCCACCGCCATGGAAATCGCCGCGAACCTCGGCATCGAGCAGGTCCATGCCTTCGATGTGACCAGCGCGTGCGCCGGCCAGATGGAGGCGGTCCAGATCGCATGTTCGTACCTCCACATGTACGATCACATGGACACGGCCCTGATCTGCTCTGCGGAGCTGACCCGTGAGTTTCTCTGTTACGAAATCCGGTCCATCGAGGATCTCGAGTCGAAGCTTGCCGGGCTGACGATCGGAAATGCAGCTTCCGCATGGCTGCTCCGACGGACGCCCTTCTCCTCCGGGTGCATCCGGCTTCTTGCGATGCGCAACTACAGCCTTCCGCAGTACTGGCATCTCTGCCAGGCACCGATCGACGGAACCTTCGTTTCGAACGCGGGCGAGCTGTTCGGGCTGAACACCCACGTGGCTCCGGAACTCGCCCGCATACTGGAGCAGGTCGGCTGGTCCGCTGACGGGGTCGACCATTTCGTGTTCCATCAGCCGAGCGAACGAATGATACGGTTCGTGCTCCAGGGTCTAGGGGCGGATCCGCAGAAGGCGGTCTATTGCCATCATCTCTACGGGAACACCTCCTCCACGACGGTCGCACTGGCCATGCACCGGCTCCTTCAGGAGAGGCAGATTGCCGCCGGTGCGAAGCTGGTCCTGTCCACCGCTGCCTCCGGATTCACCATGGTCACCGCCGCCGGTGAATGGAGCGACTGAATCATGAAGAGATACATCGATCTGTACCGTCTCATCCTCAGGACCTTCGGATTCCGACTCCGTCCATTGGGGACTTTCGGGCTCCTCCAGGTGCACCGGTTCATCAACGGGTCCACCCGGGCCCTCGATTCCCTCCTCTACAAAGGACTGGAGGAGAGCAATATCGACAGACCCGTGTTCATCCTCGGCAACCCCCGCGGCGGAACGACCTTCGTCCATCGGTTCCTTCTGAACACGGAAGCCTTGTGCGCCTTCGAGCTCTGGGAAATGCTTCTGCCGGCCATTACGGCCCGGAAGGCCTTCGGCCGGCTGGTCGACCGCCTCGCTCCCCTGTCCCCGGCCCGGTACCACAGCTCCGAAGCCCATGACACGAGCCTCCGAGACGTGGAGACGGACGACGCCACGGCCTTCTTCCATTTTCTGGACGGCGGATTCCTGTGGTCCTACTTCCTCGCATGGGAGGACGTCTGGGGCAGCGAAGCGTGCATGCAGTTCTTCGATCTCGAAAACGAACCGGACCGGAAGAAGGAGAGGCTGTTCCGTTACATGGAGGGGTGCTGGCGCCGGAACATGGCCTACAAGGGCAAGAATCGGATCATCGTCAAGAGCAGCCTCTTCACTCTCCGAACGGAAACCCTTCTGAAACGGTATCCTGACTGCAAGCTGATCTATGTGGTCCGGGATCCGCTCGAGACGATCCCTTCGGGCATGTCGCTGTTGACGGGCGTGCTCGAGCAATCCTATGATGTGTTCAATGCCACAGATCCGAAGAAGCGGGAGCGCTACCTGGAGAACCTCTACCAGGCCGCCTGCCACATGTACCGTGCCTTCCACGAGCGCAAGGACTCCCTGCCCGCAGCGAATCTGCGTATCGTCACCTATCCGCAGCTGATGAACCGCTTCGAAGAAACGGTGGCGAGCCTCGTGGAGTTCCTCGAGATCCGTCCGGCCCCTTCTTTCTTCGACAAGGTGAAGGAGCAGGCAGAGGTCCAGCAGACGTACAAGAGCGCTCACGCCTACTCGCTCGACAAATGGGGCCTCACGGCGGAACGGATCCGCAAGGATCTGGCCTATGTCTACGAAGCGTACGATCTTTGAAGAAACCTAAGGGGGAATCACATGCACAAGGAAACAGCGCATCCTGTCTTGATTCTAAGCCTGTTGTGGCTCTTTTGTATTCCCGCGGCGGCCGATACCGACCTGTCTCCCGGTCACGTGATCGACAAGACGAACTGGCAGCGGATCGAGGGGCTCGTGCCCGAGCCGGTTTTGAACTGGATCAAGGCCGGCGACTCCATCGTGATCGACAAACTGAACTATGACCCGGGCGAGTTCCTCCCGCCTGCCTGCCTGAAATCCCTGAAGACGAATGTGGGCAGATACGATGTGGACGAGAAAGGCCTTCTGGTCGACCTGAAGACCGGGGAGCTCCCCGAATTCATCATCGGCCTCCCCTTTCCGCAGATCAACCCGGAGGACCCGAAGGCCGGCGCGAAGATCATGTACAACAAGGGCTACTACACCTACGCCGTGGGCAACCTCTACGTGCCCTTTCAAGGCATCTGGATCGGAAGAAGAACCGGTGTCGAGCGCGAGATCGTGATGGATTACTCGACGTACCCGATGGAAGGTTACGAAGGCGCCAGAGAGGAGCCGAACGAGCAAAACCTGGAAATGCACTCCATCATACGCGCCCTGGCCCCCTTCGACATCAAGGGAACGAACATCCTCCTCTGGCGCTATCGCGACAACCGCCAGGACAGCACGTTTGCCTATGTCCCGGCGATCCGCAGGGTCCGGCGCATGAGCCCGGCGAACCGGTCCGATGCGTACCTCGGCTCCGATTTCTGTCTGGATGATGCGTGGGGATACGCAGGCAAGGTCAACGCCTTCGAATGGAAACTCCTCCGGAAGGAGGATCAGCTCGTGCCCTTCTACCCGGCCGAACCGGTACGGCTCGAGCGAACCGAGGCCGGCGAGTGGGAGACGGTCAACCCGGGCACCCACGATGTGACGTACGGCTTCCAGAAAGAGGGCCACCAGGGCCTGCCCTGGTTTCCCACCAACCTCGTGTTTCTGAAGCGCCCGACCTACATCCTCGAGGCCCGGGCCAAGGACAAATACTACAACTACGGCACCCAGTATCTTTGGATCGATGCGGAGTTCTACCAGCCCACGTACAAGGTGATCCACGACCGTTCCGGCAATTACTGGAAGGTGGAGTGGCAATCACAGCTCGGGTTCGAGAGTGCAGACAAGAAGCTGAGGCTCATGGGGCTGGCGAACATGATGGCCTTTGACGACCGAGCCGACCACGCGGGCATCATCGTGCTCGTGGATCCGAAGAACGTGGCACGCTACTTCGCCGAACTGGACCGGAACGACTTCTCCCTGGCGGGATTCCAGATGCTTTCGAAGTAGGACGCTCTTCTGCTCTTGACTTCAGATCCCGCGCTCTTCATACAGTTCTATTCTCACGGGGCACACGCAGAATCCTTCGATATCCTTCAGCTGATTCATGCACTTCAGGAACGACTCGACAGGGCCGACCCGGACCCAGGAGAACACAGAGAACCCGGTGAATGTGTTGCTCGTAGGTTCCACATCTCGAGGAGACATTGACGCTGAGAGGGTGCAGCCTGGAGAAACGACCTTCTACATGCAGTATGGACGCGTCCTTGGTCCACGGCATGGGCCTTGTTCTGGAAGGGCTTGGATGCCGGTTTGCGGACTCTCGTTCAAGCGATTCTGAATGAGAAAGGATGGTCTGCACCTGATGGGGTGCAGGGATTGACGGGATGCAGGCCGTCTGGTATCTTTTTTTTGTCGCTGTAAACACAGGCGAGTCCGCTTCTGTAAGAGAGAGAAACACACGTGAAGGTCTTGAACTTGGAAACAGGGCTCTCCGTCGTTCGAGCCGTAAGATTCTGATTCTTCTCACAACGACCCTGGCCGGGTGCCGGGGCAGTTGCACGGAGTTGCTGTGCGCGCTTTTCACCTGACCTGCCCCTCCCCGCCTTACCCCCTCCCTCGTTCATCTGAAGAACTCCAAAGAATTTCCACTGTTTCGTCTGTCCCCTCAAGGGAATGGTTTGTTCGAAAACACCATGAGAGGTGTGGACTCTTTTTAGAGGAGGAAACATGGCCTTGAACAAAGATTTCCTGCTCGTGCTCGATTCCTCCGGTCTGGGAGAAGGAGAACCGGACCTGGGCGAAAGGCTGATGAAGGCGTTCCTGAATGTTCTCCTGGAGTCGGATGAGCTGCCGGCCAGAATCATCTGCATGAACAGCGGCGTTTTCCTGACCACGGAGGGCTCACCCGTCCTGGGCATCCTGAAACAGTACGAAGAAGGAGGTGCGGAAATCCTTTCCTGCGGGACATGCCTGGACTACTACGGGAGAAGCGGCAAACTCGAGGTGGGCCGGCCCACGAACATGAGAGAAACGGTCGATGCCCTTCTCAGCTTCAAAAAGACTGTGAAACCCTAATACATTCTCAACAGATGCGGACGCGTTAGGAAAGCGGAAAGGGAAAAGCGATGAGCTCCAAGTACGAGGAGATGTGGGACGAGCTGGGCATGGATATCCCTGCCCACGACGGCCTTCTAAAGGCCCTGGGCAACTTCTACGGGGACATCTACCTCTCCCAGGAAGGCCGGCTCAAAGGGGCCGAGTATCTGGACTTCGTTCTCTCCGAGGTGCACGGACTCCGGATCCAGGAACTCCTGGAGGCCAAGGCGCGGGGCAGCAAGGTGATCGGAACCTTCTGTGTCTTCGTCCCCGAGGAGATCATCTGGGCAGCAAATGGAATCTGCGTCGGCCTATGCGCAGGGGCGGAGATCGGCCAAGAAGAGGCGGAACGGGTTCTGCCCAGGAGCACGTGCGCCTTGATCAAGTCCTTCATGGGGTTCAAGCTGGCCCGTATCTGCCCTTTCTTCGAATCCTGTGATCTGGTGGTAGGCGAAACGACGTGCGACGGGAAGAAGAAGTCCTTCGAGATCCTGGACGAGCACACGCCGGTCTATGTGATGGAAATCCCGCAGATGAAAGAGGCCAGGGACCGGGAACTGTGGAGGCTGGAGGCAAGGCGCTTCATGGAGCGGATGCAGGAGTTGACCGGCGTGACGATCACTGCGGAGAGGCTCTCCGAGGCCATCGGGACGATCAACGATCGCCGCCGGGTTCTGCAGCGCCTCAACCGGCTTCGCAAGGCCGTGCCCGCGCCGATTTCGGGCAGGGATGCGCTTCTGGTGAACCAGATATCCTTCTACGACGATCCGCCGCGATTCATCCAGAAGATAGGCGAACTCTGCGATGAGTTGGAGGCTCGGGTGGGCAATGGGGAGGGTGTGGTGCCCGAAGGGACCCCTCGCTTGATGGTGTCAGGCTGCCCCATGGCCGTGCCGAATTGGAAGCTCCCCTTTGTGATCGAGTCGAGCGGGGCCGTCATGGTTGGGGAAGAGTCCTGCATCGGGACGCGCAACACCAGAGACCTCGTCCGGGAAGACGGTCGCACGGTGGAACAGATGCTGGACCACCTGGCGGACCGTTACATGAAGATCGATTGCGCCTGCTTCACGCCCAATAACGAGCGACTGGAACACGTGGTCCAGATGGCCAGGGATCTCGGGGTGGACGGGGTGATCCACTACGCCCTCCAGTTCTGCCACCCTTACGGCATCGAGTCCTTCCGGTTGGAACGGGCCCTCAAGGAGGCGGAAATCCCGATGCTCAAGATCGAGACCGACTACAGCAACGAAGACGCCGAAATTATCAAGAACCGCGTCGAGGCCTTTGTGGAAATGATCCGCTGAGAAACGGCACATTCCCGATCTCAGTCATTTGCCACCGGAACGGCTCCGTGAGGAACCTTGGGACGCCATCTTTTTCGTGGACCTGCCGGACGAGGAGACTCGTTAGACCCACTCTCACCAGGAGATGAACCCCATGAGCAAGAAGATCGAGATCACTTTCAACCCGGACGGGACCACGGAGTTCAAGACGAGGGGGTTCCGGGGAAACTCCTGCATCAAGGCCACCGAGTTTCTGAAAGAGGCCCTGGGGAGTGTTCTCAAAACGAAGAAGGCCCCGGAGTATTTCCAGGCCGAAGCGGTGGAGACGGCCAAGGCGCGAGGCAGCGAGTAACTTGCCCCGGAAAGGGATCCCGCCATGCAGACGATCGAAATTGAGTTTTTCGACGTAACCGCGTTGGCGGAGTGGTGGACCCCGGAGATCGCGTCACTCCTTTGCGTTTTGTGCGGTAGATGCGCGGGCTGAAAAACCGACGAACGGCCCCTGGACTGCGTAAACGGGAACCCCTGGTGCGGGTGACCAGTAGCCCTTCGGGGAAGAAACAGCTCCTGCAATAGTCCTGCCCACTCTAGCCTTCGAGCAATTTGGAAACAACGCCCACTTGACCAAGGCAGCCTCTTCACGATATTTTTTGTATTGGCTAACCTGTAAGCCAATGTCTATACATGGGATTTGCCTTCATCCCGCTGAAGAGGAGGAACTCTTCAAGGAGGTGAAAAGTGGGAGCAAAGGAAATATTGATTAAGGAGATTGAGGAAGTGCCCGACACTCTTGTCGAGGAAGTCATCGACTTTGTCAAGTTCCTAAAGCGCAAGGCGCTTCAAGACAAACTTGGAACCGCCGTGGCAAGCGAGTCGTCACTGAAGAAGGACTGGCTCTTACCGGAGGGGGTGCAGACCCATTTAGTTGCAAGCCTGAAGTTGTCCACGGTTATGCTGAAAAA
>CAYZMM010000054.1:0-39007 GCA_964479535.1 uncultured Thermodesulfobacteriota bacterium
ATATTCTTCAACAAAAACAAATCGTTCCGCTAAAAAGGCGGTAAACTCGGGCTAGGACCGGAGGGCAAAGGACAAAGCACGAGGCGGGAAGCTTCTGCCCGCCGCAGTGCCCCGGAATGGCCTGCAACGCAGCAGATGGCCGTTTATCGGCATGGTGCATCTACGGACCGATTGGCGAGAGGCTGCCGAGAAAGGGTCAGATGCAAGGCGCAGGTCATGCCGGGGCACGAGGCAGGACTCTTGTCCGCCGCAGTGCCCCGGCATGGCCTGCAACGCAGCAGATGGCCGTTTATCGGCAGCCTCTCAGTCGAAGAGGGTGGCGGTGAGATAGGCAAGGCCGAACATGAGCAGGGAGGTCTCTTCCTTTTCGATCCGGGATCGGGTCTCAGCGTCCACCCGTGAGGCCTCCAGCAGGTTCGATTCCGCAACGAAGGTTCGGAAGGCATCCAGGTTGTAGCAGGCCACGATCAGTTTCTGGAGCTGGCGATCGTCCAGCGGCTTGCCCTTCTCCCGCTTCGGATGGAAGAGGAGATCCAGCATCTTGTCGTTGATCGCCATATAGGGCAAGACCCCCTGGTCCTCGAGCCACTTCTCCACGGTCCAGAGCGTCTTTTCGCTCTTGCCAAGACACCCGGGGATGTCCTGGAGGAAGAAGAACTGGTCCCTCTTCCCCCCGTTGCCGCCCGACTTGGAGGCCCTCCCGAGAGGAAAGAGGCGACAGGCCGTCGGCCGGTCGCTGTAGACACGGCAGCCCTCCTCACTCACGAAGGGGCAGGACTTCTTCTCGTCCTCTCGCATCTTCAGGGAGATGATCGGAAACCCGGAGCGCGGATCCAGGGCGTAGACCGCATAATCCACCAGAAACCTGTCCGAGTCGATCCGAAGCGCCTTCTTCAGCCGGAGCACATCGTACGGCGACAGAGGCAGGTGTTTGTTTCGGCAGCAGGCGTTGAAGCAGCTCAGCTCCTTGTGACAGGCAAACGAAAACGTATCCTGAAGCGTGTACTTTCGCTTGTCCGGCGGGACGGAGTCGAAGAGCATCCCGGTTCCTTTCCGTTTCAGGGGTGTGCAGCCCGCGCAAGACCGTGTCGAGGGGAAGATCTCGAGCTGAATCCAGGGGCAGGGGCATTACATCCTACATTCAACAGTGTAGAAGGGACAAAGGGCGTCTGTCAAAGAAGGGCGGCCGGAACGACTCGCTTTCCAACCCAGCTTCGAAGAGGTGATGCCATGAAGACCTTTCCGCCGGGCCGTGTCTCTCGCAGGAGCTTCCTCAAGACATCGATCGCAGGGGCCGCCGTCTTCGGCGTCGCCCCCCATCTCTTCCTGCCGAAGTCCGCGGCCGGTCTTCGAGAGGGCACAGGATCGCACCCGAACGTGGACGGTCTCCGGGTGGCGGGCGTTCACGATCCCGGCATGACCCGCGAGGTCGTGCCGGTCTGTCCCTGGACCCACCAGGAGAAGCTGGTGGTCGGCCGGGCCGTGGAGGAGAACATGGACCGGATGGCCATGGCCCTGACCGGTGAGAATCGGATCCGGGACGCCTGGAAGGCGATCCTGCTCAAGCCCCCGGGAAAGGCCTGGAGTGACGTGGTGGTGGCGATCAAGACGAACAACATCGCCCGCCAGCACACGCGAAGCGCGGTCATGGCGAAGGTGTGCCGGGTCCTCGTGGAGGAGCTGAACGTCAGGCCGGGCCGTGTATGCATCTACGACGGCAAGCACGGAGCCGATCTGGCCGAAAAGACCCCTTTCGCAGGCCTGCCGGAAGGGTGTCGCATCGTGGGACAGTGGGGCGGTCTGAACACCCCTGTGCCGATCCCCTCGCCCTGGCGGGGGGGAGGCAAGAAGGCGGACTGTCTCACCAATCTTGCCTCGGGCGAGGTGGACATCCTGATCAACATCGCTCTCTGCAAGGGGCACCGGGACACCTTCGGCGGATTCTCCATGTCGATGAAGAACCACCTGGGGTCCTTTCAGCCCAGATGGGCGCACGTCTTCGGCGCTTCGGATTACCTGCTCGCCATCAACGGGACCCCCCAGATCCTCGGGGAGATGGACGCACGCACGGGCAGCGTCCTCTTTCCCCGGCAGCAGCTCTGCATCATCGATGCGCTGTGGGCAAGCGAGGGCGGGCCCTCCTGCGACACCTCGTGCCAGCCGAACCGTCTCTACATGGGCACGTTTGCACCCGTTCTCGATTACCAGGTGGCCACGCAGTTTCGGAAGGGGACCATGGGATGGGCCATCGACGAGGAGATGACGGGGCGGTTTCTGTCCGACTTCGGCGTGGACAAGGCCGACCTTCCGCAGAACGGCCGGATCATCGACGCAAGGGCGGGTTAGCAGCCCGCAGGGCAGACGTAAACAAGGTCAAAGGTCAAAGGGAAGAACCTGGAATTTGAGAACTCATTCTTCACAACGTGTACCACCCCTTTCACCTTTAACCTTTTTCTCACCATCTCATTCCTCGGTCTCTGTCAGACTGTCCAGATCCTTCCTGATCTTCTTCGCCTTCCACTCCGAGATCAGGAAGACGTGCTCGTTCTCCGATGAGGTGGCCGCGGTCTTTCCCTCCCGTTCGTCGAAAAGAGAAAGCTCGTAGTTCTTGACCCCCTTCAAGGAGACGGTGAAAGCGGGGTCGCCCAGAGCGTCCTTTCCCTCCTCGAGGTAACCGTCGCATTTCAGGTCGGAAAGGGTCTTGACCAGGCCGTCGATCTCCTTCTCCTGAACCGGCTTCCCTTCCAGGGTTTCCCAGGACCGAGCGCCCGTTTCGGCACCCTGTTCCCCTGCCGCGTCCTCGCCCGCCTGAGCGGGTGCCCGGAGGATGTGGAGACTCTTCCCCCCGGAAGCAAGGACGATCTCGGAAACCTCCTCATCGATCTTCAACACCTGTTTGTCCCGGAGGGCGGACACGCCCTTGTCGAAAGCGCTTCGCAGGTTGCTCTCCGCGTGGTAGACACGGGGGTCGTCCGCGAGCTTGACAAAGGTGTGACGGTGAGATGGGGCCGTCTTGCCCACACCCAGGCTCAGCAGGAGATCCTCGCCGTTGAAGGCGCTGACCTGGACGCGGTCCTCTTCGTCGAGGTCGTAGACGGCGTAGTTCTCCGAGGCGGACGCCAAGGCGGTCAGCCGGACGCCGCCGATCGCCTCGAGCATCCGGTCCACGGCGGCCCCGTCCGCCGGGTACTCCTCCGGCAGGATCCGCCAGCGTTCGCCGTCGCGCCTGAGCGTCATCTCGGCATCGCTCTTCCGGATCGTAAGGTGCGTGATCTCCTCCTTCGCAACCTCCGAAAACCGAGGAAGGCGGTACCGGGTGTCCTCCGTCCTCTTCCACAAGAGGTAGGCCGTCAGGGCCGCGATGATCAAGACAAGGACGATCGTTTCGGTCTTCCGTTTCATCCGCTCACCCCTGTATTCCCTGCGTGCTCTCTATTTCTCGAACATGTTCTGGATCATTCGTCTTCTCGCCGCTCTTCGCAACCAGACGAGCAAGCCCACGAAGATGACGATCACCGGCAATCCGGCGATGTTGAAGTACTTGATCACCGCCTTGGTGCCCGCCTCCACGTCGCGCAGCGGATTGAACCGCTGCGCCTTCGTCCGCATCAGGGCATACGCCTCCCTGCCGTTGAAGACGTCGATCACGTTCATGACGAACTGCGCGTTCGGGCTCCGGCCCTCCTTGTCGATCATATTGTCCTTCAGGATCTCCGAGGTGCTCACCACACAGACCCCCCCCGGCTTCCCTTCCTCCACCGTCGCCTCCGCGCTCAGAATCCCGGACAGGTCGACCCCCGCTTCGGTCTCGCCCTTCTCGGGTTGAGAATCCCCTTCCTCCGAAGCGGAGGGGCCTGTCTGCTCCGGGATCGGCTTGTCCGCGAAATAGCTCGGGAACCCCCCCTTCAGGAGATAGGCGAGGGCGCTCGCCTGTCGCGGCTGCTCCGGCCCGGGCGGGCGCAGCATGAGCGGATTCAGGTCGATCCGCCCCTTCATCTGCCAGGACTGATCCGAGGAGGAAAAGAGCCGAACCGGCGCGAGGCCGTGCTCCTCCGCCTTCTCTTCGTCCAGGACCAGAGGGGAAGCCTTCAGCATGACCAAGCCTTTGATGTTCTTCAGAATCGGCACCTCGTTGTTGATCGACTCGTTCTTGATGATCGGTGCGAAATAGATCGGCCTCTCCCCTCCCCCGAAGCGCTGCGGCACCCGCTGCTTGAAGCAGCTCTCGTCCAGTACGTAGGCGGCCGTATGCGAGAGGCCGTACTGCGAAAGAAGCTTCTCGATCCCGGTGTTCAGCGGCACATGGACCGGGGCCTGCTGACGGAAGGACCTGGGGTTGTTCTGGGGCACGATCTCCCTGAACCGGTCCAGGAAGAGAATCAGGCCCCGCCCCCTCATCAGGTACTGATCGATCTCGTAGAGCTCATAATCCGTGAACTCCTCCTTCGGTCCCGCGATGATCAGGGAGGCAAGCCCCGCCGGTATCGATTCCTCCTTCAGGTTGACCCTCCGAACGGTGTAATCCTCCCGCAGGAGATCGTGGAAATTCCCTGCGGATTCCTGTCTCGGCTGCCCCGGAAGGGACGGCCCGCCCAGCTCCAGGCAGTCGTGGGAGGAAAGATAGCCGATTTCTTCGTTCACCTGGATCACGTTTTCCACCGCCTCACCGATCGCCTTTTCGAGCCGGCTCTCTTCCATGAGCTGGTACCGGGTGCCGAAGACCGGTACCTTCATCACCTTGATCAGCCGAATCCCCTCGACACGGTCGCCGTGGCGGACCACCAGACCCGCAAAGCCCCTGCCCGCCGGAATCTGCCGTCCCGTGCGGTCCTGGAAGGCGTCCCAGCGGAGCCGGAGAAGATTGTAGCCCTCCGCCTCCGCCGCCGCCCTCTCGTCCCGGGACGGATCGGCGGAGAGGAAGTCGAGCCTGCCGTAGTGGCTCTCGTTGAGCTTCTCGACGACACCTTCGACCATGCCCGGCACGTCGGCGAGCCCCGTCAGGTTGAGGTAAGGGCCCATCACCTGCAGGGAGGAAGAGAGGTAGAGCAGCACCTTCACATTCTCTTCCAGGCCGAGAAGAGCGCTGATCTCGCTCGCCATCTTCCGGATCTTCACCGTGATCTTGTACTCGAGCCCCTCGGTGGAGGTGATGGCGGGGATCGTCTCGATCAGATCACCGTGAATCAGCACCATGCCCATGTAGGCATTCTGGAACCGGACCTCGTCCTGTTCCAGCTTCCGAATCTGCACCGGGTGAATGCCGTAGTCCCGGGCGATCTCCCGGTTCCGTTCCGCCTCTTCCCCCTTTCCCTCGGACACGTCGTAGAACTCGTAGTTGAAGTACCGGTTTCCCGCCACGCTGTACTCCGCCAGGAGGTCCCGCAGATAGCGCTCTACGTTGTTGTAGGGGGCGGGCAGCTGCCCCGAGAAGAACACCTTGACCGTCAGGGGGTCGGAAAGGCGGGCAACGGCCGTCCGGCTCGCCTCGGAAAGGGAAAACAGCTTGTTCGCTGTAAGGTCCACCCGGAAGAACAGGGTGGTCCCGACGAGGTTCAACAGAACGACCACGGCGAGGTACAACAGGAACCGAACGTGCTTGCTCGTCCTTCCTGGATGACTCATTGCAGCGACCTCACTTCTTCTCCTGGATCACGAGATAGGTTCCGTAAAGGGCCACGAAGCACACACTCAGAAAGTAAAGGATGTCCCTGGAGTCCAGTATGCCCCGTGAGATGTTCTGGAAATGGAAATCCGCACCGAGAAACTGAAAGATCCCCACCACGGACTCGGGCAGAAAGAAGAGCATCTTGTCGATCAGGGTGAGGAAGAAGCAGACGGACGTGCCGATGATGAAGGCGATGATCTGGTTCCTGGTCAGAGACGAGGCGAAGAGCCCTACGCCCGCGAAGGCGGCACCGAGCAGGACGGCCCCCAGGTACCCCCCGATCACGGGCCCCCAGTCCAGATCTCCGTACAGGGAGATGCAGATGCCGTAGGAGAGGGTGGGCACCAGCATGAGTGCGACAAAGGCGACCGCGGCGGCGAACTTGCCGATCACCACGTCGCGGACCGACACCGGGAGCGTGAGCAGAAGCTCGTAGGATCCCGTGTTCAGCTCCTCGGAGAACAGTCGCATCGTGACCGCGGGCACGATCAGCGCGAACAGAACCGGCAGGAGCCCGAAGAAGGCCCTCATCTCCGCCTGGTTGAACAGAAAGAAGGTGGAGAAGAAGAACCACCCGGACAGAATGAGAAAGAAGCAGATCACGATGTAGGCAATGGGAGAAGTGAAATAGACCTTGAAATCCCGCTTGAAGACCTGCCGGACGCCTCTCATCTCAGCCTTCCTTTGTCAGTTCTCTGAACAGGTTCTCCAGGGTTCGGCTTTCGCGGTGAAACTCCAGGAGGGACCAGTCCTTCTGTTTGATGATCCGGTAGAGATCGGGTCGGATGTCCTGCCCCGCGCTGCAGGAGAGCACGAGGTTCACGGTGTGGTCCGTGTCTTCGCCCCGGGAGATCTTCCGGATCGTCGAGAGGGGCGCGAGCGCCTGCTCCACGTCCGCGTACTCCGCGCCCTGAAGCGAGAGGTGGAGGTCATAGGCACTGCCGGACTCCTCCTTGAGAGATGCCGTGGGGCCGTCCGCCACGATCTTCCCCTTGTTGATGATCACCACGCGGTCGCAGGTCGCCTCGGCCTCGCTCAGGATGTGGGTGGAGAGAATCACGGTCTTCGCCTTGCCGATCTCCTTGATGATGTTCCGGATCTCGACGATCTGATTCGGATCCAGCCCGGCCGTGGGCTCGTCCAGAACGAGGATCTCCGGGTCGGCCAGCATGGCATGTCCCAGCCCGACACGCTGTTTGTACCCTCTGGAGAGCTCGTCCACGGATCGGTGCATGACCTCCTGCAATCCGCACAGGGCCGCGATCTCCTTGATCCTCGGCACCTGCTTCTCCTTCGGGTAGCCACGGATGTCGGCCACGTACCTCAGGTAGTCGTATACGAGCATGTCGTGGTACAACGGCGCGGTCTCCGGCAGATAGCCGATCAGTCCCTTGATCTCCAGGGGATGATCGTGGATGTTGTAGTCCTTTACAGAGACGTTCCCGGAGGTGGGCTGCAGGTAGCAGGTGAGAATCCTGAGGGTCGTCGATTTCCCGGCCCCGTTCGGACCCAGCAGACCGAGAATCTCCCCCTTGCGGATCTCGAAGCTCACGTGGTCGACGGCACACAGGCTGCCGTAGTGCTTGGTCAGGTCTTCGACCTTGATCATCCTCGGCCTCCTCGAGATGGTTCGCCCCTTATCCGAAGACTCTTTGCCATACATGCGCACAGATGTCTACCCCCTCCCGATTGCCTTCACTGCGATCCTGTGCTAAGACTCGCCTCGGTTCCACCCGACCGAGGCCAGGAGACGATGAAACCCGGCACCCACCCAGCCCGGGCGTCCCGATCCACCCGGAGAAGGCTCGCGGCCGCTTTGAGAGCGTTGCATCGTGAAGCGGTGAACCCTGCCGCGCCGACCGCGGTTCTCTGGGAAGGGGCAGGGGAAATCGAAGCCCTTGCGAAACGCATGAAGGAGCATCCGCGGCTCCTGCGGCGGGTCGGGTTCCGCCTGCCGGAAGACGGAGGAGCGGGAAGGGAGTTCGACTACGGCATGCTGGACATGAGCCCCCTGTCCGGGTTGTCCAATCCCCTCTCGCCGCCCATGTTGGTCGACAACCGGGCGGAAAAGGTGGCCGTGGGGATCGTCGCCTTCCCGGCGACCTTCGCGTCCCCCTTCGGATGCCTTCACAACGGCTGGCTGGCGGCCGCCATAGACGAGGTGTTCGGCTCCGTCCTGGCCCGGCTGGCCAAGCCGGCCGTGACAGGGATCCTGGACGTGAGGTTTCAGCGCCCCTGTCCGATCGAAGAGCAGGTCCGCATCGAGGGGAGGGTCAGGCGAATCACCGGATCCACCATCTTCACCGAAGCAGCCGTCTTGGGGGAGGGACGTTCCTTCGCAGAGGCGGATGCCGTCTTCTTCGTGATCGGAGAGGAGTCGCTCCGGGAACGGGCCGCTCGCCGTAACCGGCGAATCGAATCCTGGGCGAAGCCTTTACCTGCGGCCGAGGGAAGCCACCGCCGCTCCTTCGCAGATGCCCTCAGGGCAATCGCTTCCGAGGTGGTCGCCCGCGACCTGCCGGAGTCGCTGGCCCGCGAGGCCGCGGTGACTGCCGAGGCGCTCGAGGCAAGGATGAGCGTGGATACAAGGGAGGTGCAGGATCGCCGGGCGGGAGCGGTCGATGCCTGCCCGGTGACCGGGCGGCACAACCCGGTCGCCCCTCCCATGGTCATGGGGGAGGACAGCGGTTCGGGCGTCACCGCCCGGATCGTCTTCTCGGACGCGCACGAGGGCGCCCCCGGCCTGGCCCACGGGGGTGTCGTGGCGGCGGTCTTTGACGAGTTCCTTCGCCGGGGGCAGCCCCCCGAGCGCAGGGCGGACAGGAGCGGCATGCTGAAGGTCCGCTACCGCACGCCCTGCCCGCTTCACACGGACCTGTCGATGCACGGCCGGGTGAAGCGGGTGGAAGGAGGGAGGATCTCGGTCAGAGGCTCTCTTCACGCAGGGGAGCAGCTCGTTGCGGACGCAGCCGCGATCTTCGCGACCAACGATCCGGCCCTGCAATGAAGGGCTGCGGGAGGCACGGCCGGTTCCCTCATCGTTGACGGGAACGCCCCCGTTTCCTATACTGACCAGCTGTCCCTTGCGGCCCGAGCGAGCTGCGCAGTCGAGGACAGGACTCCTTCGAAACGATTCAAAGCCGGCCGGCCGATGCCACCTGTGTGGGCCGGCCGCGTTTTATTGCCTCGAGGCCACCCCATGACCTGAGGAGGACCTTCATTGGGCGGACGAAGACTCATGCTCGGGAACGAAGCCATGGCGCGCGGCCTGGTGGAAAGCGGCTGCACCGTGGCCACGTCCTACCCCGGCACCCCCGCCTCGGAGATCCTCTCTTCGGTTGTCTCGTGGCAGAGAGAGCATGGTCTCCGGCTCCACGCCCAGTGGGCGATCAACGAGAAGGTCGCCTTCGAGATCGCTTACGCAGGGAGCATGGCGGGGCGCCGCACGGCAGTGAGCATGAAGCAGGTCGGGCTGAACGTGGCGTCCGACCCGCTGATGAGTGCCGCCTACATGGGAACGCGGGGAGGCTTCCTCGTGATCAGCGCCGACGATCCGGGGCCCCACTCCTCCCAGACCGAACAGGACAGCCGGATGATGGCCATGATGGCCAAGGTACCGGTGCTCGATCCCCGGTCGCCCGGACAGGCCCGGGACATGGTGTCCCTCGCCTTCGAGCTTTCCGAAACGTTTCAGGTGCCCGTCATGCTGCGTCCCACCACCCGGGTGTGCCACGCCCGACAGGACGTGCAGATGGAGGCGATCCGGGCCCCGGGGCGGGAGGCGGCCTTCGAACGCGACCCTCAGCGGTGGGCGGCCACGCCGAGGTATCGGTTCATCCTGCACAAGGAACTCGAGCGGAAACTTGCGAAGCTCGCCTCCTATCCGAGGACGAGGCCGGTCCGGCTGAATCGAAGCGCAAAAGGGAAGCAGGCGATCGTCGCATCGGGCGTGGCCGCCGCACATGCGACGGAGATCCTCCGGGATCTGGGGCTCTGGAAGCGTGTCCCCCTGTATCAGGTTCTGCAGCCCTATCCCCTTCACAAGCGTTTCGGATCCCACATGCTTCGGAACCATGACGCGATTCTCGTCCTGGAAGAGACGACCCCCGTCATGGAGATGCAATTCGCCCACCGGGAACGGGTGCACGGAAAGCTGAACGGCACGGTGCCGCAGGTGGGCGAGCTTCTTCCGGAGACGATTCAGCGGATCGTCGGTGATTTTGCGGGCGTAACGACCGGCGGCCCATCGGTCAGCGCCCCCCCTGGAAGGCGTCCGACCCTCTGCGCCGGCTGTCCTCATCGGGCCGCCTTCTTCGCCATCAAGAAGGCCGCACCGCGGGGAATCTACACGAGCGACATCGGATGCTACACCCTCGGCCTGAACCTGGGGGCCGTGGACACGGTGCTCTGCATGGGCGCGGCGGTGGGCCAGGCGGAAGGGTTCCATCACGCCTTCAAGGATGCGAAGAAGCCTCGCGACATCGTGGCGACCATCGGCGACTCGACCTTCTTTCACGCTGGCGTTCCCGCCCTGATCGACGGGGTGGTCCAGAAGGCGGCCTTCGTGCTGGTCGTCCTGGACAACGGCACGACCGCCATGACCGGCAACCAGCCCACCCCCGCCACGGGAAGGGGGGCCGGCGGCGAGCCCCTCCAGGCCGTCAAGATCGAAAGCGTGGTGCGGGGCTGCGGCGTGAAGTTCTGCCGCGTCGGCGACCCCTACGAGGTCGACCGGTTCGTGACGCTGCTGCGCGAGGCCGTCGAGCACAGCCGGAAACGAGGCCCCGCCGTCGTCATCGCGAGGCGCCCCTGCCCGCTGGCGACGCCGGAAGACAAGCGGAAGGCGAAGGGCGTCGCCGTCCGCGTCGACGAGGCGTGCGACGGGTGCGGGTACTGCATCGACCAGTTCGAATGCCCTGCCCTGTTCCTGGACCAAAGGGACCGGCGCATTCACGTGGACCCGCTCCTCTGTATCGAATGCGGCGTCTGCGCCTACGTTTGCCCGAAGCAGAACATTCGAGGAAACGAGAGCCGCTGATGAGACAAGGGGCGAAGCAACAGATTCTCGTGGGAGGCGTCGGCGGCCAGGGCGTCCTCTTCGTGACGAGTCTCCTCGCCGGAGCGGCCATCCGAAAGGGGCTGCCTGTCTTCACGTCGGAGACGCACGGCATGGCCCAGAGAGGGGGCACGGTCGTCTCGCACCTGAAGGTGGGTGCCTTCGCCAGTCCCATGATCCGGCCGGGACAGGGGCATGTTCTCATCGCCCTCAAGCCGGAGAGCATCGCCCACTACGAGGCCTTCCTCCGCTCCGATGCCTGGATCGCGGTCAACCGTTGTTCCGCGGAAAGACCCGGCAGCAGACGCAGACTCTGCGGACTGGACGCGGACGGGACGGCCGGGAGGATCGGAAATCCCAAATCCGCGAACCTCGTCCTCCTCGGCTTCGCCCTGGCACAGGGCCGGGAGCCTCGCAGGGTAGACACGAGCCTGTTCTGCTCTCTCGAGGATCTGAAGTCCGTGCTCCGGGAACGGCTCGCCGGGAGTGACGACATGCTCAAGGCCTGCATTCGGGCCCTCGAAGCCGGCTACCAAGCCGGATGAGGCACAGGAAGGACCGGTCTCGGCCGTCATGCAATTCATCCCCCGTGAGCTTTCTGCGGAAGAACTGGAGAGAATCCAGCTGGAAGGCCTCCGGTGGACGCTTCGGCACGCCTACGCGAACTGTCCCGCCTACAGGGCCAAGCTGGACGGAGCAGGCATCCTGCCCGAGGAGGTTCGGTCCCTCGAAGAGATCCGGGACCTTCCTTTCACGGACAAGGAGGACCTGAAGACGGGCTACCCCTTTCCGCTCCGCTCCGTTCCCTTCGACCGGATCGTGCGCGTCCATGCCTCATCGGGCACCACGGGGAAGCGCAAGATCCTCTGCTACACGGCCCGGGACATCGATGTCTGGGCGGACATGTTCGCCCGCTGCTACGAGCTTGCCGGGCTGACCCGGGAGGACCGGGTACAGATCGCCGTGGGATACGGCCTCTGGACCGCCGGGGCGGGCTTCCAGGCGGGCTGCGAGCGCTTCGGCGCCATGGCGGTGCCCATCGGGCCTGCCAACACGGAAATGCACTGCGACATGATGGCGGACATGGGAACCACGGTCCTGTGCGCCACCGCCTCGATGGCCCTGCTCATGGCCGAGGAAATCCACCGGCGCCGGCTCGGCGACAGGATCCGCGTCAAGAAGATCATCACGGGAGCGGAGCGGCACAGCGAGGGGATGCGGGCCCGCATGCAGGAGCTGATGGGGGTGGATCACGTATTCGACATCTACGGGCTCACCGAGCTGTACGGGCCGGGCACCGGCCTCGATTGTGCGTTCCACAGAGGAATCCACTACTGGGCGGACCTGTTTCTCTTCGAGATCCTCGACCCCGTGACCCTGCAGCCGGTTCCGCCGGGCACGGAAGGGGAGCTGGTGGTCACCACCCTCCGGAAGGAAGGCAGCCCCCTGATCCGCTACCGCACCCACGACGTGACCCGGATGCTCGAGGGGGAATGCGAATGCGGTGTTCCCTTCCCGAGGCACGACCGGATTCTCGGACGCACGGACGACATGTTCACCTACAGGGCGGTCAACATCTACCCGAGCCAGATCGACGAGGTGCTGAGCACGATGGGGGAGATCGGAAGCGAATACCAGATCCACCTGAGAACCGAGGGAACGGGCCGCGAAAAGATGCTTCTCCGCGTGGAAAGAGCCATGAATGCACAGGCCTGGGACGACCCGGATCTCGCAAGCCGGATCGAATCCCGGATCCGCCACAAGGTGCTGGTCCGATGCCGGGTGGACATCGTGGACTACGGATCCCTTCCCCGAACCGAGCGGAAGAGCCGCCGCGTCTTCGACCACCGGGAAGAACCGGTATCCTGATTCGCTTCGACCCACGCACTACGGGGGCACGTCAGGTGGGATCGCCTCCGCCCCCATCCGCTCCCCTCAGGATGATCCCCTTTTCCACGTAGGTGTTCATGCACGCTTCGTAACCGAAACGGTGGATCGGGCAGACCTTCAGGCAGATCCCGCAGCCGTCGTACTCGAGGAAATAGGGATAGCACTTGGTGTCGTTGATCTTCCGCTTGAGCACACCCCGCCACCAAAGTCTCTCTTCGGGAATCGCCCTGCCCGGACACGCCCGGATGCATCGCCGGCAAGCGTCACAGTAGTCCGCCATGTTCAGATCGACCGGATCGTCCACCTCGACCTCGGCATCGAGGCTGATCGTGGTCCATCGCACCCGGGGGCCGAACTCCCTCGTGATCACCACCCCGTTCGCGCCCAGTTCGCCCAACCCCGCGTTGATGGCATGGACAGGGTACTTCACCCAGCCGTCGAAGGGGACGCGCGCGTGGCACCGGTACCCTCTGGACCGGATGAACCGGGCCACCTCGAAGACCCTCCTGCCCGACTCCACGTAGATCTCGAAATCGAAGAGCCGGTCCCCGGGGTGAGGGACCTCGTTCAGAAGATCGCGATCCATTTCCATGCCGACCACCAGGGCGGTGTCGTACGGAAACTTGTCGTCCCGGCCCTGTGCAATGAACCGGCGGTCGACCCGGGTGAACCCGCTGATGTAGCCTCGATCCGCGGCGAAGGCCCGGATTTCCTCCTTGAGCGCCGCCAGATCCCTCTGACGGGTCCGGGAGACGAACCGACCGGCAACGGGCTGGAGGAGGTCCATCTTCAGAAGACCCTGCATCACACCCCATCCGTACACGCCCAGCTTCCGCCTCTTGCGCCACTTCGGGATCTCCACCTTGGTGATCAGACTGCCCTTGTCCCTCATGGCGCCGACCAGCTCGCTGAGGGGTTGGACCTCGGAATAGAGATCGAGCGTGTCCGGATCGATGCGCAGGCCCGGCAGCCCGTCCGTGATCGCCTTGCCCCGGTTCGGCGGCCGCAGCTCGATGGCCTGCTTACGCGGGTTCGCCTGCCTCAGCCGGGTCGATTCGCCCGGCTTTTCGGGGTGCCGCATTTCCGTCAGCTGCACGTTTGCCTGATCTTCGTTCATCTCTCTTCCACGGTTCGGTTCTCGGGACGCCCTTTCATCTTACCCTCCTCCAGAGCGTATGCTCAACCCTGGGATTTCTCCCCGAAGTTTCCTGGAAACACCATGATGCAATCGAACAACAACGCCCTGAGGTGGTTGACACGGCATTCCCGCCTCTCCTATGCTGCTGCAACAAACAGAGGAGAACGGCATGGACAAGCTATTCGATCGGATGATGCGGGCGGCAAGGCTGGAGGTGCAGCTCTACGAAGAGGTGGAGAAGGACCCGGCCGCAATGACGCAGGCCATGACGGTGGTCCTCATCTCGAGCGCGGCGGGCGGGGTCGGCAGCCTGGGGTTCGCGGGCCTCTGGGGGCTCCTCGTGGGGCTCGTGGCCGCCCTGGCAGGCTGGTTCATCTGGGCCTTTCTCACCTACTTCATCGGGACGAGGCTCCTGCCCGAGCCCCAGACCAGGGCGGACCTGGGGGAACTGCTGAGAACGATCGGCTTCTCGAGTTCGCCCGGGGTCATCCGGGTACTGGGGATCATTCCTCTGCTCGGAACGATCGTCATGTTCGTCGCCTCCGTCTGGATGCTCGTGGCCATGGTCATCGCGGTCCGGCAGGCCCTCGACTACCGGAGCACATGGCGAGCAGCAGGCGTCTGTCTGATCGGGTGGATCGTCCAGATGGTCCTCTATGGAGTCGTTTTCGCCCTCTTCGGCGGAGGCTCCGGACTCTAGGGCTCGCTTGCCTCGCCGGTCCGCTGCCGCGGCATGAACCGCACGTCTGCCCTTCAGGGGATTCCGAATGGGTCTGGACATCGTCTGCATCGTTCTCGTGGGCGCCTTTTGCATTCTCGGCCTCATAAGCGGCTTTCTTGCCCAGATCATACGGCTCGGCGCGCTGGTGGGGGCCTTCCTGCTTGCCTATTCCGCAAGTGCCTACACGAAGCCCCTGCTCGCGAAATGGATCGAGGTGGACCATCTCGTGGGCGATCTGCTGTCCCTGTTTCTCGGATGGACCGCCTGCTACATCGCCATCCTCCTGGTCGGGCTGATCGTGGCCAAGATCCTCAAAAAATCCTCCGATTCGATCAAGTTCATGGACCGCGTCCTGGGGGGCGCCCTCGGTTCGGCCAAGGGCTTCCTGATCGTCTACCTGATCGCTTGTGCACTGGTCCTGCTGCGCGAACCGCTGCAGAAGCTGGTCCCAAGAGAATACCTCGACCTGAACGACTCCCGGCTGGCCGCCTTTGCAGAACAGCACAACGTGCTGTCCAGGATCGCCCTGCCGAACCTGGACGAGCTCGAAGGCGTCACCACCGCCTTCGGCGACCGGAAGAGGCGTCGCGCGCTCCTGAACGATCCCGTCATGAAGGACCTGAAGGGGAACGAGGCCTTTCAGCGTCTGCTCAACGACAAGGATTTCCAGCAGGCCGTAGAGAGCCGGCAGGTGAGCGCGATCCTGAACAACCCGAGCTTTCGCGCCGCCATGAACGACCCGGAATTGAGGAAGCTTCTGTCTTCCCTCGATCTGAAACGAATCTCGGCGCTGGCCGAAACCGAATGAAAGGAGACCCACTGTGAAGGTGATCGGAATCCATGCAAGCCCGCGCAAAGGCGCGAACACCGCTACACTCGTCGAAAGGGTTCTGAAGGGGGCGGCGGACAGGGGAGCGGAAACGAAGCTGGTGGAGCTTCGCACCCTCGACATGAAGCCCTGCATCGGTTGCGACAAGTGCAAGGAGAATCTCGGCCACTGCGTACAGAAGGACGACCTGACGCCCCTCATGGAGGAGATGGCCACCTACGATGCGATCGTTCTCGGCACCCCGATCTACTGGTTCCACGCAACGGCCCAGTTCAAGACCCTGGTGGACCGGCTCTACTGCTACTACGGGTTCGAGCTCGATCCCGAGACGAAGGACTACAAGGAGATCCTCGCCTTTCCCCCGGGCAAGAAGGTCGTCTTCGTCACTTCCCGGGGCGATCCTGAGGAGAAGAGGGACTACGATGCCTTCTACAACAGCCTGAACGAGTGGCTGCAGGTCGTGGGCATGGCCCTGCTCGCCTCATCCATGGAGTTCGTCCACCACTACGGTTCCTGGAACGAGAAGGACGCGGCCCTGAGAGACGCCGACCTGATGGCCAGGGCGGAATCGGTCGGCGCTTCCCTGGCGTGACAGGGAGGGTGTCGGAGGCCGCCAACCACCCCATATCTTGTGCTTTTTTCCCTTTGACACACAACAGGCTGTGGCCTATACTGCTCCCATCCAGGAACGGAATCCGGTCGAAACCGGCCGATTTCCACGCTTCGAATCGAGCGGCACGCTGCGCAGCATTCTCGAGGAATTCCCATGGCACCCGGGAACCGTCACGACTACGACGAAAGCAAGGTCAAGACCCTCTCTTCCCTCGAGCACATCCGCTTGCGGACCGGCATGTACATCGGCCGGACCGGGGACGGCGCCCACTACGATGACGGCATCTACGTCCTGCTCAAGGAGGTCATCGACAACGGGATCGATGAGTTCATCATGGGCTTCGGGAAGCGAATCGATGTCTCCATCGAGGAGAATCAGGTCACCGTCCGGGACTTCGGACGGGGAATCCCACTGGGGAAGGTGGTCGATTGCGTCTCACGGATCAACACGGGCGCGAAGTACAACGACGACGTCTTCCAGTTCAGTGTGGGACTGAACGGCGTGGGGACCAAGGCGGTGAACGCCCTGTCCGAAAGGTTCCTGGTTCGAAGCTTCCGAAGCGGGAAGTTCGTGGAGGCCCGTTTCGAGCGGGGGGAGCTCGCCAAGGAGGCGAAGGGGCATGCCGGGGACGAGCCGGACGGAACGTTGATCCGGTTCCGGCCGGACGCCGACATCTTCGGGCCCTTCTCGTTCCGGGAGGATCACCTGGCGCGAAGGCTCGGCTTCTACTCCTATCTCAACCCCGGGCTGGAGATCCGTCTCAACGGAACGGTCTACCGCTCCACCAGAGGCCTGCTCGACCTGATCCGCGAGGAATGTCCCTTCGAGAAGCTCTACGAGCCGATACATTTCAGGGACAAGATGCTGGAACTCGCCTTTACCCACACGAACCGGTTCAGCGAAAGCTACTACTCTTTCGTGAACGGGCAGTACACCGTGGACGGCGGAACCCACTTGAGCGCATTCCGGGAAGGCCTGCTCAAGGGAATCAACGATTTCGCCAAGAGCCGGTTCGACGGAGACGATGTGCGGGAAGGAATCGTCGGGGCCGTGGCGATCCGCCTCAAGGAGCCGGTCTTCGAGTCCCAGACGAAGAACAAGCTCGGAAACACCGAGATACGCTCCCCCCTCGTGAATCAAATCCGCGACGTGGTGGTCGACCAGCTCCACCGGAACCCGAAGAAGGTGGAGAAGCTTCTCCAGAAGATCGAGGAGACGGAGAAGCTCCGAAAGGAGCTGCAGTCCGTGAAGAAGATGGCACGCCAGCGGGCCAGGGCGGTCTCCATCCGTATCCCCCAGCTGAAGGACTGCAAGATCCACTTGAACAAGAAGAAGGAGACCGGAAGGCGGTCGACGATCTTCATCACCGAGGGCCAGTCCGCGGGCGGCTCCTTCGTGAGCTGCCGCGACGTGAACACCCAGGCGATCTTCACCCTCAAGGGCAAGCCCCTCAACGTCTGCGACCTGAAGCGGGACGCACTCTACAAGAACGACGAGATCTACAACCTGATGCGAAGCCTGAACATCGAGGACTCCATCGAACGGCTCCGCTACCAGAACGTGGTCCTGGCAACGGACGCGGATGTGGACGGCATGCACATCCGCAATCTGCTGATCACGCTCTTTCTCCGCTTCTTTCAGCCCCTGGTGCGGGACGGGCACCTGCACATTCTGGAGACGCCCCTCTTCCGGGTTCGAAACAAGGCGGAAACGATCTACTGCTACTCGGAAGGGGAGCGGGATGCGGCCCTCAAGCGGCTGAGCCGAGGGGCGGAAGTGACCCGGTTCAAGGGGCTCGGCGAGATCTCGCCCGGGGAACTGAAACGGTTCATCGGGGCCGAGATGCGCCTCACGCCGGTGGCCATCAACGGAAACGGATCGGTCCCGGAGATCCTCTCCTTCTACATGGGAAGAAACACCCAGGAACGCCGGAACTACATCATGGAGAACCTCATCGTGGACACGACCCCATGACCAAACAGCTCGAGTTCGATTTCGAGACCCGGCCGACCGCGCAGGCCCCCGGCACCTCGGAACTGGATGACGAGTTCCCCGCAGCGGAAGAGAACGGGGGAAGCGGCTCGACACCGCCCGACGGAGAAGATCCGCTCCGGGTCCTGATGGATCAGAACTTCCTGCACTACGCCTCCTATGTGATCTGCGAGCGGGCCATCCCGAACCTGGAGGACGGTCTCAAGCCGGTGCAGCGCAGGATTCTTCACTCCCTCTGGGAAAAGGACGACGGACGGTTCATCAAGGTGGCCAACATCGTGGGCCACTGCATGCAGTACCACCCCCACGGCGACGCCTCGATCACCGACGCACTCACCGCCCTGGTGAACAAGGGCTTCCTGATCGAGGGACAGGGGAATTTCGGGAACATCCTGACCGGGGACCGTGCGGCAGCGCCTCGGTACATCGAGTGCAGGCTCACCGATCTCGCCAGGAAGGAAGTCTTCAACAAGGACCTGACCCGCTTCGTGCCGAGCTATGACGGTCGAAACCGGGAACCGGTTACCCTCCCCTCCAAGCTGCCCCTTCTGCTGATGCTCGGCACCGACGGGATCGCCGTGGGATTGTCCACCCGGGTGCTGCCCCACAACTTCAGGGAGCTGCTGGAGGCCCAGATCGCCGTCCTGCAGAAGAAGCCCTTTTCTCTCACCCCCGACTTCCCTCAGGGGGGCCTGCTCGATGTCTCGGAGTACAACAAGGGAAACGGACGGTGCCGCATGAGGGCGAGGATCGAGCAGAGGGACTCGAACAAGCTGGCCGTCACGGAGCTTCCTTTCGGAACGACCACCGAATCGCTCATCGCATCCGTCGAAGACGCCATACGAAAGAAGAAGGTGCCGGTGAAGGCGATCGACGACTTCACCGCCGAAGGGGTGAACATCGAACTCACTCTGCATCCGGAAGCGAAGCCGGCCAAGGCGATCCAGGCGCTCTACGCCTTCACCGGCTGTGAGAACGCGGTGACCTGCTTCGGCACACTGATCCACAAGGGTCGCCCCGTAAGCATGGATGTGGAGGAGATCCTGAGGGAAAACACCAACCAGCTCTTGAAGATCCTGAAGCAGGAGCTGACCCTGGCGAGGCGCCGCCTCCTTGAGGAGATTCACGCGAAGACGCTCGTACAGATCTTCGTGGAGAACCGGATCTACAAGAAGATCGAGACCTGCACGACCTATCCGAAGGTGCAGGCGGCGGTGATGGAAGGCCTGGAGCCCTTCACCGGTCGGCTCGATCGACCGGTCAGCAAGCAGGACGTGGAGATGCTCCTCGGCATCCGGATCCGCCGAATCTCCCGGTTCGACCTGGAGCGGAGCCGGAAGGAGATCGACGCCCTGCGCACCGAACTCCAGCGCGTCGAGAAGCAGCTCGAGGACCTGCGCGGCCACGCGGTCCAGTACCTGAAAGGGCTGGTCAGGACGCACGGGAACCATCACCCGCGCCGCACCCGGGTGACGGTCTTCGACAGCATCGAGATCAAGGAGCTGACCGCGAAAGAGCACGAAATCCGATACGACGAAGAGAAGGGATATCTGGGACACGCCGTGAAGGAAGGACGGGTGTTGTTCCAGTGCTCTTCCCTGGACCGGATCGTTCTGGTGTGGGACGACGGCCGCTATCGGGTCGTGCAGCCCCCGGAAACCCTCTTCGTGGACACGAACCTCGTCTACGCGGCCAAGAACGACCGGGACCGGGTCATGACGATCGTCTACCAGGAGTACGGCAACGTGTACCTCAAGAAGTTCCAATTCGGGGGGACGATCCTGAACAAGGAGTACCGGTGCGCCGGCAAGGCCTCCAGGGTCCTGCTCTTCGCGGACGACGGCCCGGAGGAGATCTACGTGAAATACAAGCCGGCCAAGCGCCAGCGGATCCACCAGCAGCTGTTTCACACGGCGGACGTGTCCGTGAAGGGCGTAAAGGCCCGCGGCTCCCTGATGGCGCCCAAGGAGATCGACAAGATAGCGACGCGGCGGCCTCGCTGGTGGAAGGACGGGGAGAAGGCCCCCCGTGGCATCTTCCTGGATAAATAGGTTTCGATCGCAGGTCACTTCAATTTACGAGCCAGATACCCGGTTAGGCACCGAGGTCGCCGACGTGCGAATCGGGTCGTGCGAATCGGGTCGGACCAAGCTATGTGTCTGATATAACAAGAATAATGGTTCCAAATTGGCCCCTCTATTGGCCTTAGCCGCTCAATTCTCAGGCCAAAACTGCCCTCTAAGAAATGATCGGCCCCCCTTCTACATGATGGAGCCGATAACCGGTTCTGTTGGGACGAAAGCTTAGAGCCCAGTTTATGGCCCGAAAATGGGGCGTCTAAGCTCGATTATCGCGCCGATCAGCAATCGTTTTCTTTCATAATCAAATACATAGCTTGGTCCGACCCGAGTTAACCACCGAGTTAACCACGACCCGAGTTAACCACGGATCAGTGCTGTGGGGCCCCACGGGAGGGAGGAACAGGATTTGACGAGGCGGGGGCCGGCACCGCAATATGGTTCGAAGAGGAAGGAAACGAACGCCCTGCCGGGCCGGATCGCCGACGGAGAGGAAAAGCGATGGGGAACGAAGTCGAGGTCACCCGGCGCAGCTTCATCAAGGGCGCGACCGCAACGGGCGCTCTCCTGTCCATGGGCGGAATGGCTCTGAGCGGACCGGGTTGCCAGCCCGCGGGCACATCCCGGGTCTTCCGGGTCGAGAACATCCCGGTCCACGACGGCCAGGCACGGCACACGGGCCTGGACGTGATGATGGACGCCCTGGCCGACGGCGGTGTGAACCTGTACCGGTCCCACGCCGCCCATCCCTGGGCGGGCCCGAACGGAATCGTCGACACCGGCGACGTGGTCCTGATCAAGGTGAACTGCCAGTGGAAATGCCGGGGCACCACGAACACGGACCTGGTGCGGGGACTGATCCACAGAATCCTGGACCACCCGGACGGCTTCGAGGGAGAAGTGGTGATCATGGAGAACGGCCAGGGCCAGGGAGCCTTCGACGGCCGGCCCACGGCCTGGGGGTCCTACGCCGCCTGGCCCCAGATCGACCAGGGGGTCTACGTCAACGCAGAGGACGAGACGCTTCTCACCGTGGATCACCTGGTGAACAGCCTCTTCGCGGGCGACCCCGTGAGCTCCTTCCTCCTGGACGACATCCGCGACAGCTTCATACCGGACACGGACCATTCAGCGGATGGCTACCGGACCGTCTCCGACGTCTCCTATCCCTGTTTCACCTCGGCGGGAGGAAATCGGATCGAACTGCGCGAAGGCGTCTGGAACGGATCGGGGTACGGCGACCACCTCAAGGTCATCAACGTCCCGGTCCTGAAGACCCATGACGGCACGGGCATCACGGGCTCGCTCAAGCACTGTTACGGCGTGCTCTCCATGGCGGACGGAAACTTCGGCATCCGCCACTACCTGCAGTCCGGAACCCAGTGCGGAAAGATGTGGACCCTGGTCCGGACCCCGGACCTGAACCTCCTCGACTGCATCTGGGTCAGCCACGGGAGCCTGCGCGGGTACCCGGAAGAGACGACCCATCGCTCGAACGTCCTGCTCGCCGGCGCGGACCCGGTGGCCCTCGACTACTACGCGAGCAAGCACGTACTGCTGCCGCTGGGGGGAAGCCGGGCCCACATGCACAACCCGGATTCGTTCCTGGGGCTGTTCAACCACCTGACCGGCGCTCAGAACTTCATCAACGACAGAGGAGGCATCGCCGGCCTGCCCGCGGTGCAGGGAGACGAGAACATCGAACTCCTTACACGCTCCGCCGTCTGACGTTCCGCTACCGCCCTCCCGAGGCGTCAGTATCGCTCGAGCAGCTCTTCACGGCCCATCCTGGAAAAGTGCTCCTGGATGGCGGCGAAGGCGTCCCGCGTGAGGGGCCGGTACGCCTCGTCGCCTCGCTGCCGGAAGTAGACGACCATGTCGGGGTGCCGTTCGATGTTGAAGTGCTCGCTCTTCAGGGACCGGTAGACGATCTTCTGAGTCTCGGTCAACGAGAAGTCGTCCACGATGCGGATGTAGTCCGGCATCCACTTCGGGTCCATACCCGCTTCCTTCTGCTGCTGCATGAACCAGTCGAAGACGGCCTTCGGATCGAAGGAGGCTCCTTCCTTGAGCTTCACGGCGATCATCACCTTCTCGTCCGACACCTCGCAGGGCGCCCCGTAGGCCACCGAGAGCTCCACGCTCGGCAGTTTCTGGGCATATTCCAGGACGTTCTCCGCCGAGAAGTTCTCGCCGTCCTTCCGGATCCAGTCGTCCGTGCGGCCGTTGAAGTAGAGATAGCGTTTTCCATCGACGATACGGATGTGCCCCAGGTCTCCGGAGCGGAAGTAGCCCCCCCGGAACTTCTTGTCCGAGGCCTCCGGGTTGTTGAAATAGCGGTCGAAGAAGATGTTGTCCCGCTCGATCTTCCTGGCGATCTCCCCGACCGCTTTCTCGTAGTTGAGAAGCCGCCCCCGGGCATCGACCACCCCGGGCGGACAGGGCCTGTCCTCTTCGTCCAGGATGACCACGCTCCGGTCGCCGACCCTGCCCACGCTTCCGATCGGGTCTCCCGGCATGACGACCGTGCTGATCGGCGCTTCCGAGGATCCGTACGCCTCGTAGACGTGCTCCATGCCGAGGTATCGCACGATCTTCTGCCGGTCCACCACCGAGGCCCCGTTGCCGTGGGCGATGCGGAACCGGTTCCTCGGGTGCCGCGCCAGCGCGGCTTCCGCGGCCTCGCCGCTACCGTACTTGCTCTCGAGGGCGTGGAGGATGTAATGGAGCGGCTGTCCCACGTAGTTCATGAAGGTCACGCCGTGCTCCAGCATGTCCCCCTCGAAGGCCCTCGCGCTGAACCACCGTTTCAGCACGAAGCTGCCGCCGGCGACCAGAAGGGGCATGATCCCCAGGTACCATGCATTCGCGTGAAACAGCGGCATGGCCACATAGCCCCGGTCCTTCCGGCTCAGCCCGATCCTCCGCCGGGTGATGACGCCCGCGCCGACCATCTTGAAGTGCGAAAGGGGCACGCCCTTCGGGGCCCCTGTCGTACCCGAGGTGTAGATCACGATCAGGGGGCTGAAGATGTCGAGACGTCTCCGTCGTTTCGGGACCCGGTCGGATTTCCCCGCCTCGAGCACCTCGTCCGCCCTCCGGAACGGCCCTTCGTCCCCACTGCCTTCGATGAGCAGGACGTCCCCGGACCCCACACCCTCGAGGCGTGGAAGAACCGCCTCCAGCATCTCGCACCGTGGCGGATCGGCGAGGAGCAGGGTGGCATTCGCCTGCCGGATGCAGTTCGCCAGCGTATCGCCCCGAAAGCCGGTGTTGATGCCGAACAGGATGTCCCCGCTCAGAGCCGCCCCGAAGAGGGCGAAGACGAACTCGGGCGTGTTCTCCTGGTAGATGCCGACGGCGAGCGGCTCGCCCTCGCTCACCCGTCCCTCCCTCACCCGCTCCGTCCTGGCGGCATGGAAGAGGTTCGCATACCGGACCGACGCCTCATAAACCTCACCGTAGCTGTAGGTTCGATTCTCGAAGAGGAGAAACGGAAGGTTTCGGCGGGACCGCCTGTTCGCCCACCACCGGAACATGCGCCCCACATCGGCAAACCAGAATCCCGTGCGCAGGATCGACTTGAGATTCAGCAGACCCTCCTTCGGGCGGCGCTTCTTTCCGCCCTCGCGGCTACTTCTCGTAGAGTTTTTCGATGTACTGGGTCTTCTTGTCGGACCGCTCCAGCGTGTTCGGCTGCACCCACTCGATCTGGGGCCGGATCTTGACGGCCTGGTGCATCTTCTCATCGACCTGCTTCTTCAACAGCTCCAGGTCTTCTGCACCGACCTCCTGTCCGAATTCGATCCGCAGCTTGAGGGGAGGCACGACCCTGGGGGGCGGCTCGTCCAGCAGGACTCGGAAGGCGCCTGTCGTCCTCGGCACAAAGGACTCGACCACGTCCTTGATCTGTGCAGGATAGACCATCACGCCCTTCACCTTGAGCATGTCGTCCGTGCGGCCCACGATCTTGTACCGAAACCCGGAGAGTCCGCACGGACAGGGGGACACGCCCACCTGGTGCACGTCGCCCATGGTCAACCGGATGCCCGAGAGGGCACCCCCCTGAGCCGACAGGGTGGTGAACACGCCGAGGCCGGTGTTTCCGTCCTCCATGGGAACGTTCTTTCCCGTGTCCGGGTCCACCAGCTCGTAGTAGACCGCATCGTCGCCGATCCAGTGCATGCCCTGGTACTCCGGGTAATCACAGGATACGCCCAGTCCGGCGCCTGCGTCGAAGAGCTTCGCCCCGTATTCGGTCTCGAGCCGTTTTCGCACTTCGGGGATACCCGCCCCCGGCTCGGCCCCGCAGAGCAGGATCTTGAACCCGAGGGCCTTCACGCTGTCCCCCATGACCTCCGGCGCCTTCTCGATCAGGTGCAGGGCAAGGGAGGGGGTGCACATGAGCACGTTCCCACCGAAGAGACGCGAGAAATTGATGATCCGTGTCGTGCCCGCCTCTGCGCCCACGGGAATGATCGTGATGCCCGGGAAATCCTCCAGAGCCAGCAGGGTGGGCGAGCCTGCCAGGAACATGCTCAGGCCGAAGGCCAGAACGAGCTTGTCCCCGGGCCGCACACCGCAGCGCCAGAGCATGCGGTTGTTGATCTCCCGCATGCCCGGCAACCCGCTCCGCGTGACCGGATAAGGCGTCGGCAGTCCCGTCGTTCCCGAGGTGGCGGCCATCACGTAGATGTCCTTCGCCCCCTCCCCGATGGTCATCTCCAGGATCTTCTGCATGTCGAAGCCCACTTCGGCGATGAGTTCCCGCATCTGCGGCTGACCGTAGACCGGTATCTTCTGCAGATCGTCGAGGCTCTTCACGTTCGACGGATGAAGCCCTGCCTCGTCCATCCGCTTCCTGTTGAGCGGGATCTTGTCGTACATCTCCCGGATGTTCTGAAGGAACAGGTCGTTCTGCATCCGCCTCATCTCGGGGGTGTTGAATTTCGGCTCCACTTCCATGTTCCAGTAAGGTCGGTCGAGATCCATGGGGTCTCCTCTTTCTGCGGCTGTGCAATTGGCGATCCGGGGGTCCGGGCTCCTGTATATCTACCCGGGAGCCGGCCTCTACTCTAGAAACGAGGGACATGCGAAGTCAACAGGTTTCTCCAAAGGACCGCATTCCGACGCCCCGGAAATGCCTTGAATTCCCAGCCTGACTGGGATACACAAACCCTGTAGGCCCTTCACGAAAGGAGAACACCGATGGCCATGCGGAAGAGTCGTGCCCAAGTCATCCTGGAGCAGGACAAACAGCACCTTCTCCACGGGGCGGTGCCTCTGGATCAGCTCACGGAAAAGGGCAGCTTCATCCTGAGCGAGGCCCACGGGATGCGCGTGAAAGACATCAACGGCAACGAGTATCTGGACGCCACGAGCGGGGCCGTGAGCGTCAACGTGGGCTACGGACGGGAGGAAATGGCCCGCGTGGCCATGGAGCAGATGATGAAGCACAGCTACGCCCCTGCGTACGGCGGGTATGCAAGCGAGGCGTCGATCCGGCTCGCCCACAGGCTGGCGGGATTGACCCCATCGGGCCTGAGCCGCTTCTTCTTGACCAACGGCGGCGGCGAGGCGGTCGACTCCGCCATCAAGATCGCCCGTTTCTACTGGAACAAGAGGGGGAAGCAGGACAAGCTGAAGATCATAAGCCGGCAGAACGCCTATCACGGGACGAACATAGGGTCCATGTGCGCCACGGGCATACCGGCGGCGTGGGGCCATTTCGGCCCTCTCGCCTCCGGCTTCACCCACATCCCGGCACCCCACTGCTACCGGTGCCCCGCTGGCAGGGATTACCCCGCCTGCGACACCGAGTGCGCCACGGCCCTGGCCGAGGCGATCGAGAAAGAGGGGAAAGACACGGTAGCCGCCTTCATCGCCGAGCCGGTCTACGGCGTCGGGGGGTGTATCCCGCCGCCGCCCGAGTACTTTCCGGAAATCAGAAGGATCTGCACCGAGTACGACGTGCTGTTCATTGCGGACGAGGTGATGACCGGATTCGGAAGGACGGGCAAGATGTTCGCCGTCGAGCACTGGGACGTGAAGCCCGACCTGATGACCCTGTCGAAGGGGATCAACAGCAGCGCCCTCCCCCTCGGGGCGGTGGCCATCGACGAGGCCGTTTTCGAGGGTATGCACGGCCCCGAGCCCTTCTTCCACCTCTACACGTGCGGGGCCCATCCGGTCGTGTGCGCCGTGGCCGACAAGAACCTGGACATCCTCATCGAAGAAAACCTGGTGGAAAACGCTGCGAACAGGGGAAGCTACCTCCTCGATCGTCTCCGGGAGGTGGAGGATTTCCCCTATGTGGGCGAAGTCCGCGGACTGGGCCTGATGACCGGAGTCGAAATCGTAAGCGACAAGGAAACGAAGACGCCCTTTCCGCCCGCCCTGGGCGTGGCCAACAGGCTTCTGGTGGCCGCTCGTGAACAGGGCCTCCTTGCCCGGGGGTTCTTCAACGCGTACATGCTGACGCCCCCGCTGATCGTAAACAAGGAGGAGATAGACGAAATGGTGGAGGTGACGAAGCGCGTACTCGGCGAATTCGAACCCGAATAGTCAAGTAGCACGAGGAGCCGCCGGACATGTCGAAGGGAACGATCGACCCCGTGCTCATGGCCGTGCTGGCCAACCGGATGGAGGGCATCACACGGGAAGTGCTCACGGTGATGCTTCGCTCCGGAAGATCGGTCATGCTGAACGCCTGCAGGGATTTCTCAACGGCCATCCTGACGGGGGACTGCCGCATGCTGGCCGTGGCCGAGGGCCTTCCCGTGCACGTGCTGACCGCAGGCCGTGCCGTGAAGCCGATCCTCGCGTACTTCGAGGGAGACATCCGCCCCGGAGATGTCTTCCTGAACAACTGCCCTTACACCGGGAACTCCCATCACGCAGACTTCACCATGGCCCTGCCCGTCTTCTGGGAAGACGAAATCATGTTCTGGGTCGTGAACCGGACCCACCAGAACGACGTAGGGGCCTCCATTCCGACCACCTATCTCCCGTACGCGGCGGACATCTACGGCGAATCCCTCCATTTCCCGTGCGTACGGGTGCAGCGGGACCGGAAGGACGTGAAGGACATCATCCGGATCTGCACCATGAAGATCCGGCAGCCCCAGCAGTGGTACGGCGACTACCTGGCGCAGGTCGGTTCGCTGACCATCGGCGAACGAAGACTGGTGAGCGTCTGCCGGAAGTACGGCAAGGAACAGGTGAAGCGGTTCATCGAGGAATACCTGGCTTACGGCGGCCGGCGGATGACCGAGGAGATTCGCAGGATGCCCGAGGGCACGTGGGAGGGAGAGGCGAAGATGGATCCCCTCGACTTCGCGCCGGAGGGAACCACGATCCGGGCGAAGGTCTCCATCGACCCGAAGGAGGGCCTCGCCACCATCGATCTCACCGACAGCGACGATCAGGTGCCGGGCGGCATCAACGGTACCGAGGCGACCGTCATTGCCGCCGCCATGACGGCCTTCTTCTACTGCGTGGACCCGACCGTTCCGCACAACGAAGGCAGCGCCGACCGGGTCCGCACGATCCTGCGGGAGGGCAGCGTCGCGGGCATCCCGAGGTACCCGGTCGGCACTTCCGTCTGCACGACCTACAACTTCGATCGCGTCGTGTGCGCCGTCCTGCGGGCGTTGACCGAGATGGACCCGACAAAGGGGTTCAGCGAGCCGGCGGTCGTCGACGCGTGCATCAGCGTCACCTCCGGTGCCGACTTCCGCAGGAACCATGAATTCTATGCCCATGAAGTCTTCAAGGGAGGATCCGCAGGACCCGCATCGGAAGGGCATGACGGCTGGGCGGGCTGGGGGGCCCCCTGCGGATCCGGCGCCCAGTACTGGGAAAGCGTGGAGATCCATGAGTTGCGATACCCCCATACCTGGTGGGCCTACGAGGTGGAGAACGGAACCTGCCCGCCGGGAAAGTGGATCTCCGGGCCCAGGACGCGTTTCCTCCTGGCCCCGCGCGAGTCGACGATGATGGTCGCAAGCTTCGGCGACGGACGCGTGTTCAGGCCCAGGGGGGTTCTGGGGGGCGGGGACGGGCCGGGAGGCGACAGCTATCTGGTCGATCTGGCCACCGGGCAACGCCTTCAACAGCTGCCGCTGGTTTGCATGCAGCCCGTGGAGAAGGGCCAGGGCTGGGAGTGTCTGCACGGAACGGCGGCCTCCTTCGGCGACCCCCTCGAGCGGGATCCGGAGCTGGTTCGGTGGAACGCGAGAGAGGGCCTCATCACGGTCGAGCAGGCCAGGGATGACTACGGCGTAGTCCTGAACACCGGGCCGGAACGCTACGAGGTGGACGACGAGGCGACCAAGAGGGCCCGCCGGGAGCGCAGCGAGAAGAGGGAGGTCGGCCCTTGATAAGGATCCGGATCGGCGTAGACGTAGGGGGGACCTTCACGGATCTCATCGTGGCGGACGAGACAGGGGTGGGCAGGCCGGTCAAGGTGCCGACCACGCCCCGTGATCCGGCGACCGGCGTTCTCGATGCAGTTCGCCTCGCCGCCGAGGAGAGGGGCGAATCCGTCGAGGAACTCCTGGAAGCATGCGATTTCTTCATCCACGGAACGACCGTTTCGACGAACGCTCTGCTCCAGAAGAAGACGGCGAAGACGGGCCTTCTGTGCACCCGTGGACACCGACACATCCTGTATTACCGGGATGCGGGGAAGCTGGAACCCTACAACCTCCGCGTGAAGCACCCCGACCCCCTGATCCCCGTCTACCTCACCCTTGCCGTAGCGGAAAGGTTGAACAGCGAGGGGGGGGTGGAAACGCCTCTCGACGAACAGGGCGTGAGGGACGCGATTCGACAGTTGAAGGCCTGGGACGTGGAAGCGGTCGCCGTTGCCCTCCTCTGGTCGATCGTCAACTCTGCGCACGAGCAGAGGATCACCGAAATCATCCATGAGGAATGGCCCGATGTGGACGTCTCGATCAGCAGCGAAGTGCAACCCCTGGTTCGGGAGTATCAGCGGACCTGCGCAACCGTCGTGGACGCTTCGGTGAAGCCGATTGTCCGCAGGTATGTCGAAAAACTCCAGGAGAGCCTCTCTGAAAAGGGACTGAAGCACGAGTTCCTGATGGTCGTGTCGAGCGGCGGCGTCATGTCGGCCTCCGACGCATTGAGGCGGCCCGTGTACACGGTGAATTCCGGCCCTTCCATGGGACCCCTGTCGGGGAAGGTGTGCGGAGAGACGATCGGCGCCCGGAACGTGATCGTCATCGACATGGGGGGAACGAGCTTCGAGGTCAGCACCGTGATCGACGGCGTCATTCCTGTTTCGAGGGACCAGAAGATCGGGGCCGACCCCCTCGGGATCATCGCAGTCGACGTACACACCCTGGGGGCGGGCGGCGGGAGCATTGCCTGGGTCGACCGGGGAGGGATGCTCTGCGTCGGCCCCCAGAGCGCCGGGGCCGATCCCGGTCCGGCCTGCTACGGGATGGGCGGCACGGAGCCGACCGTGACGGATGCGGACCTGCTCCTCGGCTATCTGAACCCGGACAACTTCCTGGGGGGAAGAAAGGAACTCGATCGAGACCTTGCCCGCAAGGCAATCGAGCAGAAGATAGCGACGCCTCTCGAGCTCTCCGTCGAGGAAGCCGCCGCAGCCATCGTACGGGTGGTCGAGGAGAAGATGTTCAGCGGTATCGAGGAAATCACGGTAAGACGCGGCATCGATCCACGGGAGTTTCTCCTCGTGAGCGGCGGAGGCGCCGGTGCGGTCCACGCAGCCGCCCTCGCAGCCGAGCTCGGCATACAGAGGGTTCTCGTACCGAAACAGGCCACCGCCCTCTGTGCATTCGGAATGCTCGCATCGGACATCCGGTTCGAAAACGCGATCACCCACTACACGGACAGCAAGAGCTTCGATTTCGAAGCAGTGAACGGCAAGCTCGCGAGGCTGGAGGCCCTGGGCAGGCAGTCCCTGGCCGAAGCCGGGGTGCGTCCCGACAAGATGCGCTTCGAGTCCTTCGTGGAGGCCCGCTATCCCTTTCAGGTCTGGGGTCTCGAGGTCGCCCTTCCCGACGGCGAGATCACCGAGTCCAGCCTGCCCCGGATCATCGAAGACTTCGAGCACCTCCACGAGGAACGCTACGGGGCGCGAGAGCAGGGCCAGTACGTGGAGTTCACCCACTGGCGTGTGACCGCCTCGGGCCTCATGCCGAAGTCGCTCGCCACCCCCCGGAAAGCCTCCAAGGAAGTGGAAACATCCAAGGCCTCGAAGGGAGGACGCAACGTCCGTTTCAAAGACACGGGAGACTTCATTGACACGGGCATCTTCGATGGGAGCATCCTTGCACCCGGGCACGAAATCAATGGACCGGCCATCGTCGAGGAGCCGGGTACCACGGTCGTCCTTCCTGCCGGATGGTCAGCCGCCGTCACCGACAGGGGCGACTACTTGCTCGAGAGGGGCCACCACGGGTCGAAGGGTTAGGCGGCACGCTTTGCCGCCCGGGAGGCCCGGCCGTTTGGTGGTGGCGGCGAGCATCCTGTTCGGCCTGCTGTTCTTCGCCTCTTCCGGGGCGGCCGCAGAGGCGGCCCGGCCCTTCGAGCCGGGCGAGAAGCTCACGTACAGGCTTCGGTGGAAGTTCTTCACCGCCGGCACGGCCGTCTTCCAGGTGCAGCCGGCGGCGGAATGGAACGGCGGCCCGGCCCGCCAC
Source organism: uncultured Thermodesulfobacteriota bacterium (assembly GCA_964479535.1). GTDB lineage: Bacteria > Desulfobacterota > DSWW01 > DSWW01 > DSWW01 > S015-6. The sequence goes on from CAYZMM010000054.1 coordinate 30,674, forward strand.
TTCCTGCTGACGATCCGCTCCAGCCCCTTCCTGGACCTGTTCTACAAGATCCAGGACCGCGTCGAGTCCTACACCGATCCCGCTGTGACGCGTTCTCTGCTCTACAAGAACGAACAACGGGAGGGGACCTACCGTCGCGACGTGGTCGTCACCTTCGACTGGCAAGCACAAACGGCCCAATTCGAGAACCGTGGGGAGAAGCTGGACCCCATTCCGGTCCATCCGGAAACCATGGATCCCCTGTCGATCATCTACCGTCTCCGCATGCGGGAACTCGCCCTCGGAAAGGAGCTCCAGGCCCCGGCAACGGACGGGAAGCGGCTCGTGGTCGGCAGGGTCCGGGTCGTCGAGAGGAGGGAGAAGCTGAAGGTGCCGGCGGGTAGGTTCGATGCCTTCCGGGTCGAGCCGGTTCTCGAGGGGTTGGGCGGCGTGGTCGAGCGGAGCAGGGCCGGGGGTGTGGAGATCTGGATCAGCGCCGATGCACGCCGTATTCCGCTCAAGGTGAGCGGGAAGGCGAAGCTCGGAAGCTTCTCCGCGGTCCTCGTCTCCTTAGAGCCCGGAAAGAAGTGAGACCCGGGCGATACCAACGGACGGGCATTCGCTTACCTCTTCGAGGAACCAACGCGCCGGCGACCCTCGACTGGACTGGCGATGCCTATTTCTGCTTGACAAACACTATGTTATAAGGGTAAATAGAGTTGCTGTTCCTGCCATTGCTACCGAATGGAGTACACCATGCGACGGTACGTGACGAGGAAGAAAGAACTCACTTTTGCAGAGAGATGGGGCAAAGGCGTGCTCTTCCCGGCCCTCTCGCTCCTTCTGCTGCACCCAATCCTGGCCCCGGGCAGCATTGCTTGGCCGCCGTTCCCGGCCTCCGCGGAAGCGCAGACCCACAGTGGGGTTCCCGGCGATTTCGACTTCGACTGCGATGTGGACCGGGCCGACCTCGACATCCTCATGCTCGACCGCAACCGGCCCGTAACCGAAAGCGCCTGCGGCAGCCCCTGCGATCTCGACAGCGACGGCGTGATCACCGTCCTCGACGCGAGACGGCTCGTCCTCCTTTGCAGCCAGCCGCGCTGCGCCCTCCTCGACTCAACCTGTGAAACCCCCGAATGCAGCGAGGGGGAAACGCGCCCGTGCTCCACTGCGTGCGGCGAAGGAGCGGAGATCTGTGCCGACGGAACGTGGCAGGCCTGTGACGCGCCACTGCCTCAGACGGAAGTCTGCGACGGGATCGACAACGACTGTGACGGCGAAGTCGACGAGGGAGTCCTGAATGCGTGCGGCGCCTGCGGACCCGTGCCCGAAGAGGTCTGCGACGGCACCGACAACGACTGTGACGGCGAAGTCGACGAAGGGGTCCTGAATGCGTGCGGCACCTGCGGACCCGTGCCGGAGGAGATCTGCGACGGCACCGACAACGACTGCGACGGCGAAGTCGACGAGGGGGTCACCTCCGTCTTCTTTGCAGACAGCGACGGGGACGGCTACGGGGATGCCTCGGCCCCTACCCTTGCCTGCGAACCGCCGCAAGGATTCGTAGAGGACGATCAGGACTGCGACGACAGCAACCCGGACGTTTACCCCGGGGCGTTCGAGATCGCCGACAACGGCATCGACGAAGATTGCGACGGTGAGGATCTGTCCGGCCCGGGCGGGGACGCGGTGGCGGACTGGTACGTGGACGGCGAGATGCCGCCGGGCGGGGACGGCCGTTCCTGGGCAACCGCCTTCCACACCATCCAACGCGCGGTGGATGCCGCCTCCCCGGACGACGAAATCTGGGTCCGAGAGGACGAGTATCGTCTGGAGGGTAGCGTTGCCATCGACAAACCGGTGGCCCTCTATGGCGGCTTTGCCGGAGGTGAATCATGGAGGGGCCAGCGAGACTGGAGGAACCATGTCACCACCGTCAGCGGAGAGGACTTCATAGGTTCCGGGTTCATCATAACCGGTGACGCCGTCCTGGACGGTTTCACCATCACCGCCTGCTACACCGGTTACCGGGATAACGACTGGGACGTCCCACAAGGTGCCGTCATGATCGAGGGCGCGTCGCCGACCCTGTCCCGCTGCACCTTCACGAAGAACCGCTCCTATTGGGGAGGTGCGATTCACAACCGTAACGCCTCCCCGACCATAACCGAATGCCGCTTTTTGGAGAACGGTGCCAAATCGCAGGGCGGCGCCATCTACAACCACACCAATTCTTCCCCCCTGATCAGCCACTGCGAATTCACGGGAAACAGCACGGCAGGGGACTCGACCGTTTCCCACTACTTTGACTCCTCATCCGTGATCACCCGCTGCCGGTTCATCGGAAACCGCGGGGGAATCGGTGCTCATGAGGAATCCTCCCCCCTGATCACCGATTCCGACTTCATCGGGAATGTGACCAGCGCCATCGACGTAGGCAGGATCGCCTTCTCCTCATCCGATGAGCGGGACGGTTCGGCGCCCGTCATATCGGATTGCCGTTTCCATGGAAACCATGGAGCCGTCAACGTCGGCAGCCACAGGAGCGGCGCACCCCCGACCACCATTACCGGATGTGAATTCCTTTCCAACAAAGGATACACCGTCCAGACATACGGATCCTATGCCGTGATTTCGGACAGCACTTTCGCAGGCAACAGCGGAAGGAGCGGGGGAGCCATCACGAACGCTCGGACCGTGATGGAGGTCAGGGACTCTCTGTTCACGGGGAACTGGGCGGATTGGAGGGGAGGTGCCGTGTACAATGAGCACACGCACTTCTACGCCCTCAACTGCATCTTCAGGGAGAATCACCTCATTCTGGAGCACGGGTGCGACAGCAGCCGGGGAGGGGCCGCCATATCCAACCGGAACTCCGCGCGGCCCTACATCGCCTTCGGCACCTTCACGGACAACTATTTCATCGAGGAGGAGTCGAGCGGCTATTTCTGCCAGGGCGGCGCGATGCACTCCACGGTCAATTCCCCCTCCGTCGTCACGAACAGCGTCTTCTGGGAAAACGACAATTTCAACGTCAAGGGGGATATCAGCTCCCAAGTCACGTTGACCTACTGCGTGGATGCAGACCGGGGCAACGTGCCGGATCACCACAACATCACCGAGGATCCGCTCTTCTTGGACCCGTGGCGCGGCGATGTTCGTCTGCTGCCCGGCTCCCCTGCCATCGACGCCGCTACGGAGGACGTTCCCGAACCTCCCTTCCTGCCGCCCACCGGCTTTCCGGCCACCGACTTCTCGGGGAATCCGCGCATGGCGGACGGCGACCAGGACGGCATCGCCAAGCCGGATATGGGGGCCTGTGAGTATTCGGCCGAGGTCACGATTCCACACGACCCTCCGTCGAACAGGGCACCGATCGCGAGGATCGATCACCAGGTCGTCTACGATCACATCTATGTGGGCGATGTGGTCGAGTTCGACGGGAGCAAATCGAGCGACCCGGACGGCGATGTTCTGGAGTACGTGTGGTCCCTGGTCCACGTTCCGGAAGGGAGCACCACCACCCTTTCCGATCCTTTTTTCGAGACGACCTCGCTGCTCATCGACAGAAGCGGTGTGTTCGTCGTGGACCTCGTGGTTCACGACGGACAGTTGGAGAGCCGGACGGACACGATCACAGTCGATAATTGGAACAGGAGGCCGACTTTGTCGTCTCTTGAGACGGAGAACATCGTGGTGGATGTGGGGGAACCCGTCCAGCTGCACGGCGAGCGGTTCTACGATCCGGACAACGATACCCTGAATTACGAGTGGCGGTTCTCGGACAGCTACTTCGGCGATAGCGGAGGCAAGCCGTGGAACAGCCAGATCACGCTGGTGGGGCTCCGGGGCCCCAACCCCGTGTTCGTCCCGGACGTTCCCGGCATCTACAACATCCGGGTATACGTGTACGACGAGTGGTCCAGCAATCTCGCCCGCGACTTCACCAGGGTTTTCGCCCAGGTAGAGTCGAACACCCCTCCCGCCATCACGTCCGCGCCGAGCACGGAAGCCATGCTTTGCGAATACTGGGAATACCAGATCCGCGCCGAGGATCCTGATTACGGCGATTCCGACTTCACGTACTACCTGGAGGAGGCCCCCAACGGCATGCTCATCAATGCGCGCCGGGACGGGCACATCGCCTGGACGCCCTCCTGGTCGCGCGAAGCGTACCAACTGGGAGACCACCACGTCGTGGTCCGGGTGGCGGACACGAGAGCCGCCTTCACCTTCCATGAGTTCACCGTTCACGTGTCGGACGATCCGCCGGAAATCCTATCCGATCCCGTCACGGACGCGCGGGAGGGGGAGCTCTACCGCTACCGGCTGGACACGGCCAACTGCCAGGGGGAGGAGGCGCTCACCGTGACCCTCGAGGATGCGCCGTCAGGCATGGAACTCGATCCCGCAACCCTGCTCATCTCATGGACGCCCTCACCGGGACAGGAAGGGGAACACCCGGTCACCGTTCGCGTGGTTGAGCCGGCCTCCGGACTGTCGGACGCCCAGAGCTTCCAGATAACGGTACGGCAGGCAAACCGGCCGCCCGCGATCACCTCGACCCCGGAGCGCACGGCCACTGCAGGCCGGCCCTACACCTACGATGTGGAGGCGAGCGACCCGGACCCGGGTGACCGCCTGAGCTTTTCGTTCCGCGAGGTGCCCCCCGGCATGTCGATACACAGGGGAACGGGTCTCATTTCATGGACCCCCTTCGAGCACCAGGTCGGCTATCACGATGTGACGGTTCGTGTTCGGGACGCGGCCGGACTCTTCCAGGACCAGGCCTTCAGGGTCACGGTGCTGGCCGCCAATCATCCTCCCGCGTTCACTTCCACACCTACAACCACAGGAACCGAGGGCACGCCTTACACGTACCAGGCCGAGGCGAGCGACCCGGACCCGGGCGATGTCCTGACCTTCGCCCTCGCTGCAGGGCCCGGCGGAATGACCGTCGGTGAGGAGACCGGCCTGGTCGAGTGGAGGCCGACCCATCGGCAGACCGGGGACAACGTCGTCACCCTGGCCGTGGCGGACGGACGCGGCCTCTCGGCAGTACAAACCTTCACCATAGCTGTCGCGGACGTACCGGACGCGGCTGTCGACATCAGCGCCTCGCCCGTGCTGCTGTCCATGCCTGCCGAGTCGACCGACAGTATCTCCTACGGCGTGGCTCTGCGTGCGGAGCCGTCGGAAGACCACACCGTTTCGTTCAGCCAGACCGTGTCGCCCGACAACGGCGGAGTCGTGCTCGATTCACGCCCCCCTTCCGGCTGGGCTGCGACCGGTCCCGCGACCTGGCTCACCACCCAGGCCCTCGCCGGAAGGACCGCCGGCACGTACGAAGTGACCGCAACGGCGACCGTCCAGGAGACCGGCGCGAGCCGATCGGTCACGACCCTGGTGCGTGTGACGGACCCGCAGCCGGTCCCGGTGCTCCATCCTACGGGCTCCCATCCGGACGCCATCCCGGTCTCGACCCCGACCGACGTGGTCTGCACGGTGAGGGTGTCTTCTGAAGACGCCCCCACGGCAATGGTGCTGGAGAAGGTGGACGACCTTGGAAACGCGCTCGGAGACCTGGGCACCCTGGTCGACGACGGTTCGTCCGGGGACCTGCTGGCGGAAGACTCGGTCTACAGCAACACCTTCAGCCTCTCCTCGGATACGGAAGGATGGATCCATCTTCGAGCCAGAGGAACCTTCCCGGGCAGGGCCGATCCGGTCTACTCGGAGGCCGGCCGGGTCGCGGTTACCCGGTTCCCCAGGTCCATCCATCCTTCGGACATGTCCAGGATCGTCACAGACCTCGAGTTCGGTTACCCGCTCATCGCGAACGAAATGATCGTCTCCTTCGCGGAGGGGACCGATCCGGACGCCATCGAATCCATCGTCGCCGCCGCCGGGGGGACCGTCGTCGGGTCCATCCAGCGGTTCGGCTGGTACCAGGTCGAGATACCGGATACAGGAGACGCAACCGCGGTCAACACCGCCATCGGGAATCTCAGGTCCCATCCCCAGGTGACCGCTGCGAGGCCGAATCTCGTCGGATCCGTTTCCGGCTTCGCCCCGCGGGACTACCACTACGGTGAACAGCGAAATCTGAAGCAGATCCGGCCCGAGGACGCGTGGGTCGTGGCCCGGGGTGAAAACGTGATCATTGCCGTCGTGGACACCGGTGTCGACGACACGCATCCGGATCTCGCCCCCAAGGTGGACCAAGGCCTGAACTTCCTGTCCGGCCCGGGCCCGAACCGGACGAACACGGCCGACGATCACGCCCACGGCACAATCGTTGCGGGCATCGCAGCAGCAGACACCAACGACCCCGGCGAAAGAGGTATCGCCGGTGTTGCATGGGACAGCCGGATTCTGCCCATCAAGGCCTGCAGCCTGAACGGACAATGCACGACCTTCGCTGCGCAGGCAGGGACCGCGGTCGCGGTCGCCCTGGGCGCACGGGTGGTCAACCTGAGCATCGGGTGGTCCACCAGCACGGAGGAGGTGGTCGCGGACTGGATAGACGTGATGGAATTCGTGGCCGATGCCGACGCACTGGTCATTGCGGCGGCAGGGAACACCGGCGAGGGGGTGTTCATCGACTGGCCGGCGGCCCTCCCTTCCATCCTGGCCGTCGGCGGCACCGAGGCGGATCCGGAAACCGGAGAGAACGAATCGAGATGGCGCGACGTGATCACGGGAGACGCTTCAGAATACGGACCTCTCGTAGACCTCGCCGCGCCGGCCACCCCCTGGTACACGACCATCCCGATCACGCCGTTGACCCAATACGACACGATGGTCTTCTTCGACGGTTTCACGATCGAAACCGACTGCGGGGATGAAGCACACCGGCAGGCCGAGGGGTGCTACCTCGAGCCCTTCTCGGGCGGGACCTCCTGGGCGGTTCCCGCCGTTTCCGGCACGGCGGCGCTCATCTGGTCCCGGTTTCCGGACTGGTCTTTCGACAAGGTGTGGAACCGGTTGGAGCAGTCGGCCGTCCCCCTTCTGGGCGAGGGGCTGGGCGCCGGGCGAATCGACGCCTCGGAGGCCGTGTTCAACGGAAGCTTCGAGGCGGATGAGCACATCCCTGACGATCTGAGGAGGAGCGTTGCCGGATGGGGTGTGTACCCCTTCTCGACCTACGACCCGGATCTTCATGCGGACGTCTACCGCCCGGACTACGGCGCCGACTTCTCGGTGGAAGGCTCCACCGGGTGGTACTTCGTGGGCTACGAAAGGGCGGGCACATGGACCACGAAGCCCGGCGTGGTCTACGGGCAGGGAGGGGGCTTCGTCGAGTTCTTCGAGACGGATGCCTCTGTCACGGCCATCGGGCCGACCCACGGAAGACGTCTCGCCTATCTCTCCACGGCCCGGCCCGGCGAGACCTGGGATTACTATGTCGACCATTACCAGGAAGAGGACCCGCCTCCGTTTCTCTATGCGAATTTCATGGAGAACCACTTCTGCATCCAGCCGGGCCAGAGCTTCGTGGACATCTCCTTCGACTACAACTTCATAACAGAAGACTATTTATCTTCCCAGGATGGGTGCGACGCAGGCGACTTCTTCCAGTTTTCCTTCGAGATCGACGGATCCCTGGAAACCTTCTTCCAGAACACCGTGCCGGTCATGAAGGCCTGGGGCATGCTCCAGCCCCTGGAGGGATTCCCGCTTTCCGAGGGCACACCGGTCTATGAAACCGGGTGGGACAGATTCCAGGCCACCGTCCCGGTCCCGGAGAGCGGCGCGACGGGGACACTCAGGTTTTTTGTTTACGATTGGGGAACGTTCAACTGCGACTCGGTTCTGCTGATCGACAACTTCCGCTTCGATCTGGAGTGAGACACCGGATCCTCGTTTACCTCCAAGGGCGGAAGGGGAATCCGTGCGGATCCTTCTCGTTCAGCACGCCTTCGAGAGCGCGGATGCGTACCCCCTCAACCTCGGATACGTGGCCGCCGCCCTGCGGCACGCCGGTCACGACGTGGCGTTCCTCGATCTGGCCCTCGAAGAGGGGGATACCGTCCGAAACGTAATCCGGACGGCGGTCGATCACGGGTTCCGGGCGATTGGTCTGTCCACGATGACGCGGCACTACAATGCGTGCCGTAGTCTGTTGACCGGTCTGAGACAAGGGCGGCCGTTTCGTTCCGACCCCTTCACGCCGGCAGCTGGAGAACCTGGACGCCATCCCCCCTTCCCCCGTGGGACATCCTTAGCCCAAGCTCCGCAGGTATTTGATTAAGGAGGCGGGCCCAAGGTTGCTGCAGAAGCTCAGACGCACGCTTTAGACCGAAGTTCCCTTGTAGTTTGAAGGCTAACTGACTGAACTTACGGTGACAT
>CAYZMM010000055.1:0-37061 GCA_964479535.1 uncultured Thermodesulfobacteriota bacterium
AAGAACATCGGGAAAGCTATATCTTTGGGCGTTAACGTGTCGCTGTAGTACTAGGTGTCCTGTCGCCCTTCACCGGGGAGATCCCCGAAGGATGCGTCCTGAGCATCTACGAGTGATCCGGCGCCGGTCAGCGCCTTGATTCAACCATCGAGTACAGGACCGGCAGCACGATCAGGGTCAGCAGCATCGAAGAGACGAGCCCGCCCAGGACGACCGCTGCCAGCGGCCGCTGGATCTCGGACCCGCTTCCGCTCGCAAACAGCAGCGGGGCGAGGCCGAGCAGGGTGGTGAGCGCGGTCATCAGCAGAGGCCGGAAACGCAGCTCGCACCCCCTCTTCACCGCCTCCACCGCGTCCATGCCCTGATCCCGAAGCTGGTTGAAGAAGGCGACCAGCACGGTTCCGTTCTCCACGGCGATGCCGAAGAGCGCGATGAACCCCACCACGGAAGAAACGCTGAGGTTGATCCCGGCGAGAAAGATGGCCAGCACGCCGCCGACCAGGGCAAAGGGAAGGTTCAGGAGCACGAGCAGGGCGCTGCGCATGGAGTCGAAGGCGGAGAAGAGCATCAGGAAGATGAGCAGGATGGACACGGGCACCACGACGGCCAGCCGCTGCATGGCGCGCTGCTGGTTCTCGAACTGGCCTCCAAAGTCCACGAAGGTGCCGTCCGGCAGGCCGTCCACGATCGGCCGGATCGCTTCCCTCACTTCCGCCACGAAGCCTCCCATGTCCCTTCCCCGGATGTTGCACTCCACCACCACGCGCCGCATTCCGTTCTCCCGGCTGATCTGCGCCGGGGCCTCGACTTCGCGGATCACAGCGAGTTGGCCGAGAGGCACGTGAGGCCCTCCCGGGGAAGGCACGAGGATCCGCTCGATGGACCGGATTTCGCCGCGCTTCTCCTCCGGGAAACGAACGAGCACGGCGAAACGCATCTGGCCGTCCACCACCGTGGTGGCGACCTTGCCCCCGACGGCGGTCTCGATGATCTCGTTGATGTCCGACACATTGATCTTGTGCCGCGCGATCGCCCTGCGATCCACCATCACCTCCACCTGTGCGAACCCGGCGATCTGCTCGACCTTCACGTCCTCGGCCCCCTCCACCTCCCCGATGGCGGCGGCCATCCGGTTCGCGTTCTCACGCAGGACCTCCAGGTCCGGCCCGAAGACCTTGACGGCAAGGTCGCTCTTGATGCCCGAGATCAGCTCGTTCACCCGGAGCGCGATGGGCTGCGAGAAGGAGAACCGCAGGCCCGGGATCCGGCTCAATTCGTCCTGGATGGCCGCGGTCAGATCCTTCTTGTTCCGGCCGGTTCCCCATTCCTTCCTCGGGCGGAGCATGATGAAGAGATCGCTCTGTTCCGGGCCCATGGGGTCCTCGGAGATCTCCGCCCTGCCCGTCTTGGTCACCACGGTCTCCACCTCCGGGAACTTCGCGAGCAGTCGGCGTTCCATCTCGGTGCCGACCGCGATCGATCCCTCCAGCGAAGCGGACGGCAGCCTCACCACATTGACCGCGATAGCGCCTTCATCGAGTGGCGGAAGGAATTCGGTCCCCACAAAGGGCACGAGCAGCAGGGATGCCCCCAGGATGCCCGCGGCCACGAGAAGGGTCGCCCAGGGCCGGCGCAAGCCCAGAGACAGAAGGGGGAGATACCAGCGCTTGAGGGTTCGCACGATGGCGTTGTCCCCGGCTTCCTTCCTTCCTTTCAGGAAGAGCGAGCAGAGCACCGGCACGATCGTAAAGGAGACGAGCAGGGAGCCGAGCATGGCAAAGCACAGGGTCAGGGCCAGGGGCCGGAACATCTTGCCTTCCATCTGCTGGAGCGTGAACAGGGGCAGGAACACGATGACGATGATCAGGATGGCGAACAGGACCGGGCGGGCAACCTCCTGAACGGCCTCGTAGGCGATCTCCTTCCGGGAGATGCCGGTGCCCGCCTTTTCGTTCAGGTGCCGTACCACGTTCTCGGACACGACGATGGAGGCATCCACGATCATGCCGATGGCAATGGCCAGGCCGCCGAGGCTCATCAGGTTGGCGGTGACGCCCTGCCGGCCCATCAGGAGGAACGCGACCAGGGCGGTGAGCGGAAGCGACAGGGCCACGATCACGGACGCCCGGAGATTGCCGAGAAAGAGAAAGAGGACCAGCACGACCAGGACGCCGCCCTGCAGGAGCGCATCGGACACGGTCTTGATGCAGGCCTGGATCAGGGCCGTCCGGTCGTAGAAGGGGTGGATCTCCACGTCCTCGGGCAGGCCTGCCTGCACATTCGGGATGGTCTTCTTGACCTGGTCCACTACGAACTTCGAGTTCTCGCCCTTGAGCATGATCACCATGCCCGCCACCGCCTCGCCCTTCCCGTCTCGCGTCACGGCTCCCTGGCGCGTCTCGGGCCCGGCCTTCACCACGGCCACGTCCTTCAGGTACACGGGCGTGCCGTCCTCTGCCTCGAGGACGATGTTCTCCATGTCGGAGATCGTTTCGATGAGACCCAGGCTGCGCACGTAGGCCTGCTCCCATCCCTGGACGATGAAGTTGCCCCCTGCATTGGCATTGTTGTTCTCGAGGGCTTCCAGCACGTCCCTGAGGGTGACCCCGTACTTCAGGAGCCGGTTCGGGTCCACGAGCACGTGGTACTGCTGCACGAATCCGCCGAAGCTGTTCACCTCGTTCACGCCGGAAAGGGCCCGGAGCTGGGGCGCGATCATCCAGTCCTGGATCGTGCGCAGCTCCATGGGCGAGCGCTCCCGGCTCTCCAGGGTGTACTGGTAGATCTCTCCCAGCCCGGTGCTGATGGGCCCCATTTCCGGCTCGGCCCACTCGGGCAGGGCCTCTTTGGCGGATTGAAGACGCTCGAACACGAGCTGGCGGGAGAAGTAGGTGTCCACCCGGTCCTCGAACACGATCACCACCTGAGACAGGGCCGCCTTGGACAGGGAGCGTATCTGCCGCACGTCCGGCAATCCCTGCATGGCAAGCTCCAGCGGAAAGGAGATCTGCTGCTCCACGTCCACCGGCGCCAGGCCCGGCGCCTCGGTCAGGATCATGACCTGAACGTTCGTCACGTCCGGAAAGGCGTCGATCGGCAGCGTCTTCCACGCGTACGCACCGGCGCCCATCAGAACCACGGTACCGATGATGACGATCAAACGGTGGTCCAGCACAAAACGGTTCACTCGGTCGAGCATGATTTCATCTCCCAGGGGGGGGATCTTCGACACGGCAACGGCAATCGGTCAGTCCGCACAGCCCGCCCCCATCTTCTCGCGCAGAACGTCGGACTTCAGCAGAAAGGCGCCCTCGGCCACGATCGTGTCTCCGGGTGTCAGTCCTTGAACGATCTCCACACGATCCGGAAACTCGCGGCCCTTTTTCACCGGACGGCGCACGTAAAAGTCCTCTTTCCAGTGTCTGAACACGAAATCCCGCCCCTCGTCCGACAGCAACGCCACCTTCGGTATGGCGAGAGCCTCCTCCCCGGCGCCGATTCCCATCCGGATCTCGCAGAACATCCCGGGCCGCAGGAGCCGGGCTCCGTTCTCCACAGTCGCCCGGACCTTCACTGTACGGGTCTGCTCCTCCATCGTTGCGCCCACGTAGTCGATCGTGCCCTCGAAGGGCTTGCCCGGAAAGGCTCGTACGAACACATTCACCGGGATCGGACCCCGGCTGCGGGCCCGGATCAGGCGAGGCAGATCCTGCTCGTAGATATCCGCCCATACCCACACCGTCGTGAGGTCTGCGATGAGCATCACATCGCTCCCCGGCTGCACGAGCTCCCCCACCACGGCGTGCTTCTCGATGATCGTGCCCTTCAGGGGGGCACGAACCGGCAGGCTCCGTGCCCGGGCACCGCGCTCACCCCGATCGAGGGACGCCATGTCTTCCTCTGTGAGCCCGAAAACCTTGAGGGCCTGCCTGGCGGCGTCCCGCTCTGTCTTGTGTTGCTGGAAGGTCATCTGTGCGTCGATCATCTCCCGCTCGGAGGAGATTCTTCGCTTGAACAGCGACCTTTCCCGCTCGAGGTTCTTCCTGGAAAGGTCCGCGAGGGTACGGCTTCGCTCGTAGTCACTCAGGGCCTTGCCCAGCTCGACGCTGTCGATGTGGAAGAGCACGTCCCCCTGAAGGACCTGTGTTCCCATATCGACCTTCACCGACTCGACGATGCCCGGGATGCGCGGGCTGATGTGGACGGCCGCGTTCTCGTTCAACCGGACCTCTCCTGTAACGGTCAGCCCGTCGGTGACCGCGGTCTTCTCGACCCGTTGCGTCCGGACGAGGCCGTTCGCGGCTTCGGGGTCTTCCTTGAGAAGAGAAAAGGGAACCTTCACCACGCCCACTTCATATCTGCAGGAAGCGCACTGATAAGCGGGCACCTCGTGCTCGCACCGGACCGCGGCGATTTCATCGAGCGAAAGGGAGAGGGACTCCTCGTGGGCCTCCTCGCCGTGCCCGTGGGGGTGGTCGTGCGCCTCGTGATGCCCGGCCTCCTCGTGTTCATGCCGCTCTCCGCCGGGCCGCCCGTCCCGCGATTCTGTGGAAGAATCCCTCGAACAACCGAAACCGGCCCACAGCAACATTCCCAGGAAGGCACCGAGCATCGCCCAATCCCTGACAATCTTCCTTGCTTGTCTCATTCCGATTCTCCTTGCGGATCCCGTCAGGCGGGATCCTCCATCTCGTACAGGGGCTCTCCGAGAAGGCCCTCAGCATCGGAAACCGCCTTCTGCAGGACCCCCAGGACCTCTGTGTACCGGGCCTGCGCCTCGAAATAGGTGCGCTGCGCGTCCAGCACGTCCAGGTAGCCGAACTTGCCCTGCCGGAAACCCTCACCGGTCGCGTCAAAAGCGCTCCTTGCAACGGGCAGCACATCGTTCTTCAGGGAGATCGCCTCCCTGCGCGCGGACGAAAGCCTCTGATAGGTGGTGACCAGGGAACGCTGAACCCGCACGTGCAGGGCCCGCCGCTGCTCTTCGGCCTGGGCCAGTCTGTACTTCGCCACCCGGGCCCCTCCCTGGTTGCGGTCGAACACCGGGATGGGGATGGAAAGGCCGGCCAGAAAGGCCCAGTCATCCGTGGGGTTGTAGTGTCGAACGCCGCCGCTCAGTGTTACGTCCGGAAACCTGCCGGCCTTTTCCAGTTCCAGTGAGGCCCTGCGTCTTCCGATCTCCACGATCCATCGGGCCATCTCCGGATTGCCGGCCATCCGCTCGCTCAGCTCTTCGAAAGAGGGAAGCTCGTCCAGACGTTCCAGGTCGCCCCGGGCCTCGGTAAAAACGGGCCGGGAGCCGCCCCAGGCGGCTGCCAGTGCCTTTCTCGCAGCGACGAGCTCATCCTCTGCCCTCGCCAGTTCAATGCGGCGTTCCGAGAGCGCCACCTTTGCCTTGACCTCCTCGATGGGAGACACCTTTCCCGCACGGACTCGCTCGATCACCGCATCGAGAAACTGCTCGGCCAGCCGGACGAACTCCCGGTTCAACCGCCTCCGCTCCTGTGCGACGAGCACATCTACAAAGGCCTTCGAGGTTTCGGTGAAGACCCGGATGCGCTCGATCTCGTAGTCCCAACCGGCAAGATCCTGCTCGAGCGTTGCAGCCCGCTTTCTCTTGGAGCGCTTTCCCCCCAACTCCACGAGCTGGCCGAGCTGCACGGTCGTCTCCGCCTCGTCCAGCCCGCCGAAGGCCCCGGTTCCGCCGATGTTCTCCACCTCCACGTCCAGCTCCGGGTTGGGCCGCAGCCCGGCCTGCAGCGCCTCTGCCTCCCTTGCCCGTACTTCCCACGAGAAGACGGCGAGTTCCGGGTTCTTCATCAGGGCCAGCGCCAGGGCCTGCCGGAGGGCGAGAAGACCGGCAGGCTCTTCCATCCCGCTCAGAGCCGATTCCGGGGGCGGGGATTGCCCGGGCGGTTGGAAGGACGAAAGGTCCCCGCCGAGTCTGTGCAGGCCCGGCCGGGATGTTTCCGCCGGCGATGCGGGGGCGCCGGCCAGCACGAGGGCCAGCACGACCCAAAGTGTGAATGGGTATCTCGATGATCGCATGCAAGACCTCCTGGACGCGTCGGTCTCATTCTATCGATTCAAGGCTTGTGCTCCGGGAAGACTCCGCTCCGGAAGAAAGAGACGAGCCGGCCACTCATCCGGAACAGAGGAACGCTGGGATCTGGAATGTTCGGGGGGCTCTCAGATCAGAAGAACAACCGTGGACAGAGAGGAAATCGCACTCTCGCCGATCCGCGGGGCGGCCCCTGGAGAGGCCTCGGACGTTTCCGGCAAGAGGGGAATGACGGGAGGGCGGCAGATTTCGGATCCGGCCTTTGCCTTCAGATCCTCGACCCTGTGTTCCACGGGGAGGAGAAAGGCTTCGCCCGTGCCAAGGGGAAGAGGAATATCGAAACAGGACGGGCATCGGTGGCCAGCGTCACGGAGGCCGGCAGGGGAGGGGCAGTCACAACAGTGATCTTCAGCAGCCGGAACCACTTCCACATGCCCGTCCGCTCCGAAGCAGACGACCACGGCCCCTGGATTTCCGATGCCAAGGAGAAGCCCGATCAGGGCAACCGCTGCGGCGATTTTCTTGTTCACGCAATATCCATACAGGTGGTTCATATCAGGTGGACAATAATCATATATAATATGAACCCATAGATGCCGGACAAAAGCAAGAGGGTTCCCGCTCAGAAATCCCACTGCGGGGGTGGGAGCTGGCTGAACTCGTTTTCGTAGGCCTGCGGCAGTTGAGAGAAGGAGGGATCGGGCGGGCCCGGGAAAGCGGGTGGCGGGGAATGCGCCCTGGGTACGGGCCGGGCGTTGGCCAGCCACAGGCCCAGGTGCTCAAGAATCTTGCGGACGAGCATCGGGTCGTTGATGAAGGAAATCACATTCATGCGGGCGCCACACTCGGGGCACTCCAGCGGATCGACTTCGTAGACCTTCCGGATCGACCGAGCCCATGCGGAGTTCTTCCCCAACCCCTTGGCCGCCTCCGGTTCCAGCACGGTGGGCAGCGGATCCTGCCCCTCCTGCTGTTGCTTGCGCCGTTTTCCCCGCGCGGCATTGGAGAGAAACCCGTAGTACCGGACCGACTGTTGGCCCCGGCCGGGCACGTGGGTGCCCATGGCGGCCAGCCTCTCCAGGGACCTCTTCTCCCGGGGAAGAATCCGGGGCCCGCAGTAGACGTTGAAGCCGGAATGGCGCCAGCGGTCCATGATTTCGATGATCTCGGGGGTGATCTTTCCCTTGGCCAGGAGCATCCTCAAGACCTTGTGGCGAAACAGCCTCTCGAGCGCCTTCATGGGGAACCGGGAGGCGACCCGAAACAGGCCCTTGGCGCCTGCCTGTGCGTGCCCGCACGCAGACAGGTAGAAAGCGCCGTCGGTGGCCAATACATGCAAATGGGGGTGGAACCGTTCCGGAAAGTCGCCGAAGGATTGTGTGGCCACGATCGCTCCGGGTTCCGGGTCCGCCTCGGGCACGGCGGCCCGGATGATGGTCCTGATGGCCTGCCAACCGCAGCGGCTCAAGTCGGCCAGGAGTCTTCGGTCCCGGAGGAAGAAGCGGCGGAGGATCTTCGGGATCGAGAGCACGAAGTGGCCGGTACGGCACGGGCGGCAGCACGTGGCTCAGTGCCCACTCCCCGAAGGCCACACCGCGTTTCTGATGACAGGAGGGGCACAGGTAGCGCCTCTTGCAGGAGTAGGCCAGCAGCCTTTCCGAGCCGCACGTTTTGCAACGAATCCGGGCAAAACCCTCATGGAGGTCCCCACAGGCCAGGTGCCGGACCATGACCTCTTTCAGGTACGGCCGCCAGAAGCCGTAGCGCTTCTCGAAGCGCTCGGGCCAGAGCATTTCCAGGCTCTCGTAGTGAGGGGGGGTGGAGAGGCTCAGGTGCCGGATGAGCGGAGAATCAGGTCCCGGAAGGGTCCATTGCGAGTCGAGCGGAGGAGGACCGTTTTTGTTTGACCCCCGGATCGGAATATGCGATAAACAGCCTCAACATGCTTTTGAGAACGCCCCCGCCCGCGCCACACGGGGCGGCAGGCAAACTGTTTTGAGCCGGTTCCGGCTTTCCCGGGGCCGGGGAACCGCCGCCCCCCCCTGAGACAATCGAGGTGCATTCCCATGGAGAACGATTCCCGCAGGGATCCCCCCAACGGCCAGATACCGCAGATTCGTCTCGAGGACCTGGACTTTTCCAGCGTGTCCCGATTGGTCAAATGGATCGGACTGGGCGTCGCCGTTCTTCTCCTGTGGACGCTGCTCAGTTGGGCAATGTCTTTTTATCGGGACTGGTTGTGGTTCAGCAACCTGGGCCATCAAACCGTGCTCCTGAAGGTGATGGGCACCCGCATTGGGTTGTTCCTGCTGGGGTTCGTGCTGTTCCTGCTGGTTGCCGTCCCCAACCTGCCGGCGGTCTTCCGGGGCATACCCCGGAGCCTTCCTCCCGGCAGGACCGCCATGCCGCCGGCCGCCTACAAGATTGCCAGAAGTTTGCTGATCTGGCTGGGCTGGATCGCCGCCGTGCTGGGGGCCGTTTTCCTTGCTACGCGCCTGGCCGCCGAATGGGATCTGTTTCTGCGCTTGTTGAACGGCGTACCGTTCGGTGAAAGCGATCCGATATTTGAGAGGGACTTCTCTTTCTACATCTTCACCCTTCCCGCCCTGGGCTTTCTGCGCTCGTGGCTTCTCGGCACCCTGGTGGCCGTCGCCATCGGCGTGGGGGGGCTCTACTATCTCTCCGCCGCCCTGCGGGGCGAACACTTCGCGCTGACCCCCGGAGTACGCGCCCACCTGACCCTTCTCGCCGGGTTCGTTTTTCTTCTGATCGCCGCCGGGCACTGGCTGGGACGTTACGATCTGCTCTATTCGCCCACGGGTGCGGTGTACGGTATCGGCTATACCGACCACTACGTCACCCTTCCCGCCCGTACCTTTCTGACCTTTGTCGCCCTTGCCTGCGCCGTTATGCTCTTTCTGAGCAGCCGTTCCCGGCATCCTCGCATCGTTGTCTATTCCATCGGGGCCTGGGTCGCCCTGACTCTCGCGGCCGGCAGGGCTCTGCCCGCCACGGTTCAGAGGCTGCACGTGGAGCCGAGCGAGCTCGCCCGGGAAGAAACCTACCTAGCCAACAATATCGCGTTCACGCGCAATGCGTACGGTCTCTCGGAACTGCCGTCCCGCAGTCACCCTGCCCTGGGTCATGTGGATGCACAGATCGTAGCCGAGAACCAGGGCACGATCCAGAACATCCGGCTCTGGGACGAGGGGCCGCTGCTGCAGAGCTACAACCAGATCCAGTTCTTCCGCCTCTATTACGACTTCATGGCGGTTCACACCGATCGCTACCGGGTCGACGGCCAGCTCCGGCAGGTCATGCTGGCGACCCGCGAGCTGTCCGCCGAAAAGCTGCCCGCCGAGGCCCAGCGCTGGGTCAACCGCCACCTCCAGTTCAGCCATGGCTACGGCGTGGCCATGACCCCGGTGACCGAGGTGGACAGGGGCGGCCGCCCGGGCTTCTTTATCAAGGATGTGCCGCCGGTGGGGGAGATTCCTTTGTCGCGGCCCGATATCTACTACGGGCTCAAGAGCCTCGATTTCCTGATCGTGCGCAGCGGCATGCAGGAGTTCAATTACCCCGGACCGGACGGCCCGGCCTATGTCCGCTATGAAGGACAGGGCGGTGTACAACTGAGCAGCTTTTTCCGCAGACTGATTTACGCCCTCAAGTTCATGGACGTGAATATCCTCATCTCCGGAGAGATCGCCTCCGACAGCCGGATTCAGTACCTGCGCACCGTGCCCGAGCGATTCGCCACCGTGACCCCGTTTCTGATGCGCGACCGGGAGGCCTATCCCGTTGTGGCCGACGGCCGGCTGTTCTGGATCCAGGATGCCTACACCGTGACAAGCCGCTACCCCTATGCCACTCCGTACCAGAAACGCTTCAACTACATACGCAACAGCGTCAAAGCGGTTGTGGATGCCTACCACGGGACCATCGACTACTATGTTGCGGATCCCTCCGACCCGATGATTGCCACCTATCAGGCGATCTTTCCCGGGCTGTTCAAGCCGCTCGAGGAAATGCCCGACTCTCTGAAGACCCATCTTCGCTATCCGCTGGATCTGTTCACCGTGCAAACCCAGATGCTGCTGCAGTATCACATGGAGGATTACGTCGTCTTCTACAACAAGGAGGACCAGTGGTCCATTCCCGTGCAGACCTCTTTCGGCCGCACCCAGCCCCTGAGCCCCTACTACATCGTGGCCCGGCTGCCCGGCGAGGCGAAGGAAGAATTTCTTCTCATCCAACCGTTCACCCCGGCGAACCGGCACAATCTGGTGGGCTGGATCGCGGCCCGCAGCGACGGGGAGCACTACGGCAAGATGGAGCTTTTCCGTTTCCCCTCGGGACGGCACGTGGACGGACCCAACCAGGTGGAAGCCCGCATCGACAACGACGCGGTCATATCGGAGCAGTTCACCCTGTGGGGCCAGGTGGGCTCCGAGGTGTTCCGGGGTATCCTGCTCGTCATCCCCATCGGGGATGCGGTTCTGTATGCCGAGCCGGTGTTCCTCAAGCCGGAAACCCTGGACTTCCCGGAACTGCGGCGCATCATCCTTGCCGATTCCCGGCAGGTGGTGATGCACCAGACCCTGGATGACGCTATCGGCGCCCTGGCCGGCAGGCTGCCCGCGGTGCTCGTCACGCCCCTTGTCGAGGAGGCGGCGCCGGAGCCTTCCGCAGAGGGCCTCATCGTTCAGGGCATCGAGGAAATCCAAAGAACGCTGGCTGAAGCGGCCGGGAAACTGCAGGAGCTGCTCGACCGCCTGCGGCGGCAGGAGCAGCCGTAAGGCGAGCATGCCCAGGCCCAGCTGGACCTGAGGAGGCAGGAAGAACTGCTCATCGCAGAGCAGAACCTGTTCGAGCCGGTGCGCAGTCACATCCGACGCACCCGGGAGCGGGCCTGGCTCGGCCGGCTGCAGCTCATGGACAACATCATCGTTGGGAGGCCCGCCGTATCGTTCCGGGCCTTCCGGGGCATTCAGCGGAAGGTCTCGGCAAAGGCGCGGGCCTGCACATCGCTTCCCAACATCACCAGTTCGCTGCCGGGGATCAGTACCGTCGAGGCCGTCACCGCAGTCATGGGGCCGCCCGGGGGCCGGGTGGCCAGGACGTTGAGGCCGGTCCGGGCGCGGATCTGGCTCTGGGCGAGGGTCCGTCCTTCGAGGCTTTTCGGCACGGGGTGATAGAACAGTTCGAAGCCTTCCCCCATGATCATGGACTGGCGGCCCTGGAGCAGAGACAGAATGGTCTCCGCCCCCAGGAAGGCGTAGCTCAACACGAAGTCCGCACCGGCGCGGTGAATGGCCTCGATGTTACGCTCGTGCGTGATGCGGCTTACGATACGGACGCCGGGGTTCAGGCGCCTGCAGTAGACGGCCAGATAAATGTTCATGGCGTCATCATGGGTCGTCAGCAGTACGGTGGGGGCCTCGGCGAGGCCCGCGGCCATGATCAGGTCGCGGTCCGCGGCGTCACCGAAAAACAGTCGATCAGCAGCATCTTGGAGCCGGGAGCGCATCGCCTCGTCTCGCTCGACAATGTGGACCGTCACGCCCCAGGAACGCAGGGTCTTGGCCGCGGCGGTTCCCACCACGCCCCCGCCGATGACGAGAACCGGATTGAAGTTGGTGTTGTAAATCACCAGGTAGGCGTCCAGTTCCTCGATCTTTTCGGCAGACCCCATCACCACCGGCACGCTGCCATCGGTAAGCCGCGTCTCGGGGGTTGCGGGCATCAGGCGGCCGCGCTCCCAAACGGCCACCACGTTGACGCCGAAGGCCTCCCTCAGGCGCGTTTTCCGGATGGTGGTGCCGGACAGGGGGGTGTTGTGCACCGGGAATTCGGCGATGAGAAACTCGTCCAGCCGGCCCACCACGTGGCTGTGGAGGTTGCCCACGTTGACCCGATTGGCCAAATGCTCACCGAGGCGCTGCTTGAGCGGGATTACATGCGTGCTTCCGCTGAGTTCCAGGAGGTCCAGGGACGGATCGCTTTCCGCTACTGAAACGATCGGGATATCCGGGGCGATTTCCCGAACGGTCAACGTGATGTTCGTGTTCACCGTGTCTTCGCAGTTGGCGACGACCATACGCGCCTGGCCCGCCCTGAGCGCCTCGTACGACGTTCGATCTTCCACCATGCCCACGACCACCGGGATTCCGTCCTCGTGGAGCTGGACGGCCCGCACCGGATCGGACTCGATGAGGTAGCAAGGGATCCCCTGCAGTCGAAGCCTTGCCATGAGGGCCGTTGCCACGCTGTCGAGCTTGCACAGGATCACGTGGCCCTGTGTTCCGGCCGGAACGCCCCTGGGGGCCCGCAGCCTGACACGCGCCTCGAGATACGGCGCGAAAAAGAAACGGATGAAGACGAAAGGAAGCATGATGAGGAGCATGACGATGCCGGTCACGAGGACCAGGATGCTGAACAGCCGTCCGAGATCCGTGTGAAACGTGATGTCGCCGAACCCCAGCGTGCTCATGACCGTCAGCGTCCAGTAGAAGCCCGTAACCCAGGAATGCTCCTGGCCCTCGACGTAACGCATGATGAAGCGGAATGCCGCGGCGAACAAGGTGATGATGGCAAAAAGAAAAAGCGCGTAACGGGCCAGGGCCCTGGCGTTGCGCTGCGCCTGGCCCGTGGGAAGCAAGGACAAGAGTTGGCTGGTAAGGAACTTCATGACTTTGCCCTGCTTTCCAGACATGGGCGACCCGGAAGAAGCTGGTGGCGCCCGGCCGGTGGATACCAGTAGCCTCTTCCGGGAGGGAGGGAAGGCCTCCCTCAAGATAAAGGGCAAAAGGTAAGTGGGTCAAGTCGGGCTTGACCCTTTTGGTCTTCCCCTTTTAGTGCACTTCCGCGTCCCGCTTTGTCACCCCCTTGAACAGCTCCATGACCACCAGCAGGGTAAGTGCCATCGACAACGCGATGAGCCACTCCAACGGCTTGACAGGCTCCACACGCAGGATGGTCTGCATGAAAGGCACCTGCATGCTCAGAATGTGGATTCCCTGGGCAAGCAGCACCCCAAAGACGAGGACGCAGTTGCGGCGGATCGGGACCTTGAAGGCGGAGACGGTCTCGGACCGGCAATTGAACACGTGCACGTTCTGCAGCAATACGAGGAGAAGAAGCACGGCATTCCGTGAGGATGCCTCGTCCATACCCTGCGTTTCAACGTGCCAGTACCAGGACGCGAACGCCAAGGCGCCGATCGCGACACCGGAAACGAGGGCCTGGCCGACCATCTGCGGGTCGAATATCTTCTCGTCCGGCTTGCGCGGCCTTCGTTGCATGGCGCCCGGTTCTCCGCCCTCGAAGGCAAGAGCGACATCCTGTATGCCGTTGGTCACAAGGTTGAGCCACAACAGCTGCACCGCCAGCAGGGGGATGGGCAGGCCCGCCAGGATCGCCGCCACGAACATCATGACCTCGGCAGCGCCTGTGGAGATGAGCAGGTAGATGACCTTTCGCACATTGTCGTAGGCGAAGCGCCCCTCTTCGATGCCCGAGACGATCGAGGCGAAGTCGTCGTCGGCGACGATCATGGAACCCACTTCCTTGGCCGCATCCGTTCCCGAGCCCATGGCCACGCCGATATTCGCCCGGCGCAGGGCCGGGGTGTCGTTCACCCCATCACCGGTTACCGCCACAAACTCGCCCCGGCGGATCAACACGTCGACGATCTCGAGCTTCTGGGTGGGCGAGACCCTGGCGAAAACGTGCGTGGACGCGACTTTTCTCTCAAACGCCGGGCTGTCCGGCGTTCCGGCCGCACTCAGTTGCTGCCCGTTCACCACCGGCTCATCCCTGCCGGCAAGGCCCAGCTCCCTTGCAATGGCGCCGGCCGTGGATGGGTGGTCGCCGGTAATCATCATGACCTGTATGCCGGCGTCCCGGCACCTCGTCACGGACTCGGCCGCCTCGGGCCTGAGCGGGTCGATGAAGCCGACCAGCCCGTGGAAGACGAGTCCGGACAGGTTTCGGCCCGGAGCCTCCCCTTTCGGGTCGAAGCCGGGACATTCGCCGCCGGCAACGGCCAGTACGCGCAAGCCTTCCTCCGCCATCTCCACGGCCTGTCGCTCCACGGCCTGGCGGTCGAGGTCGGTTCGTTCGTCTCCTTTTTGCATGCCGCCGCAGAAATCCAGGATGGTTTCCACCGCCCCCTTGGCCGCGACCCGGACCTCCCCCGCCTTTTCGTAAAAGGCCGCCGAGAACTTGCGCTCCGATTCATAGGGAATCTTGCCGAGGAGCGGAGCCCCGCGCTTCATGCCCTCCGGGTTCATGCCCATCTTGTAGCCCATCGCGAGGAAGGCCACGTCCATGGCGTCTCCGCGATGGGTCCATTCCCCGTCCTCCTTGACGAGCGATCCCTCGTTGGCGAGGATCGCCAGCCCGGCCAATGCCTCCAGTTGCGGCCGGGCGACATCCTCGATCTCGGTGTTGTCGTCCGCGGCCGAGACCCTGCCCTCGCCGTTGTACCCTTCCCCGGAAACGGAGAATGCCCGTCCCCCGGGCAAAACGATCCTGCGGGCCGTCTGTTGGTTGACGGTGAGCGTGCCTGTCTTGTCGCTGGCAATTACGGTGCAACTGCCGAGGCTCTCCACGGCGGCGAGCTTGCGTACGATTACATTTCGTTTCGACATCCGCTTGGTGGCGATGGAAAGGGCGACCGTCAGGGCCACCGGCAGCCCTTCGGGGATGGCGGAAACCGCAAGGGCCACCACGAAGAAGAAGATGGCGGAGGCGCCGTACCCCTGCATTCGCAGGAGCAAGGCAATCGCCACGCTGAGAAGCAAGACCAGGACCGTGACCTGTTGGATGAATTTCTCCATCCGTAACAGGAGGGGAGGCTTGGCGCTTTCCGACTCCGCAACGCTCCGGGCGATCATGCCGACCTGCGTCTCGATGCCCGTACCGACGACGATCCCGACCCCGCGCCCGGAGCTGACGGTCGAGCCGGCAAAAGCCACATTCCTGCGTTCACTGACCGGCGTGTCCGGGGCCAGCGGCTCGACGGCCTTTTCGGCGGCGATCGACTCGCCGGTCAGGAAGCTCTCGTCGGCCGCGAGGCCCCGTGCCTGGACGAGGCGAAGATCGGCCGGCACCTTGTTTCCCGATTCGAGCAGCACGATGTCGCCGGGCACCACCTGTTCCGAGGGCAGTTCCCGGTCCCTCTTGCCGCGTCTCACCCTCGCCTTGATCTTCAGGAGTTTCTGCAGGCTTGCCGCACTCTTTTCGGCATTGTACTCCTGGTAGGCCCCCAGCCCGCTGTTCAGAACGATCACGATCAGGATAAAGGCGGCATCCATCCCCTCGCCGATGGCAACCGATGCGATGGCCGCGGCGACAAGAATGAAGATCAAGGGATTGAGCGCCTGGTGAAGCAGGATGGCCGGCAGGGTAGGGGGCTTTCGGACAGGCAGCGCATTGGGTCCGTAAAAGCCCAGGCGGCGCTCCGCTTCCTTGTCAGCGAGGCCGTCCGGGCCCGTTTGAAGCTCTTCATAGACATCCTGCTCATCCAAGGCGTGCCAGGGCTCCTCGCACAACCTGCACCCACGGGTCTTCTCTGCCATGCTCGGACTCCTGTTCGTGACGACAATCGGGGTCATGTTATGCTTTCCAACCCAAGCGCAGGATGACTTGGATCCGGACTGACCCGAAAGTGTAGAATGAAAGCCCGTCCCCTCCTACCTCGTTTTTTTTGCTTGCGTTTCAGAGTACGCTGAATACTGCCCGGTGTACATCCAGGCCGAACGCCTTCCGGATTCGCTGGATCAACTGCTCCAGAGTCACGGAGCCGTCTTGCGCCTTTTGCTCTTCGATGAACTCCACGACCGGCTCCAGCACGGTGGGGATGGGTTGCCCTTCTTGCCGCTTGCGCTGCATCAATAAGCACCGGGCCGATACCAGATGGGAGAGGTCCATGCCCGCTCCTGAATCGTTTTCTGCAGGTCCGGATTGTTGCATGCCTCCGGCAGATCCTTCCCGCCCTCCCTGAGACGGTTGCATTCGTACGTGCTCCAGCGGCACGTCGGGTTCTCAACCACACGGGCGTAGTAGTAGGCAGGCTCGGCGGGGTCGAAAGCCGGGTCGGTCCAGACCGTGCAAAGCGCATCAAAGCCCCCGCCCACCCGTTCACAAGTGTCAGGGTCGACAAAGGCTCCGTTGTCCGGACTTCCGGCTACCTCGAATACCCGGGTCATCATCGCTTGACCCTCGTCCAGCCATCCCTTGATGATCTGGATGCGCTGGAGCGGCGCACCTCCTCCTGCAGGCGTATCCGGCTCGCGCCAGGCTGAGACAGCGAACCGGGGTGCGTTCGCTCCCCCCGGTTTCGGAGGCAGGACCTCTCCCATGGGAACCCCCGTTCGGTAGCCGATCCTCACGAAATCAGGATCGCCGCAAAGAGTATCCGGGTAATCCCAACCTCCGAAGAACCGGACTTTGATCCTGGGCCCGCTCGTAGCGTAAACCTCACGTTTCTTCAAAGCCGTGAAGATCGCGTTGCGGGTGTTCTCCTCGGCCCAGACCGCGGTCAGGCCCCCTGGATTGCGCATAACCTTACCCATGGTTGCCAGGCGCTCCTGCGGCGTGTTGTCCAGGTTCGCCGAGTGACCGACGTACCGATCTTCGAGAACATGGCCCGAAATGGACTTGTGGGTATCCGTATTGGCGATGAACCCCAGCCTGTAGGGGTTGACCCCGATCCGTTGTTCCTCCTTGAGCCCTTCGAGCAACACATTGCGCAGATAGTCCAGCCTGGATACACACCCCAAACGCACATTCCCCATGAACCCGGTGGAATCTCCGCAGTCCGGAGACCCCTCCTCGCGGAACTTCTCGAAGTCGCACAACGGGTCCGGCTCTCCCTTGACCCCGCGCAGGCCGTTCATGCACTCGGAGTCTCCCTTGTGCTGAAAGATCTCGACCACCGGTTCGAATTCCGCCCGCAAAGAGGCGAGTTCCCGCTGTTCCGCCGGGTCCTCCTCACCCGCGTAGTCCACATGGAACATTCCACCGTTGCTCAGGTTCGAGTTGTGCGGGACGGCCATCACGTCGCAACCCCTCATCCCGTCGAGGCAGCTCTGTTTCAGCTGCCGCCAGAGCTCCTGAGGTGTCGGCGCCTCGAAGTAGGTAACGGGTCGTTCCGGGACCGTGCTGTTACGGAAAAGCACGGTGCGATGCCTGTTGCTCACCGCCGGGGTGCCTGTGTACTCGTATCCCGGGAAGCTCGTGAACGTGCACTCCGAGGTGCGGTCATATGCCTCTTCGGCGGCCTGTACGAGCCTGCTCCAGACTTCCTGAGTAAGAAGGGAACAATCGACCTTCCCTGACCCGCAGATTTCTTTCGAACGTTCCGGGTTCGGGAAGGCGAGTGGAGTTGTCATAACGATCGTGCTCAGAAAATCCCCGCGTCGAAAGATCTGACAGGTCAGGCTCTCATAAACCCCTGAATCCGGTGTCACGCAAGCTTCGACCTCCGCGAGCAGCTCCCCATGATCAACCACCGCAGCGAAGTCCAGGGGACGCTCGAGACGAATCTCCCCTCTCCCCGCTCCGTTCCCGACGACTGGCTGCAGAGGAATCGCCTCCCCTTTTGCGAACCGGTAGGCATCCTCCGGCTGCGAACGGACCCCCCGGAACCAGGCGTCATAAGAGAGGCTCGTGTGGACGTGGAGGTCTCCGAAGTAGACATTCTTCAGAGGGCTGCTCACAGCGCAGGGCTCCCGCTGCTCCTCGTACTGCGAGGCTCTCTCGTCCGGACCCGGGGATCCAGGACCAGATTCGTTGCCGCAACCGCAATGGAAAGCGGCTGTCAATGCAAAGAAAAGAGAAAATAGGGGGATTCGCTTCATCCCGTGACTCCGTGATAGGTGTTGCGTCCTTGACCATGGGCCGGCCGTTCCATGCCTCCGCCTGTATATCACGCAGTCCAACAAGTCAAACGGGTACTCCCCCCTGCTTTACCGGGGGACGCACGAAGTTTGACTCCGGGGCGCTACGGCGGCGGGGTCAGGTCGTAGGTGCACTGCTTGCCGCCCGGCGCATGTACCTGGCCACATTCTGGATTGCCTTCCGATCGGCGCCCCGGATACGGCCCCGGGCATGCACATTGAACCCGGAGTGGTGATTCCATGTGAGCAGCAGGTCAACCATCTGTTGGCTGATAACCCCTTCATCCAGCACCCGTCGCAGAAAACGCGAATCCTAAGCGGCGCAACATATCCGCCTGCACGGCCGCCTCCATCTCTGCATGGACCGTATCCGGTCGACTGCCGGCGAAGACCTCCCTGCTTGAGAAACAGACATTGGCGGTGTGAGACATTCTGGTTGGAGATATGCCGCTTTATGTATACCGATGAGGATGTCTCGCCGCGGGATGTGTGTGAAAATGGCTGTGGAGTGTGCTGGTGTCTCCATCGAAAACAATCCGTCCGGCCTTCATACTGTAAATCTTCCGGGTCGTCCCGGCCAGGAAATCGTACTCGTGGGAGACAATGACGCTGCTGATTTCAAGATGGGCTAATAGAGATGTTATTCTGATCCGGGCGTCTTCGTCCAGGCCGGTGGTAGGTTCGTCCAGGAGAAGGGCCAGCGGCTGCATGACCAGTACCGTTGCAAGGGAGACGAGCTTCTTTTCCCCGCCGGAGAGCTTGTGGGTGATACGGTTTTCAAAACCCCGCAGGTTCAGTCTTTCCAGGGTTTCCATGGCCCTCATGCGGGCCTCTTTGGGGGGCATCCCCAGGTTGAGGGGGCCGAAGGCCACATCCTCCAGAACCGTCGGACAGAAGAGTTGATCGTCCGCATTTTGGAAGACCAGGCCGATCCTGCGACGGACCTCGAGAAAGTCCCTCTTGGTCTCAACCCGCTTGCCCAGCACACGGATGATCCCGGACGAGGGCTTGAGGAGCCCCATGATGAGGTGCAGGAGCGTGGTCTTGCCGCTTCCGTTATGCCCGATCAAGCCCACCTTTTCGCCTTCATGGAGAGAAAACGAGAGGTTGCCCAGCACCGGCTTTCCGGCTTCATGGGCAAAATCTACGTTCTCCAGTTCCAGGATGCTTCTCAGATCAGCCATTCCACAAACCCCAGAGCAAGTATGGCCGTCGTCATCCCTGTGGCCCATATGCCGTCTCTTGTCGAAAACGAGAACTCCTGAAGGGAATGGAATTTACCCGAGAACCCTCGGCAAATCATGGCCTTGTAGACTCCCTCGGCCCTCACCGAGGCCCGGACGAACAACATGCCGATGAGATAGGCAACGGTTCTGTAGGTGTGCAATGAGGTGGAAGGCCGGAAGCAGCGAAGCGCAGCGGACCTCACCAACCGCTGGTATTCCGTCTCCATCACAAAGAGGTACCGGTAGCTCATAAGCAGAAGAAATACCATTTTCCCCGGTATCCGCATCCGTGCCAGGGCGGCGCCGAGGGTCGCAACCGGGGAGGTAGCCACCATGGCAATCAGGGTGAGAAGGATGGCATTGCATTTGATCGTTATCGCGGCCGACAGGAGGAACCCTTCCCGTGTCGCTGCCAGAGGCCCAAGATGGAATAAGGGGGTTCCGGGGAAGGTCAGCGGGACGACCAACCATAGAAAAAGGAAGAGCCCGTTTGCCGGGAGAAGGCGTTTGGCAACGTCGACAACGGCCAATCGGGCAATCCCGATCAGGAGAAAGGAAAAGGCGAGGGCCAGGAAAAGGGCGAGAAAGCGGTCCGACAGGGCCACCACGAAGGAATACGCGGTGGCCAGGAGAATACGAGGCCTGGGATCGAGACGGTGGATCGGCGAGGAGCCATGGACAAAGGGCTCTTGTAGCATGATCGAGTAATTCCTACCTATTCCCTGACAGCATTTCAGGCTGTACCTTCTTGAGAAAGGCCACGCAAAAGGCTGTGATGATCCCCTCGATGATCATGATGGGGATATGGGCAGCAGCCACCATGGAGGCCACCTTCAGGAAATGCTTGTCTGTGAAGGTCAAAGCCACACCCACCAGGATGGCCCCGAAAAAAACGGAAACCGCGCCGCAGGCGAAGGCGGCAGGCAGGGCCATCCGAGATGGTCCTGCCGCCAGACGGCCGAACAGATGGTACGTCAAGACAGCCGGAAATGCCATGATCATCGTGTTGGCGCCGAGTGTCGTGATGCCCCCGAACTGAAAGAGAAGAGCCTGAAGCACCAACGCCACAAGGATAACCGGAAAGGCCCCCCATCCCAGAATGAGGCCGACGATGCCGTTCAAAATCAAGTGAATGTTGGCCGGTCCGATAGGAACGTGGACAAGGGAGGCCACAAAGAAGGCAGACGAAAGGATCGCGGCCCGCGGAATGCGATCATAATTGAGCTTCTTCAGTCCCACTGCGGTGCCGGCAGCAGCCAGGGCAATCCCTGAAACCAGGACCGGACCCGACAGAATGCCCTCGGATATATGCATGATCGTACCATCAAGAATGCATCTTTACCCGAATCACAAGAATGATCCAAGGGCGTGGTCTTCCCGGATCAGGCTTGAAATGTCGCGGGGTACTTCATTCGATTCAGCGATTCCCGGCCCTATCCGGCTGCTTCTCCGACAATGACGAGGCCGAGCCATGTTTCATCCATCTCCCGGGTCTCCTGCACGATGGTCCGGAAGGTCCCTCTCACCACGGTCTCCTTGTCTGCATAGCCGGCGTAGTAGACCACGGCCACGGGCAGGTCCGGCGGATAGTATTTCGCCAGCCTGTCCGCAGGGATGTACCTTTGAACATCAGGTTGTATATGCCCCCTCGTGTCTCCATCTCAAGGCCGTTTCTTGGCGGTGTTCGACCGTTGATGAAAAAAACGGGCTGCAAAGGCAAGGTTCAATATCATGCTTATACCCGCAATGATCTTCAAAGCTTCTGAACCCTGAACAGAAGGTCCATCATCCATCCGACCCTCTGGCTTGCCCGTCTTTTCAGAGAACCCTCCCGGGCTTGCCTCCACCGCTGCCTTACACAAATGGCCCATGCCGTCATCAGCGGTAATCTGCCAGGCCCCGGGCATGTCCGGGCAAAAGGCGAACCTACCATGTCTGTCGGTCCTTCCGTTCTGGTGTTCCACCTGTCGGTCCTTGGGACCAAATACCAGCACTTCGGCATACGCCATGGGTTCCCCGTCTGAATAATGAAATTCAACGGCCGCCAACGTCGAGTCCTCGAGTATTCTGCAGGCTGTCCCGTGGGCGTGGGCGTCCCAAGGCAAGTGCAGAAATGGGAAAACGAGAAGGAAAAAGAACAAAGGGGTCGGCACGAATCGTTTCATCACGGAAGCTTGAACACGAGAAAAGTCATAAATTGATGATAATCGATATCCGGATTGCCGGAAACCGAGACTGTCTGCCTTGCCATGATGATGTTCCATCCCTCCTTGCAGCCGCCTACCCGGGCGATGCCTTTCTGATCTGTTTTCGTCTGGGGCTGCTCTGCTGCAGAGACCATGGCGTCCTTGAGGGGCGCTCCGTCAAAGAAGAGCCTCACATCCAATGGCTCCCCAGGCCCGAGTTGAAAGGGGCTCTTTGTGGGAACGAGTTCGAATCTCATTCCGAGCTGTTTGCATACCGCTTCCCCGTCTTCAAAAAGAGATTTCGAGGTCTGCGTGGACAGAAAGGCCTCAAGCACCTTGAATCCCTGTCTTTGGGCCTCGCTTCGCGTCAGGAGTCTCTTTCCCCGGGTGGTTTTCACCCTGCTTCCCCAGTCGCACATCACAGCCGCAACGCAAGGGGGCTCCTTTGCCCGGAACGAAACCCGCACCTTGTCGTGCACCCGTTCAATGGGGATTTCGCTCCCCTCGCGATCAAAGGCCCTTACAACAGTGACCGCGTCCGGGCTGTATGCCTCCACATGGTCCGGGATGGTCCCCCGGGCAACAACGTACAGGTCTTCCTGCTGCATAATCCAGAGGTAGTGGGCATATGCGGGCCGGTAAGGAAGGGAAGCCAGTATCAGGCATGCCAACAGAAGGCCAAAGGCGTTTCTTCCTTGATGATTTCGCTCCATGAAGTATACCTCATTCTCGCGCCGGACGCACGTTTTCACAAAGCCTTCAGCTCAGAAGCGAAGCCTCGCGCCGCCGACGACAATCACCCCCGGCGCGATGGTGTCTCCGGAGGAGGGGGACAGGAATATGGGATACTCTTTGTCAAAGAGATTCTCCGTGTTCACATAAAAGGTTACCACATCGAAGAACGTTCGCGAAACCGCCAAGTCCACGGTCCAGTACTCGCCGGTCTTCAACGTGTTTTCGTTGTCATAGTAGATATCGGCGTAGAAGTTGGTGATCACCGAGACATCAACGATCTTCGGGTTCCGATACCGGACGCCCACGTGGACAGCATGGCGTGGGTCGTTGGGCAGGTAGTTGCCCTCCAAATCGGCATTGTTCTCGTCCTTGTCGATCTTGGAGATGTTAAATGTGTAATGGGCGAAGAGGCTGACGTCGTTCACGGGCTGCCATTGCAGCTCCGTTTCGATGCCGTAGATGTCCACCTCGCTGATGTTGTCCAGCTTATACTCATAACGGGTCTTTCCGCCCGAGAACTCACCGGTTCCGATCAGGCGGTCGCCGATGTAGTCCTTGGCAAAAGACTGATAGAAGGTCAGCCTGCCCCACAGGGTGTCCGTCAACATTCGCTCGGCGCCCACGTCGTAGGACCATATCGTTTCCGGTTGCAGGTCCGGATTGGCCTCCCGATAGTAGGTGCCGCCTCCGCGGACGTGAACCTTGTAAAGCTCGAACGGGCTGGGCGCACGGAAGCCTTTTCCACCCGATGCCCGAAGCGTGGTTCTTGCGTCCGGGTGCCAGGCGACGCCGAACTTGGGAGAGAAGCTGTCCTCCGTGCCGGTGCCGTATCGGTTGTCGTAGGCGGGCCTTCCGGCACTGGCGGCCGTGTCGAAATTGGCCCCGTCCGAGGTCTCGATCCAGTCGTAACGGGCGCCCACGTTGGCGATCAGTCGGTCATCCAGAAAGCGGCAGCCAACATTCACAAAGGGGGAAGCGAAACGCTGCTTGCCCTCTGCGCCTGCATCGCGGTCGCTTCCCGGAAAATCCTGGTTGTAATCAAAGTTCGCTTCTTTGTAAGCCGCGCCCAGCGTGACCTGGGCCAGGTCCCAGCTCAAGATTGTCCCCTGCAGGTCCGCGCCCCAGAGGTACGTGCCCTTGAATTTTTCCTCCCGGAAGAGCGAAGTGTAATTGTCTTTTGCGTTGTCCTGGAAGGCGGTCTTGTCCGCGCGGTTCAAGTAGATCAGCCCCCTCAGGTCGACCTTCTCTCCTCTGCGGGAATAGTTCATCCAGTACTGATCAAGCGTGAGGTCGTCGTAAAAGAATTTCCTTCCCTTTCCCATTTCATGATCGTAGTACAGGGCTGAAAGAGAAAGATCGGAGGAGGGCGTCAAGTCGTACGTCATTTTTCCGAAGACCTGCCCCACCTCACGATGCCGTTTGATCTGGTAGCTCGCAGGATCTTCCACCATGTACCAACCGTCGCTTTCTTCGTAACCGCCGGCAACGAGAAAGCCGAAATCCTTGATCTTCTGGCTGTGGAAGCCGTAGCCGCCATAGGTTTCCGCCGTGCCCACCTCGCCGCGGACCGAGGTCTCGCGCTCAGCACGCGGCTTCTTGGTGATGATGTGGATGACGCCGCCCATGCCCTCGGAGCCGTAAACCGCCGAAGCCGGCCCCCGCACGATTTCGATACGTTCGATGGCCTCCCGGGGAATGTGGCCCCAAGCCACCCAGGAGATGGAATTGTTGAAGTTGTCGTTTTGCGGCACGCCGTCCACGAGGACCAGCACCCGGTTCTTGCCGACGCCGCGCATGCTCAACGGGCTGACAATGCCGTTAACCTGCAGGCCGTAATGTCGGAAATTGTAAATGCCCACCACGCTTCGGACAATATCTTCCAGACGATCAAAGGGTGACGCCGTGATTTCCTCGCTGCTGAGGACCGTCACGCTCTGAGAGGCGTCGAAAACCGGGATTTCCGTTCGTGTGGCCGAGACCACAACCTCACCGAGGTGGTAGGGTTCCTTCTGTTGCTCCTCGGCCGTCGCCCAAAGGGGGTGAATCAAAACCGCGGCCGCCAGTACGATTCCAGACCATCGCCGTCTTTTCACTGTGCTTCTCCTCCTCTCGACAACCCGCTTTCGATGCGATTCTCCCTACCCGCTTACGGTGACGCCCATTTCGCTCCCATGAGCAGCAATACGCGCTCGAACGAGGATGGGTCGGGCATCACAGAATAACATGTATATAATATTCGTGGCATGATGTCAATATTAAATATTTTTTCATAGCACACTCTATTTTCCATTCTTCACCCTGTCTTTCATTCATTTCGTTAGTTGACGAAATTGAACAATTTTGGCAGGATGGTGCATCTCAGGATGGTGCATCTGATGAACAGGAGGCGATTCATGAAGGAGTGCTTGGCCATTGCACAGGCAATGGCGGATGAAACCAGGCTCCGCATTCTCAGGTTGCTTGATGGAAGCACGTTGTGTCTCTCTGACTTCACGGAGATCCTCGGATTGGCCCCGTCCACCCTTTCCAAGCACCTCCGCATTCTCGTGGAAGCGGGACTGATTACAGCGCGGCAGGCAGGCCGCTGGCGTTACTACCGGTGGTCGGAGGAAAAGGACAAGTCAAGCGTCAGGCTCGCGCTGGATTGGGTCCGCCGGTGCCTGGATGAGGATCCTCTGGCCGTGGACGACGCGGCACGAAGGGCCCTGGCCCTCCAGAGGCGCCCTGTGCCGGCTTCGAAAAAGGACAAACAGCGCGTTCTTTTCTTGTGCACGGGCAACTCCTGCAGGAGTCAGATGGCAGAGGGCCTGCTCAGGAAACATGCCGGAACGCGGTTCGAGATCTTCAGCGCCGGGCTGGAGCCCCGGGAGATCCCGGCCATGACTTACGAGGTTATGGAGGAGGCGGGAGTGGATATTCGAGGGGAGCGGCCGAAAAACGTTTTGGAGTTCCTCGGCAAGGAACACTTCCATTTCCTCATCACGGTATGCGCCAACGCGGAATCACGTGCCCCGCTGTTTCCCGGGGTGAGCCGGCGCCTGCACTGGCCGGTGGACGATCCCGCCGAGGAAACAGGAAACAGGAGACAGCGCATGGCGACCTTTCGCAGGGTGCGTGATGAACTGGAGGGGAAGATACTCGACTGGTTGGACGAGGCGAAGGCCGTGAATCAATAATCCTCAGCAGAATTACTAAGGCCAAAAAAAGGCCGAAAAGGGGGTCCACATGAACAGATTGGCGAGATTCGGGGCGATCGTGGCGGCGATCGCGACCCTGCTGGCCGTTGGGTGCACAAAGCAGGGAGAAGAAGCGCGGCATGCCGATATGATACGGGTCGACGGTTCCAGTACGGTTTTCCCGATCACCGAGGCCGTGGCCGAGGAGTTTCAGAAGGTGAAGCCCGGGATCAGGGTGACGGTGGGCATCTCCGGGACCGGAGGTGGATTCAAGAAGTTCGGAAACGGGGAGACCGACATCTCGGACGCCTCCAGGCCCATCAAGCCGAGTGAGGTGGACCTGTGCGCCCGGAACGGGATCGAGTACATCGAATTGCCGGTTGCCTATGACGGCCTCTCCGTGGTGGTCAATCCCAAGAACGACTGGGCGGACTCCATAACGGTCCAGGAGCTGATGAAGCTCTGGGCGCCCGAGGCCCAGGGAAGGATCACGAGATGGCTACAGGTGCGTGAGGGATGGCCGGACGAGGAAATCCACTTGTACGGCGCAGGAGTGGACAGTGGGACGTACGATTACTTTACCGCTGCGATTGTCGGAACAGAGCACGCCAGCCGCGGCGATTTCACGTCCAGTGAGGATGATAACGTCCTCGTCCAGGGAATCGCGAGCGACCCGCTGTCCTT
The DNA here is from genome assembly GCA_964479535.1 of uncultured Thermodesulfobacteriota bacterium. GTDB lineage: Bacteria > Desulfobacterota > DSWW01 > DSWW01 > DSWW01 > S015-6. Next base: position 25,975 of record CAYZMM010000055.1, read on the forward strand.
GGGTTTCTTCGGGTACGCCTACTACGAGGAAAACCAGGACAAACTGAAGGTGCTGGCCATCGATGACGGAGAGGACGGGAACGGGAAGGGACCCATTGCGCCGTCAATGGAGACGGTAATGAACGGCACGTATCAACCGTTGTCTCGCCCGGTTTTCATCTATGTGAGCAAGAATTCCCTGGAGCGGCCCGAGGTGGCTTCTTTTGTGAGCTTTTATCTCGATCACGCACCCCAACTCGTCAAGGAAGTGGGATACATCCCCCTGCCGGAAAAGGCGTACACGCTGGCCAAGGAACGCGTAGAAAAGCGTCACTCCGGATCCCTGTTCGCGGGTCAGGGGTCCCGGGTGGGGGTCCGAATCGAGGATCTTCTCGAGGCGGCCCTCGCGGAGAAATAGAGATGCGTATCGCGCAGCCGGGAGTGCGGGCGGACCTGCAAGCCCCCCGCGCCCTTTCGGAGCGGGTCATCGCTGTCCTGCTGTTCCTCTGCGGCCTGGTTTCGATCCTGACGACCGCCGGAATCATCTTGGTTCTGATGCTGGAGACCGTCCATTTTTTTCGAGAGGTTTCACCCCTTCGGTTCCTGGCCGATACGCAATGGACGCCGCTGTTCGTCCGGAAGCATTTCGGCATCTGGGCCCTGGTGTCGGGCACGGTGCTCACGAGTTTCATCGCCATGGCCACGGCGCTGCCTCTTGGACTGCTCGCGGCAATCTATCTGAGTGAGTTTGCGGCGGAGAACCTGAGGCGGCTGCTCAAGCCCCTCCTGGAGATCCTGGCCGGCATTCCAACCGTGGTGTACGGCTATTTCGCGCTCACGTTCATGACGCCCATCCTGCAACGAGTCGTCCCAGGGCTTGCAGGGTTCCACTCCCTGGGGCCCGGGATCGTCATGGGAATCATGATCCTTCCCACGCTGCCTGAACAGGATGCACGAGATGATCTCGGACAGCAGGGTGGAAGGACGCGTGCTCCTTGACGGACAGGACATCTACGATCCGAGGGTGAATCCCGTCCGCGTGCGGCAGAAGGTCGGAATGGTGTTCCAGAAGCCGAATCCGTTTCCCACGATGACGATCCGTGAAAACGTACTTGCCGGCCTGCGTCTGCAAAACATCCGTCAGCGTCGCGCGGAGGACCTCGTGGAAAGAGCCCTGCGCCGGGCCGCCCTGTGGGACGAGGTCAAGGACAAGCTCAAGCATTCCGGCGCGAATCTGTCCGGAGGGCAGCAGCAGCGGCTCTGCATTGCGCGAGCCCTGGTGCTGGAGCCTGAGGTCCTTCTCATGGACGAGCCCTGCTCTGCCCTGGACCCTGTTGCGACGGCGAGAATCGAGGATCTCATCCATGAGCTGCAGGAGAACTACACCGTCGTCGTGGTCACGCACAACATGCAGCAGGCGGGGCGTCTGGCAGACGACACGGCATTCTTCCTGCTTGGCGAGTTGGTCGAATTCGAAATGGGAAAAACGGTGGATGAAATGATCCGTGACAGCATAACGGCCCTGGTGGAACGGGACTCAGGGCTCGCCCGCCGCACGATCGAGCAGGATCACCGTGTGAACCAGCTGGAGGTCGACACGGTGGTAACGTTGTGTGCGGAGGAGGTCTGTGTGTCATTGCCCAGGGGCACCCGGCAGGAGGATTGGATCTTTCCGGACCCTGCTGCCTTTGTGGGAGATGCTGACGAAATCCTTTCGGCATTCAGGAAGATTCGGGACGGGGTGAGAGAGAAGATAGAAACCTTACTGCGGCAATGAGGTAAAGCCATGAAAGAAAACGGTCAGAAACTGAAGATCCTGTTCCTTTGTACCGGGAACTCCTGCCGCAGCCAGATGGCGGAAGGATGGGCGCGGCATCTGAAAGGGGATGTGATCGAGCCCTACTCCGCGGGGGTCGAGGTGCACGGGCTCAACCCAAGGGCAGTCAAGGTTATGGCCGAGGCGGGCGTGGACATCTCCGGACATCGGTCCAAGCACCTGGATGAATTGAAGGACATCCCTTTCGAGTATGTAGTGACTGTCTGTGACCACGCCAACGAGACCTGTCCGATCTTTCCCGGCAATGTGAACAGAGTCCATAAGGGGTTCGACGATCCCCCCGGGTTGGCTCGCGAGGCGAAGACCGAGGAAGAGGCGCTCGCCCACTACCGCCGGGTCCGAGACGAGATTCGAGAATTCGTGGAATCCCTTCCAGAGGGGATTATCCATGGCGAGCCCTACTGATCACACCGCGCATTCTTCTATCCGATCACAAGAGGTTGTGGCGGACGATGGAAGAGATCAGGCCATGTTGGCCTGTTGTGCGGGCACGTGTGAAGGACGGACACACGCAGGTGTGAATGGTAGGACACGGGCCGAGGGTGTCAATCTCCACCCGTGAGTCGCGGCCGCCGCTGATACCAATACCAGGCCGACGGGGAGCCCTTTTCCTCCCCCACGGCGATTCGTGACCGCACGCAACTGGCACCGAGCAGCCGGTTCACCTCCTCGGCCGAGAGATGCCCGCCATCCGGCCTTTCCAACGTCTCGGCAGCCAGGCGTAGAGCATGTACCAGCCCTGCGGGCGCAGCAACCGGGCGAGTTCGCCCGCGTACTTTGTCCTGCCCGCGTCTTTCAGGGTGAACAGGCAACCGATGTCCAGAACGTAATCGTAAGGGCCGGAGAGCATGCTGAGCCGCGTCCCATCCTGGAAAGGCTCATGGAATACATTAAAGCACGTAGGGATGAGGCAAGCATCTCCGCATCCTCATTTCTTGACGGCGGGGCGGAAGCCCGGCCAGCGGGCCGCATGCATCTGCAGAGCGCTCGAGGATCGCCATCTTCCTCTGAAAAAGGTCACCGCTGACAGGGTCCTTATCCGGGACGAACTCTTCGAACGTGCAGAGCACCCGATCGAACTCCAGTACCCTTTGCCGACGGCTGTGAGGCCGGCGGGAGATCCTCTGTCAACTGGAGGCGAAGTTCGTCAGGGTCCTTGAGGGTTGCCGTTCGCCAGCGCCTGCCATGGCCGAGATCGATCTCCTGAATCGGGGTCAGCATTCTGACTCCCCGAGACTGGAAATCGGAAACCACAACAATGTCGAAGCAGGAATTTGCTTCGAGACGAGAAGAGAACAGCAGGCAGAGGAATTGTGGGTCAAGAAGAAGAGTACACACCAGCAGAATGGTCTCCCCCTACTTGCATTCCCGGCCTTGTGTGGGGTAGAAGACCGGTTGTCGCTGTCAATCATTCTGCATAATGCAAACGGCATTATGAGGAAAGGCCGGCGACATGAGGAATCCGGCGAAGGAGGCCTTGGGGACAGGAGAGGCTGATCACCTGATTACGGACAAGTTGAGGTGGACGGCATGATTACACTGAGAGACAAGCTTTCTCATCTCTCGTACTTGCAGGCCTGCAAACTGTTGGGGCCTGAAGGAGAAAGCCTCATCAGAAGCGGCGGAAAATACGAAATCGACGTGAGCCAGCAGGTAACCTTGAACAGGGACCTTTTTCGTCTCGATCTGATGGACGCTGTTGTTACGATTCAAGTCGATCCTGCCAGAAATCAGCGCCTGCGCTTCCAATGCAGTGAGTGTTCGAGGATTTGCGAGCACGCCGGCGCTGCATTTTCACTGATCCTGGAAGAGAAGATGACTCTCGGCCTTTCGGCCCCACCGCCGGAAAAGGTTCCCGTGGAAAGCTTGAGCGATGAGGAGCTGACCAAGCAGGCGATCGAAGAGCGGGAGGAAAGGGCGCGCACGGAGAAGATGCGTTTGAAGGCCATGAACGGCAAGGAACTGTGGACGGATTATGTCGTAACCAACAATGCTTCAGGAAAGAGCTATCGCGTGGCCCTGCGGGGTTGGGAACGGGGAGAGTCGTTCTGCTCATGTCCTGATTATCGGAAGAACAGCCTGGGCACTTGTAAACATATTCAGTTTGCCATGGAGAGGGCGAGAAAAAGATTCAACAGGTCTGTGCGTGAGACACCCTACGTAACGAAGGACGTCTGTGTCTATCTGCGCTATGGAGAAGATCTGGAACTACGATTGCTCGCGCCTCCGGGGCTTGATCCGAAGGCGACGAAACTGCTCCGACCGATCATGGACAAATCGGTGAAGAACGTGAAGGACCTGTTGAGGCGGATCCGCGCCCTGGAGAATCTCGGCCTCGACGTCGTGGTCTATCCCGATGCAGAGGAATACATCAGCAGGGTTCTGTACCTTGACCGGACAGAGAAGAAGGTCAGAGAGATACGCAACGACCCGAAGAATCACCCGTTGCGGAAGGCGCTTCTAAAGACGGAGCTGTTGCCCTACCAGCTGGATGGTATCGCATTTGCGGTAGGCGCGGGGCGGGCCGTCATCGCGGACGACATGGGCCTGGGCAAGACGGTTCAGGGGGTGGGCGTTGCGGAGCTGCTGGCAAAGCACGCAGGGATCTCCAGGGTCCTTGTGATTTGTCCCGCCTCTTTGAAGACCCAGTGGAGCATGGAGATCAAGCGGTTTTCCGATCGCACGTGCCGGCTCGTGCTCGGGAGCGCAAAGGAACGGGCGTATCAGTACGACAGCGCATCCTTTTTCACGATCTGCAACTATGAACAGGTGCTGCGAGACATACTGGCCATTGAAAGAACGGGATGGGACCTGATCATTCTGGACGAGGGCCAGCGGATCAAGAATTGGGAGGCCAAGACCAGCCGGATCATCAAGTCCCTCAACTCCCCGTTTGCTCTGGTTCTTTCGGGGACCCCCCTCGAGAACCGCCTGGATGAACTCTTCTCCGTGGTGGAGTTCATCGATGACCGCCGGCTCGGCCCTGCCTTTCGATTCTACAACCGCTACCGAATTGTCGATGAGAGAGGCCGGGTGCTCGGCTACAAGAACCTTGATGAACTCAGGGAAAGGCTGAAACCCGTTCTTATCCGAAGAACCAGGAAGCAAGTGATGCAGGAATTGCCGCCCCGCGCCACGGAAATCCGGAGAATCCCTCCTACGGACGAACAGATTGAAATGCACGAAGGGCAAAGAAGGACCATCAGTACCATCCTCAACAAGAAATACTTCACGGAAATGGACTTCCTGCGACTTCAGAAGGCCCTGCTGATCTGCAGGATGTCGGCGAACAGTACCTTCCTGGTGGACAAGAAACCGCCCGGCTACTCGAGCAAGCTCGACGAACTGGAAGCGCTCCTGGATCAGCTCGTAGAGGAGGAGGGGCGGAAGATCATCCTGTTTTCCGAATGGACAACCATGTTGAATCTGATCGAGCCCATATTGGAAGAGCGCAAGGTGAGCTATGTCCGGCTGGATGGTTCTGTTCCCCAGAAGAGGCGGCAGGCTTTGGTGCATCAATTCCAGAAGGATCCGGCGTGTAAGCTGTTTGTCACCACCAATGCCGGCTCCACGGGGCTGAACCTCCAGGCGGCAAATACGGTCATTAACGTGGATCTTCCATGGAATCCAGCGATCCTGGAACAGAGGGTCTCTCGTGCGCACCGCATGGGACAGAGGAGACCCGTGCAGGTATTCCTTCTCGTTACGGAAGCAACGCTGGAAGAGAGCCTCTTGACAACGCTGTCCGCCAAGCACGAGCTTGCCCTCGCTGTGCTCGACCCGGACGCGGAAGCAACCGAAGTGGATCTCACGAGCGGTGTGGAAGAGCTGAAAAGGCGTCTCGAGATCCTCCTCGGCACAAAGCCTGAGGCGCCTGAGGATCAGAGCATGAAGGAACAGGTTCACAGGGAAGCGGAAGAGCTTGCGCGAAAGGAAAGAATTGCGAATGCGGGGGGAGAACTGGTGGGGGCCGCTTTTACCTTTCTTGGAGAGATTTTCTCCGGGAGGGAAGATACCGAGAAGAGCTTGCAGCTCGAGAAGATGTTCAAGGAACGGCTTTCGGAGTGCCTGGAGCGGCGTGAGGATGGCAGCCTCAGAATGACCATCGCGCTCCCTGACGAGGCCGCTCTGGACGCGATGTCAACATCCCTCGCCAAGATGATAACGGTTTGATTTTCGACAGCGTCTGTCCTCTCGCCTGTAGATTCGAATTTGACCTTGCGGCACAAGCCGCATCAGGTGCCCGTCATGAAGAAGATCGGCCGGAATGATCCCTGCGAACACATGCAAATGGGGATGATACCGGTCTGGTAGGTCCCCCAACAAAAGATTGCGGCCGCCCGGACCTGTTCGAGCGTCTCGAAGTGGTCCTGCAAGCACTGGTAGTGAGGGGTCAGGTGCGGCTTTCGGGGCCGGTATGCCGGGCAGCCTTCGGGCATGGGTTCCTGCACTGGAAAACAGCTGACCAGGGAGAATTACGTTCTCAAGGGGGCAAGGATGATCTCCCGCAGATCTGCGATCCCAAACTAATTTACGCACCACGCGGCCGCTTTTGGGAAACTTGGCCGGCCGTTCCACCTCGGCCATGATCTGCTCGAGCAGGCTCTCTCCCGCCGCGGGAATCTGCTGGTCAGGAGCACGGGCCGGCCAACCCACTCGTCGGCGTGGTTGCGGACTGGCTGGTCGCCCAGGGCGGGACCGTAATCCTTTCCGAGACCACCGAGATGATCGGAACGGAGGTGGGGTATACGTGAAACTCCCCGGAGCATTTCAGAGAAAATGCCCGGGAGCGAGCCAGGAATGGGCCTGGCAGTGGGCCTTGTCCTGAACAGGGGCAGACCCGAGGCCGGCAGGGCCACGGTGCAGATGGTAACGTACTCGATCATCGGATGCCTCTTTTCGGCGGGTCAGAAGGCTCGATGCACGAAGGCCGTCCGCCCCTCGACCCCTAATCGTCTCATCCGTACGGCCATACCGTGAGAAAGGAAGCGACCGACAGGGCGGCTGTGACGAGCCCGGTTCGAGCCGCCGTGATCGAATGCGGCACCGCCTCCGCGGACCAGGACCAGCTCTGCCAGAACAGGACCGCGACCGCCACGAGCATGAGCCAGCCCACGGCCGGCAGACCCATCAGCGCCGGCGGCAAGGCAAGGGAATGATCCTGGATGCGTTGAAGATTCTCAACCCCGGCCGGATCGGTCAGGGCCGGCGGCAGGAACCCGCCCCAGGCGGCGCCCTTCGCAACCGCCTTTGCCAGATGAGCCCCGGCCACCACTGGCGCGGCGCCCGTCGCGGCGGCGGTCAGCACAGCCTTCCACGGGGAGCGCTGCCCGAGCAGGTAAGAGATGGACAGTGAAATGAGCCAGACCGCCGCCGGGAAGAGGATCAGGAACCAGAGCGCCTCGAACCACCCGAAGGGAACCGACGGAGCCGATGCGTGTAATGCCGCCGGGACGGTGTGGAAGATGGCATCAACCCATTCGACTTCCCCGGCCACTTCATGCGCGACGAAGCCTGCTGCAATGAGCAGGAAGAGGGTCTCGAAAGGTTTGAGACTCCGGTGCTCCCTCGAAGTGGCCGAGCGGCGCACCCAGCCAAAGCCGATGTTCTCGTACGGGCAGACCTTGGCGCACTGAAAACAGAGCACGCACGGATCCGACTGCCTTCGACGGAAGGGCTGGATCATGGAGGGGCAGCTGCGTTTGTCGAACCGGAACCGGTTCTTCTCGGCCACGCAGTCCTTGGTCTTGCATCGATTACAGACATCGGGGTCCCGGATGTCGAGCTGCAGCGGCGTGTACCTCCCGTACACGGACAGAAGCGCCCCCGCCGGACAGAAGGCCCTGCAAAAGGACCGCGGGTCCCGAAAGATCAGGCCCTTGACGAGGGCGGTCCCGAAAAGCGCAGCCAGCATGAGGCTGGTATAGTGGGGAACCCTGTGGATCGAGAATCCGGCTACGAGCAACTGGAGCACAACGTAGACGAGCACGATGATCCAGCCGGCCTTGAGCCACCTGCCCAGCCTCGCCCTCGGCCACCCGATGCGCCGGGCCAGGGCATCCCCGAGCCGGTTCACGAGTTCCATGGGGCAGACCGTGCACCACAACCTGCCGGCCAGCAACGCAACCGCGATCATCCCGGGCCACCACATGCCCCACACGAAGAGGGTGGTCAGATTGGTCTTGCGCAGGGTCATCAATTCCTGCGGGGACTCCGTGAGCCCGACCCCCCAGCCGTTGATCGCCAGCACCGTGACGCCTGCGAGCGCAATGACTTGCAGCGCCAAAGGAAAAACCGGCTTCCTGATGATCCTCCAAACCGGTGAGATTGCAAGGAGATTCCAGGCGAACTGCTCTTTCGATTTCGTCATTTATTCTTCCCTCCTTCCGCAACCAACTCGCGGTACATTTCCTTCACCTGTTCCCTTACGGTCTCGAGGACCTTTCTACCTTCCTTGGTCAGGAAATAGTTCCTGCGGGACTTCTGACCCCCTTCCGGGTCCGTCTCGGACCTTAGCCAACCGTACTGCTCCAGGCGCTGCAGCAGGGGGTAGAGCGTCCCGGGGCTGATGTCGTAGCCGTGGCGCCTGAGTTCGTTGAGCATCCACTGGCCGTAGACCGGGCCCTCCCCGGCGTGGTGCAGGATGTGGACCTTCCAGAAGCTGAGCAGAAACTCTCGAATGATCGTCTTCATCGGCTAGCCCCCTCTATTACGGTCACAATAGACGGCCATCGTAATATTGTCAAGTCTTTTCCTTTCCCCGGCACCAGGGTCCCGACGCAACCAGTGCTCGGGGGAGGCACCACGTTCTCGGCTGTGTCGGGGCTTCTGACCCTGCTCCGGTTCACGCCTCCGAGGTTCGCGATGAACGGCTGCCCGAATACAGGAAGAACCTGCTGCTGGCCGGCCTGCGGGAGGCGCATCGTTGAGAAATCCATCCGGGGACATCGGCGGCAAGGAGCCCTCATCCATGGCCGAGAGCCTTGCCGACAGCGGGAACAATCGTTTTCAGGACTTCCATGACCCTGTCCACCTCCTGAGCCGTGGTAGTCCGGCCCAGACTGAACCGGATTGCGCCCATTCCGATCTGGGGATCGGTCCCCATCGCCTCGAGTACCGGAGAAAGTACCACGGAACCGGAATGACAGGCGGCCCCCGTGGACGCGGCCACCCCTTCAAGCCGGGAAAGGATCTCCCCGCCCGGCCTGCCGACGAAGCTTACATTGAGCGTATTGGGAAGGCGAAAGACAGGGTGTCCGTTGAGCACGACCTCTCCTCCGAAGCTTTCTCTCAGAAGGTCCCAGAATCGGTCCCTGACAGCATGGATCTGCCCGGAGCCGATGGAGTCCCCGGCGATCTCACACGCCTTTCCGAGCCCCACGATGAGCAGCACATTCTCTGTTCCGGCCCTCGTCCCCGATTCGTGCCCCGCGCCGTGCAAGAGGGGTTCGATGGGCGTCCCTTCCCGGATATACAGGGCCCCTACGCCCTTGGGAGCGTACAGCTTGTGGCCGGCCAGCGTTAAAAGGTCCACGCCCAGGACGTCGATCTTGGTATCGATTTTCCCCACCGATTGAGCCGCGTCCGTGTGAAACAGGATACCGTGCCTCCTGGTGATGCCGGAGATCTCCTCGATCGGCTGGATGGTTCCCACCTCGTTGTTGGCGTGCATGACCGTCACCAGGATCGTTTTCGCGGTGATCGCCTTTTCGATCTCCTGAGGGTCGACCACCCCGTAGCGATCCACGCCGACGTAAGTCATTTCGGCCCCCAGTCGTTCCAGGAACCGGCAGGGATTGAGAACCGCAGGGTGCTCGATACGGGTCGTGATGATATGGCTACCTTTCCTCCTGAGCGCAAAGAAGACCCCCTTGATCGCATGGTTGTTGGATTCGGTCCCGCCGCTGGTGAAGACGATCTCCGCCGGCCTGCATTGGAGGAGGTCCGCCACCTGTCTTCGAGCCTGGTCGACGGCTTCACGGGCGGGCTCCCCTGCCCAGTGACGGCTGGAAGGATTGCCGAAGTGCTCGGAAAGGAAAGGCTGGATCGCGGCCGCCACCTCCGGGGCGATGGGCGTGCTGGCATTGAAATCGAGATAGATTCGAAGAGAGTGCATGGGCTAGTCCCCTCCATTTCGTGCTGTCAAGGAACGCCTTTCATCCGAACCTTGAGAATTTCTTCCGGCCTGCCTTACGCGAACGAGCCTACATGCATACCATGTGGAGCAGCAGGCCTAGCACTGCTCCGCCAGCCACTAGCCAAAAGGAGTTCACGCGGAACCGAATCAGCAGGACCAGGCTCGCCATCCCCATCAGGGCTGTGGGGAGGTCAATGACCGCGTTGCGCCCCAAGTGGAGGGAAACAACAGCCATAAGGGACAGGGTAGCCGCAACAACACCGTCCAGGAAGGCGCGTCATCCTCGCGTTGAACCAAGCCGTCGCCCTTGCTTCTCGTTACTTCCCCACGGGCAGGGTCAGCACGGGGATCATGCTGGCTACTTCGCCGGACTGAAGAGCCATCAGTTGCGTCAGCAAAGCAAAGGTGGACTTGGAACTGAGGTCCGAATCGTCGATGAAAAACCAGCTCCCCCGATAGTGAGTGCCGATAGCTGCCCCTGGTTGGCGGTTCGGGGAGGATTGGATTCGAATCAACCGGCGGGTGACGTTCTTCCAATCGAAAACCTCTCCGGCCTGAGTCCTTGTGACCGTGACGCGTCCAGCCTCGACATCGCCCAGGGGTGCTTCGACGGCTTGCGAGAGGAAAAACATCAAGCCGAGCACGGAGCGCGTATCAACCTCGAGGTGGTCGAGTTTGCCTTCTTCGGCATGTTCGACCACTTGATACGTCACAGGGTAATGCACCTTCCCAGGCACCAAAGTGAGCAGCTTCAATAGTTCTTGAGTCTCCTGGAGGCGAAAAGCACCGGGGGCTACCTGCATCACGATGCGGGCCGCCTCCTCCGTCGTTTGGGTCGTTTCGTAAACAAAGTCCAATAATCCGCGATGGTTCAACTCCGCCATCAAATCAACGACGCGAGCGAACTCCTCATACTTGGGCGCCAGTTCCGGGGTCGGGCCGGAGGCACGCACGGCGTTCTCCACGCGGTTCAGGCGCACGACGCAGAGCCGGAGGACCCGTTTGAGGGGCCACCCCGAACGGTATAGGAGCATGAGGGTTTCCACCTTCAGCGGTGAGAGAAGCTGCTGAGCGAATTTACAGATGGCCCCCAAAATTTGGACAGGGGTTTAAGTGAAATCTTCGACCTGGGAA
>CAYZMM010000056.1:0-37005 GCA_964479535.1 uncultured Thermodesulfobacteriota bacterium
AGAAGAACATCGGGAAAGCTATATCTTTGGGCGTTAACGTGTCGCTGTAGTATTACGAATACCGCGCGGTCTTGATCCCCACGGCGCCGGTCCCCTTCGGCGGTGCGCTGCTCTACGTACCCGCGGACTGGGTGAAGCCGGTGAATTTCGCCGTTGACGGGCTGTTCAACGTCTACATGACCATGGGAGTCACTTCACAGGTCTACCTGAAACCGCGGCCTGCGCCTCGGATCTGACCGTCTTCATGTCGCGTCCGGTTCAAGGATGCCCTCCACCAGGTAGGCTACGTAGTTGATGACGTCCCGGGAGGAGAGGATCCTCTCCGGGCGACCTTCCTCATCGACGAGCGGAAGATGCCGCAGATCGCCCACCATCATGCGTTGAAGGGCGGAGGCGATGAGCCGGTCTCCCCGGATGACCTCCGGGTTGCGGGTCATGTACCGGCTGACCGGCTCGGTCGCCGGATCCTTCACCTTTGCAGCGACCTTGTACAGGATGTCCCGCTCGGTGAAGATACCGCAAAGCTTCCCCTCCGGATCCGTGACGAGCAGGCAACCGATGTTCCGGTCGCGCATGGTCCGGATCGACTCTTCGAGGGAAGTCTCTTCGGGGACGGAGACGGCCTCGACCGGGTTCAGGGCCTGCACCTCGTCCCTGGTCAGGCTGTGTTCGATGGCGCTTTCGATCTTCGCCAGGGGGATGTCTTCGTGCATCAGGCTGGCATGGCACCGGTCGCAATGGTCGGCGCCGGGCAGGTTGTCGTGACCGCAGCTCGTGCATCGCATGTCGGCTTTCCCCCTATGTCGCTTCCTGAGGCACTTCCCAGGTCTGGCCTTGCCGGTACAGGGCATCCATGTCCGGGGTCTTCCGGGCCTCTGCCTCACGGACCTGTTGCAGCAGGAGCCGGTCGTGGATCGGCTTGTCGATGGATCGGAAGACGCCCACGGGCGTTGGAAAACCGGGAGGGCCCATCCTGGAGAGGAAATACGCCAGTGTGGGTTCCTCGGCCTCTTCGTCGTGGACGAGCAGGTTCTCCTCGCCCACCTCGGCAACATCGACCACCTCGGGGCGGAACCCGTTCAGGCGGATCCCCTTCTGCCGCTTCTTTCCGAACCGCATCGGCTTGCCGTGCTCCAGGTAGAGAACGTTTTCCAGCTTGGCGTTCGGGTCGGTCAGGTGCTTCCATGCGCCGTCGTTGAAGATGACGCAGTTCTGGGCGATCTCCACGAGGGTGGCGCCCCGGTGCTCTGCGGCGCGAAGAAGAACGTCCGACATGTGCTGCTGGAACATGTCCACCGTGCGGGCGATGAAGCTCGCCTCCGCGCCGATGGCCACCCCGATCGGGTTGACCGGGTTCTCGATGGAGCCCTGGGGGCTCGACTTGGTCCGTTTCCCGAGTTCCGACGTGGGCGAGTACTGGCCCTTGGTCAGGCCGTAGATGCGGTTGTTGAACAGCAGGATGTTGATGTCTACGTTGCGGCGAAGGGCGTGGAGGAAGTGGTTGCCGCCGATGGCCAGGGCGTCCCCGTCGCCGGTCACGACCCAGACCTGAAGGTCGGGCCTCGCACACTTCAGACCCGTCGCCAGGGTGGGGGCCCGGCCGTGGATCGAATGGATGCCGTAAGTGTTCATGTAGTAGGGGAAGCGGCTGGAGCACCCGATCCCGGACACGACCACGAAGTTCTCCCGGGGGATGCCGAGCTTCGGCAGTGTTTGCTGCACCTGCGCCAGGACGGCGTAGTTCCCGCAGCCCGGGCACCATCGGACCGCCTGGTCGGAGGCGAATTCCTTCCGCGTAAGGGTCCGGGATTCCGCTGCGTCGGTCATGAGAGCATCTCCTCGATCTTCTGTTCCACCTCGGATATCGTGAAGGGGCGCCCCCTGATCTTGGTGAGCGAAACCGCGGCCACCCGGTACCTTGCTCGGATCAGCAGGGCGAGCTGACCCAAGTTGAGCTCAGGGATCAGCACCCGCTCGTAGCTCGACAGCACGTCCCCCAGACCCCTCGGGAAGGGATTCAGGTGCCGGAGGTGCAGATGGGCCACCGCCTTCCCTTTCTTCTGCACTTCCTGACAGGCGCTGTAGACGGCCCCGAAGGTCCCTCCCCAGCTCAAGACGAGCAATTCCCCCTCCGGCGGGCCGTCCGCCCTCGCCTCCGGCACGAACGCGGCAATCCGCTCCACCTTCGCGGCCCGCAGCCGGCACATGCGTTCGTGGTTTTCCGGGTCGTAGCTCACCGCACCGGTGCCTTCCTGTTTCTCCAGGCCGCCCAGCCGGTGTTCCATTCCCGGGGTGCCCGGGAGGACCCAGGGCCTCGCCAGTGTCGCGTCGTCCCTTGCATAGGGCAGGAACCCTTCCGGATCGTCGAGGTGCTCGACTGCGATCGGCTCCAGGTCCTCGAATCGAGGAATCCGCCAGGGCTCGGCTCCGTTCGCGATGTAGCCGTCCGTGAGCATGAAGACCGGGGTCATGTGGCGCACCGCGATCCGAAAGGCCTCGATGGCCACATCGAAGCAGTCGGCCGGGTTGGCGGCGGCCAGGATGGGGATCGGGCTCTCTCCGTTCCGGCCCGCAAAGGCCTGCAGCAGGTCGGCCTGTTCGGTCTTGGTCGGCATGCCGGTCGAAGGGCCTCCTCGCTGAACGTTCAGGATGACGACCGGCAGCTCGAGCATGATCGCCAGATTGATCGCCTCACTCTTCAGGCAGATTCCCGGCCCGCTGGTTCCGGTGAGGGAGAAGGTTCCGCCAAAGGCCGCCCCGATGGCCGAGCCCATGGCCGCGATCTCGTCCTCGTACTGAATGGTTCGCACATCGAGGTGCTTGAGCTTGGCCAGCTCGTGCAGGACATCGGAGGCGGGCGTGATCGGGTAGGAGCTGTAGACAAGGGGTTTGTCTGCCAGCCGTGCCGCCGTTGCGAAACCGAGAGCGCCCGCCTCGTTGCCGTTGACGATTCGGTAGGTGCCCGGCGCCGTTGGAGCCTTTGGAACATGGTACTTCACGGCAAAGGACTCCTCGGTTTCTCCCAGCCGGAAGCCGGCCCGCAGGGCCCTGCGGTTCGCCTCGGCCACTCGAGGGGCCCTGGAAAACTTCTCCTCGATCCAGCGAAGCGTCGGCTCCAGGGGCCGGCCGTACAGCCAGTACAGCAGCCCGAGGGCAAAGAAGTTCTTGCAGCGCTTCTTGGCCCGGTTGTCGATCTCCACGTCCTCCAGTGCATTCAGGGTCAGGGTCGTGATCGGAACCCCCTTGAGTTGAAAGCGGTCCGCCAGATCGGGGTCTTCCAGCGGATTCGTGTCGTACCCGGCCTTCTTCAGGTTGCCCTCCGTAAAGGCATCCTCGTTGACGACCAGGATTCCCTTCGGCTTGAGCTTGGGAAGATAGACCTTCAAGGCGGCCGGGTTCATGGCCACCAGAGCGTCCGGGGCGTCGCCCGGCGTGTGAATCGGGATGCTCGAGAAGTTGATTTGAAAGGCAGATACGCCGGCCAGAGAACCGGCCGGGGCGCGGATCTCGGAAGGGTAGTCGGGAAAGGTGCTGACATCGTTCCCGAACAGGGCCGATGTGGAGGTGAACTGGGAGCCGGTGAGCTGCATCCCGTCTCCGGAATCGCCGCAGAACAGAATGGTTACGCGATCGAGTTCCTGCTTCTGTGCGGATGATTCGGTCATGAAGTCATCATCCTCCCTCGGGCGTCTCGGGCAGGTTGTCCGGGTCGGGGGGCAGGTTGAGCACGTGGTGGGCGTAGTGCTCCACGAGATAGTGTACGATGTCCTTGTGCCGGACGCAGGTGATGATCCTGTCCTGCTCGTCGAGGATCGGTACGTTCCGGAAGCCTCCCTTGTGCATGTGCAGGATCGCGTTTCGGATCGGGTCCCTCTCGTGGACGTGGACCGGGTGGGGGGTCATCAACCCGGATACCGGCTGGTCCATCGAGCCTTCGATGCCGACGACCTTGCGGAGCACGTCCCGTTCGGTGAAGATGCCGGAGAGTCGGCCCTCACGGCAAAGCAGTGCGCAGCCTGACCGCTTCTCCTGCATCTCCCGGATGACCTGCTTCACGGGTGTCGTCTCTTCCAGAACGACCGGCGGGTCCATCTTCAGGGCCACCACCTCCACGGCCTTCAAGCTCTTCGCGATGGTCATGAGGGCTCCCCTCCCGCTACCCGGCCCGTTTCTCCGCCTGAATCTCCTTGAGGTTCTTCCAGAGATCCTCGACCTGCCTCCTCGTCTCTTCCAGGCCCTTCTCGTTGTTGATCACGAAGTCGACGAACCCCACCTTCTCGTCGATGGGGAACTGTGCGTCCAGGATGCGGCCCGCCTCCTCCTCGCTGATGCCGTCCCGCTTCACGAGACGCTCTATCTGGGTCTCCCGGGGCGTGTACACGAGCAGGATCTTGTGAAAGAGATACTGCAGGTTCACCTCGATCAGCAGAGGGACCGCCACCTGAATGATCGCGTTCGGGTCGGACGCGGTGATTTCCGTGACCTGGTTGAAGAACTCCACACCGATCTGCGGGTGGGTGAAGCTCTCGAGCTTCTTCCGCTTCTCCATGTCTTGGAAGACCACGTCGGAGAGCTTCTTCCGATCGATGGCCCCGTCTTCGGCAAGGACCTGTTCCCCGAAGAAGGCCTTGATCTGCTCGTAAGCCGGCTTTCCGGGCTCCACCACCACTCTCGCCAGCACGTCGAAATCGATGATGGGCGACCCGAGCTCCTCGAGCATCTTGGAGACGGTGCTCTTGCCGGTTGCGATCCCGCCGGTCACGCCGAGGAGGAGCCGGTTGTCGTTGCCCCGGATGGCCTCCAGCTGCTCGATCCCTCCGTAGGCGGCCGGGAAGGCCTTGGTCACGTCCGACTCTGCGCCGGCGTAGCTGATCGGGTACCGGATGCCTCTCCGGTAGAGCATCTCAAGGCCGCGCAGCGCCTTCTCCATCATGCCGGCGGGAATGGCCATGACGAGGTCTTCATCCTGGGCGTGCCCGTAGCGCCGCTCGCCGTAGCACGGAATCGTCAGGGACGGCTTCCCGGTGAGATAGCACTTCGCGATGGCGTCCGAACAGGAGGACTCGCCCACACAGGAGAACTCCATCACTTCGTAGTCCTGGAACTGAAGGGCATTGATCAGGAGGATCATCTGGGCCGGGTTGGCGTAGATCAACACGATGTCCGGGTCGAAGGGGTTGTAGACCAGCGGGGCCATGGCCACCGCCTCGTACTTGCCCAGTGGAATCCTCGGAATGGCGGCCTCGTACTTCCTGCCCTCCTCCTTCGTCTGCACCCACACGATGCTACGGAAGGTACCGTCCTTGACCGCGTCGGGTACATCGGTCAAGCCGATGATGGACGGGCACATGGGCGAGAGAAAGTTGTCCAGATCCGCTCCGACGGTCCAGTCGAAATTGCGTACGAGGGTGATCATCTGGCACATGGTCATCTTGTTTTCCGGTCTGCGCATGAAGGGGATCTTGTCCAGTTCCTCCTTCTTCTCGAGCATCTTGAAGGCCACCGGGAAGGACTTGAGCCTCAACAGGAGTTCCATCCTTCGAATCGGTTTCTCCCAGTCCTGTGCTGTTGCCATGCGGGTTCCTCCTGTGAAGAGAATGAACGTACCGCGCGTCCGGGGAGGATGACTACGCTTCCGTGGAACGCGCCCCGATCTGCTTTTCCTTCTGGAACACGACGGGTGCATACTGCCCCGACTTCAGGGCGTCGATGAGATCCTCTTCGTTCCGGATCTCCTGGTAGAACTCGGTCGCGTACATACCGACCTCGGCCGTTTCGTGGGCATCGCTGCCGCCCGTACCCGGAAGGCCGAGCCCTTCGGTCACCTCGAGCGCGAAACGGTTTTCCGCTTCGGTGACCTTTCCGTTCAGGACCTCCACGGCGTCCACGTAGTTGAACAGCGGCCTCTCCATCGCCTTCTCCGGGGTCAGGCCGGCCTGGTCCACGCCGACCACGAGGAAGCCCCGAAAGGGGTGCGCCAGGATCATGAAACCGTCGGCTTCTTCGACTTCCTTCCTGAGCGTCTTCAGGTCGACGATTCCCTGGATGTCCTTTTCCAGCCCGAAGACGAGAACATCGCCCTGGTTCGTGGTGACCTCGTTGCCCCTCAGGATCAGCAGCCCGTGCTTTCTTCGCAGATCCTTCACGGAAGCCGGATCCCACAGGTGATTGTGATCGGTCAGGCAGATGCCGTCCAGCCCGATGCGCTTCGCCTCTTGGATCAGCGCATCCAACGAGGCGGAGCTGCAAGGCGATGCGGGATAGGTGTGTACATGCAAGTCGATCGTCGTGATGTGTGCGGCGTTGTCCCGGTCCGGCTTGCGTACGGGCCGGGCGCGTTGACGCGGCACCTCCGTCGGCGGGTCGGCCGGCCCGGAAGGCGATGCCTCTGCCGGGGCAGCGTGTTCCGGACGGAACACCTCCGGCTCGAGGCCGGGGTTCTCCGCCTTCGCCTTCTGCCAGTCGAGCACGGTCACCGCCTCTCGGGCAGAGTGACAGCACTCGAGCAGCAGGTTGGCGAAGTGCCGGCAGCCCTTTCGCCCGACCACCTTGTGCACCTTCGGGCCGAAGCCCTCTTCCCGGATGCGGAAGCCCACCGCCTCCTGCAGGGGCGGGATGGCGAGGGGACATCCCGGCGTGGTCCACCGGTGCCACTTCCCT
Source organism: uncultured Thermodesulfobacteriota bacterium (assembly GCA_964479535.1). Classification (GTDB taxonomy): domain Bacteria; phylum Desulfobacterota; class DSWW01; order DSWW01; family DSWW01; genus S015-6. The sequence goes on from CAYZMM010000056.1 coordinate 6,661, forward strand.
TCGATGCTGAGGATTTCGAGGTCGGCTATCCGTACCTCCAGGTCCAGCTCCACACTGTAGATGTCGTCGTCCAGGATGCCGTGGACGGCGAAGGTGTCGAGGTCTTTCAGACTGACGTCCACCAGCTTGTTGCGCGCGAACTTGAGCATGATTCAGTGGTCTCCCTGGTCCTGCGGCGGTTCGATCCCCTCCACCATGGGGCTTCCCGGTGCAAAAGCGGCACACCGGTTGTAGAGCCGGATGTTCTGCTTGACCATCTCGCGATAGAACTCGGCCGGGACCTCCGAGCCCGGGGGTGCCGCGCTGAGCTGGTCCCGGGTCATGGAAAGGATGACACCGTGACAGCATTCCTCCACCATGAAGGCGAGCTGGCTGCACGTGGAGACCTCGCCGATCAGGCCCTTGATGATCTTGAGCATCCCGGAGCCGATCCGGACGCCGATCATCTTGTCGAGGGCTTCCTTTGTCTGGAGGCATTCCCTCTCCTGCGTCCGAGGGAACGCTCCGGTGGCGCTCGCGATCTCGAGATCGGGCAGTCGCACACGAATCTCGACCCAGGCGTCTGTCCGCGTGTCCTGAAGGCGGCACGTGGACCGGAGGGTGTCTTCATCGAGCACTTCCACAGAGGTGCATCGATTGCGGGAGAAACAGGTGATGTTCGGTGGCATGTCGAGGCGCTCCTGTCGGGTTACGATGGGGCTGCAACGGAAAGGCGAGAAAACCTGAAGATTATCACAATCCCGGGTCAACGGAAAGGGTCGAGCCTCCGAGACATGCCCTACTGAATTGGCATAGTATGGTGCAGTGGGTACAATGTGGACTCTGTTGACAACCCGGAGGGAACGACATGTCCAGAAAACAGAGACTGATCGTCATCGGCGGGTCTGCAGCCGGCCCGAGCGCGGCTGCAAAGGCGAAGCGGGTCAACCCGGACCTGGAAGTCATGGTCTTTGAAAAAGGGGATTTCGTCTCCTACGGATCTTGAGAGACCCCCTACTACATCGGTGATGTAGTCAAGGATCACGAGACGCTGGTGGTGCGGAGGCCGGAGCAGTTCAAGGAGAAGCAGGACATCGACGTCTTCCTGCGGCACCGGGTGAAGCGGCTGGACCCCGGGGCCCGTCAGGTCGAGGTGGAAGATCTGGAAAAGGGGGAAAAGAAGCTGCTGGACTTCGACAGGGCGGTCCTGGCCTGCGGCGCACGTTCCCGCAGGCTCGGCATTCCCGGTGAGAACGCGCCGAACCTGTTCACCCTCAAGGACCTCGGTGACGCCATTCGGGCGAAGCGGTATCTCGATGAGCGGCATCCGAGCCGGGTGGGCATTCTCGGGAGCGGCTACATCGGGCTGGAAATGGCGGATGCCTTCCGGGAAAGGGGGCTGGAGACGACCCTCTTTTACAGGGGGACGAGACCCGTCTCCAACCAGGAGCCGGAGATCGGCGAGGCGGTTCTGGAAGAACTGGAGAAGAACGGTGTCCGATTCCTGCCGGAACACGAACCGATCGCGTTTCACACGAACGGGGGTGAGGAGATCACGACCCTGGAGACGTCCAAGGGGCGGTACCCGGTGGACCTGGTCCTGAGTGCACTGGGCGTCGTGCCGAATGCCGAGCTCGCGGCCGAAGCGGGCCTTCGGCTCGGCAGGACGGGCGCGATCCGGACCGATGCCGGACAGCAGACCGATCATCCGGATATTTACGCGGCCGGCGACTGCTGTGAGGCGTACCACCGGCTGCTGGGGGGCACGGTCTACATGCCCCTCGGAGATGTGGCGAGCAAGCAGGGCCGGGTGGCCGGTGAAAACGCGGCGGGAGGAGAGGCGACCTTCGAAGGGATCGTCGGGTCGATGTGCTTCCAGGTCTTTTCCCTGGAAGTGGCGACCACGGGACTCACCGAAAAGACCGCAAGGGAGCGGGGCCTGGACGTGGGCGTACAGAAGATCAGGGCACCTTCGAAGGTGCACTACATGCCGGGCGCCGAGCGCCTGCAGTTGAAGATCGTCTTCGAAAGAGCTTCCGGCAGACTGCTGGGGGGACACATGGCGGGCAGGGAAGGGGTGGCGAGACGCATCAACACCCTCGCCGTTGCGGTCCAGAGCGGGATGACGGTGCAGGCCCTGTCGAGAATGGATTTCGCCTATGCGCCCCAGTTCTCCGAGCCCTTCGACCCGATTCTGATCGCCGCCGAACAGGCATTGAAGAAACTGTAGCAATGGGAAAAGCAAGTCTGAGCGCAGCGATGCCGGGCAGATCGTGTCGAAGATCGTGGGGATGGGCCTGACCCCTGACCCCTGATCCCCAAGATGCTGACAGTTGCAGCGAGCGACTTCTGCCGCAGGATTGATGAGAACAGGAGGATGTGAAGATTGTGCGACACCTTCGTGGTCCTGCCGCCCTTCACCTCGGACGGGTCCGTCCTCTTCGGCAAGAACAGTGACCGGGAGCCGAACGAGGCCCAGGCCGTCGAGTTCCATCCGGCACGATCACACTCCGCAGGCGAAACGGTCAAGTGTACCTACCTGGAGATTCCGCAGGTGAGGGAGACCCATGCGGTGCTCCTGAGCCGACCGTTCTGGATGTGGGGTGCGGAGATGGGAGCGAATGCAAAAGGAGTGGTGATCGGCAACGAGGCGGTCTTCACGAAGATGCCCCTGGACCGGAAGCCGGGCATGATCGGGATGGATCTTCTCCGTCTCGCCCTGGAGAGAGCGGCCACGGCGGACCAGGCGGTGGAGACCATGATTCAGCTTCTGGCGGACCACGGGCAGGGTGGGATCTGCGGGTACGAGGACAAGAGGGTAACGTACCACAACAGCTTCATCTGCGCCGACCCGCGCGAGGCCTGGATCCTGGAGACGGCCGGACCCTTGTGGGTCAGGCGCAGGGTGGACGGGTTCGCCACCATCAGCAACGGCCTCACCATCGGCGAGGAGTTCGATGCGTGCCACCCGGACGCGATCGAGACGGCGAGACGGAAAGGGTGGCTGAAGAGGGGAGAGACCTTTCGTTTCGCCGAATGCTTTTCCGACCGGCTCTACACGACCTTCTCGGCGTGCCGCCCGAGACAGAGCCGCGCCTTCCAACTGATCCGCGAAGGGCCGTCACGAACAGGGCGGCACGGGATCGATCTCCGGGACGCCCTGGGCGTGCTCAGGGATCATCGGGCAGAGGCCTACCGGCCCGACGGGCACCTGCTGTGCGACAGGCTCTGCGCCCACGCCGCGAACCGGCTCACCCGGCACGCGGCACAGTCGACCGGGTCCCTGGTGGCGCATTTACGGCCCGACGTTGCCACTTTCTGGGCGACCGGCACGTCCGCGCCCTGCACCGGGGTCTTCAAGCCGCTCCGGTTCGGTCCCGACCCCCTGCCGGACCTCGGCCCTGCGCCGGCGGCGACCTATGATCCGGAAGTCCTGTGGTGGCGTCACGAGCGACTCCACCGGACCGTCCTGCTCGACTACCCGGCCCGGATCGAGACCTACCGAAAAGAACGGGATGCACTGGAGGCCGACTTCCTGGAGAAGGCCGAGGGAGCAAGGCCCGAACCGTGTGCCGCCTTGACCACGGAGGCCTTTGCCAGGGCTCGTGATGGGACCGACCGTTGGACCGAACGGGTCCGGTCTCTTCCCATCGAGAGCAGGTCCGGATGGCTCTACCGCCGCTACTGGGCGCGTCAGAACCGACGCGCCGGAGTCCCGGTATCTTCGAGTGGCGAGAATGGCAGGTTTTACTCGATGAAAAGTACTAGCATCGATGCGTATGGGAATGATGTCAACAGTACTGGTAGGCTATAAAGAATATTATACAAAAGAACAGGAAATATGTCAAGTAAATACTAATAAGTTGATGACCCGTGACAGGAGTTCGCCCCGCTCTTCGATTCGGTAGGGTTTAGGGATGACGGCGCAGAAAGGGCGGTCCGCTTGCAGTGCTTCTCGGTAGAACTCGATCCCGGCCGCACCGTCCCCTGCGAATCGGACTTCATATCCCAGCCGGGTCAGCGCCTCCCCGGTGAGGCGATTCTCCTCCTCGAGGGCCTTGACCTGCTTCGCCAGATCTTCGTAGGTCGGTTTCCTGTTCACCGCTTCTACTCCTTCCATGGGGGTGTGGAGCAGGAAGGTCTCTTCAAATTACTATAATGAAAATTCGGGAATGATAAAAACCATCGAGGTTGCTCTCTGAAGAAAAGGTCCGGTCCGTGAAGAAGGATTTCCTTCTTGACCTCGGAATGCTTTCTCTCTTATGTTGCGGGGGTTCAGTGGCAGACCGAAAAGGGTTCGATCCGTCACGCCGGGGTGCGGAATGACCGAGCGGGAGCGTTTTCGTGGAATCTTTCGAGGGGATCCGGTGGACAGGCCTCCTCTTCTCGAGGAGGGGGTTCGGGAAGAGGTGATCGACCGGTGGCGCACGCAGGGGCTGCCGGCCCAAAAGACCCACGTGGAGATCTTCGGCCTGACGCCTCACGAGAATGTCGAGCCGGACCTTCGATTCCGACCGAGATACTTCGGCAGGGTTCTGGATTTGCCGGCAAGAGGATACCGGCGCGCCTTCCGGGCTTCTCCTGCACGTCTGGGGGACGAGTGGAAGGATAGGGCGGCACGGCTGAGGGATCGGCATCACATCGTCGGCATCTGGGCTTCCCGGGGGTTCTTTCAGGCCCTGGGCGTGGGGGACTGGCCCACCCTGGAGCGGGTCATGGACGAAGTGATCGACCGTCCGACAAAGATCCGCAATCGTCTGGAGATGTACGGCGACTTCTGTTCCCGCATGCTGGAGACGGCCCTGGAGGATCTGGACCCGGAATTCATCTACCTCAGCGAGCCGATCTCCGACAACAGGGGCCCCTTGATCTCGCCGGCCATGTTCGAGGATCTGATGATTCCCGTATACCAGAGGCTCGTCTCCGTGGGCAGGGCGCACGGCTGCGAGCAGATCCTCGTCAACACCTACGGTAACACGACCCGCCTGCTGCCGGCGATGATGGAGGTGGGTGTCACCATCCTCTGGGTTTCAGAGGCGGCCGAGGACCCGGAGATCGACTACCGCACACTCCGTCGCCGCTACGGGCCCGGGCTGGGCCTGATCGGCGGCATCCCCCTGAGTCTCCTTCGAGCCGGAGACCCGGAGACCATGGAAACGAGACTCCACGAGATCGTCACGCCTCTGCTGGAATCCGGACGCTACGTCCCTCTTGCCGGTGGACGGGTCCGGGAGGACGTCCCCTGGGAAACCTACGAGCGCTACCGAAACACCCTTGCCCGCCTGCTTGGCTGAAAGAGGCTTCGCCCCGCGCTTCACGGCCGCCTCAGGAGGCCATCCATCCGCCCACCCGCCTGGCGTCGGACATGAGGGCCGGGTCGTTCCGTGCAGAGTCCCTGTCTACCGTCCCCGCCTGCGTGATCACCTCGATCCTTCCGCCGAGGAAGGAGAAGATCATGCGAAGGTACTCGATCACACTGCGGTACGCTTCGGGGTCCTCGTCACCCTGGGACGTCACGATCGCGAACTTCCTGCCCGGCGGGAGCACGGCATCGTAGTCGGCCCCGTTTTCCGGGTCCGGCACCAGGCAGTAGCATCGGTCCAGGAAGCACTTGAACTGGCCGCTCACGTTGAAGACGTAGATCGGCGTTCCGAATGCAATGCCATCGCTGGTCTTCAAGGCCTCGAGCACGTCTTGGAAGTCGTCCTTGCAGGCGCATTCGCCGATGTTGTCGCGGCAGGAGAGGCAACCCTGGCACCCTTTCATCTTGAGCGTGTTGAGGTGAATCATCCGGGTTTCCGCTCCCCGCTCGGCAGCCCCTTCCAGGATCTTATCGAGGATCGTGGCGGTGTTGCCTTTCTTGCGTGGACTCCCGTTGATTCCGAGGATTTGCATGACAGGGCTCCTTTCCGCAGAGCGATTGCAACGGGTAGCGTGGCATAGTATACAATTACGGTTCCGTCGAAAACAACGAACCGCGTACAGGTATTCTGGATGCCCCCTCCGCTCTTCATGGCCTACGAGCAGTTGAAACAACGCATTCCCTTTGTCCCTCTTGGAGAGTTTCCGACCCCGGTCGAAAGGCTGACAGGATTGGAAGAGGCCCTCGGAAGGAGCCGGATCTACATCAAGCGTGACGATAGGACCTCGAAGGAGTACGGCGGGAACAAGGTCAGGAAGCTGGAATTCCTCCTGGCCGAAGCCTTGTCGAAAGGCAAGAAACAGACGGTCACCTTCGGATACGCCGGATCGAACCACTCGCTCGCCGTGGCCGTGTTCGCGACGCGGCTCGGGCTGAAGCCCATTTCCCTCCACATCCCCCAGCCGAACGCGGCATACGTGCGAAAGAACCTGCTTCTTCAGGCCCGCCTCGGAACGGAGCTTCATCACTACCGCAACATGGTCTCCATCTATGCGGGGACAGCCCTGGTAGTTCTTAAATGCTTCTTCAAGACCGGCAAGCTCCCCTACGTCATACCTCCGGGCGGATCGAACGTTGTCGGCACCGTGGGCATGGTCGGAGCCGTTCTCGAGCTTCAGAGACAGATCGATCAGGGCCTCATGCCCGAACCGGATGTGATCTATGTGCCGCTCGGGTCGTGCGGCAGCGCCGCCGGGATTGCTCTGGGTGCCAAGGCCCTCGGCTGGAAGGCCACCCTCAAGGCGGTACGGGTGTCGGAGCGGAAGGGTGCGGATGCGAAGACAGCCCGGGCGCTCTTCAGCCTTGCCGCACGAACCCTGAAGAGGCATCTTCCTGCCTTTCCGGCCGTGGAGTTCTCGGGCGAGGACTTCGATGTGAACGAAGACTATCTCGGGGACGGGTACGCTCATTTCACAAAGGAGGGCGTGGAGGCCGTGAAGCTGGCGGAAGAGGCGGACGGGATCAAACTGGACGGCACCTATACCGGCAAGACCATGGCCGCGTTGATCGATGACGCCCGCCGGGGAAGACTTGCGCGGAAGGTGACGCTGTTCTGGAATACCCACAACTCGGTCGATTTCACACACAGGATAGAGGGAATCGATTTCAAGACGTTGCCCAGTGCATATCATCGCTACTTCATCGAGGAGGATCAACCCCTGGAGAAGCCTGCGGACATGGAGGAAACATGAAGGAAGATGTGCGGCGTGCCCATCACGAGGTCGTTGTGGAACGGTTGCGCGCCCTGATGGATGAATCGGGGCTGGACGGACTGATCGCCTTCAAGAACGAGAACTTCACCTACATCAACACGGAGGCATCACCCTTTCTGACCCAGTCCGGGTTTGCGAGCGTAGCCATGGTGGTCGTTCCGAAGAAGGGAGACGTTTTCGGAATCTGCCCGGATTTCGAACGTCCGGCGGTCGAGTCGGCCGGGATGATACGGGAGTGGCACGACTATCCGGTTTGGGTCTATATCGACGATCAGTTCGCCCCGGGAAAGAAATCGAAGAAAGATTCGGAAAAGGAAGAGTTCTTCACCGTCGGCTCGAGTGTCGGCCTGCTGGCGGATCGTCTGCGGGCGACCGGCCTCGACCGGTCGAGAATCGGTGTGGAACTGATGTCGATTCAGGCACCGGTCTGGGAAGCGCTGCAGGCGGCTGTGCCGGAGGCAGCTCTTGTGGATGGGGGCCGGGTATTCCAGAGAGCCCGCTCGGTGAAGACGGACTACGAAATAGGGTGCCTGCGCCACGCATCCGAGGTCCAGGAACGCGTCGTGTTCGAGACCATGGCCGGCCTGCAGGTCGGCGTGACCCATGCCGAGCTCATGTCGCGGCTCCGCTCCAGGGCCCTGGCTGCCGAAGGCATCGACTCGATCCGCTTCATGTTCGTTTCCGCCGGGCCCCTGTTCGCCCCGACGATTTCTCCCTATGACGTGGAGATCCGGGAGGGAGACCTGATCAAGTACGATGGTGCTCTGGTGACGCGCGGGTACGGAGCGGATGCCGCCTGGACCTTCATCGCAGGTGAGCCGTCAAGCGACCAGAGGCGTGTGAACCACGCCCTTCTGGCCGCCCACGCAGCCGCTCTGGAGGTCATGGGGCCGGGGGCGGTTCCGAGGGACGTGTTCGACAGGGCCATGGAGGTCGCCCGTGCGGAAGGCCTTCCCGATTACGTCCGAGGACACGTGGGGCATTCCGTGGGCCTGGATCATACCATCGAGGAACCTCCCCTCCTTTCCGCTGCGTCGGAAGATCCGATGGAGCCGGGAAATGTCTTCTGTTTGGAGTTGCCCTACTATGCACACGGCTTTGGAAGCATTCAGAACGAAGACATCGTGCTGATCACGGAAGACGGTCGGGATCTGCTCACGAGCCGGGAGCGGAAGCTTCATCCGATCGGCACCGGCTCCTGACGGGCGAAGGGCGGAGCGTCTACGGGCTGCCTCCCTCCATTCGACGGACGATTCAAAAAAAGCTTGCGTTCTGGTAAGCTGTCCATCAGGCAGAGCGGAGAGAAAGACACCTTCCGGCATTCCTTGTTCTGGTCACCGCTCCGGTGACCGCAGGTGTTTCTGGAGAAGGACAGACCCATGAGCGATTCCACACAGACCATTCTGAGTACGATCGGCGACACGCCGATGCTGAGGCTGACCCGTATCGCCAGAGGCGAGATTCTGGCAAAGGCGGAGTTCTTGAATCCCGGCGGCAGTATCAAGGACAGAATCGCCCTGTACATCATCGAGCAGGCTGAGAAGGAGGGGGTCCTGAATCCGGGCAGCGTGATCGTCGAGGCGACTTCCGGAAACACGGGAATCGGCTTCACCCTCGTGGGCGTACAGAAGGGCTATCGTGTCATCATCATCATGCCGGAGAACATGAGTGAAGAGAGGAAGAAGATCATCAAGGCCCTGGGCGGGGAGCTGATCCTGACGCCCGCCGAGCTCAGCCTGAAGGGTTGCCTGAGCAAGCTGGAGGAGGTCCGGGAGGAGCTGAAGGAAACCTTCGTGCCCGGCCAGTTCACCAATCCGAAGAACCCGGAGTGCCACTATCTTTTCACGGGTCCCGAAATATGGGAACAGTGCGGCGGTGACGTGGATATCTTCGCTGCGGGGGTCGGCAGCGGCGGGACCCTGATGGGCGTGGGAAGGTTCCTGAAGGAGAAAGACCCGAATATCCAGATTGCCGCGGTCGAACCGAAGAACAGCGCCGCCCTGCTCGGAAGGGAACCGGGTCTCCACACCATTCAGGGCATCGGCGACGGCTTCGTGCCGGATGTGGTGGACAGGAACATGATCGATATCGTGATGACCGTCTCAGACGAAGCGGCGGTCGAGATGACCCGAAAGGTCGCACGGGAGGAAGGGATCCTGGTGGGGACCTCCTCGGGTGCGAACGTCTGGTGCGCCTCCCGGCTTTCGAACAAGAAGCAGCGTGTGGTCACCGTCCTTCCCGACCGTGCGGAGCGATACTTCAGTACCGCATTGATCTAGCCCGCATCCTGCACGAAACTTCGCTGCAAGAAGCACGCCTATTCCATGGGCCCGAAGAGCCCGGGCTCTTCCGGGTCCTCGTCCTCGGCCGATGCCTCGGCGATCTCCTGCGGGTCGAACAGCTCGATTCCATCTGAGGCGGGTGCCTGCTCTGCGTCTTCATCCACGGGCCCGAAGAGGTGGAGCCCCGATGTCGCTCCGGCAGCGGCCGGTTCCGTGTTCTTCGGCTCTGCAGGGCCTGGGGAGGGCAGTACGAAGTCGATCGGGAGGGGATCCCGGGTCTTGATGATCCCGTCAGGAATGTGAAGCCTGTTTCCGATCTGTATCCTGTCCGGATCGACACCCGGGTTGGCGCCTGCAAGAACCTCCCAGTTCTTCCAGGTTCCGGTGTACCACTCCGCAATCAGAGAGAGGGTCTCGCCCTTCCAGCGTACAACGTGAAGGAAGCGTTTCCTGGAGGGAGCGGGGGGCTGCGGTTTCGCGGTCGGAGTCTTTTCAACTCCATCGGGGATGAGGGCGGCAACCTGGAGGGGTGTTCCCTGCGACTTGCGCACCGGGGGTGCAGGCTCGGCGGGCTCTCCCTCGAGTGCAGCGGGGAGGGCGCCTCCCTCGGCTTCCGCCGGCTGGGAAACCGTCTCAGCCTCGGGTGGAGTCGACGTGTCCGCCACCTTGGGAGCCATATCATGCCCGAGTGGAGTCGATGTGTCCACATGCAGGGGTGTCTTCCCGGGCTTGGGCGGTGTCGACGGGTCCGTTCGGGGCGCCGTCTCGTGGTTCGCTGCAATCATGGGGGGCCCTTGAACCGGCGGCACTTCGATTGCGGCCGGTCTTTCCGTCTCCACAGGGCGGTGGCGGGTGCTGGCCGGCGCGCATGCCTGGGGGCTCCAGAGCAGGGTCAGGATGAGCACGGCCTTGACCGATGTTTTCGGCCGAATCGGCACCGTCATCGGCGGGCCTGGATCTGACGCAGGTAGGTTCGCGCCCGTTCATTGTCCGGGTTCACGGCAAGGGCCTCCTCCAGGCTTCTGACGGACTGCCCTGTTTTGCCCAGCCTCTGCTGGACGGCGGCGAGATTGAACAGGGCCCTGTCCAGATAGGGAGGCTCCAGGGCGGTCACCTGCAGGAAGCTCTTCTCCGCATTCGGGTAGTCTCCGTTTGCCGCGTACACGAAGCCCAGGTTGAAGAAGGTTTCGGCGGAGCGGCCGTCCAGATCCGCGGCTTTCCGGTATACGTCGATCGCCTCCGGATACCGCTTGTCCTTCGTGCAGATCTTTCCGAGGTTGAAGAAGGCCTCCCGGTTCGTCGAGTCGGCCTCGACGGCCCTCCGGAGGAGGGCTTCGGCCGCACCGTCGTCTCTCCCGTAGAGCAGATCCGCCTTCCGGCAGAGGGTCTCGGAATAGAGCGCCCGCAGCCTCGGCAGGTCGGGCGGGGCCTGCTCAATCGCCTCTTCGAGCAGGCTTGCCGCCCGGTCGAGGTTCCCCTTTTCGATCTCTTCCCGGGCCTGTTCGGCGGGACTCCTCTTCGCCGCGGTCGACCTGCCTTCCCGGTTCACCGCTGCGAGGGGCTCCGTCGTGTTCAGGGTGATCGTTTCGGGACCCCCCATCGGCGGCCCGGACGATTTCGGCGCATTCCGGTCGTCAATCCGGGGGGAGGGGGGTCCGGAACCGGCTCGATCCGTGTCGGGCGTTCCCATGAGCAGGTCTCTCCGAAGGAGCAGAGCGGAGGCGACGACGAGAATCGTGATCAAGGTTGCCGTCAGCCAGTACCTCGATCTGTGCCCCTTTCTTTCCGGTCCTGCACCGGGAAGCGGGCCTTCTTCAGGATCGAAGGTTGAAGCCTGCGGACGCTTCGCCTTCCGAGTCGGGGGAGGGGACGGGGCCTCTGGAACGGAAGGTGGCTCCGCGGGCGGCACGGGCTCATCGAAGAAGTCGGAGGAGGAAATCCTGATCGAGTCGCCCATCAGGCAGAGCTCCTGCGAGCACTCCCGGATGATGGTGGGCGTGATCTTCCTGGTCTGCCTCACGAAGCCGGTCAGCAGGGCGTGATCGCAGACGATGTTGATGAGACGGGGATAGCCCTGGGAGAAGCGATGCACGTCACTCACCGCCCTTCGCGTAAAAATCTCCGCCTCGCTTCCGGCGACCTTCAGCCGGTGTCGTACGTATTCCAGGGTTTCGGTCTCCGACAGAGGCTTGATGTTGTAGGTGAGGGTAATCCTCTGACGGAGGGCTCTGCAGTCCGGTGACATGAGGGTGCGATTGAACTCGTCCTGGCCCACGAAGAACATGTTGATCAGCTTCCTCTCGGGAAGCTCGATGTTCGAAAGGAGCCGAAACTGCTCGAGGCTCTCCGGGGAGAGCCGGTGGGCTTCGTCGAGAATGAGCAGCACGTTCCGGCCGTCGGCGTTCTGCCGTCTCAGAAACTCCCCGAACCGGAGGAGGAAGTCCGCCTTGTTGTCGAATCGTTCCCCCATCTCGAAGGAGGCGGCGATGAAGTTGAAGAAGTCGAGCGTGTCGAGGAGCGGGTCGGTGACGTTCGCCACCACGGTGTTGTGGTTCAAACTCTCCAGGAGGGCGTTGACCAGGGTCGTCTTGCCGGTCCCCACATCTCCGGTGAGGAGCAGAAAGCCTTTGCGGGCCAGAACCCCGTACTTCAGCATGGCCAGGGCTTCCTTGTGTTTCTCTCCCATCCAGAGAAACCGGGTGTCCGTGCTGATCTCGAACGGTCTTTCCCTGAGGCCGTAGTGAGAGCGGTACATGTTCGGGTCCATCCTGCTCGATGGTTTCTAATGGATAGATTCGCGGAATCGAATCCAAGTCTCATGAGGGCATTTTTTGTGCCAAGGGAGTGCCGGAACCAACCGGCGCGGATATGTGTGAAGGTTCAGCACCATGGGCCCCGGAAGGCGTACCCGGAGACCCGGTGGAGGCGGGAGGATCATGAAAAAGGCTTCAACTATTGAGAAAAGTTTTCAACAGCCGGACGTTTCCGTTTCCTCTTGGATCACGGGGTGCGTTGTGGCAGGATGAAGGTCGGAAGTCCCGAGCCCACGGCGGTGGCGGATCCAGGAAATGGCGGCAAGGAAGAAGATCAATATCTTCATCGTGTCCGACGGAACGGGCACGACCGCCGAATCGGTGCTTGCCTCGGTGGTCGTTCAGTTCCGGGGGGTCCGGTTCGATATCCGGCGTTTCCCGTTCACCCGTTCCGAGGAGCAGGTGAGGGAGATCATCGATCAGGCTCCCAGGGGGAAATGCGTCATCGTGTTTACCCTGGTCTCGGAAGACCTTCGCAAGCTCCTCACCGACGAGGGGAAAGGGAAGGGACTGACCGTCGTGGACGTGATGGGGCCCCTGATCTCCACCTTTTCAAGTATCCTCCGACATGCCCCGAAGATGCGGCCGGGGATCTTCCGTCACGAGCAGGAGGAGATGTTTCGTCTCACCGGCGCGATCCACTATACCCTGTCGCACGACGACGGCATGGGGCTGGAGACGGTGGACGAGGCGGACCTGATCATCCTGGGCGTTTCTCGGACCGGCAAGACCCCCACGAGCATCTACCTGTCCTGCAGAAGGCTCAAGGTGGCCAACATACCGATCATCCGCGACGTTCCTTTGTCCGGATCGGTCTCAAAGGCGCCGGCGAAGAAGGTTGGGTTTACCATGAGCGCCGATCGGCTGCTGCAATTGCGGGGACAGCGTCTGCGCCGCATGCCCTCCGCCAAGGTTCCGGGGTATGCCTCCAAGGAGCACATCTACGAGGAACTGGAATACAGCAGGCAGGTCTTCAGAAAGATCCCCTCCCTGCGGGTCATCGATGTGACGCACCGATCGATCGAGGAAGTGGCGGAGTGGGTCACGCACAAGGTGATCTAGGTCCAGGGAGAAAGCGGAAAATTTTCATTGACAAGAAAGAAAGGATCGGGATAAAATCACGATTTGACTCAGGAAGTTCCGTTTGGGATGGCGTAACACGACCGCTCAGATGATCTTGTCTGGGCGGTTTTGTTATGTGAGAGCAGAACGGGGCTTGCAGGTAGAGAGGATCATCATCAACAGGAGGAAGTCGCAAAGTGGAACGTGAAAAAGGTACAGTGAAGTGGTTCAACGAAAGCAAAGGTTATGGCTTCATCGCTCGTGAATCGGGGGATGATGTCTTCGTGCATTACTCTGCCATTCGAGGAGAAGGGTTCCGCACCCTGAACGAAGGTGACCGCGTCGAATTCACGATCACCCAGGGGCAGAAGGGGCCCGCAGCCAGTGACGTGACCGTCGTGTAGCATGGACCCATAAGAAGGCCGGCTGCCGCCACAGAGGTTCTGCCTGAAGATCGTTCCGATAGGTCATTCTGTGCTGCCTGCTCGAATCCCAGGGCAGCACGGGGACCCTATCGGGTGGCGATCCGCGGTGGGCGGATTTCGGGCCTTCGCATATCTCGAAGCGCCTCTCGCCTTGCGCAACGAGTTCGTTTGCATCGATCCGAATGCCCGGCCCCGGTTTGCCCGGCGGACGGGCCCTTCCCGCCTCCTCCCTCACGATCAAACCTTCTTCGGCTCCTCCGTGCGCGGCTCGGCGTAGGTCAGAAGCTTCTTCTCGTTGAGGCGGCCAAGGGTGATGCGCAGCGACTCCCCGCGGTCACGGGCCATCTTGAACCAGTCACGGATCTCGGCGGCCAGGGACTCTTCGCCGACCCCCTTCGGCAGGTCCTCGGCATTCAGCGCGTGGTCCATTTCGCCGGAGTTTATGAGCGTCCAGGTGTCGCCTTCCCTGGAGACGATGCCCGTGTGGCCGCGGCTGTGGATGGAGAAGGACAGGATCTGCCCTTTTTCCAGGCGGGGTTCGATCTCCTTGAGCACCGCGTCTGCCTGCCGTTCCGGCGATTGCACGCGAAGGAGGGTCTTGGAATAGACCGGTGATCCGGAGGCCGCGATCAGTCCCTCACCGTTGAAGTAGGCGTACATGGGCAGGCCCTGCTCCCGGGCCATCCCCAAGAGCTTCCTCCCGAGTCCGCCGGCGCCCTGATAACGAATGCCGAGGTTCGTCAGCCCCTTTACGAGGAGCTCGTAACAGTTGATCTCACCGTATGGCTTCCCGTAGTACGGCTTGACGGCGCCGACGAGTCTCTCCGAGAAGGCCTGCCCGGCAGGGGAGCTCTTCGCTGCCGTCGTATGAGGACCGGGCCGGGTGGTTGCCACGGCTTCGGCCTTTTCCGAAACAGGCCGCATCTCGCCCCAGACGACTTCCCGGCTCTTCGGGTCGAGAAAGATCTCGGTTCCGGGGCGAATCCGCGTGTACGGCTTGTCCCGGTTGAGATCGCTGAACAGGATGCTCCAACAGTCCTTCCTGTAATCCGGATGCTTGACCAGGAGGCTCGAGACGTTCGGGGTCCGGTGCGTCACTTGGCCCAGCGAGACGAGCCCGTGACCCGGTTCGGTCCCTGCCCGGCGAGCGTGACCGTCTTCTGCGGCCTGCTGCTCTTTCAGGACCTTTGAGAAGTCATTTTGTTGACGGGGCTTCCCGGATTCCCCGCAGTTCGCCGATCCCTGATCCACTCGATTCACGTTCACGGTCGAGATCTCCCTCAAAAATCTGCAGTCATTTCAGGAGTCTTCGGGGCTGCTGAAACCTGCCGACCTCTGCTCGTGAGGGAGAATATGCATTTCCCATGCCGTTTTCGAGGGGGAGGAGGCGATTCGTCTTCTACTCGGACAGTGCCTTCGTAAGAGGCCCCTGCTTGCTCGACTCCCGGAGCTTCCGGGTGTCCTCGTAGAGTTTGAAGAGGACGTAGTACTTGTTGATGTTGCTCACATACTGTACCGTCTCCTGGCCCGTTACCCGCAGAGCGGCCACTTCCACATTGCGGAACCACCGGTGTCTGTTCAGACCCATTTCTCCGGCCAGCTTCCGGGCCTTCCGGATCTTCTGCGGGCCTGCGTTGTAGGCGGCCAGGCTGAAGCGGATGCGATTGTGCCGATCGATGCTCTCGTGGCTGAAGTACCGGTCCCGGAGAAAGGCGAGGTACTTGGTGCCGGCGTGCACGTTGTTCTCCAGGGCGTGCACATTCGGGATGTCGACATGCCTGTCCGTGGCGGTGGCCGGACGAACCTGCATGATCCCCACGGCTCCGGCAGGGCTCCGTTTGCGGTTGTCCAGGCCGGATTCCTGGTAGGCGAGAGCCATGAGGAGCATCCAGTCGAAGCCGTACTGCTCTCCGTACTTCTTGAAGAGCTTCCTGAACTGACGCTGCTTGGCGAGTTCCTTGTCGGAGAACGGGTTCTGGATCCACTTGGTCTGCTCGAAGTAGCGCTTGAAGTAGATGTTGCCCATGAGCGTGCCCTTGCGGTGTTTCCGCAGGAACGCGTTCAGGCTCTTCTTGAGCTCGGGGCACCCTTTCCTCACCATCCAGGCGATCTGGCTGCCCCTTCTCACCTTCAGTCCGGGATGGATCCGGAGATCTTCGAACACCTGGGACCATATCCTCGCGATGATGTCGTCCGACACGGTCATAGGGATCGCGCCGGCATTGACCAGTTCCAGAATATCCCCGGTCTCGAGGCTTTCGTCCACCTTGACGATGTTCACAGGGGGTCTGCCGTCCTCTGAGAGCTTTCGATTCAGGCTGACGAGGCTTTCGTGGTAGCTGCTGCTCCCCCGCACGTAGACGTTGCGGCCGGAGAGGTCTTTCAGCGAGGCAGGTTCCCTCGTTGCCTTGTGGGTCACCACGACCTCGGCCACGTCTGTGAGGTAGGGGACCGTGAAGTCGACCTGTTTCTTCCGCTCCGGCGTGATGGTGAGGCCGGCGGCGGCAATGTCCCCCAGGCCTTCCTGCAGCCGCGAGATGAGCTGGTTGCGGGGAACGGGAATGAACTCCATGACGACCTTGAGTCCCTTGCCCCCTCGTCTTTCGTTCATCGCGTCGCCGTAGTCGCGCAGGAGGGAGTACTCGAAGCCGTGGAGCCGGCTCCCGGAGACGAAGAAGTTCGTCTTGTTGAAGGTGGTGAGCACCCGGATCCGGCCCCGAGCGAGCAGGCCGTCCAGGTCCTCCTTGTACCTTTCGTCCAGGTGCGCCGCGAGAGGAAATGAGGCCGGGTCCTGGGGGGTCCGCTTTGCCTGGGTCCCCCCTGAGCCGGTTTCTTTCCCGGGACCACACGGGCCTCCTGCCTCTCCCCCGCAGCGGAGGAGCAGGAAGAGAAACAACACGAGGGGCAGGGCTGTCCGCTTCGGCGCTCTGGGTAACATGACCGGCAGGCTGGTTCCTCGCTCACGGAAGGAATCAGGATGAAGGACACCTTATTCGATCCTGCCGATCGATGCAATCAAAAAAAGCGGGAGACAGGCCGCAACTGCCTACTCGGATGATGTGCCCCGGAAACGGCGGATCGTTTCGATGACCAATGGGATGAACGCGTGGAGATCCGCCACGACACAGTAGTTCGCCTCCCTGCAGAACGTCGCATTCGGGTCCTTGTTGATGGCAATGACCATGTCCGCGTTCTGCATGCCCATGGTGTGCTGCAGGGCCCCGGAAACGCCGCAAGCGATGTAGAGCTTGGGTGAGACCGTCTGTCCCGTCATGCCCACCTGACAACCGAGCGGAAGGATGCCTGCGTCGCACAGAGGACGTGAGGCCCCGACCGCGCCACGTCGAAACAGCCCCGCCAGTTCCCGAATGCACGCGAGGTTCTCCTCGTCCCCCACGCCCCGCCCGGCGGCAACGATCACCTCCGCTTCCCTCAGGTCGACGGAGCCGGCGGGCGGGTCCACATGGCCGAGTACCCGGGTCCTCGACACCGGCTCGTCCGCTTTGCGGATCTGGACGATTCCAGGCCGGCTCGTCCCGGGCACGTAGGGGGGCTCCGTGCCCGGTGCGACGGTCACCACCGCCGGTCCGTCCCCGACGGGCCGAACCTCCTGGATGAACCTGCCGTTCAGGATGCGACGCTGGAAGACCGGGCCGGTACCGCCCTCGAATCCGCACACCGCGCTCAGGTTCGATGCACCGAGATTCACGGCGAGTCCGGGTGCAAGACCCCATCCCATGGTCGTGTGAGGGATGAAGATCATGCGCGGAGGTTGGGGGCGGGCGAGCCCCTCGAGCAGGCGCCGGCAGGTTTCCACACAACCGGACGAAGCGGCTTGTGCATCCAGCCCGACGACCGGGAGGCCCGTTGCGCGAGCGATCTCTTCGGCCACCGGGCGGGCGGGATGGCCGAGCGCTACGACAAGGAGGTCTCCACCGATCGCCCCGGCCACCTTGTCTGCAAAGGCGA
This sequence comes from uncultured Thermodesulfobacteriota bacterium, assembly GCA_964479535.1. Lineage (GTDB taxonomy): Bacteria > Desulfobacterota > DSWW01 > DSWW01 > DSWW01 > S015-6. The sequence continues at coordinate 24,325 of CAYZMM010000056.1, forward strand.
CCACCTCGTAGGTCACCGGCTGCACCACTCCTTCGGTCTGCTCCGCAACGACCCAGAGTTCTCTTTCGAGAGCGCACATCACAACACGTCCGTCTTTTCGTGGAGGATCCGTACGAGGGCCGACGCCTTTTCTTCGAGGCTCCCCTCCAGGAAGACACCGGTCTTCGAGGGAGGCGGAAGAAGGAGCCGGACCAGTTCCTGGCATGTCCGATCCGTGGATCCTTCCGGGGATCCCGTCTGCAGGACCTCCTGCTTGCGAGCCCGAAGCTTGTTGGACAGGCTCGGATATCTCGGCCGGTTGATTCCGGACTGCAAGGTGAGGACCGCGGGAAGGGGCAGTTCCACCACCTGTCGTCGTCCGCCTTCCAGTTCGCGTTCAACGCGGATCGCCGACCCGTCCTCCCGGAGTTGCTCGGCGATGACGGTGGTCGCACAGGGGAGGTCGAGAAGGGCGGCGGTCATCGGGCCGGTCTGGCTGCGCTGTTCGTCCTCGGACATGACGCCGCAGAAGATCAGGTCGAAATCCCGGCCCCCGGCGAAAGCGGCGATCCTCCCCGCCGTCTGAAGGGAATCCATGTGCCGTCCGTCTTCTGTGACGACATGCACTCCGTGGTCCGCGCCGAACTCCAGAGCCCTGCGCACGACCGCTTCGGCTCGAGGGGGGCCCACGGAAAGGGCGGTGATCTCGACGCCTGGGCGTGCTTCCCTGATGCGAACCGCCTCCTCCATGGCGAATTCGTCGTACCCGTTCATGCAGAAGACGATGCCGCCTTCGTCGAAGCCCCTGCCGGACTCCCCGATCCGGAAGGTGCTTTCCGCGTCCGGCACCTGTTTGACGCAGACGAGAATCCTCACGAGGTCCCCCGGGTTGGTTCGTTGTGTGCTTGGGTTGCGCTTGGTGTCGGTTCGGGGTCAGGTCGTCATTCTACATTTTGCTTCCGTTCTTGCAAGGGATCACTGCTGCAAAAAAGGGAGAATGACGAGCGGCTCGATTCTACCGCGGCAATAGAAAAAAAGCGAGCGCTCGATTGATTTTTGTTGACCCCCGTCCTTTCCGGTGATAGCATGAACTGCGCCCCTTTCAGATAAACGGACCGATCTTGCGAGAGGACGAACATGAGTACCCTACTGATGGTGCGGCACGGTCAGGCTAGCTTCGGCGAGGTGGATTACGACAAGCTTTCGGAGATGGGGGAGCTCCAGTCCGCCCTGCTGGGCGAGTACTGGTTGAAGCGCGGCCTGCGGTTCGACGCCCTGTTCACCGGAGCCCAGAAACGGCAGATCGACACACTGCGGCTCTTTCGGGATGTCTACACACGTGCAGGCATCGAACTGCCCGAGCCGGTCGTGAACGAGGCCTTCAACGAGTACGACGCCTCCGGCATGCTCGCCAACTTCCTTCCCCTTCTGCTCGAGGAAAGGCCGGAGCTGCAGGAGACGGTGACCCGGGCCATGAACGTGGAGGAGGATTCGACCGTGAGGCGGAAGGCCTTTCAGGACATCCTGACGATCGTGATGAACCGGTGGATCGCGGGACAGATCGACCCGAAGAGCGTGGAGTCATGGGAGCTCTTCACCGGCCGCGTGATCCGGGGTGTGGAGGGGATCGTTCGCTCCTATCCAACCGGGAAGACGGTCGCCGTCTTCACCTCCGGCGGGCCGATCTCCGCGGTCATGCAGTATGCCCTGCAGACCAACGACAGGGTCGCGCTGTCCCTGGGATGGGCGGTCAAGAACGGGAGCATCAACGAGTTCAAATACCGGGGGGACCGGTTCTCCCTGACCGGCTTCAACATGACGCCGCACTTCGAAGCGGACACGTACGTGACCTACCGATAGATGTCAAAGGAGGATGAGATGGATTTTGAAATACCGGAAAGAACCAAGGTCATCCTGGAGATGACCCGGGAGTTCACGGAAAAGGAGGTCTATTTCCTCGAGGCTGACTACGCCCAGGCCCAGGGATAGTCCGACGGACACGAACCGGAACCTTTTGTATGCTTGCTTTCCAGGAATTCAAGAAGCGGACGGCACCGAGCATCGAGATCATCTGCCGCGACATCATCCGGGAGAACAAGGACCTGATCTCCGTGAAGAAGGAAGCGGTTGCGGTCAAGAACATGGAGCGCATCCTGGATGCGGTGTTCGCCCTCAACCGGGAGAAGGGCTTCGAGACGATGACCCTGCGGGACCTGAGCCGGAAATCGGGCCTGAGCATGGGGGCCCTCTATTCCTACTTCCCGGGAAAGGAAGAACTCCGGTCCATGATCCTCCGCCGGGGGGTGGCCTACACGAAAGAGGTCATTCTCGCGCAGGCCGCCGCATGCTCCACCGCAGCCGAAAGGTTCGAGACGGCCATCGCGACGCACCTCTACCTGACCGAAGCGCTCCGGCCGTGGTTCTACTTCGCCTACATGGAAGCCTCTTCCCTGTCCAGGCGTGAGAGGAAACAGGCCATGGAAGACGAATTGAACACCGAACGGATCTTCCTCGACATCCTGAACGAAGGGATCGCCGCCGGGGAATTCGACTGCCCGGACGCGGACCTGGTGGCCGCCCTGCTCAAGGCGGTCCTGCAGGACTGGTACCTGAAGCGCTGGAAATACAAACGAAAAGGTATTACGGTAGAGCAATATGCGGAGTTCGTGGTTGCCTTCGTTTCAAGCCGTCTGACGCGTGAGCGCTGAGAGCCCCCCTTCAAGAGAGACAGGATCGGTATGGAAACGTACGACCTCGTGGTGGCGGGAGCCGGCCCGGCCGGGTTGACGCTGGCGTGGAAGGCTTCCGAACAGGGAGTCCGCGTCCTCGTCTTCGACCGGAAGAAGTACGCGGGTCACGTTGCCTACACCACGTCGGCGAGCTACATCGACCTGGAGCGATGGGACCTGCCGGACGAGGTGGCCCACCCGGTTACGGATCTGCACTTCGCATCTCCCGGTGCCTTCATCGAGATCATCTCCAAGGCCGTTGTCCTGCGAAGGAGACTCCTTCTCGCTGAACTGGAGAGGCGGTGTGCCGCAAACGGGGTGGAGATACGGTACGGTACGTTCGCAAGGAAGATGAACGTAGAAGGCGAGTCGATCCGCACCGTCCATCTTTCCGATCATTCGGCTGTCGAGGGTGTGATCTGTGCGGACTGCTCCGGTCTGGGAAATGTCTTCAACAGGCCCCTGCCGGTGAATACGAGCCCGGCAACGCGGGCTCTCGGCTACGAGTACATCGTGCCTCTCAAGGCGGAGCCCGAAGTCGTGGATCTCCATCTGGGGGGGATCCTCGAGGGCGGGTACGGATGGCTCTTTCCCATTGATGGCGAACGGGCCATCGCGGGGGTGGGCACCCTGCTGCCCGCATACTTCGCCCGCGTGCGAGAGTTGCTCGACCGTTTTCTGGAGATCCCGAGAATTGCGCAGCGGGTGGAGAAGGCGCCGATGGAGTCTCACGCCGGCGTCTTCCAGAGCGGCATGCCCCTCGAGCGGTTTCACCGCGGCAACCTGGTCGTCGTCGGGGATGTGGCCTTCCAGGGGAACCCGGCGGCCGGTGAAGGGATCCGCTACGTAATGGATGCCGCGGAGATGGCTTCCCACGCGGTCGCGGCCGCAGCGAAATCCGGGGACATGACCCTCCTCGGCGGCTATTCGCAGGAGTGGGTGGACAAGTACTACGCGCTCTACAGGACCAACTACAGGGTCCAGCGGTTTCTGGTCTGGCTCACCCGGCGGACGCGGCTGCTGGACTTCCTGGTGAGGATGGGAAAGAAGGCGAGCGACGCCACGATCGAGACGTTCATCAAGGGGGAGGCCTCGGGTGCCTTCGTGCTGAACAAGCTCGCCAAGCTGCCCTACAAGCCCTTCACCTGACGTGCCGGAACGAAGTCGGCAGCGTCCCGCCTCACTCCGGTTGCAGCTGGTTGATCTGCGTCCTGCCGTTGATCGTGATCCGGAGGGGGTTGTCCCGCACCTTGAGGCAGCTCGCCTCGTTGCCGGGTCGGTAGTCGGCCGGGAAGTAGACCTCTATGAGGAGCTTGTACCGACCCGCCTTCGGGTTGTCGCTGAACATCTCGGTCTTCAGAACCCCGATGCTCCCTTTGTACCGTTCCGGGGGCTCCACCACAGAGATGTCGTCCAGGTACCGTTGACGAATCTCCATCATCTCGGCGTAGTCGGGAGGAAAGACCGCACGGGTCAGCATGGCCCCGCCGGGGCCGTAGAGAACCCGCCACTTGTCCTGCTTCGGGGAGAAGCGCTTCTCCCTCTCGGACATCCTGCCGTCGACGATCATGGGTTCCGGGTTTTCGCTGTTTCGGAACAGGGAGCCGATCGCGTTCGGCGCCAGGTCCGCCCCGAACCAGATGTGGGCGGAGGAGATCACCTTGTCCACGCCCGGGGGAATGTTCGCTACGGCGGGCACGATGGTGATGCTTTCGTACAGATGCAGGTCCGTGAGGCTCGACATCCCACGGAGGCCGAAAGGGAGCTTGAAGAACTGCTCGAGCCTCCGAATGACGCGGATCGGGCCGGTGATGTAGGCGACCACATCCTGGCCGAGCGTCTCCTCGTCCAGGGAGAGAGGAATCAGGTTGAAGAAGAAACGGATCTGAATGCGTGTCTTCATCCTGTCGATGCGGTTCCTGCCGTCTCCTCCGGCTTCCGGCAGGATCGCTCCCACATCGGAGAATCCTGTGTGGAGACCATCCTCGGTGATGATGAACTTGTAGTAGGAAACGTCCGAGACGACCTCCTCGGTCTCGTAGTTGTACCGCACGTAGTCCGGGAGGGGGCAGAGGGGAGGGGGGTTGGTGCCGTAAGCGGCCAGATACACCCACGCCGCGGCACCGTCCACCGGATCCTTCAGGCCGATTTCGATGACCCGGTCGGCCTTCCGGAGTTCCGCCTCCGGGCCTGCTCGTGTCCCGGCGTCGCGCGCCATGAAGAGAAGCACGTCCCGGGGGTCCAACAGGCCGTTGCTCTCCGCGCCGTTGTTCTTCTTGCCATGGGGAAAGATCCAGTCGCCTTCCGGGGTCCTCTCGTCCACCTGGAAGCGGATCGCCTCATACCGCCCGTCCCGGTAACGAAGGAGCCGCAGGCTGTTCAATCGGGCGCCGAGGAACGCCTGCAGTGAGTCGCCCCGGACGAGCACGGGATCCATACCGCGGTCAAGGGGGCCGGCACCGGGTTGCGTGGGGAACGCCGGAGGCGTGAAGACGAGCGCCCACAGGCAGAGGAGAAGGGCGTGCCAGCGGTCGTATCGTGGTCCCATGGCGCCGTCCTCCGCCTGGCCCATGGCCGGGATCAGCCGGTCGGGACCGGCGTTGTCCCCCGCAGGACCCTGCCGGCCCGGCCCTCGAGGATCTCGCCTTCCCGTACCGCCTCGTTCCCGTTCACGAAGACGTGCCGGATTCCTTTCGGGTGTCGGCGGGGCTCCTCGTACGTGGAGGTGTCGATGATTTCCCCGGGATCGAACACCACCAGGTCCGCTTTCATCCCCGGCCTGACGAGGCCCCGGTCCTTCAGGCCGAGACGGGCGGCAGGAGCGGAGGTCATCTTCCGGACCGCCTCCTGAAGGTCCAGAATTCCGAGGTCGCGACCGTAGTGGCCGAGGATGCGGGGAAAGGCGCCGTAGAGCCGCGGGTGGGGCTTCCCTCCGAGCAGGCCGTCCGTGCAGGCGATCTGGAGGGGGTGTCGGAGGATGGTCTGCACGTCCTCTTCATCGGCAATGAAAAGGATCATCGACACGTTCAGGTCTTCTTCGATCAGAAGATCGCACACGGCATCGATGAGGGGCCTGCCCATCGCCTCTTCCAGCTCGAGGAGGTTCCTGCCTTCCACGTGCTTGTTCTTCTGCGATCCCACGGCGGATACCCGGATGTCGGACAGGTCGATGGTCGAAGAGGTCCTCGTTGCGACTTCGGTCAGAATCCTCTGCCGGATGTCGGCGTCCTTCAGTCGCTCGATCATCTTGTCCGGCCCGCCCTCCTGGAGCCACTCTGGGAGGATGGCGAACAGCATGGTGCTGCCCGCCGTGTACGGGTACTGATCAAAGGTGACTTCGATGCCCCGCTTTCGGGCGGCCTCCAGCCTTGCGAGCAGCTCCCCGGCCCTGCCGAACTGGGCCCTGCCGCCCGCCTTCAGATGGGAGATGTGCAAGGGCGCGCCGCTCTTCCCGCTGACACGCAGCATCTCTTCCGTTGCCTCGAAGAGCTGTGCGTCTTCGCTTCGAAGGTGGACGACCAGAAACCCGCCGTATCGGGTCATCTCCGAGCAAAGGGCCGCCAGCTCTTCCTCGTCCGCGTAGGAGCATGGGGGATAGATCAGGCCGGTGGAGAGACCGACCGCCCCGGCCTCGAAGCCCTGACGGAGCAGCCCGATCATCTCGTCCAGCTCCGCGGGCGTGGGCTTCCGGTCCTCCATGCCCATGACCCAGAGCCTGAGGTTGCCGTGAGGCAGGAGACAGGCGAGGTTGAGGCCGGGCCGTGCCCCCTCGAGGGCCGACAGGTATCCATCGAAGCTGGACCAGGTCCAGTCGATGTCCGGGCTTCCGAGCAAGCCGGAGAGGTGCCTGCCCCAGTCCGATTTCCTCTCGTCCTTCACCGGTGCGGCTGCAATGCCGTCCTGCCCCAGCAGTTCGGTCGTCACTCCCTGCATCAACTTCGGCGGAAGAGAAGGATCTTCGAAGACCATCAGGTCGGAATGGCTGTGGGTGTCGATGAAGCCGGGCGCGACCGCCATGTTCGTACAATCGACGACCTGCCTCGCCCCCGCCCGCTGCAGCGGGCCGATGTCGGCGATGGTATCCTTCCGGATGCCCACATCCGCCCGGTACCAGGGGCCGCCGGTCCCGTCGAAGACGCGCCCTCCCTTGAGGATCCGATCGAAGTCGTGCATGTGTGAACCCTCCTCGGCGGGGAATATAGCATGTTCCTCCGAGAAATGACATAATGCTCGGTCTCGATACGGGGCAAAGGAAAACCTTCGGTCACCGGAGAGGAGAGAGACGAAATGGGTATGGTCGACGGCGGAGCACTGGTTGGCAGGGCCCTGGCGAAGGAGGGCGTGGAGAAGGCATTCGTTCTGTGCGGCGGGCACATCATGCCGATCTTCTACGGGATGCGCAACGCGGGGATCGAGATCATCGATATGCGTCATGAATGCGCGGCGGTCTATGCGGCCATCGGCTATACGCGGGCCTCGGGGAAGTTGGCCGTGGTGGTCACGACCGCCGGGCCGGGCGTGGGCAACACGCCCGCGGGCATGATGGAGGCGGAGTCGCTCGGCATACCGCTTCTTCAGATCGGCGGGGCGGTCGCCATGGAGATGAGAGACACCGGTGACCTTCAGGACATGTCGACCTTGAACGTGATGGAAACCTGCTCCAAATGGGCCCGCAAGGTCACGAGCACGGAGCGCATTCCGGAATACGTGTCCATGGCCTTCCGGCACGCCACGGATTCGAGTCCCGGGCCGGTTTACCTGGAGATCCCCACGGATCTGCTCTTTGCGCAGGTGGCGGAAGAAGGCGCCCGGTTCCCGGCAGGCACCCGCACGAAGGCCGTGCCTTGCGGTGACCGGGCGTTGATCGACGCGGCGGCGGAGCTCCTCGCGAATGCCGAAAGGCCGGCCCTGTTGATCGACGATGGTGCCCGATTCGGCCTGGGCGATCATGCCGGAGCGATTGCAGCCCTTTCCGATCACCTGAAGATGCCGGTGGGTCTTTCCGGGCATGCGTGCAGGGGCCTCTTCGGCGACGAGTACGAGAACCCGCTCCTGCGAATGAATGCGACCGGTATGGCGGACGTGGTCCTGGCCCTGGGCTGCCGGTTCGACTTCCGGTTGGGGCACGGCCGGGGCATCCCCGCCGAGGCGAAGGTCATTCAGGTGCATACGGATATGCGGCAGATCGGTTTCAACCTTCGGGCGGACATCGGAATCGTCGGCGGAGCGGGGCCTGTTGCTCGCCAGCTCCTGGAGGCGGTGAAGAGCAGGCGGGAAAAGGCGGCGGACGCGCCCTGGACCGGCCCGGCCGTGAAGCGGGAAGCCTCGAGCCTTCCCGAGCCCTACCAGGCGGAGGGGATTCCCTGCCATCCCGCACGTTGTGCCGGAGAGGTCGCAAGATTCCTCGAGGAGGAAGGCCGGGACTGGAGTCTGATCTGCGACGGCGGAGAGGCGTCGGTCTGGATGCAGATCGCGGCCACGGCTTACCGTCCCGGCCAGATCCATGCCACGGGTGCGAACGGAACGATCGGCACCGGCGCCGGCCTGGCCGTCGGCGCGTGGGCGGCGAACCGGAAACCGGTGCTCTGGTACACCGGGGACGGGAGTTTCGGATTCCACGGCATGGAAATGGACACCATGGCCAGGATGGGAATTCCGGTGATCTGCGTGATCTCGAACGACTCGGCATGGGGCATGATCCGGCTCGTGGAACGATTCATCCGGCCCGGGGAGATCGAGCAGAGGGGTCAGTGCAACGTCGAGCTTCATCAGATGCGGGCTTACGAGAAGATGGTCGCCATGTGGGACGGACACGGTGAGCGCGTCAACGACCCGGCGGAGATCGTGCCGGCCATCCGGCGTGCCGCGGCGAACGGGAAGCCGTCGATCATCAACGTGGAGGTGGACCAGGTGAGCCTCTCGCCCTTCATCGCGGGTTACGCGAACATGGTCAAGCCATCCGAAGAGTAGAAGTCAGAGAAGCGCACCCATGGATTCCATCCGAAACTTCAGCATCATCGCCCACATCGATCACGGGAAATCCACGCTCTCCGACCGTTTCATTCAACACGTCGGCCTGGTGGAAGACCGGGCGTTCCGCGACCAGATCCTCGACACCATGGACATCGAGAGGGAAAGGGGCATCACGATCAAGAGCCAGTCCGTGAGCCTTCCCTACGCGAACGACCGGGGAGAAACCTTCGAGCTGAACCTGATCGACACGCCGGGTCACGTGGATTTCTCCTACGAGGTGTCGCGGGCCCTCGCCTCGTGCGAGGGCGTGCTCCTGCTGATCGATGCGGCGCAGGGCGTGGAGGCCCAGACGATTGCCAACCTGTATGCCGCACTGGAGCACGATCTGACGATCGTTCCGGTCATCAACAAGATCGACCTTCCTGCCGCGGACGTGGATCGAGTGAAGGCGCAGATCGCGAGCGAGCTGGGCCTGGACCCGGACGAGGCCCTGCTCTGTTCCGCCAAGGAGGGAACCGGCATCGAAGAAATCCTCGAGGCGGTGACGGTCCGGATTCCGCCGCCCGCCGGCAACCCGGATGCGCCCCTGACCAGCCTCATCTTCGACGCCAACTACGACCCCTTCCGCGGAACCATCGTCAGCTGCAGGGTCTTCGACGGGGCGGTCAGGCCCGGAGACGTGATCCGGCTCATGTCCAACAGGCGGACCTACCGGGTCGAAGAAGTGGGGCTGTTTCGCCTGGAGCGCGAACCGAGGAAGGCGCTCGCTTCCGGAGAGGTGGGCTACCTGATCGCGGGCATCAAGACCGTGAGCGACACCCGGATCGGAGACACCATCACCCTCGACCCGAATCCGGCACCGGCCCCCCTGCCCGGCTTCAAGGATGTGAAGCCCGTGGTCTTCTCCTCGGTCTATCCGGTCGCCTCGGACGACTATCCGGCCCTGTCCGAGGCGCTGGAGAAATACAAGCTCAACGACGCTTCCCTGGTCTATCAGAAAGACTCCTCCGCAGCCCTGGGCCAGGGATTCCGCTGCGGGTTTCTCGGGCTCCTGCACCTGGAGATCGTCCAGGAAAGGCTCGAGAGGGAGTACGGCCAGTCGATCATCATGACCATCCCGAGCGTCCAGTATCGCTTTTCGCTCAAGGACGGGACCGCCGTGGAGGTGGACAACCCGCAGTACTACCCCGACCCCGTTCTGATCGAAAAGGCGGAAGAGCCCTATGTGCGGGCGGGCATCCTGATTCCGGACCGATACATGGGGGCGGTCATCAACCTGTGTCTCGACCGCCGCGGGGAGAACCCCCGGTACACCTACCCGACGCCCGGCAGGATCGAGATCACGTGCGACATTCCGCTGGCCGAGGTGATCTACGAGTTCTACGACAAGCTCAAGACGGTCACGCAGGGATACGGATCTTTCGACTACGACCGGACCGGCTACCGGGTGAGCGATCTGATCAAGCTGGACATCCTGGTCAACGGCGAGAAGATCGACGCCCTGTCCATGATGATCCACCGCGAGCGAGCCCGGCCGCGGGCCCTGCAGATCTGCAATCGCCTCAAAGACGAGATTCCCCGTCACATGTTCAAAATCGCGATTCAGGGGGCCATCGGCGGGACCATCATCGCACGTTCCACGATTCCTGCCTTTCGCAAGGACGTGACCGCCAAGTGCTACGGCGGCGACATCACCCGGAAGCGAAAGCTTCTGGAGAAGCAGAAGAAAGGCAAGAAGCGCATGAAGATGGTCGGCGCCATCGAGATTCCGCAGAAGGCCTTTGTGAGCGTCTTTCAGTCGGAGGAGGGTTGAGTCCGCCATGGCCCGAAGGGAAGACAGGCCTGCAGGGCTCTATGTGCACGTCCCCTTCTGCCGGAAGAGGTGCAGGTACTGCGATTTCTACTCCACATCGTCCATGTCCATGATCCGGGAGTGGCTGCGGGCCCTGGAGCGGGAGGTCGTGCTCTACCGAGACCGGTTTTCCCTGTTCGACACTCTGTACCTTGGCGGCGGTACTCCGACATCGCTCGCAGCGGACGACCTGGCGCGCCTCTTGGGCATCCTGCGCAGGCATTTTTCCATCCTGCCCGACGCGGAGATCGCGTTCGAGGCGAACCCGAACGACGTGACCCTGGAGAAGCTGCTCCTGTTCAGGGCTCTCGGGTTCAACCGGATCAGTCTCGGTGTGCAGTCCATGGACGACACAGAGCTCGCCTTTCTGGGCCGTATACACACCGCAGGACAGGCGGCACGCGCCATGGAACGAATCCGGGAAACCGGCTTCCCCTGCTTCGGCATCGACCTGATCTACGGGCTTCCGGACCAGACCGAGTCGGAATGGAGGAGCACCCTCGACCAGGCCCTTTCCTTCTCCCCGAATCACGTTTCCTGCTACCAGCTCACCGTGAGCCCGGGGACTCCCCTTTGGGAGAAGCGAAGGGCGGGCCGCATCCAAATGCCGGGCGAGGAACAGGAAAGGCGCCTCTTCCTGACCGCCGCCGAGGTGCTGGAAGGAAAGGGCTTCCTGCATTACGAGGTTTCCAACCATGCCCGCGGTGAACAGTCCGTCTGCCGTCACAACGCGAAGTACTGGGCCAGGACCCCGTACCTCGGGCTGGGCCCTTCCGCCCACTCCTTCGACGGAGACACCCGTTGGTGGAACCATCCTTCGGTCCGCCGTTACTGCGAGGCGTCGAGGGCGGGCAGAAGACCGGTTCAGGGATCGGAGTCTCTCTCGGAGGAGCAGGCGGCCCTGGAGAGGCTCTCCCTGGGGATGAGAACGAAGAAAGGGACCTCGATCCGCGATCTCGATGGTTACGAAAAGACCCGCCGCGTGCTTCCCGGATTGCTGGAGGCCGGCTTGCTGGAGATGGCCGGCGAGAGGGTCGTTCCCACCCGCGAAGGCTTCCTCGTGGCGGACCGCCTGCCGCTCATGTTCTGCTGACCCTTCCGGAAGGGGAGACCGAAAGGTGGAAACCGGTGTGGAAACGTGATAGATCAGAACAACACGGAATCCCATGACGATCTTTTCTCATAACATTTTTGATTGCCCGTGCGTATGGAGGTAGACAAATGGCGCTGATCTACGAGAAGAAGGAAGGGATTGCCTATCTGACCCTGAACCGGCCCGAGGCCCGAAACGCCCTGGATCCGGAGACGATCCTCGAGCTGCGGGACGCGTGGATCGATTACAGGGACGACAAGGAAATGCGCTGCGCGATCATCACGGGCGCCGGGGACAGGGCGTTCTGCTCGGGAGCCGACCTGGGGAAGCTGATTCCCCTCTTCACGGGCGCCAAGAAGCCGGAGACCGAGGCGGACAAGGCGGTTGCGAAGAATCCGCTCATCGTCGGTGAGGCCCTGCTCAAGGAAGTGGAACTCTACAAGCCCGTCATCGCGGCCATCAACGGCCATGCCATCGCCGGCGGCATGGAGATGCTCTACTCCACCGATCTGCGTGTCGCCGCCGAAGGGGTGAAGCTCGGGCTTCAAGAGGTCAAGTGGGCGATCTTCCCCATGACCGGCTCGACCGTGAAGCTACCGCGTCAGCTCCCCTACGCCAGGACCATGGAGCTTCTGCTCACAGGCGAGTTGATGGATGCCGGGGAGGCCTACGAACTCGGCTTCCTGAACCGCGTCGTTCCGAGAGAAAGAGTGATGGAGGAAGCCGAGAGGCTGGCCCGCATCATCGCGGACAACGGCCCCCTGGCGGTCATGGCACTTAAGAAGGCCGTGCTCCAGACCACCGGCCTGACCATCGCCGAGGGGCTCGCCAAAGAGGCGGAGATCGGAGGGCCCGTATTCATGACGAAGGATGCCCAGGAAGGCCCCCGCGCATTCAAGGAGAAACGGAAGCCCCAGTACAAGGGAGAATGATTCCGTTGGTCCCGGCCTTAGTACAAGTCGTCATAAATAAGGTGACGTATAATGCTTGCACAATTCAGTAAAATTTGGCATAGTCTCTCTCAAAGGAGGGAGAGATCATGCCAAGAAAATGCC
>CAYZMM010000057.1:0-35844 GCA_964479535.1 uncultured Thermodesulfobacteriota bacterium
TTGAATATGACCCACGCATTAAAATCGTTAAATGAACAGTATTGCCCCTAAATGCCCTTTGCGGCCAACCTTCGGGCAGAGGGGCTCATCACCTGGGAGTAGCAGAATGCCTGCTAGGGGACGAGGCCTTCCAGGAAGGGTACTTCAAAGACCTTGTCGTGCTGGATCGGGCCATGGCCGAAGTAGCCCTCTTCTCCGAACAGCTCGCCATGGTCTGAGGTAACAATGATCCAGGTATTCTTGGGCACCATGTTGAAGAGCCGTTCCACCACCTGATCGAGGTAGCTGACGGCCTGGACCTGTCGCTCCTTCAGGTAGGCAAGCTGGTCCTCATCAAAGAACTCAGGGGGCTTTTCTCGCTTGAGCTGACCGTCTTCCACGTGCTGGTCCATCTTCTTGACCACGCCGTGCACGCCGCTGATATGGGGGAGATTGAGGCTCGCCATGTCCTCCGACGGCAGCGCGTAGGGATAATGTGTCTCGCCCACATTGAGCAGGTAGAAGGACCGCCGATCTTCGGGGAACGACATCTTGCCGGGAAGGCCTGTTCCGGGTCGCTCCTGCATTCCGACTCGAGGACCTGGAGAAGCTCTTCCGCTTGAAGGTGCTCGCCATGCTCCTGCGCAAGAGGAAAATCACCCCGGAACTCATCCGAATGCTCGACGGTTGGAGACACTCCGGCTTCAACGTCTTTGCCGGCGAGCCCATCCAGCCGCGGGAGAAGAAATCCCTGGAAAACCTGGCCGCTTATAGTCAATAGGAAAATCAAAAGCCCAGAGCCCATCTTAGGGGCCCGGAAAGGGCTGGTCAAGGCATCCCCTGAGGCTCATGGGCGGAGAACCAAGCGACGGGAGGGTCCGCTCGGAGTCGAGCGGAGGGTTTTTGCCCGGGTCCCGAGCCGGCAGGGGCCGAGGCGGGAGTTTTCGGGCGCACCTTCCCGGGCCGGGGCGTGTTGCCAGGAGGGTTCAGTCCGGGTAGATGGGGTCCTGTACGTAGAGGTCCACGTCAGGGATGGTGTCGACAGCCTCGGTCCGAGAGAAGCCGGGCGGTGCCGTTTTCGCCGTGAGCGGCGGGGGCCGAATGGTCTGCTCACCGATATGCTCGAACTGTAAACACCGTAGTAGAAGGTCAGGCTCTCATAGGGTGCGGGAATATGGGAGGCCAGAAGGGCCAGAAACTCGTGGGCGGGATAGCTCCTGGCCTCTTCCCGGCAAGAGCCGAAGGGCTTCTTGGAGACGGTGATGGTGTCCTCGGCCCGATTGTACCTGACTCTTTCCACGGACAGGGCCGCCCGGCTCATGTACCTGGCCACATTCTCGATTGCCTTCCGATCGGCGCCGTGGATACGGCCCCGGGCCTACACATTGAACCCCGAGTGGTGATTCCACGAGAGCAGCAGGTGGGCGATCTGTTGGCTGATGACCCCTTCATCCAGCAACACCTTGAGGGGCCAGGCCCGGAACAGTCCGGCGATCACAGGCGAGGATATACTTTTGAGCTCGTGAAAGACGCCGTCCTTCATCATCCAAGCCGGGACAAGGGCATGGACATGAGGGTGGTGATGGAACCAGTTGCCATGGGAATGAACACAGTAGACGCCGCCCGTCGAGCCGTCGGCTATGCCCAGGGTCTCACGGAAGTAGATGCGCATCGCCGAGGCCCTGGGCGCGGCTTACTACCGCCTGGAAGACATCCGGGCGGACCGAATCGCCGGCATCGTGCGGGAACACCTCTCCAGGTGAGTACACCGCCCGGCGGTTGCGGTAGCGGATGCCCGGCGGCTGCTCCGGACCCTGCCGAACGCGACCCTCGAGATCATCCCGCGCGCGGGGCACTCGCCTCAAGAAGAAAGACCGGATGAAGTCGCCGCCCGCATCCTGTATTTCCTGGATTCAGCCGGTTCTTCCTCCGATCGTTTCCACGTGGGTTCGGCCCGGATTCCGAAGCCCGTTGTGACAACAATATGTCAATGCGGTAGCAACAGATCGTTGACCTGCTGCTCAGATGGAATCACCATTCAGGATTCAATGTGCACGCCTACGCACAGGACCCGATCTATCCGGCTTGAATCCTCCTCGCAACGCTCCCCGGCCCGGAAACGTGCGCTCGAAAACTCGCGGCTCGGTCCCTACCGGCTCAGGATCCCGGCAAAACCCTTCAACTCGACTCGGAACGGACCAATCTGTCGCTTGATTGTCCTCTCACGAAGCTCAGGGACATCTTGACCAGCCCTTTCCGGGCCCCTGAAAGGGTTCCCGGGTTCTTGATTTACCTATGGAAGGGGTCCGCTCAAGTCCCGGAGTGGGAAAGACCTTCCTCGCCCATTCCATCGGACACATCGCCTGCCACCGGGCACAGGGCATCAGGGACCGGTCATGGATGGACCACGATCCAGTTGCTGCCGGAGAGGTGGTTATTGAACATTCTTCCAGTTGTCTGATAGAGTTTTCCTAGACGCAAAGTTCGGAAAAGGAAAAAGATGGATTACAAACAGACCAAAATGGTTTTAGCGTCATTGGAGCAGGAAAAGGTCCGTTATGTGATCATTGGCGGCGTCGCCCTTACTATTCTTGGTTTGCCTCGGGCAACACAAGATCTTGATCTGTTCATTGCTCCTGATGGGGAAAATATCGCTCGGCTGAGGAAGGCGCTGCACCGGGTGTTTGACGATCCCAGTATTGAGGAGATTTCGGCAGAAGATCTGCTTGGTGAATACCCCGCGGTTCAGTATGTTCCGCCTTCAGGGACCTTCACAATCGATATTTTGACCCGCTTGGGAGAGACCTTCAGATTTGACGATCTTCAGAGTCAGCGTATCGACTTCGATGACCTTACCATCTCGGTAGTCACGCCAAGCACGCTTTACCGGATGAAGAAAGGGACTGTCCGCCCCAGAGATTGGGACGATGCGGCCTCCCTGAAACGGCGCTTCAAGATAAAGGAGGATTGATGCCGGTCCGAAAATTTCGTGATGTATCCGAGATGAACGAAACTCGCTGGTTTGAGCCCAAGGACCCCGCCCTTTTCCGGGCTATCAAGCATACCTGGACTCTGGCTGAACGAATCTGTCCCCAAAGGTTTCCGCCGGGAGTTTACCGGCACCGGACCATCGAGGAAGCGCAGGCACTGCGTGAAAAATGGGCAGCCTCCCAATTTGAAGAGCACCAAAAACTCGGTGGCAAATCGGCATGACAGGATAGCGCATTATCAAGGCCTTCCGGTACTGGGTGTGGGCCGTCCACCGAGAGATCGACCGGCTGGAAATCTGCGAAGAGAGGTCCGGCGCACCGGGCAGCTTTGTCCAAGTCGGCAAGTACTTCCTGCACGTGCAGAAAGCCGGGGACGGGACTGTTTCTGCATGCCCCCTTCTCCTGGTCCATGGCTTCGACATCCGGGGCGGTATCCAGTGGAAAAGGCTCACGGAGATTCTTTCGAAAGAGCGAAGGGTGCTCGTGCCCGACCTTCTCGGCTTCGGACATTCCCAGCGGGTTGGGCTTCCCGTACACGAATACAGTCACGCGGGCCAGGCAGCCCTCCTGGCGCAGCTGATCCAGGAATTGGGCCTGCAAAGCGTGGACGTGGCAGGCAGTTCTTACGGGGGCGGCGTCGCCGCGCAGCTTGCCCTGGACTTCCCGGACATCGTCCGGCGGCTCGTCATTGTGGACGGCCAGGTGTACGAGCTCGGCGGCGGTCTCTTTCAGGCCATGGGCGGGCTTCCCTGGGGGATAGGATCCGCGCTCACGCGGAAGGCGCTCGTCTTGCCTTGGCTTTCGAATGGCATTGCCTTTGTGTAGACTCAAGTAGAGTCGAATACGAAAACGGTGGGTATCCTGGATTGAGGAGATATGAGTCTGGAAGCGATCCTCATTGCGGTTGGTCTCGGGATGGACACCTTTGCGGTGGGTGTGGGGTCGGGAACCGTGTTCGAGCCTCCCATGAAGAGGAGCGTATTCCGGCTGTCCTTTCACTTCGGGCTCTTTCAGTCCCTTCTCTTCGTGGCGGGCTACTTCGCCGGCACGAGCATCGTGGAAGCGATCGAAGCGTGGGACCACTACGTTGCCCTGGGCCTGCTTCTCTTCGTGGGCCTCAGGATGGTCCGGGAAGGCATGACCCGGGGCGATGAAGAGGCATTGCGGGCCGACCCGTCCAAGGGGTGGCGGCTCGTCATGCTTTCCGTGGCCACCAGCATCGACGCCCTCGCCGTGGGGCTTTCCTTCGGCGTCCTCGCACGGGAGGTGCTCTTGCCTGCAATCGTGATCGGTCTGGTGAGCGGCGCCATGACCCTGGTCGGCATCTTCCTGGGGTCCAGACTGAAGGCGAGCTTCGGGGGCTACGCGGAAATCGTAGGCGGTCTCATCCTGATCGGCATCGGTGTCAAGATCTTCGTCGAGAACACGGTGTTCGATGCACGCAATGTGGCCTTCCTGATGCAAACTTGGTAGAGTCTTTGGCAAAGGGAGACGGACATGACCGGCAAGGAATTCATGAAGGCTGTTGCGAACGGCAGGACCGACATCCTTGCCCTGTTCCTGCAGCTCCTGGAAGAGACAGGGGCCGCATACTGTGTTGTCGGGGGGCTGGCCGTCAACGCCTATGCCGAGCCTGTCGTGAGCCTGGATCTGGACCTCGTCGTTGTTTCGGACAAAGTGGATCCGCTGTGTGAGGCTGCAAGATCCGGGGGAATGAAGACCCAGGAGTTCGAGCACAGCATCAACCTGTCGGTCGCCGGGTCGGATCTTCGCATTCAAATACAGACCGATGAGCGGTATCAGGCCTTTCTTGCCGGCGCGGTGAAGCGGAATGTCCTGGGGTACCCGTTGTCGGTGGCGGCCCTGGAAGACGTGCTCCAGGGGAAGATCTGGGCCTGTTCCGACGAGCAGCGTCGCAAGAGCAAGAGGCAGAAGGATCTCGCAGACATCATGCGCCTGGTGGAAACGCATCCGGCTCTCATCGAAAAGCTGCCAGCGGAGATTCGTTCGCAAGTAGAGTGATGTCAGGCAGGCGCCTGTCTTCCAAGGAAGCCGGGGGATTGCCGCGTCGCTTCGCTCCACGCAATCTCCCGCATCTAATCTACGTCACACGAAGAGGGAGATACCATGGAACTGACGCAGCCGGACAAGCGGGCGGAACTGATGAAGATGTCCAAGGAAGAGATCATCGACTACATCGAGGTCTGCAACAAGAACTTCTGGTCTCTTCAGAACAACTGGATGGCGAACGTGACCATGAAGTACGGCTCCGAGGTGGCCGCCGAGTTCGATGAAATGCTCTGGGCCAAGTGGTCCGCCGTGGAGGCGCACCGGCTGAAGAAGCTCTGGAACCTGGGCGACACCCTGCAGGACGTGGTCAAGGTGATGACCTTCTCCCTGGCGGCCGAGGAGGGGCCGGAAGGGGGCTATGCGGAGCTGACCGACAAACGGATGGTCTTCAAGATCACCCACTGCCCCATGCAGCTTGCCAGGCGGGAAGCCGGGTGGCCGGAGCTGAACTGCAAGCCCGCTTTTGCGGCCATGTGGAAGGCGATCATCAGCGTGATCAACCCGGAGATCCGCCTTGCGGAAGTCTACGCGCCCCACGATCCGCACACCGAGGACAACTGGTGCGGGGCCACGCTGGAACTCGACTGAGGAGGCCGCCTCCGTTCGATTCAAGTCTCGTCGAGGTACCTGTCCCGATCCTCCATGAAGGCCTTGTAGACCCGGTAGTGCTCGGTGTCCTCGTAGGCCACCTCGCACACGGGAATGCTGTCGAAGCTCAGGATCTTCGCCTCCGGGCAGGCGAGGAGGATCGGGGAGTGGGTCGCCACGATGAACTGGGCGTGTCCGGCCCGGCTCATTTCCCGGACGAGCCGGACCAGCTCGATCTGGCTGCCCGGAGACAGGGCCGTCTCCGGCTCGTCCAGCAGGTAGAGTCCCTTGACGCGGTAGCGGGACCGGAAATAGGACAATAGGGACTGGCCGTGGGACAGGGTCATCAGGGAGCCGCCCCCGAAGTACTTCAGGATTCCCGGGTCGGAGCTGGCCCACTCGTCGAGGATCTGGGCGAAGTCGCGGAACATGTCCGAGGCGAAATAGGAGCCCGGCACCGGCCCGTTCACCCACTCGATGCGCATGAACTTGTAGAGCGCCTGTTTGTACCGGTTGACCACGAGGGGCGTTCGGTCCATGGCGCGCCAGATGTGGATGCCGCACCGGTGTGCGATCGCCTCGAGCAGGGTGGATTTGCCCGTGCCGTTTTCCCCGACGAAGAGGGTGACCGGCGTGCCCAGGTCGAAGCTGCGCGTCTTCCGGAACAGCTCCTGGTTGAAGGGGTAGCTCTCCTCTGTGGGGAATTTCTCGGGATACAGAAGCGCCTGCCGGATGTGCATCGATACTCCTCTGAGTTGGTTCAACCGAGGCCGAGCAGGGAGCCGACCCGTACGATGAGAAAGGCCACGACCCAGGCGAGGAGGACCGCGTAGCCCACGGAGAAGGCGGTCCATTTCCAGGAGTTGGTCTCCCGCCGGATGACGGCGACCGTTCCGAGACACGGCGTGTAGATCAGCACGAAGGCCATGAAGGCGTAGGAAACCAGGGGCGTCATGTCCGATTTTCGCAGGGCCTCGATCAGGCCCTCCGAGGTCTCCTCTTCCTCGGGACCTACCTGGTAGAGAACCCCAAGTGTGGACACCACGATCTCCTTGGCCACGAAGCCGGTCAACAACCCGACGGCGTTGCGCCAGTCGAACTCGAGGGGGCGGAACACCGGCTCCAGGGCCCTGCCGATACGGCCGATGTAGCTCTTCTCGACCCGTTCCGACTCCCGGGCGACTTCCAGGTCGGCGATCTTCTGCTGGAGCGCTCCCCCCGCGCTTTCCCGAGCGGTTCGAGCCTCGACCCGTTCCTCCAGCCGGGCGATCTCGGCATCGTAGTCCCTGGAAAAGGTGACCTCCCGGGGAAAGGTGCTCAGCGCCCAGATCACCACCGAACCCACCAGGATCACGCCGCCCATCTTTCGCAAGAAGATCTTGCCCCGGTCCCAGGTGTGGACGAGGAGCCCCCGGACGGTCGGGAGCCGGTAGGGGGGGAGCTCCATCACAAAGGGCGCTGCCTCACCGGGCAGTATGGTCTTGGAGAAGAGCCGGCCCATGGCGATGGCCAGAACGAGCCCGAGCAGATAGATCGAGAAGATCACGGTGCCCGCGTGCTCCGGGGCGAAAAAGGCGCCCGTGATCAGCACGTAGACCGGCAGCCTGGCGGAGCAGCTCATGAGCGGGTTGATCATGATCGACAGGATGCGGTCCCGTTCCGATTCCAGCGTCCGGGTCGCCATGATCGCCGGCGCATTGCAACCGAAGCCCATCAGCATGGGGATGAAGGCCTTGCCGTGGAGTCCGAGCAGGTGCATGACCCGGTCCGTGAGGAAGGCGGCCCTTGCCATGTACCCCGTATCCTCGAGAAAGCTGATACACAGAAAGAGGATGAAGATGTTCGGAAGGAAGATCATGACAGAGCCCACGCCGCCGATCACCCCGTCCACGACCAGGCTCCTCGGCAATCCGGCGTCCATCCTGGCAGACACGAATCCGGAAAGCCAGGACACGAAGGCGTCGATCCACTCCATCGGTGCGGCACCCACCGCAAAGGTGAGTTGGAAAACGCCCCAGACCATCAGTAAGAAGACGGGCAGCCCCAGGAGTTTGTGGGTCAGGACGGAATCGATCTGATCGGACCGGGAGATCCGGTCCATGGGTGGCTCGGTGTAGACTTCTTTGAGGATGCCCGCGACGAACCCGTACAGGCGCTCGGTGAAGACCGTCTCCGGCTCTTCTCCGTAGAGCGAATAGAGGTGCTTCCGGGTCTCCTCGATGTCATCCAGGAACCGCGCGCCCTGCCCGTCGGCTGCGCGGATGGCCTGGGCCATCTCCTGGTCGTTCTCGAGGGCCTTGATGACGACCCAGCGCGGGGGGTGGGGGACATCGAACAAATCGAGGGTTGCGGCCTCTTCGGTCAGGGGCTCCAGGTGACTCTCGATCTCGTGCCCGTAAGGAATGCGAACCCTTCGCACCTGAGGGTGCTCATCCCCGGCGACCCGGACGACCGTTTCCAGAAGCTCCCGGATGCCCGTTCCCTTGTGGCCCACCGTGAAGACGGCGGGCGCGCCCAGGAGGGATCCAAGCTTGTCTGCATCGATCCTCGCACCGGACGCACGGAGGGCGTCCGCCATGTTCAGGGCGAGGACGACCCTGGAGCCCAATTGCAGGAGCTGGGTCGTCAGGAAGAGGTTGCGCTCCAGGTTGCTCGCGTCGATCACGTGTACGACCACGTCCGGCTTTTCGTGCACGATGAACCTGCGTGCCACGATCTCCTCGATCGAGTACGCGGTCAGGCTGTACGTGCCCGGCAGATCCACCACATCCATCTCGACGCCGTTCAGGGTCGTCTTGCCTTCCTTCTTCTCCACCGTCACGCCGGGCCAGTTCCCCACGTGGTGCCGGGCCCCGGTGATGGCGTTGAACAGGGTGGTCTTGCCCGAGTTCGGGTTGCCGGCCAGCGCGATTCTAAGGCTTCTTGTCTGTGCCATGGTTCGGTTTCTGTATCGATTCCGGGCGGACGAGCACCTGCTGCGCCTCATCACGCCGGAGCGATACGTGGTAGCCCTTGAGGACCAGCTCGATCGGGTCGCGGAGGGGGGCGTATTTCTTGATGAGCACGTTCGTGCCCGGCATGAAGCCCATCTCGAGGAGCCGCCGCTTGAATGCGCCTTCTCCACGGATGGCCTCGATCTCGGCCCGGTCCCCCTCTCCCAAATCCCGGAGGGAAAGGGAAGACGGCCTCCTCCCGGCGGTCTCCAATGTTCGGTACCCCTAACTTATTTAGTACACACTAACTATCGGCGATTCCTTTGTCAACCCCCTGCTGAACCGGAGGATAGCCGCCTTTGACATCCCACCCCCATTTCCATACGCTTCTGCCAGTACGTGGAGGGGCAGAGGCGTGTGAATCCTGCGTCGAAGTGGACCCATGGACATAAGGGTAAGAACCGCTTTACTTTCCACCCTGCTGAACACCCTCCTGACCGGGGTCAAGTTCCTGCTCTACTTCCTGTCGGGCAGCATGGCGATCCTGGCGGAGGCGTGGCACAGCCTTGCCGATATTGCGACGAGCCTGCTGGTCTTCTTCGGCGTGCAGAGGTCCGGGGCACGCAAGGAGCCTGCTGAGGCGGGGACGGCCGACGGGCGTGAAGCAGAGGCTCCAAGGCGCGGGAGCCTGCTCGAATTCCTCATCTCCATCGGCATCGGCCTCCTTCTCCTCTGTGTAGGCATCGTCCTCCTGAGACGGGCCATCCTCGCCGAGCCCCGAACGATCCGGAATGCCCTCACCGCAGGGTTCCTGTTCATCCTCTTCTCTCTCGGCTCCTACTTCGTCTCCTACTTCGAGATTCGCATAGGCAAGCGGGAGGGTTCGGTCGGGCTGGTGTCGGACGGCATGCACGCCAGGGCGGACATGGTCGCCTCCCTGCTCACCGGGTTCGCCCTGATCCTCTATTTTCTCGGTTGGAACATCGACCGGTGGGTGGCAGGCCTCATCGCCCTGCTGATCCTTTCCTTCTCGGTGGAAACGATCTTCAATGTCGTCCGGGCCTACACCCTGCGTGATACCGGCGAGCTGTTCCGGTACAAGTCCTACCAGATCATCGGCCTGGCGATGGAGCGGCAGCACCTGAGAAAAGCGTCAGAAAAGATGCGGTCCTTTCTGGAAAACAGAATGGGCCGGTCACGTTTCATGCAGGCGGTGTGCGGGGTCTTCCCCGCTCTTCCGGTCATCCTGATCGCCGCCGGGCTTGTCTCGACGACCCTCTTCTCGGTCGCAGTGAACGAGCAGGCCGTGGTCGAACGCTTCGGCAAGCCCCTGAGCCTGGAAGCGCCGGTCGGTCCCGGCCTTCATCTCAAGCTGCCCTGGCCCGTGGACAGGGTGCGCAAGGCGAAGACGGCCTACATCGACGAGTTGAACATCGGTAACGTCACGGACCAGGGGACCCTTGCCCTGCTCTGGACGAGAAAGCACGGCACCGAAGAGCCCTTTCTGAGCGGGGACAACAACTTCTTCTACCCCTACATCGTGCTCCACTATCGCATCAAGGACATTTTTCAATACCTGTACCGGAATACGGATCCGAGGATGCTCATCGACGAGGTGGCCCACGGGGTTGCCACCCGCCTTTTCGCCCGGGAGTCCTACTACCGAATCGCCGCATCCGATCGCGCGAATCTCGAGCAGGCCATGCTGGACAGGCTGCAGGCAGCCCTGGATGAGCTGGAATGCGGTGTGGAGCTGGTGACCGTCAATTTCAAGGACATCCACCCGCCCATCCCGGTTGCCGACTCCTTTGAGAAGGTGATCGCCGGCTACCAGGAGAAACAGCGAATCATCAACCAGGCCCGGGGCTATGAGAACAGGGTCAAGCCGGACGGCCGGGCCCGGTCCTATCGGCAGGGGGAAGAGGCGGAGAGCTACATCGTGGACAGGCGGAAGCGGGCGGAAGGTGAGGCCGCGCGATTCGCCCTGTCCGTGCCCGACTCCGCCGGCGAGAAGGCCTTGACCATGACCCGGATCTATCTGAAGACCGTGGAAGATACGCTCAAGTACAAGAGGAAGGTCCTCGTGGACCCGAAGGCGGGGGAGCCGGACCTCTGGATGGACTTCGAGAAGATCTTGCCGGGCAATGCCCTCGGAGGAGGCTACGAATGAGAACCACCGTTGCAGCGTTCCTGGTGCTCGCCCTTTGCGCGGGGCTGGCGGGTGTGAGCACCTACGCGGTTTCACAGGGGGAGTACGCGGTGCTCACGCAGTTCGGCAAGCCCTCGAGGACCGTGGAAGAGGCCGGGCTCTATTTCAAGCGCCCCGGCTTTCTGGAGACGGTCAATCGAATCGAGCGCCGCACCCACGTCTTCAGCACCCAGCCGATCCAGCTCATGCTCGGGGACCAGAACCCGATCGTCCTGACCTGCTACGTCTGCTGGCGCGTGCGCGACCCTCTCCTGTTCTTCCAGTCCGTGGTGACCGTCGACATCGCGGCGCAGAAGCTCGGGGACATGGTCAACTCCCAGCTCGGAAACACCCTGGGCGACTACCGGCTGGCAAACATCATCAGCACGACCCCGGAGCAGGTCGAGATTGCCGGAATCGAGGCGAAGGTCCTGGAGAGCACCAACGTGAAGACCCGGGAGAAGTACGGCATCGAAGTCGTTCAGGTGGGCATTCGGCGGCTCGCCTACCCGAGCATCGTGGCCGAGGCCGTGTACAACCGGATGCGATCCGAGCGCGAGAAGGAGGCGAGGAAGTACCGTGCAGAGGGGCAGGAAGAGGCGACGATGATCAAGGCCCGGGCGGATCGCGAGGTGAAGGAAATCCTTGCCGAATCGTACAAGCAGGCGGAGATCCGCAAGGGGGAAGGGGACCGGCAGGCCCTGAAGATCTACGCCGAGGCGTACGGCGAGGACGCGGAGTTCTTCGAGTTCATGCGGTCCATGGAGGTCTACGAGAGCATCCTGGGCGAGAACAGCACCCTGGTGCTGTCAACAGACTCGGAGCTCTTTCGATACCTGAACCACCCGGCAGCCAAGGAGTAGCCGTGCAGGCGGCAGACACCGGAATCCGCACAACCCTGCGGGAGACCTTCGGCCGGCTGGTATCGTTTTCACGATGGATTCTGGCCGCGCTGATCCTCCTGTATCTGCTCTCCGGGGTGTATTCCATCTCCTCGAACGAAATCGGTGTCCTGCAGCGTTTCGGCAAGGTCATCGATGACAGGGTTTCCTCGGGAATCCACTACGCGCTCCCCTGGCCCGTGGACCGAGTCACCCGGGTGCCCATACGGATGGTGAACAGCATCGTCATCGATGACTTCTACAGCGCCTACGGGATCGGCTCGGCTGCCAGGGTCTTCTTCAACATGACGGGGCTCGCCTCCTACTGCATCACCGGCGACAACAACCTGGTCAATGTCCAGTGCGTCATTCAGTACACCATCACCGATCCGGTCCGCTACCTCTTCCGGGTCAAGGGGCCGGAGAAGATGCTCCGCAGCATGGCCTGCAACACGATCATCCACTGCATGGCCCGAATTCCCGTCGACGAGATCCTCACGAGAGGCAAACAGACCATCGCCAACTACGTGAAAGCGGAACTCCAGAAGAGGCTGGACGCCGCGGAGACGGGCTTGAGCGTCTCCTTCGTGGAGCTGCGGGACATCAAGCCCCCGGACCGTGTTCAGAGGTTCTTCTCCGATGTGGTCAATGCCCAGATCGACCGGGAAAAGATGATCAACGACGCGGAATCCTACCGCAACGAGCAGATTCCGGCAGCCAAGGCGGAGGCGGTCCGGATCCTCGAGGAGGCGGCGGCCTACAAGGCAGAGGTCGTCCTCAAGGCCGAGGGAGAGGCGGATCGTTTCCGGCGAATCCTGGGCCAGGTCCGGCAGAAAGGGGATTCGGCCCGCCGGATGCTCCACGTGGAAACCATGAAAAAGATCATGAAATCCGTCGACAGGAAGCACCTCGTCGGTGCGAAGGAAAACGGAGAGACCGCGGCTCGACTCCGATTCTACTCGCCCCCCCTCTGATTTCCCCTTTGCAATTCCGTTACAATATCTTTATACTCATTTAACACTGTATAATCTATCAAGGAAGGAGCGAAGCCATGAGACGGAGGATGCATTCCGCGCCGGTACTGACGACCCTGATCCTCACCCTTTCCCTTCTGCTTCTTGCCGGTACGGCCGACGCCCAGAACCCTCGTCTGACCATACTGCACACGAACGACATGCACTCCCACTTCCTGGGTACGCCCAATGCCGACTACGACCCGACGGTGACCGGCGACGGGACGACCGGCGGCATCGCGAGGATCGCGACCCTCGTGAACCAGATCCGCTCTGAACGGGACCTGGAGAGCACGCCGGTACTGCTTCTGGATGGCGGGGATTTCGCCATGGGGACCCTGTTTCACCTGCTGGAAGGTGAGGCCGAGATGGGGATCATGAATCATCTCGGCTATGACCACATCACCCTGGGCAACCACGAATTCGACTGGCTGCCGGAGGGGGCCGCGAGCATCGTTGGTTTCGCCGCCGGACTGCCCGTGGAAGCCACGAACACGGAGGTCACGGACCCGTCCGATCCGGGGGGGCAGGCCGTGCAGGACCTCATCGATGCGGGGGTCATCCTGCCCTACAAGGTGGACACGCTGTTCAACGGGATCCAGTACGGCGTGTTCGGTATTCTCGGGGACGGCGCTGCGAATGTGGTCTTCAGGCCCTTCGGGGCGGAAGCTTATCCCCTGGAGTTCACCGACCGGTTCGCGGCCGCCGCAAACACGGTGAGTCACCTGAAGAACACGGAAGGGGTCGACATCGTGATCTGTCTCTCCCATTCCGGCGTGGACGAGCCGAATGTCTGGGAAGGCGAGGACCCGGATCTCGCCGCCGCAGTCCCCGGGATCGATGTCATCATCAGCGGGCACACCCACACGGATCTGGCGACGCCGGTCATGGTAGGGAGCACCATCATCGTTCAGGCCAAGGCCTACACGAAGCGGCTGGGCGAGCTCAATCTGGAGCTTGCGCCGGGCGGCCTGAGCATGCTCTCCTACGTTTCCCACACGATCGACGACACCCTTCTCGGGGATCCGGCCACGCAGGCCCTGGTCCAAGTCTACAAGAACGACATCGATACGAATATCCTCGGACCCATGGGCTACAGCTTCGACGGCCAGATCGCCGAAACCGGCTTCGATCTGAACAAGGCTTACAAGGTGGAGCACAATCTCGGCAACCTGGTCGCCGACTCGATCCGCTGGAGCGTGGATCAGATCATCAATGACCCGAGCGATCCGGTCGATGTCGCCGTCGAGTCGAACGGCGTGACCCGGGACGGGATACAGGCCGGAGCCACGGGCCGCATCAACACATCCGATGCATTCCGAGCGGTGCCCCTCGGGATGGATCCGGTCAACGGTGCGGCCGGCTACCCACTGGTATCCTTCTGCCTGAGCGGGGAAGAGATCTACAACGCCGGGTGGGTCAACGCCCTTGCCGCCTACCTGAACGACAGCGACTACTGGCTGAGCTGGTCAGGGGTTCGGTTTCAGTACACGGACTACCTGCCCCCGCTGTCCATGTGGCAGTGCCTCGACGCCGACGATCCCACGTGTGCCGTGAACGTGCCGATCAGCAAGAGCAGCTACCCGCTTTACAGGATTGCGGTGAACTACTACGTGGCCACGAACATCGAGAGCGTAAAGGACCTGTCCTACGGACTCATCGTGCTCGAGCCGAAGGACTGCGACACGGGGCTCCCGCTCGCTTCCCTGGCGGACGCGATCGTTTACGAGGCTCCAGGGGACCCCCTGACGCAGTGGGAGGGATTTCTGGATTTCCTCGCCCAACTGCCGGATACGGACTCAGACGGCATCCCGAACATTCCACCCCGCTACGCCGGTCCCGAGGGCCGTATGGTCAAGGCGTGCGTCATCGCCACGGTCTCCTACGGGTCTCCTCTCGACAAGAAGGTGGGGATCCTCCGGGAGTTCAGGGATGACATCCTTCTGAAGAGTGCGGCGGGCAGGACGTTCGTGGACCTCTACTACGAACACGGCGGCTTCCTGGCCGAGGCCGTTGCGGAGCACGAATGGGTCCGGGCCCTGATTCGCGTCCTGCTGCTGCCCCTGGTGGGCGCGGCGAAGCTGCTGCTGTTCCTCGTCTGATCAGAACGCGACCGTCCCGCGAATTCTCAGGATGACACCGCTGATGTCGCCCTCATCGGTCCTGTAGTCGTCCGCCGTGTATTGCGCGTCCGCTGTAACCGCGAAGCATTCGCGGAGCGCGCCAGAGTCGTTTCGAGCCTGTAGGCGATTCCCCTTTCAGAGGCCATGGAAAAAGGTGGGTTGACAGTGAGATAGTCCCACCGTAAAATGTTAGGGTAAGCCAAAAATATTCACGGTCCCAAGGTAAAGACATGGCCGGAAGCAAATCCTTGACCGCGAGCCTGGAGGATTATCTGGAGACGATCTTCCATGTGGCGGCCGAGAAGGGGGCCGCCCGGGCCAAGGACATCTCGAAGAGAATGAAGGTCAACAGCTCCTCCGTGACAGGGGCGCTTCGTGCCCTGGCCGAGAGGGGCCTGGTCAACTACGCCCCCTACGACATCGTCACCCTGACCGCGCAGGGAACCAGGGTGGCCAAGGACGTCATCCGGAGGCACGAGATCCTGCGGGACTTCTTCGTGAGGGTCCTTGCCGTGGACGAGGCGGAAGCGGAAGAAGGGGCGTGCAGGATGGAGCACGCAGTGCCGCGCAACATTCTGGAGAGGCTGGTTCAGTACATCGACTTCCTGGACACCTGTCCGCGCGCCGGGACCAGGTGGATCCGGGGATTCGACGACTACTGCCAGCACGGAGAACGGGCGGAGGACTGCGAGGAGTGCATCTCTCTGTGTCTGGACGAGGTGAAGCAGAAGAGGCGGAAGTCTCCGGAAGGGGGCACGAGGGTTGGTTTGTTGGAGGTCAGACCGGGACAGAAGGCAAGGATCGTGAAGATAAAGGGGCGTGGATCGACCAACAAGAGGATCGTCGACATGGGCGTGGAACCCGGCACGATGATCGAGGTCGAACGGATGCCCCCTGCGGGTGATCCGGTGGATGTGAAGATAAAGGGACATCGTCTCTCCCTCCGCAGAGACGAGGCGACCGGGATCACCGTTGAAGTCCAGTAGCGGGATGGACGTGAGGAGGATGTGGAGACCATGATGCCTCTGGCAATGGTGCACCCTGGAAGGCGAGTGCGTCTGGTAACAGTGAACGGCGGCCGGGGTCTGCAGTCCAGGCTGGCGTCGATGGGCCTTGTGCCCGGGGTGGAGTTCGAAGTGGTCAGCAGCCGCATGCAGGGGCCTTTCATTGTCGAGGCGAAAGGCAGCCGTTTGATGCTGGGTCGCGGGATGGCCCGCAAGATACTCGTCGAGTAGGCAACGGGCCGAATCTCTGTTCCTTTCCTGTACACGGTCAAGTCTCGTTCCCTGTCGCCCTCGATGCGTGGGTGCAAGCCCGCATACTTTTCGAAAAGGGGCACCCCGAAATTGGGGACAGCCACTCATTTCATCTTGAAATGAGTGGCTGTCCCCAATTTCCCACACCCAATTTACCAGCGGGCGGGCCTACTGGAGAAATCGGTGGCTGTGCCCAATTTCGTGCCCCAGCGGCAATCCCCGATTTCCCCAATTTCGGGCGGTGGACACCGGAGGCGCCAGATGCTATCAACGGGAGAACGGTGCCACTCGGCCCGCTGACCTCCGTCGCTGTCGTTGCGTTCTCAGGAGACCCCTCCCCATGGCAAGACGGTTGCCCTTCCTTTTCACCCGCTTCCCGGGCGAAGCCCGCTGCTCCGAGCGGCGTACGCGTGGAATCCTCGGAGCGAGGTTGCGTGCCGTATGCGGGCTGTTCCTTCTCGTCGGCACCGCCACGGTGTGGGCAGACAACCCTGCCGAGGAGGTCCAGGAGACGGTGACCGGAACGGTGGAGATTCAGGAGGAAACCCAGCGGAAGGAGGATCGCTGGGCATTGGAAAAGGCCAGGCTGGAGGCTCGGTACCGTGCGTCCAAGGCACACATCGCGTCTCTGGAGGATCAGACGGATCTCTGGACGAAGAAGGTCGAGGTCCTGCAGGAACGGGTGGACGAGTTGAGCCGTCGCATCGAGGAGTCGGAGCGGCTGGACGCCCACCTGCACCGGATCCTGGACGAGGTCATGAATCGCCTCGAAGGGTGGGTGGAGGCGGATCTGCCCTTTCTTCCGGAGGAGAGGGCGGATCGGCTCACCTTTCTCGAGGAGTCGCTCGCCCAGACCGACATGTCGAGCGCGGAGAAGCTCCGTCACCTTCTGGAAGCGCTTCTCGTGGAGTGCGAATACGGGGACACCGTCGAGGTTTATGAGCAAAGCATCGAGGTGGACGGCGAGCCCCTCTTCGTCCAGGTGTTTCGACTGGGGAGGCTGTCGATCTTCTGGCAGACACCGGACGGGGGGCGGGTCGGGGAATACGACCGGGTCACCAAGCGCTGGGTCGAGCTCCCGAAGGAATACGCCCGCAGCATTGCAGCGGCGGTGGAGATGGCGGAGAGACGAAGGCCCGTCGAGCTGCTGCGCCTGCCGGTCGGGAGGATCAGCCCGTGAAGGGGATCCTCTTCCTCCTGTCACTCGTCCTCCTGGTCGGCTTCCCGGTTTACGCCGAGGACATGCGGGCCGCATCCCGAAAGGCAGAGAGGGACAGAAGGGAAGCGGTGGAGGCCGCGCGAGCCGCCGAAGCGAGGATCCTGAACGATCGCAACGAACTCGTCGCGGAAGTGGATCGCCTGGAGAAGCGGCAGAAGGGGCTGGAAGAGCACCTCTCCCGGCTTCAGGACCGGTTCGAGGAACTGAGGCGGAAAGAGGACGATCTCGCAGAGGTCTGGTCGGAAAGGGAGCTCGGCTTCCGCGAGCTGGTCGGGACGGTTCGAACTTCGGCCAGGGATCTCGAGACGATCATCAAACACTCACACTTCACGGCGGAGGAGCCGGACCGGCTGAAGAAGATCGAACCCGTCCTGGAGAAGAAGCACTTCCCCGGCCTGGAGGACATCCGGTCCCTGAGTGATCTCTACTTCGACGAGATCGAGAGATCCGGCGGCGTGTTGCTCCGGGAGGGGACGTTCGTGGATCGCATGGGCCGGGACCGGACGGGGCAGGTCCTTACCCTCGGGAAGTTCACGGCCGTGTACAGTGTCGATTCCGAGGTGGGGTTCCTCCGGTACTCCGAGGACGGAAGGCGCTTCTATGCCCTCTCGGCCCTGCCCTCCTGGTGGGTGCGCCGCAACCTGCGGGGGTACCTCGAGGGCCGGGAGGAGGCCGTCTACATGGACCTCTCCGGGGGAGGCGCCCTGCGGCAGATTACGCACGATCCGAGCCTCTGGGAACAGATCCGGAGCGGAGGCCCGATCGTCTGGCCCATCCTGGCCATCGCCGCCCTGTCCCTCCTTCTCGTCCTGGAGAGGGTCGCCTACCTCCGGAGGGTCCACGGGAACACGGACCGGCTCATGGACGAGATGAACCGGCTCGCCTCCGAGGGGGACTGGAGGGCGTGTGAGGCACTGGTCGAGGGGCACGAGGACAAGGACTGGCCGGTGTTGAACGTTCTGGCGGCGGGCCTGTCCGGCCGGGGCGAGGACCGGGAAGCGCAGGAGAACATCCTGCAGGAGGCGATCCTGCGGGAGGTGCCTCGCCTGGAGAGGTTTCTGTCGATCCTGGCGATCTTCGGGGCCATTGCTCCGCTGCTGGGGCTCCTCGGGACCGTGACGGGCATGATCGACACGTTCCGCGTGATCACCCTGTACGGCACGGGCGACCCGAGGATGATGTCCGGCGGGATCTCCGAGGCCCTGATCACGACCGAGCTGGGTCTCGCCGTGGCGATACCGATCATGCTCTTCCACACCTTCCTTTCCCGCAGGGTCGATCACCTGGTGGGAGACATGGAAGAGAAGGCGGTTGCCCTGACCAACATCATTCAGAAGGACCGGCGGCTGAATGGAAATACTGCACCGGGCGGCTGATTATCTCGTGCAGGGCGGATGGGTCATGTTGCCGTTGATCCTCTGCTCGGTGGCGATGTGGACGCTGATCGCCGAGCGTCTCTACTTCTTTCACGGCCTGGCGCGGCGGGATATTCGGATCCGCGATGCGATCGCAATGGTCGAGGCGAGGAGGGCATCGGGGAAAGGGCGAGGGCTTCGGCAGCGGCTGGTTGCAAGCTTCTCAAAGGAGATGACCGGCCATTCGGGTCTGGACAGAAACATTCTCCACTACTGTGCGCTGAAGCAACGCCCGATTCTCAATCGTCACCTCGCGGTCATTGCGGTTCTGGCCTCCGTGGCGCCCCTGCTCGGCCTGCTGGGAACCGTGATCGGTATGGTCGACACCTTCGAGGTGCTCGCGGTGTTCGGGACCGGCAACGTGAAGGGCATGGCCAGCGGCATCTCGGTCGCCCTGATCACGACGCAGAGCGGGCTTCTGGTGGCGATTCCGGGCCTGCTTCTGTCCGGAACCCTTTACCGGCGGGCAGCCCGGCTGGAGATGCGCCTGCAGGAAATCACCACCGTGCTCATGCGGCACGTGTAGAGGACGATCCCGATGATCGATGTGCGAAGAAGCCTGCGTAGAGGGGGAAGGAGCGTGGACATCAACATGGGCCCCCTCATCGACATGGTGTTTCTCCTGCTCATCTTCTTCGTGGTGACCACGAGCTTCGTGAAGGAAACCGGAATCGATGTGGAGCGGCCCACGGCGGCCACCGCGGAGATGAAGGAGAAGGGAAACGTCCTGATCGGGGTGACCGGGGACGGCGAGGTCTATCTGGACCGGAAGCGCATCGACGTACGCAGTGTCCGCGCCCACATGGCGCGGGTGCTGGCGGAGAACCCGGAAAGCTCCGTGGTCATCGTGGCGGACAGGAAGAGCGAGACGGGTGTCGTCATCCAGGTGATGGATCAGTGCCGGCTCGCCGGTGCGAAGAACGTAAGCCTCGCCGCTTCAAAGGCCCGAGGAGATGAATGAACGGCGCCCCCTGTGGGTATTTCCGGCTTTTGCCTTTGCCCTTCTGGTCAACGGGCTGCTCTTCCTGCTGCTTCCCCTGTTGACCCATAAAGGGCCTTCCTATTCCGACATGACCGAGCCCATGCCCGTGAACCTGGTGCGGGTGCGCGAGCGGGAGCCTCCCCGCCCGGAGGAGGAACCCCCTCCGCCGGAGAAGGAGGAACCGAGGGAAATCCCGGAATTCTTCACGCCCAACCTTCAGCAGCCCGACGTGAAGCCGCTCGAGGTGGAGCCCCTTCCCTTCTCGATCGACCTGAATCCCAGGCTGATCGGCGGCCCGCGGATTGCCCTCAAGCAGTTCTACGAGGCGGGCGAACTGGACAGCGCTCCGAGGCCGATCGTGAAGATGCCGCCCATGTATCCCTACAAGGCGAAGCGGATGGAGATCGAGGGGTACGTGCGCGTCAAGTTCCTGGTCGATGCGGAGGGAAAGGTGAGCCGTGTGTCGGTCCTGGAGGCATCCCCCGGGGGGGTTTTCGAGGAGAGTGTGCTGAAGACCCTGCCCACCTGGAAGTTTTCTCCCGGAAGGGTCGTCGGCGAGCCGGTTTCGAGCTGGGTGACGACGACGATTCGGTTTGAGTTGAAATGAGAACTGCAGGTCAAAGGACAAAGGTGAAAGGTCAAAGGCCCCGCCTTCCCACCCCCTGGTACTCCGGGGCCGCAGTGGGCGGGAATGGGTCGTACGGAAAATCACATTGGGCCGGGGGGCTGCCACGCTTCGCTCGCAGCATCCACCACTGTCGAACGTTGCGAGGAGTTTCGTGGATTTGGACCGGGTCGAGTTGTGCCACGGGCCTGTGCCATCCGGTACTGTCGAACGTTGCGAGGAGCGAAGCGACGCGGCAATCCCCAAGCCAGCGTGGCCGTCTTTCCCGTCAAGCCTGTCCCCGCGAAGGCGGGGAACGGGAATCCAGGAGGGGTGGTGGGGGTGGACGCGACACTGGGGACGAGGGCCGTGGTGAAACGGAGATCGAGAGGACAGAAGTGGGGCGACGATTCGTGAGGTCCTTGCCAAGAGAACTCATTCTGCTCTTTGCGCTCCTCTGCGGCCTGTTGCTCTTCGCACCGGCAGGTGCCGAAGAGGGGAAGGGCGGGAACAAGGGTAGCGGCAAGGACGTGACCGAGGGCCTGTCGGTGGGAGCCTCGAGGGTCCTCTACGAGGCGCAGCAGCTCATGGATGGGGAGGAGTACGACAAGGCGATCCGCATCCTGGAGAAGTACATCGAAAGGCATCCCGAGCGGAATCACGGTCTCATCGAGTTCACGCTGGGCAACGCCCTGTACCTGACGGGCAGGAAGGAGGCGTGTCTGGCCCATCACAGGGCTGCCGTGGAGATGAATCCGGCCTTCGCGTCGGCCTGGGTGAACCTGGGGCAGGTCGCCTACGACCTGAAGCGTTACGGCCTTGCGGCGCAGGCGCTGACCAGGGGCTTCGAGGCGGCGGAAGAGGAGGAGAAGGACCCGGATCTCCTCTACTACGCGGCCGTCGCCCACGTGCTGGACGGCCGGCAGGAAAGGGCGGTGCCGATCCTGGAGGCCCTGGTTGCGGGCCGGCACGGGGATCCGGCCAAAGAGTGGTTTCAGGCCCTGCTCAACATCTACCTGGAGCTGGACAAGGAGGAGAAGGCCGAGCGGCTCATCGACCGCATGATGGGGCACTACGGGGACCAGCCCGAGACCTGGAAGCTCTCCTACCAGTTCGAGGCCAGCCGGGAGAACTACCGGATGGCCGCCGTTGCGTTGACGATCTACAGCTATCTGAAGCCCCTGACCCGGGAGGAGCGGGTGCTGCTCGGGGACCTGTTCGCCACGATCGAGGTGCCGCTGCTGGCCTGCATCCACTACGAGCAGGCCTTTGCGTCCGGTGCTTCGCCCGAAGAGTACGAACGCCTTGCGTCCGCATATCTCTCCGCCCACCGGCCCGTGCAGGCGCGCCAGACCCTGGCCGAGGCACTGAAGAAGGAGCCTACGAGTATGCTCTGGTCCCTGGTGGGGGACCTGAATTACATGGAAGAGGATTTCGAAGGGGCTTACCACGCCTTTCAGGACAGTGCCCGGCTGGACCCGCAAGACGGAAGGGCCTACCTGATGATGGGATACTGCGCGCTCCAGCTCGACAACAAGAAGCTGGCGGCCGAAGCGCTCGAGAAAGCAAAGGGCTTTCCGAAGCAGAGGAGGGTCGCAGAGGAGATTCTGACGCGGGTCGAGTGGCCGTGATGGGTCGGGGGCCGGGGACCAGGCCTTACCGTACATCCTCGCGGGGAGCGCCGAGCACCATGAGGACATTGCGAGGAGGCGCAGCCGAAGACCTGATCATCCACAAAATCATCTCCGAACGTCCCCGCGACCGGGAAGACGTGGAGGGAGTCTTTCGCCGGCAGGGATCGAGCCTCGACTTCGCCTGCCTGGATCGCATCGTTCATGAACTCGGAAAAGCGCTGATCCGCTCTGACATGGTGGATTTCTACCAGGCATGGAAGCGCTCTGTTCAAGGCTGATTCTCCTTGTCATCCCTGGGACAGCCACCGAACCCCCCGTACGGGGTTCGGTGGCTGTCCCCGATTTGTAAGGGCTTGGAATTCTTGGAGCCTCGTTTTTTGCCGGACTTTTGCCCTTGACGCGTAATACGTTTCTTGATATCGTGCCACCGTCCCTGGTCGATTCGGCCCGGAACAGGATTAGGTTTCGTTCGATCACGGCGATCCAAAACATGCGCAAGGAGGGACGGAATGACACTCGCGAAGGGATTGATGAGTACACACAAGGAACGTTTCGCCGGGGTGCGTATTGCCTGCGTCCTGGTGCTGATGCTGATTCCGCTCGCCGCTGCCGCCCAACAGTCCGGAGAACAGGCGGGCGGGGGCAGTACATACGATATGCAGGAATACGTCGTGACCGAATCGAAGCTTCCGCAGAACCAGGAAAGCGTGACCCAGCGGATCGCGGTCCTCGACCGAGAGCAGATCGACCGGACCCCGGTGGGGATGGGCAACATTTCCGAGCTCTTCCGCTACCAGCCCGGTACTTTTGTGAGCGTCCTGTCGAGGAACGATGCGAACTGGGGCTCCTATGGCGGGCTCGGTCCGAAGTACAACGCCTACCTGCTCGACGGGCTTCCCATCGATTCCTTTGTGGACACCCAGAGCCTGGACCCCTGGATACTGGACAGGGCGGAGGTGCAGCGGGGACCGGCCTCGGTCATGTACTCCAACTACCTCTCCATGGATTTCGCCGGGAACCAGACCCCGCTGGCCGGCATCACGAACCTGGTTACCCATGACCGGGTCGACGAGCCGATGACCCGGTTCGCACTGCTGGGCGGGTCCTGGGACACATTGAAGGCGAAGGCCTTTCACAAGGGCAAATCCGGCGACTCCCACTACTTCCTGGGCGGCGACTTCGAACGGTCCACCTACACGAACTACGGCACCACCAACTCCTGGCTCAACATGGTCGACAACCCGGGCTATCAGAAGATCAAGCTCTACGGAAAGGTCGCCCACTTCTTGGACGAGAGCGATCACAAGATCTCCCTCTTCGGTCACTATACGCAGCATACCGGGGACACGGGGAGGCCGCACCGGGACTTCCACCACCGCTATGCAACGGTGAACGCGGTCTACAGCCATCCCTTCAGCGCAGCCCTGCAAGGGCAGCTGAAGGTGGGCTACCGGAACTACGACAGGGAATGGTCGGACGACAACTTTCCGGACAGCCTGGACTTCAGACAGCGGAGCGGCGTCGAGCAGAACATCGTGCCCATGGACTTGACCTTCACGTTCAAACATTGGGAGAACAGCCTCCTCACCGCGGGCGTCGACGGACAGGTCGCCACCTACGAGACCATGTCGGAGGTGAGTGGGATCGAGTCCACCATCAACGATGCCCTTGCCTACAATGTCGGACCCTATGTCCAGGAGAAGCTCGTCCTGGATCGCGTGGTCCTTCGCGCGGGTGTCCGCCTCAACACGACGAAGAACGAATACGACCTCATCAGCGGGGCGGAGCCCGGGATATCGGATGAGACCTGGACCCGGCCCCTCTGGAGCGCGGGGGTCCGCATCGCCGCGCTCGACTGGCTCTCGGTGTTCGCGAACGGCGGATCCAGCTTCATCGTGCCCTCGGCCAAGTCCGTGGGAGGGACCTTGAAGCCGGAGGACGCGGGCGTGCCGGGCAGGAACGGCCAACTCCCGAATCCGGACCTGGACCCGGAGAGCGGCGTCGGGACCGACGTAGGGCTCGAGGTGGTCACCTACGGCGGAATTCGCGGAGGAATAAGGGCGTTCATGAATCAGGTGGACGATGCCATCGTGGAGAACCGCGTGAGCGAAGACCCTTCCCAGAGCCAGTCCGTCAACGCCGGGGAAACCCTCACCTACGGCGTGGAGGTCGAGCTGGGGCAGTTCGTGAATCGTTATTTTCAGTGGTTCGCGAACTACACCTACACCAACACGGATGTGCAGAACGATATCGACCCGGATCAGGACGGCTCGGACGTCCCCTTCGTTCCGGACCACATGGGAAATGTCGGTTGTACGGCGCAGTTCCCCTTCGGCCTTTCCATCTCGCCCTACCTGCACGTGGTGGGCAACTACTACGACAGCACGTCCTTGAGCGGCCGGAAGGAATTCGGGCCCTACGAGGTGCTGAGCGCGAACATCCAGCAGGTGGTCTACGAAACGCCGGACACCTCGATCCGCCTCAATGTAGACCTCTACAACCTGACGGACAACCGGTACGAGCTGCCCTGGCAGTTCGTGGATACCGGATTCTCGGTCCTCGGCGGTGTGGAGGGGAGATTCTAGTTGATGGTCAAGAGGTGCGGCCGTCGCGCGGTACTCTGTGTCATCCTTCTCCTGTGTGCGGCGGCCCCCGGTCCGGCCCGGGGGGCCGGCGCATCGAAACAGGCCGCCGAACCGATTCGGGTGACCGATTTCCGGGGCAAGGATCTCGTCTTCGCCGAGCCGGCAGGCCGTATCGTGTGCCTCATCGAGAGCGCCCTTTCCGGCCTCTACATGCTCGGGGCGCAGGAACGCGTCATCGGCATCTCGAGAAACGTCTACACCGAGAGCGTGAACCGCTACTACGCATCCCTGGATGAGCGGATCCGCAAAAAAGAGCTGCCCGCGCCCGGGAACTGGGATTTCATCAGCCTGGAGAGCATCGTTTCCTTGAGACCCGACCTGGTCATTATCTGGGCGGAGCAGTCCGAGGCGATCGATTCGATCGAGCGACGGGGGATCCCGGTCTACGGTGTCTTTCTGCAGCGTCTCGAGGACGTCTACCGGGAGATCGGCGACCTGGGTCTGCTGACGGGCCGTACGGAAAGGGCCGCCGGACTCGTCCGGCACACGAAGCAGCGCGTGGGGCGGATCGAAAAGCGGCTGGCATCGATCCCGGCGGAGGACCGACCGGGGATCTACTACATGTGGGCCCAGGGCCCCCTGGAGACCTCGTGCGGCGTCAGCACCGTGGACGACCTGATCCGGCTCGCGGGGGCCCGCAACGTGTGCGCCTCGATTCCGAGGGAACACCTCGTGGTCAACATGGAGAGGATTCTCTCGTGGAACCCGGACCTCATCGTCATGTGGTACAATACCCGGCTGGACCCGGAAGATATCCTGCAGAAGGGCCAGTGGCAGGCCGTGTCCGCGGTGCGCAAGGGCCGGGTGCACGAGCTGCCGGATGTGTTTCTCTGTGACCTTTGGACGCTCAAATTCCCCTACGCGGTCTGGATGCTTGCGAAGTGGTCCCACCCCGATCTCTTTCAGGACGTGGATCTGGTGAAGGAGAAGGAGGAGATGCTGCGGTTCCTGTACGACGGGAAGCTTCATGACCGGTAGAGGGCGTTCCCCGAGGTACTGGGAGCTTCTCATCTACGCGGCCCCCCTGCCCGTCCTGGCCGGCTCCCTGTTCATCGGCCCTTCCGAGAGCGTCCGGCCCGCCGATGTTTTGCGCTGGTTCTACACCCAGTTCCTGCCTTCCGCAGCTTCCGGGGGGGGCGCGGCCATCGACCCGGTCGTCGAGGCGGTGATCCTCCAGGTCCGCATGCCGAGGGTCATCCTCGCCTTCCTCGTGGGCGCGGCCCTTACGGTGTCGGGCAGCGCGCTGCAGGCCTTCTTCCGAAACCCCCTGGTCTCGCCCTACATCCTAGGCCTTTCCTCCGGGTCCGCCTTCGGCGCCGCCCTTGCGCTGACGGCCCCCTTGCTTCCCCTGCTCCCCACGGCCTTTCTGTTCGGGCTGCTGGCCGTGGGTCTGACCTATTTCCTCGCCATCACCCGGCAGGGGGTGTCGACCCTTTCGCTCATCCTTGCGGGGATCATCATCACGGGCGTGTTCACGGCCCTGCTCACGGTCGTTCAGTTCCTCACCGATCCGTTCAAGCTGCAGACGATCGTGCACTGGACCATGGGCAATCTTCACAACGCGAACTGGGCGAAGGTCCGTTCCGCCACCCTGCCCATCCTGATCGGGATTCTGTGGCTCTATCTGCTCCGGTGGCGGATGAACGTGATCTCCCTGGGGGATGAAGAGACAAGGGCCGTCGGACTGAACCCCCAGCGAGAGCGCCTGCTGGTGCTCTTCCCCGCGACCCTCGTCGCTTCGGCCGCGGTGGCCGTGGCCGGGGTCATCGGCATGGTCGGGCTCGCGGTCCCGCACATGGTGCGGATGATCGTAGGCCCGGACAACCAGAAAGTGCAGCCGGTCTCCTTCGCCCTCGGCGGCTGCTTTCTCGTGCTGGTGGACGATGTCTCACGAACCGTGGCTTCCTTCGAGATCCCGATCGGGGTGTTCACCGTCCTGGTGGGGGGGCCGTTCTTCGTCTATCTCCTGAAGCGGGGCAGAATGTCGTACGGAGGGACATGACCGATGGCCTTTCGGCTCGAAGGGGTCCGCTTCACCCACCCGAGCGGGTTTTCGCTGGAGGACGTCAGCCTCGACGTGCCGGCGGGGAAGCTCAGTGTCCTCCTGGGCAAGAACGGAAGCGGGAAATCCACGCTTCTCCACCTCATGGCCGGCCTGCACAGGCCGACGGAGGGCCGGGTCGAGGTCCTCGGGCAGGATCTGGCCGGCCTTTCGACGGCTGCCCGGGCGCGCATCATCGGTTACCTGCCCCAGTTCCATTCCCCTGTGTTCCCCTACACGGTCGAGGAGGTGGTCCTCACCGGAAGGGCCCCGTACGTGTTCACCGTGCCCCGGGCGAAGGACCGTGAAAAGGCGGAGCAGGCCCTGCAGACGGTGGGGATGCACGACCTGAGGGGTCGCCCCTACACGGAGCTTTCGGGCGGGGAGCGCCAGCTCGTCATGATGGCACGCGTACTCGCACAGGAGCCGAAGGTGATCCTGCTGGACGAGCCCGTCTCGCACCTCGACCTTTCGAACCAGTCGAGACTGCTCCATCTGCTGAAGAGACTCGTGGGACAGGGGATCACGGTGCTCGCCGTGCTGCACGACCCGAACGTGGCCTTCAGCTACGGCGATTCCTTCTTCTTCATGAAGCAGGGCCGGATGCAGCAGCCCGGGCCGGGGCAGGCACCGTGGGACGCAGCCTTCCTGGAAGACCTATACGGCACCCGGCTCGAGACGATCCCCCATGACGGTAGGGCCCTGGTCATCCCCAAGTAGGTGCCGGGGGCGAGACGCCCGAAGCCTCTGAACGGATGCGTGTCTTTCAAGAGTGAGCTGCTTCTTGGAGTGGCTGAAGCCATCGCATCTCGAGATCCAGCTTCTCCCGGCAGGCGGCGATCTGGCGGTCTTTTTCGGCCGCAGACCAGCCGAGCCGCTCGGCCATGTGCCCTGCCGCCTCTTCCAGGCCGGCGGGGCTCGCCTGGTCGGCGAAACGGGCCCGGCTGCTGCGCCGGAACCAGTAGTCCTCCAGGGTGAGTGCACCCTCGTGCAGCACGGCCTGCTGGACTTCCGCCGCCACGCCCTTCTTCTCCGCGAACACGGCGAAGGCCTCCTTTCCGTACATGCGGATGACCCTGTCCGCCTCCTCCCGGGCGAGGCCCTGGTCCTGGACAAAGGAGCTGAGCTCCTGGAAGGTCCCGGTGAAGTCCCCTCCGGGCAGAGGCTCTTCCGCCGTGGTCGCGGGCGTGGGATCCCGGCCCAGCGCTTCTTCACAACGGTCCACCACCCGCTCGGCCATGGACCGGTAACTCGTGAGCTTGCCCCCCGCGATGGTGAGCATGCCTTTCGACCCTTCCATGATCTCGTGTCGCCGCGAGATCTCGGAGGGCTTCTTCCCCTCGGCCCAAATGACCGGGCGAAGACCCGACCAGGTCGCCAGGATGTCCTCGTCCGTGATGGGGTCCACGCCGAAGGACTGGTTCACGGTTTCGAGCAGGTAGTCCACGTCGTCCCGCGTGACCTCGGGCCAGTATTCGGGCGTCTCGAAGAAGGTGTCCGTGGTGCCGATGTAGACGAACTGCTCCCGAGGCACCGCAAAGATCGAACGCTTGTCCGGGGTGTTCATGATGATCGTGTGTCGTATCGGAAGACGGGCGTGCGGAACGACCAGGTGAATGCCCTTGGTGAGCTGAAGCTTCCGTTCCGCCTCAGGGTCCTCCAGGAGCCGGATCGCGTCCACCCAAGGCCCTGCAGCATTGACGACGACCCGCGCGCGCACCTCGACTTCTTCTTCCTCGCCCGGGAGCGTGCCCCGCACGGCGGCCCCGGCCAGCCGGCCTTCCTCCTCGATCATGCGCACGACGGAGACATAGGTGGCGAGCTTCGCGCCATGGGCAGCGGCGCTTCGCGCGTTCGCCAGGGTCAGGCGGCCGTCGTCGGTCACGTACTCCGGGTAGACCACCGCGCCGGTGACGACCTGCGTGACCACGCGGGGCTCCTCCTGGCGCAGGCGAGCCAGATCCCAGACCTCGTGCCGTTCGTGGGGCTCCACGTCGCCCAGCTTCTCATAGGTCCACATGCCCGTCCGCATCTTGGTCAGTTCCACCTTGCCGCGAACCGGCACGAGCACCGGCATGGTGGCTGTGAGGTGGGGCGCGATCCTGCGAAGGGTCCGCCTCTCGACGGCTGCCTCGCGGACAACAAAGATATCTCCCATGGCCAGATACCTGAGCCCGCCGTGTATGAGCTTGGAGGACCGGCTCGAGGTGCCGGCCCCGATGTCGCCTGCATCGACGAGGGCCACCTGAAGGCCCCGCATGGCGGCGTCCCGGGCGACTCCGCACCCCGTGATCCCGGCGCCGATGACCAGGACGTCGAAGATCTGCCCCCGAAGCGCCGCGAAGGTCGCCTGCCTGTTGCGAAAATCCAATGATTCCTTGTTGTTCTGCATGGCCCTTTCCGTTCCGCCCAAGGGTGAGGTTCCATGAACCGGTTTTCGGGCGAGTTGACTCGGGGCATTAAATGATTCATATTAATTTAACACAATTAAATTATCATCATCTTTTACTCCATGTCAAGGCCGTAACCGAACACCGCCGGTATCCGGATAGAGGGGAGATCGTGCCGAGGCCGCAACGTGCTCCGGATGAAGTCCTTGCCGTAAGACAGGCCATCCTGGAGACCGCCCTAACCGTGCTCAACGAGGACGGCTACATCAAGATGAGCATGAACAAGGTGGCCGAGCGGGCCGGCATGACCGCGGCCAACCTCTACAACTACTTCGCGAACAAGGACGAGCTCGTCCTGGCCCTGCAGACGCGGATCACGGAGCGCACCTACAGGGAATACCGGGAAGCGTACGCCCGGCACGAGGAT
This sequence comes from uncultured Thermodesulfobacteriota bacterium, assembly GCA_964479535.1. Classification (GTDB taxonomy): domain Bacteria; phylum Desulfobacterota; class DSWW01; order DSWW01; family DSWW01; genus S015-6. Next base: position 29,379 of record CAYZMM010000057.1, read on the forward strand.
CCCCTCGAGCGGCTCGAGGCCTTCATGAAGATCCTCCTGGATCTGGGGATCCGTCACCCGAACGACTACGACATCCTGTTCAGCATCACGGCCCCGAGGTTCCAGGACTACGTGGGCACGAACCTGGAGTCGGTGGCCCGGAGCGAGAAGGACAGAGCGTACGAGATCGCGGTGAAGACCCGGGAGATCTACCGGAAGGTCGTGCTGGAGGTCGGCGAGCGATGCGGGACCTTCGAGCCGGGCGAGGTGTCCCTGGTGCTGGACGAGCTGTGGTGCACGGTTCACGGCGCCGTGATGCTCTACAACCGCAACTTCCTGAGCCGCTTTTCCGAGAGCGACGAGGCGGTGGTCTACCGGATTTGCGAGCTAGCCCTGGCGAGACTCCGCCCCCCACGAGGCTGCCGAGAAGGGGACGGATGATCTTCAGGAGGCTTCGGCGGGGCGGTCGGGGCAGGATGAGCACCCCCCACAGGCCGCGCTCTCGCTGCCCGCGCCCCCGGAAGGGCCCTCTTCGGTTTGCTTCTTCAGAGATCTTTCAACGCGTATACGTGCCCCTTTTGTCCGGAGGCTCCTCAAGAGCGGCTTGACGGACAGTGCGAGGAGTATCAGGACCCCCAGGAGCTGTGCCCAGGGCGGGATCCACTCTGCCGCCTGCCCCACCACGGCGCTGGCCTGGATTCCCAGAAGCCCGTAGACCTGGTCCACGGCCAGCCCGAAGAGCACCGCGAACAGGGCGAGGGTCACGAGATAGATGGCGGTCGCCCTCTTTCCGAGGATCTTCAGCAGGACGGTCAGCGAGGTGATGTTGGTTGCCGGGCCCGCAAGGAGAAAGACCAGGGCTGCGCCCGGGCTCACCCCTTTCAGGATGAGCGCGGCCGCGATCGGAGTCGAGCCGGTGGCACAGATGTAGAGGGGGATGCCCACGGCCAGCATCAGCAGCATGGACGGAAGGCCTCCACCGAGAAACCGCGCCATGAAATCCTCCGGGACGAGGACCACGATCATGCCCGCAAGGAGAATACCTGCAAAGAACCACGGGGCAATGTCCCCCCACACGTCCGTCAAGGCGAATCGGAGGCCCGCCCGGATCTTCTCGAAAAACGTGTGATGGCGTGCGTGCTCGTCCGGAGGGCAGTCCAGGCCTTCGCAGCAGCCGTCCACCGGACAGGTGAGGTCCCTCTCCGGGGCCGTCTCCTCATGACTGCGGTCGAGCAGGTTCTCCGTGACGCCTGCCGCCGCGGCGGTGGAAAAGGCGGCCACGGGCCTTGCCAATGTCATGACGGGGTCCAGAAGCGCCCAGGTGATGGCGATGGAGTCCACGCCCGATTCCGGTGTGGAGATCAGGAACGCCGTGGTCGCCCCTTTGTTGGCGCCCTGCTTGCGAAGGCCCGCGGCCGCGGGCAGGACGCCGCATGAACAGAGGGGAAGGGGGATTCCCAGCAGGGCGGCCTTGAAGACGGAGCGAAACCGGCCCTGCCCAAGGTGGGTGGCCACCGAGGTTGCGCTGAGGAACATCCTGAGGAGCCCGGCGATCAGCAGGCCGAAAAGAATGTAGACAGAGGACTCCAGCAACAGATCCCAGGCAGCGGTGATCATCCCGAATACGAAATCCATCCTTCTTCAATCCTTTCCAGAGCCGAACCCATGGGGGTCAAGGATCATTCGCGGGCGTGTTCGAACCCGAGCCGCAGGAGATCGGCCACGTGCACGTCCCCCAGAGCGTAGTAGAGTACCTGGCCGTCGCGGCGGGACTTGACCAGTGTCAGTTCCCGCATCCGCCTGAGCTGGTGGGACACGGCCGATTCGCTGAGTCCCAGATAAGCGGCCAGGTCGCATACACACATCTCGCCACCCGACAGCGCGACGAAGATCTTCAACCGGGTCGGGTCGCCGAGCACCTTGAACATGAGCGCCAGGCGCTCGAGCTCGCTTTCCGGCACGGCTTCCCTGCGGGCCCGGTTCACGCGGTCCAGATGGACCACGCGGTGCCGACACCCGTTTTCCTCCAGGATCATGGCCCTGTTTCTCATGGGCAAGCTCTTTCTTAGAGTATGAACATATGCTCAATTATATGCATTCTAGATGCCCCTGTCAAGCGGAAAGATGCGGGAACCAGGAAAAAGGGGCGCCGGGCTCGGATGTCAGAGGGAGAGGCCGAACCGAACCCCTATTGCAAGAGCGTCCGAATAGGTGCCGCCGGGGTTGATGATGTACTGGAGGTCCGGCTTAAGGGACAGGAACCCGAAAAGGTGCCATTTATAGAAGAATTCGATCACTGTCTCCGTGCTTTTCGGAAGATCGAGTTCCCCGCTGAACCGTACGTGGAAAAGGCCCACACCAAAGGCGTCTTCCCGTCGGTCCGGAATCAGACCCGCGAACTGCACGCCGCCGCCGAGGTAATGCGCTGCTTCGCTGCGATCCTCAGGCGCCCACCCGTACTGACCGAAGACCCAGATGCCGGATTCGCCGTCTGACCCGCCGGGCTCCCGGCTCCAGAACTGCTGGCTCCAGGTCAGGTACCAGCCCCAGGCCTCACTTACGGTTGTCTCGTTCGGGGAGTCCTTGTCCAGTTCATCTGTTTCGCTCCCATTGAACCATCCGCCGATTCCCAGATCTCCGGGCTTTTCCCCGACGCTGTAGCGCAGACCGGGTTCCACGATCAGCATCGGGCCCTCGAGCCCGGCAAAGGCGCCTTTCAGGGACCGTCGACCGTCCGGATTGCCCTGGTAGACTCCCAGGTTGACCGACAACAGGGGCATGGGCGCCAGGCCGAGCAGGACGCCGAGATCCTGGTCCGGATAGGTTCCCAGCGGAATCGTCGGACTGAATCCGGCCGAGGAGTTGATGAACTCCACGCCGTACACCAGGCCCGCGAAATCCTCGTTCGCATCCTGTTTTCCGATCTTCAGCCAGATCCGGTCGTCCAGAAAGGTCTGGCGGTACCAGAGTTCCGAAACCTGCGTGAAGTTCGGTGTTTCCATGTCCGACAGAACCTGGAAATCCCCAACGTCCGTGTCCGTAATCCCATGCCCGTGCTTCTGCTGAAAAAGGAAGAAAAGGCTTCCCCCTTTCCAGAGTCCGGCCCTGGCTGTAGAAAACGCGACCGCGAGATCCAGAAGCCCTTCGTACTCTCCCCGGTCCGTGGTCCGGATACCTCCCCGGGTGTTCCAGAAGACCTCACCGTAATAGTCGAGCCACACGGTCAGGCCACGATCTTCCAGCCATGTGCGTCCCCCCCGCCGGTCTCCGGTGGCATGGGGACTCTTCAGGTTCGGCGGCCAGGCGAGTAGGCCGGGATCACGGGGATCCCCCTGAGCCCCGGGTTCCGCCCATGCCGGGCTTGGCCCGATCCGTGCGATCGCTCCCAGTATGACAGCCGCGAAAAGGATTCGCCTTCTGATTCTGCGCAATGGCCCGCTCCCTCCAAACGGATTTACATCGTCCGAATGTTTGGTCCGCCAAGAACTTTATGGGATTCCGAAAGGTTTGTCAACCTGATGGCAAACGGGGAAAAGGTGGTGCGGGAAGTGAAAACCTACCGCCGGGTTCAGGTCTTCACGACCCTCATGCCGATACAAGGTTATGGGGCCGTGGCACCATGGCCCTGTGCGCGGACACGTGTGGCACGGGATCTGCACACCCTTGACACGGGGTCGGACCGGAAGATAACAATCACCCTTGACACGGGGTCGGACCGGAAGATAACAATGGAGGGTCTCTTCCGGACCGGCGGAGATGAACGGTTCTGTTGAAGAAAGCTCAGAAAAGAAGAAACGATACGGAAGCAGGCCACATGCGAAGGCGTTTTCTGCTCTTCACGTTCCTTTTGATCGCCCCTCTGTTTCTGGCTCGACAGCAGCTTCTTCCCTCTGCGGAAGAAGCGGTCCATGTAGCGAGCGTACGTCACACCGAAACCGCCTCCGAAGTCGCCGAGCCGCAGCGTGAGGCCGTTCCCTTCGTCTTTCAGGCCACGGTCAGGAAGGGCGAGACGTTAGGTTCTCTTTTGGGCGAGTGGCTCAGTGCGAAGGAGATCGACCAGCTGGACCGCCAGAGCAGGGAGATCTACTCGCTGCGCTGGATTCGCGAGGGCCGACCCTATGTCATCCGAACCCTGGACAGGAAGTTCCAGCGCTTCGAGTACGAGATCGATTGCGAAGAAAGGCTCGTGATTCGTGCCGAAGCGGACGGATTCGCCATTTCACGGGAGCCGATCCTCTACCGGGTGGAGACCGTCCTCGTTTCCGGGTCCATCCGGACAAGCCTCTTCGAGGCGATCCACGAGGTCGGGGAGACACCTCTCCTGGCCCTGAAGCTGGTCGACATCTTCGGCTGGGACGTGGACTTCGCGCTCGACGTCCGTGCGGGGGACTCCTTCAAGGCCGTTACGGAAAAGCGCTACCGAAACGGCGAGTTCGCCGGCTACGGCAGAATCGTGGCAGCCGAGTTCGTCAATCAGGGCGAAACCTATCAGGGGTTCCTCTTCGAAAACCGGGAGGGCCATCCGGAGTACTACGATGCAAAGGGAAGGAGCCTGCGCAGGGCCTTCCTGAAGACCCCGCTCGACTACGCCCGGATCAGCTCGGGATTCACCTATCACCGCTTTCATCCCATCAAGAAGGAATGGTGCGCTCACCCCGCCATCGACTACGCAGCGCCCACAGGGACCCCTGTCCGTACCGTGGGGGATGGCGTCGTGATGGAGGCGGCCTACAAGGGTGCCAGCGGCAGGATGATACGGATTCGCCACAACAGCGTCTATCAGACCTACTACCTCCATCTTTCCCGATATGCAAAGGGGATCCGAAAGGGCACGAGGGTTCACCAGGGGCAGATCATCGGATACGTCGGCAGCACGGGCATGTCGACCGGACCCCACCTGGATTTTCGCATGAAGAAGAACGGGAAGTACGTGAACCCGAGGAGGGTCATTGCCCCCGCCTCTCCGCCCGTGCCCAGGGAGCGTATCGAGGTCTTCCGCGAGACGGTCGAACCCCTTCTGACTCTGCTCGATGGGGTGCAGAACCCCATCGCCATGGAGACCTCCGAGAGGATGGCGACGCCGGGCGCCCATGGGAGGAAAGGCAGGCCACATCCCGGGGGGACCCTGGAAGGACGCGGCGGCCCCTGAGGAGATTCCATGGTGATCATCGGCGGCAGGGCCCACAGCATCGAGCTCGTCCATGAAGTGGCCCGGCTCGGATATCCATTCGCAGAGATCAGCATCTACGACGCGGACGAGATGAGACGGTCCGTGAAGGATTATCTGGCCCTGAAAGAGGAATACGGAATCTACTACCTGGCCCACTATCCGAACGAGGGCAACCCCTTCGACGCGAAGGCGCTGAAAGATCTTTTCGTGCCCAAGATGAGGAAACTGATCGATGTCACCCAGGAGCTGGAGATCACGAAGGGCACGATTCACTTCTGGATGGACAAACGGTGGGCCCAGCCCTCCCTGTTGTCGGCCAAGATGGAACTTCTTTCCGAGATGGTTGCCGCAGCAGGCGAACGAGGGGTCACCCTTTGCATCGAAAACCTGACCGAGCAGTATGACAGCTTTGCCGACGCATGCGAAGCGATCCCGGAGCTGCGGATCACCCTGGACATAGGGCACGCCGAGCTCCTGTCCAGCGAGAATACGTCCTTCAACTTCATCCGCCATCTTTTCGGCAAGATCGAACACCTGCACGTGCACGACAACCATGGCGGCAAGAGCGTGAAGGACGATCTCCACCTTCCCCTGGGTGAAGGCAGAGTGGACTTTCCCAGAATCCTTTCCATGCTGAACGTCAGGGGCTATCGACACACGGTCACGATGGAGCTGAAACCCCCGGAAATGCCCCCGACCAAGAAGCTGATCCAGCAGTACCTGTCGTGAACCTGACAAGGTCAACACATGGCTGGCCCCCCTCTTCTGATTCACATCATCGGCCTGAAGAACACGGGAAAGAGCGGGCTCGTGGAAGCGCTCGTTCAGGAACTGAACGGGATGGGCATCAGGACGGGCGTACTCAAGCACGACGGGTCGGGCCATTTTCACTGGGACAGGGAAGGAACGGACACACACAGGATGCGGGCCGCGGGGAGCCCGGTGACGGCGATCCTTTCCGACAGGGAGTTCGCGGTTCACGCGACCGAGGGCCTCGCCATCACCCTGCAGGAAATCGTGGACCTCTTCTTTCGAGGGTTCGACATCCTGCTCGTCGAGGGGCTCAAGAAGATGAAGGGCAGGAAGATCGAGGTCCTGCGGAAGGGTGCGTCCACACACCCGCTCGGCACCGATGAGGACCTGGTGGCCACGTTCGGGGACCGGCTGTTCGCCCGCGACGTGCCTCACTTCGCCCCGAGCAAGGTTGGAGAGCTTGCCGGGCTCGTTTCCCGACTCCTTCAGGAATACAAATCCGGGAGCCACTAGCCCGAGTTTACCGCCTTTTTAGCGGAACGATTTGTTTTTGTTGAAGAATAT
>CAYZMM010000058.1:0-34508 GCA_964479535.1 uncultured Thermodesulfobacteriota bacterium
AAGAACATCGGGAAAGCTATATCTTTGGGCGTTAACGTGTCGCTGTAGTACTAGCTCTAATTGGTCATTCGCTTTTGTAACATTCTTCAAACATGTCTCGCCTGAATTTCATATCCACTTTTGGGAACACTCCCTTTTGAAGGCGCTCAAACATCTCTTCACGAGACATTTCCGAATCTGCAAACTCAGCGAGCAGTGGTAGGTAGACAAATAACGTACCGAGCATTGTAGCCACGGTTTTGCTCAACTCTTCCGCATGGAGTATACCGTCATCCAGCAATATTCCGGTGTTGAGAACTACCACACGATCTACGGGATCCAGTGTGAAGTGCTGCAGACCTGAACAGAAGTTTATGGAGGGTAGAAGTTTCAGAACCTCCTCAACCCTATTCTCCGGCACCTCCTTCATTGGTGTAAACCGAAAGGATACAATCTCGAGCTCTTCCTGGAAATCAATAATCATCCTCCCGGAAGTGACCCCGGAAAGGTTCAAATCAAAATGAAGACAAGCCTCTTCAAGGTAATCCGCGTTGAGAGGCTCACACCGACCCATATCACGGAAATGATTTAGAATGATCTCTGCGGTCCTGTCCCTATGACTTCTCGTCATCTTCCGACTGTTAGGATAACTTAAATAGATATTGTCTCTCGCGTTCAAGTAGAATTGGTGCAAGTCGTCCGGCGATATTTGCTGAGTCGACAGCCAATGAAGAAACAGACTCACGTTGGTGGCGTCGTTGAGGATCAGAATTATCGCCTTCCTTATCTTTGCCCTTGATACCTGGCGTTCACCGACGAAAATATTGAGCGAAAGGCCAACCTGGCCCGACTCCTGCAGGATGACAAAGTTTATGCAGGAGGATTCTATGTTTATGAGATTTATGAGTCTCACCGCTCGCTCAATATGCACCTTTGGGACAATCTTGGAGAGTCGTACTTCAAATCCTAGATGCTGGTTCTCCCAGTCGTGGTGAATCAGGAAATCCCCTTCACCGACAAGCCCCTTTACATGAAAGGTAATTTGGTAGTGCAGAAGAAAGGGAGACAGAACGGACAGGGAAGTCCCTTTCAGGAGTTCTCCAGCACACTCTTTTACGAATAGAATAAGCTCTGCACCCTGTTGACGTTTCTGTTCCTCAGTTCTCGTAGAGTTCATAATGGATCCTCTCTGCGCAAATGTTTGCGCTCTAAAATTTGTTTGATTGTCCGGTCTTGCTTGGATACAGGACCGCCTGGTCATGTGCTTCCTGAATTGCAAACGCGGTTAATGATTCATCATGGCTACCTCCATTCTTGGGGTTATATGATCTGTGTTTGTCTTTCGCCCGTGAGAGGCGGATCAGGCGGATGTGAGACCCTGCATTACGAAGAACTGTAAGGCAGAGTGACGGCATCAGATTTCAATTGTCTCCTTGGAGAAGGGATTGCACACCTTGACGCTCCTGCCTTCATAAACCGGGTCATATACTGAAGATGGCGAAGGTAGAAGGATCTTCTTGTCGGAGGAGAAATCTCGAATGGAATAGATCATCTCCCCGATCGTATTGGGTGCCCGCATACTGCTAATAGAGCCGCGTGCGGAGAGGGTCTCGAGTAGTGAGTCAATTTTGGTAAGGGATAACCTCTCGGAACCAGTCCTCTCAATAATATTTTGAATGTTATGCTTTGTGCCCCAGGCACGTTGCGATCCCAGCGTGTGAAGTGTCTTGACAACATAGGACTCGCTCTCTAGGTCTGCCGGGCTAGAGACGGTGGAGTAACGAAGGTATCTGGTATTGTGCTCCTTGAGCGCCTCAGTGACTCGTCTCTCTTCGTCCGTGGCACGATACGCAGAAAAGGAAACACCAGAGTTTAGAAGCAGCGTGAGAAGGTAATAATCCAGCTTTGTTGCCATTAAAGTGCGTCCGTGGTCTGGCAAGATATGAGGTTGATTGGATTCAGTACGGAAGAAGGAATCATAGAACATCTCCTGGTATGTCAATGCGGCAGAGTTGTTTAGTCGAGTTATGTTCTTCAAAAGGCGCTCCAAGAGGCGAGAAATGGACTGGGGCCACTTTGCTTCCTGTGTAAGTAAAGCGAAGAACGGGATTTCAACCTGATGATGAGTGAGGCGACTGAAGAACTTTCTCAGTATAGAGCTGCGAGGGACAGCGTACCGTTCAACAGGCTGATCAGTGTGACCCTCATCGTCAATACTCAGGATGAGCGCGTTGGATTCGTATAGCGCCTTGTAATTCAGGTTGTCAGTTGCTGTTATAAACCCTGTAGGTCCTTCTATTATGACCTCGACTGTCGTTTGCCCATATCTGGTGCGGGCCTTCGTGTGGTGTTTCAGATATCCGGATTGAACGAGCTGGTTCAGCATGGGAAGGGTCTTCTGACACATGACAAGCGAAGGACAGACAATGGTACGATCCGAGAAGAACCCCCTGTCGGCCTCAAGGAGATCGGCTTTGGCGAGGTCTGTGTATTCTCTGAGCGAAGGGGAGACTTGAGTTCCTATGTTGAGCGTCTGAGAAATTTGAGCCTGATCAGGGCTGTAGAGAACGGTAAACAAAGGATCTCCCAGGCTCCCGGAAATCGCGGTCAGGATGAGCAACGTCATTTGGGGCCAGGTGCTCTCGGGGAAGCCGTTTTCCTGAAAGTAATTCGCAATTTGTGTGAAGGGGGTCTTGATTATGGCCTGATCGGCCTTATGGACGGGATCGAAGATCGTAAAGGGCTCCAGGAAGGGATGATTTTTGGATTCCACTATCATTTCATGTTTAGAAGGTACGAGGGCGTGGTTCTTCATCAAAATCCTCCTTCGGGGGTAGAGGGATGTCCCCCAGCCGTTAGGGGCCGGGGGACGGGATTGGTTATTCATTCCATTGAGTAAGGATGGAGGAGATCAGGGTGTTGAGCGAAGTTAATTCGAGAACCGTGTCTTGATTTAGCCAACCGTGGAGGTCGTTGCTCAGGGTGACGTTCTCGAGTTGTTTCGCAAGCATACCCGCCAGGTCCATGACATTCCAGTTGAAGGAGTCCTTTGCCTCCGGATCATCAGCAGCTATGGGGGTTGCATCGGGATCCTCGATCTGCGGAGCCGTCTCCTGTGAATCGGGAGAGTGGTCCTGCGAGAGTTGCGGAGTGACGGGTTGAGCTTCAGCTGGCTGCTCGGCCTGGGCCTCGGGAGAATCATCTGGTGCCTCAGCTGTCCCGGGCTCGAGAGAATCGGGAAAGGGAGCTTCGGATTGCCCCGTGGTCGGTGCTGCCTCTGGTCCGGTTACTTCTGGCGTTGCCGTTTGCTTGTCAGGCGGCTTTCTTCTGTTGCCCTGGTTCTTGGTGTTGACAGGCTTTCCCCTCTTATTGATTCTAGTGGTGGGCGAATCTAAACCGTTTAGATCCAGAGCCTGTCGAACCTTGGCGACAAAAGGGGACGATACGGCGCACATTCGAGCAATCTGCTCGTTGCTTATTTGGGGAAGTCCAGGAAGGCCGAACGCTCTTTCGACTGAACGCCACTTATCGGCATTGGTCCTTCGCTCGCCGTGTGTCGAATTAGCCTTAAGCGAAAAGATGAAGGCCGCCTCTTTTCCCCCTGGGTGGATTTGGCACGGAATTGTATCCAGACCCGCTTCGTCAGCAGCCAACTTTCGATGGAAGCCGTCCGCGACATGATAGAGATCGTTTTCCTCGAAGATTACGAGGGGAGGAAACTCATCCCCCTGATGCATACTTTCAGCGTAATCCTTCACGGCAGCTTCGACTATGGCCGCTCGCGATTGAATTGTGTCATCGAGGATCAGCTTATTGAGTGGAATTTGTTGAATACGTCTGTCTGCTTTCATTCTTGGTTCCTTTCTTTTATCGCTAGAATTTTATGCCACCGATGTAGTACTGGTCCGTGATTGCAAAGTCGTCGCCCTCTACCCAGATCTGCACGATCTGCATCCCAGCCGGGAGGGGAATGTCATCCGTGAGGTACGCTTGCTTGACTGCCTCGAAGTCTGCGCCGACGAGCCTGTAACAGTAGACATAGGGCTCGAAATCTGGGTGATCGGGATCCAGGTCCTTCATAGTGAGCTTTACGATTCTTCCGTTCAGGATCTCATTAAGAAGGTGCTCGTTCTCCGGCTTCGCAAAGTGGCGGTAGGACAGATTAATCCGGTTTCCGTTTCCGTTTGGTCCGAAGGCCTGCGGATCAAAGATCAACTCTGGCCACGCCATCTCGTGCAAGCCGTGCGTGTGAGTCGGATAGGGTTCCGGGTCGTGTAGTGGCGAAGCGTGAATGATAAACGGCAGACTCTGTGACCCTCGCCTCACGGCCTTCTTGTTTTGCTTTTGATTCTTTTTCTTTCGCCCCATTTTTCATTACTCCGTTTCTGTTAGAACTTTGTGTTAACAACCGTCTCAGGAATTTCTTGTCGACTCAGACCATCGGCTTCACCTCCTTGAACTCGTGGATTTACTTCTGTAGTGTGTCATTCGGGGGAACAACGGTGGAACATTGGTCAACAGACACAATTTTTTTGTGAGGACGTCTACTGTGTGACGTCGGGGCTAGGTAGTGCATGTATTGTGTTGGGAAGGAGACTGGCGAGAGGCCGTGGCCCGCAATTGAAATGCCGGCATGATGGTAGTATTAATGGTGCAACAGACCTATGGTTGGAGGTGAGGCAAATGAAAATAAAAGGGGATTTTGTAACGAACTCCAGCTCAACGAGTTTCATCTTACGCGTGACTGCGGAGACGCAGGATCTAACGGAATTCGTGGCAAAGTTCAACGCGTACCTACAGGACTACGTCGAAAATAATTCCTGGAGGGACGGGTTTGAGCCTCCACAGAGGCTGACCAAGGAGGTCGTCAAGAAGGTAGGCGACAATGTATTCGCCATTAAGGATTTTATTGCCATATATAATGATGAGGAAGATATCCCCGCCTATTTTGCAGAGGTCCTTCGACGGCTTGATGAGCACGAAGGGATGCGGGAGTATGGTATTTCGAAGGTCTCGTATGAAATGCGGGACAGGAATGCCGAGCAGGGCGAGGATGACTGATAAGGGCGAGAGGCAATGAAGAGATGCTTGCTTTGATCGACACTCACGTAATCGTGATCAGGGAATATGATCGGGTAGTTCGTCGGACACTACGGGACCTACTGAGGCGGTTTTCCGAATTGAACGTTCGGGTTGTCGTCCATCCAATATCTCGGGATGAAATCGCGAACGACAAGAACCTTCAGAATGCCGAAACCATTCTTTCTAAGATGGAGACTTATCCGCTGCTCGAAAAGGCACCAAATCCGAATGATGATCGAGAATTTATGCGCAAGGTGGGCAAGCCCTGCACTATCCGAGAGGAGGCGGACAATCATCTTCTGTATTGCACGCATGAGAGGACGGTTGACCTGTTAATCACCGAGGATACAGGGATCCTTGTGAAGGCTGAGAAATTAGGTATAGCAGACAAGGTTCTTGGCCTCAAGTCTGCCCTTCTCTTTCTGCGAAGCAAGGCCATGGAGAGCCTGGATAAGACGGCCACTGTGGAACGGGATTCCCCTAATGCAATGTACTTCTATAGGAAAGGGGAGAGGTGGATTGTCGGGAAAAAGGGGAGCGAAGGGATTTTCAATCATATGAATGGCTTCGCCTATCTGCATCTCCTTCTTCAATATCCGAATAGAGATTTCGCGTGCACCGATCTGTATCATCTTGGGACATACATGCCCACGGAAGAGAGAAGAGGGAAAGAAGACAGGTCGCTTACAAGCGAAGATCGAATGCCGTATCAACAGCGCCTGGATAAAAAGACGGTACAGACGCTCAAGATGAGACTTCAGGAACTGGACGAAGAGATTTCAATAGCCTCTGGAGAACCCGATAGATTGCTTGAATTGAAAGAGGAGAAAGAGGAGCTGCTTGAGACGTTGAAGCGTGGCAAAAAAGGACTGCGTGATCCTGCCTCCGAAGAAGAAAAAGCTAGGTTGAGGGTCGGAAAGAGCATCAACAGGGTCCTTGAGAAATTACAGGGCAAGAATGATTTGCACGAGATATCAAAATACCTGAATCGGTCCACAGTCAAGACCGGCGATTATTGCCGTTATCAACCTCTCGTGTCTGATACCCCTGAGTGGATTATCCTTCAACAGGAAGCTTCTTCCTAGCCTACCCCCCTTCACTACCTCCGCCTTTCGTGGATTCCGGAACATTGTTCCATCCTTGCTCCGCTGATTGTCCCACTCTGTTCTGCAACAGCCAGAACAGAAGGGACCCACACCTTGTTACATCAAGACATTGACAATTCCAGATCGTCTGAAATAATGACCCCCGAGGAGGTCGCCCTCTATCTTCGAAAAAGCACGAGCTGGGTGTACAAGAATTGGGAGATATTGGGCGGCAGGAAGCTCGGGGGTTCTCTATTCTTTCCCAAGAAGGAGGATCTCTATGAGCGTTTATTTCATAAAGGGCAAGGGGTGGAGATTCGATTTCACCCTGAACGGGACCAGGCATACGGAGGCATGGTTCAAAACCAAAAAGGCGGCCAGGCAGGCCGAGGCAGAAAGAAAGGAGGAATGCCAAAAGGAGAGAGTAGAGGTCGAGACACCGACCGACATGGCCTTCTTTGAGCTCGTCAGTCGAAGGCTGGATTACGTACAAGCTTATAATTCGGCGAGTCATTACAGGGATTACGTCTGTATGGCCAGAAGATGGGCTCAGCGATGGGAGGACAGGACCTGCGGAGAAATCACCCAGAAAGATATGGAGGAATTCGTTCTGGAGCGGAGCAAGGTCTCCCCAGATACCGCGAATAAGGAGATCAGGTACCTCCGGGCAACATTCAACTTCGGCAAGAAGCGCAAGTGGATTCTAGAAAATCCGGTGGACGGACTCCCTTTCTTGCCAGTGGAGAAGACAGTCAGGTATGTTCCCCCTCCGGAGGACATCGAGAAGGTTCTCGCGGTAGCAAACCCAGAGACTCGGGACTACCTGCTTACGATCTGGGAGACCATGGGTCGGATGAGCGAGATCAACAGGCTCACCTGGGATGACGTGGATTTTGAGGGGAGATACGTGGTCCTGTACACCCGGAAGAAAAAGGGTGGGCACTTGACACCGAGGAAGGTCTGGATGACCGACACGCTCCAGGAGATACTCACGCGCAGGTATGCGGAACGGGATGAGACCAAGCCGTGGGTATTCTGGCATGTGTACCGGTGCAGAAAGACTGGCGAGAGGCGAGAGGGTCCGTATCGGGATCGCAAGAGCACGATGAAGACCCTTTGCAGGAAGGCAGGTGTTCGGTACTTTCGGTTCCATCCCCTCAGGCATTCAGGGGCATCTGTAATGGACAACAACAATGTGCCCATTGGCGTTATCCAGAGCATCTTGGGCCACGAGAACCGGGCGACCACTGAAGTCTACCTGCACAGGATCGGTCAGGCAGAACGTGATGCAATGGCAGTTTATGAGCGTGCCAGGCGAAACTCTCACACAGAGTCTCACACGGAAACAAAAAAGGACTCAAGCCAATCGGCCTAAGTCCTTGATTTCCCTGGCGCGCCCAAGAGGATTCGAACCTCTGACCTTCGGATTCGTAGTCCGACGCTCTATCCAGCTGAGCTATGGGCGCTCAAAACTGTAAAACTTCTTCTATATCACTCCCAGGGGTTGGTTTCAAACTATGTGCGCCGCTTCCACCCTCGCGCCCTCCCTCTCTCTCTTCTTACGAGCGAGACCAACTCCTGGGTAGAGATATCCGCCCGGATCGAGGGCACGTCCAGAGGTGACTTCTTGGAGCGTTCAAGGGTCAACGCGAACGTGGTGCCATCCTTGCGACGGATCAGGACCTTTCCTTTTGCCGCCGCCTGGTCGAGAACGCTCGCCAGACGCTGTCTTGCCTCAGAGTACGTATACACGTCCATGTCAGACCTCCACGAGTGCAACGCCGATTCTCCGCGCGGCCCGGCTCAAGGGGCGATCCAACGTCAGGAGAGGAGCGGCGTGGCGCGATGCGCAGTCCAAGAAATAGGCATCGTATGCGAACATATTTGTCTTGCTGGCGATGATCAACGAGTTGGCCAGGTCGGTCTTTACATACCGAACCGGAATCGTTTGGAAGATCACTAGACCTCGCTCGACCTCGCCCAGGGTAAGTCGGCGCTGTTTGAGCATGGCGGAGAACGCATTCCCTACCTCCCAAGGAATGGAACCAGGGCCGATCAGGTCATGTTCGGCGGTGACTTCGACGATCCTATCGCGTTCCGGCTCGGCCACGATGACTGCAATGAGCGCAGAGGTGTCGACAACGATGTCCATGTGCCTCTCCATGGATAATTACTGACAATTGTACAATAGCACGACCGAATGTCAAGCGATGGGGCAGGTCTCAAATCGTCCATCTTCGTCCGCAGGCCGGCTTCACTCCGCCAGGGCTTCGAGGGATCTGGCGAGGCTGAGGACCTCTTCCCTGTTGCCGTCCTTTACCAGGGTAAGCTCGCAGACGAAGTTCCCTATCCGAGAGAGGATCCCTTTCGAGAAGGCCCCCCGGTCCCAGTAGACGGCACGGTCTCCCACGTCCACGGGCTGTGTGTCGCCGAACGCGCTCTGCTCGAGGAGGGAGGCAGCCGCCTCCGGGTCGGCCATTTCGTGGAGGGTGAGCCGAAGGCGGATCGTGTCCCTGGTGAGCACCCCGTACACGGATCGCTTCCAGCCCCGGTCGATGATCGGCTGCGCCGCGCCGTTGATGTAATCGAAGAAGGCCTGCTCGGTGAGAATCTCGTCCGGCCCCTCCACCCACCCATAACCATGGCTTTCGGCCCATCCGCGTATCGCCTCGGTGCCGAGGGCCGCCTCCCGCTTGCAGGCGGAGAAGGCGATCACCAGGAGGATGAGCAGTAGGGTCGAATGGATGCGTGTACGTGTCACGGGCTGTTCTTCCTCACTTCAAGAGCTTCGACATGATCTTGAACTCGTCGGTGCCGGCCCGCTCCAGCATCTGAAAGATGAGGGTCTCCGTGGAAGAGATCAGTGCCCCGGCGCGGTCCATCAGTCGGAGGCCTGTCTCGCAGTTCTCGCGGGTCCGGGAGATGACGGCATCCCGGGGCACGTGGACCCAGATGTTCTGTGACAGCATGTCGATCACCGTCTGGAGCACGCACACGTGCGACTCCAGGCCGACCACGATGGCGCACGCTGCGTCCACCTCACGAAAGCGCTCTGCAAACCCGTCCGCCCTCCACGAGCTGAAACAGAGCTTCTCGATCGGCTCGGTGCCTTGCGGCAGCTCTTCCAACACCGGTGGAATGGTCCTGCCCAGCCCTTTCGGGTACTGTTCGGTGACCAGGACCGGCAGATCCAGGGTCTTCGCGAGCTGAAGCAGCAGGCCGGTGTTCTCCAGGAAGGCCTCCTTCCTCTCCTCTTCCATGGCCGGGAAGAACCTCTCCTGTATGTCTATGATGACCAGAGCGGTTGCGTCTCTGGGGAGGACGAAGCGCTCGAGGTGGCTCATGGGTGGAATCTCCCGGCGGAAACGGGTCGGGTCAGACAGCCAGCTCGCGGGTGTTCGCCTCTGCGGCCAGGCCCCTCGGGTCCAGCATCACGTCCACCACGGCGGGCTTGCCCGAATCGAGGGCACGCTGGATCGCGGGCCGGATCTGGTCCGGCTCGGTGACCCGTTCGCCGTGGCCGCCCATCGCCTCGGCCAGCTTGTCGTACCGGGCGGCCGAGCTCAGGTCGGTTCCATCGCTTCGGTCTTCACCGAAGAGCATGAGCTGCGGCGTCCGCATCTGCCCCCAGCCCGCGTCGTTCCCGATTACGAGGACCACCGGCAAATCGAAGCGGACCAGGGTGTCGAAGTCCATGGCCGTGATGCCGAAGGCCCCGTCCCCGTTCAGGACGATCACCTTCTTGTCCGGCCTCGCCGCCTTGGCGGCCATGGCGAAGGGGAGCCCCACCCCGAGCACGCCCATGGGGCCCGGGTCCATCCAGTGGCCGTGCTCGTGGACCCGGATGATCCGGCCTGCAAGAACGATGATGTCTCCCCCGTCTCCGATGACGATGGTGTCCTCGTCCAGGATATCGTTGAACTCCTTGATGAGCCGGTAGTGGTTGATCGGTACGGCGTCGCTCTCGCATTTCTCGCGGACGGGGGCCGCGTTCGTCTCTTCCACACCGCGCAATTCCTCGACCCAGGGGAGTTGTTCCCGTTTTCCGATTTCCTCGAGCAGCTGCTGAAGAACGGCCCCCATGTCGCCGATGATGGCGATCTCCGGGTTGCGGTTGTGGCCGATCGGGCCGCTGTCCGTCTCGGCCTGAATCCAGGTCGCCTCCGGGTTGATCGACTTGCCGTAACGCATGCGGAAATCCTGGGGCACCCCGAGGGTCAGGACGACGTCCGCCCCGGTCAGGGCGTGACGCCGGGAGTAGGAGAAGTAGTTCGGATGGTTCGGCGGCAGAGCCCCCCGGCCCATGGCGTTCAGGAAGACGGGAAAGCGGGTCGTTTCTGTGAACTCCCGGAGCAGGGGCGCCGCACCGGCCCACCAGAGGGGGCTTCCGCCCATGACGACCGGTTTCTTCGCCTCGCTCAGGGCCTTTGCCGCCTTCCGGATCGCTTCCGGATCGCCCCAGGGCCGCGCCCTGGTCTCGGACCTGTCCGGCCAGACCACGTTCTCTTCGTTCACCACCGCGAGGAGAAGGTCTGTCGGCATCTCGAGGAACACGGGGCCGGGCCTGCCGGAGGCCGCCTTGCGGAAGGCGATCTCCACGTAATCCGGGATTCGGTCCACACTCGGTACGCAACGAGCCCACTTGGTGATCGGCCGCAGGATCTCGGTGTGGTCCATCTCCTGGAGCGAGCCCTTCTCGAAATCCTTGATCGGGCTGCGCCCCCCGATCACCACGAGGGGGACCTCGGCCCGGTGGGCATTCGCGATGGCGGTGACGGCGTTCGTGACGCCCGGACCTGCGGTGACCATGGCCACGCCGGGCTTCTTGGTGACCCGAGCCCAGCCGTCTGCAGCGTAACCGGCGCACTGTTCGTGACGCACGTCGATCAGGCGGATGCCCTCTTCGCTGCACCCCATGTAGATCGGCGTGATGTGCCCTCCGCAGAGCATGAAGATGCATTCCACGTCCTGTCGCTTCAATGCCTTGGCCACCAGGTAGCCACCCAAGATGTCCGCCATCCCTCGTCTCCTCCTCGTTGGAAGTTCTCCTGTTGGATGCGCCGGAGCAGGCTTTCGTCTGCAATCCGGTGACTCTTCAAACTTACAGATATGGCGGAGCCATGCAAGCATCTCATGACGAGTGCAGCGGCGCTAAAGGGCGTTCCTCGGTAATCCTTTACTGCCAGATGGTCAGCTTCTGGCCGTAGTGGATCGGCCTCTTCCGGGAGATCTTGTTCCACTTCTCGATCGCCTCCACCGTGACATTGTACTTGGAGGCGATGGTGGAAAGGTTCTCCCCCTTCTTCACGGAGTGAACGACCTTTCTCCGCTTGGCCAGGCGTTCGGCCACGCGATCCGCATACCCTTCCACCTGGTCTGTGGGCACGGCGATCACGTACCGCCCGCCCGGCAGCACGTTCCTTCTCATCCAGGGGTTCAGGCCCCGGATCGTTCGCGCCCCCGCCTCTGCGCTGTCCGCGAGGATGTCGATGGTGATGGGGGTTTCCGACTCGATGTCCACCTCCATGACCTTGGGCAGGCGGTACCGTTCCTCTTCCGGAACCCGGATGCCGTAGGCCTCCGGATTCTCCATGATCAGCTTCAGGGCAAGGATCCGGAACACGTAACGCTCGGTCTCCTGCGGGAGATAGAGGTCGTAATAGTCCCTGGTCCCCTGCGCCTTCGCGGTGCGGGCGACGCTCTTCTCTCCCCAGTTGTATCCCGCGAGCGCAGCGGGCCAGGACCCGAGCATCTCGCGCAGTTCCTTCAGGTAGGCGGCCGCCGCCATGGTGGAACGGGTGAGGTCGCGCCTCTCGTCCACGTAGGCGTCCACCCTGAGTCCGTAACGCTTTGCCGTACCTTCCATGAACTGCCAGTAGCCGACCGCCCTGGCCGGGCTCCTCGCCCGGTAGGCGAGGCCGCTTTCCGCCACGGGCACGTACTTCAGGTCCTCCGGGAGCCCTTCCATGTCCAGGATCACCTCGACGACGGCGTTGCACCGGGCGGCCCGCTTCAAGTACATGACCAGGAGCCCCTCCCTGTCCAGCAGGTGATAGAACTCGTACTCCAGCCTCTCCCTGACATCCGGCCTGTCCAGGGGCACGGGCTCGCCGCAGAAGCTCATCTCATCCGGAATTCGGAACGAGGAGACGGGAGGCCGGGCCTTCGGGACCTCTTTCCCGGACTGGCTAACTGCCGTCGATGGGAGGGTCAGGAGGGTGGCTGCAACGATGCTCAGAAGAAATCTCTTCACGGCACCTCCTAGAGAAACGCCTTGCCCTCGCCCCGGTAGGTCTCCACGTGGTCGACGATCCGATCCCCTTCGACCAGGGCGAATTCGTTGAACCGTTCCGCAATCTCACCCGCCTTGGCGTGCTGGAAGAAGACCGGGTCCCCGAGCTGCAGGGGAGGGCAGCCTTCGGGAAGCTTGAGAGGGGTCTGGACTTCGCCGGCGCCTTCGAGGGGAAGCAAGGAGCAGCCCCGGGGCAGGAACGGCACGGGCAGCTTGTCTTCGCCCGGCGCTCCTGAAGCCACGTAGCCGCCGCCGTGGCAGGTGAGGATGCCCTCGGCCGGCCTTCGCACGACCTGAAGCGCGAAGAAGGCGGAAGGCTCGAAGGAGACTTCCTTGAAATGCCGGAACAGGCCCGGGGCGTAGAACGCGGAGCCGGCCGTCACCTCTGTGACCGACGGGTCCGCACCGGTGGACACGAGGCTGCCGCTCCCGCCGCCGTTCACCACGCGCAGCTCGAGGCCCTCCTTCCGGAGGGTCTCCACCACGCTCCCCCTGCGATGGGTGAGCTCCCGCACAGAGGCCTTCTTCAGGGCCCTCAGGAGCCGGCTCTTAAGGCGCTCGCGGGGCAGATCGTCGTTCAGCCCTGCGATGTGCGCCTCGTAGCCCATGATCGAATCGATGCGCACACCCGGATAATTCCCGGCCCGGCGCGCAAGGGAGAGGGCATCCTCGATGGAGTGTATCGGGCTGCGCCTCACCCCGAGGTGCAGGGAGGTTCGCAGGGGGCGGTAGGACATGTCCACCTCCATGCACGCGCCGAGCACCACGCCCTCCTGCTCGCCGACCCTTGAGAGGCGCTCGAGCTGCTGCGCCGAATCCACGACGAGGGATACGGTCCTTCCGGCCCGAACCAGGCGGGCGAACAACGCGAGGTCGGTGGGCTGAACCGTGGGGTAGGAGACGATGAAATCGTCGAACCCCCTGTCGGCCAGGAAGGCGGTCTCTTCCATGGTGAAGGTCATCACGCCCCGGAAGGCATCGCCGCCTCTCTCGAAGATCCTCCGGAGGAGGGCCACGCACCGGAGCGATTTCGAATGGACCCGGATCGTCTTTCGGGTCCGCTTCTGTGTGGAGGCGACGTAGGCAATGTTCCGGTCGAACCTGTCCAGATCCACAAAGGCGAGGGGAAGCCTTGCCCCCTTGCAGATCGTCCGGTAGCGTTCGTATTCCGTCTGGTGGTTGTGTGCCAAGCCGGACGCCCCCTCAGTCACGAAGCTTCATGGTGTGGACCCGAAGCGAGTCCTTCTTCGGCATGACAACGGTCCCCCGCGGGTAGTGGGCGCCCGGTACCGCAACACCCGGATAGACGATGGAACGGGGGCCCATCAGGGTGCCCGGCGAGGTGACCGAGTTGCACCCGGTCTCCGTCCGGTCGCCGAGGATGGCCCCGATCTTCCTTCGGCCTGTGTCCACCAGGCCAGTGTCCGAGCGCACCGAAACCGTTCCGGGGATCATCTTCAGGTTCGCGAGCTTCGTGCCGGCCCCGAGGTTCACATCCTTGCCCAGGATGCTGTCCCCGATGTACGCGAAGTGGCCCGCCTTTGCGCCGTCCAGCATGATGGAGGCCTTGATCTCCGTCGCATGGCCCACCACGCAGCCGTTTCCGACGATCGACCGGCCCCGGACATAGGCGCCCTGCCGTACCTCGGTGTTGCTCCCGAAGACGACCGGGCCCTGGACGAAGGCGCCCGGCTCGATGACCGTGCCGGCCCCGATCCGGATCCGGTTGTCGGCGAGGTAGGCCCCGGCAAGGATGATGGAGGCTCCCTCCAGCAGAGTCCCCCCCCGGAAGGCCTGAAGGGATCCCCCGGGGCCCGTGGCCTCGATCTCCACATCCTCCACGACCTTCCCCCGAAAGACCGCCCGCGGTCTCTGCACCAGCCCGGTCACGCCTTCGAGGCCTGCGCCTCCCGCGAACAGGCCGTCGAGATAGCCCTGCAGCCGGTCGAGGGCCTCCCATACGAACCCATCGTCCGGAAAGATCTCCCTGTGCTCGAAGCCCTGCAACACGAAGAACTCCTTCGGCTCCAGCATGTCTCTATTCTCCGTCGCCGTCCTGTTCGAAGCGGTGTCGGGCCCTCTCTTCCAGGCCCTTGTGCAGCAGGTCCTTCATGACCCGCACGACCCTGCCGTGCAGTCGGTTCACCTTCTTCGTGTCCGCGGCGTCCTCGGGCCTGTAGCGGAATCGTATGGGCTTGCCCACGTAATGGGTCAGCTTCACCGGCAGAGGCAGCGGTCCCAGCCCGATGGGCAGCGTGATCGGAAGGAGCGCTCCCTTGCCGTAGATCCGTTCCGAGAGCCCGTACCCGTCGAAGAACACGTGGTAGAGTTCGTCGTTGCCGATGCAGACCGCGGGCACGATCGGAGATCCGGTCTGAATGGCCAGCCGCACGAACCCTTTTCTGCGCTTCCACATCAGCTTGTACCGCTCCCGGCTCGGCTTGAAGGCTTCGCGGGAGCCGCCCGGCATGATGGTGACGATCTCTTCCCTCTCAAGGAGCGCCTGGCCGGTCTCCGGATGGGCCAGCACGATGTCGAGGTCGATGAAGGCCTGTCTGAGGAAGGGGATCTTGAAGATCCGCCTGTCCGTAAGGCCTCTCGGCCACCTTCCGTAGGCGTCCTTGATGGCATGGTGCAGGAGCAGGGCGTCCACCGGCAGGATGCCGTGGTTCGCGACCAGGACGGCCCGCCCCCCGGCGGGTACATTCTCCAGGCCGATCACTTCGTATCGGAAGTAGGCGCGGATGAGCGGCAGGAACTTCTCGATCAGGTAGTAGTAGAAGCCCCTGCCGTTGTCCAGTCGAAACTCGTCTCCGGGCGAGTACTGATCGATCGAATTCGCGGCGGACCAGAGACCGCCTGCAAAGGCGGAGACCTTCTGGATGGCACTTCTGAGCACCGTCCCCTGTCCCCGCTCCCGACGGGCTTCCGGCTCCTGCACGTTCTCCATCAACGCAATTCCTATGGGCTGTCCCGCTGTTCCGCCCGGATTCCCTGGCGTGTGCCCCGCCGCTCCAGCTCGGCCTGGATCTCTCGCAGCACGCGCGACTTGTCCCGGCCCCAAGCCGGCGCCAGCAGGAGGTCCCGGGGTGCTTCCCCGAGAAGCCGCTGAATCGTGATCGGCCAAGGGAGGCGTTCCAGGAAATCGCAGACGCAACCGAGGTACTCCTCGTACGCCAGAGGACGATATTCGCCTTTCTGATAGCTCTTCGCAAGGGGGGTGTCCCGGATCACGTGACAGTGGTGGATCTTCACTCCCTGGATGGGGAGGCGGGCCAGCAGTTCCGCGGTCTGCATCATCTCGGCATGGGTCTCGCCCGGCAGCCCCAGGATGACGTGCACGCAGATCCGGATCGGCCTCTTCGCGGTCCGTTCGACGGCGTCGAGGAAGTCCTCCACCGTGTGCCCCCTCCGGATGCGCTCCAGGGCAGGGTTGTGCGCGCTCTGCAACCCGTACTCGACCCATACCTCGTATGCTTCGGAAAAGGAAGCGATCAGGTCCAGTACCGGATCGTCGGCGCAGTCCGGCCTCGTTCCGACGGCGAGGCCTACAACCTCCGGGAATCCTCGGATGACGGCGTATCGCTCTTCCAGGAGTTCCACCGGCCCGAAGGTGCTGGTGTACGCCTGGAAATAGGCGATGAATCCCCGGGCGCCGTATCGCTGTCGACCGTACCGGATCCCCCGGCTCAACTGCTCTTCCAGAGTCGGCGGCGGCCCTCCCGACGGGACGTGCGGACTGAAGGCGGCGTTTTGGCAGTAGATGCAACCCTGCCCCCCACGGTGATCGACGCCTTCCCGGTGGGGACAGCCGAAGCCCGCATCGAGGGAAATCTTGAACACGCGCTTGCCGTATCTCTGCCGAAGATCTTCACGGAAGCGGTGATAGAGGGCTCCCGGCGGGTCCTCTGTCCGTGCAGCCGGTACGGCCGGATCCGATGGTTCTGTCACGGCGTCCAATCACCCACTCTAAGTATTCAAGATAAATGGATTTTCGTTGCCCGTGCCGCAGTCCCATCCAAACGGAAACGTTCCGGTTTGTCAAGGCGGCCCGAAGGGGCCGACGGTTCCGGCACGCGGGTCGGCGGGTCCTTTTCCGGGCCGGGGATTGACGGTCGCGACCCGCAGCCACTATGTTGATCTTCGACCCTTCGCCCCCCTACGGCCCGAAAGCGGTCTCCACAGCGAAGAGAAGGAGAGTGCCTTGAGCGAAGAGCATCCCCTTTGGAGAATCATGCACCCAAGGAGCATCGCGTGGGTGGGCGCCTCGAACAACCCGATGAAGATGGGCACGATGCAGTTGCACAACCTTCTGGAGGGAGGGTATTCCGGGCGGGTCTTCCCGATCCATCCGACAGAGAAGACCGTGCTGGGCCTCGAGGCGGTTCCCAGCGCCTCGGCCCTGCCGGAGGTGCCGGACATGGCCTTCGTCGTCGTCCCGACCCTTGTGGCCGCCGAGATTCTGGAGGGTCTGGGCCTGCGCGGGGTCAGGCGAGCCGTGATCGTGACCGGTGGGTTCAAGGAGACGGGCGAGGATGGGCGAAGACGCGAGGCGGAACTCACCGCCGTTGCCGAAAGACACGGCATGCGCTTTCTCGGGCCGAACTGCATAGGCGTCATGCACGCCCGGGAGGCCCTGAACACCACCATGTTTCCCATGCGCGCGATGCCCGGGGCGGTGGGCCTCATATCCCAAAGCGGCTCCTACGTCACCCAGGTGCAGCTGTACCTCGAGCGGCGGGGGATTCACATCAGCCAGGCGATCAGCGTCGGAAACGAGGCGAGCATCGACGTGGTCGACTGCCTGGAATACCTTGCCGGGGAGGAGGACACCCGGGCCATCATTCTGTACATCGAATCCCTGCGGCGGCCCAGGCGGTTCTGTGAAGTGGCCCGGGAGGTGACCCGCAGCAAGCCGGTGGCGGCCGTCTACGTCGGCGGGACGAGCGCGGGCGCCCGTGCAGGGGGAACGCACACGGGGGCGATGGCCGGGGACGACCGGTTGCACGAGGCACTGTTCCGACAGTCCGGGGTGCTCCGGGTCGGTACCATCGGGGGACTCTACACAGCAGGATATGCCCTTGCCTCCCAGCCGCCCCTTCGGGGAAAGCGGATCGGCATCGTGAGTCACTCCGGAGGGCCGGTCACCTCCATGGCCGATGCCTGTGAACGGCGCGGTCTGCACGTGCCGGTCTTCTCGGCGGCACTGCAGGAGGCCCTGCTGCCTTTGCTCCGCCCCACCGGGTCGGCCGCCAACCCGGTGGATCTCACCTTCGGCTTCGGACAGTCGGAGATGATGACCACCCTTCCGAAGCGGATCCTGGAGAGCGGGGAAGTGGACGGCGTGCTGCTGCACGGGATCATGGGATCGAGCTATTTCGAAGGACGGCCTGGAACCATCGAGGAGAAGCTCGGGCTCTCCATGGCTCAGCTCGAAGAGGCGCAGGCCAGGGACGTGGAGGAACTCTCCTCCATTTTGAAGGATATCGGGAAACCGGTGGTCTGCTCGTCCTTCATGGATCGGGACCAGGACTACTGCACCCGGCTTCTGCAGGACCACGGCATACCCGTGCT
Source organism: uncultured Thermodesulfobacteriota bacterium (assembly GCA_964479535.1). Classification (GTDB taxonomy): domain Bacteria; phylum Desulfobacterota; class DSWW01; order DSWW01; family DSWW01; genus S015-6. Next base: position 18,013 of record CAYZMM010000058.1, read on the forward strand.
GGACACGCCCGAGCAGGCGGCCGAGGTGATGGCCTGTCTGGGCCGCAGCGCAGCGCTGCGCAGGCTGTAACCCGGCACGCACCCCCACGGAGCCTTCTGCCGCGGGATCTCAACACCCTCTGGTCCGAAGATCCGGGTTTACGTCCTTGATCCGGAGGATCAGGTCGTGAAGGCCGTCCACGTGGTTGAGCATGGGGAAGGTCTTTCTGCCCGAGGTATGGATTCGAAGATAGCTCTGGTAATAGGGGGAGACGTTCACGGCGGCGATCTCACTGCACTTCAGCGTCCTCGTGCTGAACAGGGACTGGAGGAGGAGCCGTTCGCCTTGCTCCAGGCGAATCCGGTAGGGCATGGAGAGCAGGAAGGCCCAGTAGCGCAGGAGGGCCAGCGCCCAGAGAGCCAGGAGCCCGCCGATCAGGTAGTCGCGGCCCGCAACGGCCATGGGAATGAGAAGGGACAGCAGGAGGGCGCCGGCAAGGCTGAGCACCAGAAGAAAAAAGTAGCGGTAGAGGAGGGTCGTCCTCGAAACCTGAAAGCAGACGGTCTCATCGGCATTCGCGTTCGGCATCTTCTTTTCCTCCGACGACAAACTATCAAAATCGCCGGGCCGAGAGCAACCGGGCTGGACCCAGTACAGCACGATTCTGTGTAATGCTGTTACTGGGACAGGACACGGGCGCTTGTCTTTTGCTCCGGCTGCGGGTTAATCTTGGTTTGAAGAGAACGAGGGCCCCATGAAGAGCGTCCTGAAGGAATGGCTTGAGCTCCTGTTGCCTCTCCTCGTCTTTGTCGTGCTCTTTCTGCTGCGCTACGTTACCCAGTTCCTGAAGGCGAAGAGGCTCAAGGAGATCGCTCCCTACATCAACGGCCAGGCCGTGGTGTGGCCCTTTTCCAGTCCGAAGATCCGCGGCACCTACATGGGAATCCCCTATCAGATGGTCTTCCACCCCGCTGGACGCAACTCAGCCGGGCGCATGCAGATCAAGCTCTCCTTCTCCTTCCCCTTTGAAATGGAGGTGAGCAGGCCGGCTGCGATGCAGGGCCTGGAGCAGCTCTTTCAGCGGGGCAGAGCCATCGAAACCGGGGACGAGGCCTTTGACGATGCCGTGCTGGCGAAGGCGGACAGGGGGCGGGACAAGGCGGAGCTCTTTCTGGACAACCCGGTCAACCGCGAGACGATCGTCGAGGTCCTGGATGCAGGGTTCGAGAGCGTTCGATTCACCAAGAAGGATCTGGCCCTCACCCGGCAGGGCGATTTCCTGGGAGAAGATCTGACGCCGGAATCCGCCCTCACCGACCTCGCCCTCGCCGCCCGCCTCATGCACCGTCTATAAATACCCTTCAGCTGTTGGGCTTGGGTTCGCCCCGCTGTTCGGCCAGGATGCGCGCGTCCCTCTCCTTGATGTGCTCTTCCGACCCGACGATGGGGTGCAGCTCGAGCCGCGGCGAATACCGGCTGTTCGGAGCGGTGCGTCCCAGGGCCTCGGCCATGGCCCGGATGTGATGCGGGCCGGCCCCACAGCAGGCGCCGATGTAGTCGATTCCCATCTTCTTCGCCTCGAGTGCGTAGGCGGCCATCTCTCTTCGGGTCAGCATGAATGGGTCCAGCTCCAGAGGGAAGGCAGGGTCTCCCTGGATTTCCTGCGCCTGGAAATAGGGCCTCTCCGGAGAACATCGGTAGGCCACCGGCTGGGTGGCCACGTAGCCGGGTACGGCCTGCCTTAGCCTGGCGGCCAGGGGCATCATCATGCCCGGGTCACGGAAGCAATTGATTCCCACGATGTCTGCGCCCAGGTCCTTCAGTTCCTTGAAGGCGTCTTCCAGATCGACACCGTCCAGGGTCCTGTCCTGATACTTGAATCCCAGGGTGATCATGGCGGGCAGTCCCGCAGCCCGGATCGCCTGGAGGGCGATCTTCGCCTCCCCGAGATACTCGATCGTCTCGGCGATGTAGAAGTCCGTCTGAGCGGTGCCCTGGTACTCGATCTGTTCGTCGAACTGGCGGCGGGTTTCCGTGCAGGTCGCCGGATCGACCGGGTCGTACACCCAGGTATTGCAGAGATTGCCGGCAACGAGGAGCCCGTATTCGTCCGCCGTCTCCCGGGCCAGCCGCGTCGCCGCTTGATTGATCTCCGCGAGGGCCCCCTCCATGCCGATGTCTCTGAGCTTCTCCTCGTGGGCGTAGTAGGCGCATGCCTGGAGGACGTCGGATCCGGCCCGGGCGAAGTCGATGTGGAGCTGCCGAACCACCTGAGGGTGCTCGATCACGACCTCCGGGGTGTAAGGGCCGGCACGCACGTAGCCCCTGCGCTCGAGCTCGAAGATCATGCCGCCGTCGCCCAGCACCACGTCTTTCTTGAGTCTTTCGAGAATCATATCCATCGACCCTTTGCACTAAGAGCAGTATAGAGCCACCGACCGTTCCGCCTCTACGAGTACGCGCCAGAGGTCCGGGCTGTCTCCCATGCCCACCTTGACAAGGTAGGAGGCGATGCTCAGGTTGGTGCGCGCCTTGAAGAGCTCCACCTGCCGCAGGAAGTCGGGCGGCAGGTCCGGGGCATTCTGCTGATAGGCCCCGACAAAGGCCTCTTCCGTGTAATCCTCGAGGATTCCGGATTCTGCGAACTGGTTGCGGAACTGGGCCAGGAAAGTCCCCACGTCATAGGCGCGCGGATAGGCCCGAGCGTTCTCGAAATCGATGGCGGAAACGAAGCGCGAGGAGGGGTCCGTGGCCTGGTCCTGGCCCACCAGGACGTTCTTCGGGTGGAAATCCCCGTGGCCGAGGGGAAAGGAGGCCTCGCCCGGCTCGGCGATGCGCTTCTCGGCCCCAAGGATCGTCTCGGCCAGTGACTCCACCCTCCGGGTGTGGGGGTGGTCACACTTCACGAACCGCTTCATGTAGTTCTGGATCCTTCTCTCTTCCGACCGGTGGAAGGTCTCGGACACGGGGAGCGTTGGCGGGATCCGGTGGAATCGGGCCAGCCACAGGGCCACCTCTTTGAACAACGGCAGCCCCTCTTTCTTCGGCACGGCCAGGAGCATGTCATAGAGGCTCCTGCCCCGCTGGCCCCCCTCGATCAGGGTCTGGGACGCCGGGTCCAGGTCGAGCGGTTCGGGCACGCGGTACCTGCCCCTGTCGAAGCCCTGATGGAAGACATGCTCCATGACGAGGAAGGCGTGCCGGGCCTTTTCCCATTTGGACCGGCTGCGAAGCTTCTTGATGATCCACCGCTCCCTCGTCTCCCGCCTGCCCTTGGTTCCGACCACGATCTCGGTCACCTGCAGGTTGGCTCCGGTCCTCGGGATCTCCTTGAAGAAAGGGCGGCACCGACCGCTGCGGATCTCGGTCACCAGAGCCCCTACGTTCTCGATCCAGTGGTCGAACTGGGTGGGGTAGGTCCCGGCGTACCCCTCGCCGTGCGTATCGGTTCCCGCCAGAGCGGTGAACTTGTACCGGTGCCAGTCCTGAAGGCCCTGTACGTTGCCTCGGACGCTGTGGTTGGAGGAGAAGACCTCGATCCCGTGGAAGGGGCCCGAGGACTGTAGAAAGCGGGGATCCGGGCGCGTCGTCTTTCTGTAAGGGTGGGCCCAGACCAGTGCCGCAGCCGGATAGGTTCGAAGCAACTCGGAAAGCGGGGTGTGCCTCGGGATCGAAACCGTCGGGCCGAAGACGAGCACGTCCCCCACGTCCGAAGTGGTCACCTCCTGTCCGGAGAGGAGGACGAAATGGTCCTCGAGCTTCGCCTTCTTGCGGAGTGCGGCGAGGTCCTCGGAGGGCCACAAGTAGTGATGGTCGGTGAGCACGAGGCCCTGCAGACCCTTTTCCCGGACCTCCTGCACCAGGGTCAGGGCGGAGATGTGGCTGCATTCGGAGTGCTCGCGCGTGTGAGAGTGGATTTCAATCAGCAAGGTCTTCGTTCATCCGGAAGAGACGATGTTTTTGAGCCATGCGATGATATCGGTGTAGTAGGCTTGGAGCAGGGCGAGAAAGAGAACCACAAGCAGGGTCGCCACGATGGTGAAGAAGGGGTCGCTCGCTTCGGACATCTTCTCCCGGATTTCCTCGCCGGGGCCCATGAGAAAAGAGAATACGAAGAGCAGGATCACGAAGGCGGAGAGTCCGGCAATGATGAGGCCGATGACCTGCTTGATCGGCAAGGGCTCGTCATCCCTGACCGTGCCCGGTTCGAAGTACTCTGTCAGGGATTGTGCTGTGGGCCCGGCCACCGCCAGGTGGGAGGTTTCACAGATGCCGGAGAGAACGGGGGCGAGAGAAAGGATGACGAAAAGCCACAAGAGGCCTGCCTTCATGGTGTCCGACTCCCTGGGCGATTTCCTGTGGGTTCCTTCTTTCGCCTTACAGGACTACAGGGTAGATAGGAGACCGGAGGAAATCAAGGCGCCCGGAGCGTTGCTTTTCAGGTGAGGGCCGATCTGTTATAGTCCTGCGGGAAAGGGAGATTCGAGGCATGCGCTATGTGCTCATTTTCATCATCTTGGCAGCGGCGGTGATGACCTTCATCTTTGTCGATCACTTCCCCGGGCTCCTGGCACATTATCCCAGGCTGCAGGAAGCGAACGGGACCGTTCGGTCGTGGCTGGGCATGGACTCCCCGCGTTCTTCCGGTCTGACCGACAAAGGACTGGAGGAGACAGACCGGATCCTGCGAAAGGCGTCTTCTGAAAAGGGAGAGGTCACGGAAGCGGACCTGGAAGAATACTGGGAATGAGCTGGGCTAGACACCCCTGTAGAAGGCCAGCCTCCTCGCATGGGGCCTGAAGGCGTCCACCAGCGCGTTCTGCTCCTCCCTCGGCATGGGGCGGGGATCTGCGCCGGCGCGGGCGAGGGTCTGCACCTCTTCGGGCGAGGAACAGCCCACGATCGCCACGTCGATTTCCTGGGCCAGGGCATAGCGGATCAGGCGATCCGCGGTGATCCCTCCTTCGGGCCGGACGTAGTGGGACTGGCCGAGGATCTTCATCCCGATGACGGCGATTCCCTTCTCCCTTGCCAGGGGCAGGGTCGTGTCGAGGAAGCCGGACAGAACGCCCTCTGCCGGATTGACGGGCATCATGACCGAATCCACCGGCCAGTCCCTCACCGCCCTTGTCAGGATTTCGGGGTCGTGGTGGCCGGTGACTCCGATGAAGCGCACACGGCCTGAATCCTTCGCCTCCAGGAATGCCTCGAGGGCGCCACCGGGTGCCGCAATCGCCTCCAGATCCGACTCGGTTCGCAGGTCATGGATCTGCCAGAGATCCAGCCGGTCGGTCTGCATCCTGGCAAAGGTGTCTTCCAGGTCTGTCAGGGCGCCCGCCCGATCCCTGCTGGCCGACTTGCTCGCCTGGAATATTCGGTGTCGGAGCGGGGGATCCGGCCCCCAGACGGTTCCGTAGTATCCCTGGCTTCCCGCGTAGGCGCGGGCCGAGTCGAAGTAGGTGACGCCCTGCGCCACCGCCTCCTGGATCACCGCTCTTGCCTCGTCGCTCTTGCCGAAGGAGCGAAGAACCCCCTCGCCCCCCAGACCTACTGCAGTAATGGGCGGACCGTCCCTTCCAAAGGTCCGCGTCAGAATCCCGTTGCGGTTCATTCTTTTCCTCCCCCGGGCTCTTTCATATGTTCATCGCATGTCACATGGATGCAAGAAGAACGTCTTTCGACTCCGAGGAGCGGGTCCGGCCCGTTTTGCTTGACGCCGGGGGGGATTTTCTTTAAAAGGGAAGGACGTTTTTCACCCAGCCTGCGTACCGCACGAATTCTTCTGCTGCGATCGGCGGAAGCACGGAAGCTCAAGGAAGGGCGACGCCATGTACAGGAAGGCGAAGCAGTTGTCGGTGTTCCTCGAGAACAAGCCGGGTGAGCTTTCCCGGCTTGCCAAGGTCCTAGGGGACCATGGTGTCAACATCCTTGCCATGTCGATCCAGGATCCGGCGGAACACATTCAGGGCCTGTTCAGGGCCAGGGAGGTCACCCTGCGGCGGATCGCCTCGACGGCCAGCTATTCGTCGATCCTGAAGGAGGCCTCGCTGCTGACCCTGATCCGGTTCGTGACCTCGGACGCGGACGAGAGCGCCAAGCTGCTCGACGAAGCGGGCTACACCGTGACGAGGAACGAGGTCATCCTCTCCACGCTCGAGCACCGGCCGGGACGTCTGGCGGCCATCTCCGACTGCCTGGCCAGAGAAGGCATCAACATCGACTACACGTACGGATCTTCCCCGGAAGAGATGGAAAAGGCCCTCTTCGTCTTTCACGTTTCGGACATCAAGGCGGGCCTGAAGGCCCTGAAGGCGATGAAAGAGTAGGTTCCGGGAGGGGGAAACATGCTGCCTCTTGCGACCGCTCTCTGGCTCGTGGTTCCGCCCGTCGTCATCCTTACGGCCGCCCTCCTCTACTTCTTCCACAGGGAAGGGCCCCCTTGATCCTGCTCGTCTTCTTTCTCTACCTGCTCCTGCTGGCGTCCATCGGCATCTACTACACCCGATCGAATCGGGCCCTTGACGACTTCGTGCTCGGGGGCAGACGACTCGGCCCCTGGGTGACCGCCGTGTCGGCCGAGGCGTCGGACATGAGCGGCTGGCTGCTCATCGGACTTCCCGCAGCCGCCTTTGCCGGCGGGTTCTCCATCCTCTGGGCGGTGATCGGATGTGCGGTCGGGACGCTGTTCAACTGGCTTGTGATCGCCCCCCGTCTTCGCCGGGCGGCCGCGGGTCCGGATGTCCTGACCATCCCGGATTTTCTCGAGGCCCGCTTCTCCGGGCAGGGCGGGCTTTTCATCCGGATCGTGGCGGCCGCCATCATTCTGGTCTTCTATGCAACCTACATTTCCGCCCAGTTCACGGCCGCCGGCAAGATCTTCGAGACCACCTTCTCCGGGGTCTCGACACCCTGGGGGACGGTCTCCGTCGATTACGTGCAGGGCATCCTGATCGGCTGCGGGGTGATCCTGTTCTACACGGTTGCGGGCGGTTTCCTGGCGGTGGCCATGACCGATCTGGTGCAGGGCCTGATCATGGCGTTTTCCGTGGTCGTGATCCCGGCGGCGGCGATCTGGCAGCTGGGGGGGCTCGACGGGCTGTGGCAGGCGCTCGGGAAGGCGCAGGAGGGGGAAGCCCTGCTCCGTCTTGGAGGCGAGGCGAAAGGGCTCGGCTTCTTCCTGGGCGTGGTGGCCGGCGGGCTCTCCTGGGGCCTGGGGTACCCGGGCCAGCCGCACATCCTCGTTCGGTTCATGGCCATCCGGGATTCGGCGAAGCTCCGTTTTTCGGCCCTGATCTCGATCTGCTGGGTCCTTGCCGCCCTCTACGGGGCGATGTTCGTCGGTTTCGTGGGACGGGCCTTTCACCCCGGCGGCCTGGAGGATCCGGACAGCGTCTTCCCCCTGCTCGCAACCCTGCTGCTTCCTGACTGGCTGGCGGGCATCATGATCGCCGCTGCGGTCGCCGCCGTGATGTCCACCGTGGATTCCCAGATCCTGGTGGCGGTTTCCGCGGTTGTGAGCGATGTTTACGGCAAGCTCCTGGGGGGTGAGGTTCGCTCTTCCCGGGGGGTCTGGCTCGGCCGTCTGACGGGCATCCTGCTCGGAAGCGCGGCCTTCCTTCTGGCACTGCAGCGCAGGGGTGTCTTCGAGCAGGTCTTCGATGCCTGGGGAGGCCTCGCCGCCGGGCTCGGCCCGGCCGTCTGCTTCTCTTTGCTCTGGTCGCGGACCTCCTACCAGGGGGTTGTCGGCGGCATGCTGGTCGGCGCGTCCCTCACGCAGCTCTGGCCGGCTCTGCAGAAGCTCGTCCCGTTGCCGGTCGTCACCATCTGGCCCGGGGCCCTGATTCCGAGCTTCGGTCTCTCCTGCGTGACGATCTGGGCCGTGAGCCTTCTCACCCGGCGGGAAGGAGGATAGACGCTTCATGTTCGATCCCACGAGGGACAGCGGATCTCCGAACGGTCCTCGTAGCCCTCTCCGGAGGGGAATGATCCGAGCGTTGCACAAGGCGATCTCCGCCATCCTGACCCGAAGGGTATCCTTCGACATGGATCTGGTCCCACTCACCTTCGAAAGGCTGCCGCTCAGGAAGGTTGTCAACTGGATCCTGACCGAGAGCTCGGTGGTGTTCAAGCCGGGCCGACCCTGGGGGCTCCCGACGGTCCTTCAGGTGGAGCCCACCAGCAGGTGCAATCTCCGGTGCACGGCTTGCCCGGTCGGAAGCGGGCTCGGAAGGGCGGCGGGCGACATGGATCTGCCCATGTTCCAGCGGATCCTGGACGAGCTGGGCGCGTACCTGTTCGTGATCCTGTTCTGGGACTGGGGGGAGCCCTTTCTGAACCCGTGTGCGTACGAGATGATCCGGGCTGCCGGGCGGGCGGGCATCCGGGTGGTCTGCAGTACGAACGGACAGGTCTTTGCGGATCAGGAGCACGCCCGTCGCGTCGTGGAATCCGGTCTCGACGAAATCGTCTTCTCGGTGGACGGCATCACCCAGGAGACCTATGAACGCAACCGAAGGGGAGGCAGCCTGGATCGGGTCCTCGAGGGGATCGAACAGGTGGTGGCCGAGAAGCGGCGGCTCGGTTCGGATACGCCGCTGGTCAACTTCCGTTTCATCGTGATGAAGCACGACGAGCACGAGATCCCCGGGCTCAGGGACTTCGCTTCGGACCTGGGTGTGGATGTGCTTACCTTGCGAAAGCTCCATTTCGTGCCGGGCACCGGCACCGAGATCGAGGGGGGGTCCGGAGAGAAGGCGGGCGAGCATGGAAGCGCCCTGGTGCCGAGTGAAACTGCATACCGGTTGCCCCTGATTTCCCAGAACGGAAAGGGGCCGCTGCGGGTCGAGCGGAATCCCTGCAGAAACCTTTGGAACTGTCCCACCATCCACTGGGACGGGACGGTCTGCTCCTGTTTCATGGACTACGAAGAGAAGCGACCTCTTGGGTGCCTGCGGGATCAGAGCTTCCGTGCAATCTGGTACGGCGAGCCGTATCGAAGGCTGAGGCGGGCCTTTCGGGAGAAGTGGCAGGATGTGCCCCTGTGCAAGGACTGCGCGTCCGGTTTTCAAGGGGGGGATGTGGGTAGGGAGGCGAACGCGGAAGCCTTCTTCTTGGATCGGCCGGATACCGGCAACCGCAGGTGATGGATTCCCTTTGCGGCGTACCGACCGCACAGGAAGCGAGGTTCCCCCGCATGAAAGAGACTCCGACTCCGGCGCTTTCGGTGGTTCTGTTGATCCATCGGGATTCCGAAATGCTTCGCAGCGTTCTGAACAGCCTGCGGGACCAGTCCGTCGCATCCTGCATCGAGTGCGTCATCGTGGCGCCTGCCGGCCTGGACCTGACCGGAGCCGGGCAGATCTTGAGCAGCCTGTTCGGCGTGCACACCGTGGAGGTGGAAGGCCTGAAGTCGGCAGGGGTGGGCAAGGCGGCCGGCGTGAGGGCGGCCAGGTCGCCGCTGGTTGCCTTCCTGGAGGACCACACCTTTCCCGACCGGTTCTGGGCAGAGAGCCTGATGGCGGGCCACCGCAGCGGCAGCTTTGCCGTCGTGGGCCCCGTGGTGCACAATGCGAATCCGACGAGCAGCGCCAGCTGGGGGTGCTTCCTGGTCTATTACGGTTCCTATTCGTGGGCCCGGGCCGAGAACGAGATCGATCATCTTCCGGCCAATCACTCGTGTTATCGGCGTGACCTGCTCCTCGAGTACGGTCCCCGTCTCGAAGCCATGCTGGAGGCGGAAGCCGTGCTGCATCAGGACCTCCTTGCAAAGGGGCATCGGCTGTATCAGGAGCCGTCCTCGAGGGCCTACCACCTGAACTACTCGAGGCTGGCGCCGACGCTCCGGGAGTACTTCCTGGCGTCCAGGGGGTTTGCAGCCAGGCGCGCATCCGGCTGGAGCAGAGCCAGGAGAACCGTGTACGCCGTCGGCTCGCCGCTTCTGCCCCTGATTCGCCCGCCGCGCGTCTTCGGGTACGGACGCCGTTCCGGTCTCGAGGCTCGCGTGGTCTGGAAGGCGATGGCACCCGTCCTGCTCGCGTTTTGTGCCGGTGCGGCCGGGGAGATGCTCGGCTATGGGCTGGGAGTGGGGCGGGCTGAGGAAAGCCTGCTGGAATTCGAGCAGGAACGCGACAAGGAGTTCTCCCCCCGTGATCTGGAGGAGGCTCGCGGGCTATCCGTCCAGGCCGCGGACGATCACCTCCGCAAAGAACCCTGAGAGGGCTTTCGCCTCTTCCTTGAGGGTTTCAGGGGAGTAGGCCGGTACGTCACAGAAGAGGGGGTCGAGGCATTCGCCGGGCCGAAACTGCTGCAGCACGTATCGGTGCCCGCCTTGGAGCCATCCGGCCAGGGCGGCGAGATCGTTCCCGTCGATCAGGCCCGGTACCACGGTGGTCCGAAGCTCGTAGGCGACCCCGGAGGCCTCGAGCAACCGGACCGTACGCTCCGTGGCCGCCACCAGGGCGGACTCCGGCATGGCCGTGCGACAGATGTCGTGGATCTTGCCGGGCGGGCCCTTGATGTCCACGGCCACGTAGTCGAGAAGGGAGGCCTCCAGGAGCGACGCCAGCCGTTCCGGCAGCGAGCCGTTCGTGTCCAGCTTGACCTTCAGGCCCAGCCCGCGGATGCTCCGGCACATCTCGGCAAGCCCCCCCTGAAGCAGCGGCTCTCCGCCCGTCACGCAGACACCCTCCAGCATCCGTGTGTAGGTGGCCATGTAGGCGAGAATCTCGCCCAGGTCGAGGGGGACCTGTCCGTTCACCGGGTCGTGCAGAACGAGGTCGGGGTTGTGGCAGTAGGGGCAGCGAAAATTGCAGCCCTGCAGAAAGAGGGTGGAGGCCACGTGGCCCGGATAATCCAGAAGCGTGGTCTTGGCCCAGCCAGCAACATGCACGGCCCGGGTCTCGGCGGGAAGTCCCAAGTCGGTCTGGATCGATGTCATACGGGCTGGTCTTGCAGGATTTCTCGAATCTCTCGCGCCCCCATGGCCCACTTCAGGATCCGGCCGTCTCCGGCCACGTTGAGCAGCACCGGAAGGTCCATTTCGCCGGTATCCTTCCGTGTGACCTTGTCCCGGATCTGCCTGTAGTACCGCGAGAACAGCTTGTGGCCCGATGCCTCCTGAAGGTCCAGGATCTCGACGTGGAGATCGAGGGTTCCCAGGTCTTCCTTCACCTCATCGCACTTCGAGCAGTTCGGCTTCGTGAAGAGCTTCCAGTCGCTCGATCCGTTCACGCGGCGGCTGTGGTTCTCGGCGAAGCTGTTGAGTTCCAGGATCGGCATCATTCGCATGTCGGAGGAACCGACAGCGACGCCGTCGTAAGGGACAGGCTCCTGCTGTTCCTCCACCTCCACGCCTGCCTTCTCCCTTCCGCGCAGGGAGACCACGGTCCCCGAGGTCTTCTGGGTGAATATGGTTCGGTCCAGATACTCGGCCGACTTCCCCTTGTTCCAGTTCTTCACGGGCCGATAATAGCCCACGATCCGGGCGTACACCTCGGTCTCCCTGCCGCAGGACGGGCACTGTGTCTGCTGTCCGCGGAGATAGCCGTGGTCCGAGCACACGGAAAAGGTGGGGGAAATCGTGTAATAGGGGATCCGGTAGTTCTCCGCGATCTTCCGCACCAGCTTCTTGCAGGCCCCGGTGTCCTCGATGCTTTCCCCCAGGAAGGTGTGGAATACGGTGCCGCCCGTGTACTTCCGCTGGATCTCTTCCTGCAGGTCCAGGGCCTGGAACATGTCCGTGGTGTAGTCCACCGGGAGCTGGGTGGAATTCGTGTAGTAGGGGTCTTCGTTCCCCGATGTCCGAATGTCCGGGTAGACCTCCCTGTCGATCTTGGCAAGCCGGTAGGACGTGGACTCGGCCGGCGTAGCCTCCAGATTGTACAGATTTCCCGTCGACTCCTGGTACTCGATCAGGCGGTTCCGCATGAAATCGAGCACCTCCAGGGTGAAGGCCCTGCCTTCGCCGGAGACGAGGTCCTTGCCCAGGAAGTTCGTGCAGCACTCGTTCATGCCCACGAGGCCGATGGTGGAGAAGTGGTTGTCCCAGGTGCCGAGATACCGCTTCGAGTACGGGAAGAGTCCTTCGCCCATCAGCTTGGTGATGATTTCGCGTTTGATCTCCAGGGAGTCCCGCGCCGTGTCCATGGTTCGGCCGAGCCGCTCGAAGAACTCCTCCCGGCTTCTGGACAGGTAGCCCAGCCTGGGCAGATTGATCGTGACGACGCCGATCGACCCGGTGAGCTCGGCCGCGCCGAACAGGCCGCCTCCCTTCTTCTTCAGCTCCCGCTTGTCCAGCTGAAGCCTGCAGCACATGGAGCGCACGTCTCCGGGTTGGAGGTCGCTGTTGATGAAGTTCTGAAAGTAGGGGGTGCCGTACTTGGCGGTCATCTGGAAGAGGAGTTCCGCGTTCTCGCTGTCCCAGTCGAACGCCTCGGTGATGTTGTACGTCGGAATCGGGTACGGGAACCCCCTGCCCGCCGCGTCGCCCTCCATCATCACCTCGAGGAAGGCGCGGTTGATCATGTCCATCTCCTGCTGATACTCGCCGTAGCAGCTGTCCTGCTTCTTGCCGCCGATGATGACCTGCTCGTCTTTCAGATCCTGGGGCACGACCCAGTCGAGCGTGATGTTCGTGAAGGGGGCCTGGGAGCCCCAGCGGCTCGGCGTGTTGACCCCGAAGATGAAGCTCTGGATGTTCTGCTTGACGTCCCGATAGCCGATGCCGTCGTGTCGGATGAAGGGGGCCAGGTAGGTGTCGAAGCTCGAGAACGCCTGCGCACCGGCCCACTCGTTCTGCAGGACGCCGAGGAAATTCACCATCTGGGCGATCAGGGTGCTCAGGTGGTGGGGCGGGTGAGAGCTGATCTTGTTCGGTACGCCGCCGAGACCCTCCTGGAGAAGCTGTTTCAGGCTCCAGCCCGCGCAGTACCCGGAGAACATGCACAGGTCGTGCAGGTGGATGGTTCCGTTTCGATGAGCGTTGGCGATGTCCTTCGTGTAGATGTTGTTGAGCCAGTAGTTGGCGGTTACGGTGCCGGAATTGTGAAGGATGAGCCCACCCAGGGAGTAGTTCACGTTGCTGTTTTCCCGGACCCGCCAGTCCGCCTGGCTCAGGTAGCCGTCCATCGTGTTCTTGATGTCCAGCAGAAGGCTCTTGGTTTCCCTTATGCGGGCGTGCTGCTCACGGTACAGGATATACGCCTTGACCGTTCTCGCATGCCTTCGGTTGATAAGGACCTCTTCCACGATGTCCTGGATCTGTTCGACCGCAGGAATCGAACGCGGATGGATCTGATTGACGAGGGTTTCGCACACCTGGTTGGAACAGCGAACCGCCTCGTCCCTGTCCACAAGATCGACGGCCTTCATCGCATTGAAGATGGCCTGGCTGATTCGCTCCTGGTCAAAGGGAACGATCTTTCCGTCCCGTTTCCGGATGCAATAATTCTCGTCGGTCAGGTGGAGAAAAGCGGGCCTCTCCCCCGTGTTCGACTCGACGTATGCCTGCGCCATCTCGCCTCCCTATTTCTGCGGGTCTGAAGATTGGAAGTGGTATTTATATTAGGCAATTGGTGTAGAGAATTTCAAGTAAAATCTCAAAGAATCTAGATCTTGTGCCCGGAGGATAGGTGTCTACTATATCTTGTTGCCTCTCTCTGTCAAGAAAAAAATCCCCGACCCCCTGCAGAGCGTATTTTCTTGACACGGCGCTTCATAAGAAAAGTTATAGAATTCGAGCACTTTTAGGCCGTTTGCGGACCCAATAAATTTTCCCGGCAGGGCTTGGGAGGCCGTCGGATGGCGTCCAAAACCGGGACATCTCGGGCCGCCTGCGCCGTCGGTGGCCATTCAGACGGTTTTCGGCCTTTTCGGCTCCCGTGCCCGGCCCCGAACGGCGGTGAAGCAAAGGCGGAAGCGGGCACCCTCTCGAGATCGGGGAGATCGGGGACAGGCACCGAACCGCCCACTTCGGTTCACAACCGGATCGAGAAATTGGGGACAGCCGCTCATTTTCGGGAAAACCGGTGGCTGTCCCCAGTTTCCAGGGAAAACGGGTGGCTGTCCCCAATTTCCGCCCACTTTCTGGTGGCTAGAGGACCTCGGTGACGAAGATCGGGGGTATGGCAAGGTGGGTCAGGGAGAACCCTTTTCCAAGAGCCTCCCTCACCATCGAGAGGGCTCGATCCAGGGTAGGGACCGGTGTGAATCCCAGATGCTCGACAACCCCCGGGTCCCGGGCGCCCACCACGAGGATCCTGGACTGGCGCTTCAGCGCGAGGCAGCCCCAGGCCCACACATAGATCGGGTGCACCCCGTGGTAGGCGTAACGATGTCGATACCGGTCCACGTACTCGGGCCTCGAAGCGAAATCGTCTTCGAAGCGGTCCTGGATCTCTCCCGGATCCAGGGTCTGGGGAAAGACCCTGTCGTAGAGCTCTGCGTAGGAGGGGTGGTGCTGCGGGTGGAACCCGGGCAGGAAGGGGTTCATCAGGATCGTCACCCCGCCGTCCCTGACGACCGGCCGGCCCTGGTAGAGGTTGTATGCGTAGCCGAGGGCCATGTTCGCTGCAAGGATCGGGTTGATACGGGAGAAGACCGAGTAGGGGGAGAGATTCGGGAGTGCGAGGAAGAGGGCATCGGTCTGTCCCTTTGCCTCCACGTTCTGCTGCCGGGCAAGTGCGGCCAGGGTGGCCGGGTGCACCGCATCGATTCGGCCCGCGTGGACCGCGATCGGCTCGTAAGCGCTTCTCAGAGCCCGGGAGATGGGCTGTTTGGCACGCTCGGGGAGCCAGGTGGCCACCCTCATTGCATGAGGCACGCGCCCGTTCCGGCCTCTGCCGTCCACGGACAGCAGCCGATCGACCGCCGGGCTCCAGACCCGGTTGTTCACCACCGTTTCGATCGTGAAGATGTTGGACTTACCGGCCACCACCTCCCCCATCTCGTCCATCATGCCGTGGTACCGGTTTCGGCCCGGATCCATGAGGGTCCCCTGCTCCAGTACGTCCACGTTGTGGTGCGTGCGGATGCTCTCGAAGGTTCCGAGACCGACGAGGATCGACTTCCAGCCGCCGTTCATCGGCGTCCAGTTGAGGTTCACGTAGACGACGAGGTCGGAGTCGACAACCGAGCGGTTCACCTGGACAGGATGCCCTTTACGGCTTCGGCCCAGTTCCACGATTCCCTCCGGATCCTCGGCATCGTGGTTGCGGATCCTGTCCGGTCCCATCTCCCGCCACACCTTTCTGCCGAGAAGATGGCGAAGCTCGGCAGGGGTCCACTTCCGGTGAAGCCCCACGGCGCAGACGAGCCGGATTCGTTCCTTGTCCACGCCGCCCCGGAAGAGCTCCTCCAGGACGACCTCGATGGCCTGGCCCCGAAGGTCGCCGGCCAGGGGCGGCAGGGGAAGGCAAGGATCGTCGAAGGCGATGGTCACGCGGCTGCCCGGACGGAAGAGGTCCGCGAGGGGAGGGGCGCCCAGAGGCTCTCGAAGGGCCCTTCGGACGGCGCTCTTGTAGTCCTGCAGGCCCGGCATGGGCGCCGGGGGAAGAAGGGAACGAGTCTCGTCCGGAAGGTTGACACGGATCAGATCGTCCCCGCAAAACACGCTGCGCTGCATCTCGGCTTCCCTCTCCGCTGTTCTGTTTCGGCCTGCCCCAGGTGTGCTGCCCCTCTGATTCACCCGCCGTGAGACATCTCCCTTCGTAGGAATCCCGGCAGTTCCTTAAGACGCCCGATCCGGAGCGGATGGCGGATACCGTCGCCCATGAGGATGAAGGGCATGCCGGCCCCGTCGGCGGCGATTCGGTCGTTTTCCATGTCTCCCACGTAGACGGCCCGCTCAGGCGCTATGCCCGTCTTGTCGAGGCAGTAGAGCAGCATGTCCGGAGCAGGTTTCGGGCTCTCCACGTCGAGAATCGTTGCGACCACGTCGAAGAGCCCCTCCAGCCGGAATCGATCCATCAGGGAAGGCATCGACTTGCCGCGATTGGTTGCCAGTCCGACGCGGTAGGATTGCCGAAGTTCTCCAAGGACTTCGTAGAGCCCGGGCTCCGGGTCCATGTACTCGAGAAACGGGAGATAGTCGATCGTGTAGGCGATCCGTTCCGCCTCTTTCGCCCGTTCCGGGTCATCGGCATAGAAGTGCGCGAACAGCTGGGGGGTCGAAAACACGTGGCAGAGGCGCCGGCCCTCCTCATCCAGTGGAGGGCTGCCCAGCCTTTGCAGGATCGCGTCGTAATAGGCCACGTTGGAGCGGATCGAGTCGAAGAGCACGCCGTCGCAGTCCAGAATCACGAGCTCGAGGTGGTTGTTCAGCGTGTCTTTCCTCATAGACTGTCCCTGGATCCTGCGATGTGGCTATCTTCTGCACGTGCCCTCATCTCCAGAAGGCTAGCACGCCGGTTTTTTTCAGGTCAATCGAGTCGACAGCAGAGGGTCGCTATGCTTCTTGCATTTAGTGCATTTAGGGGCAATACTGTTCATTTAACGATTTTAATGCGTGGGTCATATTCAA
>CAYZMM010000059.1:0-34366 GCA_964479535.1 uncultured Thermodesulfobacteriota bacterium
GACTCCCAACTCGAGGACCAGGCCGAATCCTTCTTCGCAGAGTCACGAAATTTCCGGATCGACAAGGAAAGGGGCACGGCTTACCTCTCGAGCATCCTCGACTGGTTCGGAGAAGACTTTGGAGGCAGCGACGGGGCGAAGCTCGATTTTGCGAGCCAGTATCTTTCCGAAGAAAAGGACAAAGAGTTCCTTCGGTCCGAAAAGGCGAAAGTAAAATACCTGCATTACGATTGGTCCTTGAACGAACAGAAATAAGCAGGACGAAAAGAAGGGGGATGAACCATGGGAACAACCATCACGATAGATCAACCGCAAAAACGCGGATCGGCCTTAAAATGGAAAGTTGTGCTGGGAATCATGCTTGCAGCGGCCCTCGTTGCTGCGGCCCGGCTCCTCCACGTGCAGGATCTCCTGAGTGCCGCACTGGAGTGGATCCGTGGGCTTGGAGCGATGGGTCCGGTGATCTTCGTCGTCACCTATGTCCTGGCCAGCGTTTTCTTCCTGCCCGGATCGGTCCTGACGCTGGGGGCCGGAGCGATCTTCGGCGTGATCAAGGGCTCGATCATCGTCTCGATCGCCGCCACCCTTGGCGCGGCGAGCGCCTTCCTCGTGGGGCGATACCTCGCACGGGGGTGGGTGGAAAGAAAGATCGAAGGAAATGAGAAGTTCAAGGCGATCGATGAGACCGTAGCCCGGGAGGGGTGGAAGATCGTCGGGCTCACGCGGCTCTCCCCGATCTTCCCCTTCAATCTGCTCAACTACGCTTACGGCATCACCAAGGTATCCCTGCGGGACTACTTCCTCGCATCCTGGATCGGAATGCTGCCGGGAACCGTGATGTATGTGTACATCGGGTCCCTCGCCGGAGATGTGGCAACGCTCGGAGCCGGAGGCGGCCCCGCGACGGCCGCACAGTGGGGCCTCCGTGTTGTGGGCCTTCTGGCGACAGTGGCCGTAACCGTCTATGTGACACGCATCGCCCGCCGGGCGCTCGAAAAGAAGGTTGCATAACAGAAAGGAGAAAGACCGATGGCTCAATCGATTGCAGTCAAAGACGAACCAACACTTTTTCATGAGGATCCTCTTGTGTCCCCCATGGATGCACACAACCGGAAGCTGGTCTCGAACGTACACCCTTCGGACTGGGTCAACCCGGAGCCGGCCGGAAGGTACAACCTCGTTGTCATCGGGGCCGGCACGGCCGGTCTGGTCACGGCCGCGGGCGCTGCGGGGCTGGGGGCGAGGGTGGCACTCGTCGAAAGGCACCTGTTGGGCGGTGATTGTCTCAATGTCGGCTGTGTGCCGTCAAAATGCCTGATCCGATCCTCCCGGGCGGTTGCCGATGCCAGGGACGCGGGCCGTTTCGGCGTTCGGGTTTCGGGCGAAACGGAAGCGGATTTCGGCTTTGTCATGGAGCGGATGCGAAGCCTTCGGGCCGGGATCAGCGATCATGACTCGGCCCGAAGGTTTCAGGATCTGGGAGTGGACGTCTTTCTTGGTGAGGCCCGGTTTTCGGGCCCGGACCGCGTAGAAGTGGCCGGGAAGACCCTGCAATTCAAGAAAGCCGTGATCACGACCGGAGCCCGGGCCGTGGCCCCTCCCATCGAGGGCCTGGCGGACGCCGGCTATCTGACCAACGAGACGGTCTTCAATCTGACGGAGAGGCCGAAGCGGCTGGCCTGTATCGGGGGCGGGCCGATCGGGAGCGAATTGGCGCAGGCCTTTCGCCGGCTGGGCTCGGAAGTCACCCTCTTCGAGGCGGGGCCGCACATACTGGGCCGGGAAGACGCGGACGCCGCGGAGATCGTTCAGCAGACATTCATCCGGGAGGGGATCAATCTGGTATTGAACTGCACGGTCAAGCGTGTGGAAGAGAAGGGGGGGAGCAAGACCATCCATTTCGAGTCCGATGGAAAAAGCGGGTCCGTAACCGTAGACGAAATCCTTGTGGGCGCCGGCCGTGCACCGAACGTCGAAGGGTTGAACCTGGAAGCCGTTGGGGTGAAATTCGACGCCAGAAGGGGAATCGAGGTGAACGACAGGCTGCAGACCACCAGCCCGAGGATCTACGCAGCCGGCGATGTGTGCATGCAGTGGAAATTTACGCACGCAGCGGATGCGGCCGCCCGCATCGTGATCCAGAACAGCCTCTTTTTCGGCAGGAAGAAGCTCAGCACGCTCACCATGCCCTGGTGCACCTACACGGATCCTGAAATCGCCCACGTGGGCATGTACGAGAGGGACGCGGAACAGAGGGGAATTCCCCTGGACACGTTCGTGCGGCCCATGGGCGAGGTAGACCGCGCGATCGCGGACGGGGAGGTGGAAGGGTTCGTAAAGGTCCACGTCAGGAAGGGAACCGACCGGATCCTGGGGGCAACCATCGTGGCCCGTCATGCCGGGGAAATGATCGGCGAGCTCACGCTCGCGATCGCCCAAAAGATAGGCCTCAAACAGATGGTCGCCGTGATCCACCCGTATCCCACGCAGGCCGAGGCGATCAAGCAGGTGGCCGATCTCTACAACCGCACCCGGCTCACACCCAAGACAAAGAAGTGGTTCGAACGCTGGATGGCCTGGAGCCGATGAAAGAGGGGTCATGACGGAAGAGGAACGCAGGCTGGAGGAGGCACGCACCCGCAGGGCGCACTGGCGCAGGTGGGGCCCCTATGTGAGCGACCGCCAATGGGGAACGGTACGTGAAGACTACAGCCCCGACGGGGAGGCCTGGGAATACTTTCCCTTCGATCATGCCCGGTCCCGTGCCTACCGGTGGGGTGAAGACGGGATCGCCGGCATCTGCGACAACCACCAGAGGCTGTGCTTCGCGGTTGCCCTCTGGAACGGGGAGGATGCCTTTCTCAAGGAGCGGCTTTTTGGGGTTTCCGGCAACGAGGGCAATCATGGAGAGGATGTAAAGGAATGCTACTTCCATCTGGACAACACCCCCACGCATTCCTACATGAAATTCCTGTACAAGTACCCCCACCAGGCGTTTCCCTACGATCGGCTGCTGGAAGAGAGCCGAAAAAGAGGCCGAAACGACCCGGAGTTCGAACTTCTGGATAGCGGTATCTTCGACGAGAACCGCTATTTCGACATTCGTGTGGAGTATGCGAAAGGCGGACCGGAGGACATTCTGGTCCGAGTCACCGTGACCAACCGGGGACCGGAGGCAAGAACGCTCCACTTTCTCCCGACCCTGTGGTTTCGTAACACCTGGTCCTGGGACGGGAAGAACCGGAAGCCGGTGCTCCGGGAGATCGCTTCCCCGCCGGATCTCTGTACCATCGAAGCGTCCCATCCTACCCTCGGAAGACGGTGGCTCTATTGCGAAGGTGCCGGCAAACTGGTCTTCACGGAAAATGAAACCAACAATCAACGACTTTTCGGTGCGGCTAACACCTCCCGTTATGTGAAAGACGGGATCAACGAGTTCGTGGTGCACGGCAAGAAGAACGCGGTCAACCGGGAGCGTCGAGGGACCAAGGCCTCCTGTCACTACACGCTTGTGCTTCCGCCCGGCATATCCCGCACGCTCAGGCTCCGCCTTACTGACGTAAACGCTCCGGAAAAGGCCTTTAAACCTGATTTTGAAGCGATTTTCCTTGCCAGGAAGCAGGAAGCGGACGTGTTCTACCGCAAAGTGAGTCCCTTTCCTCTGGACGAGGAGATGCAGAACCTCCAGCGACAGGCCTTCGCCGGGCTCCTCTGGACCAAGCAGGTCTACCACTATGTGGTGGAGGACTGGCTCAGGGGGGACCCGGACACCCCGCCTCCGCCCGCCGAACGCAGGCAGGGAAGAAACCATGAGTGGGTTCACTTCTACACGGATGACGTCCTTTCCATGCCGGACAAGTGGGAGTATCCGTGGTTTGCGGCCTGGGACCTGGCATTTCATGCGATTCCTCTCGCCATGATCGACCCTGACTTTGCAAAGAGGCAGCTCGATCTGCTGACCCGGGAATGGTACATGCACCCGAACGGCCAGCTGCCCGCCTACGAATGGCACTTCAGTGACGTCAACCCCCCGGTTCATGCGTGGGCTGCATGGCGGGTCTACAAGATCGAAAAGAAGATGTACGGCCGGCCGGACCGGAACTTCCTGGAGCGGGTCTTTCAGAAATTGCTCCTCAACTTCACCTGGTGGGTGAATCGCAAGGACGCGGACGGCAAGAACATCTTCCAGGGAGGGTTTCTGGGCCTGGACAACATCGGGGTCTTTGACAGGAGCAAGGAACTTCCCACAGGAGGACACCTCGAGCAGGCGGACGGCACGAGCTGGATGGCCATGTATTGCCTGAACATGCTCGCCATCGCATTCGAGCTTGCGAAAGAAAACCCGAGCTA
The DNA here is from genome assembly GCA_964479535.1 of uncultured Thermodesulfobacteriota bacterium. Taxonomy (GTDB): domain Bacteria; phylum Desulfobacterota; class DSWW01; order DSWW01; family DSWW01; genus S015-6. The sequence continues at coordinate 4,351 of CAYZMM010000059.1, forward strand.
TGAGGACATCGCGAGCAAGTTCTTCGAGCACTTCCTCTACATTGCCGATGCCATGCATCGGGTGGGCGGCCCCGAGTCCGGGCTCTGGGATGAAGAAGACGGGTTCTATTACGATGTGCTCCACATGCCCGAAGGCGGACACAGCCCGCTCAAGGTACGTTCCCTTGTGGGACTCATCCCGCTTCTTGCCGTAGAGACGATCGAGCCTGACGTTCTCGAGCGTCTGCCCGGTTTCCGTCGCCGATTCGAGTGGTTTGTGGCCAATCGCCCCGACCTCGGCAGGAACGTCGCCTGCATGGAAGCGCCGGGTGTCGGCGCGCGAAGGCTCCTATCGCTGGTAAACAGCGAGAGGTTACGGCGAATCCTCGAGAAGATGCTGGACGAAACGGAATTTCTCAGCCTCTACGGGATCCGCAGCCTCTCCAGGGTTCACGCCCACCAGCCGTACGTTTTCGAATTCGGGGGGGAGAAAAGCCGGGTGGATTATGAGCCGGGCGAGTCCGAGGGCTTCATGTTCGGCGGCAACTCCAACTGGCGGGGGCCGGTCTGGTTCCCTTTGAACTTCCTCATCATCGAGGCCCTGCAGAAGTTCCACTACTATCTTGGAAATGATTTCAAAGTGGACTGTCCCACAGGGTCGGGCAGGGAATTGGGCCTTTGGGAGGTCGCAACCGAAATCTCTCACAGGCTCTTGAGGATCTTTCTCAGGGAGGATGCCTCCGAGCGGCGGCCCGTGCATGGGGAGAACGAAACGTTCCGAAGCAACCCGGGCTGGGGGGATCTGATTCTATTCTACGAGTATTTCCACGGGGATGCAGGTCGAGGACTGGGGGCGAGCCATCAGACGGGCTGGACGGCTCTCGTTGCAAAGCTGATCCAGCAGTGCGGGGAGTACTGTATGCAGGGGAAAGGACCTCTTTCGATCGAGAAGGAGGACGGATAGACCTCTCAGGATTTTCCTTTATGGCTTCCCGACCATGTGTTATGAATATGCTATTAGACACAGGGCCTTGCAATGGAACGCATATAGGGGGACCCCGTTTGAAAGATACCACTGAGCTCAACCTATCGGAAGACCCCGGGGAAACCGACCGGCTCACGGAACCCGGAGAGTGGGTGGATCTTCACGGCGACGCCCTGTACGGTTTCGCCCTTCTTCGGACCGGAAACGCGCACGTGTCGGAAGACCTCGTGCAGGAAACCTTCCTGGCGGCATTGAAATCACGCAGCAGCTTTGCGGGACAGTCTTCGGAAAGGACCTGGCTCGTCGGAATCCTCAAGCACAAGCTGATCGATCATTTTCGGAAGGACAAGCGCGAGCAGCCTGTTCAGGGGGACGAGGGAGATACGGCTGAGGCCTTCGACCGAAAGGGAGCCTGGAGCACGCCTCCGGGGCGCTGGCCGAAGGCGCCCGAGACAGTCCTCGAGAATCAGGAGTTCTGGCAGGCCTTTTCCGCTTGCCTGAAAGATCTTCCTCAGCGCCTGCGAGAGGTTTTCTCCATGAGAGAGCTGGATGACATGAAAACGGAGGAAATCTGCAAGGTCACGGGCGTTACAACGACCAATCTATGGACCATGCTGCATCGTGCACGTGCTCGGCTCAGAAAGTGCCTTGAAACCGGCTGGTTCCAGGCGACGGCCGAAGAAGGGGATGGCTGATGCTTACCTGCAAAGAGGTCACACATCTGGTCTCCGAGTCTCTCGATCGAGAACTGCCTTTTCCTAAGCGTTTCGGGGTGAGAGTGCACCTGGCCATGTGCAAGTTCTGCAGACGGTACAGGCGCCAGATCTTGTTTCTTCGAAGAGCGAGCCGTGCATGCGAAGCAAGGGCGGAACAGGGTGAGCTCCCCCCTTCTGCCTCCCTTCCTCCGGAGGTCCGGGAACGTATCAGGAAAGCAATCCATTCAGATAATAGATAAGCCCGTTCCCAGGATGAGGAGGAAGATCAGCGGTTTTTCCCATACGATCTCGGTGACCGCTTGTAAGGTTTTTGGATCCCGACCGACAAAGTAAAACACCAAACAATACCCAGCAGACCCGACTAACATTTGAGGGCGGGTTCTTGCGGTAGAACACGAACGCGATAGAATTCTACGAGACAATCAGGAGAAACGCGATGCAAAGGATAAAGGGTCTCGACCCGGAGACTGCAACGGGAAAAGCAAAGGTCCTTATGGATGGAATACAGAGACAACTCGGTATGGTTCCGAACATCATGAGAACCATGGGCAACTCCCCGGCCGTGTTGGAGGCCTACCTTGGATTCAGCGGGGCTCTGGCGAAGGGCCTGCTGTCGCCCAGACTTCGCGAGCAGCTGGCGTTGACCGTATCGCAGGCCAACAACTGCAGCTACTGCCTGTCGGCCCACACCGCCCTCGGCAAGTCCGTCGGCCTGAGCGACGAAGAGGCGCTGGATAGCCGTCGTGCCGTTTCTCCAGACAGCAAGGCCGAAGCGGCCCTTCGGTTCGCCCGCCAGGTCGTCGAGAAGCGGGGATGGGTCACCGACGAAGATGTTCAGCAGATCCGCAACGCGGGCTACGAAGATGGAGAGATTGCGGAAATCGTGGCAAATGTGGCTCAAAACATGTTCACCAACTATTTCAATCATGTAGCAGAGACCGTCATTGATTTTCCGAAGGTCCCGGAGCTGAAAAGCGGCTGAGGGTACAGGGAAAGTGCCCAAACGACCAAAGGAGATGGCGGAGTCTTTCATATCAGGACCATAATCCCTTACCATAGTTCTTGTTTTATCGGGTGCCTGGCCGCGAGGAAGACCCCAAAAAAAGGAGGACGCTGAGGAATGAAATCGGGTAACCGTTTGGAACGGAAGGAGACTTTGCCGGCCCCGGCCGTGGATGTGGAGCGGGAAGTTCTGGAACGCTACCAGGCCGGGGCGCGGGAGGCCCAACCCGGATTGTGCTGCCCGACACCCTATAGTCCGGAGGTTATCGAGTTTCTGCCAAAGGAGATCATTGAAAAGGACTATGGGTGCGGGAGCCCCTGGAAATACGTCAACGAGGGTGAGACCGTCGTCGATCTGGGCTCGGGAGCCGGGAAGAACTGCTATATCCTTTCCAGGAAGGTCGGCCCAAAGGGAGTGGTCATTGGGGTCGATTTCAACGACGAAATGCTAGCCCTCTCCCGAAAGTACCTGGGCGAAATCGGGGGAAAGCTCGGTTATCGCAACGTACGTTTCGTAAAGGGGAGGATCCAGGATTTGGCTCTGGACCTTGAACTCGTCCGGCAATGGCTCGAGAAACATCCGGTTCTATCCGTGGAAGATCTCGCTGCGCTCGAGGTCGAGTGCAGCCGCTTGCGGCAAGAGCGTCCGCTCATAGGCACTTCCACTGTTGACGTGATTGTTTCCAATTGTGTGCTCAACCTGGTGCGGCCCCAGGACAAGGAAGAGTTGTTCCTGGAGATGTTCAGAGTGCTGAAGCGTGGTGGGCGGGCCGTAATCTCGGACATCGTCTGCGACGAGGACCCAACGGCCGCCATCCTGGCTGACCCTGAGCTCTGGAGCGGGTGTATTTCCGGGGCCTTCCGTGAAGACAGGTTCCTTGAGATGTTCGAATCGGCCGGCTTCTATGGCATCGAGATCCTCTCCCGTCAGCAAGAATCCTGGCAGGTGATCGACGGGATCGAGTTCCGCTCCATGACGGTCAGGGCCTTCAAAGGCAAGCAGGGGCCCTGCATCGAACGCAATCAGGCCGTGGTCTACAAGGGGCCCTGGAAAACCGTAACGGATGACGACGGGCACACGCTTCATCGCGGTAAACGGATGGCGGTTTGTGACAAGACGTACCGGATCATGACCCATGCCTCCGGGCCTTATCACCAAGATATCACGGCGATTCCTCCGGTGATGGAAGTTCCCCTGGACCAAGCGACTTCCTTCGATTGCAGCCGGACCGGCTTCAGGTATCCCCGGGAAACCAAGGGAAAGGAATACAACCTGACCAAGAGATCGGACGAGGTGTGCTGCGGGCCGGACTGCGCCTGTTGAGAGGAGGTCGTCATGAACGAGTTCGAGAAAAGGATACAGGAACATGGGAGACGGCCCCTGCGAAGTTCATCGATCGACATCCTGCAGGTGAATGTCGGCCTGCGTTGCAATCAACAGTGCGCCCATTGCCATGTGGCGGCGTCACCTGCTCGCCGGGAGGTGATGGACCGGACAACCCTGAGCCTGATTTCCAGCGCGGCGGATGTAATCAAACCGGACAGGGTCGATATCACGGGTGGGGCGCCCGAACTGAATCCGCACTTGAAACCCTTTATCCGCAGTCTGAAGCAAGGCGGGCACTCGGTTCAAGTACGCACCAATCTCACGGTAATGCTGGAACCCGGCATGGAAGACATGCCGGAATTCTATCAGGATCATCAGGTCCAGCTCGTGGCTTCCCTTCCTTGCTATCTCGAAGAAAACGTGGATTCACAACGTGGGCTGGGGACGTATGCAAAGAGCATCGAGGTTATCAGACAATTGAACCGTCTGGGTTATGGAAGCCAAGACGATTTGGGGCTCGACCTTGTCTACAATCCCGCCGGACCTTTCCTGCCGCCGGCACAGTCCACTCTTGAAGCGGACTATAAGCGTGAGCTGAAGGACCGGTTCGGAATCACCTTTACGCGGCTCTTGACTATCGCAAACATGCCGATTGGAAGATACGGGGAACTTCTTCACCGGGAAAACAAGCTGAACTCGTATATGCAACTTCTCAAGGATGGATTCAATGCTCGGACGGTCGAAGGATTGATGTGCCGAAGACAGATCTCCGTGGGTTGGGACGGAACCCTTTACGACTGCGACTTCAACATGGCCCTTCATCTGCCCGTCAACCACGGAGCGCCGAACCACATCCGCGCATTCGAACCGTCTCGCCTGGCGACCCGCCGTATCGTAACCGGAGAACATTGCTTCGGCTGTACGGCCGGTCACGGCTCTTCCTGTGGGGGCTCATTGGCGTAGGTGACAAACTCGATCTTCAGGGCTCGACCCTTTCGGCCCCCTGCACGGAATCCTGCCGAACGACCCCGGTCTTAGGATAGAAGGTGCTCCATGCAAACCACCGTACCATGGGAGGCTTGGAGATTCTCGCCGCTCTGAACATCTGGCCACGTCTTCGTTCTCATATGCCGTCCCTGTCCAAAAGACACGGCCCACATCCTGTCAGCACACCCTCCGCCTTTTGAGCCCCCTTGAGAACGTAATCCTCCCTGGTCATCTGTTTTCCTGTGCAGGAACCCATGCCTGGCCAACGAAAGATCATGGGAAGACGGGTCGTACAGTCGTACAGGCCGTGATGCTCGAAGGAGAATCATCGAGGAGCGCTTCAAGGATCTGCTGGACGGGGCTGTACGACGACGAGTGATGATAGAAAGGTAGCCCCAGGGATTGTAGGTTCTACGCACAAATACGACCCTGGCACCAAAGCCCTTCCTCTGACGAATCCCGACAGACATGGGGAGAGCGGACCGGCTAAAGGGAATGACGATCTGCGAATGAAGAATTCCGTGGAAAGAGTCAGGTACAATCGGGCCGAGGACCACGTCACCGTCTCCAAGAAGCCCTTCGGCTCTTCCCCGGAAGAGTCCAGGAGCTATCCCGTGGGCGATTTTCTGGCCCTTCTGGCCTCCCATATCCCCGCCCCGTATGAGAGCCTGACCTATTACTACGGGTAGTAGTATTTGAACTGCACGATTGAGGCTGATTCGGAGGGGTGTGATTCTTGTACTTGCGCATTGAACACCTCCTTGGTCAGCCCTTTGGCCTTTTGGGGGTTGCTTCTTTGGGCATCATGCCATGTTTACGCCGAAGGTGACTTACACTGAGCATGGTGAAGGCTTTCCCATAGCCACTCCTGTAACCTTCTTCATTCAGGATACGTGCTATGTCTCTGTCCGTGTAATCCTCGTATAGCTCCTCAATGCGCTCGATGATTTCTGCTGGAGTTGTGTGGCCGTACTTACGCAGACGCTGGGCTTGATGGCGCGTGACAAGGCCGGTCTTCCAACGGATGGCTACCTCTATGGACCATGGTTCATCCTGATTGCGTAGCGTTACATCTTCCAGCAGAATTCGAAGCAGTTCCTTCCGATGCTTCTCCTGTGTCGTCGGCGCTGTCCATAGTGCGGGCAGATCCTCGGCCAGTCCCATCATGCGCTCTCGTTGCTCCGGGTTTATCGTCAAGGGAGCTTTTTGTCTTGCCTGCTCATATTCCTTCTCAAGGCGCTCGACCTCCTCAAGCCGCTATTCCATTGATCTTCCAGCGTCCTGGCCACCAGTCGATTCTCCGGCTCCACCTGGTAGTACCGACGTGCGGCCTTGTCCGCTTCGTAGCGAGCTGCTTCAATCCGGTTTCCCCATTGCTTCTCCAGCTCCTGGGCCCGCTGTCGGATCTTTTCCTCGGCCTTTAGTGCCAATTGTAGCTCTTGCCTGCTCAATGCCTGCAACAGTACTCGCGTGACCACTCTATCCACGTGCCGTCCGTTGATATGCTGGCAAGCACTGCGTTTCGGCGCTGTCCGACAGCTATAGACCGGATCCCCTCGGGATGTGTAGCATATGCCCATGCGTCGACCACAAAGACCGCAGAAGACGATCCCTTGAAGAAGTCCGCGGCCTTCGCGGGCTCGTGTTGTTGAGTTGCTTGCCACGGGAAACGTCCGATTCGATGCCAGTCGTGCTACATTGCGCCAATAGTCGTCCAGACCAATATAGCCTGCATGGGACCCCTCTTTCCAGATCCGTCCTCCCGCACAGGGGTCTTCCGGGTCTTCCTGTTCCGGATTGTGGCGGTCATAGGCATAGATGCCTGCATAGGTAGGGCTCCGTAGGATTTGAAGCGCTCGGGCCACACTCAGTGGACCCCAGCTTACAGGCACCTGTAGAGTGCCAAAACCGTCTCGCCGTGGAAACTTTAGATGGTGTTCATGGAAATACCGTACGGTTCCAAGGGCTGTTCCAATGCGGCCAAAACAGCGGAAGAAAAGGTTCACCGCGTCCCGCACTTGCTCGTCAGGATCCATGCGGATCTGTTCCTCCTGGCTATCCCATATGTAGCCCGCGTGCAACCGTATTCGGAACTTTCCTCGCCTTGCTTTGGTTCGTCGTCCGCCGATCATACGCTGCTTGAGGAAATGGCCTTCTGCCTCTGACAAGGTCCCTTTGAGTCCCAGAAGCAAGCGATCGTTATAATTTATCGGATCATACACTCCCTCCTCGTCCACAATCAGTGTGCCGGTCAATGTTGCCACTTCCAACAGCCGGTACCAATCTGCACAGGAACGAGCCAACCGACTCGCATCCAACCCGAGAATCGCTCCTGCCTGGCCCATGGCAACCTCGCTGACCATGCGCCGAAACCCTTCCCGATGTTCTGCACTCGTTCCCGAGCGCCCTTGATCTTCATCAACGACTTCGATCCGCTCTTCAGGCCAGCCCAGCCGGGTCGCACGTTCACGCAACTGGTATTGTCGGCGCGTGCTCTCCTGGTGATGCTGTACCTGGGCCAACGAGGACTGGCGGACATATACGAACGCTTTGCGCTGCAGATGCTGACTGTTGATCCTGCCCACTGTCTACCTCCTGCTCGTCTACTCCGGCCGTCCCTGTTTCGCTGCCTGCGGATAAGAGCATTTCACACAACACCTCCTCGACCGACTGTCTGCTCTGTGCCGATAGGACCAGCACCTGTTCGGCGAGCCATGTCCAACACAGTTCCCTTTCGTCCTGTCCGTCCTCAGGGCAACCGAGGGACGCTTCCTTGGGTTCAGTCTTGTTCAAACAGCCTCCCCCCTTTGAGCAATTCTCGATTCAGTGTTGAGATCTTCTCGATCTTTTCCCGAAGAGAGCGGAAGTTATCAATCCGTTTCTGCACCTGCACCTTCTTGTCTTCGGGAACGTAAACCCGAACCGTCTTGCCCCGTTCTACAGTCACCATCAGATACCACGAGGGCCCATGCCCGGGATCTCCAGGCTGGTTGCAGCGACAGTTGGGCTGGCCGCATCGGCGATAACGTTGTACCAGGCTCCCCCGTAGAATTTCATGGAAATTCGGTAACTGTCCGATGAGATTATCCCGCTTGCGTCTCAAGGTTGCTGCTGTCGGGCCTTTGCGTTTCGCCATCGTTGTCTCCATAGCTGCCTGGTACGTCTAAACACAGTACCAGGCTACGGCTTTTCCCCTTTCCCTGTCAAGGCATTTCTTTCAAATTGTCCACAAATTCCAGAAGTTCCAACAACGCAAAGGGGGACAGAAGCAACCCTACCGTTGAGCCCAAATGATGGATGTTCGGATCCGCCCGATCCGTCCACGATACCGGAACAACCTGCCTTGAACCGTCAGGCAGCTCCACCACAACGGTGGAGACCTGAGCTTCCGGGCGAAAGTGATGGATCCTCAGGGGTTGTCCACTGAAAGGGTGGCAAGGGTGGGTGATGACGATGGTGCGGTCGCCGACCAGCCTCGATGATGCAGTTATGCTACTACTACGTGTACAGCTCGAGCTATCGGGGGAAACAGAGGCGGGATCTGATCTATCCGGATTGAACCCTCCTCGCAACACTCCCCGGCACGGAAACGTGCGCCCGGAAACTCGCGGCTCGGCCCCTACATGCTCAGGATCCGGGCAAAGCCCTTCCGCTCGACTCGGAATGGACCCTTCCGTCGCTCGCCTCTCCGCTCATGCACCTCAGGGGATGCCTTGACCGACCCTTTCTGGGCCGCTGAAAGGGTCCCCGGAATCTTGATTTTCCTATTGACATCGGTTCTTTGCCGGATTCGACCGGGAGGGCTTCGCGGTCGCACTTCTCGACACGAAGCTCAAGCTCATCGGCGTCAACCTCGTGGCCCTGGGGTCGCTCAATCATGCGGGGATCTGCCCTCGCGAGTTATTCAAGCCGGCGATCCTGGCAAACGCTGAAAGAATCTTGGTCGCGCACAACCATCCAAGTGGAGACACCGCCCCTTCGGAGGAGGACAGAGCACTCACGAACCGGCTCGTTCAGGCGGGCAAGCTCCTGGGCATCGAGGTCCTGGATCACATCGTGGTCGCCCCGGACGGTGGTTTCTTCAGCTTCCAGGAAAATTCCCTCATCGGAGCGTAGCCTGCCGCAGCACGAGAACTCAGCGACCTTGCCTTCGGTGGTCCTTGGTGTTATGGTAATACCAGGTCATACAGAAGGAGGTTCACATGGGATCACGTAAACGGGCAGTCATGAGCCTGTCTCTTCCGCCCAGTACGGCCAGAGAATACCGGACCATCGCCAAGGAGGAAGGCAAGACAGCGAGCGGCCTCTTTCGCGAGATGTTCTCCTTCTACAGACAGGAGAAGCTCAAGAAGGAATATCGGGCCTTGCAGGAGTATGGTGTAGAGAAAGCGAAGAAGCTCAAGATTTCCGAAAAGGAAATCGAACGGCTCATCTTTGAAGGCCGATAAGGTGCGGAAAGCCGTCTTCGATACGAATGTCTACATCTCTGCGCTGATCACGAAAGGTGGAAGGGCGGAACAGGCATGGCTTCTGGCGATACAGGGCGAGATAGAGGTTTACACCTCCGTTCCGGTCGTGACGGAGATGGCCCGAATACTCCGCAGCAAGTTCCACTGGGAGGACGACCAAATCAGAGCGGCCGTCAGGCACATCGCCAGGGTCTCCGAAGTCGTGAAGCCCGAGGCCAGGTTGAGGATACTGGCGGACGACCCTGACAACCGGGTCCTGGAATGTGCCCGGCATGCCGGCGCCGAGTTCATCGTTACCGGCGATGGACATCTGCTCAAGCTCGCCTCCTTCGAAGGCATCAAGATCGTGAGCATTGCGGACTTCCTCGCATCATAGGTGCCCCTTGTCGCACTTTCCGACGGTGTGACCAGCCATCCCTCCCCCCTGACCTGACGGCTGCGCAAACGGCTCGTCTCTCCGATGGGCAAATTCGTGGCCGCTGGTGTGCCACCCCCAAGCCGAACGATCCCCCCGCACTCCTGCTGAGAGCCCCTCCGGCACCGGTCTTGGTACAGGTCTTGCTGAAGATGTGCGCCAAGGAGGTGCCTCACATGACAAACCCGAGCCTACCGCCGAGATCGGCATGCAGTCTGAAACGTAGCCTGGAGCGTAGCTCTTGGCCGGGCCGGAGTACGAACCGCTTGGCCTTCTCTTCAAGTGAAAGGTCAAGCGATCTTGACCTGCTACACAACTTCCTAAGGAGAAAGGAGTCCGACATGGCGAGCCTGAACAAAACAATGCTGATCGGGAACCTCGGCAGAGACCCGGAAATCCGGCACACGCAGAACGGCACCGCAGTCGCCACCCTGTCTGTGGCCACCAACGAGCGATGGAACACGGCCGAGGGCGACAAGGCCGAGCGGACCGAGTGGCACCGCGTCGTGGCGTTCGGCAAGCTCGCGGAGATCTGCGGCCAGCACCTGGCCAAGGGCCGCACCGTGTACATCGAGGGGAGACTTCAGACCCGGGTCTGGGAGAAGGAGGGCGACAAGCGCTCGGTCACGGAGATCGTGGCCGGCTCGGTGCAGTTCCTCGGCGGCAACGGGAAGGGCGTCTCCGGCCCGACCAACGAACCGCCCCCTGCCAAGGACGACGACATCCCCTTCTAGCGCCCGCGATCATGGCCTCCCGGGGCGGACCGACACCGGGGGGCCTGCCGCATGGTCGCAGCCGCTTGTTGCCGGGGAGGGCGATCCCCAGGAGAGGCGGGTTACTGGGGGCGTGTGCAGGGGTGTAATTTGCATGTGACGGAAAAATCGGTCCTTCGAGGTATACCTTTTGCACATAGATAGACCCCATGAAACGGCCAATTCCTTATTATTGGCCCGCCACGTGGAACGGGAAGGGGTTATTCCTGATCGCCCTCCTCATGTTGCCCGTTCCACCGCTTTCCGGCATCGCTCATACACCCGAGATCGCGATCTCGCCCGGCACCTATGAGGCCATTGACGCCGCCCGGTTCTCCCGGCTTCTCGCCTCGCTCCGGGAAATTCGGCTAACGGCGGAGCGATCCGCTGCCCGGACCCGCGCGACCTTGTCCCCACTTGAATTGGGCCGTCCGACCACCCTCCCGACCGGGCTTCCTGTCTACGGCACCGTGAGTTCGGGGTTCGGCCCGAGGCTCGACCCCTTCTCCGGCTTCCCCGAGGTCCACAGGGGGATCGACATAGCGGCTGCCCGCGGCACCCCGGTATCGGCGACCGCGGATGGGGACGTGATCCGGGCGGGCTGGGAAGGTGAGTACGGCAAGTCAATCACGCTGGCTCACCCGGGGGGACTCGCGACCCGTTACGCGCATCTGGACCGGATCCTCGTCCGCAGGGGCGACCCGGTCCGCAAAGGGACCGTGATCGGCACGGTGGGAGAGACGGGCCGGGCCACGGGTCCCCACCTCCACTACGAGATCCTCCGCGCGGGGAAACGGACCAACCCGAGAGCCCATATGCTTGGAGGCGCGGTGGGCGGCAAGGGGCAGGGGCAATGAATCCAGCCCAGAGAGATTCAGCCATGTACACCATCTCTGTATACACCCGCTGCGTATCACCGTGCGCATCTCTACGTCACAGCTGCAAAATATCATGCGCTCAGACAATCCCTTTCACCGTCCGCCACAACCTCTTGTGATTCCCGGTCGGCACAACGTTTGCCTTCCTCCCTCATGCGAATCATCAGCAGGGGGCAGGCGAGGCCATGGCCGAAACCAGGGTGTACAGGAGGCGGCACCCGGAAAGAACGGATTATTACCGGGTTATCGAAAGCAGGTTCAATCACCACCCTCATGTCCATGCTCTTGTGACCGCGTGAACGCAAATACGCATTTGAGGATTCTCGTAGAAGTATTGATACCTCCAAATGATTTGATTCGGTATTACCCCAAAGTTCTTAAAGGTTTACGTAGGGTATGGAACGAAAAGGGTGTCCAGTGAATTATGCCGCTATGTCAGGTGGATTATGCCGCATATGCCCCATAATTCTGTTCAGATGACCTGTAGAGAGCCGTTGAATGGTACTACTTGATACATATGGCAAATACTACTGGACATATAGTCTGGCCCTCTGGTATATTCCAGCCATGAAACGTGACAAGAGCCTTAAGCACTGCAATCTGAAAAAAGCGGGGCTGTTCAACCCGAAGCCGGAGCAGGTTGGTGACAATTTGTTTGATGCATATCCAGATTTCTTCGATCCCTGTGACAATCTCCAAGTCCGATACGAGATGCTACGCTCGCACATTATTGAAGGAGGCAGTGTCATTGGGGTGTGTCAACGGTTTGGTGTAAGCAGGCAGACGTTTTACAGTTTGCAGAAACGCCTCACCCAGGAAGGGACTGCGGGGTTGCTTCCGAAGAAGTCGGGGCCTCGGGGTCCGTCGAAACTAACCGCCACGGTTTTGAGATTTGTAGAAGAACAACTGGAGGGAAAAGAGCAGATCTCCACGGGAGAGCTTTACGTAAAGATAGAGCAGGAATTTGGCGTTTCATTGCACAAAAGAACAATCGATAAATTGGTCAAAAAGCTCAGCCTAAAAAAAAACTCATGAGTTCGACATGAAGGCCATCGGAAAGCGTGTTGTTGTTGATCAACCTCGGGAGCGATATGAGCAGCTTCGAACGGTCTTCATGGAGGCCAACAATGGCTCGTGTAATGAATTTTGGGAACGTTTTGAATTGTTTGGATTTTTCGGTCTGTTTCCGTGTGGATGCGATCAAGCCTATGTAGTGCAAATTTATCAGGTCCCTGGAACACGATGGTCTGGGAGCAATGACCCGGGGGAGACGATTCTCAGAGACGTCTTTGGCCAGCTGATTATTATCGGACAAGAATCAATGAGAACGTGAACATAGCTTACGGGGAGTCCAAGCCATGAATGTTGCCCTCTATGCCCGGGTATCTACACAACGGCAGGAGAAGCAGGGGACCATTGCCTCGCAGGTAGAAGCGCTTCGCAAATATGCGAAGAAACAGAACTATAAAATCGTGGAGGATTATGTATGCAAGGATGACGGTTACAGTGGGGCTTCGCTGGCTCGCCCTGCACTTGATCGCTTGCGTGACGGGGCGCAGGCGGCTCTGTTTGATGCGGTATTGGTTCTATCAACGGATCGTCTATCACGCAAGTATGCCTATTTGATTCTTATTCTGGAAGAATTTGAGCGGCTTAACACGCAGGTCATATTTATTGAACAGCCTCCGGGAGATGATCCTCATACTGCTTTGTTGGTTCAAATTCAAGGTGCGGTGGCTGAATATGAGCGCGCCAAACTCGCCGAACGTCATCGTCGAGGAAAGCTCTTTCGAGCTCGTCAGGGAGAGACTTTCTGGAACAGTATTCCATATGGTTATCGACGCATCCCCCGTCGAGATGGAGTCCCTGCGCATTTGGTCATTCACGAGGCCGAAACAGAAGTGGTGAAAAAGATTTTTACGTGGCATGCCCACGAACAGATGACAATTCGCCAAATTGCCAAGAGGCTCACCCGAGAAGGATATCCGACTCCCAAAAGAGGCCCCTTATGGAGAGAAACAACCGTCCACAAGATATTGAGGAGAGAAGCCTACCTTGGAACCTACTATTACAACACATCTTGTAAGATCAGTGTACCTGTGTCTGAAATAAATCCTAGGGGCGAGAAAAAAGTAGCAAAACCTCGTTCTGAGTGGATACCTGTGAGCATACCTGCCATTATTGACAGCCGGACTTTGCAAGGATCACAAATGCGGCATGGGCCCAATCAGCGATTCAGCCCCCGAAATCTTCAAGAGGAACATTGGTTATTGCGCCGGTTAGTACGCTGCGAGAACTGTGGGTTTAAGTGCTCTTGCGTGGCTGACAAAAGGCGACCTCACATGCCCCCCTGCTACTATTACCGTTGCGAAAAACAGGATCGTGTCGTAGGCCGACCACGCTGTCGCCCCTATCACATCCGCGCCGAACCACTTGATGACTTGATATGGTGTGAAGTACGGAAACATCTATTGCATCCTGAGCTTCTTTTGAAAGCACAATCCGCTCTGACCGACACCGAGTCTCTGGACCGATCGATTCTTTCTACCCAGCTAAAGAATGCTGGAAGAAGACTCCAAAAACTCGAGGCGCAAAGAAGACGACTCATCGATGGCTTTCAGGAAGGACTTGTCCCTAAAGAAGAGTTTCAAGAACGAACACGTAGTCTGGAAGCGAGAATCAAGAACATACAGGACGATTTGACAACCCTTGAAACAGAGTACAAAACTGCATTGCAAGGGCAAGAACTTCTCACGAGGATCCGTGAGTTCACAACCGCTGTTGCCAGGAAACTCGATACGATGACATTTCATGAAAAGCAGCAACTTGTTCGTAGGATACTCCATGAGGTGGTGATCCACGATAATCTGATCAAGCTCTATTTCAAAATCCCGCTGCCAAGATCCAAATCAGATGGATCGAAATATGCGGTAACCTCGGCAGAAAAAACGGTGTCAAGCAAATTATTTTTGCGTTCACGCGGTAGTCCCGGCGGGGATGATGAAGGACGGCGTGTTTCACGAACTGAAAAGTATATCCTCGCCTGTGATCGCCGGGCTGTTCCGGGCCCGGCTCCTCAAGGTGTTGCTGGACGAAGGGGTGATCAGCCAACAGATGGTCGACCTGCTACTCTCGTGGAATCACAACTCGGGATTCAATGTACATGCCCGGGGCCGTATCAATGGCGCCGATCGGAAGGCCATAGAGACTGTGGCCAGGTACATGAGCCGGGCGGCCCTGTCCGTGGAAAGAGTCAGGTACAATCGGGCCGAGGACAGCGTCACCGTCTCCAAGAAGCCCTTCGGCTCTTCCCCGGAAGAGTCCAGGAGCTATCCCGTGGGCCATTTTCTGGTCCTTCCGGCCTCCCATATCCCCGCCCCGTATGAGAGCCTCATCTATTACTACGTGAAGGGATGGCCGGTGGGAAGGGCGGGACCAAAGTTCTCCATGTCAAGCAAGCTTTCCAGTTCGAACCGGTTCGCCAGCCGCCAGTCCTCCGCCACGGAGCCGTGGGCAAGCCCGCACGTCCCGTCGGCCAGCCCGTTGCAGTAGTCCAAGCTGCTTTGCCAGCTTCCATAGTGGCAATCGGCGTCCTTGGTCCGGGCCAGCCAGGTCAGCTTGTCGGTCACGGTCCCGTCCCCGTTGTCCGTAAAGCGCGGGACCGGCCACAGGCCACCCCCTTCTGAAGATCCCCGTCGTCCCCCGTGTAGTAGCTCGTGGTCTGAGAGGTGGCATGCGACACGATTGCGTTCCCCTGCATACCTCGGCCCCCCCCCGATTGATTGACAACCCGTCTCACCCTCAGATACCCTTGTTTTTGAAAGAAAGATCCCGGGAAGTCATGCATTTGCAATACAAGGGAGATGGTCATGCCGACGGCGAAAGAGAGAATGACCGAGATCATTCGATCCCAGCCTGAAGACAGTTCCTTCGAGGAGATCCTTCGTGAACTGGCTTTTCACCACATGATCGAGCGAGGATTGGAGGACTCCAGGGCAGGACGGACGATCTCGAACGAGGAGATAGAGCACAGAATACGGACATGGCTCAAATAAGGTGGACGGAGGAAGCCTGGAGATGGCTCAGGGACATCCGTGATTACATCGCTCAGGACAATCCAGCAGCCGCCGTCAAGGTCGTCTCCGGGATCTACGAAAAGGTGCAGATTCTCCGAGATTTCCCGGAGATCGACCATCGGTACCGTTCAGAGCCGGAAGGCGACATCCGAATCCTCCTGCACGGGCATTACAGAATCGCCTACCTCATCAAGGAGGAACAGATCGATATCTTGGGCGTCTTCCATGGCGCTCTCGACATAGACCGGTATCTCATTTGAAACACATCCGACCCTACGAAGAAGCAGGGAGCGGTTTCAGCCCCACACTCCTGCTCCACCCTTTATCCTGCTCGTTCTACGTCCACAATCTTCCATGTTTTGATCTTGCCGAGGTACCTCTGGTCTTCTCAACAGCTCCGGCCGTTGACAAATGCCTCAGGGTCCTTCCTGCCCTTTTGTATCTCATCGAAATCCTTTCTTCTCAGGACTCTGCATCGGGTTCCAGAGGCATATCATCGCCTGTGATCGCCGGGTTGTTTCGGGCCGGGCTCCTGAAGGTATTGCTCGATGAAGGGGTGATCAGCCAACAGATCGTTGACCTGCTGCTTTCGTGGAATCACCACTGAAGGGTTCAATGTGCATGCCCGGGGCCGTATCCACGGCGCCGATGGGCTTTCGTCATCGACCTATGGCCCTGGAAACAGTCCGTCGGCGGTCCAAGGCTCTTGCCGGTTGCCTGCAAGCGAAGCCGGACCCGTCTACCATGCCTTTTCTACCGGGATGTCCGGTATGGGATAATGCTTCCTGTTCAGGCAGAAAATCTTCCCACCGGTTTCAAAGACCGTCGCCGCCAGGATCGCATCGTTTACGTCGATCCCGTGGGATGGATTCCACCGGCGGTAGAGGGATGCAGCTCGATCGACGATGCGTTGGTCTACGGGTGCCGTGGAGAACTGGGAGAGAAGGGCGAGCGTGTCCGCTTCTTCCTCCGGCCGCAGGAAGAAGACCACTTCGGCCCGTTGCATGGCTCCCGTCCACAAGGTGTATTCCTGTCGGCCCTGTAAGGTTTGGAGGAACTTGAGCGCCTTCTTCTCGCCGCGCAAATGCCAGATCAGAACGTCGGAGTCGACATAGGCCCTCATTTCGCATGCCTCGTCATGGAATCCCGAAAGGCCTTCCGGACCCTCTTCACGGTTGTTGCTGCCGATTCGCGGCGTTTCCATGCCCCCGATGTTCGCTCAAACACGTCTGGATCACCCTCTTTTGCCGTCTGTTTCGCATAAGCGAGAACGGCTTCTTCGATAACCTTCTTCTTGGAAATCCGTAACCTCTTCGAGACCAGCTCGATCTGATGGGCCACCGCTTCGCTGACCCTGGAGGAAATGACTTTGTCCATGAGGTTTCTCCTCCGCCGTGGTTCCGTCCCGCCAGCCGTCCCTATGCTTACGTAAGCATGCTAGCGTAATCAAGCCTTCCTGTCAAACCCGAGGAGGGGGGGGGCTCTGCCTTCTCGAACCTGTTCGCCGACCGAGGAACAATCCGCGGCCAATGCGGAGAGGCGCTACCGTGGCAAGTTCAACAGGATCGATGTGCGGTTTCGCCGTCAATTCTGTTACATCGATGCGTATAGGGAACCAGCCGTACCGACGAAATCGCATTTAGCCTTGCTGCGGGAAACTCGAGAAGAGCATATGGACCGGCAGACCGGTTGCGTAACACACCAACGCACTTGTGTCGTCTGCGTTACTTTGGGTCGGCTGCGTCACCTCCAAGACGCTCGTCCGGGCCGCGGAAGCCCGGCATCGGGCGGCTCAAAGCCGTTTCGCCGGTGTCGAAAGCACTTCCCGTGTTTCGGGCTTCGCGGCGATTATCCGACAGAAGGATGAGTTGGTGGGCTCCCTTCGCCAGGCGAAATATGTCGATGTCCTCGCCGCCTATGAGAATGTGCGGCTGATCGAGGGTTGCGCGGCGTTTGTCTCCTCCGACACGATCCAGGTCGACGGCCGCAATCTACGCGCATCGCGTATCATAGTCACCACCGGCTCGCGCCCCTGGATACCCCCTATCCCCGGTCTGCGCGAAGCCGAACCGCTTTTCAGCAAAAATTCGAAATGTCGAAGCGGGTGTCCGGGGGATGCAACCAGGCTGTTAAACAAGGCGACTCGAAAAACGGAGAACGGGAGAATTCGGAGGGGACACTTTAGGTGAGCTATCAAAGAGCATGTGGCCCCCGGCAGACCGGAACCCTTTACGACTGCGACTTCAATTTGGCCCTTCACCTGCCCGTCAACCACGGAGCGCCGAATCACATCCGCAGATGACAAACTCTAGCTTCAGGGCTCGACCTTTTCAGCGCCCTGCACGGAATCCTGCCGAACGACCCCGGTCTTAGGATAGAAGGTGCTCCATGCAAACCAGAAGGCAGCCGTCACAGGCAAGGGCTCAAGTCTCTTTCCCTGCAGCCGCCCCTCCATGCAGACGCCCCGGGCGAGATCCCACGTGGAACCGGTTTGCTGATCCACGTAACTGTCGAAATCCCGGCTGCGCTGAAACTTGAGCGTTTCCCCTCCCTTGGAAGCAAAGTAGCCGCGAACCCCGTTGTCGGAGGTTCGCACCACGATGACAGCCTTGTCGCCGAGGTTCGCATGCAAGAGATCCCCTCTTTTCAGCGTCTTGTCCCGGACGGCAAGAGCGTGGGGCCCGTCTGTGACGCCGTGTACGAGTTCCTTGCCCGGCAATTGTTCCATGAGCCATTCCGTCCGGAACAGGCCGTTCTTCGACGGATCCTTGAAATAGGCCTCGTAGACGGAGGAGCGAACTTCCCTATCCTTCTTGAGCACCTTTGTATCCGGTCGGCCCCGGTACCAATCCGCCCAGGCTGTCTGCACGACAGGAACCGTGGAGAGCGTCCGTCCTTTGAATTTCCCCGTGAGTCCCTCTCCGGATACCTGGCTCCAATAGGTCCCGGTCTCCAGATCTTCCATGACGAGGCCGTTGCGCCAGAGGGTACCCGAAACCGTCATGGTCAGCCGCTGATCCTCGATCTTTCGGACGTAGACCACGCCCGTGTGGCAAAGAGGTCACCAAGTCACAGCGATGGGGGTCCCGCCGATCTCGTCATTTACGATCTCGTGCGTGTCGAGTTGCCAGAGGGAATAGGCCCTCGCTTCGCCGCGATAGAGCAGCCCCAGGACAGGCTCCTCTTCAGACATCTGGACGGTAGCCTCCTGGCCCGATACGTAGACAGGTGCCATGATCGCAGGGATTGCGCCGGGGGGCAGTACCCTGTAGACCGGGTCACCTTTGATGATGGTCTGTTCTCCCGGCCGATTCTCTGCGGCATAAGAAACAGAAGCTGCAAACAGGAAGGCTGTACATAGCCATGTCGATGCCGATCCGTTCCGTGTTCCTCTCATGCTGTACTCCCTTCTCTCGGGTTTCCCATATTTCCTCCGGTAGAATGCGTAGCACTTACCTGTATCTTGTTCGATTCCTGTCTGTACCAACAGGTTTCTCTGTCGGACCGTTCTTGCCGACAGAAGGGTTTGTAAGTTCCTCGCCGTCCCTCCGACCAATCTTCAGCAACGGGAGATGGAGCAGAGTGGAGAATGGAATCGATGGAGAGCCGGGATGTCGGATGACCTGAAGGACCTGATCGGGAAGGCCAAGGAGGTGCTCGACGGGAACTGGCTGGGAGGGTTCACCAAGCCTTCCCCGCGCCTCTACCCGCACCAGTGGAACTGGGACTCGGGCTTTGTGGCCCTGGGATACGCCCGGTATGACCAGATGCGGGCTCAACAGGAGCTGACGACCCTGTTCCATGCGCAGTGGGCCAACGGGATGTTGCCCCAGATCGTCTTCAACCCGCAGTCGCTCGGGAGCTACTTTCCTGAACCGGACTTCTGGCAGGCCCACCGATCGCCCCACTATCCCGGAAGCCTGCTCACGTCCGGCATCACGATGCCCCCCATTCATGCAACCGCCGCAAGACATGTGCTCGAACATGCCGGCGACGAAGAAAAGGCCCTGGCATGGCTGCGTAAATTGTACCCTCGTCTTCTCGCATCGCATCAGTATTTGTATGAGGAAAGAGACCCGTTTGCAGAAGGGCTGGTCTACATCCGGCATCCCTGGGAGTCCGGGCTGGACAACTCACCGGCATGGGACCGGCCCCTCCATCAAATCGAAATCGATCCGGCCAGGATGCCTCCCTACGAGCGAACCGATCTGAAGAAGGACATACCCCGTCGGCAACGTCCGTCGGACGAGGAGTATGACCGATGTGTCTACCTGGTGGACCTCTTTCGTAGACTCGACTACGACGAAGCCGCCATCTTTCAGGAGTCTCCCTTCCTTATGCAGGATCCGCTGTTCAACAGCGTCTTGTCCAGGGCGAACGAAGACCTCGCGGAACTCGGGGACCGGCTCGGAGAGGATACAGCCAAGATCCGGGAGTGGCACGAGCAGACCAACCGGACTCTCCGCGAGAAACTCTGGCATGAGGAGCACGGGGCGTTTGATGTCTACGATCTACGCGCCAACGTGAGGCTGGACATACTGACGGCCTCGGGGTTCATGCCGCTCTTTTGCGGTGCACCCAATCGGCGGCAGGCCGCACGGATGTACCGTTTCCTGGAATCCAGAAGCTTCTGCCCCATGCACGACGGAAACTGCTTCTCGATCCCAAACTACAACTTGGACGGGGAACATTTCGACAACGAGAATTACTGGCGGGGACCAGTGTGGATCAACACCAACTGGCTTCTTATGCATGGCCTGGAACGGTACGGCTTCGAGGCGAAGACGAGGTCGGTTGCCAACGACATTTTGGAACTCGTCCGCCGGTGGGGATTCCACGAGTACTTCGATCCTCACAGCGGAACGGGCTACGGGACGGACCGTTTCTCGTGGACGGCTGCGTTATTCATCGACGTAGCGTTGGATGCAGGGACGACGGTATCATAAGATCTCGCTGAATGTGGAAAACAGGGAATGAACTCCAAGCAAAGCGATTCTTTTCTGCCTGGGATCTCCATCGTAATCCCAGCGCTCAACGAAGAGGATGCCATCGGGCAGGCACTGGAGAGCACGCAGGGGGCAAAGGGGGTTCTGGAAAGGATCGTGGTCGATGGAGGAAGCAGGGACGGGACGGTGAAGGAGGCCCTCGATCACGGGGCGAGGGTTATCGAATCCGTTGCGGGAAGATCCAGGCAAATGAATGAAGGGGCCTGGAGAGCGCAGGGGAATATACTCCTCTTCCTCCACGCGGATACGCGACTGCCTTCCGGCTACGAAAATCATGTTCACAGGATCCTGAGTCGGTCCGGGACGGCGGCAGGGGCCTTCCGGCTTTCGATCGACGATTCCTTCGCCGGATTGCGTTGGATCGAGAAGCTGGCCCACTTCCGTTCTGTACGTATGGCAATGCCGTACGGGGATCAGGCGATCTTTCTGGCAAAGGAGACCTTCTTCCGGGTGGGTGGTTTTCCTGAAATGCCCATTATGGAGGATTTTGAATTGATGCGTCGCCTGGGACGGCAAGGCCGTATCGAAATCGCCCCGGCACCCGTCCTCACCTCCGCCCGTCGCTACCGGGAAGTCGGTTTCTTCGGGACCACCCTCATCAACCAGGCAATCATCCTTGCTTATCTTTGTGGGATTTCCCCCGAACGGTCATCGAACTGGTACAGGAGAAAGTAGATCTTCGAGCCCGTTTTCCCCGGTGATTTTTCTGAGGCTCATTCTGTAAGGTTGTTGGCCCGGGGCCGACCAAACAAGTATGGAACTCGTGAGAAGGAGACTTGAGAAAGTTCATTTCCAAATATCCATCACGCAAACACGCAAATCTGAGGACGGCTTACCCGATGATGATCCTGGCAGGTGACATTGGTGGAACGAAGACGAACCTGGCTATATTTGCGACGGAGACCGGACCCAGAGTGCCGCTGGCGGAGGCGACCTTCCCCAGTGGCCTCTATCCGACCCTTCAGGCCCTCGCAGGGGAATTCCTGGCTCAGGTCAATTTGAAACCGGAGCGGGCCGGCTTCGGTGTTTCAGGTCCCGTGGTCGAGGGAAAGGCCTCCATCACGAACCTACCATGGGTTGTTGAGGAGAAGTCCCTTGCAGAGGCGTTGAACCTCTCTTCCGTCCATCTTATGAACGACCTGGTTGCGGTCGCCCACGCCGTACCCTTCCTGGAGCCGTCCGATTTGTACACGTTGAACCCGGGTGAAGCCAAACCTGACGGCGCCATCGCGGTGGTTGCACCGGGGACCGGGCTTGGGGAAGCCTATCTCATCAGGGATGGAGAGCGTTGGCGGGCGTACGCATCGGAGGGGGGACATGGGGACTTTGCTCCCGGCAGGCCACTGGAGATCGAACTGCTTCGATACCTACACACTTTTTGCGAACATGTCAGCTATGAACGGGTGTGCTCGGGAAAGGGGTTGCCCAACATCTACGGCTACCTGAAGGATGCCGGTCACGCCGAGGAACCGGAGTGGTTGGCGGAACGACTGGCGGCGGCCGAGGACCCAACCCCGGTCATTGTGCACGCGGCCATGGATGAGGAAAGGCCCAGCGAACTTTGTACAGCCACTCTCGGAATCTTTGTCTCGGTCCTGGGGGCGGAAGCCGGAAACATGGCTCTCAAAGTGCTTGCCACAGGGGGTGTATACCTGGGCGGAGGGATCCCGCCCCGCATCCTACCCTTTCTGTCCGGGGGCGAATTCATGGGCGCCTTCCGGAGAAAGGGGCGTATGTCGGACCTGATGTCCAGGATACCGGTTCACGTCATTCTCAACCCGAAGGCGGCACTTCTGGGTGCAGCCTGTCGCGCGCTTCCGTAACAGGATTTCGGCAATGTTGCCTGCAACAGGTCATGGAGCTCAGAATGCGACGACGGAGAACAGGTCAATGAACGATCAAAAGGCCCTTCACGAGAAGTGCATCAACACCCTCCGCTTTCTTGCCGCCGACGCCGTCGAGAAGGCCGGATCCGGGCACCCGGGAACTCCCATGGGCGCAGCTCCCATGGCCTATGTGCTCTGGGACCGTTTTCTCAAGCACAACCCTTGCAACCCGGATTGGCCCGACAGGGACCGGTTCGTCCTCTCTCCAGGGCATGCCTCCATGCTTCTGTATGCCATGCTGCACCTGACCGGCTATGGGCTCTCAATGGAAGAGTTGAAGAATTTCCGGCAGTGGGCAAGCAAGACGCCGGGCCACCCGGAGTACCGGGAGATCCCCGGAGTCGAGGTGACCACCGGTCCTCTGGGCCAGGGCTTTGGCCATGCGGTCGGCATGGCCGTCGCCGAACGATGGCTCGCGGAACATTACAACAGGCCCGGCCATGAGATCATCAACCATTTCACTTACGCCATCGTCTCCGACGGCGATATGCAAGAGGGGATAGCCGCCGAAGCGGCCAGCCTGGCGGGTACCCTGCGACTGGGCAAGCTTATTTGTCTGTACGACGCGAACGACATCCAGATCGAGGGCAGCACGGACATCGCTTTCGACGAGAATGTGGCACGCCGCTTCGAGGCCTACGGCTGGCAGGTGCTGGGGCCCGTAGCCGGCCAAGATTTGACTGCGATCCACAAGGCTATCCGCGAGGCACTGAATCAAACGGATCGACCCTCTCTCGTTATCTGTAAATCGGTCATCGGTCACGGCAGCCCGGAACAGGCCACCGAAAAGGTCCACGGGGAGCCGTTGGGGCAAGCCAACCTCCAAGCGGCCAAGGAGAATCTCGGATGGCCCAGAGAGCCTTCCTTCCATGTGCCCGGTGAGGTACTTGACCACATGCGGCAGTCTCTCGACCGGGGGCGGTCGGCGGAGCTGGACTGGCAGGGGCGCCTGGACCGCTATGCCGCGGCCTTCCCCGATCTGGCATCGCAGCTCAGGATGCAACTTCGCGGCGAACTGCCCGGGGGATGGGACAAAGACCTATGTGCCTCCTCGGGAAACGGACCCGGCCTATTTCCTCCGGGTACCACCCCCATGGCGACGCGCAGCGCCTCGGGCAAGGTGCTCAACGCTCTGGTGTCGCGCGTTCACGCCCTGACCGGCGGCTCGGCGGATCTGGCCCCCAGCACCAAGACCACGCTTGTGGGCCACGGCGATTTCGGTCCGGACGAACACCGTGGGCACAACCTGCACTTCGGCGTGCGCGAGCACGCCATGGGCGCAATCGCCGGCGGTATGGCCCTGCACGGCGGGGTCATCCCTTACACAGCCACATTTCTCACATTTTCCGATTACATGCGTCCTCCCATGCGCCTGGCCGCCCTGATGGGGATCCGGGTGATCTATGTCTTCACGCACGACAGCATCGGTTTGGGCGAGGACGGGCCCACACACCAGCCTATCGAGCACTTGATGAGCCTGCGTGCCGTTCCAAACCTGACGGTGATACGACCTGCCGATGCGACGGAAACGGCGGAGGCCTGGCGGGCAGCACTTCTCAACACCCGTGGGCCGACGGCCCTGATTCTCTCGAGGCAGAATCTGCCTGTGCTGGATCGAACCCGATTCGTCACTGCCGAAGGCGTGCAGCGAGGGGCCTACGTATTGTGGCAGTCCTCTGCGGGGATCCCGCAGGCGGTGGTGATCGCCACCGGCTCTGAGGTGCACACCGCCTTGGAGGCAGCAAGGCAACTTGCCGCTGAGAACACCACCGTACGGGTCGTCTCCATGCCGAGCTGGGAGCTTTTCGACCGGCAGCCCGAAGCGTACCGCGAAAGCGTGTTACCGTCGAACGTGAAGGTGCGCGTGGCCGTCGAGGCGGGCATCAAGCTGGGCTGGGAACATTACGTCGGGTTGGATGGAGCGGCCGTCGGGTTGGACGGCTTTGGGGCCAGTGCGCCTGCCGAAGTGCTGTATGAGAAGTTCGGAATCACGGCGGCGAACGTAGTGGCCGAGGTCAGGAAACGGTTGAAAAAGGAATGAACCTTCTCGAGCGGGAGTAGCAGAATGAGCAAACTGAACGAACTTGCCGGACGGGGCCAGGCCATCTGGCTCGACTACATCCGACGTGCCTTCCTCGTTTCCGGGGATCTGGAGAATCTGGTAGGCCAGGGCTTGCGGGGCGTTACCTCCAACCCATCGATCTTTGAAAAGGCCATCGTGGGGAGCGCCGACTACGACGAAGATCTGAGATCTCTGGTCAGGGAGGATAAGTCAGTAGAGGAGATGTACGAAGCCCTGGCACTCAGCGACATTCAGCGGGCCGCAGATATCTTGCGATCCGTATACGACCGGACCGCCGGAGTGGACGGGTATGTGAGCCTCGAGGTAAGCCCTGCTCTGGCTCGCGACAGCCAGGGCACGATTGCGGAGGCCCGTCGGCTGTTCGCCTTATTGGACAGGCCCAACGTCATGATCAAGGTGCCTGCCACGCGCGAAGGCGTTTCCGCCGTGAAAGCGCTCATCGGAGAGGGGATCAATGTCAATGTCACACTGATCTTCTCCCGAATTCAGTACGAAGCCGTGGCCGAAGCCTATTTGGCCGGCCTGGAAAGTCGGGCTGCGGCCGGGGATGATCTGGGCAAGGTGGCCTCGGTGGCCTCTTTCTTCATAAGCCGGGTGGACACGGCCCTGGACCGCGCCTTGGAGGGCACCAATCACGGCTCGAGCCTACAGGGAAGGATCGCGATCGCAAACGCGAAGGCGGCCTACGCACGCTTCCGGGAGATCTTCAGCGGTGACCGCTGGGAGCGGTTGGCGCTCCTTGGCGCCAGGGTACAACGGCCCTTGTGGGCCAGCACCGGGACCAAGAACCCCCTTTACCCCGACACCCTGTACGTGGACGACCTCATCGGCGCGGACACGGTGAACACGGTTCCGCCGGCCACCCTGCAGGCCTTTCTGGATCACGGACGGGTGGCTCCCGCCTTGGAGTCCGGCCTGGACGAAGCCCGTGCCGTGCTTCGGCGCCTGGCCGAGTGCGGTATCGATCTGGACGCCGTAACCGAGAAGCTCCAGGGAGAGGGCGTCGAAGCCTTTGCCGAATCCTTCCGGGCCCTGATGGTCGGTATCGCGGAAAAGAGGGAAAAGCTTCAGAAAGGCAGGGTGTTTCTTTCAACCCACCGGTATGCAGCGCATGGTGACCCCATGAGAGGGCTGGGGAATGACTCCTGACATGATGAAACAGAAACAGCAGGCCGCGGAGCGCGCGGCCCAACGGGTGGAATCGGGCATGGTGGTGGGTCTGGGGCACGGCAGCACGGCGATACTGGCCTTACGGTGCCTGGCTGAACGGATGCGTTCCGGTCATCTGCGGGACATCCTCGGCGCGCCCTGTTCTCTTCAGGACGGACCACGACAACATCGTCCTGGATTGCAGGTTTGGGCCGATCCATGAACCCGCTCAACTGGCCGCCCGAATCCGCGAACGTGCAGGCATCGTGGAACACGGCCTCTTTCTTGGGTTGGCGACCGAAATCATTATTGCCGGAAGAGACCGGGTCGTTCAATGGAAGCGTGACATGCCGAACCCTTTACGCTGTTAGAGGAGAAGAGAAATGGATATCGCTATGATCGGGCTGGGGAAGATGGGTTTCAACATGACCGCGCGCCTGCTGCGCGGCGGTCACCGTGTGGTTGCACACGACATGAGCGAAGCAGCCATTCGCTCCGCTGAGGAGGCGGGGGCGGAACCTGCTCGCTCGCTGGACGAGGCTGTCGCCAAGCTGACGGCCCCGCGCGTGCTGTGGGTGATGGTGCCGGCCGGGGAGCCTACGGAGAATACCATCAACGCCCTGGCCGACCGCCTGGCACCCGACGACATCGTTGTGGATGGCGGTAACAGCAACTACAAGGACTCGGTACGCCGTGCGGTCGCCCTCAAGGAAAAGGGGTTGTACCTCGTGGATGTGGGTACGAGCGGGGGTGTCTGGGGTCTGGCTGAGGGGTACAGCATGATGATAGGGGGAGAGGACGCACCCGTGAACCGCTTGCGGCCGGTCCTTGAGACGCTTGCCCCCGCGAAGGACAAGGGCTGGGGACATGTGGGTCCCAGCGGGTCCGGGCATTTTGTGAAAATGATTCACAACGGCATCGAATACGGCTTGATGCAGGCGTACGCAGAGGGCTTCGATTTGATGAGCCAAAAGAAGGAATTCCGTCTTGACCTGCACCGGATCGCCGAAATATGGCGTTACGGAAGTGTGGTGCGATCCTGGTTGCTGGATTTGACCGCTCGAGCACTGGCTGAAAACCCGACCCTGGAAGGCATCGCAGCCCATGTGCCTGATTCGGGGGAAGGGCGCTGGACTCTGATGGAGGCGGTCGATCTGGGCTGTTCCATACCCGTGATTTCGCTGGCGCTTCAGAACCGCTTTCGATCGCGTCAGCAGGCGCCTCTTGCGGACAAGCTGCTCGCCGCGATGCGAGCACAGTTCGGAGGCCATGCAGTGAAGAACGAAACATAAGAGCCTTTTGCGACTCCATGTGAAAGGATCAGCGGAAGCGAGGAGCCCTGTTATGGAAGAAGAAGCTGTTTGCCTGACCGATGCGCATACCATGGAAACGGAAGACAAACTCGCCGTGTCCAAAACGATCGTAATCTTCGGTGCATCCGGGGACCTGACTGTACGAAAACTGGTACCTGCTCTCTACAACCTGTATCAAAAGAAACGCTTGGCTGCAGCCGTACGGATCATCGGCTTCGCCCGCAGTGCCATGAGCGATGAGGATTTCCGTGACAGACTACGGCAGGGCGTGATCCGTTTCAGCCCCGACACCTTCGATCCGGCGGCCTGGAGCGTTTTTTCCTGTCAGATACGGTATTTCCAGGGCAATTTGGAGGAACCGGGGGATTACCGGAAACTGAGGACGTTTGTCGATACATGCGAACCCGGGCCCTCGGACAGGCTCTACTATCTGGCTACGTCACCCACGCTGTATCCCGCGGCGGTGGCTCACATGGGTGCGGCAGGCCTGTCTGTGGAGCAGAAAGGCAGCCGGAACATCGTCATCGAGAAGCCCTTTGGTCACGATTTGGAATCAGCTCGAACTCTGAATCGCGCCGTGCACGACGTTTTCAAGGAAAGCCAGGTCTACCGCATCGACCACTACCTGGGAAAAGACACCGCCCAAAACATCCTTTTCTTTCGCTTTGCCAACACGATCTTCGAGCCGATCTGGAACCGGCGTTACATTGACAACGTTCAGATTACCGTTTCGGAGACCGTGGACGTCGGGCACCGGGCGGGTTACTATGACAATGCAGGTGTGCTTCGTGACATGTTTCAGAATCACCTCTTTCAACTCCTTTCGCTGGTGGCCATGGAGCCGTCAGCCTCATTCAAGGCCGATTCTCTTCGTAACGAAAAGGTCAAAGTCCTCAGCGCCATAAGGCCGATAGACGTCAAGGATACCGTTCGAGCACAGTATCAAGGATACCGTGAGACATCCGGTGTTTCTCCCAACTCGGAAACCCCGACCTATGCCGCTCTCAAGTTATTCGTGGACAACTGGCGATGGAAGGGAATTCCTTTCTACCTGCGTTCCGGCAAATCTCTTGCGCAGAAGACCTCGGAAATCCTCATCGAGTTTCAGTGTCCGCCTCATGTCATGTTCGAATCGGACAAGGCGTGTTCCTTGACGTCCAATATCCTTGCCTTGTGCATCCAGCCGGATGAAGGGATCCATCTCAAGTTCGAGACCAAGGTCCCGGGGTCGGTTCAGGAGACCCGCTCGGTGAACATGGAGTTCCATTACCGCTCCTCTTTTCGTGGGGAAAAATTACCCGAGGCCTATGAGCGACTCCTGCTGGATGCTCTCAAGGGAGACGCCTCCCTCTTCAGCCGGAGCGACGAGATAGAGCTGGCCTGGCAATTGATCGATCCGGTGCTCGACGGATGGAAGTCACCTGATGCACATCCCTTGGTGGAATATCGGCCCGGCACTTGGGGCCCGACAGAGGCAGACGCGCTCCTTGCCAGAGACGGCCGCGTTTGGAGGTTCGGTTATTGTGAAGACCATGTTGAGGATGGGTGAACTCAGGATCTACGAGGACAGGAAGAGACTTGACCGGGGAGCAGCCGAACAGATCCTCGAGGTGGGAAGAAACGCCATCACCTCACGGGGCCGATTCTCGTTTGCCCTAGCGGGGGGCTCTACACCCAGGGGGGTGTACCAAGTACTTGCCTCGGATTCGCATGCCAGTCAATTGGACTGGTCCTGTACACACGTCTTCTGGGGCGACGAACGTTGCGTTCCGGCGGATCGCCCGGACAGCAATTACGGCATGGCCCGGCAGGCACTTCTCGACCACGTACCGATTCCAGTTTCCAATGTTTTTCGAATCCGCGGCGAAATCGCGCCGCAGCAGGCCGCCGAGGAATACGAGACGACCCTGCGGGCATTCTTTTCTTCCCCTTCGGCAGAGCCGGGATTGGCTTCCTCGTATGATGGCTTTGACCTGATTCTGTTGGGAATGGGAGATGACGGCCACACCGCCTCTTTGTTTCCGCGGACGTCGGCTGTTCGAGAAAAAGAGCGATGGGTGATTTCGCACTACGTTGGAAAGGTGGATGCCTGGCGTGTGACCTTTACGCCGCCCGTGATCAATCGTGCACATCATGTATTCTTCCTGGTATCCGGAGCCGACAAAGCCAGACGGCTGAAGGACGTGCTCACGGATCCATACCGACCAAATGACTTCCCTGCCCAGATTGTCCAACCAGCCAAAGGTGAGCTGTTGTGGCTGGTGGATGGGGAAGCGGCGGCTCTCCTTTGAATGGAAGATCCCCGAACCGCCTGCCATTGTCCCATTGAGACGGGATTCTCGACTTCCCCTGATTCGCTTGGCCGTTACCGCCCCACGAACGGGATTCATATAGCACCAGAATCACACCCTGGGAGCAGTCCTTTTTCCGCGAACCACAGGTCCATAGGCACAGGTCCATAGGCGCTTTCTTCGGGCATAAGATAACCTTGCGAACTATGAGCATCCGCCGTCTTTCATGGTCGAGAACTTTGTGGAAAGGGCTCATAGCAGAGAGGATGTGTGGGATCTGCATGGGCGAGATCGCAGTCGGTGAGCATTGACGAGTCGACAGGTCATCTTCGGCCAAGAAGTTTGTAACGCACCCCAAGTTCGCGGGCCGATTGAGCAAGGCTCCTGTCGGCGGCAATGAGATCCAGATCGACTCCTGCGGCAACCGCCAGGTGCAGAGCGTCCAGGGTTCTCAACGGCAACGAGAACTGGGTCAACCAGGTGAACGCAACCGTATAGTGTTCACGATCAACAGGGATTCTTGTGAGGAGCCCCTGGCTGATGTGAGCCTTGAATTCATTGAGAACAAGATTGGCGTCTTCTCTTGACATGCCTTCTTCACGGACCTTGCGGGCAAGGGCTGATGCGAATTCCACCTCCGTCAGTGCGCTGATTGCCGGCTGTTCCATACGACGAAAGATCCGTTCCACAGCCTCGCTGAGC
>CAYZMM010000060.1:0-32803 GCA_964479535.1 uncultured Thermodesulfobacteriota bacterium
TCCCGGCTGAACCATTTCCATCAAATACCGTGGAAACCTCTCCATCGATTATCGTAATCACGCTCACACAAAGGTGTCGTAAACATTGTCGCCAACCTGTCGCAAAGATCAATCGTTTTCTGCGAGCCGGTAGATTAGATGGTGGGTTCCCCCTTCTGTAACGATAAGCCCCCGTTCCGCCATCGCTTTCAGGTCGCGCTGCAGGGACCGCCGATTGACCTCGGGGCAAAGCCCCTCGAAATCCTGGATGGTCAGGCTGCCGTGTTCCAGGATATGGGCGAGGGCTTTGCCTTGGCGGTTCGAAAGTCGGTGCTCTTTGACCAGCACGTCACGTCGAATGGCCTGCTCGCCGCGCTGTCTGACTTCGGTAAGCTGGGTAGTCAACCCCTCGACGAAATATTCCAGCCAGCCCGTCATGTCCATGCCGTGCTCGCGGACGCTCTGTATAGCCCGATAGAATGCCGGCCGGTCCCGGTCATAATACTCGCTGATCGTAAAAAGCCGCTTAAAATCATATCCGGCCCGATAGAGACACAGGGTCGAGAGCAACCGGGATGCCCGGCCGTTGCCATCGAGAAACGGGTGGATATGTACGAACTGGAACTGAGAGATACCGCTCATCAAGACAGGGTGGATCTCCTGTTCCTGGTTGAGCCAGTCCACCAGTTCCGCCATCATGATTTGCACATCGTGTGCCGGGGGCGGCGTGTAGACCGTCTCGCCGGTGGTTGAGTTGACCACGTAGTTCTGGATCTTCCGATACTCGCCGGGAGCAGCGGCTCCACCTCGCACACCTTCCACCAGTAGCTTGTGTATTTCTCTGACCAGCCCTTCGGTGATCGGCCCGCCGTCTTCAAGATACTGGGAAACGAACTCAAAGGCTTTCTTGTAGTTCAGCAATTCCCGCACATCATCGGGATCAGCTTCGGGTACCGGCTTGCCTTCCAGGAGTCGCTCCGCCTGATCCAAAGTCAGACGCGTTCCCTCGATGTGCGTGGTGTGATGGGCTTCAAGGATCAGCGCACGACGTCGCATCTCCCGCACCCAGTCCTCAGACAGGGCGGCGGCCTCCAGAAACCCCCTGGCCCGCTCGATACGGGTCAGCCCGGAAGTGATCCGGTTGGTTATCGTGAATATCGGTTTGAAGGCTTTTGCCATTCCATTATCCTCAATCATCCCGCCCGCGGTGGGCGGTGGCGTCTTCGTCGACCCAATCCTCCTCGGTGTAGGACATGCCCTTTCGCCCCGGCACCTTGCGCGTCGGTCCGGCCTTGTAAAGAGCACAGCTTTTCGGGCCGTAACAGAAGGTCTCGAACCGGTACCTTTTTTTGGACGGGTTCCAGTGGTCGATGATCATCTCCACCGGCATGCGGCAGCCCCAGGTGCAGGTCGCGCACTTGGTGTCATAGGTCCGGGTGTCCAGCCGCCGGTGACCCCGGCTGCGATAGGTCTCTAGGTCAGGCGGCACGCCATGGAACGGTGGTCCTGCCGGGAAATCATCTTCGGCATCTTTCAGTATCTTCAACCCGCTTGCCTTGTAGAATCCGGCCGTCTCAAGCCGCGGATCAGGGACCGGAACCGCCAAGCCGCTTGCCTCCATGCCTGCCTGGAAACGATGTTTTGCTTGCGCGGCCTTTCCAATGGCGATTAAGAATTCGCCGGGTTCATCGCCGATTGTCCCTTCAAGCCGAAGCACATATCCCAGGTAGCTGTGGCTCCGTTCGTCGAAAGACCGCATCAGCCGGATGCGGGGCTGGATGGCCTGAATTCGTCCCGTCCATTCAACTTTGTTCATTTTCGTTGTCTACGTTGACCCCATGATGAATTTCTTTCCTATACCGACGGGGGGCGTGGGGTGCGTGAAGAGTGTAAGAGCCGCGGAGAAGACCTTAGCCTCACATATCATTCGTAGGGCAGGTTATTCTGCTCGTCTGGTTTCCTTCAGGCGCCTCGCAACCGCGCCGCAAACCTTCTTGGCCAGAGAAAGCGCTTCCTCAGTTTCCAGTCGCGTGGGGTCGGGGATGTCACTCGGATACCGGACATCCACGCCGTACGGCGTCAAGGCGGCTGCAGGCAAGAGGTCCGTTGCCAGTTCCTCGTCAACCGTCTTGACCAGGTTGAGAATCTCCCTGATGCTGTGCGTCTTGGGAAACTCCACCTGCCGCCACGTGAGATAGGCCTTCAAGTACTTCTCGGCGGCTTGCTGTGAATGGAAACAGGACGGATAGAGAAGTGGCGGGTCCTGCGAAAGAAGAGCCTGCGCGGAGGCGATGTCCTGATCGGCCTTGCGGATCCACTCGCCGACGATCTTGCGGATGACCGCTTCCTCAGGCGGCCTCATAGATCACCTTCCCGTACTTGTTCGCCGGATAAGCTATACCGCCGATGACGTTCTTGCTGGCCTCAAACCATTCGCTGGAAATCACAATGACGTCGAAGGGATAGCCCAACCCGCCGAGGGTCTCATCAATCTTCACGCTTTTCTTGCGCCGGTCGCCGGGGTTTCTCTCTACAATGAGCAGGTCGATGTCACTGTCGCGAGTCATCTCGCCCGTGGCAGCGGAGCCGAAAAGGATGATTCTCTCCGGAGCGGCCGCGGTGAGGATCCTACGGACGATCTCTTCCATTAAGGATTCGTCAATTCCCATGGCCTCCTCCTTAGCCAAATACTACAAAACCCTTACGGAAATCACAATCAGAGGCAAGACCTGCCTCGCGCGATACCAAGAGGATTGGGACGAAAACTCGTGAACAACAAGAAAGACAGCAAGAACAGGCAGGAAACTACTTCATGGCCCCTTAAACAAAAGGGTTAGGCAACATGCCTAACCCTTGGAGTATGCTGGCTCCCCAGGACGGACTCGAACCGCCGACCCAGTGGTTAACAGCCACTTGCTCTGCCAACTGAGCTACTGGGGATCGCTTGAAGACTTCTTGTCGGAAGACAACAGCCAAATTATTATGAAATAAGTGAAAATTGTCAATACGAAGAGTGCTGAGGGATATCCCTGCTTTCGCAGGGATGACCCCAAAGAGGCGTTTTCCGACAATCTCCCGCGCAGGAATGTCAGCGGGGGCGCGAGCCCCCTAGAAGAGTCTCTCCTGGGGGGGCTCCAGAACGCTCTCGGCCCATTGCTGGATCAGGCGGGAGTTGTCCGAGAGAGCGGGGTGCACGAAGCGCTGGTCCAGGAGGAGGAGCCCCAGCTTGTAGGCCTCCAGCCGGCTCCACACCGAGTGCGCCCGGGTCATTCGGGAGAGAAACGAGCGCACCTGCCTCCGTGGGAAGCCCTCCGGATTTCTTCGAATCTGCCCGAGGGTGCGCGCGTACATGCACTCCGTGTCTTCCCGCAAGGGGCAGACCGCGAGAAAGGCCCGCAGATTGAACGACTCCAGGCCCTTCCAGGGGTCGGGATTCCCGCTTCCGGAAACCGGCGCCTCCAGCAGGGCCTCCTGGGTGAACGCGTCCTGCTCGGGCTGCCCGTCTTGCGGCTTCTCGGCGCAAGGACCTCCCTCCATGCTGCCCGGTTCCTGCGCGATCCGGGTCAGGCCTTTACGGAGTTCCATCGGCACCACTGCAATGCGGAACCTCCGCTTTCCTTCCCGGATCTTGCCGACGTAAACCAGGCCGTTGCTCCGCAGAAATCCGAGGGGCGTCCCGGGCAGCTGCCCTTCGTTCCACCACCAGGTGATATCCGTGTCGGCACCGTATCGTCGCGACAGGTTCTGGATCTTGACCGCCCCGCCCCTGTCCAGGAGGATCCAGCAGAGCACCTCCCTGGAGGGGACCGGCAGCAGGTTCCAGATCATCCGGAGATTCTCTTCTCTGGGGAGCCATTCCACGAGGGCGTCGATCCGTCCCTTCCGGTTTCGAATCTCGCCCAGGTTCCCCTGTCGGCCGATCGCCTGCAGCCAGGGAGAGGGCAACTTGTTGAGAGCGGTTCTGAGCCATGTATTCGGCTTGAGCGGTGCGTCCTCCGCCTGCCTGCGCCACCGCATCTGCATTTCGCCCATCAGGAGGACCAGAACGTCTTCCTCCCGGAGCATGTCGGATCCCCGGCGCACATCCCTTCTTTCGGTGTCGACCGCCACCGGGACCGGAAGCTCGCCCTCCTTTTCGACGAGCAGGGGATAGTGCTCGGAGACGTCGGCCGGCTCGATTGCGATCACATGGATCAGATGGATCCATTCCTCGATCAGGTCGAACCAGTACCCGAAGAACTGGTCGTCCTCCAGGCCCAGGGACTCGATCGTCACCAGGGGCGCGAGGCCGACGTTTTCACCCGGCTTGACCGGACCGTCCACGCCGTACTTGGATACGGCTTCGCCGCACGTGAAGCGCACTCCGTCCGGGTCGTCCGGGTCCATGCCGAGGCAGAACTCGTAGTAGCGGTCCTGTTCCCGCTCGTAGGAGCGGAAGATGGCGTCGTGCAGTTCCTCCAGGGTCTGGTCGCCGCGAACCCTGAGGGTCCGGAAGATCTCCTGACCCACGGACTCCTCGCCGTAGGGTCCGCTCACCAGGTAGACACGCAGGGTATACGCGTTGGGCCGGAGAACGGATGCCCTCTTCTCGGAGGGAAACAGAATGACCTTGCCTTTTTCCATGCAGTCGGTCTCGGGTGCTCGGGAAGCCTCGAACGGGCGAGTTCACGCCATCTTAATGCAACCGCCTTTCGAGGTAAAGCGGTTCCGCCCGGCTATCGCGAGAAGATAGCTGCTGAGCCGGGGGATTCCCGCCCGCGAGGCATGACGGGTGGGAAGGACTAACCGTCTTCTAGGGCGCGGATCAGGTCCCGGCCGGCCTGGTGCGCCTCTTCGAGGTAATCCGGGTGCTCGAGCACATCGCCCTCGAAGTCCAGCTCGCGGTAGAGCAGAGATTTCCACAGCTCGCAGTCGATCGCCTCGAAGTAGTAACGAACCGTGAGCATTGTTCCGTCGAAGAGCTTCTTTCCCCGGGTCGCGCCCACGGAGATGAACAAGCCCTTCCGCCCGGGCCCATCCTGCCCGGAGGAGGCCTCCTTGAGCCAGTGTTTCTTCACCCAGAGGGACTGGCAGCGATCCATCAGGATCTTGGTGTGGGCGCTCACGGAGTAGAAGAAGATCGGGGAGGCCAGCATCACCCCCCGGCTCTCCAGGATGCTGTCGTAGACCTTCTGGAAGTCGTCCTGGATCGCGCATCGGCCGCTGTTCTTGCACGCGTAGATCTCCAGGCAGGGCGACATCTTCAGGTCGCGCAGAACGAACTCTTCCACCTCCGCCCCCTCTTCCCGGGCCCCGCGAACGGCCTCCTGAAGCAGCAGGGCGGTGTTCCCCTTGCGCCGCGGGCTTCCGTAGATGGCCACCACCTTCTTCACGCGCACCTCCACTCTCGAGGCCGAGGCCTACTTCATCGCCTTGGCCACCGCGTTCACGAGGTCCGCCGCCTTCGGGTTCTTCGCCTCGCGGGTTACGAGGATGTCCGTGGGCCTGGTATCCTTGCCGTAGTATGCCTGGTTCGATCCCTTGGAGACGGCCACGCCCGCGCCTTCCAGGGAAATCCCGGCGAAGGCTCCCTTGGACATGGAGTAAGCCAGGATGTCGGCGCTCTGGAAGGTCGTCTGGCCCTTCGCTCCGGCGCCTACCGGTCCGGCTGCGATGCTCACGTCGCCGCCGAGGTTGAAGGAAGTCGTCAGGAAGGTCTCCGCACCCTGGGTGGTCATGACCAGCAGCACGAGCTCGGATGCGTCGCCGCCGATCTGGAGGCCGAAGCTGGCGGAGCCCATGGTGTAGAAGGCCGGGTGGCTCCACGTGCCCGTCTCCGCGTCGCGCATGAGGAAGACGCCGCTGCCGCCGGCCCCGCCGAAGATGAAGGCGCCCCGGAGCAGCTGGGGCACGATGAAGACGCCCTTCACGTTCTTCGCCTGATTCGGTCCCCAGCCGACATTCGGGTCCGCGACGAACTTCTCGAAGGTCATCCTCGCCTTCTCGACCATTTGCTGCTGTTTCAAGGTCTCCTGGCCCATGGCCGGCCCGGACGTGAGGGCGACCAACAGGAAGACAAAGATGCTCATCAAGACGAAACGCTCGATTCCATCTTCTTTCCTTTTCATTTCCTCTCTCCTTTGCATTGGCAGGCTCCTGAGTTGGATTCGTGGCGGTCGGTCCCGGGTGCAGGCCTGCAGTGAATGAAGCGATTCTAGGCCAACGGCCGCGGAGGATCAAGCCGGGCCGGAAGGGCCCGATCGAACTTGCTTCGGTCGCGGGAAAATAGGTAGAACAGGGGTCAGGGATCAGGGGTCAGGGATCAGGGGTCAGGGGTCAGGGGTCGGGCCCTAACAAGCGTACCCCTGAAAGCCTCGAACCTCGAAGGGTCAAAGGGCTGCGGAAGAAGCCATCATCGAGCAGAGGTCTGACATGCGTGATCCGAAGGAATGTCTGTGCTTCGCCCTGGATGTCCCGGGCGCGGAGGAGGCGAGGCGGCTCGTGGAGCAGCTCGCACCCCACGTGGGGCTCTTCAAGGTGGGTCTGGAGCTGTTCGTCCGGGAGGGGCCGGGTCTCGTCGTTTCGGTCAAGGAGTGGGGTGCGGAGAAGATCTTCCTGGACCTCAAGCTGCACGACATCCCTAGAACCGTCCAGCGCGCCCGCAGATCGGCCGGCCGTCTGCCCGTGGATTTCCTTTCGGTGCACTGCGAAAGCCTCTGGGCGGGCCCGCACGGGGGAGAGCCCCCTGGGGAGGGAGTGAAACCGGCCATGCTCGGGGTCACGGTTCTCACCAGCCTCCCGGAAGAGGACCTCCCCCACCTCGGATACGCCGCAGGCCTCTCGGGCATCGACCTCGTCCTGATGCGCGCCGAGATGGCGAAGAAGGGCGGTTGCGCGGGCATCGTATGCTCTGCAAGAGAAGTGGAGGCCGTTCGGAACCGGTTCGGGGCGGACTTCACCCTTCTGACGCCCGGTGTGCGGCCCGCCTGGTCGGAGATCGCAAGAGACGACCAGGCCCGCGTCCTGACCCCCTCGGAAGCGATTCGGCGAGGCTCGGACTTCGTCGTGGTCGGCCGGCCGATCGCAGCAGCCTCGGACCCGCCGGAAGCGGCCCGGAGGATCCTGGACGAAATCGACCAGGGCCTGAAAGCCCGCTCCAAGTAGCCCCTGATCCCTGACCCCCGACCCTTGACCCCTTCCTATGCTCCGCTTTGCGCGTCAACTCCCAAAACCCGGGAGAAATCAACAAAAAGGGCAACTTTCCCCAAACAAATTCGCCCTTCCGTCCGATAAGAAGAAGGAGCGGAGAGACCGTTTCTGGGAGAGGTGCATTCCCTTTGCGAGGAGACCCGGAGTCCATGGCCCCGATCGACCCTTTGCTGCGAACCCTGGACAGGAGGCCGAAGGCGAAGAGGCGGTTCAACCTCCTGCTGGGGGAGGTGCCGGAACCGTCCCCCTTCCGGAAGAAGCTGTCGGCCCTTGCATGCGTCGTATTCTTCGCGGGCGTCCTCGCTGCGGGGATCTGGCAGATCCGAACCGCCGGAGCCCCGACCGGGGGCAAACCGAACGTCCTGGCCGGTTTCGGCCAGATCAGCGAAGCGAACGCGAGCCTGCCGGGCTCCCTTTCCGCTGCCGGCCTCCTGCTCGACGAAACTGCACAGCCACCCGTCCCCCCGGTCGCAGAGAAATCCCTCCCTCCCGAAAAGGGGGACAGCCCGGAGGGGAGGGCGGTGCAGGAAGACCGTTCCGGGCAATCGGGGAACCCGGTTCCGGAGGCGGCCGTTCGGGGCCCTGCGGACAGGAAGCCTCCTGCGCTCGCGCAAAGGGCTCGCCGATCCCCGTCCGCGCGGAACAAGGCGCAGATCCTGTATCGCAAGGCGCTAGCCTACCACCGCCACGAGAACTTCGAGATGGCCGTCGAGATGTACAGGAGGGTGTTGCTGGAGACACCCGGGCATCGGGACGCCCTGTTTCAGCTTTCCTCGATTCACATGGAGCGATCCGAATACGACGATGCTTACCCTCTGATCGTGGAGATGTTGAAGCGCCACCCGGCCGATCCGCAGGGCCTGGC
The DNA here is from genome assembly GCA_964479535.1 of uncultured Thermodesulfobacteriota bacterium. GTDB lineage: Bacteria > Desulfobacterota > DSWW01 > DSWW01 > DSWW01 > S015-6. Next base: position 8,033 of record CAYZMM010000060.1, read on the forward strand.
GAACCTCGCGGTTTCCGAGATCGCCCTTGGCAGGCCGGAGCGGGCGATCGCCCATCTCGATGAAGCGCTCGCCCTCGAGGACCCGCCCCGGTTCAAGATCTACCTTCACCAGGGGGTGGCCCGGAGCAAGCTTCGAAGGCTGGACGAAGCCATTGCCTGGTACCGGAAGGCGGAGGAACTGGACCCGGGGCATGCGCTCCTGCTCTTCAACATGGCCGTCACACTCGACAGGCTGGAACGTTACAAAGAAGCGCTCGCGTGCTACGCGCGGTACCTGAAGGCCGCGCAGGCCTCTTGTCCCAGGGAAAGGAGGGAAGTGGAGACCCGCATCGGCCTTCTCATGGCCTATCTCGTCGAGGAACCGGAGGCGTCATCGGCGGGGGCCACCCACCGACCTACGGAGTGAGAGAGATGAAAGGGCGTATCGGAGACATCCTGGTCGAAATGGGCTACATCGGCAGGGATCAGCTCGAAACCGCCGCTGTGGAGGCGAAGAAGACCCGGGCCCTGCTCGGAGACGTGCTGCTGCGGCTCGACTGGGTCACTCAGGAGCAGCTCAACATGGCCCTGGCCGTGCAGAGCGGGGCCCAGCGGCTGGACATCGCAGAGGCGGAACTCGAGATCGATGAAGAGCTGATTCGCGAAATCCCGGAGAGCTTCATCAACAGCCACGGGGTCTTCCCCTTTGCCCGCGAGAACGGGACCATCAAGGTGGCCACGGCCAACCCCTTCGACGTTCTCGCGAGGGACCAGCTCGCCCGGATGACGGGTTGCAAGATCGCCGCCTATGTGGCCCCGAAGGAATGGGTCGCCAACGCGATCGAGCTATACTACAAGACCGCCCTGACCATCGACAGCGACATCGAGAACATCGCCCACGTGGCAGGGGAAGGGGCCTTCGAAGAGAATCAAATCGTCAAGCTTGCCAACCTGCTGATCGAAAAGGGGCGCCTCCTCGGGGCGAGCGACATCCACATCGTGCCGGATGCGAAGCTGGTCCGGATCTACTACCGCATCGACGGCGTTCTGCAGCAGAGGAACCTGTTTCCCATCAAGTTCCATCAGGGCCTGACGAGCCGTTACAAGATCATGGGGGACATCGACATCTCCAACCCGAACATCCCCCACGACGGGCGCATCAAGTATCAGGGCAGCTCCGGCGAGATCGACATCCGTGTGTCCACCTTTCCCACCCACCTCGGCGAGACAACGGTCATGCGGCTGCTCACCTTCAGCGGGGTCGTGGGGGATCTGAGACGCCTCGGCTTCGAGGAAGCTGATTACGCAACGTACATGGAGAGCCTGAACCAGCCCTACGGACTGGTCCTGGTTACAGGGCCGACCGGATCGGGCAAGACGACCACCCTGTACTGCTCCCTCATGTCGGTGAACAACCCGGAGGTGAGCGTCATGACGATCGAGGACCCGATCGAGTACATGATCCCGACGATCCGCCAGACCGCGGTGAACCCGAAAGCGGGGCTGACCTTTGCCAACGCCCTGCGCGCCACCCTGCGGCAGGACCCGGACATCATTCTCGTGGGCGAGATCCGGGACCAGGAGACGGCCGAACTGGCCCTGCGGGCGACCAACACGGGGCATCTGGTCCTCTCCACCCTTCACACGAACGATGCGGCATCGGCCATCAACCGGCTGCTCGACCTGGGCGTGAGCGCGAGCATCCTTGCCTCCTCCCTGAACATGATCGTGGCCCAGCGTCTCCTGCGCAAGATCTGTACCCGCTGCGCCGAGACGCGACCCATACGACCCGACGAACAGGAGCTCTTCGAACGCAACAGGCTCCCGGCACCGGCCGAGGTGATGGCACCGCAGGGCTGCGATTACTGCCACAACACCGGCTACAGGGGACGGGTGGGCATCTACGAGGTCCTGCGGGTGACCCGGGAAATCGAGCAGATGATCTACAAGGGTGCCCTCACAAGCGAGATCGAGGAGGCCGCTGCAGAGGGGGGCACCGTGATCCTGAAACATCAGTCCCTCCAGAAGGTGTCGCAGCAGGTCACCTCGGTGGAGGAGGCATTGCGGGTGGTCGCGCATGGCTAGGCTGAGCTACCAGGCGATCGACCGGGGGGGAAAGGTCCGCCGGGGAACCGCGGTCGCATTCCACGAGGGGGATCTCGAGGAACGCCTCCGCGAACGGGGGTTGACCCTCATCACCAGCAAGCAGGTGAAGGAAGAGGGCCGGATCGGGAAGCTCTCCGGCGGAAGGATCAAGCCACGGATGCTGGTCGAATTCTACAGGAGGTTCGCCCAGACCGTGGAGATGGGGCTGCCGATCCTGACCGGTCTGGAGGAGAACGCCAAGGTCATCCCGTCGAAGCCCCTCAAGAAGGTCATCGAGGACATCAAGGGGGCCCTGGAGGACGGAAACACCCTGTTCGACGCCATGAGCCAGTTCCCCAAGGTCTTCGACAGGCTGGACCTGGGCATCATTCGGATGGGGGAGCAGTCGGGCATGCTGCCCCAGAGCCTGAACGACCTGGCGGACTTCCTGGAGTGGAAGGAGGACCTGCGGGGGACGATCAAGCGGGCCACGATCTACCCCTGCTTCGTGCTGGTGGCCATCACCGGGGTCATCGGGGTCTGGGTGGGGTACGTGCTTCCGCAGGTCGGCTCTATGCTCCTGGACATGGGGGTCGAGGTCCCGAAGATCACGCAGATCATCATGGCCACCAGCCTCTTCCTCCAGGCGAACTGGCAGGGGATGATCATCGGGCTTCTGGGGGTTGTCGGTGCCTTCTACCTGCTTCAGAGGACGAAACAGGGCAAACGGATCTTTCACAAATACCTGCTCAGGTTGCCCGTGATCGGGGAGCTGGCGGCGAACATCGCCTTTGCCCGGTTGAGCCGCAACTTCGCCACCATGCACAGGGCCGGCATGACCATGCCTAGTATCTTCCGGGTCCTCTCGGACAGCGTCCTGGGCAACCGCCACCTGGAGAAACAGGTGGCCGCGGCCTACCGTGAGCTCGAGAGGGGCCACTCCCTCGCCGAGAGCTTCGAGAACGCCGGCGGCTTCCCCCCCCTGCTGGTGGGCGGCATCCGCCACGGGGAGGTCACCGGAAGCCTGGAGGAGTCGTTCAACCGCATGGGGACCTACTACGACGGCGAAGTGAAGCGCTCTGTGCAGGCACTGATCAACGCCTTCGAGCCGGCCATCATGCTCCTTCTCGGCGGCGTCTTCGGTGTGATCATCCTGTCGATCATGCTGCCCCTCTACGATGTACTCGGCGGTCTCGGCCAGGCCTATTGAGCGCCTCTGCCCGCCTCCCAAGCTGATGCCTCTGCCTCGGTGCCGTGCCCTGTCACCGCCGAGCTCCACTTGGTCTCCGTGTTCCGGCAACATAGTCCCTCGTCGCCTGCGGCCGGACTCGGGCGCCGGAGGCGTGTGCCCACGCACGGCCGTGGCGACTCGGGAAACCTCCACCCCTAGACCTGCGCGCATCTCATCAGGGAGAGGCACTGAACTGTGAACAAAAGTTGCCGGTTCGGTGGCTGTCCCCGAATTGTGCCCGAATTGTGAAGACTGCGAGCGAAGCGCGGCAGCCTCCCGGCACCGAGCATTCCTTCTCCCCTTTGGGGAGAAGGCCAGGATGAGGGGAAGTCCGGGCACCCGGCCTTCGACAAGGCGCAGATTGCGAGGGAGCGGAGCGACCGCGGCAACCCCCGGCACCACTGCCGGGTAGCCCCGAAGCCGGGGGATTGCCACGCTTCGCTCGCAATGTCCTTGATTTTGGCGGGGGAAAAATCCCGGGAATTCCGGGCAAGGGCTAGGGAGGACAGGTATCTATGTCCTTGTCCTGTCCCGCGACAATGATCGGAGTGGGAGGCTCAGACGCGAGGATCGACGCACCACCACCGGCTCCATCCCTGATTTCGATCTTCGTGCCGGACAGAATCTCCCAATCTTCCGTGTCGGAATCGGGGACCGGGGAATCCGGCAGCTGAATTCCCCGGGTAATGTCGAAGACGTAGGCATCCACTCCCGGTCCGCAGCCGTTGTTCACCGCCAAGGTCACGTACTCGCACAACTCGCTGTAGAGTTCGTTCTCGCCGATGTAGAGGACCAGGTCGTCGAAGGTGTCGGTCGGGGGAAAGCGGATGTAGTTGGGGTTTCCGTCGGTGTTGTCGCCCTGATGGGAGCCGGAGGTGATCTCGTCCAGGATGTCGCCGTCCCCGTCCGCATCGGTGGGCCCGGCGCTGACGAGCACGACCGCAACCGGAAACGCGTTGGAGGAACCGTCGCCGTCGACCACGTCCGGAGCGCCGGAAAGGCCCGCCTTTAGGGCGCTGCAAGTGGTCTGCAGGTCGGTGGTCAGATTGGAATCCACCTCGTACCGGAGGACCCGCTTGTACAGGTCCGTGGGCCGGACCTTCAGATCCATGTAGGGAAGCCCGCCCGCAGCACCGCCGTCCCCGACGCCGTCCGCGTCCGTGTCGGCCGAGGGCAGCATCCCCTGCGTGCTCGCGTAGCTGATCAGGGCCTCCCGGGTCTGCTGCAGGTAGTCGATCGACTCGTTCCTCGCCTTTCGTTCGGTCAGCATGCCCATGACGAAGGTGCCGCCGCCCGCCAGCAAGCCGATGATGATCATCACGATGGCGATCTCGATCAGGGTGAACCCGTCCCGCTTCTCGAGGGAGTGAGGGAATCGAGAGCAGGGGCTTTTCATGACTCGCCTCTCTACGAAAGGGGACGCCCATGATTTCATGCGTTTCTTCTCAAGAAACGCATGAAATCATGGGCGTCCCCAATAGATACCAACAGCCACGGCTTAGAAGAGCATGTAGAAGGAGCCAACTGTGGCGCCGGGGGTGTAGTTCTCGTTCGCCAGGATGGACCCGCTGTTCCGATCCCCATCGTCGTGCTTCATGTCGATCTCGAGGCAGACCTCGGCCGGCAGGTTGTCGAATATGAAGTAGTGCTTCGCTTCACCGGGCCCCGGGTCCGTCCAGACCAGCTCCACTTCGTCACCAAAGGCATGTGAGGGCAAATCGCTCGTGCCGTTGTAATCCCCGCTGATCAATCCTGCCAGCTGCAGATCCCGGAACACCTCTTCCGCCTCGGCGCCCGATATCTGTCCGTTGCCGTTGCCTTCGCCGTCCGTTCCGGGAGGAATTGCGGCCAGGTCCTCGTCCCCCGGGTAGACGCCGTATTTGTCATAGAATCCCATCACGGCGGCGCGAAGCTCATCCGCCTGCTTGACCACCCGCTTCACCTTGGCGTTCTGGACCATGGCCTGTCCCTTGAGGACGCCACCGATCAGAAGCCCGATGATCACCATGACGATGGCGATCTCGACCAGCGTGAAACCTGCCCTGTTCGTGACTCTTCGTGTGAACATGGTCTCCCTCTTCCCTTTTCAGGTTGACAGGAAATGGACCTTTCTTGCCGATCTAAAACCTCGTAACTCTTCTATCGGCAAGGCGGGAGAAAACTTTACACCTTGCGGGACCCCATTTCGGCAGTCCCGGCTATCCGGCCTCCCGGACCACCGGTGAGATGAAGATCACGAGCTCCTTGTTCTCCAGCCTCTCCTCCACGTGCTTGAACAGGTTCCCCAGCCCCGGGATGCTCCCCAGCACGGGCAGCCCGATGTGCTCCTGCTCCTTCGACTGGGAGATCAGGCCGGCCAGGATGATCGACTCCCCGGACTTCACCCTCACAGTGGTGGAGAACTCCTGGAGGGCGATGATCGGGTTGCGGATGCCCTGGGTCTCGCTCACGGTCAGCGGGATCGTCACCACCTCTTCCCCCTGGATCTTGGTGAGGCTCGGCACGATGTGAAGAGTGATCATGCCGTCCTTGGAGATCTGCGGGGTGATGCCGAGCTGGAGCCCGAGGATGACCCGCTTGATCGAGCTTCCGAAGGTGATCAGTCCGGTCTCGGCGTCCCGGTCCACCCCGTCCACGTCTCCGAAAGGGAACTGGAACCCCACGGTCATGACCGCGGACTGGCCGTTCATGACCGAGAGGTGGGGGTTGGACACGACCGAGATGTCCCCCTGGGTCCGGAGGAAGTCGATCGTGAGTTCCAGCTGGGAGGTGTCGGTGCGGAAGACCTGGCCGTTTCCGTTCACGAAGAGATTGAAGATGTCCGGGAGGTCGCTCGAGCTGGACTCGAAGCCCACCTGCACGGTCTCCCAGTCGATGCCGTATTCGTGCTCGTCGTTCAGGGTCACCTCGAAGATCCTCGCCTCGATGAAGACCTGCCGCTGGAGCGACTCGGACAGGTCGTCCAGGAACCGGGTCATGGCGGCCACCCTTCGCGGCGTGTCCACGAGGTAGATGATGCCCGCGTTCCGGTTCAGCCGGACCACGCCGCCCTGGGACTTGATTCCCTCGAGCGCCTTCTCCACGGCGGTCCAGACGTCGCTCTGCTCGGCGCTCCGCTTGCCCTTGACCTGGAACTTGGCGATGACGCCCGAGTCCTCCATGCTGCTCGCGAGCATGTCCCCGCCCACGTCGATCTCGGTGTCCCCGATCAGATCCAGGTAGTCGAGCTGATAGATCTTCTCTTCGAACCGGTTGATGTGGAGGCACCCGTCCTCTTTCTTCCAGGCGTAGTCCGCGCCCTTGACGACCACCATGTTCAGCGCCTCGACAAAGGTGACGGTCTTCAGGTGCACGGTGACCGGCCGGCTCAGGTCCACGGCCGATTCCACCGAGAGGTTCAGGTCCGTGTCGTGTATGAGGGCGCTCAGCACGTCCCCGAGGGGCGCTTCGTCGAAGGTGAGGGAGTAGAGCTTGGTCTCTTCCAGGATCTCGTCCTTCACGTGCTCCAGCTTCTCGGTGAAGGGGGGAGGTCCGGGGATGGCCCGAAGCCTGTCCATCTCTTCCCTGAGAGAGGCGCCCGGGGCCTTCTCGTTCATCCTTTCCAGATCCTCCTGCGCCACGGGTCTCGGCCCGGTGAGCGGGACCGAGCACCCGGCCGCGAGCCAGATCAGTACACAGACCGTCGGAAAGAAAAGCCGATTGCGTGCCAGAACGTTCATGATCTCTCCCGCAAAATCTAGTCGAGGTCCTTCCGTATCGACGTGAACTCGCCTTCCGGCGCGGGCACGAACCAGTTGGTGCCCCACTTGGTCAGGTAGACCCCCTCTTCGGCGATCTTCTCGATCCTGAAGCCCTCCACCTTGTTCTTCTCTACGTATCGCTTGCCGTGGAACACGGCGGACGTCTCCACGTTCCCATCGAGATCCGACACCCTCACGATTCCGGTCAGTTTCGGCAGGATCGGCCCGGACTCCTCCTCCTCTACCGCCTCGTCTGCCCCCTCTGCTTCCCAGACCTTCGGAACCGACAGGGGCTCGAACCTGGAAAACAGCCGGTCCAGATCCACATCGGCAACCGCCTTCGCCTCCCGGATCGCCAGGGACCGCAACTGCTCGAGCAGCTTCCACTGTTGCCGGATGCCCTTCACCTCCCGGGAGTGCCCGAGAAGGGGTTGATCCAGCAGGTTCGTAAGATGGAAACCGTTGATGCCCAGAACGAGCAGGGCCGCCAGCACCCAGGCGCCCATGAACGAACGTTGCCGGTCTGCTACCGTGATCTTCATGCCTGTGCCCCCGAGCCCTCGATACGGTAACGGTAGTTGAACCGGACCTCGAACCGGGCCGGCGCCCCCGGGCCCTCGATCTCGATCTTCACCCGGGTGACCGGCACGTAGGCGTACTCCCTGCGCAGGGCCTCCAGGAATTCGACCATCTTCTTCAGCGCCCCCTCACAGGTGAGCAGGACCGGGATGTTGCTGCCGCTGTCCTGGTCCGGCTGGGCCTGCACATCGACCCCGGTCAGCCCGTGCCCGGCTGCAAGGGCTCCCAGCTCGTTCTCCACCGTCAGCAATCCCATGTTCAGGGCCTCTGCGGAGTGGAAGAAGGTCTCCCGCTTCTCGAGGCTCTCGGCGATTTCCTCGGAATGGGCCCGCAGGAACCGCTCGTCCATGGACAGGAAGACCTTCTTCTCCCGGGCTTCCCGGATCCGGAGCATTTCGCCGATGTTCCAGTAGTTGACGGCAAGGGCGGCCACCCAGATGGCGGCCACGGTCAGCCATCTCTTGCTCAAGCGGTCCCTCAGGAGATCCTTCATGGCAACCCGAACTCCAGTGCTATGGCGCAGGAACGGCCACCCTCCACGACCTTGCAGTCATCGGTATCCACTTCGATGTCCTGCAGGCCGAGGGATCCGGCTCCCTGGAAGTGCGTGTTCAGCCCGTCCAGAAAGGCGGACAGGGTTTCCCGGAACTGGCTCGGCCTGGAGGCCTTCACCGTGCCGGCAAACCGAATGCCGGGGTCCGGCTCCGTTTCGACCACCATCCGGTCGATCCAGACATCCTCCGGAAGCGCATCCGCCAGATGAATGATCGCCTTGGCCGCCGAAGGCCGCCTGCTCTCGCGCAGGAACAGCTCGAGGGCCTCGTTGTACTGTCGGAGGGCGGTCACCGCCTCCCTCGCTTCTGCGCTGCTCCCGCTTCCATGCTCCATCTTCACGGGCCTGGACCATTTCCAGAGCATGACGCCCTCGCCTGCCAGCAGCAGCAGCAGGACCAGCCCGACGGCGATGCCGACCTTCTGCACCGGCCTCCACTGCTGTTCCCTCTCCGTCTGCTTGTGGGCGATTCCGAGAAAGGTCTTTCCATCGGAGAGATCGGGCAGAAAGAGCCCGCTCAGCAAGCCCGGCAGGCCGATGGTGGTGGAGTCCTGCGTAAGGACTTCCTCCAGGCCGTCAACCTCTTCGACTTCCGTGCCCAGCCTGCCGGACAGCCCGTCGGCGTCCACATGACCGAAAGAGACGCTGTAGATCCGGTCGATTTCCGCTTTCGCCTTCTGTGAGAAGAGGTACAGGGACTGACTGATTTCGTAGGTCAGGGTTTCTTGCTGGTCCGAGGAATCCTCCTGGAATTCCGGCAGCATGATCTGCCTCGAGAACAGGAAATGCCCTTCGAAGAAGAAATACAGAAAGCACTCGGTGGACAGGATGTGAACAAAGGCCTTTCCCCCCTCCCGGAAGTTCGGAATCCGGTCCTTGAGCTGGGATTCCCAGAGAAAGGCGGGGGTGGTGATCCGTCGCGGATACAGGTGCCATCCGGCAAGGGATTCATAGACCCGGAAGAACATGGGTTCCCGAAGGAAATACACGTACACCGAGCTCTCGCCCTGATGGGTCTTGTGAAAGAAGTACTCGAAGAAATCGCCCACCTCAGGGGTCTCCGGAAAATCGGCGCGGAGCTTCCTTTCGATGAATGTTTCGGCCAGGGACTTCCTCTTCGACTCGAAAGGGAAGGAGGTGCTGCCGAGCCAGTAGTCGGGTACGACCATGACCGGCCCGTTCTGCCGCTGGAAGTCGGGCGGGAGTTCACCGAGATCCACGTCGCCGGCCATGAATCGCTCGAGCGGGACAGGATCAAGAATCCGTCCCTCGCCGGCGCCCCTCTGCAGGACAAAGTAGACCTCATCATTGCCGACCAGTACGATCGGTGTGGAGCGCTTTCCGAAAATCCTCATACCCTTCCCTGTCCGTACCGGCCGTCACGTTCGGACAACGTGCCCGCCCGCAAGGATCCCCTGACGATTTTTGTCAACCTTGGGCACGAGATTGCCCCGTTTATCAACATCCCGGATTCATTGGAGCTTCGCTGTCTCATAGATCGGCACAACAGAGGAAAATATTTACTGCCGAAACCTGGGGGGCCCATGGGTGCCTGCCGAGGCGAAGGGGAAAAGGCGAAGGGCGAAAGGGTTGGAGGACGTCCGGAGGGAGCTCATCCCGGGGGTCAGGGGTCAGGGGTCGGCCCCCCCGGCGAACCCCTCCCGAGGGGGAACCATGGGCATGCACTGCGAAATCTTTAACCAATTGAAACAATTCATTCTTTCATGGCGTCTCCGGGCGAGTCCGGGTATTTCGATCCCTGTCCGCCCGGGCTGCATCCAAGATTTGTAATATCTCCTTCCAACCCCGAACGCGAGGAGGGCTCAACATGCTGAAGGTCTACGGTAACGATCTGTCCTCACCGTCCAACAAGGTGCGTTTCGTCGCCAACGACCTGGGTCTGGACTACGAGTACGTGAGCGTGAATCTCATCGCGGGAGACAACCGGAAGGAGGAACACCTAAGGATTCACCCGGCCGGGAAGGTGCCCGCCATCGACGACGACGGCTTCGTTCTTTTCGAAAGCAACGCGATCATCCGGTACCTTGCGGTCAAATGCGATTCCCCCCTCTACCCTGCTGCGGCGAAACAGAAAGCCGTGGTGGATCAGTGGTCCGACTTCGTTGCACATCACATCGCAACGGCGGTCGGCCGCGTGCTGGTCAACCGTGTCTTCGCCCCTTTCATGAACCAGGAGGTGGACGAGCGCTCCCTCGCCGAAGGGCTCTCTTTCCTGGACCGGTTCCTGCCCGTGGTGGACGCCCCGCTCAAGGAGCAACGGTATCTGGCCGGGGGAGAGCTCACGCTCGCCGACTTCAACCTGCTCTCCGCTCTGGACCCGGCCGAAACGGCCCAGCTGGACCTGGCCGGCTACCTGAACATCACCCGCTGGAGGCAGGACCTGATGAGCCGCGAGTTCTACACCCGGTGCCACAAGAGCTACGGGGATGTAGTTGCCGCCATCGCCGGCGGCTAACGCAGGCTTCCGAGAAAGGATCATCGGCGTTGCGCCCGCCCTTGGTCCTTTCGGGGGACAAGAGTCCAGCCTCATTCCTCAGGGCTGCGCGCGCCTTGCATCTGACGCTTTCTCGAAAGCCTCCGCAAATAGGTTTTCCATCACAGAGGCAGTGCCCGCCGCGGTGTCAGCGACTTCAACTCCGGATTCCACGGCTGTGAGAAGGCCTGCAGGGAGGCGTCTGCATGTTTCATTAGCGGCGTCCGAACAGCTTCGGTTGTTGTCCCGGGTTCCGTCGGAGATTTGCGCCGGACGACTCGTGGAGGCTTCCCGAGGACCCACGGCCGTACCGAGGCACACGCCTCCGGCGCCCGAGCCTCTGTGCGGGGTACGAGCGACTATGTTGCCGGAACACGGAGTCCAAGCAAATCGGAGACGGAACCCGGGACAACAACCGAACGCAGCGACTCGCCTGAGACGCAGTGCGCGTCTTCCGCGTCGCCGCATCAGTAGGGGAAGTCGCGGAAGTCGACCCGGAAGAACAGGGAGTACAGGATCGGAACGAGGCCCAGGGTCAGGGCCGTCGAGAAGAGCAGCCCGAAGATGATCGCAATGGCCATGGGCTCCCACATGGGCCCGCCGCCGAACCAGAGCGGCATGAGCCCGCCGATGGTCGTCAGGGTGGTGAGCAGGATGGGCCGCAGCCGCCGCTGGGCCGATTCGAGCACGGCCCGCCGGGGCTCCAGCCCGTTTTCCTCCATCTCGATGCGGATCCGGTCCAGCAGGACGATCGCATTGTTGATCACGATTCCCGAGAGGGAAATGATGCCCAGCAGGGTCATGAATCCGAAGTACGAATTCGCCACGACGAGCCCGAAAACCACCCCGATCAGGCCGAGGGGAATGGTGAACAGGATGATCAGCGGCCTGCGAATCGAGTTGAACTGGGCCACGAGCAGGAAGAGGATGATGAAGGCGGCCACGGGCACCTTGTCCGCGATGGACCGGTTCGCCTCGACCGATTTCTCGAGTTCCCCGCCCAGCTCGTACTTGTAACCGGCCTCCCATTCCGTGATCTCCCCCTGGAGCCAGGCATCCAGCTCGTTGCTCACCGCAATGGGCGTGGTGGTCGACTCGATGTAACACTCCACCGTGATGGTCTTGAGCCGGTCCCGGCGAAGGATCCTCGAAGGCTGCCAGACCACCTCCACGTCGGCCACCTGCTTGAGCGGTACGGACTGGCCGGTCGACTGGGCATAGATGTTCAGGCTCTCGAGCTTTCCGATGTCCTTCCGATCCGCCTCCACGGACCGAAGGATGATCGGGATCACCTCGTCCTCTTCCCGGTACTGAGTGGATTCGTAACCGCTCAGCACGGTCTGCAGAGAGAGGGCCACGTCCGCGTTGGTCAATCCCGCCCGCCGGGCCCGCGGCTGATTGACGTTCACCCGTAGCTTCTTGGTCCTCAGGCCCCAGTCGTCCTTGATGTTCCGCGTGCCCGGGATGGATGCGAGCTTCGCCTTGACCTCGTCCGCGATCTCGAAGAGCACATCCGGGTCCTTGCCGGAGATTCTCGCCTCAACAGGAGCCGTGGGCGGGGGACCGGTGGGCAGCAGCTCGATGGCGGCCGAGAGATCGGGGAATCTCTCGAAACAGAAGGCCTCCATCCTCGGGATGATCTTCTCCTGGATCACCCGGACCGACGTTGCGTTCACGATCATCACCGCGTATTCCGGCTTCGCCTGCTCCGGGTTGAAATTCAGCACGAACCGGGGGGCACCCTGGCCGATGAAGGTGGCCCAGTCGACGATTCCCTCCGGCCTTTCTCGCGTCGCGGCCAGCTCCGCCTGCATGAAGGCCTCGATCCGCTTCACCAAGGCCTCCGTGTTTTCGATCGGCGTGCCCATGGGCAACTCGAATTCGGCCTTGAGGATCGCCTTGTCGTTGGGAGGGAAGAAGATGCTCGGTATCAGCCGGAATCCCTGCATGGCCGCGAAGAAGATCCCGAGGGCCAAGCCGAGGGAGATGAGCCGGTGCCGAAGGCCGAGCAGCAGGAGTCTCCGGTAGGTTCTGTAGAACCCGGACCGGTAACGCCCTTCCGCCGGGGCCGCCTTCTCCCGGAGGAAGGTGACGCACATCAGCGGGGTCATGGTCAGGGACAGCAACCAGGAGGAGAGCAGGGCGATGGTGACCACCTTGAAGAGCGGTGCCGTGTATTCCCCGGTGCTCGACTCGGCGAGATAGATCGGCAGGAAGGCGGCGGCCGTTGTGAGGGAGGAAGTCAGAAGCGGGATCCGGAGCTCCGCGCCGGAGTCGATGGCGGCCTTCACCGGGCTCTTGCCCTCTGCAATCTGCACCATGATCGATTCGGACATGACGATCGCATTGTCAACGAGCATGCCCAGGGCGATGATCAGTGCCGCCAGAGACATCTGATCGATCCCGATGTCCAGGACCGACATGACGAGCAGGCTCATGACCATGCTCATCGGGATGAGGGGGGCCACCACCAGGCCGGTGCGCAACCCGAGGGTGACCAGCATCACGCCCACCACGATGGCGATCGCCTCGAGGAGGTTGCGCAGGAAGGTGTCCACCTTTCTGGAAACGTGCTCCGGCTGAAAGGCGACGATGTCGAACTCGATGCCGATCGGGTAGATCTCCTGCATCCTGTCGATCGTGGCCCTGACCTGCCTGCCGAGGGTGAGGATGTTGCCGCCGTCCCGGAGGCTGACCGCCAGGCCCAGGCAGGGCCTGCCCGCGTATCGCATCATCGACTCGGGCGGATCGATGCAGCCGCGGTAGACCTTCGCCAGGTCCTCCAGGTAGAGCAGGTCCTGGCGCCCCGGCAGCTTGATCACGGACCGGCGGAGAGCCTGCACCGACTCGAAGTTGCCGGTGGGCTCGAGTACGATGCGCTCTGAAGCGGTCCGAACGTCCCCGCCGGGGATGATGATGTTGAGGGAGTCGAGGATCCGGGCAAGCTGGAGAGGCGACAGGCCGAATTCGGCCAGGCGGGCATTGTTGTATTCCACGAAGACCCGCTCCTCCTGGGCCCCCTGAATCTCCACCTTGGCGGTTTCGCTCAGAAGCAGAAGCTCATTGCGGACGTCGTCCGCCACCTCCTTCAGCTCCGCATAGGTGTATCCCTCGCCCGTAAGGGCAATGATGATCCCGAAGACGTCACCGAATTCGTCGTTCACGATCGGCCCGATCACCCCGTCCGGAAGCTCCGGCCGCACCCGGTCGACCTTGCGCCGCAGGTCATCGTAGATCGGGCGCATCTCGGTGTAGCTCTCGAGGATGTTCACGTAAACGAGGGACACGCCGGTCTTCGACTCGCTCGAGATGTAGTCCAGCTCCGGGATCTCCTGGATCGCCTCCTCGAGCGGATCGGTAACGAGCTGTTCCACCCGTTCGGGACTCGCGCCGGGGAAATAGGTCATCACCAGGGCGACCCGGATGATGAAGCCCGGGTCCTCGTTCTGCGGCATGTCCCGGTAGGCGCCGAGCCCCGCGAAGAGGATGACCAGCAGGGCAACCAGGGTGACCCGATTGTTCTCCAGTGCCGCCTGGGTTATGCTCATGCGTCGCTCTTTCGCGGGGCTGCTACGGAAGGAGTTTCACCTTCATCCCGTCCGTGATCTTGCTGATGCCGGCAATGACCAGGAGATCCCCGTCCGAAACACCTTCGAGGATCTCGATCCCCTCCTCCCTCAGTTCTCCGACCTTCACCGGCCTGCGCCGTGTGAACCCCATCTCCTCCGACGTCTTCTCCACCAGAAAGACATAGCGGCCGTGCCGATCCTCCCCCACGGCGATGGGAGGCACGATGTAGCGCTCCCGGTCCTCCGGGGATCCGAACCGGAAGGCCACCTCCGCGGCCATACCGGGGCGCACGTCGGGGTCCGCCTCCTCGAGCAGGACCGTAACCGGATAGGTGGTGCTCATCCCGGTGACCACCCCGACCTCGGTCACCGAGGCAGGGAAGACCTCCCCGGGGATCGCGTCGAAGGTCACCTCCACCGGGTCCCCCTCCCGCACCCGGGAGATGAGGATGCCGGGCACGCCCACCTTCACCTCTGCCCTCGCCCCGGACGTGAGCAGGACCACCATCTGGCCCGCCTGTACATTCTCGTTCGCCTCCACGCCGACCTGGGCGATGGCCCCGTCCGTCGGGGCCTCGAGGCGGGTGTAGCGCAGTTGTGCCCTCGCCAGCTCGAGCCGCTTCTCGATCGACTGGACCTGCGCCCGCGCCGACTCCGCCCCTGCCCGTGCCGCATCCAGATCGTCCCTCGAGGCATTGCGGTTCTCGTAAAGGGCCCGGGTGCGCGCGTACTTCGCCTCCGCATTCCGCAGGTCCGCCCGGGCCCTCTCCAGGGAAGCCTCGGTCTCCTCGACCTGGAGCCGGTAGTCGATCGGATCAAGCTCGGCGATCAAGTCCCCCGCCTGGACGACATCGCCCACCTGGACGTTGAGGACCCGCACGGTTCCGGCCACCTTGAAGCTGAGCCGCGATTCGAGGCCCGCCTGCGCCGCGCCGGCGAATGTCCGGACCCGGGTACCGCCGGTCGAGAAGACCTGCTGGGTCCGCACGGGCCGAATGATCGGCTCCCGGACCGGCTCCTCTCCTTCACAGGCCGGCAGCAGGAGAACCCACGGCATGACCGCCAAGAGAATGTTGATTCTGCGCACTGGAAGCATCTTACCGGATCCCCCGTTATGAGCTGGCGCGATCAGAATATCGATGCTGTAATGCCGGATTAGGACACAAAATGAACCGCTTCCCATCCCGCGAGGCAGGCGGAAGGCGTACCCCCCCTCACGGCTGCCTGCCCTTCCGTTCCAGGTACTCCTCCGGCGTGCAGTAGGGCGCACGGCGCATCGCCTCGTTCTCCTCGAAATAGTCCATGAGCCGATTGAACCATTCCTCCCGATCCTCGGGGGTCTTGAAGAAATCGAAATCGTTGGCGGCCCGCTGCATCTCCATCAGGTCGATCAGGAAGTCGTAGACCGCATTGGCGGCTACCTGAGACGAAACGAGGGCCGAGGTCTGGGCATCGATCAGGTCGATGACCGAAACGACGCCCAGCGAATAGGAGTCCTGCACCAGCTCGAGGTTCTGGATCGAGGCTTCTCTTGCGTCCCGGGACAGCCGGATGCTCGGGAAGGAGGCCTGGATCTTGAGAACGGCGGTCTCGATCGCCAGGGCAACCCGCTCCCGGACGGCCTGCCGCTCGATCTGCAGCCGCGCCAGTTCCTCGATGGCGCGCTTCCGGTCTGCGAAGCGACCGCCCCCCTCGAAGAGAGGCAGGGCCACCCTGAGGCCCACGCTCCAGTCGGTGTCGTCCGAGCGGGGGAACGAGGCCCCTCCGAGGGCCTCGGGCAACATGACGGGGTCTGTGCCCTCCCCCTCTTCGGCGAAGTACTGGGTCACTTCGCCGGTCAGCCCCGCAGTGGGGGCCCAGAAGGACCTGTTCGCCGAGGCCAGCTGTCTCTCCTGGGCGGCGATGGCCGCGTCCAGGCGACGAAGCTCGACCGAGTTGGCCAGGCCCTCCCGGACCATGAAGGAGCGGAACACGGCGAGGGCCCACGGGTTGTCCACGGCTTTCATGAACTGCTCGTTGCTGGTCATAAGGAAGGGGTCGTCGAGGGCCACATCCTGTGTGGTGAACAGCTCGTCCAGGGGCCGGTTCAGGAGCCGGTTCAGTGCCCGCTCGGCCTGCTGCCTGCTGGAGATCGCCCGCAGGACCTCCTGACGGCTGTTCGCGATGGCGCTCTCCCATCGGTACACCTCGGCAGGTCCCGCGATCCCGATGCTCTGGCGCACTTTCGCCAGTTCCAGATTGGAGCGGGTCAGGTTGAGGTTCTCCTTTTCGATCCGCTCCGCCGCCTTTGCCCGGAGTACGTTCAAGTAGTTGCTGGCCGCCTCCAGGGTGATGTCCAGCCGAAGAGCGTCCCGCTCCGCCTCTCTCGCCGCCTGAAGGTTCTTCTGGATCGACAGATTCGCCCAGGCAGGATCCGCATAGATCACCTGGGACAGCGACGCGCTGCCCGTCACGCTCTGCTCCGCCTGGGACCCGAAGCTCGCCTCGGCCCGGTCCTCGTCGATGATGCGGCCCAGGGCGGACACTTCGACCTTCGGCAGGAGGCCGGACCGCGCACCCCTGACCTCCTGCTCGCCCGCGGCCACGGTGCGCTCCCGGGCGGCGAGGTCCAGGTTGGCCTCGATCGCCTCCAGGACCGTGCCCGGAAGAGAGCGTCCCCTCTTGATTTCCATCTTCTCCTCGTCGAGCAATTCCGCCTCCCCGAGAACACTGAAGGGCGGATAGACATTGATGGCCCGGGCCGTGGCCATGTTGATGGTGAGCCGCTCTCTGGCAGGAAAGGCGTACGGAAGGGTTCCGGCATCCTCCCCGAGGAGGATGCGCTGAATGTTGAGGGCGGTCCGCCGGGCCAGCCTGGAGAAGGTCTCTTCCGTGGCGAGACCGGCGAAGATGCCCCTTTCCACATCCCACCTGCCCCGCAGGGAGAAGCTCGGCAGCCTGCAGCGGATCAGGGCATTGATCAGGCGTTCGTGCTCCTCCTGCGACAGGTGCAACAGGGGCGGCACGTAGACCGCCTCCACGTCCGGATCGAGCTTCGTGAGCGCCTCCTCCACGGAATCGCCCACGTTGATGATCTGCATCTCCAGGCCCATCTCCTCCGCGACCCGGGGGAACCGTTCCCCGAATGCCTGGAGCGCGGTGCGGTAGTAGGGAGCCGTCAGGAGGGCGAACTTCTTGAAGGGGACGATCCTCAGGAACATCTCCAGGTCCCTGCGGAAGGGGTTCGGGAAGGCGGTGTAGCTGAGATTCCTCACGCCGCTCGTGCCGTCCTGCTCGGGCAGGCCCTGCAGATACACGTCGAGGACGACCGGCGCGAGCACCGGCTTGGGCAGATCGCCCCGAATCGCCGCATCGTTCGATGCGAGGACCCCGAGGGCGATGACCATGTCCACCTGCGGGTCGGCCAGAAGCCGGTCGATTCCGTCGCTCACCGCCCTCTCGGTCCAGTCGCCCATGATCTGCTTGCTCTCCGGGAAGCGTACGTCGAACTCCCCCTCGAGCAGGTCGGTGATCTCCTCCTCGAACTCCGCCCGCGTCTTTTTCAGGCGATCCCAGGGGCCGTCGATCACGAAGCCGATGCGTACGACGGGCAGGCTTCCCTTCCGCCGTGCCCGCGCGTCGTCCGGCGGGAGGAGCGGATGTGCGGCCGTCAGGACCAGGAGCAGAATCACGAGGGTTCTTCCAGGGACTTCGGAACGGCGGTGGCATGCGCTCATGGAAACCTCCAGTACATGGCAGCGTATCTGTTTATATCAGATGGCTTTCAAGACCTACAATCGCCCTCCGGACAGGCACGTGGCTCTTTGTCCTTTGCCCTTTCACCTTTCACCTTTGTTCACCGCCGGGTGCGGGTGATTTACGCCCGGCGCTCCTTCCTGATAGACTTCAGGGACTATCTGCCGAATGGAAACGTTTCATGAACCGCACCGAAAAGACATTCCTCTGGCTCGCGGGGGCCCTCGCATTCCTTTGCCTGGCTCTGCTGTTCCTTCTCACGGTCGCTGCTCCCGCGTATCTCAGCAGAGAGGCGACGAAGGAACGCATCCGAAACGAATTCTCACGGGCGGTCGGCGGCGATCTCGATTACGACCGCCTCGGCATCTCCCTGTTTCCGAGGCCCGGTCTGGCGGTCTATGGAGCTAGCGTTACGATCCCGGAGATGGGCGAAGGGACCGTCGAATCCCTGCAGGTGCATCCATGGATTCTGCCCCTCTTCAGAGGGAACGTGCGCATACGGAAGGTTCGGGTGGAAGGCTTCTCTCTGGAGTTCGACCCGGCCGTTCTTGGGGCCTCTCTTGGGGAAGTATTCGAGTCGGATCCGTCCAGATCCCTGGAGGAGAAGGCGGCCTCTATGTTCGAGGTCCTCGCCGCGAAGGTGCCGGGCCTCGAGGTCGAGATGGAAGACGGAGAAATCGACATTCTAGACCAGGAGCAATCCGCGCTCCGCGTCCGGGATCTCGAGGCCACCCTGGTCCTTCCACCGCAGGGCCCTTCGATCCGGGCCTCCTGCAAATCGGATCTCTGGCAGGAACTCTCCGTGGAAGCCCGTCTGGATGGGAAGGAACTGAAGGGCGGGGGGCGGATCGAGCTCGCGCGCTTCCGGCCCCATCTCCTTGCGGACCGTCTCCTCGGGGACACCGGCATCGGCTGCTCCGAATCTCTCCTGTACCTGCGGGTCGATTTTGAAACCGAAGGCCTGAGGAGCTTCACAGGAGAGGTGAAGACCTCCATCCCGCAGATGACCCTTCTCAGGAAAGGGGAAGCGGCGACCCTCGAGGTCGAGGCCCTCGGCTTCTCCTTCGCGATCGACAAGGACAAGACCGAGCTGACCCTCGATCAGCTCAGCATGGACCACCCACGGTTCAGCATGTCGGGCAGGTTCTTCATGGACAGGTCCGCGCCGCACTACAGGCTGGACCTGGAAGCACGGGACATGGACGTGGAGGCGGTCAGAGAGGTTGCCCTGTGTCTGGGAGGGGAGGTCCGGCTCGTTCGGGATATCTTTGACTATGTCCGCGGAGGAGAGATCCCGGTCATCACCTTCCGAAGCCTGGCGGACGCGCTGGATCAGCTCGGCAGGGACGAGGCGTTTCGCATAGAGGGGAGGCTCCGGGAGGGAAGGATCCACATCCGGGGCCCCGGCCTGGACCCGGAGGAGGTTCAGGGCGACGTGATCATCTCGAAGGGAATCCTGCAGGGCAGGAACCTCGAGGCGAGGCTGGGGAGCTCCACGGCGAAGGATGGAGAATTGCGCGTCGGGCTAAAGGGCAAAGACGCCCCCTTTCACCTGGAGATCCTGGTGGATGCGGACCTGGCGGAAGTCCGGCCCATCCTCCTGCGGGTGGTGAAGGCCGGGACGTTCGTCAGAGAGCTGCTCCTGGTGGAGAACCTCGAAGGCCGCGGCGTGGGAACGCTGATCCTGGGCGACAGACTGCAGGCCGTCCGTGCGCGGGTGGAGATATCCGATTGCAGCCTGTCCGGCGAATACGCTCGGATCCCGCACACCTTCCGAATCCACGGGGGCGAGGTCTTTTACGAGAAGGACGGGATCGCGGGCAGGAACATGAGCGGCACCCTTGGGGCGTCCGCCTTTTCCGGGCTCACCTGGCGTGTTCTGCTCGGAGGTGCGCCCCGCCTC
Organism: uncultured Thermodesulfobacteriota bacterium; assembly: GCA_964479535.1. Classification (GTDB taxonomy): domain Bacteria; phylum Desulfobacterota; class DSWW01; order DSWW01; family DSWW01; genus S015-6. The sequence continues at coordinate 27,901 of CAYZMM010000060.1, forward strand.
GAGATCGAGTCCGGCCGGCTCCAGCTTCTCATGGACGAGATCTTTCCATGGCTCGTGTCCTACGAAACCATTCGTAAGGACCTCGGCTTGTTCAGGGACGTAGAGGGGCGGATGAACATCACGGGGATCCAACTCTCCGGACCCGTTCTGAGACCCGCGGAATGGGCCTTCGAGGCGGAAGGGACAACCGAGGATCTGACCCTGGACATGCCGCGCCTGTGCCCGAAACCGGTCCCCATCGCGTCCGGCAGGCTCAAGGCCACCCCGGAGGAGCTCTCGTTCCGTGAAGTCGAAGCCCGCGTGCTGGACGCCCCGTTGACAGCGAAGGGTGTTCTGTACGGGTACCTGACAGGCCTCGCCGCGGCCGAGGTCGACTTCCGGGGAACCGTAGGCCTGCAATCCTCCCAATGGGTATCCGGCATCATCCACCTGCCGCCCTCGCTCGCTCTTCGAACCCCCTTTCAAGTGTCCAATGCGAAGCTCGTCTGGAACAGGATGGGGGATACAACCTTCAGCGGGGATTTCCAGCTTCCGAAAGGGGCAAAGGCATCGGTGAATCACACCCGGGGTCCCCGGACGTTCCGGCTCGAGCGGCTTTCCATCCAGGACAAGGAGTCCCGCGCCACCTTCGCGGTGACCCGGACGGCGGACGTGCTCGGATTCAAGTTCACGGGCAACCTGGAGCACACGACCCTGGACAGGATCTTCTTCGGCAACCCGGCCCCGGATCTCGACGTCAAGGGGGATTTCCTGTTGAACGTACGAAGGGACAAGCCGGTCTTCTCCAGGGCACAGGGCCACCTGGAGGCGAAGGGCTTCTCCGTACCCTACAGCTGGATGTCCATGTTCGAGGTGGAGGGGCTCAGCATGTCGGCCTCGCAGCGGGGAATCGCGGTCGAGTCGGCCTGCCTCCGGCTGGCGGACTCATACATTTCCATGGAGGGCGGTCTGGTCTTCGCTCCCGAAGGCATCCAGCTCGACATGGATCTTGCCTCGGAGGCCATCGGTTGGGATCGGATCGCGAGCGTCATCGACCGGGCCAGGGCCGAAGAGCCGGGCGAGGAGGCCCCCCCCGGGCCGAAGTTCGGCGGAACGGTTCGCTGCAGGGCCGAGTCTTTCACCTACGGGCCCTTCACGTGGAGGCCACTCCACGGGAGCGTCACCTTCACTCCCGACGACCTGCGGGTCGCGGTTACCGAGGCGGACGTCTGCGGAATTTCGACCCTGGGCGCGCTCAACATGGAGGGAGAGGAGCTTTCCCTCGACTTCAAGGTGATCGCGCAGGATGCGGATCTCGAGCCTGCCCTTCCCTGCCTTTCCGACACGGAGCGCCGGGTGAGCGGCCGGTTCGACCTGCGCGGTGATATCGAGGGGACGGCCCGGGAAGACTCGCTGATCCGGGCTCTTGAGGGAGAGATGGAATTCTCGTCACGGGACGGAAACATCCTCGAGGACCCGGTGCTGACAAAGGTCTTCAGCCTTCTGAATGTCACCGAGATCCTGCGGGGCAAGATGCCCGACCTGAGGAGCGACGAGCTGCCCTACGATTCGCTCCACATCAAGGCGGACCTGCGCGACGGCGCTCTCCATCTGAGCGAGGCCGTCCTGAGCGGCCCCACCGTGGGGATCGCGGGGGACGGAGCCGTCCACCTGATCGACAAGGAGGTGGATCTCAAGCTCGTGGTGGCTCCACTGAGGACCGTGGACTTCATCGTGGAGAAGACGCCGGTGGTCAGCAACATCATGGGGGGAAAGCTCATCACGGTTCCGGTCAGGATATCCGGGAACTGGAGAGACCCGAGAGTCACCATGCTCTCCGCCACGGCGGTCGGATCCCGGCTGCTCGGAATCATGAAGAACACGCTCATGCTTCCCATGGACCTCGTGGAGCCGGTCCTCCCCAAGAAGGAGGAAGGGGAGGATTCTCCGTAAAGGTCCGTACTTCCTTGACAAAATATGCCGGCATCTCTACATTCGAGTTCTTCGATCTGTATGCCCGACGACCCTGAAGCCGGTGATGGAATGACGGCAGCCCGCATATGGCCGGCCCGAGCACGGTGTGGCAGGAGCATCTTCATCGGACTGGCGTGCGCCCTCGCGCCGCTGCTCCTGGATGCCCGCCCCTGCGCCGCGGACGGCGGCGTGACCGTTCGCTGGCAGGACGGATTCCGGATCGCGGACAAGCAGGATGAAGCCCTCTATTACCTGCGGCTCCGGGCGGCCATCCAGTTCCGGTACACCTACGGCAGATTCGACGACTGCATCCCGAGCAATGCGGATCACGACTGGAGCAACTTCTTCCTGCGGCGGGCGCGGATCTTCGCAGACGGCAATGCACCGAGCAGGGACTGGTACTACCTGCTGCACGTGCAGCTGGAGCCGTCGGCGAATGTGAACCTGCACGACGCCTACGTCCGGTGGCAGAGGTTCGATCTCTTCCGTGTCTGGTTCGGCCGGGGCAAGATCCCGTACGGGCTGGAGTTCTGGCAGTCCGGGTTCGCCCAGAACGGGGTGGAGCGGACGATCTTCACGGGCGAAACCGGCAGCGACGGCAAGGCAAAGGACGTGTTCGGCGACACCATCGATCGATTCTGGCCGGGCGGGAACGCACGGTTCCCGGTGTCGGGCCATGTGCTCGAAGGCACCCTGTTCCCGATCGGCGGAATGACCCTGTACCGCTCTCAGGGCCTGTACCTGGAGGGCGACGTGCCCGTCCCCGGCCTTGGAGACGATCCGGTGCTCCAGTACTGGGCAGGGGTCTTCAACGGCAGGGACACCCAGGGCTTCACGAACGAGACCGCCGACATGCTCTACTCGCTGCGGCTGGCCTATGCTCCCTTCGGCGAGACGAGCCTGACCGTTCAGGGAGACCTGCCCACGAGCCAGAGGCTCAAGGCCGCCCTGCTCTTCTCTTCCTATTATTACCGGGACGAGGCCGATCTGCGGTACGACGGGGCGACCGGGGATTACGTGACGGACACGTACGACATTCAGGACTACGGGTTCAACCTGGCGAGCCTGTTCCGCTACCGGGGGTTCTCCGCCGATCTGGAATTCGCCTTCGAGAAGTTCGATCAGAGGGGAGACACCCCGGACAGCAGCAATGATTACGACCGGCTGGGCGGCCGCATAAACCTGGGCTATTTCGCGGTGCCCGAGAGGCTCGAGGTGACCCTGAAATGGGCCTACCTGGAAAGGCTCCACGACAACGACCGAGATGCGTCCCTTCGGACGGGGCTCGGGCTCGTGGAGACCTGCAACGGCACGGCCGTGGAGAAGAGCCTTCAGCAGTACACCGTCGGCGCGAACCTCTACCTTCACGGAAACCATCAGAAGATCGCTGTCGACTACAGCCTTCTGGCACGCGGCCTCGATGCAGCCGATCCGGCCAACTCCACCGTCGAGAATCAGCGGGATCATCGCGTCCGTATCATGTTTCAGCAGTTCTTTTGAAGTGCTGGATCTGATCATCGACTCGGAACTTTCCGCACAGATACCGCTCGTTCGATAGAGTGGATCCGTCCGTCCCCGAAATCCTTCAGATCATGTCGAGGGGCTGGCCCGTGCTGGCGAGAACATTGCTCCACAGCCGACCCTTCGGGTCGATCTGCTTCCGCTCGGACGCGGCGAGGGGAATGGGTACATGGGCGAACTCCCGTCTCCAGTTGCTGACCAGGAGGTCCGTCCTGCCGGTCATGCCCGCATGAACCGCGTTGTGGCCCAGAAGCAGGCAGAAGACCGAGTCGTGCGGGTTGGCCGGCATGCTCCGGATGGTGTAGCTGGGGTCGATGTACTTCAGGTTCACCTCCATGCCGATCTTCTTGAAATAGCTCTTGATCTCGTCCCGCAGATGGACACCGATGTCGCCCAGCCGGACGTTTCCCGACGCATCCCGTTCCCCCGTCTTCTCCAGCAGGCTCTGGCCGGCGCCTTCGCCCACCACGATGACCGCATGCCCCCTCTTCTCCAGGCGCAGGCGTAACGTGTCGAGAAACACCTCCAGGGCGAAGGGAACCTCGGGGACCAGGCAGAAGTTCACGTCGCTGATGGCCAGGGCGGCGTGGGCCGCAATGAATCCGGACTCCCGGCCCATCAGTTTCACGAGGCCGATCCCGTTCCTCGCCCCCTCCGCCTCCGCGTGGGCGGAGTAGATGGCCGTGGCCGCCTCGGAAACGGCCGTTTCGAAACCGAAGGAGCGTTCCACAAAGGAGATGTCGTTGTCGATCGTCTTCGGCACTCCGACAACGCCGATCTTCAGACCGCGCCGCCCGATCTCTTCGGCGATCGCATGTGCCCCTCGAAGGGTTCCGTCCCCGCCGATGGTGAACAGAATCCCCACGTTCATCCGCTCGAGCGTATCCACCATGTCCGAAACGTCCTGGTCGCCCCGAGAGGACCCCAGGATGGTCCCTCCCTTCGCGTGGATGTCCTTCACGTAATCCGGCGAAAGCTCCAGGGGCTCGTGGCCGTACTTGTAGGAGAGCCCTTCGTAGCCGTAGCGGAACCCGAAGACGGTTCGAACCCGATAGTGATGAAAGAGGCTCATGACGATCGCACGTATCACATCGTTCAGGCCCGGGCAAAGGCCGCCGCAGGTGACGATCCCGCACTTGAGCTTGGAGGGATCGAAGTAGATCTTCTCCCGGGGGCCGGCCATCTCCAGGCAGGGAGGTCTCTTGCCGTCCTCCAGTCGGGATTCGATTTCCGACAGATTCGAGTGAAACAGAACGTGCTCCGAATCGCTGACGAAATACGCCCCGCCCATGGGGGAGGGGATGCGGCATTCGCCCAGCCTGGACACGGTGAAGTCCGGATCGCTCTTCTTCATTCCAAACCTCCAGGGGCCTCGGAGGCTGTTGAAAAAGTCCCATCTGCGGCGTTCGGCTTCATCCCTCGTCATTCG
>CAYZMM010000061.1:0-32603 GCA_964479535.1 uncultured Thermodesulfobacteriota bacterium
CTACTCTATCTGTCCTCTAAGAAAAATGTGAAATTATTTTTTCGCGAACCCTAAGTGCTTGACAGATTCCGCTGCAAATCCCCGGGCCCCGGCTTTCCGAGCCGGGGCCCGGCTCTCTTACGCTGTCAGGCTTGAGGCACCTCTTCCCTGCCAAACCCTGCCGGGCGACAAGAACGAAAAGCCGTTCTTCACACTGAATCCATCCCCAGCTGAAGGGCATTGGGTCCTTTGAATGAACCAGAAAGAACGATTCCTGCTCCTCTATCCGGGGATTCTCCACTCGGCCGGCTGGGGGGGCGCACAGGAGCAGAACACCCACCTCGTGTACGTGTACAGCTTCCTTCGGCAGCACTTCCAGGTGGAGGCACTCGACCTGGAGGCGGAGTTCGGCCGACCCGGGAACGAAACCGAGCGGCAGGCCTTCAAGCGGTCCTCCATGAAAAGGATCCTCGCCTTCGATGGCGAGTACGTGGGCATCTCCTGCTGGTCGAGCATGAACTACCTGGCCTCGAAGTACTTTGCCGAGAGGATCAAGGAGGCGAGGCCGAAGACGAAAATCGTGGTGGGAGGCTACCACCCCAGCTTCGTGGAGAGGGATTTCCGCTACCCGGGCAGCCCTTTCGACGCGGTCGTACAGGGGGGTGTGGAGAACACGCTTTCGGCACTCGGTTTGAGCCCCTGCCGGGAGGGCACCCCTGCCCTGGTCCGGCCGGACTTCCGGTCCTATCCCTACACGGGTCCATGGAGGGACGTGGGCCTCTATCTGAGCACGGGCTGTCCCTTCGCCTGCGCCTACTGCATGGAGCACAGGCGGAAATGGGAGGCGGTCGCGGTACCGGAGGCTCTGGACGTCCTTCGGGATGTGGAGGCGGCCCTCCGGCCGGCGGGCATCCTGATCCTGGACGCCTGCTTCGGTCTGGACAGGCCGTGGAGGCGTGCGTTCCTCACCGAGCTGGCCCGCAGGCCCCGCGACTGCGGATTCTGGATCCAGACACGCATCGATCTGATCGACGACGAAGACCTTCCCCTGCTTGCGAAGCTGAAGGTGAAGCTCGACCTCGGTGTGGACAGCCTGTCCAGGACCATGCTCACCATCATGAAGAAGACTTCGGGTGCGGACGCATACCTGGAGCGGTTTCTCGACCTGTCCGCCAGGTGCAGCCGTCTGGGGATCGAGCACGACGCCTACCTGATGTTCAACCACCCCGGCGAGTCGGGGGAGACCCTCGCCGAGCACGAGACCTTTCTGCGCAACCACCTGTCGCAGAAGCTCCGCGGCGGGACCCTTCGGCTCCGCGGCGGCACCTTCTCGCTGTTCCCGGGCAGCTACGTGTTTCGCCACCTGGAGACCCTCGGGGAGAGGTACGGAACATCGGTTGAATGCGAGGAGTGGTGGCGGGAGGAACGGGATCAAATGGCCCTTTCGAGGAGGGTCGTCCCTTCCCGCGATGAGGCGGGAAGGCCCTTTCGGGTCGAGCCGGAGAGGGTCCGCGGGCCCATTGTCGCTTTCAACCGGTCCTCGCGCCGCCTGCCTTCGCCGGCCGGGGCCTGAAGCCCTGTCGTTTCCGGACCCCATCGTTGACATACCCTCGCCACGTAGCCTAGGCTTGTATTCGGCCCAACAACAATCGGAGAAGAAACGATGCTAGGCGGAATCGGACCCACGGAGCTGATCATCATCCTCTTCATCATTCTCATCTTCTTCGGGGCGGGCAAGCTGCCGGACATCGCCAGCGGGCTGGGCAAGGGTCTTCGGGATTTGAAGAAGGAGATGCAGGGCCCGGAGGACCCGAACGACACCGATCCCCCCGAAGAGCCGCCTGAGAAGGATTCCTCAGCCTGACCCAATCCCATCCTTCTTGCTCGTATCCTGTCCCACGAGCACCCTTACGGAACCGGTCGATGGGTAGCTGTCCCCGATAACCAAGTAACTACACAACGATCAGGTCCTGGGCATCGTTCTTTCTTTTTTTCCTTGACAACACGCTCGTAGTACAGTATAAGCTTTCCTGTAAGCAGTAATCACTGTCATAAATACATTGGTTACTTTACAATGGGCGGCGGTTCGACGGAAACCTATCCGCTTCGCTCTTCATAGAAGAAAGGAGGTCTGTCATGGGTTTTGTGAAATCCCTCGAATCGATCCTGGCCGCGAACCGGGAAACCGCCGACTTCTACGATGCGGAGATGGTCACGGTCTTCTGGGAGACGAAGCCGGACATCGTGAAACGCCTGCTGCCGCCTCCGTTGAAACCGGCGGCCCACCCGGTTGCCCTGGCCTTCGTGGCCCACTACCCGCGAACGAATTTCGACGTGACCTACCACGAGAGCGCCCTGTTCCTGCGGGCGGAATTCGAGGGGGAAGAGGGAGGCTACTGCCTGTCCATGCCGGTGACCAGTGACATCGCCATGGCCGGCGGCCGCGAGGTCTTCGGGTTTCCGAAGAAGATCGCGACCATCGAGCTGAAGCGCGAGGGGGACGCCCTGGAGGGCTGGACCGAACGGCGGGGCATTCGCTTCATGGAGATCCGGGCGAAGATGACCGGGAAGCCGAACGCAGAGGATGCTCAGGAGATGATCATGGGCGGGAACGCTCAACCGGACGGCGCCCTGGAAGCGGTTTCGTACAATTTCAAGCACTTCCCCGCGCCGGAAGGCATGGGCTTCGACTACAACCCGCGCCTCGTCAAGCAGGTGACCACGATGCGACCGAAAGAGGTCGAGATCGGCGAGGCGGAGGTCCTGCTCCGCCCGTCGGAGTACGACCCGTGGGCCGAAGTGGAGATCGTCCGGGTGCTGGGGGCCATCCGCACGGTGGGCGACAACTCCATGAAGAGCGGCGCGGTGGTTGCCGAAGTGGGTCCCATGGAGTTCGCGCCCTACGCGTTTCTGAAATGGGACATGAAATGAGGCCGGAATGAGGTTCGGCCAGGGGACCGGTTGACGAGTTTTACGTCACGCAGTCGGGATCCTCCCCGTCCACGATATCGTCGCAGTCATTGTCGGCACCGTCGTCACAGATCTCGGCTGCCCCCGGGTTCGTTTCCGGGCCGTCGTCGTCGCAGTCCCCTTCGCAGATGCGATACCCGTCACCGTCCGCATCGCTCTCTTCGGGTGGGACCGTGCCCTCGCAGTCGTTGTCCAGGCCGTCGCACAGCTCGGCCGCTCCCGGATATACGTCCGGGTTCCCGTCGTCGCAGTCCCGCTCAGGGGCCGGACACGTCCGGGAAGCCGGGTCCCCGTATCCGTCTTCGTCGCTGTCGACGCACGGAAGCCACGGATCCCATTCATACGGGACGCGTTGAGACTGATAGATCGTTTGAGGAAACCCGAAGGAGGACAGGTACTGCGCCCTCCACACCACATCCCCTTCCGGAGTCACTTCGATCAGCTTGCCGTGGGTGCAGCTCGTAACGAGCACGTTCCCGTTCGGCAGCAGATCGGCATCGGCGCCCCACCAGTCGTACATACCCGGGTCGGCCCATGACCATATGACCTGCGCCTCGCCGGCCAACGGGTCCACCTGGATCATCAACGCATAGCTCTGATGGGGCGCGCCCGCCCGGTGACTCCCGTTGTCAAACATGACGAACACGTCGTTCTCCGTCATCTCGATCTCATGGGCCGGTGCGAAGAGCAGGTCTTCCTCGTTCTCCGCGTTCCCGAAGGTTCCATGCTGTCCGCACGACCAGAGAACGTCACCGGTCGCGTAGTCGATCATCCAGAAGGTGTTCAGCATATTGGAATTGTAAAGAACAACCTCGTACTCCTGCTGGTTGTACACATACCGGGGGATGAACCGGACCGTGTTTCCGTGGCTCCAGTCGAAGCAGTCGTTCGGGAACACCAGCCATCGCGTCGGGTCGTGATGCTCGACAGGATCCACGTAATCCCGGAGCCGCCATTCCCACACGAACTCCCCGGTCTCCGGGTCGAGCTCCAGGATCACGTCCCCTTGCGCGCAGGTGACCGGATACCAGGGCTCATGATCGACGGAAAAGGGATCGGCAGCCAGGAACATGAGCGTGCCCTGGGGCGTCTTCGTGATGGAATGATGGGCGACGACGCTGGGGCCTCGGTAGAGGACGGTCAGGTCGGATCGCCTCATCACCACGGCCCTTCCGGCCACGATGTAGACGATGGTTCCATCCTCCTCGACCTCGAAGCCGTTGGCCATACCGTAGTGCAATTCATCCGTGGCCAGGAAGTCGAAGAAGATGTTCCCCTCCATGTCCGTCCCCACAATCTTCTTCGCGCCGCGGGAGGTGAAATAGGTGTGTCCGTTCCAGGCCCGGTCCGGGTCGTACTCGACAACCTTGACCGAATCCCCCTGCGAACAGGCGGCGAGAGCAAACAGGCAGGAAGCGAGAAGGGCGGTCTTCACGAACGAGGATCGCCCGAGTCGACAACACGTCCCCCCTGCGTCCCCGGACTCCATCCGGCAGCTCATTCTCACCTCCGGTGCGAGCACCTTCTCAAGGCTTGCATCGGGGTGCAACATATTGGATTTCAAGCCGTCACGTCAAGTCTTGGTCGCTTATTTTGTTACGTGGATGTCTTTGAGAGGGTTTGGTTCTGTCCAAGTACATTCTTGATGAGTTCTCCGATCTGCATCACAAGCAATCACGGGCAGCCGTGAGATACGTACACACCTCTGCTTTCCAATGTTGGGATGTGGGTCGCACAAGATGTCGAACTCAGGGGATTTCCATTTAGATATACGTTGTCTCCATTGCCTATGCCGGTGTTGTCCACGAGAGGAAGAACATCGCTGATCCGATTGTTGTCGAGGTGGAGCCAGGACAAGTTTATCATTCCGGTCAGGGCACTGATGTCAGTGATCTGATTGTTATCGAGGTGGAGTTTCCACAAGCCGGTCAAACCGGCCAGAGGGCTGATGTCACGGATCTGATTGTACTCAAGCCAGAGTTCCGACAGGCCGCTCAATCCGGCCAATGGACTGATGTCACCGATCTGGTTGTCATGGAGGAAGAGTCCCTTCAGATTCGTGAGTTCGGCCAAGGGGCTGATGTCACTGATGAGGTTAGAATCCAAACCCAGGTAATTCAGGTCCTTCAACCCTGCCAACGGGCCGATGTCGCTGATCTGGTTGTCGTTGATGAAGAGAGCAAACAGGTCTGTACAGAACTCAAGGCCGGTGAGATCGACGATCGACCTATCGGGTTCGTCTAGGTCATACAGTCCAAGGAGATCATAAGCACATATTTCCCCCGTAGGTTTGCCTATTTCTTCTCTAATCACCTGCTCCAAATTCGGATCTGGGAAGCTCACTACCTCGCAAGGTGTCGGTCCCCAGCCTTCCTGACCCATGAGAAATATACCCGAGAGCAGGGTGACCCCAATCCAAACAGGGAGCGTCTTTCGTGAAATCATGGTGTGCCTCCTGGAATGTGCGGTTGTGCGTAGGTGTCGCACTCGCCGGCCTAGTGGCCAACATACCAGCTTTGAGAAAGTCGGATCAATGTTCTTTTTCATTAAGCATGGGGTTGTAAGAAGTTGGGGGCCTGTCTAGTGACTGTCCTGAGAAGGTCGTGTTATGATCAATTTGTTTCTTCACTTCTAGGACAAGGAGGCTGAGAAACCATGCGCATAGCATTGATGGGACAGGCGGCCTTCGGGGCGAGCACCCTGGAGGCGTTGTTGAACAAGGGTGAGGAGATCGTGGTGGTCTATACACCGCCGGACGCAGCCGGCGGCAAGGAGGATCCCCTGACAGCCCTCGCCAAAGAGAAGAACCTGCCCCTGCAGCAACCGGAAGACTACAAGGACGCCGAAGTCATCCCCCGTTTTCAGGGGTTCGCTCCGGACCTGTTGATCATGGCCTTTGTCACCGTGATCATCCCGAAGCCGTTCCTGGAAGTGCCGACCCACGGCGCCATCTGCTATCACCCTTCACTCCTGCCTCGCCACCGTGGCGCAAGCGGTATCAACTGGGCGATCATCATGGGAGACGAGCAAACGGGCCTGACCGTCTTCTGGACGGACGGGGGGATCGACACGGGTCCCATCCTGCTGCAGAAGAAGATTCCCATCGGCCCGGAGGACACGACGGGCAGTCTGTATTTCAAGCAACTCTTCCCCATGGGCGTCGATGCGATCGTGGAAAGCGTGCAGCTCATCGAGGAGGGAAAGGCGCCGTGCATCCCACAGGATGAGGACCTGGCGACCTATGAGCCGCCCTGCAACGACAAGGTCGCCGGGATCGACTGGGCACGGCCCGGCCAGGAGATCTACAACCTGATCCGTGGCTGTGACCCTCAGCCCGGGGCCTACTGCACCTGGAAGGGCGAGAAGACCCGGTTGTACGGTGCCCGCTTTCACGGGGATCGAAACGAAGGCTCCTCCGGCGAGGTCCTCGGCCTCGAAGGGGATCATCTCATGGTCTCCACCGGCAAGGGCGCTCTTGAAATCTCAAAGGTCCGAACCCCGAGACTGGGCAAGGTCGAAGCTGCCGGCTTCGTGAACGAATCGGGCGTGCGGAAGGGCGACCGTTTCCAATAGGGGGTCGGCCGGATCGGGTAAGACACCGTGGCACCCAAGGGTTGCCGATGGCGACGACCCGATGTCCCGGCTCACCCCAAACGGCATGCTGTCCCCCTCCCCTTTCAAGCCTGCTGACTCCGAAGAGGAATTCATGTTATACTAGGTAATAGTCGTCCTGTGCCGATGCGGCTCGGTTGCCTCATGCTCCGGAGGAGATAGCAGCTCTTGACGTCACCCCGCACCCCTGACCCGGCCGGAAGCCGTTCTGCAGATGCCCGCTCAAGGAAGAGCTCTCCTGCACGATTCTTCGTCCTCGTCTTGACCGCTTGCCTTTGCTCCATCCACATCCTGACACCGTCCGCTTCCCGTGCCGACTGGATCAACGTCGAAGAACTCGAGGGGCGGCTCGAGACGCTCGACACCCGGATGCAGAAGATCGACGTGGAAAGCACGGGTCTTCTGGATACGGTCATCGAGAGCATCCTGGGCGACGTGGAGGCGAAGCGCCAGGAACTCATCACCCAGGTCGAGAAATGGAACCGGGACATCGACGCGGCGAGGGTGGAGGAGCTCAACGCGAGTGTGGGCGAAGGGCTGGTCGTGGCCCAGGCGAACGGCCTCCCGGTGGCCAGGCTGAGGGAGATCTTCGAACTCACCAAGAAGATCATCCGCAGGGGGGAGTTCAAGGTTCCCGACTTCCAGCCTCCGGACAAAGAGTCCTTCCGGATGTACGACCCCCAGAGGAGCCTCTTGAGCAAACTCGACTACGAGGCGTACTTCAACACCCTGTACAGTTACGTCCAGTCCAAGGAGGACGCCATCGCCGTCGAGAGGGCCGAGCAGCAGGCGTTCCGCGTCAGGCTTTACCGGCGGGCCACCCTGGCTTTCCTGAAGGCCCTTCTCGCCAGCAACGAATCTCCGCCCGAGTGCTCGGGGTCGACCTCGCTCCAGACGCTGATCGTGAACGACACGGAGGTCCCTTCCACCGGCTGCCACGACCCGGTCGTGCAGCACCTGAGAGACTACCTGAACGCCGTCCGTCAGATCCAGTCCGCGGATGCGGACGTGCTCGTGGCCGAGGCGGAGATCCTCGTGGCCCGGCAGCAGTACGCCGCCGATGTGATGGCCGGGATTCCCTTCGTCGGAGAGGCGCTGGACGCCTACGCGATCTACGCGGGGGAGAACATCGCAGGTGTGAAGCTGAGCGACGCGGAGCGGGGCTTCTATGCGGTGATGCTGGCCCTCCCCGTGGTGGGGCCGGGGGCGGTCGAGGTGCTGCAGCAAGGGGCGAAGCGGGTGCCCGGCTTCCAATCCGCACAGACGGCCGTCTACGACACCCTTTCCTATCTGATCGAACGGGGCAGCACCACGACCCTGGGGAGGATGGCCGCCATCGGCTCGGAGGCGGCGGCCGATGCGGCCCGGGCCTCCTTCGAGGCGTACCAGGCCACGGTCAAGACGCTGGCCAAGGATTGGGAAGTCGCAATGGACAGCCTCGACGAGCTTCTGGTCGTCCTGCGCACCCGGCCGGACAAGCAAACCCGGTTCCTGACCCAGGCACTCGAAGACGGGGCGTATGCCCGCAGGGCCATTGCCGACCTGCCTCAGGAGATCAGGGCCGCGGCAAGGCTTCGGTCAGAGGAAATCATGGAGGGGACCGTTGCCCGGCTCAAGCTCCCTCGACAGGCCTCCGGTGTGGTGGACGAACACATGGACGCCATGCTGGCGCTGGCGAGAAGAAACGACGAAATCTACATCGTCCGCCCGGTGAACCCGAAGGCCACCGAGTGGATCGAGAAGGGATACTCGACCAAGCCCATGACCGTGAAGTCGAAGAGCGCGTCCCGCGGGCCCTTTGCCGGGCTCATACCGGCGGACCCGCACCTGAACAAGATCGGCTCGAAGCTCGACGATGCCGAGGCGGCCCTGAGGGCCACCACGGACGCTGCCGAGCGGGCTCGAATCATACGCGACATCGATGAATTGAAAGGGGCGATCAAGAAGGCGGAGAGGACCATTGCGGACTGCCGGAAGAATCGCTGCGCAAAACAGGTGCCCTTCACCCTGGACGGCCTGGGGGGCAGTCAGACCGTACACAAGGTCACGGGCCCTTCGGGTGAAGTGAGATTCGCGGTCCTGGAAGACGGCAAGTGGCTCGATGCGGATGCACTGGAGGCTGGTCAGCGCGTCGACCTCGGGTTCACGCCTGCGAAGAACGATCCGGTCCTGGTGCTGGCCGATGAGGACGGCATCCCTTATACCGCGGACTACGATTTCCTGAACTTTGCCGAGAACAAGCCACACCAGGTGCCCGGTCAGAACGAAGCCACCGGTTACATAACGGACACCATGGACGACAGGCTGAAAGAGATCAACGAAGCGACCTCCGTGGCGTCGCAGGAGGCCCGGGATGTTTCGACACGGCCGGTGTCGCACCACGGCCCGGAGCAGCTCAATCCGTACACTCCGGGTGTGGACTACCCCCTGACGGTGGTCGACGGGCACACAGGCGACGTCTTCGTGCTTCCTCAGTGCGACACTTCGTGCATGCAAGGCTGGTGTGAAGCAACCCAGCGCTGCGACCCGCTCAACATCTGCGGGAGCAGCCTTGTGGAGGGCTGCGTCAAGGTGGATCCGGACCGGCTCTTGAAGGACTACTATCACGACTGCAGGCTTTCCGGGTACACCATGGACCCGAACCCGAAGTGGGGCTGGGGGGAGTACAACGGGCTGAGCGGCTGGACCCACCCCGAGGTCTACCAGGGCGGTTACTCGTGGCCGGTCGTTCACACGGCCCGTCGCAGCTCGGGGGCGGCGGTCAGGGTTCTGAACCGGCAGGAGCGAGAGGAGAACCGGGAACGTGCCGACTGAGGGCCGTGTTTTCGTTCTATTTCTGCGCAGGGTGATTCCGCTTTGGGGATCCATCGCCCTGATCCTCTGCACGCTTCCCGCGCGACCGGCGTCTTCGATGACGTTTGATGCCCTGGAGGAGTACGTCGTCGAACTGGAGGCGGAATACCGGGAGATCCTGAAGGAGCTCGAAGACCTTCAAGGACGGCTCGACAGCGTCACCCGGGAAGGGGCCACGCTGAAGGAGCGGAAGGAATACGTGGACCGGCTCCTCGACCTCCGGAGAAGACTGGAGGCACTCCGTAAGAGGCGGGCCGAGCTCGTCGGAGAGGCAGGGGAAATGCCTCACGCCCCCCCCCTCCTGAAGCTCGTGGCCATCGAGGCGCCGGAGGACGCCGGCGACGTCGAAACGGTGGGGGCGGGGCTCAGAAGCAGGCGCCTGTCCGAGATTTCGGTCGGGAACGGGGCCGGGGAGACCGGCCTGGTGGAGACGCGGCTCAGTTTGAGGATCACCGAGGCGCCCCTCGAAATCCGTCCGGGAGATCCCTTTACGATCCGCGCCGAAGCCATGATGAGGAAACGCTATCCGGACGACCACTGGTGCAATTGGAGACAGGGCGAGGAAGAAGGTGACCTGAGCATCGCCGTCTCATCGAGGGAAGTGAACGCCTTTCTCAGAGGCGAAGCCAGCCTGGAATCCTATTGCGACGAGGGCTCCGTTCAGAAGCACGAGTGGCCCCTGACCATGGACAGGGTCTGGTACACCAAGGGAGCAACCACCCGGGGCGACACCGTGCGACTCACCGTGCGTTTCAAGCCTGTACGAAAGAGCATCTCCGGCAGCAGGCAGGAGTTCTATTACGACGCGGACGCCTCCGGCGGAAGAGATCTCCGGCTCGACGTGAAGACCCAGTACACTTTCTTCACCTTTGACCTCCCCACGGATGAGCGCGGATACCTGCTCCCGACCGTCGAAACCCGGGACGAATTCGGCTCGCGGGGTTCCCACGGCATCACGGTGAGCGTGAGGGTGCCCATGCTGGGCGGTCTTTTGCTCCGCTACGAACCCGTGCGGGAAACCGACCCGGTGCTTTCCTCTCTTTCCATCCCCGACCACCCTTCCGCGTTCTTCGAGCCTCTCCGGGATGGGGCGGTCAAGTCTGTCCACACCGTACCGGACCTGAGGGACAAGACCCTGGAGGAGGCCCTGGAAGAACTGAAAAAGGTCGGGCTGGAGGCGGACTACGAGACCGGGGAGTCCTCTCCGGAAGCCGGAGGGGTGGGAAGAGTCTATTCCCAGATCCCGGATGCCGGAGCGCGTATCCGCAGAGGCAGGCGGGTGGCACTGAAGGTCTATGGCGGCCTCACCGGCCTGGTACGCATTCCCAAGGTAGCGCGGGAGAAGGCGAGTGAGGCGAGAGACCTGCTCGAGTCGCTGGGGCTCAAGGTGACGTTCGGTCCGGGCTCGCCGGCCACGAGTCCGGACCTGAACGGCTGCGTAGAGCGGACCGACCCTCCCGAGGGCAGCCATGTGGCGAGGGACACTCAGGTTCTGGTGAAGGTGCACTCCAACCATGTGGATGTCCGTGAAATCCCCGGGGTCGTGGGGCTTTCGGCTGCCGAGGCGAGGGATCTCCTCGTCGCCGCCGGCCTCAGGGCACGGATGCAGCCCGGGGGCAAACCACGCACCCCCGACCAGGCCGGTACGGTGGCAAGGCAAGACCCGGAACGCGGGGTTTCTGCCTCACGTGGATCGGAGGTCGCCCTCTTCGTCTACGGTCCCTTCGTCGAGACGCTGTTCGTGCCGGACCTCACGGGGATGTCGTATCTCGATGCGAAGCGGAAGCTGGAAGTCCTGGGGCTGTTCATCGAGCAGCGAGATGCCGGCAGACCGGGGAACCGTGGGTCAGCCGGAACCGCTCAGCGGCAGGACCCGCCCTTCGGGACCGAAGTCTCCAGGGGAAAGACCGTGTTCGTCTGGTTCTACGGTCCGTATACGCCCACAAGGGAAGAAAGGGTGGCCGACACGAACTGTTCTCACTACCCCGGAAGCCGGGCCTACTGGGATGAGGCTGCGGGGCAACCGAAGTGTGGATGCTTCGATGGGTTGCGATGGAACCTCACGAATTCCGCATGCGTGACCCAGCGCGACTTCGCCGTCCAGTGGTGCCGCCAGAACCGGCCCGGAAGCATTTCCGTCCGGAAACCGGACGGGGGCTACGAATGCATATGCCCGGACGGGTACGGCTGGGCGAACAACCCCCGGCGCTGCGTCCGGCAAAGGGCCGCACCGACTCCGCCCGACAACCGCGATTGGCGGGGATGGGACCGGAATCAGCAGTGTGCACACAAGCTGTCGCAGATCAAGGGCTTCATGGACCTGTACCGGATGGACTCGTCGAACACCCTGCAGAAGATGATGGCGGAGAACATCGCCCGGGAGGCCGCCACCCTCGGCTGCGACCGGAACCGGATCAACCAGGCCCTGGGCACGGGCGGAGGAGGCAGTGGCACAAGCACGGGTACGGGTACGGGCACGCGCGGGGGTACCGGCTCAGGCGGAGGGGGCAGAAGGGGAAGCGGCATAGAAGAAATCTGTCCCTGCGTGGACGAAGACGGGCGACGGTACCGGAACGGCTTCGGCCAGGATTGCAGCATAGACCTCGGCCAGGCGAACAGGGACTACAATTGCACGGATGATTGATGGGGACGGCCCCAAACCGAAGCTCTCTATGCGAGGCCAGGATCATGGTTCGATGGTTCAAGATCGTCGTTTTCACCCTTGTTTTGCTCGTGTCTCCGATGGCCGCTTCTCTGTTGCCTTTGGGCGTGGACCGTACCGGCTTCACTGCGAACCGTCTTGGTGTGACCATCGCTTCAGGCCCGGTGCATGCAGGACCCTCGGCGGCTCCGGCAGAGTCGAACAAGTCCGCTGTCGCTGCCGGCAAGGTCACCATGAAGAGGGGCCGCAACATCACCATTCAGCTCAGCCGCGGACACCGGGCGGTCACCCTCGGCGACATCGCCGAAGTGAGCTACCTCGCCGGAGATGTCGAGATTCCCGTGGGGACGTGGCGTATCACAAGAGTCAAGGACAACGGGACCGCGGAGGCGGAACCGCTCGACGCACAAGGCGAGCCGAACATCCACATGAACGTGAAGATCTTCTCGAGCGGCAAAACGCTCGATCTGGAGAAGAACCACGAACTTGCGTGGGCGTACTTCAAGGGGGAAGGCCGGCCCCAGGATGATCGAAAGGCCTTTGACCTCTTTCAGTTGGGCTGTGATGGAGGGTATCTGAAGAACTGCCTGACCCTGGCCTGGATGCACGAGAAGGGAAGAGGATGCGCCGGCAACGAGGTTCGAGCCGTTGAACTCTACAGGAAAGGCTGCGATGGAGGAAACGCGGAGGGCTGCTTCGAGCTGGGCAGGATGTACGAGCAGGGAAAGGGCGTTTCGCAGGATCGAACCCGAGCCTGTGACATGTACACGAGGGCGTGCGACGGCGGGTGGTACAAGGGGTGCCAGAGCGGGGGCTGGATGCATGAAAAGGGGCTCGGTGTGGAGCAGGACTACCGAAGAGCCGCGGAGTTGTACGAAAAAGGATGTCGGGGCAGCCATGCCAAAGCGTGTAACAACCTGGGTCTCATCTACGCCCAAGGCCTGGCAGGCAAGACGGACCATGGAAGGGCGTTGAATGCATTTCACAAGAGCTGCGAAGGCAACTACGCCATGGGGTGCGGGAATATCGGGATCATGTATGCTCGAGGCTGGGGTGTTCCTCTGGACAAACGCCGCGCGGCCGAGCAGTACGAGCAGGCATGCAACGCCGGAGAGGAACTTCACTGCGGCAACCTGGGCCTTCTCTACGCAGAGGGCCGGGGCGTTGCCAGAGACACGGGCAAAGCCATCCGTCTTCTCGAAAAGGGCTGCAGGACCGGAGAGGACCTGTTCTGCAACAAGCTCGATCAGATCAGGCGCTGAAGCAGACCGCTTGCCCGCCACCTCGAAGAAGGCGAAATGGACGATCGACGACGGCGGCCCCGGATCGGAAGCAGACCTCTTATCCGACCTTCTCGAGCCGGACGGCGCACACCTTGAGTTCGGGCGTCTTCGCCTTCGGGTCCAGCGCGGGGTTCGTGACCACGTTCGTCGGTGACTCCGCGAAATGGAAGGTCATGGCCACCACACCGGCAGGCGAATCCCCGGTGACCTTGGCCGTAGCCGTCACCTCTCCCCGGCGGGAAATCACCCTCACCCTTTCGCCGTCCGCAACCCCGAGATCATCTGCATCCTTCTGATTGACCTCCACGAGCTCTTCGGTCCTCAGCACGTTGAGTCCGTTCACCCGCCGCGTCATGGAGCCCGTGTGGTATTGATAGAGGCTCCGTCCCGTGGTGAGGACCAGCGGGTACTCCTCGTCCGGCATCTCGGCCGGCGGCCGGTACTCGAGGGCTGCGAACTGTCCCTTGCCGCTGGGGGTTCCGAATTTCTCGGCGTGGAGGTACATGGTGCCGGGATGATCCGGGGTCGGACAGGGCCACTGCAGGCCGCCATCCTCCAGCCGCTCGTAGGAGATGCCCCCGTACTGGGGGGTCAACGCGGCGATCTCCTCCATGATCTCCGCAGGGGTCTCGAAGTCGAATCCTTTTCCGCCCATCTTCCTGGCGATCTCACAGACGATCTGCCAATCGGGCCGTGACTCGCCGACAGGGTCGATGGCCTTGCGCACACGCTGGACGCGCCGCTCCGTGTTGGAGAAGGTACCCTCTTTTTCTGCAAAGGTGGAGGCGGGCAGGACCACATCGGCCAGCCGCGCCGTCTCGGTGAGGAAGATGTCCTGGACGACCAGGAAATCCAGCTTCTTGAGCGCATCTTCCACGTGGCGGGAGTCCGGGTCGCTGATGACGGGATTCTCACCCACGATGTACATCGCCTTGATGGTTCCATCGTAGGCGCCGTCCATGATCTCGGTCAGGGTCAGCCCGGCCGAATCGCCCAGTTCGACACCCCAGGCCTTCTCGAACTTCTTCTTCGCATCCGGGTTGTCCACCTTCTGGTAGCCCGGGTACACATTCGGCAGCGCACCCATGTCGCAGGCCCCCTGCACATTGTTCTGCCCTCGCAGGGGGTTGACCCCGCTCGACGGCATGCCCAGGTTTCCGGTGAGCATGGCGAGGTTGCTCACGGCCAGAACGTTGTCGGTGCCGTGCGTGTGCTGCGTGATGCCCATGGTGTAAAGGATGGCGGCCGGCTTGCTGTCGGCGTACATCCGGGCGGCGTCGGTGATCTTCTCCTTGGGCACGCCCGTGATCTTCTCAACGGTATCGAGATCGAATGCCTCCAGGGATTCCTTGAAGGCGTCGAAGTTCTCGCAGCGCTCCTGGATGAACGCTTCGTCGAGCAGTCCTTCCTCGACGATGACCCGCATCATCCCCATGAGCAGAGGCACGTCCGTGCCGGGCCGCTGCTGGAGCCACAGGTCGGCGAACTCGACGGCGGGGATCTTCCTCGGATTCGCGACGATGAGCTTGGCCCCGTTTCGCTTCGCCTTCTTCACCCGCAGCCCGATGATCGGGTGGGTCGCCGTGGTGTTCGTGCCGATGGCGAGGATGCAGGCTGCGTCCTTGATCTCGTTGATGGAATTCGTCATGGCACCGCTGCCGAGGCTCGTGGCCAGACCGGCCACCGTTGGAGCGTGTCAGAGCCGTGCGCAGTGATCGACGTTGTGCGTGCCCATCACCGCCCTGACGAATTTCTGGAATACGTAGTTGTCCTCGTTCGTGGTTCTCGCAGAGGAAAGGCCCCCGAAGGCGCTCCCCTTGTGGGCGGAGAGCCTGTCCGTCACCAGGTCCAACGCCTCGTCCCAGGTCGCCTCGACGAAATCCCCGCCCTTCTTGATCAGGGGCGTGGCCAGGCGGTCCGGGTGATTGATGAATTCGTAAGCGTACCTGCCCTTGACACAGAGGCTGCCCTGGTTGACCAGGTTGTCCCTGTCCGCCCTCACGCCGACGACCTTGTCGCCCCGCACACCCAGATGAATGTTGCACCCCACCCCGCAGTAAGTGCATACACTCTTCACTTCACGCGTCGGGCGCTCGTAATTCTTCGGCACCAGCGCACCGACCGGGCATCTGGCAACGCACTCACCGCAGGATTCACACCTGGAGTCCAGGATGGGCTTGTCCGCGAAGGTACTGATCAGGGTGTCGTACCCTCGGAAGGCGAAATTGATCGCGTTCACCCCTTGAATCTCCGCACAGGTGCGCACGCAGATGCCGCAGAGCACGCACTTGTTCGGGTCCCGGTCGAAGAAGGGATTCGAGGTATCCAGCGGAAGGCTTCGCTTGCCCCTTCTCAGCCGGTTCAGCCTCTCCCGGTCGACCCCCACGTAGTTGGAGAGCCGCTGCAACTCACACTGGTCGTTCTTCGCACAGGCCAGGCAGTCGACCGCATGATTCACGACCAGCAGTTCCACGGCCGTTCTACGGACCGTGTCGATCACCGGGCCGTGGGTCTTGACGACCATGCCGTCCTCTAAAGGCGTCCGGCAGGAGATGGTCAGTCCCCTCCCCTCGATTTCGACCGTGCAGATACGGCATACGCCGAAGGGCTTCAAGTCCGGGTGATGGCAGAGCGTCGGGATGAAGATGCCCACGCTCTTTGCGGCATCGAGGATGGTCGTGCCGCGCTTTGCTTCGACTTCCGTGCCGTCGATCTTCGCTTTGACCCGTTCGTCCATCTTGTCCGTTTCCTCTCCGCGTGGTTCGGGAAGTTTCGTCTATTCCTTTGCAGCTGCTTTCTTCTTGGCCCGGGGAATGATCGGGATGGGCTCCTTCGGCACTTCGATCTCCTCCCCGGATACCTTCACGATGGAGTTGAATTTCTTGGGGCACGCCTCGATGCAGGTGCCGCACTTGGTGCACTTTTCCTGATCGATGATGTGGACCATCTTCTTGTCGCCCGTGATCGCGTCCACGGGGCACTCCTTGCGACACTTTCCGCACCCCTGGCACTTCTCCGGCAGTATGTAGAAACGGATCAGGTCCCGGCAGGCCAGGGCCGGGCACTTCTTCTCTTCGATGTGGGCCTCGTACTCGTGGCGGAAGTACTGAAGGGTCGTGAGCACGGGGTTCGGGGCCGTGCCTCCCAGGGCGCAGAGAGAGCCGTTCTTGACCGCTTGGGCAATCTCGGTGAGCACCTCGATGTCGCCCGGCTTGCCCTTGCCGCAGGTGATGTCCGTCAGAATCTCCAGCATCTGTTTGGTGCCGAGCCTGCACAAGGGGCACTGACCGCAGGACTCCTTCTGGGTGAAGTCGAGGAAGTAGCGGGCCACATCCACCATGCAGGTGTCCTCGTCCATCACCACCATACCGCCGGAACCCATGATGGCTCCCACCGAACGGAGAGAGTCGAAATCAACGCCGATGTCCAGATGTTCCTCGGTCAGGCAACCCCCGGACGGGCCGCCCGTCTGGACCGCCTTGAATTTCTTGCCGCCGGGGATGCCGCCGCCGATGTCGTAGATGATCTCCCGGATCGAGATCCCCATGGGCACCTCGATCAATCCGCAGTTCGCCGTCTTTCCGGTCAGGGAGAAGATGGCGGTGCCTTTGCACGTATCGGTGCCCCTGCTCGCAAACCAGTCCGCCCCCTTGTTGATGATCCAGCGGGTGTTCGCGTAGCTCTTCACGTTGTTGAGCAGGGTGGGTTTATCGTACAGGCCGGAGACGGCAGGGAACGGGGGGCGAGGTCGCGGAGCGCCGCGGCCACCTGCCAGGGAGGCGATGAGTGCGGTCTCCTCCCCGCAAACGAAGGCGCCCGCGCCTTCGAAGATCTCGATATCGAAGTCGAAGCCGCTTCCAAGGATGTTTTCGCCCTGAAAGCCCTTTTCGTGCGCCTGAGCAATGGCGAGCCGAAGTCGTTTGATCGCCAGAGGGTATTCCGCACGCACGTACATGTAACCCTTGCGGGCGCCCACGGCATAGCCCGCGATCGTCATTCCTTCCAGAACCGAGTTCGGGTCCCCTTCCAGGATCGACCGGTCCTGAAAGGCGCCCGGGTCTCCTTCGTCCGCGTTACAGACCACGTACTTCGTGTCGCCCGGCGCATCGTAGCAGAACTTCCACTTCCGTCCCGTGGGGAACCCGGCCCCACCGAGTCCCCGCAGCCCGGACCGGAGCACCTCATCGATGACCTCCTCCGGCTTCATCTCGGAGAGGACCTTCTTGAGCGCGTCGTACCCGCCCACCGCGATGTAGTCGTCGATCACCTCGGGGTCGATGTGTCCGCAATTGGCCAGAACCGTACGTTGCTGCTTGGCGTAGAAAGGGATGTCCTTGTAGTGAGGCAGCGCATTCCCCGTGACAGGGCTGTGGTAGTAAAGGCGCTCCACCGGCTGACCCTCGGGCTTGAGCGACTCCACGATGTCCGGGATGTCGTCCACCTTCACGCATGCGTAGAAGATGCCGTCCGGTTCCGTGATCACGAGAGGCCCCTGCTCGCAGAACCCGTGACAGCCCGTCGCCTTGACCTCGATATGGTCCGCCAGGCCGGCCTGCTCCACTTCCTTCTCGAGGGCATCGAAGATCTTCTCCGATCCCCCGGATACGCATCCGGTCCCCTGGCAGATCAGGACAGTTCTACTCTTCACCTTGCTCTCCCCCATTCGTATCAAAGGCCTTCAGAACCGATTTCGATGTGAGACGGCCGTACACATCGTGGTTGATCATCATGCAGGGTGCGAGCCCGCAGGCGCCGATACAGGCCACCGTATCGAGCGTGTATTCCAGATCCTCCGTGGTCTCCCCGTCCGCGATGCCGAGTCGCCGCTCCACCGCCTCCTGGACCTGCGGTGCTCCGCGAACGTGGCAGGCCGTGCCACGGCATATCATGACCCGCTTCCTGCCCATGGGCGTGAGCCTGAACTGGGCATAGAAGGTGGCCACGCTGAAGACTTCGCTTTCAGGCGTGCCGGTGAACTCGGCAATCCGGAACATGGCATCCTCGGGCAGGTAGCCGCATTCTTCCTGGACCTGCTGCAGAAGGGGAACCAGCTCGGCTCGGGTTCCCTTGTAGGCTGCGAAGATTTTCGCTACTTGATCTTCCATGGCCTTGGAATCCTTTCCCTGGTAGCAATTGGAGATCGATCCTCACTCGAAACGCACGCTTTCTCGAACCGGTGATGCGACGCAACAGGGCTGTCTCGCGTGATTTCAAACGCCCGCAACACGCTGGAAAAGTGGGATCGGGTCAAGGACGGTTGGTTTGCTTGAACCAGCCGGGGCCACCCCATCATCCAGATACGACCGTGGTTGGCAAAGCACTTTTCAGGTTACCACGGAACCTGAAAAAATTCAAGTGAACCGCTTGTTTCCGGCCCCTTATCCCCTCTCTGGCCGGAGCGGAACAGGGGAAACACGGAAGCCTTCAGGGTGCCTCGGCCGCCTCCGACACGCCGGCAGGGGGGGACAGAGGCTCGACCTTGACGGCGCAGATCTTGAACTCCGGGGTCTTTCCCACCGGATCCAGCTCGGAATGGGTCAGCCGATTGGCCGCCGCCTCGAAAAAGTGGAAGGGTACGAATACGCTGCCCGGCAGGGAGCGGTCCGTCACCTGTGCGGTGATCTCGATGGAGCCCCTTCGGGAGGAGACCCGGACGAGTTGCTGATCCGTGACGCCCAGGGCGGAAGCATCCTTCTCGTGAATCTCCACGAATCCTTTCGGCTGGAGGAACTGCAGGCCCTCGCAGCGGCCGGTCATGGTTGCGGTGTGATACTGATACAGGACGCGGCCGGTCGTGAGCATCAGCGGATAGTCTTCGTCCGGCAACTCGGCAGGGGGCATGTACTCCACGGCGTGGAAGAGTCCCTTGCCCCGGGCAAAGCCGTCCTGATGAAGGGTGCGGGTACCCGGGTGCTGCAGGTCCGGACAGGGCCACTGGAGCCCTTCCCCGTCGATCCGCTCGTAGGTGATGCCCGCATAGCTCGGTGTGAGCGCGCGCATCTCTTCGTATACATCTCTGGCTGATTCGTAGGCCATGGGGGAACCCATGCGGCCCGCCAGGTCTGCGATGATCTCCAGGTCGGGCCGGGCCCCGCCCACCGGTTCGATCGCCTTGCGAACCCGCTGCACTCTTCTCTCGGTGTTCGTGAAGGTGCCGTCCTTCTCGGCAAAGGTGACGGCCGGAAGGACCACGTGAGCCAGCCGGGCCGTCTCCGTGAGGAAGATGTCCTGGACCACGAGAAACTCCAGATTTTTCAGGGACGCCTCCACGTGTGTGAGGTCCGGATCGCTCACCATCGGGTTCTCGCCCATGATGTAGAGGCCTTTGATCGTTCCCTCGTGGGCCCCTTTCATGACCTCCACCATGGTCAGGCCGGGCTTGTCCGACAGGGAGGTGCCCCAGGCATCCGAGAACTTCTTCTGCACGTCCGGGTCGCTCACCTCCTGGTAGCCCGTGTACACATTCGGCAGGGCGCCCATGTCGCACGCACCCTGAACGTTGTTCTGTCCGCAAAGAGGATTCACGCCCCCGCTTTCGATGCCGACGTTGCCGCAGAGCATGGCCAGGTTGGCCAGGCTCTTCACGTTGTCCGTCCCCGTGATGTGCTGGGTGACACCCATGGCGTAACAGATCGCCGCCTTCTCCGCCGACCCGTAGATCCGGGCTGCTGCCACGAGATCATCCGCGGGAATCCCAGAGATCTCTTCGACGTAGGCCGGCGTGTACTTCTTCACCGTCTCTTTCAGATCCTCGAACGCTTCGGTGCGTTCCTCCACGTACGGCTTGTCGTAGAGCCCCTCCTCGATGATGACGTTCATCATGCCGTTCAGCCAGGCCACATCGGACCCGGGCTTCTGCCGGAGCCAGTGGCTGGCGAAACGGGTCATGTCGATGGCCCTGGGATCCGCCACGATGAGCTTCGCTCCGTTCATGAGAATCCCGCGCTTCATCACCGTGGCGATCACCGGATGGTTCTCCGTCGGGTTGCTGCCGGTGAGCAGGATCACGTCCGCGTTCTCCAGCTCGTCGATGGAGTTCGTCATGGCGCCGATGCCGAAGGATTCGGCCAGACCGGCCAGGATGACGGACTGACAGAGGCGCGCGCACTGGTCCACGTTCTGGGTTCCCACGACCCCGCGCATGAACTTCATGAAAAGGTAGTTCTCTTCGTTCGTGCACCGTGCGGAGGAGAACCCCGCCAGGGCCTCGGGACCGCCCTCCTCCCGGATCTCCTTGAGCCTCGAGGCCACGAGCTTGAGCGCCTCGTCCCAGCTCGCTTCCCTGAACGATCCCCCGTCCCGGATCAGAGGCGAGGTGAGCCGGTCCGGGTGATGGATGAAGTCGTAGCCGAAGCGACCTTTCACGCAGAGGCTGCCCCGGTTCGTTTTCGCCTCTTCGTCTCCGGTCACACGGACGATCCGGCCGCCGATGGTATGAAGTTCGACCACGCAGCCCGTCCCGCAATAGGTGCAGACGGAGCGAACGGCATCCTCTTCAAAGGATTTCCCATAGGGCATCCTCTGCTTCTCGGAGATGGCACCCACGGGGCAGAGCTGGACGCATTCCCCGCAGAAGACACAGGTGGATTCCGCATAGTCCGTATCCCCGCCGGTCACGATCTTGGTGTGAGGCCCCCTGAACCCGAACTGAATCACCTGATTGACCTGGACTTCCTGGCATCCCCGAACGCAACGGCCGCAGAGAACGCACTTGTTCAGGTCGCGAACGATCATCGGGTTGGAGTGGTCAAAGGGGTGTTCCGGCGACTGGATGGGGAAACGGGGATGCTCGATCTCGAGCTCGTAGGCAAGGTCCTGCAGCTCGCATTGTCCGTTGGAGGCGCAGTTCGGACAGTCGTGGTTGCCGCTGGCCAGCAGGAGCTCGACACTGAGCCTGCGTGCCGCCAGCACCCGTTCGTTCCGGGTGTGCACCACCGTTCCGTCCCGTTCCACGGGCGTGGCGCAGGCGGGCATCAACGCCCGGCCCCCTTCCACCTCCACGACACAGACCCGGCAGGCACCCGTACTCCGCAGCCGCGGGTGGTAGCAGAGATAGGGAATGTGGATCCCGTTCTCGGCGGCCACCTCCAGGATGTACTGCCCCTCCGTTGCGGTCAGCTCTTGCCCGTCAATCGTGATCTTCAGCTCCTTGCTCATACCCTTGGGTCCCTTCCTCTACGAAATCGCATCAAACCGGCAGGCGGCGATGCAGCTCATGCACTTGACGCAGATCTCCTTGTCGAGCTTGGCAGGCTGCTTCTTCTCCCAGGAGATGGCCTGAACCGGGCAGGCCCGGAAACACATCCCGCACATCGTGCACTTCTCCTCGTCGATCTCGAACTTGACCAGCTCGACGCAGGCATGGGCCGGGCAGATCTTCTCGTGGATGTGGGCCTCGTATTCGTGCCGGAAATAACGCAGCGTGGAAAGCACGGGGTTGGGTGCGGTCTGGCCCAGGCCGCAGAGTGCGGAATCCTTGATGATGTGGCTGAGCTCCTCGAGCTGATCGATGTCCTCGGGGACACCCTCCCCCTTGGTCAGGCGCTCCAGGATGTTCAGGATCTGCTTGGTCCCTTCACGGCAGGGGGTGCACTTCCCACAGGACTCCTCCTGGCAGAAGTCCATGAAGAACCGGGCCATGTCCACCATGCAGGTCGTGTCGTCCATGACGATCATGCCGCCGGAACCCATGATGGCCCCCGCCTGGGTGATCGCCTCGTAGTCGGTCGGGCAGTCGAGCTGGTCCTCGGGCAGACAGCCCCCGGAGGGACCTCCCATCTGCACGGCCTTGAACTTGCGCTTGTTCGGGATCCCGCCCCCGATGACGTAGACGATATCCCTCAGGGACGTGCCCATGGGAACCTCCACGAGGCCCACGTTCTTGACCGCACCGGTCAGAGCGAAGACCTTCGTGCCCCGGGACTTCTCGTAGCCGATGCCCTCGTACCACTCCGCCCCTTCCCGGATGATGTTCGGAATGTTCGAGAGGGTTTCCACGTTGTTCAGGATCGTCGGCTTGTTCCAGAGGCCCTGGTTCGCCGGAAAAGGCGGGCGCGGGCGCGGATTGCCCCGCTTCCCTTCCACCGAAGCCATCAGAGCCGTCTCCTCACCGCATACGAAAGCGCCGGCGCCGACGTACAGGTCCACGTTGAAGGAGAAGCCGGTGCCGAAAATATCCTCGCCCAGCAGGCCGTATTCCCTGGCTGCCTCGATCGCCTTCTGGAGGGTGGTGACGGCAATCGGGTACTCCGCCCGGCAATAGATGTAACCCTGGCCGGCCCCGATCGCTCTCGCCGCAATGGCCATGCCCTCGACCACGCTGTGGGGGTCGCTCTCCAGGACCGAACGGTCCATGTAGGCGCCCGGGTCGCCCTCGTCCGCATTGCAGAGCACGAACTTGGTGTCCCCCTTCGCCTGCATGGCGAATCTCCACTTCAGCCCGGTCGGGAACCCGGCACCCCCGCGGCCCCGTATACCGCTCTTGAGCACGTTCTCCACGATGTCCGCAGGTTCCATCTCCGTCAGGGCCTTGTGCAGGCCCCGATAGCCGCCGTAAGCGATGTAATCGTCGATGGATTCAGGGTCCATTCGGCCCCGGTTCCTGAGCACCACGAACTTCTGCCCCTTGAAGAAGGGGTCTTCATCCTCGTCAAGAACCAGCTTCTCCTGGATCTCCCCTCCGAGAACGTGTCCGTCCAGGATCTGCTCCAGCTTGGGCGGGTCGATCCGGCGGTACCGGACCGGCTCTTCTCCCGGGAGCTCGACCGAGACGATCGGCTCCATTCCGCAGAAGCCCACGCATCCCGTGTGCATGATCCGGTAGGCCTCCTCCGACTGCCCCTTCTCCTTTAGGAGCTCGAAGAGCCTGTTCCAGACCTGGTCCGCACCGGATGCGATGCCGCAGGTGCCCTTGTGTACCGTAATGCCGACCTTCTTTCCGTTCAGGGTCAGGTCTCTTCTGCGGATCTGCTCTTCCTTGATCCGGTCGAGATCCTCGATTGTGATTCTTGTCATATGATTCACTCCGACGAGATGAGAATCCTGGGAGGGCTCACTCGTATCGTTTCAGGATTTCAGCCACGTCTTTCACCCGAATCTCGCGGTGAACATCTTCCCCCACGGTGATCACCGGGGCGATTCCGCAGCAGCCGAGACAACGCACCCCTTCCAGGGAGAATCGCATGTCCTCGGTCGTTCCGCCGAGCTTGCAGTCGAGATCCCGGCCGAGATGCTCCACGAGGTCCTTGTTTCCTCGCACGTAGCACGCAGTGCCCATACAGACTTTGATCAGATGACGCCCGATCGGTTCCTGCCGGAAGAAGGAGTAGAAGGTGACCACGCCGTAGACTTCACTGAACGACAGATTCAGTCCTGTGGCGATCCTCTTCTGCAGGGGCAGCGGCAGGTACCCGGTGAGGTCCTGGACCTCCTTCAGCACGGGGATGAGCGCCCCGGGTCTGTTTCGGTTCTGTGCGATGATGGTGTCCACCCCTTGAAGCTGATCGGGGGTGAACTCGGGGTCCTCGGTCCTGCCGACCTCGGCAGTCGTCTGTTGCGAAACCTGTTCCATGGAATCCTCCGGGGGTCGGACCTTTCGGGGCTGGTGGAAACGAACCATACATCCTAGCTGTGAGAGGGAATTTTGTCAATTGCATCGGGCAGTTAATTTTCACTGCAGCAGGGCGAAGCCGGTGCTTTTCAGGGCCGAACCCCCCGGTTTTTCACCCTTCTCCGGAGGTCCTCTCCGCGAGCTCCACGCACGCCCGGATGATGTCTTCCGCCCCGGCTCTCCACGAGAACCTCCCTGCCCGTTTCGAGCCCTTACGGATCAGCGAACGCCTCAGGTCCGGGTCTGCGAGAATGCGGCCCATCGCCTCGGCCAGTTCGTCGGCGTCGGTGGGGTCCACAAGGGCCGCCGCGTCCCCGACGACCTCGGGCAGAGAGGAGGTGCGGGAAGTGACGACCGGGCAGCCGCACGCCATCGCCTCGAGCGGGGTGAGCCCGAATCCCTCCTCCGAGGAGGGATACACGTACAGGTCGGCAAGGCCGTAATAGGGCGGGAGTTCCTCGTTCGGCACGTAGTCCAGGTAGAGCACATCCTCCTCGAGCCCGAGGGAGCGCGTCGTCCGAAGGACCTCCTGCGAGTGGGGAGTCTTCGGGCCCACCACGACCAGCTTTTGTCCCGTGGGGCCCTTCGTCTTGAGTGCACGGTAGGCGGCCAGCAGGGTCTTCAGGTTGCGGCGGGGGTCATGGGCCCCCACGGTCAGGATGTACGATGGCGGGAGGCCCAGGGCCCGGCGGGCCCTCTCCTTCTCGCCGGGGTCGTCCGCAGGCGGCTGAAAGCGGTCGGACACGCCCGTGTGAAAGACCACGATCTTCTCGGCCGGAATGCCGAGCCGCTCGATGATCTCCGCCTTGCTCGCCCGGGAGAGGGTGAAGATCAGGTCCGCCCTGCGGGCGCTGCGCGGAACCATGGCCCGCCAGTACCGCGTCCAGGCGTCGCTCTGCGCCCCGCTGGTGAAGAAGATCAGGTCATAGATGATCAGGGCCGTACGGGACGGACAGGAAAGGGGGCCGAGGGGGTCCATGCAGACGAGAACGTCCGCTCGTTCCCTGCGGGCCATGGCCGGCAGCCAGAACTGCTTCCACGTCAGGTTCCGGAGAAAATGGATCGCCTGGACGGGGAGCGGTGAAACGGTCTTCGCATGAGGAGGCTCGGTCGATGGGGGTACGCATCGGCAGACCACACCCGGATCCTCGTAGGCGAGGATCTCCCGGGCGAGGTTCCTGACGTACGTTCCGATGCCCGTGACGTTCCGGCTCGCCTCCCGCACATCGAACAAGATCTTCACCGGCTTCACTGCGTGCCCCGTCTCGGAAGGGATCCCGAAAGGTAGCACACGGCTGCGGGCCATGTAAAAGGAGCGTGCGCACCGCCTTGCCCGGCACACGGAAAAGCGATATACCTCTATTTTGGAAATGTCGCTCTGTTTCAGGGGCGTCCGGGCGTTCGGTGCTGTACAGGGCTTGCTCGGAGATTTGCGCCGGCGATCCCCGCCTTCGCGGGGACATGCTTTGTACAGCGGCCATCACCTGCGGTGACGAGAGAGGGGGGTCGGCGGAGCCTTACATGAAAGCGACCGTGAATGCGGGGAGCAACATCGCCCTTGTGAAGTACTGGGGCGTACGCCGGGTCGGGCGCCAAGGGCTGGTGCCCCTGAACCCGTCTGTCTCCATGACCCTTGACCAGGCCCGCACCACGACGACCGTGCAATTCCTGCCTCGCCTGACGCAGGACACATGCAGGATCAACCGCCGGACGGCTCCACTCGACACGATGGACAGGGTGCGTCGCGTCATGGACAGGGTTCGACGGCTGGCCCGGCTGAAGGCCTTTGCCCGCATCGAATCGGTGAACCACTTCCCCACCTCCGCGGGCGTCGCATCCTCCGCTTCCGGCTTCGCTGCCCTCGCCCTTGCTGCCGTCCGGGCGGCAGGCCTGAACGACGACCCGGAGACCCTCGTTCCCCTGACCGTCCTCGGTTCCGGGTCGGCCTGCCGATCCCTGTATGGCGGCTATGTGCTCTGGTCGCCTGCCGGGACGGCACGGGCGCCCTCCGGGGTCAGGCAGCTGGGGCCTGCCGATCACTGGCCTCTGGTCGATCTGATCGCGATCCTGAGCCGGGAGCGGAAAAAGGTGCCTTCCGAGCAGGGCCATCTTCTGGCACGAACCAGCCCCCTCCTGGCCGGGAGGCTCAAGAGTCTCGGCAAGACCGTCTCGAGGGTCAGGAAGGCCATCCGGGAAAGGGACCTCCCGTCCCTGGGGGAAGCGATCGAGGCGGACGCTCTTTGCATGCACGCGGTGATGATGACCTCCCGGCCCGCCCTGCTCTACTGGAAACCGGCCACCCTTGCGGTGATCCAGGCGGTGCGGGACCTGCGCGACCGAAGAGGTCTTCCCTGCTACTTCACGATCGATGCGGGTCCGAATGTCCACGTGATCACGCTGCCCGAAAGGGCGGCCGCCGTGGGTCGCGCACTCCGGAGGATCGAGGGCGTGGAAGAAGTCCTTCACTGCCCGACCGGAGGCGGTCCCTGCCGCCTGGAGGAGCCGCTCTTCTGATACGTGCACTTGACGACTGCGAGCCCCCCCTCGCTGTGGAGAATCTCCTTCCGGTTCGCCCCTGCGATGATACTCTTCAAGAACAGAGCCACGTCCCTGCGCGCCGTGTTGAGAAAACAGATGTAGACCGTCCTGCCCTCGAGCGTGGGCAGCCGCAGCCCCTTGCCGAGACGTGCCCGAGACACGAGCCGCTCCACGAGGAAGAGATCTTTTCCCGTTCCCAGACGCATGGCGACCCGAGAGGTGGAGATCCACTTGGTGGTCAGAACGACCGGTGCGACCCCGGAACGTTTCACATCCTCCACCAGGGCATCGACAGCCGCATCGGCCTGCACGGAAAGGGCGGCACGCTCCTCGAGCACGGGCAGCCTTTCTCCGATGACCTTCTCCTGATACGGCTCCAGGGTGAGGTACAACAACACCGAAACCGCTACGGCCACCGGGAGGTATCGCCCGGCAGGCGGCAAGGCCCGGCCGGCCAGGCCGCAGAGGCTCGCCAGACCGATGCTGGTGACGAGGATCGCACAGGCGAACAGCGTGTAGACGTAATCGGACCTGAAAAGGGTGCCTCGAAGGGCATAGACGAAATAGAACAGCAACGTGCCGAAGAGGAGGCAGCCGACGAGCAGCAGGTTGACCCGGTTCCGGCGGAACATCGTCACGGCTCCGGCTGCGCCCAGGAGGCCGACCAGCCCCGCACGCAGCGACGGCCCCTCGGGCAGCGAAAACAGGTCGAGCAGAACGGTCTTCAGCTTGGGCAGGAAGAAGAGGACCACGTTCGGTTCCGGTCCGCCGGACCCGCTCTTCTTCTTCAGAGTCTCCTCCACAAAGGCGCGGGCGATCTTCACGCTGTAGAGAGGATCGCCGAAGACCGCCCGGTCCAGGAACACCCATAGGAGGGGCATCGCGAGAGGGATCAGGAAGAGAAGATCCGCGCGTCTCAGTCCGGTTCCCCTTCCACCTCGGAGCCGAAACGCGATGACGAGGAATACGAGCAGATAGGTGCAGGGCCAGCTGTCCGGTCTCGTCAGGCTGGCAAAGGACAGAAACAGGACGGCCAGAACCTGATCGCGCCTTTGATCCATGCGTTCCAGGCAGACCACGGCGAGGAAGAGGAACATCACATTGACACAGCCCGGGCCGCCCGAAAGGGTCGTGCCAAAGGTGCGCGGCAAAGTCATCATGAACAGACAGAAGGCGAGGCAGCCCAGGGAGCCTGCTCCGTGCCTCTGAACCAGACGACACCCCGCCCAAACCGTGAGGGATGTGGCCGCGATCAGGGTGAGATGCACGAACCAGAGATCGCGGGTAAGCCAGTAGACGGATCCGAACAGCAGCATGTGGGCCGGTTTCGGAACCGTCCAGCCTGCCCGATGAACCTCCGAGAACATGGTCATGCCGTAGGCCGTGTTCGCGACGATGTCGGAGCCCTTGTAGAACATCTCTCCGTAGTGGAACAGGAAGACAAGATAGTAGAGAAAGCAGAACAGGGCCAACCCCACGGGGATCATCGCTTCGCTCGAGGGCTTCCATCGGTTCTCAGACAAGCTGTCCCTCCCGTGCGGGGGCAGGAATGGGCCGTGGGGTCCGGTCGCCATTCTAGGCGACATGGGGTCGGGTCTCAAATTCCGAGTTGAAATTTGAGACCCGACCCCATAGAACATAAGGGGTCAGTTTTCCGAAAGGCGGTATCCATTCCCTTCAATCACGGCGTACCCTTTATGGAGCGCTTCTCAAAGAACCCCGTGGTGGTTGTCGGTGCGGGGCCGGCAGGGCTGAGTGCGGCCTACCGACTGGTCGAGCAGGGGATCGAAACCCTCCTTCTCGAGCAGGCCGGGCACGTGGGGGGTATCTCCAGGACGGAAACCCACGGGGGATACGCCTTCGACATCGGTGGGCACCGCTTCTTCACGAAGAACGGCGAAGTGGACCGGCTCTGGAGGCAGATGCTCGGGGAGGATTTCCTGAGCGTCCGGAGGATGTCCCGGATCTATTACAGGGGCCGGTTCTTCGACTATCCCCTCAAACCCCTCAATGCCCTCGCGAATCTCGGCCCGGCGGAAAGCATCCTGATCCCGCTGAGCTATCTGCGGGCCCGGATTCGGGGCCATCGTAGAGAGGAGACCTTCGAGCAGTGGGTCTCCAACCGGTTCGGCGATCGGCTGTATCAAACCTTCTTCAAGACCTACACGGAAAAGGTCTGGGGGATTCCCTGTGAGGAGATCCTGGCGACCTGGGCGGCCCAGCGCATCCAGGGGCTGTCCCTTTCCACGGCCGTCACCAACGCCCTTTTCGGCATTCAGAAGTCCAAGTCCCTGATCGATGCCTTCCACTACCCTGCGAGAGGGCCGGGAATGATGTGGGAACGGTTCCGGGAGGCGATCGAAGCGGCAGGGGGACGATTTCGGATGGGCGCGGAAGTCATCCGCCTCTGCCAACAAGGTCGACGGATCGTCTCCGCAGTCTCCCGGCAGAACGGAATGGAGACCGAGGTGCCCGTGCACGAGCTCATCTCCAGCATGCCCATCTCGACACTCGCAGGCAGGCTCGATCCGCAGCCGCCCGGACCGGTTCTCGAGGCCGCCCGAAGTCTCTCCTACCGCTCCTTTCTCATCGTCGTTCTCATCCTGGACAAGCCGGAGGTCTTCCCGGACCAGTGGATCTATGTGCACGGCCCGGAGGTCCGGGTCGGCCGCATCCAGAATTTCAAGAACTGGAGCGCCGCCATGGTGCCGGACCCCGGCAAGACGAGCCTGGGAATGGAATACTTCTGCGACGAGGGGGACGAGGTCTGGCGGATGCCGGATGAGGGCCTTCGGGATCTCGCCTCCTCGGAGCTGGCCGCCCTCGGCCTGGCGCGTGCCGATGACGTGGTCGACAGCTACGTGGTGCGTCAGCCGAAGGCCTACCCGGTCTACAATCACCGTTACGGGAAGAGCCTGGAGACGATCCGTGACTTCCTGGAAACGATCGAGAACCTGCAGACCATCGGACGCAACGGGATGCATCGTTACAACAACATGGACCATTCCATGCTGACGGGGATGCTGGCCGCCGAGAACGTGTCGGGTTCGAACCACGATCTCTGGCGCGTGAACGAAGAGGAGGCGTATCTGGAGGAGCAGTCGCTGGCAAAAACGCATGAGGAGATACTGGCACCCGCCCTCGCCCGAATGGACAAGCTCGCCTTCGCCGTCTCCGTGGGGACCGCTTCCGGGCTCCTCATCTTCCTGGCGACGCTCTGGCTGGTCCTGAAGGGAGGCGACGTGGTCGGTCCGAACCTGAGGCTGCTCGAGAACTACTTCTTCGGGTACACGGTGACGGTGAAAGGGGCCTTTCTCGCCTTCGCCTACGCCTTCCTGTGGGGGTTCCTGCTCGGCTGGCTCATCGCGTATCTCAGGAACCTCTTCCTGGCCATCTACCTGTACCGGGCAAGGAAGAAGGCGGAGATGCTATCCATTCGAGACTTCTTCGCGAGTTTCTGACGAAGCGCCTCAGGCGCGGGAGGGAAACAGACATGACGGGGCGTCAACGAGAAGAAGATCGGGCCGTTGAACAGAAGCTCTTCAGCGGGGTTCTCCGGCTGAATGCGAAGCTCTTCGGACTCACCCTCGGCCTCGTCTTCGGCCTGGGGCTGTTCTTCGCAACGAACTGGCTCGTGATCAAAGGCGGGGACCCCGTGGGGCCTCACCTCTCGCTGCTCAGTCAGTACTTCATCGGCTACCGGGTCTCCTTCATCGGCAGCTTCATCGGGTTCTTCTACGGCTTCGCCCTCGGCACCCTGACCGGGTCGTTCATCGGGTGGTTCTATAACCGGATCGCCGCACTCGGACGCTAGGAGGCTGTTGAAAACGTCCCATCTCTACTACGAAATGAGGGCTCAACTTTTCTCGGGAAAAGGCCGATGTTCCTTTAGGTTATGGTCGGTAAAACTTGTAGCCGCCCTCGAGAAGCGGAGGCCCCGTGCGAAGGCTGAACAAGAGCGACCGGGAAATCGTGAACCTCGCCCTGATCGTTGCTCTTACGATCAGCGTCGCCTTTCTCGCCGTATCCATCAACGTCTCGGACGAGATTCACGGCTTCCTGGATTTCTACGCCGGCCTCGGCAATGTGCAGCTCTATGCGAACATCGTGCTCCTCTACCTGGCCGGCCTCCTTCTGCTCATCTACCGGGGCTGGATACGGGCCCTGCACAAGCAGGGCGAGCTGGAGGACATCATCCTGAGCATTCACCCGGACGTCCTCCTCGTTGTGGACGAGGAGGATCGCATCCGGATGTGCAACGGATCCGTGACAAGGATGTTCGACTTCACAGCCGACGAGATGCTGGGCCGGCCGCTCGAGCATCTCGGGATCGAGGCGATCTCGGAAGGGGAAGACGGAGGCGACTTCGAGAAGCGGATTGAAAAGGAAGGCTTCTTCAAAGGACTTGCAACCGCAGAGAAGAAGGACGGAGAGAAGGTTCCCCTCGAGGTCATCGTCGTACGGTTGCGGACCAGCGACGGCAAGGTCCTCCTGCTTCAGGACATCTCCGAACGAAAGAAGGCGGAGGCGGAGATCCGCAAATTGAACGACGCTCTCGAAGCGCGGGTCCGGCAGAGGACCGCAGAGCTCCACCAGGCGCTGAGGGAGCTCAAGGAGCTCGACAAGACAAAGGACTCCTTTCTGTCCACCGTGTCCCACGAGTTGAGAACCCCGCTCACCTCGATCCGCTCCTTCTCGGAGATCCTGTTGAACTACGATGACAACAAGCCGGAAACCCGGGAGGAGTTCCTCACGATCATCAACCGGGAGAGCGAACGCCTCACTCGGCTCATCGATGACATCATGGACCTCGCAAAGATCGACGCCCACAAGATGGAATGGAACCTTCGGAGCCTGGAGGTGGAGACGGTGGTTCAGAAGGCGGCGGAAAGCGTCCGGGGCCTCCTCATGGAAAACGGCCTCGAGCTGCAGATGGACATACAGAGGGGGCTGCCGCCTTTCGAGGTGGACGAAGACCGGATCTTGCAGGTGCTCCAGAATCTGCTCGGAAACGCGATCAAGTTCACTCCGTGCGGCGGCACGATCCGCATTCAGGCCTCGCTCGAAAAGGAACCGGATACCGACGACACGGGGGGCATGGTGCACATCCGGGTGGCCGACACGGGCATCGGTATTCCTCCGGGGGAACTGCGGAACATCTTCGACCGCTTCAAACAGGTGGGCGACACGCTGACGGACAAGCCAAAGGGAACGGGCCTGGGGCTGTCGATCTGCAACGAGATCCTCGCGTGCCTCGGCGGCAGAATATGGGCCGAGAGCAACCCGGGCGAGGGCAGCACCTTCCACGTGCACCTTCCCGTCAAATGCCCCCTCAGACCCGAATCCGGGGAAGACCCGGTCAGGCCTCCAGCTCGATGAACGTGGGCTCCAGCGTGTCTCCCTCCACCCGCAGGATGGCGGCGGAGACGGGAAGCCGGAACCGCCTCGGACCGGCACTTCCCGGATTCAGGAAGAGCACCCCGTTTCGCCGGCGCAGGGAGGGTCGGTGGGAATGCCCGCTGATGACGGCCCGAAATCCCGCCGCGCCCGGATCCAGGTCGATTTCGCCGACATCGTGAAGGACGTAGAGGGGGGAACCGCCGATCTCGACGACCTCGGTTTCGCGAAGCCCCCGCGCCCACGGCCCTCCGTCCATGTTTCCCCGCACCGCCACCACAGGGGCCTGGGCCTGCAGTTCCTCCAGGACCGCCGGCCCTCCGATATCCCCGGCATGGACGATCATTTCCACCCCGGAGAAGGCCTCGAGCAGGCCCGGCCGAACCAGCCCGTGGGTGTCCGAAACGACACCGATCTTGTGCACGCCGCCCGCTTTCTTCTCTCCATTCATCCCACGGATCCTGCAACATCCAAACCCAGTCTTTCTCTTTTCCGGGAAGAAGGCAAACCGGGGCTCTGCTGCGGTTGAAAGGCCAGGCTTCGGGCGCTGTGATCGGGGCGAAAAAGCAGGGGACGCGAAAAAGTAGGGGACGTTGTTGAATTCGTTAACTTCAAAAAAGCTGAAGTTAACGAATTCAACAACGTCCCCTAAATGTAATACTGTTCACTTAACACATTCTTGTGGTATACTCCTCCTGAA
>CAYZMM010000062.1:0-31295 GCA_964479535.1 uncultured Thermodesulfobacteriota bacterium
GATCATACAATATCCTCAAAGGAATGTCTACCCATGTGTCGCTGTAGTACTAAGAAGGCCATTCAGAAAACCCAGGGCAGACACGGCATCTTCGAACGGGCCCTCAGAGCCCTGGCCAGGGCCATCCCCGGACGGTTCAAATGGTACGTCCTTGCGGCCTCGGTTGTCTTGACAATCATCGGGGGGTTCTTGATCAGAGGGATATCGGTTGGAGATATCCATCCCGGCTCCCCGATTCTGTGGCATGACTCGAAGTACAACGTGGACACCGCCAAGATCAACGAGAAGTTTCCGGGGGCGGAAAACCTCCTCGTGGTGTTCCAGGGCCACGAAGAGAACAAGATCATGGAGGCAGAGGTCGTCAAGACCATGGAGGCGTATCAGCGCACCATGGAGGACTCCGCTCGAGTCGGGGGCACGGTCAGCATCGTGGACATGCTCAGGAGCGGAAACCGGACGATTCACGAGAACGATCCGAGGTACATCTACATCCCGGATACGAAAAAGGAGAACTTCACGCTTCTATACGTGTACTGGTCGGGCGCGGATCCGGGAGACCTGGACCAGTTCGTTTCCAATGACAACAGCATGGCCCAGGTGACCGTCTTCACCAAGGACCACAAGGAGAGCACGATCAAGGACGTGCTCGCGAGGACCCAGAATTTCATTGAAGAGAACCCCCTGGAGGGCATCGATTACCGTCTGGCCGGAGGAACGATCGGCACGAGCGCGGCAATCAATGAGGAACTCGCAGATTACCAGGCGGTGAACATCGCACACATGCTGGTGATCGTTTTTCTGTTCGCCGCCGTGGCGTTTCGCTCTTTTATCGGCGGGCTGGTGGTCACCCTGCCTCTCGGCCTGAGTGCACTGCTCATGTTCGCCTTCATGTCGGTCTTGAAGATCGACCTGAACGTGAACTCCATTCCCGTGGCTGCACTCGGAATCGGCGTCGGCGTGGACTACGGACTGTATATCATCTCCCGGTTGCGGGACGAATTCAAGAGAACTGGGAACTACTCGGACGCGCTGCTGCACGCCTTGCCTACCACCGGCAAGACGATTCTGTTCACGGCCGTCACGCTGACCGCGGGCGTGATCACATGGGTGTTCTCCCAGTTGCGCTTTCAGGCGAACATGGGGCTGTTGCTCGGCTTTCTCTTCATGCTGTGCATGCTTACCATGCTGACCGTAGCGCCCAGCCTGGTGGCTGTCCTGAAGCCGACCTTCATCTTCGGCAAAGGCGAGAAAAGAATGTATCCGGAGCCTTCCCGAGAAGGGGGGGATGAGGCGGAACACATACCTCGTCGGCCGTCAGGAACGGGGTGAAGGGCCACGGAGGGGGTTGCATTGCCTTCTTTACCATAGTTCGGCAAGGGTAATTAGTTGTCAATCACGAAAGGGGGGTATGAAAATGCTCGACAAAACAAGAAGGAAGGTGGTGCTGGGGGCGATTGTGGCGGCATTGGTGGCTCTCCTGGTGGCGAGCCCTGATGAGGCACCGGCGTTTTATCTGCTGGAAGGAGATCTCGAGATACACGGCTGGCTGCGGACCAACCTCGCTGTTCAGCTCACGGGATCGATTCCACAGTGGGGCCCAAACCTTGTGAATGATTTTGACAACGCAGGCACTGTAACCATGTGGCACACCCTGACCCAGCTGGAGGTCAAGTACACCTTGATGTCCAAGCCGGCCAACATCTGGGTCTTCTGGATTCCGCGGCTCTGGTACGAAGCTCGGTACGACTTGGATACCAGTTATCCCCAGACGCCGACCGAACAGGACTTGGGCAGGGAAAACATGCTCGGGGACCCACGAAGTGGCGGGGATTTTTTCAGGGAAATGTACGTGAACATCGATTACAAGCGCCTGAACTTGCGGGTCGGAAAGCAACAGGTCGTGTGGGGCGAATCGGACGGGTTTCGGTTGGCGGACATCATCAACCCCCTCGATTTCAGCTGGCACTACTTCTTCCCGCCCTGGGAGGACATCCGGAAACCGCTTCCCATGGTCTGGGCTCGGTTCGACACGGGTCGCCTCAAAATCTTCAACAGCACGAACATCGAAGTGGTCTGGATCCCGACAAGCTTCGAGCCGAACACGATCCCACACCCATCTGCTCCGTGGGGATTTCCTGTTCCCCCGCCCGCAGTGCCGATTGCACAGGGATTCACGGATGACTCCCAGATTTTGCCCAACCTCTATGCCCCCGAAGACTCGGATCCTTTCAGGGAGACCCTCGAGAACGGCGAGGTTGCCGTCAAGTTCAACTTCGTCACGCTGAACGGATGGGAGATGAATTTCTACAATTTCTACCACCGTGACGACATCGGCGTCGCAAACCTGCAGAGCGGACTGTACGAATACAAGCGGATCAACACGATCGGAATGACCTGGAACAAGTTTCTGGACAAGCCGTTGAACATTCCCGTTATCAGCGTGTTCCGGGGCGAGTGCACGTTCAATATCGACGTTCCCTTCAACAAGCAGATCGGCCCCACGCCCTTCAACGCCGAGGTGGTGCGCAAGAAGACCTTTGACTTCGTGATAGGCATCGACAGAAACAACATCGTGGACTTCCTGAAGATCGACACGGGTTTCCTCGGCGGCGGTACCGGCCTTTACACGAGCTTCCAGCTCTTCGGGCACTACATCCTGGACCACGAGGACGGCCTGTTGAGCGGATTCCTGACCCCGGTAGAAGATTGGCATAGCCACATCGTAACCCTCCTCGTCAACACCACCTATATGTGGGGGTCCCTGACGCCGCAGGTCTTCATGGCTTATGGTTTGGAGAGCAACGACGGGTGGGTGCAGCCTTCGCTCGCCTACCGTCCGCAGGGCGAGCTGGGGAACTGGTTCAAGTTCGTCCTCGGCGCCAACGTCATGTGGGCCGAAAACTACACCGACGGGAACTTCGGGCCGTTTCACAAGAACAACGAGATCTATTTCGAGGCCGAATTCGCATTCTAAATTGTCAAAACGCGATGCAAAATGGAGGGATGAAAAAATGGGCGCAAGATTGTCAAGGGGATTGCAGGGAATGCTGGGCCTTCTGGTTGCCGGTCTGTTCCTCTTCATGCTGACCGTGCCCTCTGCCCATGCGCTCCGGGCCATTTGGGGTACCAAGAAGGACGTTCAGAATCAGGATAACAGCGAGAACGCCTACCGGAACAATTACCAAAGGAACTACAATGGTCCCATTGTGCCGAAGAAACTCGAGGTCATCAAAGTCTGGGACAAGTCCAACGTAGAAGAGATCAAGGACATGCTGCCCCCTACCATGTATTTGCGGGTCAAGGATTGGGGCCTGGTGCTCCACGAGATCGAGACCATCCCTTACGAGCACACGGATCAGCTCTTGGAGGCATCGAAAAAGTATGCGAGCCAGAACGCCCAGATGGACGAGTCCGGTGAATTGTCGAACTACGTGGCCGGTATTCCGTTCCCTACCATCGACCCGAACGATCCCCAGGCCGGACTGAAGCTGGAGCACAATCAGGACCGGCGGTACATGGGCGACACCTTCTGGATGTGGAACGACTTTTTCATCACGGACGCGTCGGGAGGACAGCGGAAGCTCGGAAACACGTATTCGCGGTACATGTTCGTGGGCAGGGTGATCAACGACCCGAAGCCCACTATCCCGGAGGAAGAAAACCCGCGGGGCCTGCGGTTCGGTGAGTTCGCAGGGGTCACCTACCCGTTTGAGCTTTCGGGCTTCAACACGCTTCAGCTCAGCTACATCGACCGCACCCACGAGGACGACTACTGGATCTACCTCCCCTCCATCCGCCGCACCCGAAGAATGTCCACGGCCCAGCGGTACGACACCTTTGCCGGGACGGATCTATGCTACGAGGATTTCTACATGTTCAACGGGTTCGTGTCTCAGCACACCTACAAGTTCATCGGCAAGAAGACCATGTTATTGGCTCTCCACCAGATGTTCTGGCCGCCCCAGAAGAAGGAACAGCTCCAGTTCAGCCCCATCATCGTGGAGAGGGTTCCCGCATACATCGTTGAACAGTACCCGAAGGACAGCAAGCATATCTACTCCAAGCGCGTACAGTATTTCGCGGAACCGTTGATGCAGGTTACGTACCAGGAGATGTACGACCGCAAGGGGGAACTGTGGAAGAGCCAGCACTGGATGTGGATGCTGGACAGAAATCACGAGGGCTTTCCCTACCTGAACACACCGGAGATCATCGACTACCTGACGCCCCATGCGACCTTGTGGGGGTGTCGCCACGAGGGCTACGTTGAGGGTATGGACCAGTCGTTCTTCACACTTGAAAACATCCGAAACCTTGCACGCTGAGCGGAGCTCCCTCTACTGGTTCTTCCGTGCACGGCTGCCGTGGGGTCCCCCTCCCCCCGCGCAGCCGTGTACGGGCCCTTTTCACTTGCTGGCCGGTAAGGAGGAAACGGATCGTGGCGGAACAGACGAAACTTGCCCAGGATCTAACGTATGAAGACCGCTGGCGTGCAGCGTTGGACGCCTTTCTCGGCACTCTGTGGGGATGGTTCCAGCTCGTGGAGGAGGGATACGGGATTGACAAGGCGGAGGAGATGTTAAGCACCTTTGCCGACAGAATGGGGCACCAGATGGTCGCCTATTGGCTCGACTACTTCGGGGTGAAGGAGATGAAGGTTCCGGAGATGGCGCAGGTGGCGGACATCATCCACGAGCTCTGGGACTTCAAGGCCCCCTGGACGATCGAGTCCGAGGACAGCGGGTTTGAGAGGGTGGAAAGCTGTCCGATCTGGAACGCAGCACCCGAGAAGTACAGAGAAAGGGGCGTGTGTCGATTGTGGTGTGGAATTCTGGGACCTATCTTCTATGCGGGCCTAGGAGGCGGCAAGGCAGAGGCTCAGGTCAGGAGGAGTCGGCCAGGGGGAGACGAGGTGTGCGTCCTGGCCATCGAATGCAAGAAGAAATAAGAGGGAAGACCCATGCCGAAGATATCGGATCCAATCTACGTGGGGAAGCTCGAACTGAAGAACCGCATCATTGTCGCTCCCATGATGAAGGGGTGCTTTCACGACGACGGATGGGTGACGGAGAAGGCCATCGAGGCCTATTCCACGGAAGCGCGCGGGGGCGCTGCCATGATCACGTGCGGCGCTTCCAACATCCTTCCCGAGGGGCAAGGTTTCCGCAGACAGATGAGCATTGCGGACGACTCGAAGATCAGTGGTCTGCAACTTCTCGCCGCCGCCATCAAGCGGAACGGCTCCCGACCCTTTGTCCAAATCTTCTTCTCCGGCTGTATCCCCAGCCCAAAGAAGGTCCTGCGGGGACTCATGCCGGTCTCTCCCAGTCGGAGGCCTTGTTTCCTGGATCCCTCGTTCGTCTGCGACGAGCCGGACGAGGAGCGCATATGGAAGATCATCGAAGCCTATGGAGAGGCCTGTGCAAGAGTGCAGGAGGCTGGCTTCGAGGGGGTAGACATTCACGCAGGACACGGAGGGCTCATCCAGCAGTTCTTGTCGCCCATCCTGAACAAAAGGGAAGATATCTGGGGGCAACAGAAGGACAAATTCGGACTGGAGGTCATCAAGTCCATCCGCAAACACTGCGGGGACGACTTCCCCATTATCTGGCGAATCAGCCTCGACGAAAAATCAGGGCCGGAAGGGTTCAGCGAGAAAGACTCTCTCGAGAAATGGGTCCCTATGTGGAAGGAACTGGTCGACTGTCTCCATGTCTCCGCAGGCGGCATCATGACTACGGATGCCCTTGCGTACGCGGTGCCTCCACTCTACTTTCCCATGGCCTGTCTCATGGATTATGCCACGGTGGTGAAGAACATCGTGGACATTCCCGTCGTCGGAGTGGCGAAGATTATGAACGCCAAGCTTGCCCGCAACGTGATCGAGAAGGAGCGATGTGACATCGTGGCCGTGGGAAGGCCCGTCACCGCAGACCCGGATTTTCCAAGAAAGGTCCTTGAAGGAAGAGACGACGAGATCCGTAAGTGCATCGCCTGCAACTGGTGCCTGACGACCCACTCTCAGATGAATACAGAGTCACGGTGTACGGTGAACCCGTCTTACAACCGCGAAGCGCAGTACAGGCTCACCAAGACCGATTTATCCAAGAGAGTCATGGTGGTGGGTGGTGGAGTGGCTGGAATGGAAGCCGCACGGGTGCTGGCCCTTCGGGGCCACCAGGTGGTTGTCTTCGAGAAGGAGGCTGATCTCGGCGGTGTGGTGAGAACCCTAGCCTCCAAGATCCCGAGGCTGTTCACTCGGAACCTGTACCACGCGGTGGAGTACCTCACCCACCAGATGGAAATGTTGAGGATCCCGGTGGTGAGGGGCGTAGAAGTAGATGAGACGCTCGTTCGGAGCTTCAAGCCGGATGTGGTGATTCTGGCTACCGGAAGCTTACCCGGCGACCTGCCCGACATACCGGGACTGGAAAAGAGTCACGTTCACCGCTACGAGGACTTGATCCTGGAGAAGGTGAAGCCGAAAGAGGAAGAGATTGTGGTCGTAGGAGGCCACCACGGAGCCGAGATCTCGGTTTCTCTTGCCAGAAGCAAATGCAGGGTAACCCTCGTGGAAGAAGGAGAGGAGATTGCGCAGACGAACTATCTCCTGAAGGACCCTATCCGCACGCTCTACTTGAAGCAGTACATCGAGCAGGAAGGTGTCAAGGTTAGAGTGGGTACGAAAGTGAAGCAGATAGGAGACAAGGAAGTCGTCGTTGAGAAGGAGGGGCTGGAGGAGAAGATCGAGGCCGACAGAGTATTCGTTGCCTTTGCGCGGAAGGCCTACCAGCCTCTCCGAGGCGCCATTGCCCACATGAGCGGAGACATCGAGATTCACGAAATCGGGGACTGCGTGGAGCCTCGCTCGATCACAGAAGCTTTTGATGACGCTAATTATTACGGGCGTCTCCTCTAATACCGTACG
The DNA here is from genome assembly GCA_964479535.1 of uncultured Thermodesulfobacteriota bacterium. GTDB lineage: Bacteria > Desulfobacterota > DSWW01 > DSWW01 > DSWW01 > S015-6. The sequence goes on from CAYZMM010000062.1 coordinate 6,929, forward strand.
GGTTTCGTAGCAAACGAGAGGAGTCGCGGGAACAGCAGGAGAGAGTGGACATGAGCAGGAAAGAAATCAATCTCAAGAGCTGGAAGATGAAAGAGTATCCGGTCAAAGAGCAGGTCCTGACGCATATCATCGAGGACAAGGCTCGCACTTACCCGGACAGAGTCGTCTTCCAGTTTGATGATTATGAAATTCCTTTCGAATTGCTGAACGAGAGCATCAACAAGGCGGCGAACGGGTTTCTGGGCATCGGTATCGGCAGAGGCGACAAGGTAGCCATCATGCTCCCCAACTGCCCCGAGTTTCTCTATTCCTGGTTCGGCTTGAACAAGGCCGGGGCGATGGAAGTGCCCATCAATACCGCATTGAAAGGGGATCCCCTGCATCACCAGCTTACCCAGTCGGACTCGAAGGCGATCATTGTAGCTGAGGAGTTCGTGGATCGTGTGAAGGCCCTCGAGGATCGGCTGCCCAATATCGAGAACGTGGTCGTCTGGAGTCCGGGAGACGACGAAGTGCAGGTCCCGAAGATGCGGTTGAACTCAGGCAAATTCTCCGAGATCATGAGCAGTCCATCCACTACGCCCAATGTCCCGGTCCATTTCAACGATGTCGCCAGCAGCATTTACACCTCCGGCACCACGGGCCCGGCCAAGGGGGTCCAGATGACGCACACTTACTGGTACTCCATCTGGTCCGAGTGCGTTAAGTACTGCCGGTATACGCCAGAGGACATTCTGTACACGGGGCTCCCCTTCTTTCACGGAAACGCTCAGGGCATCACGATCGGGCCAGTGATCCTTGCCGATGCCAAAGCGGGTATCGACCCGCGTTTCACGGCGAGCCGTCACTGGGAAAGGATTCGATATTACGGCGCCACTGAGTTCAACTATATCGGCGGGATTCCCGGTATTCTCCTAAAACAGCCGGAGGGACCGGGAGACAGGGAGCATCCGTGCCGACTCGCTGTAGGCGGAGGCCTTTCTCCGGATATCTGGAAGGCCTTCGAAGAACGATTCGGCATGAAGATCATCGAGGTTTACGGTATGACCGAATGCTTCTGCTGTCTGGTCAACCCTTACGATGCCGTGCGGTACGGGTCCTGCGGGAAGCCGATTACGGGATGGGACGTGAAGATCGTGGACGACGACGACTTCGAATGCCCCCCGGGTAAAGCGGGCGAGTTCGTCTGCCGTCCGGAGCGGGACAAGCCTTGGCTCGGCACAGTGGGCTACTACAACATGCCGGATGAGACCGCAAAGCTCTTCAAGAATCTCTGGATGCACACCGGCGATCTCGGAAAGATGGACGAGGACGGTTATTTCTACTTCCTGGGCCGGAAAAAGGAAGCCATCCGGCGGCGAGGTGAGAACATCACACCTCACGACCTCGAGAGTGCTATGAGCGAACATCCGGCTATATTTGAAGTCGCTGTCGTAGGAGTTCCGTCAGAGGTCGGGGAGGAAGATGTCAAAGCAAGCATCGTGCTGAAGGAGGGGGAGAAACTCGATCCTGTCGACCTTATGAAGTTCTGCGAGGAAAGGCTTGCCTATTTCATGATCCCACGTTTTGTCGAGTTTCGGGACAGCCTGCCCAAGACCGGCAGCGAGCGGGTAGAGAAGTACAAGCTCAAACAAGAGGGCATCTCCAACTGCTGGGACAGGGAGAAGGCCGGATACAAACTGAAGCGGTAGGCGCCGACACCTCTTTTGTCCAGAGGAACATACCATGCTGTTGGACAAATTCCGATTGGAAGACAAAGTGGCGATCGTCACCGGTTCCGGTAGGGGGCTCGGCAAGGCGATCGCCCTCGCGTTTGCCGAAGCAGGGGCCGACGTGGTCGTAACGGCCCGGTCCATGGATCAGGTGGAAGAGACATCCAGGGAAATCGAAGAACTCGGCAGGAAGTGCCTTCCCGTACAGACGGATGTCACCGACGAGAAGCAGGTACAAGAACTCGTCCGCAGAACCCTGGATCGATTCCACGGCCTGGACGTCCTCGTGAACAACGTGGGAATGGCCATCGTCAAAGACATGATGAAGACGTCCCCAGAGGACTGGCAACGACAACTGGATGCGAACCTCACGTCGGCTTACCTGTGCTGCCGTTCCGTCGGAAAACACATGCTCGAAGAAAAGCAGGGGACGATCGTGAATGTGTCAACGGTTGCCGGAGTCCGGGGAAAATGGCAGATGACCGGATACGGTGCGGCAAAAGCGGGCGTGATCTCACTCACCAAGACCCTTGCCATCGAATGGGCCCGATACAATGTTCGTGTGAACTGCATTATTCCAGGGATTTTCCATACAGAGGCCACTCGAGCCGTCATCGAGAATCCCGAAATGCGGGACACCCGTATCAAAAAGGTCCCCATGAGAAGACACGGAACGCCCGAAGAAGTCGGTCCCCTTGCCCTCTTTCTGGCCTCCGAGGCATCGAGCTTCATAACGGGCGCTTCGATCCCTATCGACGGGGGGGAGCTTGCAAAGCTCTAGGCCTTTTGTCGTGTCCCCCGCTGAAGTATGTTTCCTCGGTCTTCGGTCATTCTCTGCCTAACGGATTACTGTCGCTTGACAGAGAGTGATGAAAAGGAGGAGCCAGAGAGCAATGAGACGATCTTCAAATAATGAGGGTAGCGGTATCCAAGGAGTGCAGTGCATGGTTGTTGATTTCCACACCCATGTCTTTCCTGACAAGGTGGCTCCGCACGTGGTGGAGAATCTGAAGGAGAAAGGAGGTTTGGTCTGTCATTCCGAAGGAACGGTAAACGGTCTCCGCCACTATCTCGATATGTCAGGAATCGATTATGCAGTCGCCATGGGGGTGGCCATCCGGCCGGATCTGGTCAAGAAAACGAACGACTGGCTGACGGCGGTTGACGATGAGCGGGTGATCCCCTTTGCAAGCATTCATCCCGACTATCCGGATCCGGCGGGAGAGTTGGATAGACTCAGAGAGAATGGCATCAAGGGGCTGAAATTCCATTCTCCGTTCCAGCAGTTCCGTCCCGATGAGAAGAGGATGATGAGGATCTACGAGGCCATGGGGCAAGACATGATAGCCTTCTTTCACGCGGGTTCCGGACTGAGTTCAGAAGGCGGCGAGGTCCTGGCCACCTCGGCGAGCATTGCAGCGGTAAGAAGGAGTTTTCCGAGGCTGAAGATGGTTGCGGCACATTTCGGAAGCTACAAACGGATAGAGGATGCCTGGGAACATCTGATCGGAAAGGACCTTTACCTCGACACGTCCTGGGCACCGACGCTCGCCGGACTCGACGTGGAGGAAGTCAGGAAGATCATAAATCGCCATGGATACGAAAACGTTGTTTTCGGATCCGACTTTCCGGTGAGTGATCCCCTTGCCGAGATTCAGGTGATCGTGAATCTGGGCCTGGAGGAGGATCAGAGGGACGCCATTCTCGGAGGAAATGCCCGCAGGCTGCTCAGTCTATGAAGAGGCATGTCTCAGTGTGAACCGAACCGGAGGTAGCATAGCGACCGTGAAAGTGGAGAAAGGTCCATGGACTTTCGTTTGAGCAAGGAAGAAGAACTGCTGCAGAAAAAGGTGCGAGCCATAGCGGAGGAGTACATCCGGCCCATGGCCGCGGAAATCGACGAAAGAGACGATCCTTCCTGGGACCTGGTCAGAAAGCTGGCTGGGGAGGGGATTTTTGCGGTTGTGGTGCCGAAGAAGTACGGCGGTATGACAGAACAGGTCCGTGCGAGCTTCGTCTGTATCGTTCGCGAGGAATTGTCCAGGGTCTCCAGCAACGCGGATTTCATGTTCGCCATGCAGGGGCTGGCAGGATATCCGATCATCCTTGGCGGAACGGAAGAACTGAAGGAGAAATATCTTCCCTCTTTGGTCAAGGGAGAGAAACTCGGTGCCTATGCTCTCACCGAACCACATGCCGGATCGGACGTAGCCAACATTCACACCGAGGCCCGGCGAGACGGTGATCAGTACGTCCTGAACGGAACGAAGTTGTTTATCTCCAATGCCGCCTATGCAGGCATTGTAACCCTTTTTGCAAAGACCGACATGGACAAAGGGACGCGGGGAATTTCGGTCTTTGTTGTAGATGGAGGAACATCGGGACTCACCTGCACTCGCACGCAGGAGGTGATTGCCCCCCATGCCTTGGGGGAACTGAAGTTCGAGGACTGCAGAATTCCAGCATCCAATCTGGTGGGTGAGGTCGATAAGGGCTTCAAACTCGCGATGATGACGTTCGATGTGTACCGGACGTCGGTAGGGGCATGCGCCCTGGGCCTCGCACAGGCCGCATATGATCTTGCCATAGCATACGCAAACCAGCGCCATTCGTTTGGAAAACCTCTTGGAGAACACCAGGGCATACAGTTCAAGATCGCCGACATGGCAACAGAACTCGATGCCGCCAGACTCCTCGTATACAGGGCTGCCTGGCTGAAGGACCAGGGAGCCTCGAGGGTTACCAAGGAAGCCTCCATGGCCAAGCTTTTCGCCACCGAAGCGGCGAACCGGATCGTGGACCATTCGCTCCAGATCCACGGTGGGAGGGGCGTGGTAAAAGGCTACGAAATCGAAAGGCTGTTCAGGCAGGCTCGCGCCTGTAGGATCTACGAAGGGGCCTCAGAGATTCAACGAATCGTGATTGCCAGAATGGCATTGAGCTGAGATGCTGCGAGGGTGGTAAGATGTTTGATTTTGTTCACAAAGTACTGAATACGAGGAGAAGAAAATGGGACTTCTAAACAGCAAACCTCCCAAGGACCTCGATTTCAAAGACATCCTCTACGAAAAGAAGAATTGGGTCGCCAGGATCACGATCAACCGTCCGAAAGCGTTCAATTCGTTCACTACGGCAACGATCGACGAAATGCAGCGTGCGCTCCTCGATGCGTCACGGGATGACGGGGTGGCGGTCATTGTCCTGACGGGCGCAGGCGAGAAGGCATTCTGCACGGGTGCAGACATCAACGAGTTCTCCGGAAGCCACATCAAAGGATCAACCCATCAGTACCGATGGGTCGTCGGAGATGTTCTCGACACCATCCGGTTCATCACCGAGACCACCAAACCGACCGTTGCACGCGTCAACGGCGCAGCGGTTGGGGGAGGAAACGAGCTACAGGCAGCCTGTGACCTGGCCATTGCGTCCGAAAGCGCCTACTTCATGCAGGTAGGCCCGCGAGTCGGCAGTGTGCCTGCGGGTGGTGGAACGCAGTGGCTCCCGATCCTGATCGGAGAAAGGCGTGCCAAGGAGATGGTCTACCTTTGTGAAAAGGTGGATGCCCACAAGGCCCTCGCATGGGGGTTGGTAAACGAGGTGGTACCGTACGAGAAGCTGGATGAGGCCGTGGAGAACATGTGCGAGAAGCTCGTGAACAAGTTTCCCGAATGCATGCGCTATACAAAGGTACAGACCAATTTCTGGAAGGATCTGGCTTGGAGTCAGACGGCGTCTCACGCCTTGGACTGGCTCACCCTTCACGTCAAATCCCGAGAGACGAGGGAGGGCATGACTTCTTTTGCGGAGAAGAGGCCAACGGAGTACCTGAGGATGCGCGAACTTTCACTGAAGAGCGAGACCATGGTATGTTCCAGTTGCGGAGCGGATGACATACCGGAGGGTTTTTCCTATTGCGGTCGTTGCGGCAAGGAGATCTCGGTGCCAGGGAAGTGATGGGGAAGAGTTAATAGGGAGGGAGACTTGAACATCGTTGTCTGTCTGAAAGAGGTGCGAAACCCCCTGGACATGACCTCCGAGATGGTGGTGAGCGAGACCAGCGAATTGGACACGTCCAAGCTGGGGATCATTATGAATCCTTACGACGAACTGGCGGTAGAAGAAGCGCTGCGTATCAAAGAGAAAGGCGATGCGAAGAAGGTCACTCTCATCAGCCTGAGGCCCGAGACAGCGGAAAAGGTGCTTCGAAAAGGGTTGGCCATGGGCGCGGACGAGGCCATGCGGATCTGGGACGACGGCTGTATCGGCTACGATACGCCCGGTCTCGCACGCATTCTTGGCAGGATAGTCGAAAGAGTCGGCTTCGATCTGATTCTGTGTGGATACAGGACGATCGACAACGGATCTTCCGAGCTTCCGGCCATGCTCGCAGAGGCGCTGAGCATTCCATTCGTGGGGGGCGTGGTTGGAATCGAGGTGCAGGCTACAAAGAAGGAGTGTATCGTCTGGAGAAAGCTGGAGCGGGGAGATCGCGAGAAGATCCGATGCCCCCTGCCAGCCGTGTTCTCCATGGAGGCGGGGCCCCACAACGCGAGATATCCCACGTTACCAAGAACCTTGAAGTCTCTGAGGAGCGAGATTAACCACCCAAGTCTCAAGGACATGAACCCGGAACTTGAAGGCCTGGGGGAAAAGGCCGGTGGCCGGCGGATCGAAGGTTATTCTCCGCCCCGTCCCAAGACCAAGAAGTTCTTCGTTCCGGACAGCAATCTTTCGGCGACCGAGCGATTGCGTCTGCTCATGAGCGGAGGGTTGCAGGAAAAGTCCGGTGACACTTTGGAAGGTGAACCGGGGAAAGTTGCGGCCCAGATGATCCGTTTTCTCGTGGACGAGTCTGTAATCTCGCGGGACGAAAAGGGGGCATGAGGGCGGAACCGGCACCCGTCTTTCGAAGGGACACGGAGAAATGGGCTCAATCCAATTAAGTTAATCTACGTTCAAAGGGAGGGTCAACATATGGCAACAGGTCAATTTACGTATCTCTTCTCCCCCATCAAGATCGGAAGCAAGACCGTCAAGAATCGAATTGTCATCTCTTCCCATGAAAAACTCTATGGTACCACGGAGAAGCTCTATACAGACAGACACGCAGCCTATTACGAGGAACGAGCAAAGGGTGGTGCAGGGTTCATTATCACGGAAATGGTCTCTGCCCATACTGGCAGCGCCGGGAATTTCCCCGTGACGGCCAGCGCGTATCTGAAGGAAAACATACCTCGTTTCAAGACCGTCACCGACGGCATCCATCGCCACGGCGGTACGGCGATCCTCCAGATCTACATGTGTGGCCAGCACGGATCGAGCATATTCGAAACAGAAATCAAACCGGTTCTCGGTATGTCCCCCCTCCCCTGTGTGGCCCTGGGGGAAACGCCGAAAGAAATGGAGATCGAGGACATAGAGCAGATCATTGATGGACATGTAGTCAGTGCAAAGAACGCCCAGGAGGGCGGCTACGATGGAGTGGAGTTGCACGCAGCCCACAGCTATCTGCTCGGACAGGCCCTCTCGCCGTTGTTCAACCGTCGGACCGACGAATACGGCGGAAGCCTGGAAAACCGGATGCGTATGCCCCTGGAGGTCATTGAGGGAGTTCGGGCAGCGTGCGGAAAGGATTTTGTGCTGGGCATGCGGCTGAACGGTGACGATCTGGTGCAGGGAGGACTGACCCTCGAGGACGTGACCGATATTGCGAACCGGATGGAGGCCCACGGCATGCTCGACTACCTGCACATCAGTGCGGGTGCCTATCATGCGATACCGGTGATGGTCGCTCCCATGGAGATTCCTCTGGGTATCTACGTTCCCTATGCCGCCGCCATTAAACAAGCCACGGACAAGATCCCTGTTATCGCCGTGAACCGGATCAACGATCCGGTCCAGGCCGAGGAGATCCTTCGGAACGGGCAGGCGGACATGGTCGCTATGACGAGAGCCTGCCTCAGCGACCCGGAAATGCCCAACAAGGCGAAGGAAGGGAGACTGGACGACATTCGGAAATGTATTGCATGCAACCAGGGCTGTATTGCCCGCATTTGGTCACAGCTTCCAGCAACCTGCATCCAGAATCCCGCTGCCGGTAGGGAGAGAGAACTCGGGATCGGGACACTGCAGAAGGCGCAGAAACGAAAGAAGGTTGTCGTTGTAGGAGGCGGGCCCGCCGGATTGAAACTGGCGGAGACCGCTGCGGAAAGAGGACATGAGGTCGTAATCTACGAAAAGGAACAGGAGCTTGGGGGACAGGTCAACCTGGCCATGACCGCCCCCACGCGGGAGGAATTTGGACAGTTGGTGAGGCACCTCATTCACCGAATCGAGCAACTCGGAGTGAAGACAGTCCTGGGAACGCAAGCGAACGCGGAAATGATCGAGGGAGAAGCCTCAGATGCGGTGGTGATCGCAGCCGGAGCCTCACCACTGAAGAGCGGGATCACCGGCTATCGACCCTACGCCATACCCGGGTGGGAGCAGGACAACGTGGTTTGCGCGGAGGACGTAATCCGCAACCCGGACATAGCAGGACAGCATGTCGTTGTGGTGGACGACAACAACTTTCACCGGTCGTTGAGCGCTGTGGAGATGTTGGCAGACAAGGGAAAGAAAGTGGAAGTCGTCTCGGCGGCACTGTTTTCGTTCAACAATCTATACCTGACCTTGAACTTCGCGCATGCCATGGGCAGATTGCTCGAAAAACAAGTCGTATTCATACCCCAATCCGCCGTAAAGAAAATATCAGGAAAGACGGTGACGGTCTACAACATCTTTCTTCCCGACAAGACGGAAAGGAGCATAGAAGGCGTCGATACAGTAGTGATGGCAACGATGCAGAAGGCCAACAACGAGCTGTATCTGGAACTCAAGAAGCGGGGAAGGACCGCGGAACTCTACAACATAGGCGACTCCTTTTCTCCCAGACGGGCCGAAGCGGCCATTTGGGAGGGGTTGAAAACAGGAAGAGCCCTTTGAGGTGCGAAATGTTTCGCTCCGGCATGTCAAGAACATGTACTGAGGCGCGAGAACGTTCGTGCAGGTAATGCTGGCTTTGGGCGAAAGGCCGGTAAAGGATGGACATTTGGGCCGTATGCGAGCAAAGAGACGGGATCCTGGACCGGACCAGTCATAAGGTAATATCAGAGGGCCGCCGTCTGGCGGATATGCTCGGGGAAGAATTCTGTGTCGTTCTTCTGGGCGGCGACGACCAGAAGATGACCAGTGAGTTGGCTGATTACGGGGCGGATCGATACTATTTCCTACAAAATGAGCTGCTTGACAACAGGAATGCCGAATCTTACACGATAGCGATCTGCGAATTGGTCAGCTCGGAAAGTCCCGACATGGTGCTTTTTGGAGCGACTCCCATAGGGAGGGAGGTCGCTTCCCGCGTTGCTTTTTGCACCGGTTCGGCGCATTTCGGTGATTGCGTCGACATCAAGAAGGGAGCCGACGGAGACGTCCGGTTCATTCGCGCCATCTTTGAAAGAAGGATGTACAGTACGTGGAGGCCGAATCGGGAAACAACCCAGATCGTAAGTGTCAACCTTGAGGAGACTGAAGCCGAGGCTTGCAGCAAGAGGGATCGAAGAGCTCCGGTCATCAAATTTTCCCCCTCTATCCGTCCGAATGATCTTCGAGCTAGATCCTTAGAATACATTCGGGGCGATCCAAGGACTGTTCGCCTGGAGGAGGCGGAAATCGTCGTCGGTGTGGGCAGAGGTCTTGGCGTCAAGGAGAACCTGCAAACGATTTGGGAATTTGCCGACCTCATTGGCGGTTCCATCGCAGGCACCCGACCGGTTGTGGATTTGGGGTGGATCCCCTTCGATCGGCAGGTAGGACAGACGGGCAAGACGGTAAGACCCAAGCTCTACATTGCATGTGGAATCTCGGGCGCCATGCAACATACCATGGGCATGAAGGATGCGGATACCATCATTGCAATCAACATCGACCGGGGTGCGCCTATCTTCAAAGTGGCAGATGTGAAGATCGTCGGAGACGTCCTTCAAGTTGTATCGGCCCTGAATGCGCAATTGAATGAGTTCTTTGGCAACCACAAGACTTGAGCGTCTGGGAGAGATAGGCAGACAGAGGGTTAGCTGTTTCGGGTTCCTTCAGAAGACAGCCTGAGCTCTGGACATGTAGACCATCAGGATCACAGTCGGAAGAAGTACCAATGATCGATGTTCGCAGTCTGCATAAGTACTTTGGCCCGTATCCCGCACTCCGTGACGTAAGCTTTTCGGTAGGCGAGGGTGAGATCGTGGGACTCTTGGGGCCGAACGGAGCCGGGAAAACGACGGCCATGCGTATCCTGGCCTGCATCTTTCCTCCCACTTCCGGCTCGATCACGGTAAAAGGCTTGGACATTCTGAAAGATGCAGGAAAGGTGAAAGAGACGATAGGGTATTTGCCTGAATATACACCCTACTATCCCGATATGCGCGTAGGCCAATACCTCAGGTTCGTTGCCCAGTTGAAAGGGGTGCCAAAGGGTGACAGAAGGGCGCGGGTGATCGGCGTCTTGTCCAGGTGCGGTCTGGATGAAGTGAAAAGGCGATTCATCAAGAACCTGTCCAGGGGATTCCTCCAACGGGTAGGACTGGCGCAAGCCCTTGTGAACAGCGCGAGCGTACTCGTTCTGGACGAACCCACCCTCGGGCTGGATCCGAAACAGCGGGTGGCCATCCGAGAGCTGATCCGTTCAGCTTCCCAGGAAGGGAGGGCTGTCATCCTGAGCACACATATGCTCGACGAAGCCAGCATGATGTGCAACCGGATTCTACTCATCAACCGGGGAAGGATCATCACGGCGGACACACCAGACAACCTGAGCCGGAAATTGCAGAAGAACCTGAAGATCCGGCTCCGGCTGGAGGGTCAGCTACGCCAAGTGGAGCCATTTCTCCGAAGTCTCCCGGTGGTAAAGGAGCTCCTTGCCGAAGAGGAACAGGCGGGCGTGGTTTCCTGCGTCGTTGTGACGGACATGGCCGAGACCACCCCGAAGGTTCTGTCTCAGGCCATTTTTGAGGGAGGCTGGTCGCTGCTGGAAATGAAGAGCGAAGAACTCAGCCTTGAGGAAATGTTCCTCGAATTGATCCAAAGGCAGGAGGCGTGTGAAAGAGAAGCAAAGTCGATCGAAATCGCGCCCCCAAGAGAGGGGCAGAACAATTCGATTCCATCTTGAAGAACGAGCAAGTAGCATGAAGCTTTTATACCTCACCGGAAAGGAATTGAGCGTCTACTTCAGATCGCCCATGATGTACGTCGTGGTGGCGGTCTTTCTGGCTATGACCGGCTACTTTTTCTACACGGATCTCTCCTACTTCGAGATAGCGGGCGGGCGGGATGCCGTACAAGGGCTCTGGCAATTTTTCTTTCTGGACGTCCGTTTGGTCCTGACTGTATTCATCCCCATTTTGACGATGAGACTTTTTGCGGAAGAAAAGAGGCTGGGCTCCCTGGAACTCTTGTGGACATACCCTGTACGTGACACTGAGATTATCCTCGGTAAATATATCGCCAGCGTTCTTTTTCTCGTATTCATCCTCGTACTACTCCTTCCATATCCTGCGGTGCTGATGCTATTTACGAAAGTTGATGTGGCCCCCGTGCTATCGGGTTTTTTCGGGCTCTTGCTCCTGGGGGCGGCATTTATCGCTTGCGGCCTCTTTGTATCATCTCTTACCGAAAGCCAGGCGGTATCGGCAATGGTCACATTTGGAATCCTGCTCGTCTTCTGGATCATTGCATGGAACGCGGGTGCGGCTGAGGAGAGCGTGCTGGAGCTCCTTTACCACGTTTCGGTGTTTGACCATTTCTTGGATTTTGCCAGAGGCGTAATCGACACGCACCACCTTGTTTTCTTCCTGCTCTTCGCCTTCTTCTTCCTGTTTCTTACGCACTGCTCTTTATCGTCTAGGAAATGGAGGGGATTGAAATGAAGAGAAAGCCCTTCCTTCTCGTACTAGGCGGTGTTGTGTTGGCCGCGGCCGGGCTGGTGTGGCGACTTCTGGATCCTGTACACGCTCGCATCTGGTTGGTGGCTGCCTCGACAGGTCTCCTTTTTGCCGGTCTTGTCCTCATGGGAGAGAGAATTGCGCTCCGGGAATTCTTCATGAGACGTGCAACGGGGAGATGGGCCAATGTAGTCGTGATTGTAGTTTTGGTGGGAACGGCAATCGGGTTGATATACGTGCTCTCTTCGAGGCATCGATACCGATGCGACCTTACACCCGACAAAATGTACTCCTTCTCCGTGGAGACGAGAAAGATAATTGGAGGGCTGGAGGAGGATGTAGAGGTGATCGTGTTTCACAAGGGGGGCGATCGGAAAGCCCTTGATGGACTCATGCGGCGCTATGCCCTTCTCTCCGAACATTTTAAATACCGGCTTGTCGAGCCGGACAGACACCCGGAATTGGCGAAGCGATACGGCATTGGGAGATATTATCAGACCGCCGTGATAAGGGACGGGAACGATGTGATCATTCCGAATCCTTTCGAGGAAGCCCTCTCCCTTGCGTTGGTCCAGCTGGATCGCCAAAGAGAACATGCGATCTATTTCGTTAGAGGTCACAACGAAGGGGACCTGTTCGATACAGACGAAAAGAGGGGGTACAGCCGGATCCGGGAAGAGATGGAAAAGCAGGGCTTTCTCGTGCGGGAGATAAGCCTGACTGACTCCGCACAGATCCCTGGTGGAGAGAATGTAATGGTCGTTCTCGGTCCGCGGAGAGACTTCACAAAGCGGGAAATAGAGGGCCTCACCGAATACATGGCCGAGGGAGGGAATCTGATCCTGACGCTTGACCCGATCGACCTCCCCAACCTAGCTGGTTTCGTGCTTGAAAGAGGGCTGCGGATTGTGAGTGACGTTCTCGTGGATCCGGAGCAGAAAATGTTGGGAGGAAGCGACCTATTGATTGTGGCCAAGACACCTAGCAATACGGTCGTCACACAGGACATACACGAGCCCATCTTCTTTCCGATCGCGAGATCCGTCCGCTCTTCGAATAAAGAGGGAATGGAGACGTATCGTCTGGCGATGTCTTCTCCGATGAGTTGGTCGGATAAGAACGTAGAAGGTGTTCTTGGCGGAGAGACGGTTTACGATCCGAAGGAAGACGAAAAAGGTCCCTACCCTGTGGCCTCCCTTTCTTCTCCTGTCAGAGAAGCGGAAATCGATGAGGAAGAGGGTCTAGTCTTTCCAAGCAGGGGTAAGGTTGTCGTCTTTGGAGACTCGGATTTCATCAACAACCACTACCTGAACATTGCTGCGAACAAGCAGCTCTTTCTGAAGAGTGTCCACTATCTCTTGGGAGGGGAGGTCTCTCTCCCGGCGAGAAGACGAGAGGCCCAACTGGCTCAAGGTTTTGGTTCTTTGTTTCTGAGTGCCGGCCAGACCCGGTTCATGTTTTCTGCCCTGGTCTTAGTTGAACCCTTTCTATTCCTTCTAGCTGGTGTTCTGATGGTCTTCTACAATAGGAGAACCGGATGAACTTCAGAGCAATCATGCCCTTGACGGTGCTGGTCGCACTGTTGGCGCTCTGGGTCTTCTACTTGGACAAGCCTCCGGAGGGACGAGACGATCTGGAGGCAGATGTTCTATGGAAACTGGAGACCGACAACATGGAAAGGCTCGTTTTCAGAAAGGGTCCGGATGTCATCGATGCATGGCGTGATGGGGGCCGGTGGACGGTGGATTCCATACCCAAGGAAAGCGAAGTCTTTGTGGATTCCTTGCTGAAGAATCTGTGTCGCACACTGTCTCGGATTCCCGTTCTGATGGAGATGGAGAGTGCACATTCCGTTTTGGATCGATATGGCCTTCAGAATCCCAAGATGGAAGTGGAAGTGTTTCTCGTGCAGGAACCAGAACCCCGGAGACTGTTCTTTGGAGATCCCAATCCTAGAAATACGGCCCGCTATGCTAGAAGCGACGTAGCGCCGGAAAAGGTCGTTCTTCTTGGATCTTTACTTTACTGGGAAATTGATGAGAGCCTTCAGTCGATGAAGAGGCTCTTGCACGCGAAACCGGACGTCACTGGGTTCGAGACAGGTCTGTAGAAGAGGGAAAGGGAAGGGAAATGACGGATTTTGAAACCATCCTTTACAGCAAGAGGGACCGGACGGCCTGGATCACCCTGAACAGACCGGAAGCGCGGAATGCCATGAACAGCATAATGCGTAGTGAATTGATTCGAAGCCTCGAGGATGTGAATGACGATCCTGAGGTTCACGTGGTCGTTCTGACAGGAGCTGGAGACAAAGCGTTTTGTGCTGGCGGAGACATTTCCGAATTTCCAAGACTGTCGTCGGCAGATCAGCTTACTCGACACGGCGCTGCACACCCTCTGCTTCTTATTCGGCAAATGTCGAAACCTGTCGTGGCCATGGTGAACGGGCTTGCTTTGGGTGGAGGGTGTGAGACGGTTCTTGCCAGTGACATCGCCATCGCCTCGGAGGGCGCTCAATTCGGTCAGCCCGAAATCATGGTAGGAGTGATACCGGGGGCAGGCGGCACACAGGTCCTTCCGCGACTGATAGGGGAAAAGCGGGCCAAAGAATTGATCTTCACGGGCCGAATGCTCAGTGCCGAAGAGGCATTTGCCCTAGGCATTGTAAATCAGGTCGTTCCTCAGGAAGATCTGAAAGAGGCCACGCAGGAGTTTGTCGAAACCTTGTTAAAACGAAGCTCCGTCATCCTTCAACTGGCCAAGCTGGCGGTCAATCGATCCCTGGAAACCACCCTCTCAGCCGGGCTTGCGTGCGAGAGGGATCTGTTCGCGCTCTGTTTCGGGACGGAGGACCAGAAGGAGGCTGCCCGAGCTTTCCTCGAGAAGCGAAAGGCGATCTACCGCGGGAGGTAATCCCATGATCGGTATCGAGGCCTGTGGCGTATACGTGCCTTTGTGGAGACTGGACCTAGGCGTTGCGAGAGAAGGTTTTCGTGGGGAGAGGGCGGTTGCCAATTTCGACGAAGACAGCCTCACGATGGGCGTCGCGGCTGGCAGACACTGCCTTTACGATGTAGACAAAAACGAGATCGACGGCCTCTTCTTCGCCTCAACGACCTTTCCCTATAAGGAGAAGCTGACGGCGGTCTTGGCAGCGACGGCCCTCGACCTTCGGGAAGATATTGCCACAGCGGATTTCGGAAACTCTCTTCGAGCGGGAACCACAGCCCTGAAGGCAGCCGTCGATTCGCTGAAGGCGGGCAGCGCACAAAGGATTCTCGTTATAGCTTCCGACATGCGTATCCCGATGCCGGGCTCGGACTTCGAAAGGGAGTTGGGAGATGGGGCTGTGGCGGTACTCGTGAGCGCTACCGAAAGCAAGATCGAGATTCGGGACCATGCGACCACGGCCTTCGAGATGCTTGATGTCTGGAGAACGGATGAGGATCGATTCGTGCGGTCCTGGGAAGAACGATTCTACATGGAGGAAGGTTACTTTCGTGTCGTGGCCGGGGTAGTTGGAAAGATCTTGGAGAAGAATGGCGTTCACGCCAAGGACGTTTCCAAGGCTGCCTTCTACGCTCCCAGCCGGAGACGACATGGTCAAATGGGAAGGAAGATGGGGCTGGATGCCGCGCAGATACAACCCCCTCTCTTTGGTTCGGTGGGGGATACGGGAACCGCATCGAGCCTCATGTTGCTGGCGGGTGCCCTAGAGGAAGCGAAAGCCGGGGACACGGTCTTGCTGGCGAGCTACGGAAACGGAGGGGACGCTTTTCTGTTGAAGGTCCAGGAGGAGGTTCGGCCTGCGCCGTCTCTAACAGACTGTATATCGTCCAAAAGAATTCTGAAGGACTACAAACGCTACCTGAACTGGAGAGGTCTCGTGGAGATGGTGACGGGCCGACGACGACCCCCGATCCCTACTCCTTCAGCCAGCTGCATCTGGAGGGAAACAGAGCAAAACATCCGTTTTCACGCCGCTCGCTGTAACCATTGCGGAATGGTGCAGTATCCGCCGATGCGGGTTTGCTTCAACTGCCGCACCGCGGATCAGTTCCATTCGCATTCCCTTTCTGACAAGAAAGCAATCCTCAACACATACAGTGAAGATTTTGCTACACCGAATGCTGATCCGCCCCTCGTGCTCGGTGTGGTGGACTTCGAGGGAGGGGGACGAACCTCCCTGTACATGACGGACAAGAAGGAAGAGCCGATCGAGATCGGGATGCCCGTCGTGATGACCTTCCGCAAGCTGTTCACAACGGAGGGCATTCACAACTACTACTGGAAGTGCACGCCGATCAGATTCCCGTGAGGAGGTTGGGCATGGAAAGCCTCAAGGATAGGGTTGCCATTGTTGGAATGGGATGCACCAGATTCGGCGAGTTGTGGGAGAAGAGTTTCTTCGACCTGGTCGTTGATTCCTGTCATCAAGCGTTCGAGGATGCGGGTATTGAGCCGGATCAGGTCCAGGCGGCTTGGATTGGAACGAACAACGGCTACCACCGAGGGACAGGGCTCATCCCGTTGCATCTGGGAAGTATTCCTATCACCCGGGTGGAGAACGCTTGTGCCACCGGAACGGATGCTCTGCGTAATGCAGCCTACGCCGTAGCATCCGGTGCATTCGATGTCGTGCTGGTAAGCGGAGTCGAAAAGAACAAGGACTACGGTTTTTCAGGCCTTCCGGTCTCGCCCCCTTCCTACCCCGAAATGGCAATGAGCCAGACCCGCCCGGCCGTTCCCATGCCCTCTCAATTCGCCCTTATGGCGAATCGCTACTTTCACCATTATGGGATCGATCCGCAAGCGGGAAGGAAGGCGCTGGCGAAGATTGCCGTGAAGAACCACCACAACGGAAAACTGAACCCTTTGGCACACCTTCGCCGAGAGGTCAGTCTGGAACAGGTTTTGAATGCCCCTATGATTGCCAAGCCGCTTGGACTCTTCGATTGCTGCGGGGTGAGCGACGGTGCAGCGGCAGCCATTCTTACGCGAGCGGAAATTGCAGGGAACTTCCGTGATGACTATCTGCTGATCAAGGGGCTGGGAATAGCCTGTGGAGACGAATACGCTCAAACTTCCCCAGACTATGATTGGACGCACTGGAAAGAAAACCTGGCGGCGGTGAAACTCGCTTACGAGGATGCCGGTATCACAAACCCTCGGGAGCAGATCGATGTGGCTGAAGTGCACGACTGCTTCACGATCAACGAACTGGTTACATACGAGGACCTGGGGTTCAGCCCGAGGGGAAGGGCAATCGAAGACATAGAGGCGGGTCTCTTCGAATTGAAGGGGGGGCTTCCTGTAAACACCGACGGCGGGTTGAAATCTTTTGGCCATCCCATCGGAGCAAGCGGCATACGCATGATCTATGAGATCTATCAGCAGCTTAGGGGAAAGGCGGGCCCACGGCAGGTGCAAGGGGCAAAGGTCGGGTTGATCCACAATATCGGAGGGTGGCCGGGTGCGTTTACCTCTGCTGTGGGGATCTTCGGTTGCATTGAATGACGCCGCAGGAACAGTGAAAAGGAGGGAATGGTGTCTGTCGAGAGGATTGCGGTGATCGGGAGCGGGATCATGGGACATGGTATTGCACAGGTTGCGGCCATTTCGGGACAGGATGTTTCTCTGATCGATACCCAGGCCGAGGCCCTCGAGAAAGCGATGAGGAAGATCAAGAACAGCCTTGGGAAGCTGGCCGAAAAGGGGAAGATTCAGGAAGATCCCGAGGTGGTGCTGGAAAGAATCCAGACGACCAGCGACCTCGTAGCCGGCGTAAGCCAGGCTGATTGCGTAATCGAGGCGGTGTTCGAGGACATCGATCTGAAGAGTCGGCTCATGAGAGAAGCCGACGTTCATTCCCCGCCCCATGCCGTCCTGGCTACGAACACGAGCGGTTTGTCCATCACGTTGATCGCCGAGGGCACGAAACGCAGGGAGAAGGTCATCGGAATGCACTGGATGAACCCTCCGCAGATCATGCGGTTGATCGAAGTCATCCGGAGCAAGTACACCGACGATGACACCATGCAGGACGTCCTCGATCTGTGCGAAGGGTATGGGAAAGTGCCTGTTCTCGCCAGGAAGGACGTCTGGTTCTTTCTGGCCGCACGTGCCCGAGCCGGCTGGTCCATCGAGAACAACCTTGTCTATCTTCGCAAGGAGGCCACCGTCGAGGAGATCGACGCGGTGGCGCGTCACCGATTGGGACTTCCCATGGGCGAGTTCGAAATCTTCGACTTCACGGGAGCCGTGGATATCCGAACCAAGGGGCTGGAGTCTTTGAAGAAGATCCTGGAACAGTATCCTGAATTCGAACCCTGGCCCCCTCTCCTGTCCGCGTACAGACATCTGGCGGAGTTCCTTTGGAAACCCATGCGTGACAAAGGGCTCAGCGGGGTCAAGACCGGTAAAGGGTTCTATGCGTATCCAGGAGGTACATACACGAAGCCGGATATCTCGGAGACGCTGTCAGGGAAGTTAGATCCCCTTGAACTGCTGGCGCCAGCCGTGAACGTAGCGGCCTGGTGTGTGAGTCAGGGTGTGGGCAGCGTTGAGGACGTAGACAAATCGTTTCGTCTTGCTTTCGGATGGCCCAAAGGCCTTTTCGAATTTCTGGAAGACTACAAGGTAGCAGAGATCCTGCGGATCCTCGGTGAGAGGGCGAAGAAGGCGCCTGACTGGCTGGCCGGGTTTTACGAGCCTGCTCCCGTTCTGGCTGATTGGAAAGACTGAGTCCGCCATTCCGGATTTGGAGGCCCTGGCCCAAGGCGATCTGAAAGGAGAAATCCATGGACTTCGAGCTTTCTGAAGAACATACAGCGATGCGCGACATGGCGAGAAAGTTTGCCCTTCAGGAAATCGAGCCGGTCGTTGCCGACGACGACAGGAACCATAGGTTTCAACGGGACATCATTCGAAAAATGGGAGACGTCGGTTTCTTTGGGTGTGTGATCCCCGAGGAGTATGGAGGAACGAATTCGGGCTATCTGGCTCACTGTCTGGTCGTCGAAGAGATCGGTCGAGCAAGCGGCGCTTTGCGAATCCCGTTCAATTGCATGGCTTTCGGCCCTGCCCTGACCCTGCTGCACTGGGGTACGGAAGAGCAGAAGAAGAAGTACATTCCTGGTTTGGTATCGGGCGAGTCTATCGGTTGTTTTGCCATAACCGAGCCGAATGCGGGATCGGATGTCGCCGCCATGACCTGCTCTGCAGTCAAGGAAGGGGATGTCTATGTGTTGAACGGCGCCAAGACCTGGATCACGTTGGCTTCCCAGGCAGACGTGATTCTGGCCTACGCTTCCACCAAACCGGAAGCCAAGGCAAAGGGAATCTCAGCATTCCTCTTCGATGCAAAGCTTCCCGGAATAAAGACGAGCGATCTGGAGAAGATGGGGGTACATGCCGCCCCCACGAGTGAACTCATTTTCGATGACTGCCGGATCGCTGCGGACGCCCTCGTTGGGCCGGAGAATCGAGGTTTTTCGATCTGTATGTGGACCCTGAACCAGACCCGCCTCACAACGGCGGCCGGCGCAGTGGGCATGGCTCAGGCGTGCATTGACGAGAGCGTAAAGTACTGCAAGGAGCGCTCGCAGTTCGGTCAGATCATAGGGAAATTTCAAGCCAATCAACACAAGATCGCAGACATGGTCATCGGAGCCGAGGCGGCTCGGATGCTCGTGTACAAGGCGGCCTGGCAGAAGGACAAAGGTCAGATAAACAATACCCTGGAAACTTCGATCGCAAAGGCTGCGGCGGCAGACGCTGCCGTGATGGCCAGCGGATACGCCATGCAACTTCTCGGAGCCTACGGGTATTCCACAGAGTACCCCGTGGAAAGATATTATCGAGAAGCAAAGCTGTACCAGATCGTGGAAGGGTCTTCAAATATTCTGCGTATGATCATTGCCCTCGACGCTTTGGGGTTGAGAAAAGCGAATCGTTAAAGAGGCGCATGTCTTCACAGGGAGAACGCTCCATGGCAGACCAGGAGATGAGAGACAAGCTGGAGGATTTCAGGAAGAAGAAGGCCGAGGCGGAGTTGGGTGGCGGTCCTGAGAAGATCGAGGTGCAGCACAAGAGAGGAAAACTCACAGCCCGGGAAAGAATCCATCTTCTAGCGGATGCAGAGACTTTTCAGGAAATCGACCTTTTTGTGGAGCATCAGTGCAGAGATTTCGGCATGGAGAAGAGAAAGATTCATGCGGATGCCGTGGTTACGGGATTCGGACAGGTGGACGGGAGGAGGATCGCTCTTTACGCGCAGGACTTCACGTCCATGGGTGGGTCGGTCGGAGAATGGCACGGGAACAAGATTGCTCGTCTCTATGACAAGGCATATACGATGGGAGTCCCCGTAGTCGGTTTGATCGATTCCGGAGGTGTGAGGGCGCAGGAGACGCTCGGAGGATGGGTCGCTTACGCAAGGATGTTCTGCCGACAGGTGAAGTATTCGGGTGTGTTGCCGCAAATTTCGCTGATCATGGGTCCGTGTGGAGGGGGGGCCTCCTATTCGCCCGCGCTCACGGATTTCATCTTCATGACGGGAGGAGGCAGGAGTTTCATGTACATTGCAGGTCCCGCCCTGACCTATTCCGTAACTGCACAGAAGTATACCGAGGAAGAGCTCGGGGGGCCTGAGTTGCACGCGCAGGTTAGCGGCTGCTGCGACCTCGTTGCGCAGGATGATCATGAGTGCGTGGAACGGTGTCGCACACTTCTCGGTTTTCTTCCTTCCAACAACAAGGAAAAGCCGCCGGTAACGGCAGGGGAAGATGACCCGTTCCGACAATGCCCCGAGCTGGAAGACATTGTGCCGGGGGATCAACGGAGACCGTACAACATGTACGGGGTCATCCATTCAATCGTGGATGATTCGGTCTTCTTCGACATCAAGAGAGACTACGGACCTCAGATCATTACGGGATTTGCGAGGATCGGGGGACTACCTGTGGGTATCGTTGCCAGCCAACCATCAGTACTGGCCGGATCCGTAGACATCAACTCGTCGGACAAGGCCACACGGTTCATACGGTTCTGCGACGCTTTCAGCATCCCCCTGGTGAATCTGGTGGACGTACCGGGTTATCTTCCGGGCATCGAGCAGGAGCGAGGTGGAATTATCCGTCACGGAGCCAAGATGCTTTACGCTTACGTGGAAGCTACAACGATCAAGATCCAGGTGATCCTCCGGAAGGGTTTTGCGGGTGCGACGCACGGCATGTGCAGCAGGGAAATCGGCGCGGATATGATCTACATCTGGCCTTGCGGTGCAATTCTGACCATGGGACCGAGGGGAGCCTCGGAAATCGTCTTCCGCAAGGAGATCCAGAAGGCGGGTTCCGAGGAAAGAGAGAGGATTACGGAGGAAATGGAGGAGGAATACAAAAGGCTCTACTTCAATCCTTACAAGGCAGCCTCGATCCAGCAGGTGGACGAGATCATTGAGCCCCGTGAGACGAGGATGAAGATTTACAGCGCTCTCACCATGCTCTGGGACAAGACAGAGGACAGACCCTGGCGAAAGCACGGGAACATGCCCGTATAATGCCGTCTGTAGATCGATGCAAAGGGGAGCCCATGAGCCTGGCCGCACGTATTGAATACGGATGCCAAGCCCAGCGGTGAGGCACGAGTTGAAGGCAGCTTCGGCCCCCGAATCCTGCATTCCTTCTTGGCCGTCTAAAAGGAGAGTGCATGGGAGCCTCAATGTTCTTGATCTAAGATCCTGCTGCCGCGCCCGAAAGTGAGGAAACGTGGAAGAAGTGAAGCGACGGTGAATAGGTGTGGCGGATGAGGGAGAAGGTAGAAGGTAGGAGGGGGAAGGGTTCCCCCTGAACGGATGTCAACCAGAGAAAGGGAGAATCGCCATGAAAAATGGACCGTGGTCGTATGCACTCGGATTGGTGAGCTGTCTTGTCCTGTGCATGATGCTGTTTACGCCGGCATCCTTCGCAGCGGATGAAAGGCTCGTCAGACTCCTGGGCGGGATCGGTCCCCAGACGGATCAGATACGTGTCGAACCCGAAACCCTGATGGTGCAAGAAGGGACCGTCGTGGTCTGGCTGAACTGGGTAAAAGGTGAAGAGGTCAAGTTGACTTTCAGGGAAGGCAAGAAGTGTGATGACGCTACGGAGGCGGCTTCCGGTTTCGGACTGGATGCCGAGAATTGTTACGTGACAAGCTGGGTTCCGATGGGGGGAACTTCGAGCCTGATCTTCAGCGAGAAGGGCACCTATCCGTATGAGGTGCAACAGAAAGGAAAGGGAGCGAAGCACATGAGAACCGGTAAGATCGTTGTTTACTGAAAGCTGACGATCTGCTCGGCGCTCCCCCCTTCGCGAATGCACCGGGTTGCCCATAGGGAAGAACACCGGATCCCACTGTTCCGTGTCCGGAGTCAAAAGTGCACGGAGCGGTCTGATGGCTTTCGGAAGATTGGTTCGAGATCCGAGACTCGCCGGATAGGCAGGAAGAGAATTTAGGGTGAAGTTGAGGCGCCGAAAGATAGGATCGTGAAGACGACCCGCACCAAGACGGTTGAGGAGGTTGAGCCGACGATACGCCCCTGGTCTTAGAATGATGTTTGGATGAAATTCATCTTTATAGGCGCCCTCCTCCTGGCTGGCGTCCTTCCGTCCAATGAATCGGACATTCGATATCAAGCGAGCTTCGGGTGGAATGTTTTGCGCAATTTCTTGAGCTGCATGCAAGAAAGCAGCCGAATAAGACGGCCGTGATCTGCGGGGACAAGAGGATCTCGTACGGTCTCCTGAACGCGAGGGCGGATGCCCTGGCACGGGCGTTTCGGGCTAAGGGCCTGAAGAGGGGCGACAAGGCCGCACTCCTGCTTCACAACGGCAACGAGATTGTCGAGTGCGTCTTTGCATGCGCCAAGCTGGGTTTGGTTTCGGTGCCTCTGAATTTCCGGCTGGTGGGGAGGGAGTTCTCGTACATACTAAATGACTGCGAGGCATCGTTGCTGGTCTACGGCCAGGAGTTCGAGGAGGTGCTGGCCCCGATTCGTTCGGAACTCCCCGGAATCAAAAGCTTCGTCTTGGTGGGAAGTGCAGGCAGGATGGAAGACGTGCTTTCCTACGAAGGTCTGATCGAGACGTATTCAGGGCCGGTCATTCAGTGCGACGGGATAGGCCTGGATGACGACTCCTCCATCATCTACACCTCGGGTACGACCGGAAGACCGAAAGGCGTTGTTCGCAGTCACCGGGCCAACCTGTGGGCTCCTCTCAACCAGGTGATGGCCATGGGGCATCGTGCGGAAGACATCGAGATGTACGTTGTGCCACTCTTCAACGTCAGCTTCTTCAACTATTTCATGCCGAACATAGTGATCGGCAGTACGGTATTGATTTTCAGGAACTTCGATCCCGAAGAGGTAGTCCTGAGCATGCAAAAGGAACGAGTCTCACGGATCTTCCTGGTTCCCACTATGTGGAACCAGGTGATGACCAGACTGGAATCCAAGAAGAGGGATGTCAGTTCTCTGCGCGTAGCCTCGTCGGGTGCGGAAAGCTGCGCTTACACGACCAAGAAGAGGATCCTGGACTACTTCGAAGGGATCGAGATGTGGGAGGCCTACGGACTCTCGGAGGGGGGTGTCACGCTTCTTCCGCCCGGGGAAGCGTTGCGAAAGATTGGTTCCGTGGGCAAGCCGAGTGCGACGAACGAGGCCAGGATCGTACGGGATGGAGGAGAGGATGCTTCGGCGGGAGAGATCGGCGAGGTGGTGTTTCGGGGGCCGAGCATCATGAAGGAATACTACCGGAATCCGGAAGGGACGATGGAGGCTTTGCGGGATGGCTGGCTTCACACGGGCGATCTGGCTCGACTCGACGAAGAAGGCTTCATCTACATCATGGACCGAAAGAAGGACATGATCATCAGCGGGGGAGAGAACATTTACCCGAGAGAGATCGAGGAGGTTTTGTTCAGTCATCCCGCAATTGTGGAGGCAGCTGTCATCGGTGTGCCGGACGATCGCTGGGGCGAGTCCGTCAAAGCCGTGGTCGTCCTGAGGGAAGGGCAGCACATGTCCGCAGAGGAGGTGATTTCCTTCTGTAAGGAAAATCTGGCGAGTTACAAGAAACCCAAGAGGGTCGAGTTCATGGACGCTTTGCCGAGAAACCCTTCCGGAAAAGTTCTCAAGACCGACCTAAGACCGAAGTACACGGACGGGAAAGCGCTCTAAGGATGAGTCCCGCAACATAGCTCCTAGTGCTCGACGGAGGAAACAGGATTCGAAAGGGCCGTATTATCCAAATCTTCAAGCGATTTCCTCCACCGAAATGAGAGGGTCTTCTTTGAGCTTGCTTCTCAAGGCAACGAGTTCTTCCAAATCACCTCTACCCTTCCCTCTGCCTCGAAGATGTAGTGGTGGTCTCGGTTACGAGCGGTTCCCTCCCTTCCCGCTTTCAGACCTCCTGCCGGCACATCCAGAGCAATGATCTGCCGTATTCTTTTCCATCTCCCTTAACCATCAAGGCCTCTCTTTTACGAAGAATACGCTGTTTTGCGTCGCCTAGCTCTCGTTGCACCGGCAAAGTTCACAGGCAAGGAGTCAAAAAGATCCAAGAGAACCGAAATCAGATCAGGCGCTAGCCCGAAGTTCCCTTGTAGTTTGAAGGCTAACTGACTGAACTTACGGTGACA
>CAYZMM010000063.1:0-30882 GCA_964479535.1 uncultured Thermodesulfobacteriota bacterium
TACTCTATCTGTCCTCTAAGAAAAATGTGAAATTATTTTTTCGCGAACCCTTAGAAAAGGGAATCCAAGGAAGGAGGCATACCCGTGAAGAACAAACTCATGCTGGGCGTCTGGCGGCTCATGCTGTCGGTTCCTCCCTTTTTGTGGGAGAAGGAGGTCGAGAAGAGCAGGAAGAAGATCCGGGCCTCTCTCGACTTCATGTCCCCTGACCACCGAAAGGTGCATCATTGTGCGGTCAGGGAGCTCCCGAGAGTCGGGAAGCCCATGTCGCCCGAATTCGTTGCAGGCGAGATGGGTCTGCCCACGGACCGGGTGAAGGAGATTCTGGGCGACCTGGAGAAGCACATGACCTTCCTTTTCAGAAACGAGGAAGGAGAGGTTGTCTGGGCCTATCCGGTTACGGTGGAACGGACACCGCACCACATGACCTTCAGCACGGGTGAGCAGCTCTACGCGGCCTGAGCGGCGGACGCGATTGCGACGCCCTTCGTGCAAGGGCAATTGAGAGGAGAGTCATTGTCCGTCCTGATCGAAACGGAGTGCGCCCATTGTTCCGAACCGATGCACATCGAGATCGACAGCGAGTTGAATTCCCGCGTCAGGGAGGAAGGGGCCGAACCCGTCACATTCGTGCCGCATGTCGATTTTCGGAAACTGGAGGACCCGAGCATCATCGACTCCTTCTGACACGAGTGTGTATTCTTCTGGTCAGAAGAACACGCACGGGAATACAGGAGGAACACCCATAGGATACCGGGCCAGTACTTCACCGCCGAACAGATGGTGAAACTCACGAGGCTGATACAGAGCGCACTGTTCGGGTTCGGCCGTTGATATGCCGCATGCTGTATCGATTCGAGTCATCCGATGTGAAGGGCAGGAGCATGGGGGCGAGGAAGAACGGCGAAAGCCGCGTCGTATACTCGACCGAGCACGGCAGGGTGTGCCATGCCTGCTCCCGGCCGGTCGCGAAATGCCTGTGCGGTAAGGGCGAAAAGCCCGCTCAGGGGGACGGAGTCGTCCGGGTCGGCAGAGAGACGAAGGGGCGAAAGGGAAAGTGCGTGACCGTGATCACCGGGATTCCCCTGGACCCGGACGGTCTCCGAAATCTCGCCAAGCAGCTCAAGCGGAAATGCGGGACCGGCGGTACCGTGAAGGAAGGCGTGATCCAGATTCAGGGGGATCACCGGGACCTGATGGTGGAGGAGTTGAAGGCAGTCGGATATGTAGTCAAACGGACGGGGGGCTAGGTACCCTCCATACGACCGACTGCTTCCGGTACGAGGAACTCGGATACTGCGACGGAGTGAAATGGATGGCACTTCAAGGCTTGTTGTTGGACAGCTTCCGGTTCTTTCGGAATCATCTCTTCTCGATCCTTCTCATCATCGTTCCCGTGGTGTTCCCCATCGAGCTGTTCCGCGCCCGGTACGCCGATTCCCTGGCCGGCCAGGAGTCGAATCTAGCCTCTGATCTGCCCATGCTCGCACTGGGACTCCTCGCCTATCCGATCTACGCGGGCGGGATCATCTTCTTCATGGCGTCCATCATCTCGGGCGACCGGCTGAACGTAAGGTCCTGCTGGCTCCTGGGGCTCAAGTACTGGGGGCCCTTCCTCCTGTTGTCACTGCTGCTCGGCGCCATTACCGGCCTGGGCTTCGTCCTGTTCATCGTTCCCGGCGTCATCGCCCTCGCACGTTTCTCCTTTGCGGAATTCGAGCTTCTGCTGAAAGGCCGGAACCCGGCGGATGCCCTGCGAACCAGTTGGGATGCGACCCGGCCCTACTTCTGGTTGATTCTGGGCGGGTACCTGATCATCTTCGCCGCCGTCTACGTGCCCTATTTCGGGCTCATCTTCGTGCTGGAGGATCTCAAGGTCGAGCTGGGTATCTTCGAGGTCCTCCTGGATACGCTGTATGCGGTGTTGAGTGCGTTCTTCACGGTCTTCCGGTTTCGCGTCTATGACCTGGTGAACGAACGCCGCAACGTTGGGCTGAGGCCGGAGCCGTACGATGGTCCCGCGGAGTGAACTCTGTCCTCGTGGTGATGTTCAAGAGGAGAATCTATTGTGGCTTGGGTACTCCTGACAATTGCCGGGTGCTTCGAGTGCGGCTGGGCGATCGGTTTGAAATACACCGAAGGGTTTTCCAGGTTGTGGCCCTCCGTCTTCACGATTGCCGCGATGATCGTGAGCTTCCAGCTGCTTTCGCTTTCGATGAAATCGATTCCCGTGGGAACCGCATACGCGGTCTGGACAGGTATCGGCGCCGTGGGCGTGGCCCTGCTCGGCATGGTCCTCTTCGGGGAGTCAAGGGATTTCATGCGGATCCTTTGCATCCTCCTCATCGTCTCCGGCGTGATCGGCCTGCGAGTGTTTTCACGTGGGTCCGCATCATAGGGGAGAGAACAGGGGCATGAAAGAATTGAAGGCCGTTGGAAGGCTTTGTTCGAGGGGAGACGGCCCAACTGGAGCCGCTCATGCTCGGGCAGCATCCGCTACGCGAGGTGAGGGAGCTGGCGGAAAAGGTGAAGGCCCGCGAAACGGACTTCCTGATTCGACTCAACGAAAGAGACCACCGAGTTCGAACGCACTATATTCCCGAGATCCTGAACGGCATGACGCTGTTGAAGTTCATGGAACCGTGAATGGATGATGACAGGAGAATTGCAGGGAAGGAACGTCATGATCAGACACGAAGAACTCGCTTTTCTGGACGCAACCGCCCAGGCGGAACTGATAAGGAACAGGGAAGTCACGCCGGCCGAGCTCCTTGAAGCCGCCATCGAGCGTATCGAACGGATCAATCCAAAGATCAACGCCGTGGTGACGCCCATGTACGAGCAGGCGCGGGCCGCGGCTGCCGGCCCTCTGCCGGATGGGCCTTTCACCGGCGTGCCCTTCCTGCTCAAGGACATCCTGGCTCCCTACGCGGGCGTTCGCCTGAGCTACGGTGCCGAGCTGCTGGCCGGGGCTGTCCCGGACCACGACGGAGAGCTGACCATTCGATACAAGAACGCCGGCCTGGTGGTCTGCGGTCGTACGAACGCCCCGGAATTCGGGTTTCTCCCCACCACGGAATCGAGATTTCACGGCCCCTGCCGCAACCCCTGGAATCTCGACTACGGAACGGGGGGTTCGAGCGGCGGGTCCGCCGCGGCCGTTGCAGCCGGTCTCGTCTCCATGGCACACAGCAATGACGGAGGCGGGTCCATCCGAATCCCCGCTTCCTGTTGCGGCGTGTTCGGTCTGAAGCCGACACGTGCCCGGAACCCGTTGGGTCCGGACGCGGGGGATCTGGTCTCCGGGCTTGTGTGCGAGCACGTCGTTACACGATCGGTGCGGGACAGTGCGGCCGCACTGGATGCCACATCCGGCCCCGACCTTGGTGACCCGTACTGGGCGCCGCCGCCGTACAGGCCGTTTCTCGAGGAAGTGGGGGCTGCTCCGGGACGACTGCGCATAGGGTTTGCCAGGTCTTCGGATGCGGGTTCCGTTCACCCCGAATGCGTCCGTGCGGTCGAGGAGACTGCTGCATTGTGTGCCGACCTCGGTCACCGGGTCGAGGAGAAGGTGCTCGATATTCCTCGCGATCGCTTCAACGAGGCCTTTGCCATACTGTATGCGTCCAACATGCTCCGCATCATGACCGCCATCGAAGAAGCGACCGGAACGTCCCTCCGACCGGAGCAAATGGAAACCCCCTCCTGGTTCATGTGCGAGCTCGGCAGGAGATACACCGGAGGGGACTACCTGAACGCCGTCGGTCAACTGCAAGGAATCTCGCGCCAGGTAGCCCGGCAGATGTTGGATTATGACGTGCTTCTAACTCCGGTGCTGGCGAAGCCGCCGCTGCCCCTGGGGTCCTTCGATTCCACACCGGACCAACCCCTGAAGGCGCTGGAGACCACCACCGAGTGGGTTCTCTTCACCCAGGTGTGCAATGCCACCGGCCAGCCGGCCATGTCCATCCCCCTCTACTGGACGGATGACAACCTACCCATAGGGCTGCAGTTCATCGGTCGGTTCGGAGATGAAGCGACCTTGTTCCGTCTTGCGGCGCAACTGGAGGAGGCCAGGCCCTGGTCCGGCCGACGCCCCGAAGTGTCCGCCTAGGAGTTGGCGTCGCCTGGAGCAACGTTTTACTGCTATGGTCCGTGGCCGGATCCGTCCGGACCGCAATTCTGGTAGGAATAGCCCTGTATGATGCCGTGTGCGTCGCAGGTGAAGCGCACCGTACAGACACTCTCTCCGGCGGCTCCCCAACGCTGCCTCCACGTCATTACCTTTCCCCCGTTGTGGAGGGGGGTCACCTCATCCGGGTTCCCTCGGCGCTCGATTACCTCGTCTATGCTGCGGCCCGGATACTTCTGCAGGTTCTGGTCCAGGGACGTGCAGCCGGCGAGAAGAATTGCCAGGACAAGAACGATTTGCCGGATCATATCTCTGTCCACACGGGAAGGCCCCCGAAGCGCTCGGAGTTGCCGGGGCGTTCGGTTTGGAGGGTTTGCGCCGGCTCTCTTCTGCCCCCTATCAATGCAACTGGGGTGTGGGCTCTATCCGGTCCTGATCGAACCCCCGTTCCACCAGCCGTTCAACCACTCCAGCATACAAAGCGGGATCCATCGTCGGGGTGCGGCTCAGTATGTAAAGGGTGAAGCGCAGGGGATCCGAAACAACAGCATGTGAATAATCCTCCGCCAGCTCGATGATCCAGTAATCCCCCTCGACCTGCTCCAGACCCGGCCGGTCGAAAGAAACGAGCAATTTTGCCTGGGAAACGGGATCCGCAACGCGGGCGATCCCCTCAATGCTCGTCGGGGGGCCGTTCAGGTCTCCCACCAAGCCCCGGTTCACGACACGAACTGTGCCGTCCTCCAGAAGAGTGTACTCCGCCGTAACGGCCACGCTGTCCTCGTCAAAGGGGACGGGGTAACGGGCAATTTCGTACCACAGGCCGGCGTACTGCTCCAAGTCCACATATTCCACGGTATCAAGGGGCATGCATCCTGCGGTGGCCACCAGGGTCGTGAGAATCAGGACGGGGAGGATGGGTCTTTTGTTTCTTCTGTGCGGTTCCCTCATTTCCTCTCTCCCTTCGGGTAACGTGGATGAGATGCAACAGGGAGGCATTCGGTTTCCTTGCCCCAGAACGATTGCCAGAATGCGTGCGAAGAGACGCGAGCCCAAGGCTGGGGGGAACTTCTTGAGAAGGAGTTTGCCGAGGTAGCATTTTTGTGCTATCCCACAAGCGCATCGCCTTTCTGTGCCTGGCCGTGTTCCTGGGGCTGAACCGATATGAGATCGAGGCCCCCGAAGCCGACGTCG
Organism: uncultured Thermodesulfobacteriota bacterium; assembly: GCA_964479535.1. GTDB lineage: Bacteria > Desulfobacterota > DSWW01 > DSWW01 > DSWW01 > S015-6. Next base: position 5,327 of record CAYZMM010000063.1, read on the forward strand.
TGACGGTCTTCGTGGGTCTCGCCGCAGGACGGATGTCCGAAACGCCCTTGGGAAGTGGATCCGCGCACACATGGTGCCTGTTCGGGTCGCTTGATCAGGCCCCGGCCGCCTCGTAGGCGGCCTCCACGATTTCCCGGGCCGCGTCCTGCACCTGTTTCAGGTGGTCCTTTCCCTTGAAGCTCTCGGTGTAGATCTTGCTGATGTCTTCGGTGCCGGAGGGCCGTGCCGCGAACCAGGCGTTCTCCGTGACGACCTTGAGACCCCCGATGGGGGCGTCGTTGCCAGGCGCCCGGGTCAGCTTGGCGCGGATCTCCTCGCCCGCCAGCTCGTTCGCCGTCACCATGTCGGCGGAGAGCTTCTTCAGGGCTTCCCGCTGCGTCGATGTGGCCGGCGTGTCGATTCGCTCGTAGACCGGGCTTCCGAATCTCTCTTCCAGCTCCTTGTATAACTCGTCCGGGGAGCGTTCCGTCCCGGCCATGATCTCGGCCGCCAGCAGGTTCATGATGATTCCGTCCTTGTCCGTGCACCAGACCGTTCCGTCCTTTCGCAGGAAGGCGGCCCCGGCGCTCTCTTCGCCGCCGAACCCGCAGGATCCGTCCAGCAAACCGTCCACGAACCACTTGAAGCCGACGGGCACCTCGGAGAGCCGCCTTTCCAGGTGAGCAGCCACCCGGTCGATCATGGAGCTCGAGACCAGGGTCTTCCCGACGCAGGCCTCCGCCCTCCAGCCGGGCCGGTTCCGGAAGAGGTAGGATACGGCCACGGCGAGGTAGTGATTCGGGGCGAGCAGGCCCGCTCCCCTCGTCACGATCCCGTGGCGGTCCGTGTCCGGGTCGTTCCCGAAGGCGATGTCGAACTTCTCCTTGAGCCCGATCAGGCCGGCCATGGCGTAGGGGGAGGAGCAGTCCATCCGGATCTTGCCGTCCTTGTCCACGGTCATGAAGCCGAAGGTCGGGTCCACCGCCGGGTTGACCACCTCGATGTCGAGTCCGAACTGCTCGGCGATCGGCTCCCAGAAGCCGACGCCCGCACCTCCGAGGGGGTCCACGCCGATCTTCAGGCCCGACCCGGCAATCGCCTCCATGTCCAGGATGTTCCCGAGGTCCCGGACGTAGGGGCCTATGTAGTCGTACTCCCGGGTCGTGTCTGCAGACAGGGCCTTCTGAAGCGGCACCCGGCGCACGTTCTTCGTCTCCTCGCGAAGGATCTCGTTCGCCCTGTCCTCGATCTTCTGGGTGCTCTCCGTGTCGGCAGGGCCTCCATGAGGCGGATTGTACTTGAACCCGCCGTCGTCGGGGGGGTTGTGGGAGGGAGTGATCACCACGCCATCGGCCAGCCCGGAGGTTCTGCCCCGGTTGTAGGTCAGGATGGCGTGGGAGATGACCGGCGTGGGCGTGTACCCGCGTCCCTCCTGGATCATGACGGTCACGCCGTTCGCGGCAAGGACCTCGAGGGCGGTGGCAAGGGCGGGTTCGGAAAGCGCGTGGGTGTCTTTGCCCATGAAAAGGGGACCGTCGACTCCTCTCTTCTCTCTGAGTTCGCAGATCGCCTGGGTCACCGCCAGGATGTGATGCTCGTTGAAGCTCGCCTTCGAAGGGCTGCCGCGGTGACCGGAGGTGCCGAAGGCGACCGCCTGGGCCGGATCGGAGACATCGGGCTTGGCAGTGTAGTACAGGGTGACGAGCCTGGGGATGTCGACGAGCAGATCCCGCGGGGCCGGCTTGCCGGCCAGGGGGGATAGGGCCATGTTTACTCCTCCTGTGGGTGCAGCGGATCAACGAACGGGACGCAAGCGGGGATGCGGGGCGTCCAGAGGGTCCGGGACTGAGAATACTCGAATCTCGAACCGGCCTGCAATCATCTTAGATGACGAGCGCCCCGATCGGGTCGCTCGAATCCGATCAGAGGAGAGAGACATGGCAGACCTGAAGGGGAAAACGTTGTTCGTGACCGGAGGAAGCCGGGGCATCGGCAAGGCGATCGCCCTGCGCGCGGCCGGGGACAGGGCGAATGTCGTGGTCGCAGCCAAGACCGCCGAACCCCACCCGAAGCTGGAGGGCACGATCTACACCTCGGCCGAGGAGATCGAAGCCGCGGGGGGAAAGGCCCTTCCCCTCGTCATGGACATCCGCTACGAGGATCAGGTCCGGGCCGCGGTGGAGAAGGCGGTCGAGACCTTCGGCGGGATCGACATCCTGGTCAACAACGCGAGTGCGATCTTTCTGGCCGGGGTCGAGGACACGCCGATGAAGCGCTTCGACTTGATGCACCAGATCAACGTGCGCGGCACCTTTGCCGCCTCCCAGGCTTGTCTGCCCTACCTGAAGCGGTCGGAAAACCCCCACATCCTGGTCCTCTCCCCGCCTCCCAAACTGGACCCGAAGTGGTTCGCCAGCCATCTGGCCTACACCCTGTCCAAGTACGGCATGAGCATGTGCGTCCTCGGGATGGCAGAAGAGTTCAAGCCCCACGGGATCGGCGTGAATGCCCTGTGGCCGCGAACGATCATCGCGACCGCCGCCGTGCAGAACCTGCTGGGGGGAGAGTCCTCCGTTCAGCGAAGCCGCAAGCCGGACATCATGGCGGACGCCGCTTACATCCTCCTGACGCGCGACAGCCGGAAGACCACGGGCAACTTCTTTGTGGATGAAGAGGTGCTCGCGTCCGAAGGAATCTCGGACTTGGACAAGTACGCCCTGAATCCCGGCAGCGAGCTCATCCAGGATCTCTTTCTCTGAGAACCCGCTCGATGCATCCGCCATTCTATTCTTGAAAGAGTTTTCTGTAGAGAATAATCGACTTGCCTGCGAACCCGCAGTCGACTATAGTGGGGGCAAGGAGGAAGGGTGATGAAGAGACGGATCGTTTTCGGGTTCTTCTGTGCTTTGTCCATGGTCTTCGGCAGCAGCACCATGGCCGAGGAGTGCCTGTACATCGGCAAGACGCCCGTCTGCATCGGCATGAAGAAGAAGGCGGTCATCAATGCCCTCGTGGAAGAGTACGACATGCGGGCCAAGATGGAGGAGGACGGCAAGGCGAGCGAGGACATCTGGCTCCTGCGCACGAAGGAGGGCGGTCTCCGGGAGGAGATGAAGGGGATCATCGAGTTCGACGACGGGCGGGTAAGCAGTGCTTACAAGAGCTGGGGCAGGTTCGACGATGCCGATCAGCTCTTCGATGTGCTCTTCCAGATCCTGTCCACATCCAAGGGGACGGAGAAGGAACGCCCCGAGATTTCGTTGCACGAGATGGCCCTGCAGCCCGGCTCCGACTGGAAGCAGATCAAGATCCGATTCGACGCGAAAGAGATCGAAATCAAGAGGATTTCCGACCGAGACGGCTCAACGGTCGTGCTGGACGAGAATCTGAGGAAGGATTGATGCATGGGGGGACGCCGGTGGAGTCGTTCTTTTCACATTCCAGGAAGCCGGTTCTCATTCTCCTCCTCGTCTCTTCGGCCTCCCTCTTGCTCTATGAATATTCGATCTACATGCCTGCACCGTGGCTCCATCAATGGATGTCCGGCATATCGGGAATGATCCTGTTCGTGTGCATCGGTTTTGGCGCATTCTTCGTTTACCTCTATTCCTGCAAGCAGGGAGCTTCTCCGGCGGAAAGAATCCTTGCATCCTTTGTCGTCCCCTTTTTCTGGGCAACGAAAGAGGTCATCCGGGTTTCCGTTGCCTTTACCTTTCTGGAGTCTCTTTACTTCTATTTCAGTCCGTTGACGATCAGTGTCTTCTTCGGTGTTGTTTCGGAGATGGGACTTGCTGATTTGGTCTGCAGAAGGAGGTGTCCGCACCGTATCGCCCTGCGGCAGGACCACTCCCTTCTTCCGCTGGTCGCCTTCTTCGGTGGCCTGGCGGTCGTTGTATTCATTCTCGCCTGGGGCAAAGGCGAATACACGTTTTACCTTTTTCTGCGAGGGTTCAGGGCACTCTTCGGCCCCGGGCAGGGCCTCGAGTGAGTTGGAATGGGGTTGGACCGTGGATGATAACAACAGGAGAGAGCGGCAGATGACACGGCAGGGAATCGTGCAAGTCATCGGCACGGCGGCTGCCGTCTGTACCGCAGTGTTCTTCTGCTTTCCCGTGTCGTCTCCGTCCGCCGCGCCCGAAAAGCCGAATGTGGTCTTCATTCTGAGCGATGACCATCGCTGGGATCATCTGGGCTGTGTCGGCCACCCTTTCCTGCAAACACCCCATCTGGACCGTCTTTCCGCTCAAGGTGTGCTTTTCGAAAACGCTTTTGCAACGACGCCATTGTGCAGCCCTTCGAGGGCCAGCTTTCTCACCGGAGCGTATGCTCACACCCATGGGGTGAAGAACAACATAACTCCCTGGAAGGGGTTGCAGACAACGTTCTTGCAAGCTTTCAAGAACGCGGGCTACACGACCGCGTTCATAGGGAAGTGGCACATGCCCGGAGACGGTCTGCCGGAGCTTCCGTACCTGGACCTCTTTGTCTCCTTCACGGCCAAGGAGGGGCAAGGGTTGTATTACGATTGTCCCCTCTACGTAAACGGGATCGAGAGGGAGTCCGAAAAAGACTATATCTCGGAGGAGTTGACGGACCGCGCGATTCACTTCATGGAGACAAACCGCCAGAGGCCCCTCTGTCTCGTTCTGTCGCACAAAGCGGCGCATAATATGTACCGACCTCCCCGGAACATGCAGGATCTTTATGCAGACCTGAAGATGGATCTGCCGGCGGATGCAGATATCTGGACCTCCATGACACGGGGCAACATGTACGAAGGCCACATGGGGCTTCTGAAGAGCCATTATCGGAACTACTGCCGGACGTTGTCGGGGCTTGATCTCGAGATCGGCAGGTTACTCGACTCAATGGATGAACTGGGCCTGACGGACAGAACGATCGTTGTGTATGCGTCGGACAACGGTCTCCTCTGGGGGGAACACAGACGCATCAACAAGTACTGGCATTATGAGGAATCCATACGAATACCGCTGGTCGTCAGAGCGCCCTGGCTTTCGGAAGGGGGTAAACGGGATCAGCTCGTGCTGAACATAGACCTTGCACCAACCCTTTGCGACATGGCGGGCATACCGCAGCCCGATACCATTGAAGGCCGCAGCCTCTTGCCGGTCATGGAGAGAAAGGACGCGCCCTTTCGAGAGGTCTTTCTCTTCGAATACTACAAGAATTATCCGTATGCGATTCCCACCTATTTCGGGGTAAGGAGCCGAGAATACAAATACGTGGAATTTATGGGAAACAAAGGACCGGAACTGTATTGCCTTGCAGACGATCCGGAGGAGCGCTCAAATCTTTACGGAAGTCCGCAAGCAGCTCGTGTACAAGAGGAACTCGGTGCGCTTCTCGGGAAGATGATGCCGCAAAGATAGCAAGAGGTCGAAATCGAGAAGATTTCGGATCGGGACGGTTCGATGATCGCACCGGATCAGAGTCCCGGGAAGGATGGACGCTGCGAAGGCCGGTTTGAATCGCCAGTCAGGCGTCGGGCTTCACTTCTTTCCGGTAGAGTGCCAGGCTCTCCCGAAGGAGTTCAGGGATCGGCAGTTCGTAGGGGCACCTTTCGATGCACTCCCCGCATTCGATGCAGTTCTCCACCTTCTTCATTTGAGCATCGGCCAGGCCGATGATCATCTCTCGTTGGAGCCTCTTGACGTAGGACCGCATACCGAGGACGGTCGGGATGTCGATCCCCTGCTCACAGGGCTTGCAGTACTCGCACCGCCGGCAGAAGGTCGTGCCGAGCTCGGACCGGATCTTCTCCATCTCTTCCTGTTGCTGCCCGGTGGGCGCCTGGAGGCTCTCATAGAGCCCGGCGATCTCGTCCGCTTCTTCCTTGGCCCGCATGCCCGGAATGGGCACCACCATCGGATACTGCTGCAGGAAACGGAAACAGAGCTCCGCCTTGTCCAGCACGCCGCCCGCCAGGGGCTTCATGCCGATGATCCCCATGTCCATCTCCCCGGCGGCCCGGAAGAGCTCCTCCGCGGGTTCCTGCTCGATGAAGTTGAAGGGAATCTGGATCGTGTCGAACCGGCCGGTTCGGCAGGCCTCGATCGCGATACGGGTGTTGTGGGAGCTCAGGCCGATAAACCGAATCTTCCCGTCCGATCGCGCCCTGTCCAGTGCCTCGTAGGCGCCGCCGGGGGCCATCACCTGCTCCAGGGTATCGCGGTTCGCCACCTGGTGAAGCTGATAAAGATCGATGACCCCTGTGTTCAGGTTCCGGAGGCTCAGGTCCAGATGTTTCCCCGCCCCCTTCGCACCCCTCTTGAGCGTCTTCGTTGCGAGGACGACCCGGTCCCGCACCGACTCCAGGGCAGCCCCGATCTTCTTCTCGCTGTCTCCGTACATATTGGCCGTATCGAAGAAGGTGATCCCCAGCTCGAAGCAGTGCCTCAGGAGGGAGACCGCCTCCTCCATGCCGAGGTTGATGATCGGAATTCCTCCGAAGCCGACCTCCGAGACGGCCAGTCCGGTTCTACCCAGTCGCACCTGTTTCATCTTTGCCTCCCGATGTTGAATTCGCCGGAGCCGACGCCGGCGGTGCGCAGAATCCACCCTACAGACTCAACCAATGGGCCCGTTTTGTAAAGGACCCCCAGAAATGGTGACCATGAAATCATGCTTTTCGGTCATATCAAAGGGGCTGGCTCTGGTGTATAAGTATACTGGGCGGAGCGTCGGCCGTGAGCCGTCCTCGAGGGGTCCGGGAATCCGTGACGGAAGCGAAAGGAGACGGGGATGGATGTGAAGGAGATCAGGAACATACTGATCGTGGGTGCCGGGACCATGGGGGCACAGATTTCCCTGGACTGTGCGCAGGCCGGGTACCATGTCACGGTGTGGGACAGTGATGAAAAGGCCATGGCTTCTATCGGGGACCGCCACGATATGTGGGCCGAGTGGCAGCTGGAGAAGGGCCAGTCTACACGGGAGGGGATCGACGAGGCGCTGGGTGCGATACGGAAGGAGAGGGATCCTCAAGCGGCGGGGGCGGATGCGGATCTGCTGATCGAGGCCGTGTTCGAGCAGGTGGAGGTGAAGAGCGAGGTCTTCGCCCGTTTCGAGAAGATCTGCCCGGAGAAGACTCTTTTTGTCACCAATACATCGACGCTCCTTCCCCGGGACATGGAAGCCGGAATCGTGCGGAAGGAGCGGTTCAGCGCCTTCCACTTCAACTGGCCGAAGACGGTGATCGAGATCATGCGGGGCAGCTCGACCTCGGACGAGACCGTGGACTTGCTACGGGACATCGCCCGGTCCATCGGCTATCTGCCCATCACCATTCAGAAGGAATACCCCGGCTATGTGCACGCGTCGCTGTTTGCCGCCTGGGCCGTCACCGGCCTCCAGCTCGCGGCCCTGGGCGTTGCCTCCATCCAGGACATCGACCGGGCCTGGATGCGGGGCGACGATGCCCCGCTGGGACCCATGTCGGCCCTGGATACAGTCGGTATCAACCTGATCATGATGATCCTCCAGAACATGAAGGCGGCCGGTGTTCCGGGATTTCAGTACGACGTGATGATCGACTTCCTGCAGCCCTATGTCGATCGTGGCGAACTCGGCGTGAGGAGTGGAAAAGGATTCTACGAGTACCCGAATCCGGAGTTCAGGGATACCGGTTTCTTGAAGTAAGCCTGTACATGAGCCGGCGGGCGTCCGCGTTTCGGAGCAAGCCGGGAAGGAATGGGAATCCGAGACAACGGGAACAGATGGAGGAAACGGGTATGATGATAACGGACCTTGGTTTCGATGCGGAGCGAGTGGAGAGAATCGGCAGGCGAATCAACGCGGAAATCGATTCCGGTCTCTATGACGGAGCAGCCTTGCACGTAGCCAAAAGCGGCCGGACGGCCATCGAGGAGGTGTACGGGTTCGCGGACAGGGACGGCGAGCGCAAGCTCGCCAAGGGGGACACTTTCTTCACCATGTCCGTGGGAAAGCAGTTCCTGGTGCCCCTTGTCTTGAACCGGGTTGAAACAGGCGACCTCGCCCTTCACATGCGGGTCTGCGAGATCATCCCCGAATTCGCCAATCGGGGCAAAGAGCGGATCACCCTGGAGCAGCTGCTCACCCACAGGAGCGGGCTCCTTCGGTTGCTGCCCTTGGTTGAGCCTGAGGTGCTGGGTAATCTCGAGACCTTTGTCGAGGCCGTCTGCGAGACGACCCTGGAGGCGAAGCCGGGTGAGCGGGTCGCCTATTCCGTGGTGGCCGGCCACGCCGTCATGGCCGAGATGATCCGAAGGGTGGATGCCGGGAAGCGATCCTTTCGGGAGATTCTGCAGCAGGACCTCTTCGACCCGGTGGGTATGAAGCAGACTTCCCTGGGGCTCCGGCCGGACCTGGCGGAGAGAATGTGCCCTGTGAAACCCCTGTTCACCGAGAAGAGCATCCTGGACCGCGAGCTTCTGACCGCCTTTCCGGCCCTGGTGGGTGAGGAAGGAGAGGTCCCGGCAGGAGGATATGTGTCCACCGCGGCGGACATCCACCTGTTTGCCGAGATGCTCCGAAGGGGAGGCGAGATCAACGGCTATCGAGTTCTCTCGTCCGCCATGATCGATCTGGCGACCCGGAACCACACAGGCACGCTCAGGAACGAGCTCTTCGACTGTGTGCTGGAGCTGAGAGGCTGGGACCCCTGGCCTGCCTACCTCGGCCTGGGCTTCTGGCTTCGGGGGGAGACGATCACCCCTGGGCCCTTCGGCAGCCTCAATTCCCCCCGGACCTACGGGGGCATCGGCGCCGGATCGACGGCCTTTTGGGTGGATCCCGAGCGGGACCTGACGTTCGTGATGCTCACCACAGGGCTGATGGAAGAGAGCCGGAGCTACGAGAGGTTTCAGCGGATTTCGGACCTGGTGGTTTCCGCGCTGATTAACTAAGGGGGGACGCCCTCTCGCCCAATAAGGGGAAGCTGACCACGCCCACGCCAACGCCCAGGGGGACAGCCACCGAACTCCCCGGTGTGAACAATGGTTCATAGTTCGGTGGCTGTCCCCGAACTCCCCGAACTCAGGGCAGGAGCGATGAGTCGAGGGCCGCGCGGATCAACTGCAGCGCGGCTTCATTGAGTTGGGCCGCGCGTGTCTCGGATGAAGACTCCGTGTAGCAGCGAAACTCGGGTGCATTGCCCGAGGGTCGGAGGTGGACGATGTCCCCGGGCCGGAAGGTGATGCGCGCTCCGTCCGTGCCGTCCATTCCCTCGAAAGGGCCGAAGATCTCCCCGAAGATTCCTTTCACCGTCTCGGCCGGTCGCTCCCGGAACGCATCGACGATCGCCTTTCCGGTTTCCGACGGAACCCCTCGCAGCAGGCCGCTCTGGGTGAAGCGTCCGGGCAAGGAGGAAACCAGTGCGGAAACCGGTTGCTGCTTCTGAACCGAGCCGGCCAGCAGGGCGATGATCGGTAGGGCCGCGTCCCGGGTCGGCAGGGCGGACAGGCTCGCGGCCGCATCGTGACGGGGCAGGTCGGTGGCCGTCAGGAAACCTCCGTTCGCCTCGTAGCCGACCACCCGTCCGTATCCGTCCCGCACCGCGTTCAGCATGGACTCGATGACGTAGGGGGACCCGATCCGGGTGCGGTCCACCCTTTCGAAGCGTCCGGATCGCTCGAGGGCGGTGTTGCAGCTCACCGGCGCCGACACCGAATCGGCCTCGAGAAAGTCCGCAACCAGGATGCCCAGAACATCCCCACGCACCACCTTGCCCTCTTCATCGACCACCAGGGGGCGGTCGCCGTCCCCGTCGGCCGTAACCAGTGCGTCGGCCTCGTGCTCAGCCACCCATTCGGCAAGCCTGTCTGCATCTTCGACCGCCTCGGTGTCGACCGGAACGAACACGTCCGAGCGGCCCACCCGTACGACGCGGGCCCCGAGCCTTCCGAGCAGCTCCGGAAGAATCTCTCGCGAGACGCAGGAGTGCTGGTAGAAGACGACCTTCCGGCCCCGGAGACACCCCGTTTCGAAGAAAGCGGCGAGCCTGTCGATGTACGCCTGCCTCGCGGCCGGGTTCCCGTCGCCGAGACCGACACCGAGATCCGGCTCGAGGTCGCCCTTTTCCGTGAAGGCCGAGCTGCCGCTCCGGGTCCGCTCCGCCTCCTGCTCGGCCAGCTCCTCGTACCCGAGAGAGATCTCCTTCTCGTCTCCCTTCAACACCTCGCCCCAGGGCATGTTGTACTTGATGCCGTTCCGGTCCTCGGGTATGTGGCTTCCCGTGACCATGATGCTGGGCATCTCGTGCTTCATTGCGTAGACCGCTACGGCGGGCGTAGGCACGAGCCCGCAGTAGTCCGGCCGGAGGCCCTCCTGCCGGACGGCGAAGGCAACGGCCTCGAGGATTCGGGGCGTGCTCTGTCTGTAGTCCCCGGCGATGGCCACCGCGCCGAAGGAGGCCTGCTTCTTCACATAACGAAGAAAGGCTTGCGTGTAGAGGAAGCACTCGCGGTCCGTCATGTCGGACACCAGGCCCCTCACGCCACTGGTACCAAACTTGAGTGCCATACGATCACCCCTAACCGTCATCCCTGTCCCCGCTTGATGATAGCGGGGACAGGCTCCTCAATCGAGCTTACCTCTTCGGGGTGACGAGGTGGGGCCTGACCCCTGACCCCTGTCTTCACTCGATCCGCCCGTAGTCGTCTTCGTATCGAACGATATCGTCTTCCCCGAGGTAATCCCCGGACTGCACCTCGATGATGCGGAGTGTCTCGTCTCCCCGATTCTCCAGCCGGTGTTTAGCCCTCACCGGGATGTAGATGTGTTCGCCGGTCGGGACTTCGATGACCTCGTCGTCCAGGGTGACGGTGGCTGTGCCCATGACCACAGCCCAGTGTTCGGACCTCTGCTCATGGGACTGATAGCTCAACCGGGCGCCCGGCTTCACGTCCAGCCACTTCACCTGGTAGGTCGCTCCCATGTCCAGGACCTTGTAGGCGCCCCACGGCTTGTCCACCTTCCGGTGGATCGTGGCCTCGACCCTGCCCTCCCGGCCGAGTCGTTCCGCGATCTCCCGGACCTCCTGACTTCGCTTCTCGTCGCAAACGAGCAGGGCATCCGTCGTGTCCACCACGACCAGCCCCTCCACGCCCAGCGTGGCCACGAGCCGCTCCTCGGCCCGTACCAGGCTGTTCCGGGTGTCCAGGGCCAGCACGTCCCCCTGCAGGACGTTTCCGTCCCCATCCCTTTCGAGCAGTTCCCGGACGGTCTCCCAGCTGCCCACGTCGTTCCATCCCATGTCCGCCGGAAGGACCGCCACCCGGTCGCTTCGCTCCATGATCCCGTAATCCACCGAGATGGACGCGAGACCTGCATAGATCTCCGCGATTTGGTCTTGACCGTCGGCCCCCTTCTCGAGGAGACCCGCGATCTCGTGCAATCCCCGGTGATGTCCGGGAAGGTGACGTTCCAGCTCCTCCATGAAGTGATTCCCCCTCCAGACGAAGATCCCGCCGTTCCAGTAGTAGTCACCCGAGGCCAGGTACTCTTCCGCCTTCTCCCGGGAGGGTTTCTCGGCGAAGCGGGCGACCTGAAAGCACTCCTCTCCTGCGCTCTGCCCCGGTGGCGCCCCCTCCAGGCGGGGGCCTCTCTGGATGTAGCCGTACCCCGTTTCCGGGCGCGTGGGTTGGATCCCCAGGGTCACGAGCCACCGCTGAGATGCGACGTCCCGGGCGTGACGGATGAGGTCCAGGAACCGCCCGGACTCCCGTATGTGATGATCGGCCGGGAAGACCGCAAGGGTCGCCTCCGGGTCGGCGGCAAGCACGGACACAGCGGCCAGTCCGATGGCGGCCGCCGTGTTCCTGCCTTCCGGCTCCACCAGAACCCGCACCTCGGCAAGGCCCAGCGTTTCGAGTTCCCGTCGGACCTCCCCTGCCTGTGCCCGGGTGGTAACCACCCGGATCCGGTCCTCCGGAACGAGGGCACGGGTCCGCTCCAGGGTCAGGGCCAGCATGCTCTCCGTTCCCACGATACGGAGCAACTGCTTGGGCATGAGCGACCGGCTCAGGGGCCAGAAGCGCGTACCGGTTCCCCCCGCCAGGATCACCGCATGAAGCTCTCCAGTGGGCATCCCGTCCTCCCCGACGATTCGCCTCTTCCAATGGGTGATAAGGCACCAAAAAATCTCAGGAATCCATCATTGCATTCTTATCGGAAAAAGAGGGAAGGGTCAAAAGCCCGGGCCTCGGAAATCTGAGACCAGAGCCGCCCCGGGCCCGCCTGGGGCCTCTCTCCTTCATTAATAAGGTATAGAGACATGAGGGAAGAATTGGCTTGACAAGTAATTAGGCGCCTAATAATATGGGGCCTAACTCTAAGGGGGAAAGCCCGTGTTCTTCCTCAAGGACCTTCCTACCTACAAGAATCTGTACGATCTCAAGAAGCGTTACGCGGACATGGATCCCACTGCAGTGATGAGCGGCGCCGTGCTCCTGCGCACGGGCAGCGACATGCTGGCGGCCCTGGGCAGGATTCTCGGGCGTTACGGCCTGTCGCTCGGCAGGTTCCTGACCCTGACGGTCCTGAACAGGGATCCGGAAGAAGAGGTTTCGCCTTCGGACCTCGCGGACAGGGTCGGCGTGACCCGCGCCACCATGACGGGCCTGCTGGACACCCTGGCCAGAGACGGGTGGGTGGAACGCGTACAGCACAACGAGGATCGGAGGAGGGTGGTCGTGCGCCTGACGAGCGAGGGGCTGGAGCAGCTGGGCAGAATACTCCCGGGCTACTTCCGAGAGGTGTCCGGAATCATGGCGGACCTGAGTGAGGAGGAGCGCGAAACGCTTATCAAGGTCCTGGGCAGGGTGAGAGAAGGGATCTCTGCCCACACCGGGGAGGGATGACGCAGTCTGACGCGGAGGCGAGAGCATCGGGGGGAAGAGGATTGGCTGGGCCCCTCGATTGGGGACAGCCGCTTATTTTCCCATCACAGAAAGAGGTTCCTGGAGCCTTTTTCGCTGCCCCTGGAGGGTGAGGAACGTGTCTGAGGTTGCTTCGGGTAGATTTCAGGGCAAGGTGGCGGTCGTGACCGGTGCGGGCGGAGATATCGGCAGGGAGATATCGCTCCACTACGCCCGGGAAGGTGCGAAAGTCGTCGTTTCGGACGTGAACCTGTCCGCCGCGGGAGAGACCAAAGCGGCCATCGACGCCGAAAAGGGGGAATCCCTTGTCGTGCAGGCGAACGTGATGGATTCCGAGAGTGTCCAGGGCATGGTGAAACAGGTTATCCACGAATGGGGGAAGATCGACATCCTGGTGAACAATGCCGGGATCGGTGAAAGAAGCTCGCTGCTGGAGACCCGCGAGGAGATGTGGGATCTGATCATGGCCGTTGACGCGGGCGGCGTGTTCCGGTGCTCCAAGTACGTGGCCCCGGAGATGATCAAGGGCGGGGGCGGCCGCATCGTCAACATCGCCTCTCTCATGGGCATGATCGGGATGGGCGCGCCTTCCTACACGGCGGCGAAGGGCGCGATCATCGCCATGACGCCCATCGTAGCGGCCGAGCTCGGGCCTCACAAGATCAATTACAACACGATCTGCCCCGGTTTCATCGTGACCAAACTCAACCGGGACATGCTCGCAAGCGGTGTGGGTGACCAGGTGATCGACAAGATCCCCCTCCGACGTTTCGGAAACACGGCCGACACGGCCCGGCTCGTGCTGTTTCTCACATCCGACGACGCAGACTACATCACCGGTGCGGTGATTCCCCTGGACGGCGGCATGGGAAGATTCCTGGACCTCGGGGAGGATTACCGGACCTACGACCCGTTCAAGAGTTTACAGGGATGAGTGGTCACACAGGGATTTCGTAACAAGGAGGAGGCACCATGGACAAACCGATTGCCGTTCAGTTGGCGGAATTCGCCGAAGAGACCCGGTACGAAGACCTTCCGCAGCCGATCGTCGACAAGGTGAAGCACTACCTATTGGATGTCATCGGCTGTGCGGTTCGCGCCTGTGACGAGAAGCAGGCGCAGGCCGTGACCACGGTGATGAAGGAGCAGGGCGGCACGCCGGTCTCGTCGGTCATTGCCAAGGGCTTCCAGACGTCGCCCATGAACGCCGCCTTCATCAACGGCACCATGGGCCACATCTTCGACTACGACGACGACCACCGGGAAGGGACCATGCACCCGTCGGTGTCCGTGTTTCCCGCGGTCTTCGCCCTGGGCGAGAAGAAGAAGGTCACCGGAAAAGAGTTCATGCGCGCCTTCATTCTCGGTCTCGAGGTCATGATCCGCACGGGTGAGGCCTTCCTCGGCAAGACCTATTACCAGGGATTCCATCCCACCGGGACGTGCGGTGTGTTCGGCGCCTCCCTGGGCAGCGCGATGATCCTCGGCCTGAATGCCGAGCAGGCCGCCTGGGCACTCGGCCTCTCCGGGAGCTTTGCCGCCGGAACGCTCGAGTGGGCCACCGAGGGATCCTGGCAGAAGCCGATCCAGGCCGGAGAGCCGGCCATGTCCGGTGTTCTGTGCGCCTCTCTTGCGGAGCAGAACTTCGTCGGCGCTCGGACCATCTACGACGGGCCGGTCGGGTTCATCCGGGCCTACTCGCACCAGGACACCTACGATCTCGGACGCCTGACCCAGAACCTGGGCGAGAAGTGGGAGATGGAGGACACGAGCATCAAGGTCCACGCCTGCTGCCGGTTCGCCGCGCCCATTGCCGACTGCGCCATGGACCTCTACGACCAGGGCGTGCGGGCCGAGGACGTGGAAAGCCTTCATGCCAGGGTGAGCAGCTGGACGATCACCGCCCTCCTGGAAAACAAGGAGCGGAAGTACCGGCCCCAGACCCATGTGGACGCTCAGTTCAGCCTGCCCTACGTGATCGCCCTGTGCATCGCCCGGAACCGCAGCGGCGTGGACGAGTTCAAGGAAGCGGCCTTCAAAGACCCGGAGATCCTCGCCCTGGCGGACAAGGTGACCGCCGAGGCGGACCCGGAGGCGGACAAAGCCTATCCGAAATACTACCCGGCCACGGTGGTGGCCAAGCTGAAGAGCGGAAAGACCCTGGAGTCTCACATCGACTATCCGAAAGGCGACCCGGAGAACCCGGTTGCCTGGGAAGATCTCCTGAAGAAGTTCAACAACCTCACAGAGGTCTATTTCGACGGGGAGCGGAGAGGAAAGATCGTGGACATGATCCGCAACCTGGAAGACCTGGACGACCTGTCCAGGCTTGCCGACCTGCTTCGCTGAGGGAAGTCCGGATATTGCGAGCCTCGGCAAAATCGAAGACTCAGTCAGCCAGAGGAGGCGACATCATGGTTGAGGGAGAGGAAATGGTGCGGGTCCCGGTCGTGATCTACCGGGGCGGGACGAGCAAGGGCCTGTTCGTAAAGGAGGTGGATCTGCCGAAGGATGAGAAGGTTAGGGACCGGGTCATCAGCGCCCTCTTCGGGAGCCCGGACAAGAGGCAGATCGACGGCCTGGGCGGTGCGGATCCGCTCACGTCCAAGCTCGCCATCATCGGCCCGCCCTCCAGACCGGATGCGGATGTGGACTACACGTTTGCGCAGGTGGACATCAACTCCCCCTCCGTCTATTTCGGCGCCGTGTGCGGCAACATCACGGCCGGAGTAGGGCCCTATGCGATCGACGAGGGCTTCGTCCGGGCCGAGGAAGGGGAGACCCGGGTGCGGATCCACGCAACGAACATCGGCCGGATCATCGAGGCGCGGGTTCCGACCCGGAACGGAGCGGTCCAGGTGGGAGGCGACTTCGCCATCGACGGCGTGCCCGGAACGGGCGCAAGGATCGAGCTCAACTGGGCGGACACGGCCGGTGCCAACACGGGCAGGGTCCTGCCCACGGGTAACCCCGTGGACCGGTTGCCCGTGGAAGGCCTGGGCGAGATCGATGTCTCCATCGTGGACGTGGGAAACACGGGCGTCTTCTTGAGGGCCGGAGACCTCGGCATGAAGGGCACCGAGACGCCCGAGGAGGTGGATGCGAACGAAGAGCTGATCCGGCGGTGTGATGCGATCACCACCGCCGCGACGGAGAAGCTCGGCAAGATCACGCTGGCGACCTACGTCGCACCCCCGGCCGAGTACACCGATCACATCACCGGTCAGGTCGTCGGGGCCGACCAATCGGATGTGCTCGTCCGCATGATCTTCATGGGAAAACTGCACAAGACCTACGCCGCTTCCCTCACGAACTGCTGCGGCACGGCGGCCATGATTCCCGGGACGATCGTGAACGAGGCGGCCTCTTCGACCGCCTTCGAGCGCGGAAACGTGCGCCTCGGCCACCCGGGGGGCATCGCCGAAGTGGAGGTGACGGTGGAGGAACAGGATGGGAGGCTTTCCTTTCCGAGGATCTCCGTATGCCGGACGGCGAGACGCATCCTGGAGGGATACGCCTTCGTGAGGTGCGAGGTCTATGGTTAGGCGAAGGAGGCAGGAAAAACGGGACAGATCATCGCCGGTCGGCCGGTCGGGGTCAGGCTTTCATTTTACACTTTGCAGGGCCCATCCGTGACCTCTTGGCAAAGTGTAAAAAGTGTAAAATGAAAGCCTGACCCCGACCGGCGCGTGACCCCGACCGGCGCGACCGGCGGGAACGGGAGGGAGAAATGCCGCCCATCAGGATTCACCCCCTGAACGTTGGCACGATCACGAGGCCCAAGGTCCAGTTCTATTTCGAGTTTTCCGAGCTCTTCAACATGCTGGAGGCGCCCGTCATCGCCTGGTACATCGAAGGGGCGGACAAGAAGATCCTAGTGGATACGGGCGGAGAGGATGCAGACGAGGTGACGAACCGGACCCTCTACACCCAGACGCCGGACCAGAAGATCGAGGCGGCCCTGGGCAGGCTCGGCGTCACGTGTGAAGAAATCGACATCGTGGTCAACACCCACCTCCACTGGGACCACTGTGGCGGGAACAATCGGTTCCCGCAGGCAAAGTTCTTGGTCCAGGAGGAAGAACTACGCATTGCAGGGGACCCGCTTCCGCTGCACGCGGGCGGCTACTCCTCTGAGGCGATCCAGAAGACCCGCTTCACGACCTTAAGGGGAGATACCCAGATCGTTGACGGTATTTCGGTGCTCATCGCACCGGGCCACTCCACTGGGATGCAGGGCGTACTCGTGGAGGCGGAGACGCGGAGGTGCTTCATTGCCAGCGACACGGTAGGGCTCTTCGAGTGCCTGGAGAAATCGCCTCCCGTGCCTGGAGCGGTGTACGTGGATCTTCGGGATTACTATTCGAGCCTGGAGAGGATCCGGGAACTCGGTGCCATCACTCTGCCCGGACACGATCCCAGGGTCTTTGACAGGGAAGTGTATTTCTAACGCGGCTGCCGCCGCGGGTACAAGGAGAAAGGGCAAAGGCGAAAGGCTCCTCCCCTCGCCTTACTGAAGCCGGCATTCCCGTCCCCGCCTGACAATTGCGGGGACAGGCTCCGGGGAAAATCCAGAGGCTGTCGAAGTAGCGTGCCTATGTTCGGGGGGAAGGAAGAAGGGGGACGTTGTTTACTTCGTTAACTTCTGGAGCTTCTGATGGTTACGAAATATGGTGGTGGGGATCAAAAGTTAACGAAGTAAACAACGTCCCCTGAGTGGGAGGTGGGTATGAGCGGAGTGCTGGAAGGGAGACTGGCCGTCGTCACCGGAGGGGCGTGGGGCATCGGCCGGGAGATTGCCGTCACCTTTGCCCGTGCGGGTGCCGACCTGGCCGTGGCCGACATCCTGCCTGAAGATCTCAAAGGGGTTTCCAGGGAGATCGAGGGACTCGGTCGCAGGGTTCTTGCCGAAAAGGTGGACGTCTCTCAGGCAGGGGAGGTTTCGGACTTCGTGTCGCGCACCGCCGGCGAGTTCGGACGGGTCGACGTGCTGGTGAACAACGCGGCCTACATCCACTACGCGGGATTCCTGGACTTCGAAGAGGCGGAATGGGACAAGGTCATGGCCGTAAGCCTGAAAGGATACTTCCTGTGCGGCCAGGCGGCGGCACGGGAGATGGTCAGGGCGGGCCGGGGAACGATCATCAACATCGCTTCCATCGCCGGCGAGGTCGGCGTGCCCATGGGAGCCGCCTACTGCACGGCCAAAGGCGGCGTCATATCACTGACCAGGCTGATGGCTGCAGAGCTGGCTGCCCACCGGATCCGGGTCAACGCGATTGCGCCCGGCGTGGTGGACACGGAGAACGTGCGGCGCGTGGTGGGCGAGGACGGCATGAAGCTCCGGGAGGCCCTCGTGCCCCTGGGGCGCCTCGGAACGACCGCGGACATCGCCAAGACGGCCCTCTTCCTCGCCTCGGACGATGCGGAGTTCATAAGCGGCCACATCCTGCATGTGGATGGGGGGTTCATGGCCACTGCCGTTCGTTAACGAAAGAAGCTCTTGGGGGATTCCATGAGGGCTCAGATTACACTCACGGTGAACGAAGGAAAACGGATCATTGCCAGGGCCGTTGCGGCAATGCCCGTGGTGCGAAAGGCCCTGCAGGGGGGCAGGATCTTCCTGAAAGGCGGATCCACCACTTCGGCCATCTGCGAAGAGCTGGCGGGCCGGCCTCTTCGCATCTCCGGGCGTATCACGCCTGCAGGGCTGAAAGCGCCCAAGGACTATTCCCGCGTCTTTCACAACTGTGTGATCGAGGGCGGGCAGGCCAGCGATCCGGGGGAGGCCCTGGAGGCGCTGGTCGAGAAGTTCCGGCCGGATGACGTCTGCATCGTCGGGGCGAACGCGATCGATACGGAAGGCGGCGCGGCGCTCATGTACGGCGGCCTTCCCACGGGCAACCCGGGTCGTATCGTGCCCGTACTCATGACGGAGATCTCCAATGTGATCATCCCCGCCGGTCTGGAGAAGCTGGTTCCCGGGTCCGTTCGCGACATGGCAGCGCAGACCGGCCGTCTTCTGGTGGACCGATCCATGGGGATGCCTGTGGGGCTGCTCCCGCTGGCCGGACGGATCGTTACCGAACAGGAGGCCCTGCCGCTCCTGGCGGACGTCACGTGCCTGGTTGTCGGAAGAGGCGGCATCTTTGGAGCCGAGGGCTCGAGCACCTTCATCGTGGACGGGGCTGATGCGGAGGTGGAGCGGATCCTCGAAATCGTCCTGTCGATCAAAGGGTCGGGCCTGAGCGGGGTCGAGGAATCCTTCCCGGAGTGCGAGGCTCCCGGCCCCATTTGCGGATTTCACCCCACCTGCGTCTACCGCGTGAAGAAGAGCGAAGACAACAAGCCTGCTTCTTGAATCGACCCTTGCGGATTCGCTTCGCTGTTGGTGCCGACTCCACTAGCGAAAGGGAACATTCCATGGAAGGAGAGAAAGGGATTACCGAAAGTCTGGCCTCGTATGTACAGTCCCTGTCCTTTGAAGATTTGCCCGGCGCAATCGTTCACAAATGCAAGCTCTGTGTTCTTCATGCCCTTGCCTGTTCGTTCGCCGGGCACCATTTCCCATGGTCACAGACCGCGGTTGCTCTTCTCCGGGACTTGAACGTCACGGGAAAGGCAACCAGCTTTGTGGACGGACTCAAGGCTCCATCGCCTGACGTCGCATTCGTGAATGCGGTGATGGCCCACAGCAACCTTCAGGAAGATACGGACATGGGGTCCGGAAGCCATACCGGAGCCATGTTGGTTCCGGCGGCCCTGGCTGTCGGCGAGGAAAGGAACTGCACGGGAAAGGACCTCATCACCGCGATCGTTCTCGGCTACGAGTTGACCGGCAGGGTCGGCGCCAGTGTCGTGAGCATCGAGTTTGCGAAGACATTCCGCCCCACGAGCTTCTTCGGTGCGTACGGCGTCTCTGGTGCGGCGGCCCTGTTGCTGCGACTCAGCCGGGAGGAGACCGTAAATGCCCTTGGGATGGCGGGGAACCTGTCCACGGGATTGAACCAGTGGGCCCTGGACGGCACGGACGATCTCTTCTTTCATGCCGGGTTCGCCGCCAGCGACGGCATCAGGGCTGCCATGCTGGCAAAAAGGGGAGCCAACGCGGCGAAACGGATCATCGAGGGCCCGTCGGGCTTGTGGGAGGCATACGGAAGACAGGACGGGGCCGCAGACATCCTTGCGGGGTTCGGGGACGCCTACGCCATCTCCAGGGTCTACTTCAAGCCGATTCCGGCCGATGCCTGCACGGCCACACCGAACATGCTCGCCCTCAAGATGGTGAAGGATCAGGAAATCGATCCGGAGGGCGTCGATCAGATCGAGGTTCGCATCTTCCGCCTGGCCAAGGACTACCCCGGCGTGGATTACCGGGGCCCTTTCGACAGCATGACCCGGGCCAAGATGAGCGTGCAATACGGCGTGGCGGCGGTTCTGGTGCACGGGGAGCTGAATCAAGGGGTCTACGATCGCTTCGATGACCCGCAGGTGGAAAGGATCGCGTCGAACACCACCATCGTGGCGGATGAGGAATTCTCCGAAAACTTCCCGAAGCAGGGCTGCGGGATCCGCATCACCATGCGGGACGGGACCGTGTTCACGGACAGACACGAGGACGTCGTTCCCTTCGGCGAGGCGCAGGTTGTGGACAATCTTCGGTATGAGGCCGGGCGCATTTTCGGCGACCGTCAGGCCGAGGAGCTCGCCAAGACCCTCTCCAACCTGGAGGAGGTCCGTGACATAGGTGAGTTCGCCCCGCTCTTTGTCAGGAAATAGGAGGCGAGGGAAACAAGACGCGACCCCTTGCGGATATGTATGGGTTGGAATGCGTCGTCGTCGGCACGACGGAAGGGAGCGGATATGGCGTCGATGATTCAAAGGCTTTCCGAGTTCACGGAAGGACTGGCGGTCGAGAATCTCGACCCCGGCGTGCTCGAGAAGGCGAAGCTCTGCGTCCTGGATGCGATCGCCTGTGCCTTCTCCGGGGCCGAGGCGGGTGTGCCCGGGATGCTCTGCCACATCACCCGGTCCATGGATGCCGGGGGCGCCGGAGCCGTCGTTTGGGGCAGGGGCATCAAGGCGAACCCACTGCTTGCGGCCATGCATAATGCGGTGCTCGTGCACAACATGATCCACGACGATACGAACGAGTCCTGCAGGGGCCACCTGGGGAATCTGGTTGTCTCCAGCGTGATCGCCCTGGCCGAGTCGGAGGGAGCGGGCGGCACGGAGGTCCTGCCTGCCATCGTAGCCGGTTACGAGGCGGCGGGCCGTATCGCCCAACCGGCCGCACCCCATTCCGTGGAGCGCGGCTTCCGGGGAACCTCCACGTATGGGGCCTACGGAGTGGCTGCCGCCTCGGGAAAGATGCTCGGGCTCGAGGCAGAAGCCCTGGGCCACGCGATCGCCTCAGCGGCGAGCCTGGCCCTGGGCGTGATGGAGCCCTTCAACACGGGCTCCCAGGAGTGGCGGCTGCAGAACGGGATGGTCGTCGCCGGCGGCATGATGGCCGCCCTGGCGGCCCGTGAGGGGATGAAGGGCTCGGGGTCGGCCCTGGAGGGGGATGCCGGCTTCCTGAACGCCTTTTGCGGGCAAGAGGCGCGGAAGCACATAGAGAAGGCGTGGCAGGAATCGCTGCCGACCCTGGGCCGGGAGTTCGAGATCAGCCGCGCCTTCTTCAAGCCCTTTTCCGGATGCGGCTACAACCAGATCGCCACCATGATCGTGCTCGAGCTCGTGAAGGAGCACGACATCCATCCGGACCGCATCGACGCGATCCGCGTGAGGGTGTCGCCCGACAACAAGAACTACCCGGGCGTGGACGTTCACGGGCCCTTTCGGACGGCGGACGAAGCCCTCCTGAGCAAGCCCTTCGCCCTCGGTGCCGTGGTGGTTCACCGGGATCTCCAGGCCGAGACCTATCGGGATCATCTGAACGACCCGAATATCCTCCGGGTCGCCCGGTCCGTGGAGCTGACCGCGGACGACGGGCTGGGCGCCCTGGACACCGAGATCCGTATCGCCATGAAGGACGGAAGCGTCTTCGAGGGGGATCTCGAGAGCATCGACCTGGGAGACTTCTTCCCCTCCAGGGACCGGATGATCGGGAAGTTCCGGTTCCTCGCCGGCCGGCGCCTGGACTCGAGCCGAATCGAGGCGATCATCGAACGGGTGCTCAACCTCGAAAAGGTGAACAGGATCGAGGATCTGACCACACTGCTGGCGACGGGGACCTGAGGTTCCGCAGAAGTCCGCCCAACGCACCCGGGAGCCGTTCCCGCCCTGCCGCCCTTCCCCCGGCGGAACAAACTGCTTGACAGGGAACAAGGATCCGGCTACATTTGTCAAGAATATAAACTTATAAGATTATATATTTATCAACAATACATGCATTTCATTATCAGAAGCAGGTGGTTATGCAATTGCCAAGCCAGACGGGAGGGGCCGGTTTCAACAAGAAGATCCCCTTCTACTTCCACATCGAATCCCTGCTTCGCCAGAAGATCCTGACCGGACAACTCCAGCCCGGAGAGAGACTGCCTCCAGAAAAGGAACTCGCCGCCCAGTTCGGAGTGAGCCAGATCACCATCCGCACCGCCCTGGCCAACCTCGAGGCCGACAACCTGATTACCCGGATGCGGGGAAAAGGCACCTTTGTGACCAACAACGTGCCTTTGAGCAAGCAGGTCCTTGTCACCGGGGACGTGCAGAACTTTGTCGACGATTCCAGGAAGTACAAAGTCAAGGCCCTGGGAATCGACAAGCGCAAGGTGAGCGAGACGAGGATCCCGCGGGAGGTGGAGGAGTTCTTCGGCTATCCGCCGGAGCACAGGATAAGCGTGGTCCGCAGAGTCCGGTTGCTGGACAAGACTCCGGTCCAGTTCCTGGAGAACTTCATCTCACCGGAGACCGCGAAATTCGTGAACATGAAGGCCCTGTCGGAGAAGCCGCTCCAGATGATCCTGAAAGAGAAGATGGGGCTTCAGATCGGCCGAAGCGAAACCTACCTGGAGAGCGTTCCGGCGGATCCTGATGTTGCAGAGGCTGTCCACTCCCACGTCTTCGCCCCCCTCTTCCTGCTTCGAGCGTTTATCTGGTTCACGTCCGGGGAGCCCTTCGAGATCGTGAACATCTTCATGCGGCCCGATTTCTTCAAGTACAAGATCGACACGGATCGATTCCGGAGCACGACCGGGGGGTGAAGGGAGTCATGGAAGAGAAGCAGAGTGTGGTCGAGCGATACGTCGGATTTCTCCTGAGGAACCGGGTCTGGTTGCTGCTCCTGCTGGGCCTGATCACGGGCTTCTTCTGCTACCGGATCTATCACCTGAAGATCGCCACGGATTTCTTTTCCCTCTACCCGCCGCGGCATCCGTACATCCAGCTCTACAACGAGTACCGGAAGATGTTCGGCAGCGCGAACGTGCTGGTCTGCGCCGTGGAGGTGAAGGAAGGGGACATCTACAACTGGGAGACCCTGGACAAGATCACCCGGATCACCAAGGCGATGCCCGCGATCAAGGGATGCAACGCCTCCCAGGTGGTCTCCCTCACGCACCCGAAGCTGAAGAACGTGAGCGTGGAGGCCTGGGGGATCAAGATCGAGCCGGTGCTCTCCCGGTCGATCAAGCGGAACGACGCCGGCCTGGAGCGGATCCGGGAGGCGGTGTACACGAACGAGGGGATCCGGGGCTTCTACGTGTCCCCGAACGACCAGGCTGCGGCCGTCTTCGCCGGGTTCTGGGAAGAGGGGGTGGATCCCCTGAATCTCTACGAAGGCATGATGAAGATCAAGGCGGAGGAGACGGACGCGAACACGAACATCTACTTCACGGGGTATCCGGCGCTCTACGCCTACATCTACCACCTGGCCCCGCAGGTGTACATGGTCCTGGGCGCGACCCTGGCCCTGATGGTGGCGCTGCTGTTCCTGTATTTCCGGACCTGGCAGGGCGTACTTCTTCCGGTCATCTCGGCCGGTCTGAGCGCGATCTGGGGGTTGGGGTTTGCCGGGCTCCTGGGTTTCAGCCTGGACCCGCTCGTGCTGGTGGTCCCCCTGGTGATCACGGCCCGTGCCCTGAGCCACTCGGTGCAGTCCATGGCCCGGTACCACGAGGAGTACGCGGCGCTCGGGGACAAGGAGCTTGCGATCAAGCGCGCCTACAGCGAGCTCACGGCGCCGGCCACGCTGTCCATCGTCACCGACGGCATCGGGGTGCTCCTGATCTCGATCGCCACGATCCCGCTCATGCGCAACCTGGGCTTCTTCTGCTCCTTCTGGATCATCTCCATGTTCGTGAGCGTGCCGACCCTGAACCCGATCGTCCTGTCGTTCATACCGCCGCCGAGCCGGAAGCGAGCCGAGCTGGAGACGGGCGGGCGGTTCTACAAGACGCTCGCCTCCATCCTGGTGAAGCCGTCCATGGGATGGGGCCGGTGGGCGGTGCTCGTCCTCATCGCCCTGGTGCTCGTGGTAGGCGGCCGGTATTCGGTGAACCTGAAGGTGGGCGACACCGAGGCCGGGGCCGCCCTGCTGTTCCCGGACCACCCGTACAACGAGGCCTTCCGGTACTTCAACGGGACCTTCGTGGGCGCCACCCAGCTCGTGATCATCACCGAGGGGAAGCAGGAGGGGGCCATCAAGAGCGCCCGGACCCTGCAGGCCATGGAGGACTTCCAGCGGTTCATGGAGACCGAAGGAGGCGCCGGGGGGACCCTCACCTTCACGAACATGATCAAGCGGATCTTCCGGATGTTCCACGAGGGGCACCCGAAGTGGGAGATGCTGCCCGAGGATCCGCGGCACTTGAGCCAGATCGGTTTCCAGATAGAGAACAGCTCGTCCCCGGGCGAGATGGACCGGTGGGTGGACTACTCCTGGACGAACGCGACGATCACCTGTTTCTACCGCGACTACAACAACGAGCTCATACACCGATGCATAGAGAAGGCCAAAGAGTTCATCGAGGCGAACCCGGTGGAGAACGTGCGGTTCCGGCTGGCCGGGGGCCTCATCGGCATCCTGGCCGCTGTGAACGAGGAGGTGGAGTATTCCTACTGGGCCTCTCTGATCGCGGTCTTCGTCGTGGTCTTCATCCTGTGCATTCTCACCTTCCGCTCGGTGGCGGCCGGCTTCATCCTGATCATCCCCCTTGCCGTATCGCAGATCCTGTCCGAGGCCTTCATGCTCGTAAAGGGGATCGATCTCAACATCAACTCCCTGCCCGTGGCCGCCATTGCCGTGGGCATCGGGATCGACTACGGGATCTACCTGATGGCGCGCATCTCGGAAGAGTATCAGGCCTCCTCCGACTACAACCATGCGAACCGGCGGGCCCTGGAGACCACGGGCAAGGCGATCGTCTTCACGGCCACGACCCTGATCGCCGGGGTCTTCTTCTGGATCTTCATCGATCTGAAGTTCCAGGCGGAGATGGGGCTGCTGCTCTGTCTGTTGATGTTCCTGAACATGGTCAACGCCCTGGTGTTCGTTCCGACCCTGGTGACGATCTTCAAGCCGAACTTCGTCGTGCAGAGACATGTATGATCAAGCTGCTGCCGACGATCCGTAAACGAGGAACAGGGGGGAAAGCAATGAAGGCGACGAAAGAGAGGAGACAGAGGTTTCTGCTGGTTCTGTCCTGCGTGCTGGTGGTGATCCTGGCGGCCGAGGCGGCGCAGGCGGTGGTGATCGAC
>CAYZMM010000064.1:0-11428 GCA_964479535.1 uncultured Thermodesulfobacteriota bacterium
CCGAACTCGGAACTGTGAACAATGGTTGGCAATTCGGTGGCTGTCCCCGAACTCGCCCGAACTCGGGTGGCTGTCGCCGAACTCGGGACTTGAGGGGGAGATCTCGTTGGTGCAGGCGGGCGGTTGGTTTACGGGACGTTGTTTCCTTTGTTGACTTTCGACCGAAAGTCAACAAAGGAAACAACGTCCCCTCTTGTCAACGATTCGCAGCTACTTCCTGGCGACGTAGTTGAAGGTCATGACGTCCACGTCCGGCGGGGAGGTGAACAGATTCTCGCATGCACCGCCCTTGACCAGCGAAAGGGAGACTTCCCTCAGGGTCTGGACCATGGACGCATGATACAGGCCGGAAATCGCGGAATGAACCGGAAGAAGGGTGCCGGCCATCTTGAAGGAGGCCTCGCAGACCTTGCCTTCCTGTGCGGGGTCTGCAGGGTTGACATCAAAGGAGAGGCCCAGTTCGACCGGAGAAACGGAGATCCCGTTCGGAACCGAAGGATCCACGTCATAGGTCACCGCCTTCGGAAAGAGACCATAGAGGAGCGGAAAGGGGTCGGACGCCACGGGGAATGCCGAAGTTCCCGCCGGGAACATGCCGCTCACCGGCAGCATCATGCACATGACCTCCGAGAAGCCGAGGTCGAGGTCGAACCCGGGGATCTGTATGGGAGAATTGAGGAAGCTGTTCACACACTCGAACACCATGGCCCCCCCCTCGAACCCTGAACGAGGGGTCGTAGACGTGGACGTGAAGATCGACGTCACGCTGTGCGGCAGTCCGTGTGAATCCAGCATCTGAGCGCTGAGAAGCTTCCTGCCGGGGAACGGGTGGATCAGCATACCCATCACGCCGGCGATTTCCACGTCAGGCTCGATGCTCACGCTGGCTGCGGGAGACATGCCCGAGGTGATCTCCTCGTCGTTCATCGAGACCCTGAGGGTGGAGGCGACCATATCCGGTGACCAGAACACCTCCACGTCGAACGGCCCCTCCTTGACCGACCCGTTCTCCGGCAGCACCCAGATCGCCTCCTGGCAGCCGCTCGTCACCATCGCGAGAGCCAGAAAAAGGAGCAACCCGTGCATCGCCGAACGAGGGTTCCTGAAGCCTGTCGCTTTCATGTTGGGATACCTCCTCACAAAACCGGTTCACATACCCCTGCCAACGGTGCAGGGGAAAGGGCGAGCCACGTCCAGCCCGGTACATGAGCAAGAATCGGACCAACGGGAGATTTTCTTGATTCCGGAGCGGAGGGAGCCGTGAGGAACGACGGAGGGTTTCCAATAACAACTTGATTCAATTGCGAAAATGATCCAAAAGAGGGAACGGCGAAACCGACCGGCATCGAGCCGTTGGCCTTGGTGAACCGCTGCCCCGCGGTGACGAAACCGGGCTACTCGCCGCGCTGGGCGTTACCAGAACGAACTCGGAGTTGCTCCCACTTCGCGGCCCGCACCCGGTCCTTGATCCGGTTGATGTGCCCCCTGCCGAGTCCCTTCACCTCGCAGTTGAGCTCGAAGTAGCGGCGGATCCTCTCGTCGTCCAGGATCCCGAAGCAGTCGACGATCGCAATCGGCCCGCCGGCCCACTGCACGACCTCGTCCGGGTCGAGCCCCAGGTAGTGCCTGTGACGGACCGCGAAGACCACGGCATCCACATCGCGCAGTGCCTCGGGGAGGTCCTGGTTGACGCGCAGGTCCTGAAGCTTTTCCTGGTTCCGGAAGAACCTGGCCCAGCTGTAGCCGGGCCTGGGGTACACATCCTGCTTCTCGAACTCCCACCAGTGCGACACGTACGGATCGTGCACCCTCGGCTCCGCCCCCATCTCGGAGAGCTTGCGAACCACCAGTTCGGAACCGCTGTAACGGGTGTCCCCCACGTCCTCTCGGTAGGAGGCCCCCAGGACGAGCACATCCGCGGCCGCCAGAGGCCGATTCATGTTGCGAAGCGCGTCGCGAACCAGCTGTGCAACGTGCAGGGCCCGGGTGTCGTTCACGTCGATGGCCAACGGCGTGATCTTGAAGAGGGGATCCTCGAAGCCGAAGATGCTCTTGTAGGCCCAGATACCGAGCCCTCCGTCCTTGGGCAGACAGTAGCCGCCGATCCCGGGCCCGGGAAAGAGGATGTTGCTGTGCGTGGGCCGCACCTTGATCGCCTCGATCACCTTGATGATATCCACGCCGTTCCGTTCGGCAAAGGTCGACCATTCGTCCATGAAGGCGAGCATGGTCGCCCGGAAACAGTTCTCCACGACCTTGGCGGTTTCGCTCTCCACGGGTCGGTCGAGCACCGTCATGGGATACGCTTCCGTGTTGATCACGTCCCTCAGGAACGCCTCGACGCGCTCCCTGGAGACATCGTTTACGCCCGCGCACACCCTCCAGAAGTTTCGAACGCTGTCCACGTACTCGCGCCCCGGCATGACCCTCTCGTAGCTGTGGGCCAGGACCGGCTCGCTCGTGATGCCCCTCTTTCGAAAGGCCTTGCGCAGGATCGGGTAGGCGATCTGCTCGGTCGTCCCCGGGGCCACGGTCGTCTCGATCAGCACGAGGGCTTCGGCCGGGATCTTCTCGCCGATCACCTCGAAGGCCTTCTCCAGCTCCACCATGTCCGCATTGCCGACTTCCACGTCCCCGAGCGATTCCTTGATGTAGTCGCACTGCACGTCCACGACGACCACATCGGCCAGGCGGAGCGCATCGTAGGTGTAGGTCGCCGTGAGCGTCTTCTTCTCGGTCACGCACCGTCGGATCAGGAGCTCCACCTGGGGATCTTCGGAGGTCACCGGCGGGACCCCCCGGTTCATGAGCGGTATCTTCCAGAAGCTTCGGACACTCGGCCGCTGCATGCCGATCACGAACTTCCTGGGCGTTCCCTTCTCGTCCTCGGCGTCCGCCACCACCGCGGCCATCACGGCCCCCACGAAACCGATGCCGACGACAACGACGATCTCCCTGCCCTTCTCTCGCTCTTCCGCTGCGAGCGCTTGCAGCCTCTCGAATTCCCTGGAATAATCTTCCTCGTCGGGCAGGGGAAACGCTTCCCCCTCCGGGCTGACGGAGACGACCCTCTCCATTGGCTTTGCTCCTTTTGCGAAGTACGGCCAGAAGATGCCCCTCGGAAAACAACGGGGTAGTCTAATAGATCGTCTGGAAAAAGGAAAACCCTAACCGCTCGGCCATCCACCGTCACCTCATCCTTCAATGAGCAACATGGAAGGGAACCCATGGGACACGAAGAGGGGCAGCCGAAACTCCCCGGCGCAGAGGGCATACACTTCCTGACGACAACCATCGACCGCGAGCCGGACGGAGCGCGCACGACCGTCACCCTGGACAAGCGCCACGAGGGATGGCTCGGCGTGCCCCACGGCGGCGTTCTCATGTCGC
Organism: uncultured Thermodesulfobacteriota bacterium; assembly: GCA_964479535.1. GTDB lineage: Bacteria > Desulfobacterota > DSWW01 > DSWW01 > DSWW01 > S015-6. The sequence continues at coordinate 3,391 of CAYZMM010000064.1, forward strand.
TGGTTCTGGAGCTGGCCCACCACGGGATGAATCGCACCCTCTTCTCCCCCGGCGGCTCGCCCGTCCGCGCATCCTTCCGATGGGGAGGGCCCTCCGTCTCTCTGGGCGACGAGCTGTCCGTCGCAACGCGGAAGGAGGGAGGCGCCATCCTCGCGTCGATCACCCGGGTCGGGGAAGCGGGGCCGTCCTTCTCTGCGACCCTGGGGCCTCCTCCCGGGGAGGAGACGGAGACGCTCCGCCTCGAAAGCCTCACAGAGGCAATGGAAGCCGTCGGCACCGACACGAAAGACCATGTGCTGCCCCTGCCCTATGCGACGAACTGTTTCGTTTGCGGTGCGGGACGGGAGCACCCCGGATTGACCCGCAGATTCTACTGCCTGCAGGCCGCGGAAACACGGATCGTCTTCACGCCCATCGGCCTCGACCCGGACGACCAGAGTCAGGTCTCCCTGTTTCAGATCGATGACGACCTGATTCATCCGGGGGCCCTGGCCGCCATCCTGGACGAGACCATGGGGTGGGGAGGCTTCGTCCAGGCGCGGCACGGGGGCATGACCGTGAAGCTGGATGTGGACTTCCTTCGTCCGGCGGAGCGGGGCGAGAAGATGCTCTGCTACGGGCTCTGCTCCGGCACCAGGGGAAAGAACCCGAACCGGATGTTCTGGTTCGCCGAGGGGGGAATCCTTCCCATGGGCGAGGGCGATCTCCCGCCCATCATGCGAGCCACCGGTCAGTGGCTGGCCATGCCGGATCTGACCGAAGAGATGAGGAAGCACCTCCGGCCGGCCGCCTGGTTGGACCGGTGGTTCGAACCTTAGGAGCCTATCGAGGGCTCGTCCTCGTCCCGCCCTCGTCTCAGAAGGCGGCGTCCGGGATCTCCAGGGGCGAGGTTTCCTTTCGCTTGATCGCCTCCACCTTGCCCGCAACGATCGGAAGCAGCCGCCCGATGTAGAACCTGGCCGTGGCGATCTTTCCCTCCAGGAAGGCCGCTTCCGGGTTCTTTTCGACCAGGTCCGCCTGCGCCTCCCTGGTCGAGGCGCCGGCCTCCTCGTACATGCCCCCTGCCCTTCCGCAGGCGATTTCCGCCTGCCAGAGGTGGAGCCAGCCCAGCAGGACGTCTCCGAAGATCTCGAGCAGAGGCACCGACTCCAGGAAGCCGGCCGGAACCTCACCGCCCGCAACCACCGACGTGACGTGCTCGAGGGCATCCCGGAGCCATCCGTAGCTCTGCTCGACCGTTGCGGCATACGGCCCGAGGACCGGATGGGTCTTCGTCCGCTCCACCACGGGCATCATTTCCTCCATCAGCGCCTTGACCCCCGCCCCCTTGTCGCGAAGGATCTTGCGGTTCAGAAGATCCATCGCCTGGATGCCGTTCGTGCCTTCGTAGATGGAGGCGATCTTGCAGTCCCGGGCGAACTGCTCCACGGGGTACTCGGAGCAGAACCCGTAGCCGCCGTGCACCTGGATCGCCTGCTCACAGACGTCGTACGACATGTCGCTCGCGTAGGCCTTGCAGATGGGCGTCAGGAGTTCCGCGAGCGTACCCCAGCGACGCTCCTCCGCTTCCTCCGCGGCGGCCCGCTCCCGGTCGAGGCAGTAGCCGGTGTAGTACAGCAGGGCGCGCAGCCCCTCCACGTACGCCTTCATCCAGAGCAGCATGCGCCGCACATCCGGGTGCTCGATGATCGCAACCTGTCCGGCACCCCCCTTGCCTGCCGCCATGGACTGGCCCTGCATCCGCTCTCTGGCGAACTTCCGTGCGTGCAGGTACGCGGTCGAACCGATCCCCTGCCCCTGAAGGCCCACGTTGAGCCGCTCCTCGTTCATCATGATGAACATGATGGGCAGCCCCTGTCGCTCCTCACCCAGCAGTTCGCCCACGCAGTTGCCGTTCTCGCCGAAATAGAGGGTGCAGGTCGCCGACCCCTTGATGCCCATCTTGTGTTCGATCCCGGTGCAGATCACATCGTTCGACTCCCCGAGGGAACCGTCCGCGTTGACCCGGTACTTGGGCACGAGAAAGATGGAGATCCCCTTGCTGCCCATCGGGTCGCCTTCGATGCGCGCCAGGACCGGATGGATGATGTTCTCCGCGAGGTCGTGCTCCCCGGCCGTGATGAACTGCTTGGTCCCCTGGATCTGGAAGGTCCCGTCCGGATTGCGGGTCGCCTTCGTCTTCAGCACGCCCAGGTCGCTCCCGGCACCCGGCTCGGTGAGGCACATGGTCCCGGCCCACTCGCCGTAGTAGAGCTTTTCCAGGTACAGGGCCTTCTGCTCGTCCGTGCCGTGCTTTTCCACCAGCTTCCCGGCCCCGTGGTTCAGCGTCGGGTAAAGGGTGAAGGCGCAGTTGGCGGCAAAGAACATCTCGTAGGCCGCCGTGCAGAGCGACGTGGGCAGTCCCTGTCCCCCCACCTCCGCATCGTCGGTCGGGCATATCCAGCCGCCCTCGCACATGGCCTGGTAGCATGCCTGATAGGACGCCGGCACGGTCACCTTTCCGTCGAGGAACTGTGCTTCCGTCCGGTCTCCCTCCACGTTCGCCGGGGCCAGCACGTTCTCCGCCACCCGATGGGCCTCGGTGAGCACCATCTGAAAGACCTCATCCGAGTGCTCCTTGAACACCTCCGTCTTCGTCAGCTCGCTGATCCCGAGCTGATCGAACAGCACGAATCGCACATCCCGTTCATCCACCAGCAGACTCATTCCACGTGCCCTCCATCGGTTGTCACTTCCGCGAGCCTCTGTGTCCCGCCCCTCCTTTCGCAGGGGCCCTCCATCAACGCACGACAGCCGTCATGCCCGCGAAGAAGGGTCCCCGTAGCACAGCGAAGAGGGGCCCTCAGTGTCAATCCCGTCACTCCAGCGGAGGCAGGAATCTCCCGGTGCGCGGTCCTCGGGGCTCGCTTCGCTCGCAATATTCGCCCTTGAGGAATGTTGCGAAGAGCCGCAGGCGACGCGGCAACCTCCCGGCCCTCTATGCTCGTACCGCGGCCTCCCCGGCCTTCGCCCTTGCCCTTTCGCCTTTCGCCTTCTTCACCTTCCTCGGCTTCACCTTGTTCACGTAGACGGGAATCCCGTTCAACCAGGACATGCCCGCGATCGGCTCGATCTTCCAGACCGAATCCGTGGCGAGCCGGTTCACGTTCACCCCCGGTCGCTTGTTCGCCCTCCGCCACCCGGCAGCATACCGGTGTCCCCACCCGTGCGGCAGGGCCACGACCCCCCGCATCATGTCGGACGTGAGCCGACAGGGCACCTCGACCCGCTCGCCTTCCACGCTCCGGACACGTACCCGATCGCCCTCCGCGACCCCCTTGCCGGCGGCGTCTTCCGGGTGCATGTACAGGTAGTTGGTCGTCTCGCCGCCCATCAGGCTGTCGGCGTTGTGCACCCACGTGTTGTGGGTGTGCCTCTCCCGCTTGCCGATCAGAAGGAACTCTCCCCCCTCCGCCTCGCGGAGGTCCGGAACCGCGTCCAGCTTCCAGGCCTCCCGCAGCAGGTCGCTCGGCGCAAGGGAAACCCCGAATCCCTTTCCCCACTTCTTTCGTCCCGGCACGATCTTGCCGAATTCGTTCGGCTCGAGCAGGATGCCCGGGTCGGCCGACTCGAGGGTCTTCAGGTCGACCTGCCCCATGAGACGCAGAATCACCTTGAGCATCGCCTTCGCCATGATCAGCCGGCCGCCCTGCCTGCAGTCCTCGAGCAGGCCGCTCAAGCCCGGCGCCCGGCTCGCCAGCCGGATCGCCGAGCCCACGCCCCCGCCCCACATGTCCAGTCCCATTCGCTCCGCCACATCCTCCAGGATCCGCCACTCGGGTCGCTGCTCACCGTCCGGCTCGACCACGGCCCGCGTGAGGGTCGCGTAGGGCCGAAACTGCAGGGTCGCGTGGGAAAGGTTGATGTCTTCCCTTTCGAAGAAGTCCGTACAGGGCAGCAGGTAGTCGGCAAGGGTCCCGGTTTCGTTCTTGTAGATGTCCAGACAGACGAGCAGGTCCAGTTTGCTGAAGGCCTCCTTCAGGTGCTTCTCGTTCGGCACGCTCAGCAGCGGGTTGCCCGCGACCACGACCAGGGCCCGAATGCCGGACCTTCTCTCCGCCAGGATCTCCGGGGCCAGCACGGCCGCCGGATACGTCCCGAGCACCGGATCGAAGTCGCCGATGGTCGAACGGGCGCTGTGCCCCCTCAGCGCACGCCGGAAGAGCTTGTCCACATTGACGAGCCCGCGACTCAGAAAAGCCCCTCCCCGGCGATCGAAGTGTCCGCTGAGCAGGTTCAGGACGAGAAGGAGCCAGTAGTTGAGCGTTCCGTGCCGCCCCAGGTTGATGCCGATGCTTCCGTAGACCGCCGCAGGCCGGGACCCTGCAAGGCGCAGGGCGATTTCTTCCACCTTCTCCTTGGCGATTCCGGTCAGCGCCTCGGTCCTTTCGGGCGGCCACCGTTTCACCACCTCCTTGAGGGCCGCAAACCCCTCCGGGTCCGCCTCGACCCATCGCTGATCCACCCGGCCTTTCTCGATCAGGACCCAGAGCAGGGAGAGCAGGAAGAAGCAGTCCGTGTCCGGCCGGATGGACAGGTGATCGGATGCGAGCTTCGCCGTTTCCGTCCTCCTCGGATCGACCACCACCACCTCTCCGCCCCGCTTCCGAACGTTCTTCAGGGTCTCGACGGTGCGGGGCACCTGCACCACGCTCATGCCGGAGACCGCCGGGTTCGCCCCGATGAGCAGCAGGTAGTGGACATGGTCCAGGTCCGGGATCGGCTGCATCAGGGGGGAGCCGAAGACCCGCTCCGAGGCCGCGAACTTGTTGTTGCAGTCCTGGGAACCTGCCGTGAAGAACTGACGGGTCCCGAGGGCGGCCACGAACATGGGCACGCTGATCGTCCCGTAGGTGCAGAAGGCCATCGGGTTCCCGTTGTAGACGGCCACCGATTGAGGGCCGTGAGCATCCCGGACGCGGCCGAGTTTCTCCGCAACCTCGTCGATCGCGGTCTCCCAGGGGATTTCTTCGAAGCCCTTGGCCGCCTTTCGAAGGGGCCGGCGCAGACGGTCCGGGTCGTTGTGAAGCTCGCCGAAGGCGACTCCGCGCCTGCACAGCCACCCCCGGGAAAGAGGATGGCCGGGGTCACCCCGAACCGACAGGACACGGCTGCCGTCCACCTGCACCTTGAGCCCGCACATGGGCTCGCAAATCCTGCAGTAGGTCGTCCTCTCTTCAACCATGGCACAGTCCTTTCAGTTAAAGGGGTCCGACCCCTTTTCTCTTCGATAGGGGCAGTCCCCCTCGGGGCAGAAGGGGCAGGGGCTGCTCAAGGGAACCCCCCGCGCACCCACCAGGACCGCTGAAATCGACTTCTGGGGAATCATCATACCGGCGGAGGTGCGCTGCACGCCGACCGACTCGGGCTTCAGAAAGCGAAAGAGCGCTTCCTGCCCCTCGCTCAGGTCCCAGTCGCAATACCCGGGGCTGAATCGCGCGGTCGTCTGATAGCCTTCCGACCCGAGCAGGCCGGCCACGTGCTGCTCCATCCGATCGGTCAATCGCTCGATCACGACCGACCCCACCGCGTCCAGGAGATAGGCGTCGAAGAGCGATTGCCCCTGCAGGCCGCCGATCGCCTCCTCCAGGTCCTGCCCCGTGGTGACCACGAAACAACCGATCACCTCCGGGTCCCGCAGTCGCTTCATCAGATGGACCCAGCGGGCGCTTCGGACCTCGACATCCCCTCCGACCAGCAGGCCCTTTTCCACCCGCACGAAAGGGGTCGTCCTGTAGAGCGACGCCGGACGGACGATCTCGAGCCCGGCCCGGATCGCCCGCTCGACCTCACCGAGGATGTCGTTCTTCAACTCTTTCGGCGACGGATACCCGACCTGACGGATCACATCCGGCAGGATGTCGGCAGGGGACGGAAGCGGCAGGTCCACTCGTACAGGCTTCATCTCGACGACTACTTCGCCACCACGGGAACCGCCATGGGACGCGGGCTCGATGCCAGGACCCGGGCCGCCTCCTCCGGAACATCCGGGGCGCCCTCCGCATACCCGTCCGCGCCGATGGCCCGGGCAAGCCTTTCGTCGAAAGGAGCCCCCCCGACCAGGATCTTCACCTCCGGGTGCAGCTTCCGGACCCAGCGAATCACGTCCTTCATGTTCTCGATGGGCGTCGACATCATCGTGGAGAGGGCCAGCAGCGATGCCCGGGTCTCGTCGAGGGCTTCCAGAAACCGGTCCTTCGACACGTCCTTGCCCAGGTCGTGTACCCGGTACCCTGCAGCCTCCAGGACGCCGGCCACGATGTTCTTGCCCATGTCGTGTGCATCGCCCTCCACCACGCCGATCACCACGGCTTCCTCCTTACCGGCGATCTCCCCTGCCAGGCCCTTCAGAAGGTCCACGCCCTTCCGGAAGGTGTCGATGCAGAGCAGGAACTCGGGGATCGAGCATCTTCCCGCCTTCAGCTCCGTTCTCGCCTTCTCCATGGCGGCCGTCATGGCCGCCAGGATCTCGCCGGGCGAGACGGACGCCGGATCGAGCTCCGCGAAGACCTGCTCCAACCGACTGGGGCTTCGCGAAAGAACGGCCTCTTCCATCTGCTTCCGTAGCTTCGGCTTCGCCACCTTCTCTGCCTCCTTCTACCCGTAGATCTCGGCCGCCTTCATGATCGAGAAGGCGTTCGTCAGAGAGATGTTCGGCGGGTACTCGCACCCCGGCGCCAGGATGTAGCCGCCGTCTTTGGCCAGCACGTCGATCTGTTCGCGGCAGGCGTCCATGACCTGCTGCGGGGTCCCCTCCGCCAGCAGGGGCGTCGGAACGTACCCCACCAGCGTGACCTGATCGCCGTACCGCTCCTTCAGGTCCCGGGGCGTCTCGCAGTCATCCGGCAAGTGGGCGAAGCTGATCGCGTCCGGCTCCATGGACCGGATCTGCGCGTCGAAGTAGTTGTCGTGTCCGCAGTTGTGGACCGCCACCGAAAGCCCGTTCTTCCGGATCAACTGGCTGATCTCCCGGGCAAAGGGCCCTTCGATCTCCTCCCAGAGCTGCTTGGAGAGCCCGTTGGCCGAGGCGTACAGGGTGTCGATGCACACGGCGGGAAGGCCCGTCTCGCACTGGGCCTGGACGAACTCGAGCAGGGTCTGGGTGATCGCCTCGCAGGCCCTCATCACCTCCTTCGGATGGAGCACGCAATCCCGGAACATGCGCTCGGCCCCGCGCATCATGCTCAAGACCCCGAGCGGCCCGAACACGAAGCCGCTCAGCACGGAACGGAACCCGATCCGGTTCACCATGATCCGGCAAAGCCTGACGAACTCCTGCATGCGCTCCGCGTGCGCGTAGTCGATCGGCTTCAGCTTGCCGTAATCGGCCACATCCTTGATGACCGGATGGTCGTAGTCGGGCATGGGCGTCGAGTTCTCCGGGTAGAGGACCCTCTGGCCGAAATCCTGCGCCTCCACGGAGAGGTCCCAGAGAAGGACGATGAAATCACCGCCCACGAACTCGAACCCGGACATGTACACGTCCGCCGACTTCTCTGCGTTCGTGGCGAACTCCGGGAAGGGGATCCCCTTGATCTGCCGGCCCGCAGCACAAATGATCGGCGTCGCGGGCACGCGGTCCGGCTCCTTGTGGCGAAAGGAGGTCATGACCCTCTCGACAGAGGTCAAAGGGGTCCACCGGCCGCGCAGGCTGGAAAGAGAGGCCACAGCGTCGAGGAGCGGCTCGGGGATCTCGCTCAGCGGGGGCATGCGGCCCTCTCGAAGGATGTCGAACAGCTTGCGAAGGTTCTTCATGGCGGTCGCACTCCGTTTCTCTTCAATGGCGGGACCGGCTCTCCCCCTCGCCGCATGACCTGCGGGCAACCTTTCGAGGCCCTTGGATTCAAAAGAAAAGCGGTTCAGAGGGGTCGGAGCCTTGCGAGTCCGTCATCCTATCACATATAGAGAAGAAGGGAAATCGGAAGACCAGGGGCGGCGCTGGTGGACGGAGTTCGGGGACAGTCACTGGACGGAGTTCGGGGACAGTCACTGAATTGCC
>CAYZMM010000064.1:11528-30323 GCA_964479535.1 uncultured Thermodesulfobacteriota bacterium
GACGGAGTTCGGGGACAGTCACTGAATTGCCAACCCCTGTTCACAGTTCGCAGTTCGGTGGCTGTCCCCGATCTCGGGTCGGGGGACGGAGTTCGGGGACAGTCACTGGACGGAGTTCGGGGACAGTCACCGAATTGCCAACCCCTGTTCACAGTTCGCAGTTCGGTGGCTGTCCCCGATCTCCGGTCAGGAGGCGGGGAGGAGTTGGCGCACAGTTCGCAGTTCGGTGGCTGTCCCCGATCTCCGGTCAGGAGGCGGGGAGGAGTTCGGAGCGCTTGTCGCGAAGGAGGGCGGCGGTCTTCTGACAGAAGCGGGCGGGTGCGCTCTCCGGGTCCTCGAGAACGCCGACGCCGGGGCTTCCCGGCTCGGAGAACATGCCGAAGTGCTCCACGGTGAGATCCGGGCCGCCGCGCTCCTCGATCCTCTGCCGCCAGTATCGGTAGAGGGCGTCCCCCTCTTCCTTGGACCCGGCGCCCGCAACCACGATGCCCGCATGGCCCGGCTCCGGGTCGAATGCTTCCTCTTCCTCCAGTTCCGGGCCGAGCAAGGCCGGGGTCGTGGTGTCCGGGCTGACCACGTAAACCTTGATCCGGGGGAGCCACCCGAAGACACCGCCCGCATGCTGCTCGTCGGAGAGGATGTAGCGGAAGGCAACCTGCCTGCCCGCCATGGGGTCGACCGGATGCACCCGCCCCCCCTGTCCAACCCCCTTCCACAGCACGCGGCCGTCCAGCAGGCACAGCCCCATGGGCCCGAAGCTCCCCGAGGGATTCCGCAAGCCGTGACCGACCCGCAGCCGCTCACGGTCAGGGCGGAAACCGAAGTCGAACCGGCTCTCGTAGAGTCGAGGCGAGGCGACGAGCAAGACAGGCCCGTTCAGGATCCTCAGCACGACGGCCAGGTTGTACAGGAACCAGGGGAACAGCCCTTCCCCCGCCTCGCCGGTGAGACACTGCACGTACAGGGCGCGGGGAAAAGGCGAAAAGGCCTTGGCAGACCTCTCCCGTCTCTCCCGCTTCGGCGGCGCATCCGCCTTGGGCGCGGGCGAGGAGAAATAGAGATGGGCGATCTCCTCGAGCTGCTTTCGCTCGTGGTTCTCTTTGGGGAAGTTCTCGAGCTTCTTCACAGGGGGTGTTCGCCAGGGCTTACTTCACCTTGATCAGGGAATTGACGATTCCGCTCTCGGTCACGATCCGGAGGGGATTCTCCGGGTCCACGACCCATTCTCCATCCACGTAGTATTTGTACTGATACCTGCCCGGCGGGAGAGGCACCTTCCTTCTCCAGACGCCCTCCTCGTCCCTCTCCAGCCTCGCGTGCGCGTCGAGACGCCAGTTGTTGAACTCGCCGGCCACGAACACCTTGTTCGCCCTGGGGGCGCTCATGCAGAAGAAGACATCGCGCTGACTTCCCCCACGATCGGTCTCCTCCGGTGCCTCTTCCCGGGCAGGCTCGCGTTCGACCGTCTCCGCCCTGTCCTCCTGCATCGGCACTTCCCTCGCCAGGAGCTCTTCCGTCAGGTCCTGATAGTCCCAGGACCCGATGCTGTTCGGCCGGTACCGAACGACCGGCAGCCCGTAGCTGGCCGCCTCCTTCAAATGGATGTTCGTCCGGACCCTCGTCTTCAGCACCTTCCCCGGGAAGTGCTCCTCCAGTTGCCATTCGATCGTCCGGGCGAGCCTCACCCTGCGATCGTAGAAGGTCATCAGGATGTGCACATCCGGGGGTCTTCCCATGCGTTCCTCGATCAGGTCGACCACCTGAAAGATCCTTCGCATGCCGTGAAGCGAGAAGGTACCAGTATCCACGGGGATCAGGACTTCGTGGCTCGCCGCAAGGGCGTTGATGGTCAGCACCCCCAGATTGGGCGGCGAGTCGATCAGTACGTAGTCGTAGACATCGCCTCCCCGACCCAGAAGGTCCTTGAGCCTTCTCTCCCGATTCGTGGCGCCCATGAGTTCCTGCTCGAGCGCCACCAGAGAGAGCATGGACGGAACGAGGTCGAGTCGTGTGTCCACGGGCGTGATGACTTCGGGCAGATGAATCGGCTCGTCGTAGAGGTTCAGGAGAGCACTGCGGAGGTCCCGGTGTACGGCCACGTCCGCTGCGTTCAGGCCGGCGGCGGCGTGGCCCTGCGGGTCCATGTCGACGAGAAGGACCCTTCTGTCCTTCTTCGCGAGGCAGGCCCCCAGGTTGATGGCCGTCGTGGTCTTGCCGCATCCCCCCTTCTGGTTGATGACGCTGAGAACCCTCATGGCCCGCCCCCTCTGTCCCCCCAAGTAGGAAGCCTGTCCTGGTCCGCCAAAGAGGTCTCCGTCTGCATCCCTTTCAGGGGCTGTTTACAACGATTTCAGGAGGTCCCGTCCGGACTGCTTCGGCACGCTGACCCTTCGGTATCGACTGATCTTCTTCGCCTGCTTCATCCATCGCAGGGCCTCCGTCTCCAACTCGGCCACGTGTATGATCCACTGCTGTCCTGAAACGGCTTCGAAGGCCGTATCCTGGTAGAATACGAGGATCAGATCTCCGGTGGCAACGAGGGTGAGTTCCACCAGAGGCCTCTTGATGGAAGGCAGAATCTTCTGCAGGGAAGCAACGCTCTTGCGAATGCGCTGCAGGGGTACGCCCGCATCCAGAAGACGCTTGGCCGTCTTGTAGGCGATCAGATCCTGGAAGCTGTACCTGCCGTGCCCCCCCTTGGTCCGGTAGGTAGGCCCGAGCAGGCCCGTCTTCTCCCAGTATTGAACCTGCCTGGGTGTTAGGTCGATGATCCTGCAGAGGTCTCCTCTCCGGAAATAAAGCTGTTCCGAGGGCATCTTCCTCGCCTTGCCTTCCTTCCTGGAGTGTTTCTGGTGAAGCCCGAACAGGGCCCTGAAGAGGGTGCATCCGGTCCGCGTAAACAGTACAAAAGGCCCTTCTGCGTGTCAAGAAAAAATTTCGCCTGCGGCACCTGCCCCGCCACGGGCGGCCTTCCGCCGCTCCCCAGCCGTCTGCGGGTCCACCCCGTTCCCCGCTGGAACCCATCTAACTGTTGAATTTGATTTAGCTTTGCGATGCCGCTGAGCCCCATGGCCGCCACCGCCCGGATCCCACCCACGACCTGCCCTCGGGCCGCCGCCGGGGAAAGCGGGCCACCACAGGCCGGAACCGCCGAATGAATACAACGATTTTTGATTTTGTTCCTTTCCGGTAAGGAAATCCCTTTTCAAAAGAGGGGTTTTCCTCGTATCGAAAAAACGAATACAATAGGCGGGCATGAGGAGTCGCCCGGCGCGGCCGCGTGGTGATCGTGATCGGAGGGGCTGCGGCCCGGACCGGGACGATAAGCCGCTAAAACTAATGAAAACCATGGAAAAGGACGATCCAAGGACCGGCGCTGGGGCGCACATTGCACACCGGTGCCTATTGCGAGCCGGATGCGAAGTCGAAGGTGGAAATTGGGGGAAATTGGGGACAGCCACCGATTTCCTCTCCGGCCGAATCGTGGTTTCGGACTGAAGAAATGGGTGGCTGTCCCCAATTTCCCCCTCGGTACCGGGGGATTGCCGCGTCGCCTGCGGCTCCTCGCAATCTTCGGTTCTTGTTTTGCTTGAGAGGGTCCGTGAACGGATTTCTCAGGGGGATACGGAGAGGATGAAGATACTGGTCACCGGGGCAGCCGGCTTCATCGGGTCCTTCACCGCCGCGGGCCTTGCGGCCCGGGGCGACGAGGTCGTGGGGCTGGACAGCATCAATGACTACTACGACGTGAACCTGAAATTCGGGCGCCTGGAGCGGGACGGCATCGAGCGGCGGACCGCGGAATCGGGCGGACTCGTCAGGAGCACGCTGCACCCCACGTACCGCTTCGTGCGGATGGCCCTGGAAGACCGGGCCGGCCTCGAACGGCTCTTCCGTCAGGAGCGATTCGACAAGGTCTGCCAACTGGCGGCGCAGGCCGGTGTCCGGTATTCCCTGGTCAATCCCCACGCCTACATCGATGCGAACATCGTCGGCTTCCAGAACATCCTCGAGTGCTGTCGCCACAACGCGGTCAAGCACCTGGTCTACGCATCCTCCAGCTCGGTCTACGGGCTGAACGAGCGGTACCCCTTTTCAACGAGCGCGAACGTGGATCACCCGGTGTCGCTCTACGCGGCCACCAAGAAGTCGAACGAGCTCACGGCCCACACCTACAGCCACCTCTACGGGCTGCCGACCACGGGCCTCCGGTACTTCACCGTCTACGGCCCCTGGGGAAGACCGGACATGGCCCTGTTCCTCTTCACCAAGGCGATCCTGGAGGGCAGGCCCATCGATGTCTTCAATCACGGCCGGATGAAGAGGGACTTCACCTACGTGGAAGACATCGTGACCGGCACCATCAAGGTGCTCGACCGGCCGCCGCAGGGCAACCCGGAATGGACCGGAGAGGCGCCGGACCCGTCCAGCTCCCGGGCGCCCTACAAGGTCTACAACATCGGAAACAACTCGCCGGTGGCCCTCCTCGACTTCATCGAGGCGATCGAGGCCTCGCTGGAGAGGAAGGCGGAGAAGAACTTCCTGCCCATGCAGCCGGGGGACGTGCCGGCCACCTGGGCGGACGTGAACGATCTGGTCGAGGATTTCGGCTATTCGCCGAACGTCCCCATCCGGGAAGGGGTGAGCCGATTCGTTGCGTGGTACCTGGATTTCTACGGAGTGCGTCATGACTGACGGCAGGAACGTACTGTGTATCGGTGCGGGGTACGTGGGCGGGCCCACGATGACCGTCATCGCGTCGAAATGCCCCGAGTACCGGGTGACGGTCGTGGACGTGGACACGGAGAAGATCCAGGCCTGGAACAGCGACCACCTGCCCATCTACGAACCGGGCCTGGACGAGCTCGTGAAGAAGACGCGCGGCAGGAACCTCTTCTTCTCCGCCGACATCGAGAAGGGGATCCGGGAAGCGGACATCGTCTTCGTCTCCGTGAACACCCCCACCAAGACCTTCGGCCAGGGCGCAGGCATGGCCGCGGACCTTCAGTACTGGGAGAAGACGGCCCGCCAGATCCTGGCGAACGCGGAGGACAGCAAGGTCATCGTGGAGAAGTCGACCCTGCCGGTCCGCACCGCGGCGGCCATGAAACGGATCTTCAACGGCAAGACCCAGGAGATCAACCTCGAGGTGGTTTCCAATCCCGAGTTCCTGGCCGAGGGCACCGCCATACGGGACCTGGAATCACCCGATCGAGTGCTCATCGGCTCCAGGCAGACGGCCGAGGGCATCCGGGCCCGTGAAGAGATCGTGAGGATCTACGCCCACTGGGTTCCCCGGGACCGCATCATCGAGTCGAACGTCTGGAGCTCCGAGCTTTCCAAGCTCGCATCGAACGCATTCCTGGCCCAGAGGATCTCCTCCATCAACTCCTTCTCCGCCCTCTGTGAAGCCACCGAGGCGGACATCGACGAAGTGGCCTACGCGATCGGCATGGACTCCCGGATCGGTCCCGACTTCCTCCGGGCGAGCGTCGGGTTCGGCGGGTCCTGCTTTCGAAAGGACATCCTGAACCTGGTCTACATCTGTCAGAGCTACGGACTGGATGCGGTGGCAAACTACTGGAAGTCGGTGGTGGAGATGAACGAGTGGCAGGAGCAGAGGTTCACCCGGAACATGCTCGCCAGCATGTTCAACACGGTGGCGGGCAAACGGATCGCCCTCTTCGGCTTCGCCTTCAAGGCGAACACGGGCGATACGCGGGAGTCACCGGCCATCTACGTGGCCCGCGGCTTGCTCGAAGAACGGGCCCACGTGGTCGTCTCCGACCCGAAGGCCCTGGAGAACGCCAGGCATGACCTGGGGGACGATCCGGAGAACGTGACCTTCGAGGCGGATCCTTACAAGGCGGCGGAGGGGACGCACGCCATCGCGGTCATGACCGAGTGGGACCTCTACAGAGACCTGGACTACGAGAGGATCTTCGAAACCATGGTGCACCCCGCCTTCATCTTCGACGGCAGGAACATCCTGGATCACAGGAAGCTGTTCAGCATCGGCTTCAACGTCTTCGGTATCGGCAAGCCATTTCTCAAGCACTACTGAAGCCGGACAGGGATTCATGAGCACGGAACGGCCCGACGCCACGGAAAGAACAGACGCCTCCCGCCTGCTGATCCCCACATCGCTCGAGCTGCCCCTGGTCCGGGAGGGGGACACCCTTCACATCGACCTCGCGGACCTGCCGATCTTCTTCGGCCTTTCCATTCTCTCCCGCGACATCGGCGAGAAGATCATCAACCGATATCACCTGGACCGGATCGACATCGAGGTGGAAAAGCGGGTCAAGCGCACCGAGACCCCGGAGCTGGCCGCCCTTCAGGTCGAGTACATCAAGATCTCCGGAGACTACGAGGTCTTCGAGCACGTCCTTGCGGACAAAGACGCCTTCATCGAGGACGTGACGACCGTGTTCGGCTCCCTCCAGATGAGGCGCTGGCGCAGGCACATCTATCCGGAACGGCCGGAAGCCGGATCCCGGGCCCTGGTCTTCCAGCACGTGAGAAGGAGCGCGCAGGGGGACTACCCCTACCGGGTCATCCTCGAGCGGCTGCGCTCCTCGAAGAAACCGGACAAGTACTTTTTCCGCGCCGTCTTCGAGGGGCTGGATCAGAAGCGCCTGGATCTGTCCTCCTTCCCCCACGTGGTCGTGGAGAACCCGGAAGGACGAACCTTCATCGCGGGCGCCACCCGCATCTCGAGCATGCTCTGCGAGCAGGTCCGCTGGCAGGCCAGGCTCGGGAAGCGATCCTATTCCGAGGCGAAGCGGACCGACAGCTTCGTCTTCGGTCGCCTTGCGGATGCCGGGTTCGACCGGCTCGATGCCATCCAGTTGACCTGGGCCGAGAGCTACGTCGAGCTCTTCCGCGGCATGGAGCCGGACCATTTGAGCGCCGTCTTCAAGAAGATCCTCCTTCTCATGGAAGACCACACGGTCAGGAACCTCCTCGAAGAGGGAGAGACGATCCGTGTGGACTTCGGCGACACCCACTGTTACCTCGACCTCTCGCAGCTGGGCCGCTCCTTCTGGGTCACCTTCGGGCACCGGCGGCGGAGCCTCGACCTGGACGAGTACCTGCGCCGCATGCCGCCCCTGGAGGAACTCGTCTCCCGCCACGGGGGCGAACGGCCGCTGGAGGGTTTGAGCATCCTCCTGATCCATCACGTGACCGCAGAGATCCTCGGCTTCATCGCCGCCCTCCGCAAGCTGCGCGCACGGAACGTGTTCACCCTGTTCGTGCACTACGGCGAGTCGGTGCCCTCCGACTTCCTCGAGGCCCTCCTCGACCTGGACCAGGACCGCTTCCGGTGCTACGCCCTGAACAATGTCGAGGATCCCCTCTCCGTGGAAGGCTACTTCGTGCTCAGCCCCAGGTTCTCCGCGCTGGAGACTTTGGAGGACCTGGACGAGAGGCTCCACCGGATTCGGCCCGGGTACATGCAGGCCATGGTCCAGACCGCAACCCGTCTCTTCCTCGAAACGCTCCTCCGGGCGGCCCGGGAAGAGAGCCGGTGCCTCATCATCGAGGACGGGGGGTACCTGACCCCGTACCTCAGCGAGAAGGCCGCGGCAGGAGGCACCCTCGGGGCGCTGCTCGAGGAAAACCAGGTCCCCGTCCCCGAGGATGCCCGGGAACTTGCAGAACAGGACCTGGCCGAGGCCCTCGACCGTTGGGTCGTGGGTACGGTGGAACACACCAAGAACGGTCTCGACCGGCTGGAGGAGGTTCTCGCCGAAACCGGGCGACTCGCCCGCCCCGCATTCAGCATCGCCGTCTCGAACCTGAAGGTGACCGACGAGGCGAGCGAGGTGGCCGCCTCCATCCTTTCGGCCGTCGAGTCGGTCCTCCATGCCCAGGGCAGGGTGCTGAGCATGCGCAAACCGGTGGTCATCGGTGCAAGGGGGGCGATCGGGGGGCGTCTCGTCAAGCAACTGGAATCCAGGTGCGGCCGGACGGACGCCCGGGCCTGCCTGGAGGTGGACATCCGGACAGAGGAACCCGGGCCGGGGCCGGAGGGCCGGATCCTCGCTCCCCGGTTCCAGGACCTGCCCCGGCGGCCGGCACTCGAGACGGACCTGGTGATCGGGGTGACGGGTCAACCCGCGTTCCTCTGGGAGGACATGGAGACGCTCCTTGCCGAGGGAAGGGCGTCATCTTTCTACCTGGTCAGCGGGTCGACCAAGACGATCGAGTTCGAAAAGGTGTCCTCGAGGCTGGAAGCGCTCCTCAAGGTCCGGAACCCGACGGTTCGCGGCATACCCTGCAGGATCGAGGGCGACGAGCTGAACGACCCCCAGACCGGCAAGCTCCTCGGCCAGAGGTATCGCTTCACCTTCATGACCGGCCGGACCGGCGCCGGAGGGGAAGAGAGAAAGGAGATCTGTTTCCTGGGCAGCCTCATGCCGGTCAACTTCCTCTACTACGGCGTTCCCGGGGAGGTCATGGGACGCGTCCTGTCGCAGCTGCTGCGGTGCTCCATGGGCCTGGTTCGGCAAGTCACCGGCGGCGAGGTCACAGGCAAGTCGGTCTGGGCCGTCGACCGCGACATCGACGAGGACGGACACCCCCTTTTCCCTTGACCTCCCCCGCCCCGGTTTCTATACTTCCACGTGGGCCGTTCGAAACCTCTCATTCACTGGAAGGGAAACGCGATGCCTTCGTCCAAGCCGGATCGACCGGAGACCGGGAACGTGGAGACGTCGGACATCTTCCGGCGCCTGGAAACCTACGGCGCCCTCGTGTCCGAATGCAATCGATACGGGCTGCTGGTGAGAAACGCGGAACGAAACCGTCACACCGTCCGGCCCCACATCTACGCGAGGGTGAAGGCCGAGTACGATGAACGAAGCGAGACCCTGGACCGGGAGCAGCGGGAGCAGAAGGAGTTCCTGAAGAAAGAGCTCGACGGGGTTCTGGAGAAGCGAAAGAATCTGAACGAGGCGTGCCGGAGGGAGTCGGACCGGCTCGAAGAACTCGACTTCCGGGTCCGCGTCGGGGAGTTCGCCGAGGAAGAGCTTCAGGAAAAGCGGAAGGGGCTCAAGGAGGAGCTTCTCGAGATCACCAAGGCCCTCGCCGAGACCCAGGAAGTGGTCCGCAGGTTCGAGCAGGTGGGCCTTCTCGCAAAGGAGGCGCCGGCCGAGGAGGGCAAGGGGGAGGGAGCGGCGGATGAGAACGGTGAGGAACCGGGCGACTTCGTCGTGCTGGAGGAGGACGCGCCCTCCGTCGAGGAGCAGCCTCCCATGGTGAGCAGCCCGGCCTCCCTGCGCGAGGACGTCTTCGGCTACCTGGTCGCCCTGGACGGAAGCCGCCGTGGGGAGCGGTTTCCGCTGATCCGAAACGAAGTGACCGTCGGCAGCTCGCCGGACATCGACATTCGACTCGCAGACGCCGGCATTGCGAAACTCCACGCGAGAATCGTCTACCGGGACGGGAAGCACTTCATCGAAACCGTGGAAGAGACGGGAAGCTGCCGCGTCAACGGCGTCCAGAAAGACCAGGCGGAGCTGAAGGACGGGGATGTCCTCAGCCTCGGCAAGATCAAGATGCAGGTCGAGTACGCCCGCGAAGCCACCGCGTAGCACGGCAGCATTAGCCGTCATGCCCATTAGCCGTCATTCCTGCGGAGGCAGGAATCCCTTGAGCACACCAGCAACCCGCACAGCGTGACACTCGGGAGCCCCATGCTGCTTCCATGCCCGCACTGCAGAAGAAGGTTCAGCCTCGGCGAAGACCGTATCCCCTCCGCGAGGGCCAGGTTGCAGTGCCCGGCGTGCGGTGGCGTGTTCGGCCTCTCGCTGTCCTCCCCGGGGCCGGAAACCAACAACGATACGGAGCCAATGGATTCCCGCGTTCGCGGGAATGACTGCGGGACGGCACCATCAACTACGCAGTATGGTGGTCAGGAACGGTCCAGACTCGGGTTCCTTCTGTTCTGGACCCTCGTGCCGTCATCCTGTCTGCTGCTGGCCCTTGCGGGCATCCTTTTGTCCGGGCCCTGGGGAACCGAGAAGGGCCCCCGGCTGAGTTCCCTGCCCTCCGCAGAGGAAACGGAGCAGGCCCTCTCCTCCTCGGTCTCGTCCAACCCGGATGCGTCCTCCCGGCCGGAGGCCCCGTCCGCTGCATCGGCCCTCTCGTCCGCGCGGCCCGAGGTGCCGGTCGAGAGACAGCTGATGCGCGCCTTCTGGTCTTCCGGTTCCCACGTCCGTGACGCCTGTGAACGGCTACCCCCTCCTCCGGCCGGCCCCCGCGAGACCGGAGACGAGAACGTCTGCGGGATCTACCCTGCATGGATCACGTACCTGGTTCTCGAAACAACACCGACACCGGTCTGCGCTCTGGAACCGACCTTCACGGCTGCCGCCGAAGACCTTCAGAACGGAACCCTCTGCGCACCGGGGTACGCCTTCCTGTCCTTTTACTATCTCGAGAAGGGGCTTCTCGACCGGTCGCAGTCCTTCCTCGACCAGGCCCTGGAGCAGGACCGGGACGACCCCTGGGTCCGACTCGCCGAGGCCGTCTTCTACGAGCAGGCCTACTACGATGACAGGAAGGCCATCCACATCCTGGAGGGCGTGAAGACCGAACACCCTTCCTTTTCCCTGGCCCGGTACGTTCTGGGCAGGGGCCTCGTCCGGGAGGAAGCGTACGGGAGGGCGAATGCCGCCTTCGCCTCTCTCAAGGAAGAGACGAAGGGGCAGATCGCCTTCTGGAGGATTCGGCGGGCCCTGTCTGCCCTCGAGACGGGTGCGGACCCCGGCGAGGAAAAGGCCGAGGCTCTCCTCGCCCTGAGCAGGTCCTTCACATCTCTCAAGGACTACACCATGGCGCAGGACCTGTATCGCTGGATTCTCGACGATATGCAGGAGAGCCTGCCCAGGGAGGAGCAGAGGGCCGCTTTCTGCGAACTCGGGGGGCTCTACGAGACAAAGGGCGACAAGAGCAGCGCCTACGATGCCTACCGGAGCGCCCTCGAGATCGACCCGGATTTCCCGCCCGCGCGGGACAGGATCCAGGGCCTCCTGTCCTCCCAGCCCGACTCTTCCTAGCAGGCTGTTGAAGAAGTCCCGTCTGCGGCGTTCGGCTTCATCCCTCGTCATTCGACGTACAGAAGTACGACTCATTCCTCGGGACTTCGCCTGCCTTGCATCTGGAACTTTTTGAACAGCCTCCGGCAGGCGCTTTTTCAACGAGGGGAGATCGGGGACAGTCACCGATCTCCTAAATAGCCACAACCCGCGTGTCGGAGATCGGTGGCTGTCCCCGATCTCCCGATCTCCGGTCAGCTTCCGGGAAAGAATTCCTGACGCGAGGCGAGACCCGCCTGAGGTTGCAGAATGTCCTCCAGGCGCTCCCCCTGGATCCGAACCGGGAAGGCATCGTGAAAACCCCATTCCCTGACTCTTCCCAGGCTTTGTGAGGACTGCCTTCCGGATTCGAATACCCCCACACAGACGAAGGTGAACCCCCGCTCCTCTCCCCCTCGCACGAGAAAGAGGTTCTGGGCCCCTTTTTCCGCCAGATCGGAAAGCCTCCGCGAGACCCCCTCCCCTTCCCGGAACGCGCCGACCTGAATGGTGTAGAAATCCGTCTCCACGTCTTGGGAGGCCGGCACATCCGGAAGAACGAGCCGCACGTTCGGGGTGAGGTCGTTCCAGTCACGGATCTGCGGGTTCTTCTCCCGGAGAACCTGCAGGATTTCCCCATTCAATCGGCCGTAGTGCTCCAGGGCGATCCGGGCCACACCCTCTTCCTGGACCTTCGTCGTCCCGCCTCCTTCCGTACCCTCGACGGAGACGGTCTCCGCCACCAAGGCCGCCTCGTCCCGGAAAGACGGCCGGCTCGACTCCGGCGAACCGGATTCTTCTTCGGGCCAGCGAAGCGGCAGCAGCCCGGAAGGGGGTTCTGCCGCCTGAGGGTCCTCGTTCGACGCCTCCAGACCCGCTTTCGATATCGGGTAACCGGATTCCCCTTCGCCGACAACCGGCAAATCGACGGTCATCACGAACCCGACCAGTGCGAGCAGCAGGATCAGGACGAAGGCGACCGCCAGCCTCCTTCCCGGCTTGAACCGGAAGAAGAAGCGGGGACGCCTTCTGCGACGGTCGGCCGTCACCTCCGCCTGGACACCCCCGGCAGATTCCGTTCCCTCCCCCGGGAAGAACCCGGCCGCCTCCTCTGCGAGGGAAGGCCCGTCCGCCCAAGCCCGCTCCGCCGCCTCGACAAGGCTTCTGATTTCGTCCCTGGCCACGACCTCCTCTGCTTCCGGGGCCGAAGGGGAACCCTCGATCTCCCGAAGGGCCTCTGCCACCGCACCCTCATCCACCGGCGTCCTTCCGGAAGAATAGGCCGAGATCATGGCCTGGTTGCAGATCAGATTGATCAGCCTCGGTACACCCCCGGCAAAGTTCACGATCCGCCACAGGGCATCGTCCGAGAACAGGCCCGGCGAGGAAGCGCCGGCGATCCGCAGACGGTGGAAGATGTAGGCGACGGACTCCTCCGGCTCGATCGGCCGGATCACACAGCGGATGGCGACCCGCTGCCACAGCGCCTCCACCCTTTCGTCCTGGAGCTTTTCGTCCAGCTTGTCCGTGCCTGCCAGGACGATCTGGAGGAGCTTGGCTTCCGGGGTTTCCAGGTTGCTCAGGTGGTGGAAATGATCCAGCTCCTGCGGCCCGAGATCCTGGGCCTCGTCCACCAGAACCACCACGCTGCGGCCCTCACCCGTCTTCTTCATGGCGAAGTCCTTGACCGCCTGGGACGTTGCGAAGAGCGTCTCCTGCTCCGGCACGATCCCAAGAAGGCTGCAGAGGTCCCGGAGGAACTCGGTCCGGTTCCTTGAGACCTCCCCGGAGAAGGCGGCCGCTTCCGCGTGCCCCCGGATCCTGCTCAGGAAGGAAGCGAGGACCATGGTCTTGCCCACGCCCACCGGCCCGGTGAGCGTGATCAGCCCCGCCCCATCACGCACCCCGTACGTGAGGGCGGCGAGGGCTTCCCGGTGGCCCTCGGAGAGATAGAAATACCCGGGGTCCGGGGTCAGGCTGAAGGGCTTTTCCCTGAGGCCGAAGAACGATTCGTACATGGTCGTTATTCACAGGTGGTAGTTGTTCGACTGCAAAAGACCCCTGTTCTGGACACTAAAATTTTGCCGATGCATTCTAGTAAGTTATCATACAAAATTTAACAACATTGTCAAGATATTCTTCCAACTTACCCTGAGTCTTCAACATATTATTAACAGCAGAAGAAAGGCCGCGGCCGACGCACCGGCAGGCCCGATCAAGCCACCATACTCGAAGCGGCAGCCACCGATGTCACGAGCTTGACATCCACGGAACATCCGTTTATCACTAGAGGCCTTACCGGAAGACCTCTGCAAGGCCTTCTGAACTGCGAACCGCTCGAATAACGGAGGGAGATCATGGCGAAAATCGATTTCACGGGACGAGTTGCGATTGTTACGGGCGCCGGCGGCGGCCTGGGAAGAACCTATGCCCTGGAGCTCGGCAAGCGGGGGGCCAAGGTGGTGGTCAACGACTTCGGAGGCTCCCGGGACGGGACCGGCGGCGGAAACACGATGGCGGACAATGTGGTCGACGAGATCAAGGCCGGCGGCGGAGAGGCGGTCGCCAATTACGACGGCGTCCACACGCGAGAGGGCGGCGCAAACGTTGTGAAGACGGCGATCGACGCATTCGGCAAGGTGGACATCGTGATCAACAACGCCGGGATCCTGCGGGACAAGAGCTTCACCAAGATGGAGGAAGACCTCTGGGACCCGGTCATCGCCGTTCACCTGAAGGGCGCCTACAACGTGACCCAGCCGGCCTTCCTGAACATGCGGGAGAACGGCTACGGCCGCATCGTCATGACCACCTCCGGGACCGGCCTGTTCGGCAACTTCGGCCAGACGAACTACGGGGCCGCCAAGCTCGGGCTGGTGGGCCTTCAGAACTCCCTCAGGATCGAGGGCGAAAAGTACAACATCAAGTGCAACACCATCGCCCCGGTGGCCGGAACCCGGATGACCGAGGACATCATGCCGCCCGAGGTCTTCGAGAAGCTGAACCCGGAGTACGTGACCCCGGTGGTGCTGTACCTCTGCTCCGAGGCCTGCCAGGACACGGGACAGATCCTCTGCGCCGGGGCCGGCCTGGTCCAGAGCGCGGCCATCTTCGTCAACGACGGCGTGTTTCTCGGGCCCGAGCCCTCCACGCCCGAGGCCGTTGCCGAGAGCTGGGCCAAGATCACGGACAAGGGCAACCTGAAGCAGCTCTCGAACGTCATGGACCAGTCCATGGAGATCATGAAGCACTACAGCTAGCCCTGATCCGCGGACATTGCGAGCGCCAGCGAAGCAAACCCCCGGTACGGGCTCTGTCATCCCCGCGAAAACGGGGAGCCTGCAGCACAGGGGGCAGGGAGCCTGCCACGCTTCGCTCGCAGTCTCCGACTTGGCTCCATCGCAATGCCCGGAACCTCAACGACAGAAGGCGGCCCCGTAGAGGCCGCCTTCTGTCGTTCCGTCTCCACGAGACTGCGTGACCGGGCTCACGCAGTCTCGTTCGTCACTGCACATCCGCCACCTGGAACCCGCCCGGAGGTGCCGGGGGCACATCGTCGATCCACGAGACACTCACGGTACAGCTGTCCGTTGATTGCAGGCCGCCGTCATCCGTGACCGTCAGCTGGAAGGTCAGGGAAGCTCCGCTCGGCCCGACACCCGGTGCTGTGAACTCGGGCACGGCTGAATTCGGATCGGAAAGGGTGACCGACGTTCCGGCCGTCTGGTTCCACAGGTAGGAGGCGATGCCGTCATCCGGGTCGGTCGAGCCGGACCCGTCCAGCACCACCAGCTCGCCCTCCCCGACGGTCAGGTCGCTTCCCGCGTCCGCGGTCGGCGCGAGATTGACCCAGGAGACGTTCACGATACAGGAGTCAGAGGACTGGAGGCCCTCGTCGTCCGTCACGGTCAACTGGAAGTTCAAGGAGGCTCCGCCCGGGCCCACGTTCGGCGCCGTAAAGGACGGTTGTGCCGAGAGCGGGTCGGAAAGCGACACCGAGACGCCCCCTGTCTGGGTCCACGCATAACCGACGATGGTTCCGTCCGGATCCGTGGAGTTGGTCCCGTCCAGCGTGACCCCGTCCGCCTCGCCCACCGTCTGATCCGGGCCCGCATCCGCCGTGGGCGCCAGGTTCACGTTCGAGACGTTGACGATCACCGTGTCGGTGTCGCTGAGACCACCGTCATCCGTCACGGACAGCTCGAAGGTGAGGGCCTCGCCACTGGCGCCGACAAAGGGCGCCGTGAACCACGGCGTCTCCGAGAACGGATCCGAAAGGCTGACCGTGGTTCCGCCGATCTGGACCCAATCGTACGAGACGATGGTCCCGTCCGCGTCCGAGGAGTTGGTGCCGTCGAGGGTCACCATCTCCGCCTCCCCTACGGTCTGATCCGGCCCTGCATCCGCCACCGGCGGGTCGTTCACCACGGCTTCGTAGAAGACCTCGTCGGAATCGCCGCTCTCGTTGTTCGACGTGTCGAAGGCTCTGGCGACGAAATAGTAATTGGTGCCGTCGGCCAGGCCGTAGATCGTGCAGGTGGTGTCCGTCCCCTCCCAGTCGGGCGAAAGGTAGTCGTAGGACTCTCCCTCGGCCCGTACGAAGATCCGGTAGCCGGCAAGATCCGGCTCGGTGTTCGCGTCCCACGCGAGCGTGATGTCGACCGAGGGGAAGGCCTCGGCCGGGCAGAGGAGCAGGAGCGCAACGGCCGCCAGGCCGAACCATACGAGGGGAAAGGAGGGGACAGCGGCACGCTTCTTCCGAGGTCGTGAAAAAAGGAGCGTTGGCATGAGTTGGCCTCCCTTGCTGCGTCCATGTTGAAGATCGAATCCCAAGAGGCTTGCAGGCCCGATCGTACAACCACCATTTGACCGTGTGCCTCTTGCACAGCAAAGGGCGTGCCAGGAACTGTTCTGCGCTGTTCTAAGCGAGAAAACCGGTTAAGCGTCTGGAGTGAAAAGAGAAAGGAAAGCCTTAGGTAGAAAACCCGAATCTTGTGTTCGGCAGCGAAGACATATCGGAGCTACAATAACCTGTCAGACTTACGTTTTCGTACTCGTCCAGCCTTGACGCTGCCCAGTTCCGGACTTCTCAGCTTGCCATGGAACCCATGGCAAACCAAGTGAGCCGTCATGACCGCGAAGGCGGGGGGCAGGCATGACGCAACGGAACCATCTCCTACGACTTCTCGGGCAGCCGGAAGAGGCGCACTGTGTTCTCGGTCGTGATCCTCGCGACTTCCTCGACCGGACGCCCGTAGACCTCGGCCACGGTCTCCGCAACATGGACGACGCGGGCCGGCTCGTTCCGCTTGCCCCGGAAGGGCGCGGGGGAAAGGTAGGGGCAGTCCGTCTCGACCAGGACCTTCTCGATGGGAATCCTCTTCAGCACCTCCCGAAGAGGCCCTGCCTTCGGGAAGGTGATGACCCCGGTGAAGGAGATGTGAAGGCCCAGGTCGAGCACCTCCCTTGCCAGGGGATAGTCCCCCGAAAAGCAGTGGACCACCCCGCAGAGGGGTTCTCCCCTCTCGTCCCTCGCCGCCCGCAGCACGGCAAGCGTCTCCTCGTCCGCTTCGCGGGTGTGCACCACCACCGGGAGGTCCGTTTCGTGCCCCAGCCGGAGAAAGCGCTCGAAGGCATCCCGCTGCACTTCCCCTGGAGAGTGCATGTAGTGGTAGTCGAGCCCGGTTTCCCCGATCCCGACCACCCTGCGGTGCCTTGCCAGCCTGCGGATGTGGTCGTACCAATCCGGCTCGAGCCTCTGCGCATCATGGGGATGGACGCCCACCGTGGCGAAGACCCGCTCGTGCCGATCCGCCAGGTCGACGGCGGCCTGGATCCCGGCAAGGGTCTCGCCCACGCCGACCGTGATCACCGCGGAAAGGCCTGCATCCCAGGCGCGCTCGATCACCTCGCTCCGGTCGGCATCGAAGGCCTTCATGTCCAGGTGAGCGTGAGAATCGATGAGGGGTGCTCGAGACGTGGTCATTCTAATTGTTTGAATCGTGCTTGAACTCGTGGGGGCCCACCTCGACTTCCCTGCCTCCTTCCAGCTCGACCGTCACCGTCCCGTCCAGGGGGTTCTGCCGGCTCACCTTGCCCTTTTCCGATCCGACCCGCACCTTCTTCCCGCACTTGGGCAGGGTCTTGCTCATCTTCTTGTAGACGGCGTGTTCGAAGGTGAGGCAGCACATGAGGCGGCCGCAGACACCGGAGATCTTGGAGGGGTTCAGGGGAAGGTTCTGGTCCTTGGCCATGCGGACCGACACCGGCTCGAAATCCTGCAGGAAGCTCTGGCAGCACAACTCCCGGCCGCAGCAGCCGACCCCCCCGACGAGCCTGGCCTTGTCCCGCACGCCGATCTGCCGCATCTCGATACGGGTGTTGAGCGACCTGGCAAGGCCCTTGACCAGCTCCCGGAAATCGATCCTCCCGTCCGCCGTGAAGTAGAAGATCGCCTTGCTCCTGTCGAAGAAATACTGCACCGTGACCAGATTCATCTCCAGCTGGAGTTCCTTCGCCCTGGCCACGCAGAGCTGATACGCCTTCCTCTCCAGCTCCTTGCGCTCGCGCTCCTTCTCGATGTCCTTCTGCGTCGCCTTCCGCAGCACCCTCTTCAGGGACTCCAGAGGTGCGGCGCAGCAAGTCTCGACCGCATCGATCACGACGGTGCCCACTCCGTCCCCGCGGTCCGTCTCCGCCACGACCACGTCCCCGTTCTTCAGGTTGAGCTGATTCCGGTTGTAGCTGTAGGTGTTCGGCAGATCCGCGAAGCGGACGTTCACGATCTCGTAGATCGACAGATCCGTGGAGTTCGTTTGTTGGTTCTGGTTCATTCTACAGGTCTCCTATTCTTAAGGACGTGCGTACCCGCTCAGTCGGAGCAGCAGGGCCTCCATCACCGAGTGCCTGTTCAGGTTGAAAGGCCCCAGCACGTCTCTTCTCGCCTTCCGAAGCGCCTCTATTCGGAAGATCGTCTCTCTCGGCTCCTCTTCTTTAGAGATCTCCGCGATCTCCTCCAGGTAATCCCGGTTCGTGACCCGTTCCGGCAGGTCCATCCCGCTCACCAGCAGGTCCCGGAACCAGCTCTCGTAGAGATCCAGCACGTCCAGCAGCTGCTCCGAGCGGACCAGCTCCTCGGCAAAGTCGGTCAGATCCCCCTGCGGCCCTGACGCCAGGAAGGCCCTAAGGCGTTCGAGCCACGCTCTTCTCGCCGCCGTGACCCACTCCCGGTCCAGCTGCAGCGCCCTGCCGGGGCGTCCTTCGGCAAGGGCCGAGAACAGCGGCACATCCTCTGCACCGAGATCCCCCTGCTCCAGGAGGATCGCCTCCAGGTCTTCCCTCGGCAGAGGTGCGAAATGCACCGGCTGGCATCTGGAAACGATGGTCGGAAGCAGCCGGCTCCGGCTGGGGCTCACCAGGACGAGGAGACTGGCCGGAGGCGGTTCCTCCAGGGTCTTCAACAGGGCGTTCGATGCCGCCTGGTTCATCTTGTCCGCCCCTTCGAAGATTCCGACCTTCCACCCCCCCTCGAAGCTCCGCACCGAAATCCATCGCTGGAAGGCCCGGATCTGCTCGATCCGAATCGTACCAAGATCCGGGTCGACGATCCACTCCTTCGTTCCTTTTCGGGATTCCGGCCGCACCACGAGAAGATCCGGGTGGTTTTCCCCGGCCACGCGCCTGCAGGCGGAGCAGTCCCCGCACGCATCCC
>CAYZMM010000065.1:0-29100 GCA_964479535.1 uncultured Thermodesulfobacteriota bacterium
CCCGCCCATGGATTCCCGCGTTCGCGGGAATGACGGCAGTCGCGGGAATGACGAATAGCACGAGGGAGTGACTCCGAATGTACACATTCGGGGTGCTGCCCCGCCCTCGTTGCTAGGCGTGAGCAATTCGCACGCCAAGTAGACCCGCAGAACATTGGCTCCCGTCCGCGCCGCCCGTGCATTCCCGCGTTCGCGGGAATGACGGCGTTCGCGGGAATGACGGCAGTCGCGGGCATGACGGCGTTCGCGGGAATGACGGCAGTCGCGGGCATGACGGCGTTCGCGGGAATGACGGCCGATGTGCCAGCCTGCCCCCGCTTTCGCGGGGGCAGGCTGCCGCGTGGGCGGGGAGGACGGCTCCCTCCTTCGCCTACTCCGAGACGAAGTCCGGGTGGTGGCGGGTGGGGGAGATGGTCATGACCAGCATGGAGGAGAGCAGGAAGACGCCGATGCAGATGAGGAAGGCGATCTCGTAGCTGCCGGTCATGTCGAAGATCTTGCCCGCCCCGGGGATGCCCACCACGATGCCCACGGCGAAGCCGCTCATCACGATCCCGAGGATCTTGCTGAAGTGGAGCTCGCCGAAGCAGCGGCCCACCAGGATGGGCAGCACCACCGCGTTGCCGGCGATGCCGAGGCCGTACGGGACGGTGTAGAGCCAGAGCAGATTGACGTTGTCCAGTCCCATCTTCACGAAGAGCACCTCCAGGAGCGTGGGCCCGCAGGCGAGCAGTAGGCCCACGAGGGCGAGCACCACGGCGGGGCTCCACCGGTCGGAGAGCCACCCGAAGAGCAGCCTCCCCGGGATGCTGAGCAGAACCGTGAAGCCGAGGAACCTCGCGGCCTGCGGGGGCGAGAACCCCGCCTCCTGGATGAGATACGGAACGAAGTGGAAGTTCATGGCCGAAAGCCCGAGGAGCTGCAGCACGTACGTGCCGAGGATCAGGAAGAAGGTGAGGGACCCGACGGCCTGCTTCAGCGGAAGGCCTCTCATGACCCTCGTCGAATCCTGGCCGGTCGACGGCTCGCCGTCCGGCAGAAGGCCCAGCTCCGAGGGGCGCGTGCGCACGAAGACGGCGATCACCGGGATGACCAGCAGCACGGTGACCCCGAAGGCCACGAGCCAGGTCTGCCGCCACCCGAGCATGCGGATCAGCCATTCGTTCAGGGGCGGCAGCACGAACCCGCCGCTGCCGATGCCGAGCATCATGAGCGACATGGCCCGTCCCCGGTACTTGTTGAACCAGTTCGTGATCGCCGTCTGGGCCGGCACGAGCGTGGTCCCTGCGATGGCGAAGCCGGCGAGGAAGAGCATTGCGTAGAGCATCCAGAGGGACTGGATGGAGGCGTAGCCGATCAGGCTCACGGCGGAGAGCACTGCGGAGCCGAGCATCGTCTTCGTCACGCCGAACCGGGCGATCAGCAGGCCGATCACCGGCCCGGAAAAGCCGTACACGACCGCCCACAGCGCGGCGCCGGCGGAGATCTGGGTCATGGTCCAGCCGAACTCGTCGATCAGGGACTGGACGAAGACCGGAAAGCAGTAGAAGCCCATCCCGCCCGTGTTCAGCACGACGAAGTACAGGGCGCCCACGATCCACCATCCGTAGAAGACCCGGGTGTTCGCTCTCCAGTTCGTCATCCGCTCTACCTCCGGCAGTCCAGCGCTTCGAAAAAGGGGGGATGCAGATCTTCGGTATCGTCGTCGGCCAACTGGTTTCGAAGAATAGAACAAAACGGGGGACGATTCAATAAAAAAGCGGGAAGATAAAGATGTTTCCTCGTCGCGCCGAAAACATTCTTACTATGAGACACCTTCGGGCGATCCACTTCCTGTGCGCCTTCTGCGCACTGCAGCTCTGCCCTGTACGAACGAGTGCCAGCGAGAAGGCCATGGACATCGTTCTGGCCATCGACACGTCCGGCAGCATGCAGAAGACCGACCCCCACGGGCTCCGGGCCGAAGCGGCGCGGCTGTTCGTCGAGCTTCTCGGGCCGGAGGACGGGGTTGCCCTCGTTGCCTTCGACACCACCAGCCGGGTCCTGGCCGACCTCGGGCAGGCGGGCGGGAACCGGTCCTTGCTGAAGGACCGGCTGAGCCACATCCCCTCGGACGGCAAGTTCACGAACCTGCACGAAGCGATTCGCTCCTCCCGGAAGATCCTGGAGGCCTCTGCCCGGGAATCCAGGGCCGTCATCCTGATGACGGACGGGAAGATGGACCTGGGCGATGCGAGGCGGGACAGGGAGCTGGAGCTCCGGCTCCTGGAGGACCACCTTCCGTCCCTGCGGGCCGAGGGGATACGGGTCTTCGCCATCGCCTTCACCGAACTGTCGGACGTCCGGTTCCTGAAGCAGATCGCCTTTCTGACGGAGGGCTTCTTCTACCTCACGGAGAAGGACGACGACCTTCACGTGACCTTCGCAGAGATCTACGAACACATGGTCGCGCCCGACGCCCTGCCGATCCGGGAGAAGCAGTTCTACGTGGACCGTTCGGTCAGGAATCTGGACATCGTCGTCACCAAGGAGAACGCGGAGACGGGGGTCGGCCTCGAGATGCCGGACCGTCGGGTGCTCACCCTGGAGAAGCACCCGCGGAACGTGCGCTGGCACCAGGCACGGGCCTTCGAGATGATCAGCGTCTCCGGGCCCCTGGTCGGGACCTGGCACATCCATTACGGAGCGGAAAGGGGAAACCGGGTCTTCGTCCTCACGGACCTGAAGCTCATGAACTCCTTCCGTGCGGGCCTGCTGGCGCCGGACACCGAGGTGATGCTGGAAGTCTGGCTCCAGGAAGGCACTGCCACCGCAGAGCCCGCGCCCGTGGCCATCCAGGACGTGCGGATGACGGCGGAGATCGTGCCGAAGGGGGGCGAGGGGATCTTCGTGCGTCTGAACGACGCGGGCCGGCACGGCGACGGCCGTGCGGGGGACGGGGTCTACACGGCCATGATCCGGCCTCCGGGAAGGGGCGAGTTTCTGTTGAACCTGCAGGCGCGGGGTCTCACCTTCGAGAGGGAGCAGAACGTGGCCTTCTACGTTCCGGAAGAGGAACTGGAAGAGGCCCTGGCACAGGCGGAGAAGACGGCGGCGGCGCCTGCGTCGCGCCCACCGGCGCCGACAGCGCCGCCGGGGGAGCCCGAGCCCGACGCGCCGGTCGAGGTCGGGCCGCCGCCGGTGCCGGAGCGGCAGGGCGTCACGTGGGGAAGCGTACTGGTGCGGTTTCTGGCGATCAACGCCGTGCTTGGCTTGTGCCTTGCTGTCTTCTTTCTCTGGAGGCGACGGAATGACCGAAAGGCGGGGGAGGACCGACCGTGACCGTCGACCCCCTTTACATCCTGCTCATGATGGAAGCGATCGTCGTGCTTGCGGCCGTGCTGGTCTACGTGACGCGGCGCTCGGGGGCGCAGGCGACGGGAGCGGCGGGCGCCGAGCCGGCGGCTTGGGAGGAGGCCTGCGGCACCTCAGGGGCCGTACCGGAAGCAGCGCCCTCGAATGCACCTGCGGCCGAGGATGAACCGGCCCCGGAAGGAATCGATCGGACCCTTTTCCTGGCCATGCTGGAGAAGAACATCGCTGAGCTGAAGAAACCCGCGAAACTGGACGAGGGAGAGGAGAAGGCCGCGTCCCAGGGACTTCTCATCGACCAGGTCTGCGATCTGAACCTGGATCTCCTGAAGAACCTGCGGGATGCGCTTCAGCGGGGGGATGCGAACCCGGTCGATGCCCTGTCCGACGCGCTGACGGTCCGCTTCCGCGTGTCGGTCAACGACCGGCTGCTATCCTTTGTACGTGCTCTCGAAGAACAGCCCAGCGCCACGCCGGACACACCGACCGACACCCCAGCCGACGGCGACAGCCAAGACTCCTGAAAAACTCCGAAGAGGGGGACAGACCCCTCTTCTCGCGCCCGCCGAAATGAGTGGCTGTCCCCAATTTCCGTCAAGCGCATGTTGCGAGCGAAGCGTGGCAACCCCCCGGTACCGTCCTTGCGGCGCACGGATGCTTCCATATTCCCGGGAAATCACTGGCTGTCCCCAATTTCCGCTCACCCGGCGGCGACCGCCAGGGCTCTTAGCGGGCTTCAGTTCCAGTGAGGCCCCATCGGCTCGATGTGAGCCGACAGGTCTTCGTCATGGGCCGGGGTAACGGGAACCTCTGCATTGAGGCGAGCCTTGCGTAGGCTCGAGACCACCTCCGGTCCGTAGGCATCGATCAGATGCCTCGCGCAGACACCGATGAGAAGGCAGACACAGGCGACGACCAGCATGCGGAGGGCGTGAAACAGCCGGACCGCCCCCTGCATCGCCCTCTCCTTCAGTTGCGGCATGCTTTCCCCCTTTTTCCTTCGGTCCCGCCCGGTCGCGCCCGCGGCGACCTTCGAGCTAATGTTCAACCCTTATAAAGAATATTATATTGTATATTCCGTATCCTTTCAACGCGTCTTTCACTGTTATGGCTGACGGGCAAACGTCTCACTCCGGATTAGAACGCAACCTACCGATTTACGAAAGTTTGCTTGACACGGCCGCCGTTCTCCTCTATTCTCAGAATGTCGTTGTGCTTTTCATACCGTATTCTTCCGTCTCTACAATCCGCTCGCCATCTCGATGCTGAGCCGCCTTCGGACGCACACTTCCCCCGGGCTGCCAGCACGTATAAACGCGCTTCGATGCACGGTCTCATGGGCTCCGAAAGTACGGCTCTCCCCAAAATCAAACAGGAGGGGAGGAACGAACATGATCCGATGGATGGCAAGTCTGCGTGTCAAGGGCGGGAACATGGTGCTCGCGCTCGAGCGGGCCAAGGAGATCGCCGATTTCGTCACCAAGTATGAAGGCATCAACTCCGTGGACGTGTTCCTCGACGCCTTCGGCGACACGGGAACGATCCGGTGGTCCGTCGAGTACGAAGACCTTGCGGCACTGGAGAAGGTGCAGGCACAGGTCATGGCCGACTCGGCCTACTGGGAGAAGATCGACCAGACCCGGGCCCTGTTCATCGAGGGCTCCGGCCAGACGATCGTGATTCGCGCCGTCTAACAATTGGGGACAGCCACTCATTTCGGTGGAGTTCGGTGGCTGTCCCCGATTTCGGGAGGGGCAAGCGGGTCGGTTTGTTTTGGCGGTGTTCAGGGGCAATTGCCAGTGAAATCAATTCTTGACAGGCCGCCAGAATTGTGTTTTACTATTTAGTATGATTAGGCCGATCCGCTGCGCACCCTGCCCCTCTCTTTGGATGCTCATCGTATTCGCCTTGTACGGCTGCGCGGGCAGCCGGGGCAACGACGGACAGGCTTGTCTGGACCAGGGGCTCTACCACCAGGCCGCTCGGCACTTCACCCACACCATCCGGGACAACCCGGATCATGCTGCAGCCTACGTGGGCAGGGGTCGCGCCTTTGCGGCAAGGGGCGAACCGGATCGGGCGATTCACGACTACGCGAAGGCGATCGAACTCGAGCCGACGGCGAACACGCCCTACCTCCTCCGGGCGGCCGCCTACGCCGACGTGGGCGACTACGACCTGGCGCTCCGGGACTGCAACCAGGTCCTGGCCGCACACCCGGAGCATGTCGAGGCGTTGTCCACCCGCGGATACGTCTACCTGTGCAAAGGGGACTACGGTCTGGCGATCCAGGACTGCACCCGCGCGATCTCCCTGGATCCGGAATCGGCGCCGCCCTTCGACCGGCGAGGCACGGCCTACGCCGCTCTGGGGCTTTACGAACGGGCGCTCGAGGACTTCTCCGAGGCCATCAGGCTCGACCCCGGCTTTGCCGACGCCTACGGGAACCGAGGGGCCGCCCACCTGCGGGCCGGGGCGTATGATGCGGCCGTTCGGGACTGCACCCGCGCGATCCAGCTCGCACCCCGGGACGCCGCCGCGTACGGCACCCGCGCTCCTGCCCACGCCGAACGGGGAGACATCGCCTCGGCCTCCTCCGACTTCGACCGGGCCGTCCACCTGGACCCGAAGCTCTCTGTCGCCTACAGCGAGCAGGGGTACAAAGCCTTCCAGGCCGGCGAGTTCCCTCTCGCCTGCGCCCTCGGTTTGTCGATCGCATGTGACCGCATGGACGAATCGCCGACAGCCGACGAGCCGGTGAAGAGCGCGGCTGCGCCGAACCCGGTCGACCCACCGGTCAGGAACGCCGCCGCAACGGAAGAGGCGCCCGCGGATACCACCCACATCATACGGCCGGGTGATAACCTCTTCCGAATCGGCATCAAGTACAACGTGTCCTGGAAGCTCCTCATGGAATGCAACGATCTGCCGGACCCGCATTCGATCCGCGTAGGCCAGACGCTCAAGATCCCGGAGGGCGAGTGCTCCCCGAAGGAGGCGCCCCCTCCGCCGTCCCCCGCCGGCGAGAAGCACACCAGCCTCCACAACGGCCGCACCCTCCACAGGTAGAGAACCCAAACCGCCCTGCGAATTCGGGGACAGCCACCGATCTCGCGGGGAGATCGGTGGCTGTCCCCGAATTCCACTGAAGCTTGTCAAGGAGTCTTGGCCGCCATAGGCCCAAGAGCCGTCAATCCCCGAAGGCGTCATTCCCTCGAACCCGAGAACCCCTCAGCACCCACCGGATATTGCGAGGGCGATTCGTCATCTGAATGTTGCGAGGGAGCGCCAGCGACCGTGGCAACCTCCCGGCGCCGAAGGCTGCTGGGCTGGGAGGTTGCGTCGCTCCGCTCGCAATCTTCGACTTCGTCGCCTGCGGCTCCTCGCAACCGTCGACCCACAATCTCCTCAATCAGCCGTCAAGCCCGCGAAAGAGGGGATCCCTCAGCATCCATCCCGTCATGCCCGCGAACGCGGGCATCCATCGGCGTCGACACCCCGGGATCCCCGCGTTCGCGGGGATGACAGCTTCAGGGGATGACGGCTTTCGCAGGGATGAGGGCGCGCTACTGCCTGCGGCGGAGGGTGGTGACGGTGTAAACCAGGAGGACGAGGATCCAGAGAGGCTGGGCAACGAGCATGAGGGGGACCCCCGGGTTCCGGGAGACGGAGATCTGGGGGCCGAGTCCCCACCCCACGAAGTCGTGGCTGACCTGGCTTCGGAAGCTGAACGGAAGGAGGGTCACGCGCATGCCGTCGAACACGGCGGGCCGGAAGGTGCCGACCTCGCCGGTGTGCACCCTCCGGGAGCCGTCGAAGAGGGTGAAGTGCACGCGAAGGGGCTGCTTGATGAACCTGTCCGGGGTCACGAAGGGCCGGCCGCCGGATCCCCGGGACCCGTCCTGGTCGATCTCGATCCGGTCCACCCGCAGCGCGTAGCGATCCAGGAACCGGACCCGCTCGCCCTCCCGGACCGGGAGCTGCCCCACCGCCTTGAAGCCGCAGGCCGCGCTCACCAGGTGGCCCACGAGCACGACCCCGAAGAGGGCGTGCATGGCCAGGAGCAGAAACCGCCTCAGATCGAGCCTTCTCCGGAAGAGATCGAAGAACCATTCCCTGGAGCCGAAGACGAGGTTCACGCCGGTCAGGAAGGCGAGCAGGAAGGCGCCCCAGAGCCAGTACCGGACGACCCGGTCGGGCGGGGGCAGGCCGGAGGCGATCTCCCGGCGGATCTCCACGAGGTCGAAGTTCGGGGACCAGAGGGGGCTGGCCTGGTGGGGCAGGTGGAGCAGGGAGCTTGCCACGAGCTGATCGTTGAGAAGACGCATGGTGTTTCCGTACTGGGACGACACGCTCACCAGGGCGGCCAGGGCGAACCAGATGCAGACCAGGACCATCAGAAAGACGGTGACCTCCAGGGACCCTAGAAAACGAACCAGCCGTTTCATGGCTGCCACACCATCCTGTAGACCACGAGAAGGGGAAAGAGGGAAAAGCCTGCACCGCTCTCGAAGCCCCTGCCGAACCGGGGCGCGTATCGCAGGTGGATCACGAACATCAGGTAGAACCAGACGACGACCCCGGCGGAGGACATCTTGCCCCACATCCAGTAGTCGCCCCATCCCTGCAGGGACCAGATGGAGCCGCAGAACTGGGACGTGAGGAAGAGCGTAAACCCGACGAGAAGGAAGCCCCTCGCCCTGTGCAGGCACGCGCGCTCGTCCGGGAGCCGCCCCCGTTCGACGAGGCACATGAGGTAGTAGCCCGCGGAGAGCAGGATGAGCGCGAAGGAGAGGACCTCGAGCTGGAAGAAGAGTTGGGCCGCGGTCAGGGAGAAGCGGAAGATGTGGGGTGTCGGCTCTTTCGGGAAGGGAAGAGCCACGGCGAAGAGGCAGAGGATCATGCCCAGGACATATGGGGCGACCCTGCGGGTGTCGTCCGCGAACGAGAAGAGCCAGAGCAGGAGCCCCGCCCCCAGGGAGAGCTCCACGAAACGCTCGAAAAGGAAGTGGGACGGCAGGTGTCCCGACTCGAGGACCAGGAGGTACAGGGCGGTTCCGTTGAAGAGCAGGGCCGGCGCCAGGACGGCCCGGTGGAAGAGAAGGGAGCGCCTCTCCCGGAACAGGGACACGAGGAAGCTCACCCCGAACAGGGCAAAGGCGGCGTAGAAGCAGACCAGATAGTAGGACACGTCGGATCCCCCTTCGCAGCCATCTCCCGGTCACCGCCTCCCCTGGATTCCCGCGTCCGCGGGAATGACGGCGACGTACGAATACTGCGAGTCCCCCGCAAAGGGCGTCAGCCGTGCTTTAATCGGGGACAGCCACCGATTTCCTCACTGCGCCAACCGTCCATTCGAGCTGAGGGAATCAGTGGCTGTCCCCGATTACGCCCGAAGATTGCGAGCGAGGCCGAAGTTTGCGAGCGAAGTCGAAGATTGCGAGCGAAGCGAAGCAACCTCCAAGCTCATCTCACGCTACGGTGCTGGGAGGTTGCCACGGTCGCTCGCGCTCCCTCGCAATCTCCACACGGTTTCGCCACGGGCGCCCGCGCTCACTCGCAATCTTCAAGTGCGCGGGAATGACGGCGACGTACGAATACTGCGAGTCCCCCGCAAAGGGCGTCGGCCGAAGTTTGCGAGGACGTGCCAGCGTCCGTGGCAACCCCCACGCTCAGCGGGCCAGGACCATGTAGCAGAGGCCGCCGAGAAGGCCCGCGAGGAGGATCAGCAGGACCACAAGGCTCGCGCGCACGGCCATCGGCCTCCCCCTCCCTATCTCCTGGCCACCTGGTCCTGCTCCAGTGCCGCCTGCCCCGGCGCCTCCTCGGCTCCGGGATCCTCCTTCTCCGGCAGGATCTTCTCGTAGAACTTCATCCCTTTGCGCATCTCGTGGTTGTGACAGTCCTTGCACGGCTGGTCCGATGCGAAGCGGATGAGCTTGCGGTGAATCATGGCCTGATCCATGGGCCTGTGGTTCTTCGCGTCCTTGCACTGGAAGCAGCGGTGATTCGGCACGAGGCTGTAGTAGCCCGGCTCTTCGTCCAGGTCCAGAAACAGGGGCTCGGGCGGCGGCTTGATCTTCTCGTCCGGGTCCCGCCGGAAGTGCTCGACGAAGAGGACGACCGCCTCCCGGTTCATCTCCCACACCCGCGCGATGCCCGCGTCGAAGTGGCAGTCCGCGCAGTTCGGGTGGTTCTTCGCAACCCCGGACTCCCGCCACCTTCGCACCGGGTCCTTCATCTCGTGGCAGGCCACGCAGGTGACGTTCGGGAAGTAGCGGACCGCCACCTCGTGGGAAGAGAGCACCACCACGAGCAGGACCGCGAAGGAGACGAACCCGAGGACCGGCTTTCTCCGAAGGAAGCTCCTGCGGGAGCCCTTCCCTTCTTCTTTCTTTTCCGTCTTCGTTTTCTCATCCGATGCCATGGGCACTAACCTCCTGTTGCCGCACGTTTCAACATTTCCTTGACCGACGCACTTCCCTCGGATGGGTGTTCACAAAGGTAGGCCGCCGCCAGGGCGGTCACGCGGGCGGCGGCGAAGCTGTTTCCCTTCAGGTTCCGCTCCTGCGGAAGGCCGGGGATGGCCCGCGGCCTTCCGTAGGCACCGTACTCGATCGGACTGCCCGGGTGGTGCACCAGGGAGCCTTCCTCGCATGCGGGGTTCCAGTACACGCCGACCACGCCATCCAGCGAGGCCGGCCAGACCCGGTCCTCCGGGCCGCGGGCGGCCGCGACGATCAGGATGCCCCGTTCGTCCGCCTCCCTGCACAGACGCTCGAGGCCCTGCCTCGCATCCGGCTGTTCCGTGCCCAGACTCAGGTGGATGATCCTGGAGTCGATTAGGAGAGCCTGCTCCAGGGCGGCCAGCAGAACCGGCGCCGAGGCGTACAGCTCCCGATGAAAGATCTTAAAGGCCTGGAGGCGCGCACCGGGCGCCGCTTCACGGATGACCCCGGCAACGGCCGTCCCGTGGCCCAGCTCGTCGCGGTAGTCCTCCAGCTCCTCGACGCTGCCCGACTCGCAGAGCCGGAAGGAGCGGCCTCCTTCTACGCCCTGGACATGAGAATGCCTTGAATTGGCGCCGCTGTCGATCAGGGTCACGCGGATTCCCATACCGTACCCGTCACTCTCCCGCACCGGGCCGGAGACCACCCTTCGGCAGGGCCGACTCCACCCCGTTGCCCACGGCCCGGTCAAAGGGCCCGTCATACACGATCCGCCCGGCCTCCAGGGAGACGATCCTGTCCGCCCCCTGGATCGCAGAGGCCCGGTGGCTCACCACCACCACGGTCTTCCCCTTCATCAGGGCCCGTAGGGTCTGTTTCAGCCGTTCCTCGATGGACGGGTCCAGAAAGGCGGTGGCCTCGTCCAGGATGAGCACCCGCGGCGCCGTGAGGATCGAGCGGGCGATGCTGATCCGCTGCTTCTGGCCGCCGGAGAGCCGCACGCCCCGGTCCCCCACGACCGTGTCGTAGCCCTGGGGCAGGGACTGGATGAAGTCGTGAACGCACGCCGCCTTCGCCGCCTCGACGATCGCCTCCCGGGCCGCCTCGGGCCTCGAGTACCGGATGTTCTCCAGGATCGTGGTGTGAAACAGGAAGGTGTCCTGGGAGACCAGGGCGATCTGCCGGCGGAGCCAGACGGTGTCCAGCTCCCGCAGGTCCACCCCGTCCAGGAGGATCCTGCCCGCGTCCGGGTCGAAGAGCCTCATGATCAGGTGGCAGACCGTGGTCTTGCCCACGCCGCTCGGGCCCACCACGGCGGTGACCCGGCCCGCGGGAATGTGAAAGCTGAGTCCCTGGAGCACCGGCTCCTCCGCGTCGTAGGCAAAGGAGACGTCCTCGAAGCGGATGACGCCCAGGAAGGCATCCCCCTCCAGCGTCCGGGTCCCCGTCTCCTGGAAGGCGGGGGGGGTGTCCAGGATCTCCCGCACCCGCTGGAGGGCCACCTTCGATTTCTGTAATCCCAGATATCCTTCCATCAGGCCCTGGAGGGGCCCGAAGAGGCGGCCCTGATAGATCGTGAAGGCGACCAGGCTTCCGATGGTCAGCTCCCCGCCGATCACCAGGTAGCCGCCGTAGCCGAAGACCACGAGCGTGTTGACCACCGAGTAGAGGGTCGGGACCGAGCCGGAAAAGGCGCCCAAGATCTGGTAGCGCAGGAGCAGCCGGAGCACCCCGGACTGCTTCTGCTCCAGCCGCTCGCTCTCCACTCGCTCGGCGCCGAAGGCCCGGATCAGAGCGATCCCGGTCAGGGACTCGTACAGGAAGTGGGCGATGTCCGCGTTGCTCTCCGCCACCTTCCGGGCCAGGTCCAGGAGCCTCGGCCGGATCGCCCGAAGGATGTACACGGCCAGGGGCAGAAAGGCGAGGCTCAGGAGGGCCATCCGCCAGTTCAGCCAGAACAGGATGCCGGCGGTGATCAGGCAGGTGAGCGAGTTGAAGAGCAGGTTCGGCACCGTGTCCGTGAGCAGGGACTGGATGTCCGCCATGTCGGAGGCGATCCGGGAGTAGAGGTCGCCCACCTTCCGCTTGGAGTAGAGGCTGAGCGGCACCCGGTGGAGGTGGGCGAACAGGTCCTCCCGCATCCGGAACAGGAGCCGCGCCGAGTAGCGCATGTAGATGTAGCCGTTCGAGACCCGGATCACGAACCCCACCGTGACCAGGGCGATCACCGCAACGAGAATCTTCAACAGGAGATCCGGCCGGTTGCCGATGAAGACCTTGTCGATCAGGATCTTGGCGAAGAGGGGCTGGACCATGCCGAGGGCGGTGCTGACCGCGCTCAGGGAAAAGGAGAGGGTCAGCACCTTCTTGTGGGGAAGGAGGTACCTCGCAAGATAGGACATTTCTTTTCGCGCGTCCTGCCGCACCCTCATGGCCCCCGGAAGTAGCACATGTATCCCTTGTCGCAGTACTCGGGCGTGTCCCGGAGGGACCGGGCAAAGGAGGCGACCTCCTCGCGGGAGGCGCCTCCCATCGCCTTGTTTGCCACGGCACGCACCAGCTGCAGGCTCGCCATCTTGCGCACGAAAGAGGCCTCCCTGCCAATGACCTTCACGGATGTCACGCCCCAGTCCCGGAAGTGGCCGAACCAGCAGAGGCTGCACGGGCCGTTCGGCAGGCCCTGTTGCTGGAAGGAGGAGCCGCAATTGTTCTGGTACCAGAGGTACTCCCGCAGGTCGCACTTCCACCCCTCG
Source organism: uncultured Thermodesulfobacteriota bacterium (assembly GCA_964479535.1). Taxonomy (GTDB): domain Bacteria; phylum Desulfobacterota; class DSWW01; order DSWW01; family DSWW01; genus S015-6. The sequence goes on from CAYZMM010000065.1 coordinate 12,554, forward strand.
ATCCGCTCGGCCGTCACGGACTCCCCGCCCCTTGCGTGGGCCTCCACCTCCCACTCCGTGAGGCAGAAGGGCCCGCCCAGCACGTGGGTGGTCTGACAGAAGCCCTCTTCGAAGTAGCAGCCGTCGTTCACGGCAAAGACCTCGAACTCCATGCCGGACCGGTTCTTCGCGACGATTTCCTCGATCTCCGACCCCCGCAGCTGCCTCGGCAGGATGATCCGCGCGATGCCGAGGGAAGCGTAGAACCAGACGGCCCACGTGTTCGTGCAGGCCCCCAGGCTGCTCAGGTGGACCCGGGCCCGCAGCTCCGCTTCGGCCAGCACCATGAGGAAGCTCAGGTCGCTCACGATGAAGCCGTCCACGGCCAGCTCGGAAGAAAGCCGCTCGGCCAGCTTCAGAAGGTAGCGCATGCCCCCCTCCGTGTAGAAGGGGGCGTTCAGGGTGACGTAGACCGGGACCCTGGCCCCGCGGGCGACCCGCACCACCTCGCCGATTTCCTCCCAGGAGACAAGGTTCGCGCCCACCGGGCTGCGGCGGTTCATCCACCACTGTCCGCCGAAGTGGTCTTCCCACTCCGGCGTGGCCACGCCGCAGTAGAGCTCGTCCGCTCCGAAGTGAATGAGCATCTCCACTTCACGCGAAGAGCTGACCGGTGCGACGATCTTCATGGGACTCCCATGGCCAGGCCCTGGTACACGCAGCGAAGGCCGCGGTCGCCGGCCCATGCCAGGAATGAGGTCAACAGGGGCGCCGGGTACAGGTAGAGGATCGCGTTCCCCTCCTGAAAGAGCTGCAGGCCCGTGTCCGCGCCGGACAGGCGCAGGGAAAGGTCACGGCAAGTGCGGCTGCACGTGTCCCTGAGAGAGAACTTTTCCCCGGCCCTTCGGAGGACGGAGGCGAGCCAGCACACCCTTCCCATGGTGACATAACCGAAGGGAAAATACACGGAGGTGCCGAGCCTGTCCGTCTCCTCCCACCGGGGGGTGGCGTGGGGAAGCAGGTCCCGCTCGAGGCGGCTCACCCGGCGCCGGGGCATCTCCTCCCGGAACCGGGCCGAGTCGAAGGTGCACCGGTTCAGCAACTCCGCCGCCTCCGGAGACACATTGGAGAAGGCCGCTGTATCCCGGAGCCGCGGGTCCTTGAAGCCCTTGTTCAGAAGCCTTCCCACCGAGACGGAAAGGGAGGGATGCCGGTCCCGCAGGTACTGGAGGGCCCCCCAGTCGTTCACCACGACCTCCGCCTCGAACCTCGGTTCGTCGAGTCGAGCGAAAAGGGATGCGCACCTCTCGAGCCCCCGGTCGGTTACCGGCGGGGTCAGCAGGGTGATCGCCAGGCCCCGATCCGTTGCCAACCGGACGAATTCGTCGAGCCCCTCCGGGTCGACCAGCCGGTGCAGACAGAACTCGTCCCCCACATAGAAACGCCGGAACGCGCCCGGAAAGCGCGCACCCTGCACTGCCTTTTCAGAGGACGCCCTCCCGTAGAGGGCGTTCAGATGCCCCCCGACGCCCTCGAAGGCCTCCAACTGGGCGGGCTCCCTGAGGTGAACGGCCAGTTCCATCGATCCGCCTGCGGCTCCCTTCCGGAAAACGCAGAAAGGGGGGATGCGCAGATCCCCCCTCCCTGGTTATGACTCGATCCGGTCCTGCCCGGGCCGTGGAAGACGGCCCCTCCCGGCTATTTCGTGATACGGCTCATGACCACCCCGTCCGCACCCAGGGGGATGAACCCGCTGGACTTCATGGTGGCCGTGTCGTACACGCTGATGTCCGGGCCGCCCGGTCCGACGTAGAGCTTCTTCCCGTCCTTGGTCAACGCACAAGCGTAGCTCGTGCCCCGTTCCACCACATCCATGGCCAGGGTCTCGCCCGTCTTGGCGTCCACCTTGTAGACCTCGTCCATGACGCCGTAGATGTACTTCTTGTCCGGGGACAGGATGCTCGAGTACATGAGCACCACCTCTTCGGCCTCGAGGAGGGTGAGCTCCCCCTTGCTGTCGATCAGGGTGTAGTACATGTTCTCCATGGAGTAGGCCGGGTTCGGGAAGATCCCGTGGTCGCCCGGGCTCCAGTTGTTCCAGATCACCAGGGAATTCAGGCCCGGCATGCCCGGCTCCGGGTGGAGCACGCCCAGCAGCTTGGTGAGCTTGCCGTCCTTCAGGCTGATCTTGAAGATGTCCTGGGCCATGAGCACCACGTGATCCGGGTCGTCCCGCAGGGTGACCACGCCGTTGCAGCAGGGAGGAATCTCGAAGGCCTTCGCGATCTTCTTCTTCTCCAGGTCGTACACGACCAGCTGCGGGGGAAGCACGTTCAGCCTCGGGATGTTCAGCTTCTTCTTCGTGATGTTCACGCTCATGTACAGGTATTTGCCGTCCGGCGAGACGGCGATCCCGGCATTGATCGTGACCCGGTTCAGGTCCGAGAAGAAGTCGATCTTGTCGAGGAGCACATCCTTCTCGGTGTCCACCACGTAGATCGATTTCCAGCTGTTCATGTAGAACCGCTTGCCGTCCGGGGAGGGCGTGCAACCCACGATGTAGTCGTTGTAATGAATCGTCTTGACGATCGTGTCCGTGGTGCAGTCGATGATGTACAGGTGGTTCGGGCAGGGCACGTACAGGTAGTCCTTCGCCGCCATGGCCGGCAGCGCCGTCCCGACCGCACAGAGGACCGCCACGAGGGCAAACAGGATCCTGTTAAGCGAGAGCCTCATTTCTTCCCTCCTTATCGCTTGATAACGAAGTTAAGGTTTCGCCAGTCCCGCTCGATGGCGACGCACTGATTCTGCAGCCCGTAGAAGTTCGTGATGCTGTCCGGGGTCTGGGCGGGCCACCAGCAGGGCCCGGAGCAGCTCATCCAGTCCCGGGCGCTTGACACGCAGTTGCCCATCGGTGTGCTCGGGCGGGGATTGGTTTCCCAGCCGGTGTCGAAAACGGAAGTGCATCCCACCGGCTGGTCCCAGAGGACGTCGATGTCTCCCATGGCGAACACGTCCCTTTCCTCGAGTCTCCTGGCGCGTCGGTTGACGGCCTTCAGTCCCTTCTTCTTCATGGGGATCCTCCTTTAGCCTATCAAGTCTCATGATTTCGTTGCTTCAGCAGCATGACCTCTGGACATGCAGAGCATCTCCAGTACATCCGGGTTTCTCGCCGCGAGGCGGCAGTAAGCTTCCAGGCCGATCTCGCCCCAGCGCCTGATCCAGTCGCAGTAGTGGAGATTCGGCTTCAGGTGGCTTCCCTCCCGCACGCAGGCCTCGTGATAACATCCGCCCGTACAGATCGTCCGGGCCCAGCAGCTTCGGCACTCTTCCTTGTTGCTGATCTCCGCTTCCTCCCGGAAACGCCCCAGTCTCTCCACGTCGAATCCGTCGAAGATGTCCCCCATGCAGAAGGTCTCGTCCCCGGTGAACCGCTGGCAGAGAAAGAGCCGTCCTCCGGCGTCCACCGAGAAGAGGCCGAGACCGGCCCCGCAGGGGTAGTTCATCACGTCGCCCTGGTGGAGGGAGACGAGGAGGTCGATCAGGTTGGAGAACCCGAGGATCCTCTCTTCGTCGACCGCCTCGAGAAAGCGCTGGGTCAGCCCCCGGAACTCTTCGAGGAGCCGGTCCATCTGTCCTTCGCTGAGCTGGTACTGCGGGTGGCCCGTGGTGACCGGCGCGAAGCCCGCCTCCACGAACCCGAGGCCGAGCAGGTGGTCCAGCATCTCGGGCACCCGCTCCGGCTCGTCCACCAACGTCACTCTGGCCACCACCGGCCGCTTCCGCGCCCGGTCCACCAGATGCCTGACCCTCGGGAGGATCACGTCGTAGGAGGGGCGATCGTCCCGGAACCTCCGGTACTTGTCGTGGATCTCCGGGCCACCGTCCAGGCTCACCGTGACCGAGACATCGTACGCATCGAGGAAGTCGACGATCTCAGGGGTCAGCAGGGTTCCGTTGGTGGTGACGGCAAACTGGATACGCTTCCCGGAGGCGGCCGCCCTTTCCCGGGCATACCCTGCTACGGACTGCATGGTTTCGAAATTGAGCAGAGGCTCTCCTCCGAAGAAGACGAGGACGAGGTCTTCGAGGCCGCCCGATCTCTCGAACAGGAAATCAACGGCCCGGAGCCCCGCGTCCCGGCTCATCCGCCTCTGGGTCCCTTCCTCTACGTTTACGTTTCCCTTCTCCGTGTGGTAGCAGTACCGGCACTGCAGGTTGCAGGACTCGGACACGTGCAGGATGAGCGTCTTGATCGGCAGGTCCGCGGGCGCGACATGTCCCTGCATACCCTCCCTTCCGGGCCCGTTGGCGGGAAGGACGGCGCGCCGCTGCAGCAGATCGCGGAAGATCGTCTCCCCCTCCTCACGGGGCAGGTCGGCGAGGGCCTCTTCCAGAGTGAACGCCGGCCTGCGGGCCCACTCGGTGAGCAGGCCCCGGGTCTCGGGATCCACCTCGAAGAAGGCCTTTTCCGCGACCAGGAACAGGTAGTCCCGGCCCTCGGACTCGATCCATCGGTTCTCTGCGATCCGGTATCGTTCCATCACGGCAAGGCTTCTATTTGATGTGCGTTACGAAGTCCGGGTCCGTCACGCCGAGCAGGGCGCGGTCCTTCATCTTGTTGCCGTCCTCCGTGTAGGAGGCGACCACCCCGATGAGGCCGATCCCTTCCCTTCGCTGCACGCGGCTCTCGATCGGAGCAAAGGTGGTGACCGGCACGTAGAGCCCGTTCAGGATCGAGGTTTTCAAATACTTCAGGTCGTCGTCGTTCTCGCGGGTGCTCTCCTCATCGAGTGTCCACTCGGCGTCCACCGGTTCCAGTATCAGGTCGTCCGCCGTGTCCGCCTTGCCGTCCTTGCCGTAGTGGACCCCCCGGGCCACGAACTGAACCCCGTGGGGCGGATACGCGGCCCCGCAGCTCACCCGGGCGCGGCCGAGGGCCGGCAGGATCTTGATGCCGTCCAGCTTGTCGTAGACGATCAGGGACGCATCACACGCAGCGCCCTTGACCGAGACCGCCGCCGGACCGAGGGAGGCGTTCGTGGCGGCCACCACCTCGGCGACAAGCTTGGTGCCGTCCACCCGCTGAACCTTGTTCACCTTGACGTTCCCGTTCGCCACGGTCACGCCTCCGGCGCCGATCCCCTCGGGCAGGTTGACACCGATCATGGTGACGAACTGCCCCTTGCCCGTGGCCTTGACGGCCTGCGGGAAGGCGGCAAACACCCGTGCATCGCCCTTGGCCCGGTAAAAGGCCTCGTTCCCGTAGGCGTTCGTGTCCTGGATCACGGTCCACCACTTCCCGGTGAAGCCCTGCTTGGCCGCGTCCAGGTTGAACACGCCCTCCACGTTGCCGGTCAGGGGGGTCGCGGCGAGGGCATAGCGGAGGTGGTATTCGCCGTACAGGGTGGCCGTGCCCTCCTGCTTCAGGGTGGTCCCGTTCTCGTACCGGACCGCCCTCTGGACGATGTACTCATCCTCGCCCTTCGCCGTGTTCGCCTTGAACCGATAGGTCCCGTCGTAATAGCCGATGCCCGGCTGATAGCCGGCCACCTTCCACTCGCCCGTCAGGTCCTGCTCCTTGCGGTTCTTCATCCAGGCGTCGAACTCCTCGGTGTCCCGGGGGAACATCTCCGCAAGCACGTCCGCCAGCTCCATCGCCTCCTTGGGCCAGTCCATCTCGCGCATCTGGGGAACCACCGTGGGATAGTACCCGAGGTGCATCTGCATGTTCTCGACCCACTGCGCCTTCGTCTTCTTGTGGGACATGATCTTGCCGTAGGCATGGCAGCGCACGCAGGCAAGGAAGATCCGCTCCTCGGTCTTGGTCTTCATCAGGTTCGAGCGCTCCCGGAACTGGCTGTTCTCCTCGCTCGTGTAGTAGGCGACCTGGGCCATCTCCTTTGGGGTGACGATCAGGTGCTGGCTGAGTTCCTTGATGACTGCGTGGAACTCGTCGTCGTTGATGGGTGCGCCGTTGATGCGGATCATGCGGCTCACCACGTTCATCCACTCCTCCGGGGTCTTGCGGGTCTCCTCGATCACCTCGATCTTTCCCTGGTCGTCCAGCCTGTGGCAGACCGAGCACTTCTGGCGCACTACGCCGAACTCCACGAAAGGGGTCTTGGCAACCGCCAGCGTCCCGAGAACGAGGGACGCCAGCAGCGCGAACAAGACCGCACTGCAGAACTTCTGACGTTTCATGGGAATCCCTCCTGTCTCCTTTTTAGGGTTGTAGAAGGTCCGGAAAGCCTAAAAGCCTAGAACGCGAACATGAGCCAGAGCTGGCCGAAGAAGGCGGTCTTGTTGCCGGCGATCTCCTTGGCCGCCTGGTTCGGGCTGGCGACGCCCACCCCGGAATGGACGAACAGGAAGTCGTTCACCTGCCAGTTCATGAACAGGTTGAACTCGTCCGCGAAGTTGGTGGACGTGACCGGGATCGGGTTGAGCACGCCCAGGGGGAAGTACTCCTCGTCCAGCTGGTGCTTGATGTAGACGAACTGGATCTGGCAGGGCTCCACCGGGTAGAAGCCGAGCTCGGCGATGATCTTCTGGGTGTTCGTCTTCAGGCCCCAGATCTCGGCGATGTGCTCTCCGATGAACCAGCGGTTCCACGCCCACCAGCCGAGGAACATGGGATCGTACTCCTCGAGGTCGGTGTCGTTCGGGTCCTCGTCCCCGGGCCAGTAGACGTAGTGCACCTTGGCGTAAGGCGCCATCTTGACGGGGAACTGGTACTGGGCCGCGGCGAAGAAGCCGAACGTATTCCGGTCCAGCTCCATGTTGGTGAACTTCGCACCGCCCATCTGGTAGACGAACTCCGCCTCGAGGTTCATGCCGCCCACGGTCCAGTCGCCTCCGATGTCGAGGCAGTAGGTGTCGGTCTGGGCGAGCTCCTGGCCCACGAAGCCGATCGTGCCGGGCTCGGTGTCGTCGATCTTTGCGTAGAAGCCGCCGAAGACGTACGCGGTTTCCATGATGTCGTAGTGCACGTCCAGTCCGGTGACGTGCATGTCCTTGTCGCCTTCAAAGGTCTGGGCGATGTAGTCACCGGGCCGGGCCACGAAGGCGGTGGTTTTCAGGGCGCCGAAGTCGCCGTCGATCCGCGCCGCAAAGGGGAAGCTCTGGTTGAACAGGAGCCAGAGCGCCGTGGACTGGGTCCGGCCGAGGCCGATGAGGAACTGCTTCTCGAGCTGGATGTCCTGCATACCGATCGTTGCGGAGATTCTCTCGTCGCCCAGGCCGTTGAACTTGATGTAGGCCTGGTTGAAGTCCACGTCCACCTCGTCCTTGAGGATACCGTACACGTCCTGGTCGATGGTGGAGAGGAAGATGGGCGAGAACTTCGCTTCCATGACCGTCCAGTTGAACTTCTTCCTCGCCGTGAAGCTCAGCCTAGCGAAGATTTCGCCCCAGTTGTTGTTGTCCGTCACAGGGCCGGAATCCTCTTCGGTGAAGTAGGGCCGGTAGTCGTACCGGTAGAACACACTCAGGTCGCCGCCGATGAGAAACTCGTCGAAGACGCCGGACAATTCCTGGATCGCCACGTCCGCCTGCACGATTGCGGCGGGAAGGCTCAGGACCAGGACCGCCAGACTCCAGACCATGCACCTTGCCGTTCGCTTCATTTCCTTTCCTCCAAGATTAGTGAGTGGATAGCACCTCAGCCGCACGCTTGTCTCCCAAACCGAATTCAATGGATCCAGCACGACTGTACGCCCAACCATGCACGTCGCCGCAAGAGGAAAAGCCCGGTCCAGAAGCAACGAGCGAGAAAGACTCCGAAGAGGACCGCCGGACTGCGTTTTCGGAGCGCCCTCGCCTCTTGACCGATGAAGGATGTTGGCTTTTCATAACCCACCCGGACGGCATCTGTCAATCGCCTACCGGGGCCTCTGAAACGCTTCCCGCCCCATCGGCAGGCTGGCCCTGAGGCCGGAGAGCGCCGTGCGCATCCCTTCCGCAATAAATCCTTTTTTATAACGACTCGGTACTACACAGAAAGATTATGCCCTCATTTCGAATCGGGGCTATGATGCCCTGTCGGCTGTGAAGAGACCTCCCCCTCTCGCACCGTCATCTCGTCAGGGAGGTACTGGAAGGCCTCCGTACTGCGGTGGCGACCCATGACAAGAGCAGCCCATCCCCGGTAGGGTCGAGGACTGGCGCGGTAGCCGGCATCGACCCTACCAGGGATGCGCTGGAAAAGTCCTGGTCCTCGAGACGAATCTGCTGTAGAAAATTAGGTGAGCAGACCATTCGGCCGCCGTTGCTCACGGCGAAAACATCACCGCCCCCGGGCCCTCTCGGGCGGACCCTGTGGACTACATGCCGGACGTGGACGCCTACAGGACCCCATATGCCCGGACTGAACCCTCCTCGCAACACTCCCCGGCCCGGAAACGTGCGCCCGAAAAGTCGCGGCTCGGCCCCTACATGCTCAGGATCCCGGCAAAACCCTTCCGCTCGACTCGCAATGGACCCTTCCGGGACCTGATTCTCCGCTCATGAACCTCAGGGATGCCTTGACCGGCCCTTTCCGGGCCTCTAACATGGTCCCCTGGGATTTTGATTTTCCTACAAACGCAGGAAGGATCTCGCGCCCACGATTCTCGAGCGATACGGCATCCCCTTGCGGGGGTACGGGGGCACACCCGAAGTCGACGGGCACTCGCTGTACTCGATCCCGGCCCTTGCCTGTGCATTCCCGAGGGGGAGACCTACCTCGACTACCCCGGGCCCCCGAGTGCTGCAAAGGGCTTACCCTGATCGGCCTCGACAAGCCCGAGCGTAAGTTCAACGTGTGCTTTCCCGCCGGGGGGAACGGGCGAGCGCTCCGGCCGCTGCACGCGATGCGGCGACGGCCTCTGCAAGCCGCCTGAGAACAAGTGCAACTGCCCGGAAGACTGCCCGCCGGAAATGAACAGTGCACCCGCATCATCTTTTCCGGGATCGAGCCGGGATAGCCGGTAAAATCAAGGATGGACCCCCTGTCGCCGGAGGAGGCGCCTGATCATCGTACATCACGAGAAGAATTGGAAACAGAAGAACGACACCTGTTACAAGGATACCCGCGTTGACCGGCGATGTATTGTGTGCGGATCATTCTCGGCCAATTTTTTCCTCAATGTGGACGGTGATCGATACGAGCGCTGCGGCGCTTGCCATGCAACGTTTCTGAATCCGGGGCAAAGGCTGTCAATCGAGGACGAGCACGCCCGATATCGCCTGCACCGAAATGATCCGTTTGACAAAGAGTACCGTCGTTTCTTGTCGAGTCTTGCCGTGCCGTTGTTGAAAAGATTGCCGCCGGAGGCAAAGGGGCTGGACTATGGATGTGGCCCAGGGCCGGCGCTTGCCTGCATTTTGCGTGAGGCAGGGCACCGGGTGAGATTGTTTGACCCGCTTTTTTACCCTGACCCCGACCCGCTTCAAGATCTGTACGATTTCATCACCTGTACAGAGGTCATCGAACACTTCCATCGACCGGCCGAGGAGTTCGCTCGCTTCGACCGGATGCTGCGTCCAGGCGGGTGGTTGGCGCTTATGACCTGTTTTCAAAGGGACGACAGCCGTTTCGCGACATGGAATTACCGTCGAGATCCGACCCATGTGGTGTTTTATCGTGAAGAGACGCTATATTGCATTGCGCGCCGGTTCCAGTGGCGCCCCGAAATCCCAACAAGAGATGTTGCGTTGATGCAGAAAGCCTATGATACAACAGTCATGCGCAAGGAGCCTGTCATGCGTGTCGATTTTGATCTCGAATATTTTAGAAAACGCCTTGAACAGCGCCTGAAAGAGATTGTCGACGGCCAAGAGGTGGTCCGCCCCCTGGAACTGGATCAATCTCGCGTGGGCCGTCTATCCCGAATGGACGCCATGCAACAACAGGCCATGACCCAGGCGGTCGCGCGCCTTACTGCAATGGAGGAACAGCGCATCCAAACGGCGCTGAAGCGCATTGCATCCGGTGAATACGGCTATTGCATCAATTGCGATGAAGAGATCGCCGAAGGGCGGCTGCGGGTAGACCCGAGCGCCCTGACCTGCATCGCCTGCGCCCGGGCTGCGGACGGAGGATGACCCGCAAGTAATAAGGATTGGGGGTGACAGAATGATCGGCGTTATCGCCGGCGATATGATCGACTCGGTATACGAAGCGAATCCCATCAAGACCAAGGATTTCCCCCTCTTTCATCCCCGGTGCCGTTTTGCCGACGACTCCGTGCTTACCATCGCGGTGGCCCAGGCCATTTTGTCAGATGGTGATTACCGCCGCTGGGTATGGGAAATCAGCCCCCGCCCTGGCCGTTTTTCTGGCCGGGACGCCGCGGGACAAGGGATTGATTAGAAAAGAAGTTGCCGGGATATCATAACCAGACATCCCGCGGGGAGACATCCTCATCGGTATACCTAAAGCATGGGGAATGGGCGTCCGCCGCGTCGACGAGACGCTCTAACCCGTGGTCAATCACGTTCTCTGGTCGTCGTGAATTCGATCTCCGGCCATTTCTCCACCACAAACCTGAGCCGCCATTCGCTCTCGGCTAGATAGATCAGGTTCCCCTCCGCATCCCGTGCCAGGTCGCGCTGATTCGCACTCTGGAAGGCTGCCAGCCGTTTCTTGTCGCCGCAGCTCACCCATCGGGCGGTTGCGTAACCCACCTCATCATAAACCGCATCCACGCCGTACTCGGTCTTGAGGCGCGCCATGGTTACATCGAACTGAAGCATGCCCACGGCCCCCAGTATGAGCTCGTTTCCCGAAAGCGGTCGGAACAACTGCACCGCCCCTTCTTCCACCAGCTGCGTCAAGCCCTTGCGCAGCTGTTTTTCCTTCAGCGGAGATCTAAGCCGCACACGGCGGAAATACTCGGGGGCGAAATTCGGGATGCCGTTGAATTTGAGCGGCTCCTTTTCCGAAAAGGTATCGCCGATCCGGACCGTGCCGTGGTTGCGGATGCCTATGATGTCGCCCGGCCAGGCTTCCTCCACCGAGCTGCGGTCCTGAGCCATGAAAAGGATCGGATTGGCGATGAGGATATCCTTGCCGAGGCGGTGGTGCCGCAGCCGCATCCCCCGCCGGAAGCGGCCCGAGCAGATGCGTAAAAAAGCGATCCGGTCACGGTGCGCAGGGTCCATATTGGCCTGGATCTTGAAAACGAAACCGGAAAACGCTTCCTCTTCAGGCGATACCATGCGGGTGGTGGTCGGCCTGGGTAACGGGGCGGGCGCGATCTCCACGAAAATATCGAGCAGTTCGCGCACCCCGAAGTTGTTGATCGCACTGCCGAAGAAAACCGGGGTCTGGCTCCCTCCGAGAAAATCCGCCATGTCGAAAGGGTCGGCCGCCCCCTCCAGGAGGGCCACCTCCTCGCGCAGTTCGTCGGCCTGGCTGCCTAAAATCTCATCCAGCAGCGGTTCGCTGAGGTCGCGGATGGTGATCGCCTCATCGGGCAGGCGTTCCTGTCCCGGCGTGAAGAGGGTCAGCTCCCTGCGGTAGAGGTCGTATGTGCCTCGGAAGCGCTTCCCCATGCCGATGGGCCAGGTCAGAGGAGCGCATTCGATCTGCAGAGTCTCCTCAATATCGCACAGGATATCGAGAGGCGACATGCCCTCACGGTCGAGCTTGTTGATGAAGGTCAGGATGGGGGTATTGCGCATCCGGCAGACCTCCAGGAGTTTGCGGGTCTGCGCCTCCACCCCCTTGACGCTGTCGATGACCATGACCGCGCTGTCCACTGCGGTCAGGACCCGATAGGTGTCTTCGGAAAAATCCTGATGGCCGGGCGTGTCCAAAAGAGTGATCTCGTAGTCTCGATAGTTGAACTTCATGACCGCGCTGGTCACGGAGATGCCGCGCTCCTTTTCGATCGCCATCCAGTCGCTCGTGGCGTGACGATGGGCCTTGCGGGCCTTGACCGAACCCGCCATCTGGATCGCCCCCCCAAAGAGAAGCATCTTCTCGGTGAGGGTCGTCTTGCCGGCGTCCGGATGGCTGATGACGCCGAAGGTGCGGCGGCGCTCGATTTGTCGGTTGCGTGATTTTTCGATCTGTTTTGTTCCGGTCATGGTCCCATTCCGATTTCGAAAACACCTTGCGTGAAGGAATTCTCTTGGGAGGTTCAGCCGAGCGATTTGAAACCTGCTCTTCCCGGCTCTTCTCTGGTGTAAGGATCATCCTCAGGGCGGCGTCAGGCAGAGGGGCGCATTCCTGCGCGCAAACTCTCGCATAGGGAGGGAAAGCGGGCGGTTCAAAAAGGTGAAACGGAAGAATCGCGAATGACTGTTCATATGCCTAAACAGTCTAGCTTTGCTTCCAACTATGTCAAGTGAGCCGAAAACTCTCGCAGGAGCTCACGCTTCCGCCGATCACATCCTATGGGACCCCTTCTCTTTGACACACAATTCCCTTCTGTCGTACTCTGTTCCTACCCGAAACAAGCTTCCTGTCGATTCGCGTCGAATTCCCGGTCGTGAAGGGACAAGGGGGGCGGGCCGCCGACAACGTGCGGAAGCTGTAATGTGAATCCGGGCTGCCGGAACGCAACCGGCCGTGAACTCCACCCAGGGCTTTGCTGGCCGCCTCTCGTGAAAGGGTCTGAACCATGAGAGTTTCCCTCATCTTTGTTCGCGACAGGCGTTTCTTTTCCCTTCCTTCCGCCAAGTTCCTGCGACGCAGGAAGAGGTCGGGGTATCCTCAGAGAAACGCGCATTATGTTCTGGGGGAGCCGCCCCTGGGGATCATGTACCTCTCGTCGGCCCTGAAAGAGACGGGGCATGGGGTCTCCATGACGGACCAGTGTCACCCGGAGTACTCCGACGAAAGGTTCGTCGACTCCCTCAGGAAAGACCGTCCGGACATGATCGGGATCAGCTTTCTCAGCAATATGTGCTACCCTGACGCACGAAAACTCTCCAGGAAGATCAAGGCCGCGGTGCCGAAGGCGAAAGTCGTCTATGGGGGCGTGTTCCCCACCATCAATGCGCGGCAGATCGTCGCCACCGAGGAATCGGTCGACATTGTTGCGAGAGGTGAGGGCGAAGGGATCGTCCGGGACCTCGCTCAGGGATTCGGTCACCTTGGAGACATCCCGGGGATCACGTTCCGGTCGAGGGCGGGCGAGATCGTCGAAACGCCGGAGCGAGAAAAGATCGACGACCTGGACGCCATTCCGTTTCCGGACCGGGAAGGACTTGGCATCCACTACGTTGCGTCTCTCCCCCTGGACGTCCCTGCGGTCATCTGGGACCGTCCGTACACCTCGATCCTGTCTTCCCGGGGGTGCCCCTTTGGCTGTACCTACTGCAATTGTCCCACCTTCAGCGGGAGGAAATGCCGTACCCGGTCCGCCGGGAACGTGCTGGAGGAGTTGGAAGAACTGGATCGGAAAGGGTACGGCGCCTTTACCTTCGTGGACGACAACTTCCTGCTCGATCCGGATCGGGTCAGGGAGATATGCGACGGCATGGTCGCCCGCGGTCACTCCTTTCGGTGGGCGTGCGAGGGGAGGGCCGAACCGAAGGCGAGCGGGGTCTTTGAAAAGCTGTCGAAGGCGGGCTGCGACCTGGTCATGTTCGGCATCGAAAGCGGCTCGCAGCGGGTTCTCGACGGGATGAACAAGAGAACGAAGCTCGTCGAGATCGAGCAGGCCGTGGTCCGCGCGAAAGAGGCGGGGATACGGCTGCGACACGGCTTCTTCATCGTGGGATCTCCCGGGGAGACCCGTGAGGAGGTGAAGAGGACGTTTGCCTTTGCAGAGCGCATCCCGATCAACAGCTTCAACTTCAATTCCCTGACCGCATTCCGCGGCACCCCCCTGTGGCAAGATGCAGTGGCTCGAAAGTTGATCAATGAAGAGGAGGACTGGGACAAGATGTTCCCGGTGCACTCGATCCATCCGGATGCCATAGATTCCAGGACCCTCTTCCCTCTTCGATCACGGCTGGTGAAGCGGTTGTTGGGAAGGAAGATCAGGAAGCACCCCATCGAGGCGTTACAGGTCCTCATGCGCTTTCTGGCGTGCATGTCGCCCAGGGACATCTATCGACTCCTCACCTCGTCGAAAAACGAGGACACAGGCGATCCCTGCTCTTGATATTGGGGAGGCCACTCAGCCTCCACCAAAACTCTGAAGGGGAAGGCGCGAAAGGCAGACAAGGTGCTCGTCGCGTCCCGGCCGGATGGGCTTCGCATACAAAAAGTGATCGGCCGGGCTGGAGATCCGGCCGTCGAAGATGCGGCCGTCCTGGCGGAACTGGAAATCCCGCTCCGGCTCCCCAAACCTGCCCTTCTGGAGGCGGCCGAACTCACAGACCCCGGTCCGGCCGACTTCCGCGGGCCCTTCCGACCTGAGGGACACAGCGACGGTGGTCACGATAGACCCGCTTACTTTCCGTGATTTCGACGAAGCCGTCTCTCTCGAACGCCGGGATCGGGGCTGGCTGCTTGGGGTCCACGTAGCGGACGTCTCACACTACGTGCTCCCTGAAACCTCCCTCGACAAGGAGGCCCGTAAACGGGGCACGAGTGTCTACCTGCCGACTCGCGTGGTCCCCATGCTCCCCGAGAGGCTCTCGAATGACCTCTGCTCCCTACGGGAAGGTGTTGCCCGTCTCACCCTGAGTGTGCTGCTCCACTACGATGCCAAGCTGCATTGCTTGCTGGATGTCGGCAGGGACCTCTGGCAGCATCGACAGACTGCCGCTGACGTGAAAGCCTCCGATACAGACCTGCACACCGGCGGCCCGCAACGCACGTGCAATATCGACGGCTCGGGGAAACTGGTTCGTTTGGACTCCGACGAGAGCAACGAGACCCCTGCCGCCGCTTGCCCCCGAGTTCGCTGATGATTTTGTTCGACCTGATCCGCTGATTCGCCTCGTCGTCCGTATTACACAAATGATACAGGGCCACAAGGGCCTGGATGGCCTTTTCCGGTGAGGGGAAGACCGGAACATGGTGGTTGATCCGGGCCGGGTTGTTGGAGGTCCCGATAACCGCCACGCTTTCAGGGTGAAAGAACTTTCTCAGCCTCTACAGGCACGATACGGAATGCGGCCTTACTCGTGTAAAGGACACCATACCTGTCGCCCTGTCTGACTCGCTTGATGATTTCCGGAAGTGATGAGCGTCACTCTTTATGGCATCCGGCAGTTTTCATGCTTTACTTCGCCCCGTACGTCTTGTACTATCCGGCGGGATAACGCGTCACGGTAGTCCCTGTCGCTTCCTCTCTACGGCCCACACAACCCCCGCAGAGGGCTGCCCTTTTGAAGATGTCATCGAGAAACTATGGGAACGTGGAGACGTCGTGATTGTCGGCAGGGGGCCACAGCAATCCTTTACGGCGCAGGTATATTCGACAAGGCTACGGTGTCAAGAATGCCAAGCGAGATCTCCACGAGCTGCTTTTCGATGTGGGAATAACCAGCGAAGAAGTCGTGGTTCAGACTATTTGTCGAGCGGCATCTGAATTGAAGAGGAGATAGAATCTGTATGAATGAGGTTCTAATTCAAAGCGGACTCTTCATTGCAGGACTACTCGGCCTATCCTTCGGGGCAGAATGGCTGGTGAAGGCGTCTTCGCGTATCGCACAGACTTTGGGGGTCAACCCTGTTGTTATTGGCTTAACGGTTGTCGCCTTTGGGACATCGAGTCCAGAGCTCGTCGTGAGCCTGTTAGCAGCGATTAAGAAGAGCGGGGGGTTGGCAATCGGAAATATCATCGGCAGCAATATTGCCAACATCGGTCTCGTCTTGGGGCTGTCTGCACTTGTCTCGCCACTGAGAGTGGACTCTACGATCGTACGATACGAGTTGCCGGTGATGATTGGTGTCTCTCTTATGCTCGCGGTTATGCTCGTGGATCAAAAAATCAGTTCTTGGGACGGGATAGTCCTCCTTCTAGGACTGCTGGGGTATCTCGCCTATCACCTCTGCAAGGCCATATGGGGGTCGAAGTCGAATCAAAGAAAGACCCCGGAAACAGGTGTCGATAGAAACGCGAGTTGGATCGAGGATCTTCTGTTCTTGATTGCTGGTCTCGCTCTACTCCTTGGTGGCGCTCACCTCATGGTTCGTTCCGGCATTGATCTCGCTAGGATGTTGGGAGTAAGCGAAGTTTTTATCGGGATGACGTTAGTATCAATAGGAACCTCGCTGCCAGAACTTGCCACATCAGTCTTTTGCGCAATACGAAAACAAGGCGACCTGCTGGTGGGAAATATCGTCGGCAGCAATATCTTCAATATGGTGTGCGTACTGGGCATTGTTGGGACGGTTTCCCCTTTAAGTGTTGACACGGGTCTGCTTTTCTTCGAGGTGCCCGTGTTGCTTCTGTTTAGTTTTGCCTTGCTCCCTTTTATGAGAAGCGGGTTTATCCTGAATCGTATTGAAGGAGGAACCTTGCTGGCCGGATATGTCTGCTTCATTGCGCTGTTATTTTCGTTTTGATGAAATGGTTGGGCCAAGTGTGCAATCAGATAAGCTGAGCCACACGACTGCCGACCGGCGAGTGTCAAGGTAGTTGTCGCAAAAAAAGATGAACTTTTTCAGTACCGAT
>CAYZMM010000066.1:0-28444 GCA_964479535.1 uncultured Thermodesulfobacteriota bacterium
GAATGTGATTTCAGGAGGAGTATACCACAAGAATGTGTTAAGTGAACAGTATTACGTCTAAGCCTGAATATCGGGTCTATTAGCCTCCGTTTTCTTTCATAATCAAATACATAGCTTGGTCCGACCCGATTCGGGGCGATTTGGGGCCGTGACTGTCCCTGCGCATAAATTGGGGACAGCCACCCATTTCCGGGAGAAACGAGTGGCTGTCCCCAATTTTGAGGGGTGGCCTACGGTTTGGCCCGGAAGGTGACGTTCGGCTCGGACGACTGGGCGTATTCCTCGGTGAGATACTGCTCGTAGCGCTCGTCGCCCTCCAAGAAGGCCTTGAATAGAGAGACCGTGTACAGGTTCGTGATCCGGTGGGCCTCCTCGGCGTCGAGGGCCGGGGGGTTGCAGGGCAGCGTGAACTCGGTCCCCAGGAGCGAGTCGATCACATCCTGCGGCACACCCCGGTCCCGCAACCCCTGGATCAGGTCGCAGGAGTTGGAGAACGAGAAGTGCACCGCGTCCTCCAGGTCCGCCTGGAAGACCGCATAAGACATGAGCGCGAAGGGCCGGTCGTTGTTCTCATCGATGGGCGTGGTCGTATCCTCGGAGCCGCCGATGATCAAGGCAGGCACGTCGATCGCCTCCAGCTCGCTGTCCCCGAACCAGGTTGAGGCGGGCGCCAGGGGCGCGATCGCGTCCACTCTCGGGTCCGGCGGAACGGGCACGAATCCTTCGGGAAGCTCGGAGGCGATTTCCGGGGGCGGGTCGGCCCCAAAGCCCGCCGCCATGGCGAAGCTCGTGAACCCGCCGAAGGAGTGGCCGCACACGCCGATCCGCTCTCCGTCGATGGTGCGGTAGAAGAAATCTCCCGGGTCCTCGTTCCTCTCCAGCATGCGGCTGATGAGGAACGAGACGTCGAGCGGCCGTGCCACCATCATCTCCTCGAGTGGGGCAAAGGTTCCGCCCAGCTCGTCCAGGAGGGTGTTGCCCACGTGACCGGCAGACACCACCACGAACCCGTGGCTTGCCAGAACCTCGGTCAGGAAGAAGGACTGGTAGCGAAGACCGCCGGATCCGTGCGAGAAGACCACGAGAGGAAAGCCCTGGGCGTCCGAGATCGTCGGCTCCTGCAGGGCGAGTTCCGACGGGGCGGTGAAGACGAGGGGAATGACCCATATTCCGGGGATGATCGTTATTTCGAAGGTGATCTGGTACAGGCTAGCCTCACCGACGGCATCCTCCGGGTCGACCGGGTACCATGCGTCCACGGGCAGCTCCCGGCCGCCGCGGTCCGGATCCACGATGGTGAAGGCGGTGCGGCCCACTGCGTAGGGGCCCACCTGGTCCGGCGCATAGAGCGGAGCGCTGTCCTCGGAGGAGGGGAAGATCCCCTCCGGGTCGCTTCCGCAGGCTGTTGCGGCCAGGACGGCGGTGATGGCGGCAAGGGCCAGGGTGAACCGTAACGGCCGATCCACTCTACGGACGTCCGCGGTGGCTCTGTGCAGATTCACGGGCAAACCTCCTTTCGGACGGGGTGGGCAATGGGAAGACGGTGGCCTGGAGCAGAGGGTGGCCATGTCCCGGGCACGTGGCCAGCATAGTCCAGCCTTCCGGAAATTGCGAGTCAAAGATCGGGGACAGCCACCCAAAGATCGGGGACAGCCACCGATCTCGCCCTAGGCGCCACTTCTGGAGTCAAAGATCGGGGACAGCCACCGATCTCGCCCTAGGCGCCACTTCTGGATTACCGCTTCCGCTGCTCTGAGAGGTGCTGTGGGATTGCCGCGTCGCTGTCGCTCCTCGCAATCTCCTCGAGAAGCGAATGTTGCGAGCGAAGCGAAAAAGGCTCCCGGACTACGGAGCGAATATTGCGAGCGAAGCGAATCAATCTACGTGCGAACGGCATGGCGCACGTGCCGACTTCGGCCATAAATCGGCCATAAATAGGTTGAAGAATCTCCCGGCTTTCGATGCAACATTGTGATGGAGGTCGTCACGGGCGCTTGCGCGCCCTCGCAACCTTCGCGATTCGCGTACGCGCGTTTTACGAAATTGGGGACAGCCACTCGTTTCGGTCGAAATCAGTGGCTGTCCCCGAACTCCCCCCCGCACGCATAGATCGGTGGCTGTCCCCGAACTCCCCCGAACTCCGGGGGATCCCTGCTTTCGCAGGGATGACAGCTTCTCGAGAATGTTGCGAGCGAAGCGAGGCAACCTCCTGGGCCTTGTGTGCCCCCCGGCGGCGGGCTGTCAACTTGTGCCTTGCGGCGTTCCTGCGTTATCATAACAGTTTCTCCTTTCCCGAGAGGCGACTGCATGGGCAAGCCCGGTTCCTACGCAAAAGACCTGCTCAACTCCATTCTGAGCTCTCACTACCTTCTCCCAGTCACGGCCGTTGTCCTCATCCTCATCCTGGGCGCCGCGTTGTACAACGTGGCCGAGGAAAGCAGGTACATGCAGGAACAGCTGCGCGAGGATTTCAACCAGCAGCAGCTCATCCTGGCCCGCCAGGCCGCCCTCCGGATTCACAGGGAGCTCAAGGACATCTCCGCAGAGGTCCACCGCCTGCGGGATGCCATGGAATCGGCGGCCCCGTCCGCGGCCCTTCACCCGTACATGCGAACCACCCTGGACTACAACCACGGCAAGGGCCTGAAGGAAATCGGCCGTCTTTCCGCGAAAGGGGAGGTGCTGGAATCGGTCCGCACCACCGACGAACCGCTCCTGGAGCACGCGAAGCTCGGCTCCGGATGCCTTGCGGACGAAACCGGGCCCATCTTTCTCGGGCCGCTCCGGGTGCGAAACGAGAAGTCCGGGGACACGGTCGTCGTCGGCCTGGTCTGCTCTTCCATGCAGGGCAAGCGCTTCAAGGGCGAGATCCTCTACGGTGTGGTGGACGTCACCCACCTGCTGCGCACGGCCGCCGAGGGGATCCGTTCCGGCAAGACCGGATACGCCTGGGTGCTCGACGAGCAGGGCCGCTTTCTCTTCCACCCGGACCGCGACTTCATCGGCAAGAACGCCTTCACGGCCCGAGCCGAGCGGGAACCCTACATCAGCTTCAACGAGATCAACCGGATCATGAAGGAGAGCATGCTCACCGGCGACGAGGGGACCGGGAATTACGTGAGCGGCTGGCATCGAGGGGTCCAGGGAGAGATGGCGAAGCTCATTGCCTATTCCCCGGTCCGGACCACGATCCTTCCGCCGGGAAGGCTCTG
Source organism: uncultured Thermodesulfobacteriota bacterium (assembly GCA_964479535.1). Classification (GTDB taxonomy): domain Bacteria; phylum Desulfobacterota; class DSWW01; order DSWW01; family DSWW01; genus S015-6. Next base: position 3,213 of record CAYZMM010000066.1, read on the forward strand.
GTCCGTGGCCGTTTCCGCGCCCACGAGCGAGGTCGCCGCAACGGTGGACAAGATGCGGAGCCGCCATCTGATCACCGAGATCGCCATCATCGCCGTCATGTTCGGGTTCGCCCTCCTGGTCGTGGTCTACCAGAGGCGGGCCGCAAGAACGCTGAAACGGCAGGTGAGCGTGCAGGAGGAGTTCATCTCCTCCATCGTGCAGAACTCGGTGGACGCCATCATCTTCATCGACAACGAGAACCAGGTTCAGATGTGGAACAAGGGCGCCGAGATGACCTTCGGCTACACGGCGGAAGAGATGCTGGGCAGCCGGTTCCGGCGGCTGATTCCGGCGGACATCGACGCGGAGGAAGAACTGGGCCGCATCCAGCGGGAGGTTCGCGAAAAGGGGTTCATCAAGAACTATCAGGCGCAGCGGATCACCAAATCCGGCAAGCGCATCACCGTGAACATCTCCCGTACGATGCTGTACAACAAGGAAGGCGAGCCCCTCGGCAGCACGGCGATCATCACCGACATGACCGACAAGATGGAAATGGACAAGCACATCTACAACACCGAGAAGCTCGCCTCCATCGGAATCCTGGCCGCCGGCGTGGCCCACGAGATCAACAACCCCCTGGCCGTCATTCTGGGGTTCACCGACCTGCTCAAGGACAAGTTCGAAGAGGGCTCGGCCGAACGGGACGACCTCAAGCTGATCGAGGGCAACGCCAACCACGCGAAGCAGATCGTCGAGAACCTGCTCGGCTTCGCCCGCGTCACCGAGGGCCTGGAGGATCACATCGACGTGAACCGGGCCCTGACCACCGTGGGCAACATCGTCCGGAACACCCTGATGACCAAGAAGGTGGAATTCGTGGACGAAATCGACCCGAACCTGCCCCCTGCGGTGGGCGATGCGAGGGAATTCCAGCAGGTCGTGTTCAATCTCATCAACAACGCGGTGGCCGCCATGGACGGAGAGGGGGGAACCCTGACCTTGAAGGCCTGGGCCGAGGACTCCAACGTGCTCGTTCAGGTGAAGGACACGGGCGCCGGGATCCCGGACCGGATCAAGGGACAGATCTTCGACCCTTTCTTCACCACGAAGAAGGTGGGCGAGGGGACCGGCCTGGGCCTTTCGCTCTGCTACGGGATCGTTCAGAAGTACGGCGGCCGGATCGAGTTCAACAGCGTGTCCAGAGAGGACGCCGAGGGCGCTCCGAGCGGAACCACCTTCACGGTGGTCATGCCCCTCTACGAGTCCTGATACCGGGAGGAGAAAGGGTACGCAGCTCTTCTCCTGGCCCGCGCGCCCGGCTCCAGGGAGATTGCTGAGAGCCGCAGGCGGCGCGGCGACCTCCCGGCATCAGAGCAGCTCACGCACCGCCATGACCGTGATCAGCACCCAGCCGAGCAGGAACACGGGAAAACGGACCGCCACGCGGTTGAACGTCGCCTGTATGATCGAATGCACCACCCGGGAGCCGAAGAAGCCCCAGGCACAGTACACGTGCACCGCGTCCACGTGCCCCGCCGCCCAGATGTAGAAGATCATCGCATAGAAGACGGTCGGCACCTCGTAGAGGTGATTGTAGTTGTCCGCGATCTGCCGGGCCGGATTCGGAAGTTGCTGCATGTCGACCGTGTGCCTTCCCGCCTCCAGGGTCAAACCCGCCGCGCTCATCGCCCTCCCGCGCGTGGCGATCATCAGGACGAAGACCACCGCGTGCAGCAGAATCATGGCCAGAACCGGTTGAAGAATGCAGGTTGCGTCCATCGTCTACCCCCCTTCGTTCGAGTTGGGAAGATGAAACCACAAATCCGGCAGGAAGTCATCGCCCGTTCGGGGGACGAGAGGGGGAGGGTGCGTGAGCAAGAGGGGCGGACGCGCAAGCCTGCAACCGACTTGCGCGCCGGAAACACCGGGAGCACTGCGGGGAGCCGGAGGCGACCGGGTCGCAACGAACCGCAGATTGCCAGGGAGCGTCGGCGACCGAAGGCGAAGATTGCGGGGAGCGAAGCGACGACGCAACCCCCGTGCTACCGCCGTGGCCCGCCCGAAATTGGGGACAGCCACTCATTTCGAACAAAAACCGGTGGCTGTCCCCAATTTGTACGTCAGACGCATCACCTCACTGCGCGACAGGACACTCGCCCTCGCTTTCGATGTTCACCCCTGCGCCCGCCGCGAAACACATGTTGTCATACGTCGCCCCATCGCACCCGCAGACAGGATCGAAGAGCAGTGGGCACTCCAGGGGTTTCGGCTCGCAGACGCCCTCGCCGTCGCAGTCTCCCGGTGCCTTGGCACAGTAGGCATCGTCCGGGCAGGGCTCGTTGTCCATGCAGGCGATGGCACATTCTCCCGGATGCGCGATGTTGACTCCCGCGGCGGCGGCCTCGCAGGGATTGCCGTAGGTGATTCCGTCGCATCCGCAGACGGGGTCCCAGACGTCCGGGCAGGCCTCCGGTCTCGGCTCGCAAACGCCTTCCCCCTCACAGTCGCCCGGCTCTTTGGCGCAGAAAGCGTCCTCGGGACAGTCGGCGTTTTCGGAGCACGTGGGGCAAAAGGCCACGGGCCCGAGGTCGGTGAACTCCATCTTTCTCACCTCGACGTCCTCGATCACGAGCGGCGGGTGGTCCGGAACCTCGATCAGGACCTCGTACACGCCCTTCGGCACATAGAAGAGCCGGAACATGCCCTCCGCATCCGTCTTGGCCATGAAGGACCATCCAGGGAGGTGGACCAGCGCGCCCGGTACGCCCTCGTCCGGGTCACAGGTGACCACCTTTCCCATGATGTAGCCTGAATGCGCGACAACGGCCACGGCCTGAATCTTGTGCGGCCCCTTGGCCCAGACATCCGTTGCGCTGACTCCCAGGGCCAGGCATACGCACAGGCAGAGGATGAGGCTCCCGATCTTCTTCATGGTGGTGTACTCCTTTTTCTCGGGTTCGTGAGGTTGTCAGACGTCCCTCGCATCTGTAAGTCGGATGCCAAGTTGTCCCAACTCGATTTCTATCTCGTCAAGTATAGGAAAAAGAACATCTGTTTGCAAAAAAATTTTTTATTAGGTCAAAAAACCCCATTTCACGCATGGGTAGATCGGGTAGATCGGGGACAGCCACCGAACTGCCCGGAGATCGGTGGCTGTCCCCGAACTCAGAGCGAACTCGGGTGGAGATCGGTGGCTGTCCCCGAACTCGGTGGCTGTCCCCGAACTCAGGGATTTCCGGGTTCGCGGATGGTGTCAGGTGGTGACCTTGCGGTAGAGTTTGAGCAGGGCCTCGGGCAGGGAGAGGATGTCGTGGATGACCGTGTACTGGGACTCCGGGCACATCTTCCGCAGGTAGTCCTCTCCCTTCCGGTCCACGGTGATGCAGTAGGTGTAGGTGCCGTCCCGTTCCAGCTCGGCCAGGGCCTGCGCCGTGTCCTGAACCCCGTACTCGTGGCTCGTGCGGTCGTGCCCGTAGTCCTGGTCCTGGGGAAACCCGTCGCTGATCAGGAAGAGGTTCTTGCGCCGGGCCTCCTCCTTTGAGAGCTTCGCCCGGCAGTGTCGCAACGCGGTGCCCATCCGGGTGCTCCCCTTCGGCTCGATCGTGCCGATCCGCTCCTTCACCTCGTTCGTGTACCGCTGCGAGAACTCCTTGATCGTGTAGAAGTCCACCTGGTTGCGTCCGCACCCGGAGAAGCCGTAGATCCCGTACCGGTCCCCCAGCACGCCCAGGGCCTCGGCCATCAGGATGAGGGCCTCCTTCTCCATGTCGATGATCCGCTTCCGCCCGCCCGCACCCGCACCCGCACCCGCATCCGGAGGCGGTCCGGCTCCCTCTTCCTCCTCCACGGGCACGCAGACCGGCTCGCTCGTGCTCGAGCTCATGTCGACCAGGAAGACCGTGCAGACGTCCCGCTCCACCCTTCTTCGCTGCTGGTAGACCCGGTTCGTTCCGGGCAGCCCGGACATGCGGTCGATCAGGTGCTCCACCGCGCGGTCCAGGTCGATCTCCTCGCCGTCCAGCAGGGATTTCTCCTTTCGATACTCCTCGGGCCGGATCTTCTCGAACTCCCGGCGCACCGACGGGATGAGCGGCCCGTAAGTGGCGCGCACCTCGGCGGCGAAGGCCTCGTTGTCCGGGCTCACCTCCCTCTCGAGGAGCCGGCACCATCCCGCCCGGTAGTCGTTGATCGTGTGATCCCACTCGTCGTAGTAGTGGATCGTCGCGTCCGCCTCCCGCGCGGTCCGCCGCTGCTCCCGCCGGAGCAGGGAGAGCATGTGGCCCTTCAGCGCCTTGCCGTCCTCCTGCTTCTTCTTCAGGTGCGACATGATCGGAAAGCTCTGAGAAGGGCTCTGGAAGAACAGGCCCGGGCCCACGAAGTCCTCGTCCCGGATGCTCTCCACCGTGATGTCCACACCCATCTCCAGCAGCTTCTTCAGCTCCTCCAGGGGCATGATCTGCCGGGGCGCGTTCGGGTCGTCCGCGGCCGCGTTCTCCAGATGTTCGGCCATCTGGAGGCCCTTCTGCACCTGCCCCAGGTCCGTATCGCCACGAAACTCCAGGGGCGCGTCCAGGTCCCCGAGGGATTCCACCTCCGAGGCATCCCCCTCCAGCTCCGCGCCGAGGGCCTCCATGAAGGCGGCGTTGGCGAGCGCATCGTCCGAGAGCCGCCCCAGGTCCCCGACGGCCGTCCGGTCCTCCGGCCACGGCCCGGCCAGCGGGATCCGCGTCTTCAGGATCCCCTGGAAGAACCAGTAGATCTCGGTTGCGGCAAGGGCCGCATCCTCGGCCGTCGCCCCCGGCGCAAAGGCGGGCGCGAGCCGTTCCGCCACCATCCGCCACGTGTGCAGCAGCCTGGGCGGCACCGCCGAGGGCCGCCGCGCCGGGTCCAGGGAGATCCGCAGGAGCATCTCCATGAGCGCGGCCCCGAGGGTCAGCCCGGCCAGGCCGGGCCGCTTCGCGAGGATGTCCTCCACGAAAGGGCCCATGTCCGCGTCCAGCCCCGGATAGCCGCGCCGCAGGTGCGCATCCACGCGGCCGTCCTCCACCGAGACGAAGATCCGCTGCGCGAGGCCCGGGTGCGGGAAGAGGTGGAAGAAGACCTGCAGGTCCGACAGGAAGTCCTCCGGCTCCTCCCTCCTCCGCAGCTCCGGCTTCCAGCCCGCCAGCACCGGGTGCCCGGCCAGCCGCTCGAGAAAGGGGAGGAGGCCGAACCCGAAGGTCCCGGCCTCGTGGTAGCCGGCCTGGTGCGCCGCCAGGATCCGGTAGAAGAGACGGTTCTCGTGGTGCGTGGGAAAAGCCTGCACCGCCGGCGGCAGGAAGACCCCGTGCCCGTCCGAGTGGGGAAACAGCCAGGGCCGCCCCCCGGCGAATCCCTGAAGGGCCTCCCCGGCGCTCTGCACCTCGAGGCGCTTGCCGCTGATCGCGTGCACGTACAGGCGAAGCGACTCGCGGATCTCGTCCAGGTGGACCGTTGCGTCCGTCCGCCGCAGGCCCTCTCGCGCCGAGCGGGAGTGAAGATCGAAATAGGCCCTGCCCGCCGAGGGGTTTCGCTCGAGCAGCCGCAGGCCCTCGTCCACCCACGGGCCGATGTTCTCGCTGCCCAGGGCGGTGCTCAGGTGCAGCAGGTGGGAGAGGAATCCGTAGGAGGCCGAAATCGAGGCGCGGGAAATCCGGGCCGCATGCTGCATCCCCTGGCCGGCCACGTCGTCCGGCAGGATGCGCGCGAGGTCCGGCAGCCACTCGAGAAGCCGCTGGGCCTGCACGGGCGCGCCCTCTGCGATCGAGCGAACGAGCCGCATGCCGGTTGTTTGCAGACCCGCGGGCATGGCCTCCTGGAACGCCTCGATCTTCGCCCGGCTGGGCGAGCCGGCCCGGCCGGCCCTCCACCCCTTTCCCTTGCTCCCGGGCAGTCCCCGGTCCAGCAGTTCGATGAGATCGTTCATCGTGGTTGGCGAATCAGGCCGCTGCCGCTTTCTTCTTCTCGTTCTGAATGACTATTTTTGGATCCTCTGTTTCAGGGGGGACCGGAAGGCCTTCCTTCTTCAGCAGAGCGACGTGCTCCCTCATGCCCCATTTGGCTTTGTAGAGACAGTCCTCGACAGAGTGGCCGATACCGGAAAACCCTTCCAACTCATCGGAGTAGAACCCGAAATAGTCTGATTCTTCCGTAGCTTCGATCACGAGAGAATAAGGCAGTTCGATCATCCTCGCAGCCTCCCTTGGCTCACTTGAGGCCTGCTGCCTTCAGGATCGCATGGCAAGTGCCCGTGGGTACCTCTTTCGAACCATGATAGTCGATCCTGATCAGTTTGCTCCAACCGGCTTTTCCGTAATAGCGGATCGATCCCTTTTGCTTCAAACCCTTGAATCCGTTTTGTTCCAACAATCTCGCAAGCTCGCTGAATTTCACTGGGATCTCTCCGCATGTCCCGGAGATCGCCTTTGATGATATCTTACCACAGCTGCACGCGGTGTTATAAGGTGTTCGTCGTTCACGGAAACACAGAGTCGATCAGGTCCTCGATGGCCCGGTTCATGTCCGGGTCGTCGGTCACCGAGGCGGACAGGGTGATCCGGCAGGCGAGCCTCGGCGCGATGCCGCTCAGGATCAGCCGCCCCGCGTAGATCAGCAGCCGCGTGCTCACGCCCTCCTCGAGGCCCTGCTGCTTCAGATGAAAGGTCTTCTCGCCGAGCAGGGCGAGCTGCAGGGCCTGCTCGGCCGGCAGCCCGCACTCGTGGGAGACGATGTTCGCGTTCATCTCGGGCGTCGGGTACCCGAACTCGATCGTCACGAACCGCTGCCGCGTGCTCTGCTTGAGATCCTTGGCCACGCTCTGGTAACCGGGGTTGTAGGAAATCACGAGCAGGAAGTCCGGGTGGGCCTCCAGGATCTGGCCCCGCTTGTCCAGCGGCAGGAACCTGCGGTAGTCGGTCAGGGGGTGGATGAGCACGAGCGTGTCCTTCCGGGCCTCCACCACCTCGTCGAGGTAGCAGATCGCCCCGGAGCGAACCGCCTTGGTCAGAGGCCCGTCCGCCCAGACCGTGCTCGTCCCGTCGATCAGGTACCTGCCGACCAGGTCCGTGGCGGTCAGGTCCTCGTGGCACGCCACGGTGATCAGCTTCAGGTGCTCCAGGTTCCGCGCGACGGCTTCCTCCCCCTCGGCGGCCCGGCCGGTCCCCAGCCCTCCCTTGAGCCGGTAGGTCATGTACTCCACGAACCGCGTCTTGCCGCAGCCGGTGGGCCCCTTGAGCAAAACGGGCAGGCGGTTGCGGTAGGCCGCCTCGAAGAGTTCGATCTCATCCCCGACGGGGAGATAGAAGGGCTCCTCCTGGTCCACGTCCGGCTCGTACTCCCGCACGGCGTGTTTCTTCGACGGATCCGCGTCCGCAGTCGGCATCGTGCGCTCGCTTCGTCTGTTTGCGATTCTCATTATACATTACCCCTTTTTCGGGCACGAAACCACCCGCATCAACAGAGAGGATTCGGTCCGCCCCTCGAAGGTTGCAGCAAAGGGCGGGAACCCGGTCGTTTCCCTTGACAGCTTGGCGTGCCCGAGTCATAATGAGTGAAACAACCAATATGATTGATATGGTTGTTCACATCCGAGAGCACCAGAGGGGGCAAGGTACGTGCTGAGAATCGTCAGCGCCATGAAGGCCAGGAAGAATCTGGGCGAAATCCTCGAGGAGGTCTTCTACAAGCAGGACAGCTTCATCATCAAGAGAGGCAAGAAGGCGATGGCGGTCGTCTTGCCCCTCGGGGAGTACGAGGCGTATCGCATGCAGCGGGATGAGGACTTTCGCGTGTTCGACGAGATCCGGGAGCAAAGCGAGGCGTACGGTGCGGGCGAGGTTGAAGAGGACGTACGGAGCGCCGTCGAGGTGGTGCGAAAGAGCTGATGCTCAAAGCGGTTGTCGATACGAACGTGCTCATCAGCGGGACCATCCAGAATTCCGGTTCTCCCCACCGGATCATGAATGCCTGGCGGGAAGGCTCTTTCATCCTTGTCACATCGAAGAACCTCATCGAAGAGGCCGCCAGGGTCTTTCGCTATCCGAAAATAAGCGAGAAGTACGGCCTGACAGAGGACCGGGTGAGCCGGGTGCTGAAGAATCTGTCGAGATATACACTCATCACCCCCGGCGATCTCCGGATCCATGTGGTCACCGAAGACCCTGATGACAACGAGGTGCTCGCGGCCGCCGTCGAGGCAGAGGCGGACTACGTGGTGTCCGGAGACCTTCATCTGCTGAATCTCGGATCCTACCGGGGAATCGACATCGTTCCGCCGAGCAGTTTTGTCCAGCTGCTCGAAAGGGGCTGACCCCTGGATCGGGCGCTTTCGCCGTTTCGATCAACGTCCCCGTCCGCCAAAGCCCGAAAACGATCCCCCGGGCCGGTTCGGCAAGAAGAACGATATTATCATCCTCCCCGGATCCGGAACCTTTCACTTCGAAAGACGAATCCCGACACTAAAACAGGGTCGCGGCAGCGGGAAAGGCCGGACTCCTTGTTCTTTTGTGCAGCAAAATGTAACGGCAAATAAACCTGCCTCTCCGCCTTGACTCCACCGTCGGCCCGCACTATCGCTGTACCATCCCGTCCACCCTTGCCGACGTATCGGATCCGACGTTGACGATGAACCCGTGCCAAAGACCGGCCCTGTCTCTCCTGGCCCTTCTTGCCGGCCTCTGCCTGCTGCAGGCGCCCGCCCCCGCGGGTGCCGACGGAGGCGAGGATCTGCTCCTCCTCTGGGCGGCGAACGAGGAGCCGGACCTGCGGGGCTACCGGATCTACGAATCCGACGACCTGGGCAACCTCGGCGCCCTCGTGCAGGTGATCCTGGAAGAGGAGATCCCCCCGGAGCACAGCGACCAGGGACTCGCGTCCGCAGAATTCGCCGACGTTCCCCCGGGCGACCACTGCTGGTCCGTGACCGCCTTCGACCTCAACCAGAACGAGAGCGACCCGAGCGCGCCCGCCTGCATCACCATCGGAACCCCGCCGACCGCCGTCCACATGGCCGACCACTACGAGGAACCCTTCTACGGGTCCTACCCGGGCGTGCCGGAATCCCACGACCAGGACGTGGTGTACACCTTCGACGGCATCCCCGGGGAGCTGCTCCTCTGCTACCGGCTCTGGGATGTGGACGCCCCCGAAGAAGTGGAGATCGTCCTGAACGGCTACAGCCTCGGCTTCGCAGCGATGACGGGCCGGTACGGGGCCTCTCCGCTGGTCACGACCCGCATCCCGCCCGAGTACCTGTTCCCGGGCGGCCTGAACACGCTCGCCTTCCGCTGGGCCTCCTCGGGTCCCGGCGACATGTGGGCCGTGGGAACCGTGGAGATCACCGAACTGATTCCCCTGCCCGCCTCCGGCTTCTACGGAAACCTGGCCGACGTGCCGGGCGGCGACACGAGCCACCCCCGGATGGCGGGGTTCATGTTCGAGGGCTCGCCCGGCCACGCCCTTCTCTTCTACAGGGTCTACGACATGGACTTCGTCGGCGAGCTCCAGATCTTCCTGAACGGGCAGTGGCTCGGAAGAGTGAACGCCGTGGCGGACAACGGCTACTCCGGTCCGACCCCCCTGTTCCTTCCGGACGAGATGGTCCTGGACGAGGGCGTGAACACGCTCGTCTTCAACAACGTCCTCAACCCTCCCTACCCCATGGTCTGGGGCGTAGGCAGCGTGACCCACCCGTAGCGCGCCGCCCTTCCCGCCCGCACGCCGGCGTTCCCGCAGACGCCGTCCTTCCCGCCGAAGCGGTCACCCGCCGCGAAGCCATCATACTGGCCGAAGCGGTCATCCGCCCCGAAGCCGTCATACCCGCGAACGCGGCTGTGTCCCATTCGTCATCCCGGCCAAGCCACGCAACGCGTGGCGCGAGCCGGGATCCAGGGAGTTCGGGCCAGGGGAGATCGGGCACGGACACGGAGATCGGGGACAGCCACCGAACTCCCCCCACGGAGATCGGGGACAGCCACCAAACTCCCCCCACACGGAGATCGGGGACAGCCACCGAACTCCCCCCACGAACGTTGCGAGGAGCCGAAGGCGACGCGGCAACCCCCCGGCACCCCGTGCTGCGGGATTCCTGCTCCCCGCTTTCGCGCGGACAAGCTTCGCAGGGTTGACGGCTGCTCGGTCCGTCGCAAAAGAGCCCTACTCGTCATCCCACAAGCGGATTGCGGACCGGCAGGCCGGGGAATCGCCCGAAATCGCGGTCCGCCGTCCAGAGTTCCTTCACTCCGTGGTGCCTGCAGAGCGCGGCCACCCTGGCGTCGTGCACCTGGGGGCCGGCCGCCTGGCCGGCGGCAACGAGGTCCCGCAGGCGCTCCCAGTACCCCTCCGACTCGGTGAGAAGCACCAGGCAGGGCGATTCCAGCCAGGCCTCCACCTGGTCCAAGGCCAGAGGCAGGGGCGTGGGCGGGCTGTAAATGCGGGGGTGCGTGACGATGGCGAGGAATTCGTACAGGCAGGGCCAGGGGATGGCCCACGGCGAGCCGCCTTCCGCAAGGCCCGTCACCGCCTTGCACGCAGGCCCGTGCCAGGAAGAATCCTCCCGATGCGCATAAACGAGGATGTTCGTGTCGACCGCGATCACCCGCCCCGGTCCTCGTAGATCAGGCTCCGGATCCTCTCCCAGGAGTCCTCGTCCGCGTGCGGAAGCATCCCTTCCCCCTTGAAGGTGGCCTTGCGCAGGCGGAACGCCTCCTTCCGGGACCTGCCTTCCAGCACCTTCCGCAGCCCCTCCTCGATGAGACCGCGCACGGTGGTGTTCTCCCTTCGGGCCAGGGCCTTGGCTTGCTTGAGCAGGTGGTCGGATATCTCAACCGTCGTCTTCATATGGGTAACCATATCAAACAATATGGCTGGGTGCAACCCCCCCCACCCTGTTCCCGAACTACGAGCTTCCGAAACTCGTTCATTTCATTTGAACCACGACGGGTTCCATGTTAATACTTTGTATTATAGAACAATGCCCGAGGAGGGTCGCAATTGAGAAGAGTCAAAACATGGTCCATCACCCTGCCGCCCGAAATGGCACATGACCCGAGCTGACCCCAACGTAGGAGAACCCTCCCTCGTCATCACCGGCGGCTGCGGGTTCATCGGCCTGAACCTGCTCCACCACCTCGTCTCCAGGGGCCGCTTCGACCGGTACGTGATCCTGGACAACCTCTCCGTGGGCACCCCCGCCGACCTGGAGGGCGTCCTCGCCGAACTCGGCTCCCGCATCCCGGGGGGACAGAAGCCCCCCACCGAGACCCGCGACGTGCGCCACTACAGGGTCGAGTCGCCCGACGGGTCCGACCGCCCGCCCTGCACCGTCGAGCTCCACCGCCACGACATCCGCGACCGCAAGGGCCTGCCGGACATCCTGGCCGGGGCCTCCGCCGTCGTGCACCTGGCCGCCCAGACCGGGGTCATCCCCTCCCTGGAGGACCCGGCCCACGACATGGAGCAGAACGTGGCCGGCACCCTCAACCTCCTGGAGGCCTGCCGCACCGCCGGCACCCGCCGCTTCGTCTTCGCCTCCTCCAGCGCGCCCCTGGGCGAACAGGACCCCCCCATCGACGAGACGAAGGTCCCGCGCCCCCTCTCCCCCTACGGCGCGAGCAAGCTCGCCGGCGAGGGCTACTGTTCCGCCTACGCCGGCTCCTTCGGCCTGGAGACCATCGCCCTCCGTTTCTCCAACGTCTACGGCCCCCGGTCCACCTACAAGGGCTCGGTCGTCGCCAGGTTCGTCAGGAACATCCTCTCCGGCACCCCGCTCACCATCTACGGCTCCGGCGGCCAGACCCGGGACTTCATCTTCGTCGAAGACCTCTGCGACGCCATCGACCTGGCCCTTTCGACCCCCGACCCCCGGGCCTTCGGCTCCGTCTTCCAGATCGCCACCTTCCGCGAGACCACGGTGAACGAGCTGGCCGAGCGGCTCAGGGCGGTCGCCGAAGAGGCGGGCCTCGGCCCGGTGGAGATCCTCTACGAAGACGAGCGGGCCGGCGAGATCCGGCGGTCCTTCTCCGACATTTCCCGCGCCCGCGAGATCCTCGGCTACCGGCCGGCCCACGACCTGGACGCGGGCCTCGCCAAGGCCTGGGCGTGGTTCCTCGCCCGGCGACGGGATTTCTAGTCCCCGATTTCCGCAAAGAGACCGTACCGCCCCAGGCACTTGCCCGGAACCCTGTATTGCAATACTATCGGGTTATCGCCCCCCGTCGTCGTCACGGGCGCCGGCCCGGAGCCGATCCATGGACGCAGACCAGATTGCCAGGGAACTCAAGCCCGTCTTCGAGAAGTACCGCATCGAATCCGCCGTCCTCTTCGGGTCCTTCGCCCGGGGTCGACAGAGCGCCAGGAGCGACCTGGACCTCATCCTGATCCAGCAGACGGACAAGCCGTATTTCGACCGATTCGACGGCATCCTGAGAGAGCTCTATCAGACCATCCGGGGCCGGGACATCGACGTTTTCATCTACACGCCGGAAGAACTGGAGCGAATCTCTCACAGAAGGTTCATTCAGCAGGCACTGCGAGAGGGAAGGGTGATCTATGAGTCTCGACAAGGACCGGTATGAGGCCGGAAGGTGGCTCGACACAGCCGTCGAAGACCTCGAGGCTGCCCGGGTGCTTCTCGAAAAGGAGAAGTTCTCGCACGCCTGCTTCCTTGCCCAGCAATGCGGCGAGAAGTCCTTGAAGGCCCTCTGGTACTCCCTCGGCCGGGAAGGATGGGGCCACTCCATCCAGAAGCTCATCGAGGACCTCCCCGAGGGCGACGCCCGTGCCCAGATGACTCGGCTCCTGGAGGAAGGCGCCGCACTCGACAGGTACTACATTCCCACGCGGTACCCGAACGGACTCCCCGACCTGACACCGGGAAAAGTCTACTTCAAAAAGGACGCGGAACTCTGCGTCCGCTCCGGAGAGCGCCTGCTGGATGAGGTAAGAAAGCTGCTGGACATCGAGAAGTAAGACCCGCCGTCCTTCCCACCCCTCAATTGTCTTGTCTACGGAGTTTTCTGACTTCGCGCAAGACGAGAACATCTTCCTGTTCGGAGGAAGACCTTGCCGGGTCGGGTAGAAGGTGATAAATTGTATATACAATACTGCACACGAGGGAGATCGCCCATGGCCTCGCAGCTGATCGTTCGACTGGAGGAGGAAACCAAGTCGAAAATGGCCAAACTTGCCAAGGCGGAGGGGAAGACCACGAGCCAGGTGGTCAGGGAGTTGGTCCGTAACTACATTCAGGAACGTGACATAGAAGGGTACATCGATGACCTGTGGGCCCGCGTCGGGAAGAAGCTCGAAGGCCGCAACGTCCGCAACCGGGATGTCGCCCGGGCGGTCAAGCGGGTACGGGCGCGGTCGAAATGAGAGTGGTTGTCGACACGAGCGTGTTCGTGTCATCGTTCTTTGGCGGATACCCGAGACAGGTGATCGACCTGTGGAAACGAGGGGAGATCACGCTTTGTCTCTCCCGACAGATCGTCGACGAGTACGTGCGGGTCCTTCAAAGCCTGGGCCTGGAAGAAGAAGAACTGGAAGAAATCCTTGCCTTGTTCGCCCGGGGCGTCCATTGTCTTTTCACTTCCAAGACGCCGAGCCTGCGTATCATCGGGGAAGATCCGGCGGATGACAAATTCTTTGAATGTGCGGTTGCGTTGAAGGCCGAGTACATCGTCTCAGGAGACGCGGCAGTGGTTCGCGTTGAAGACTACATGGGAATCAAGGTCACCCGCCCGCGGGAGTTCGTGCGTCGGAGAAACGAGCCCCACGACCCGATCTGACGCCCTCTCTCTCATAGAGGGTTCCCGGACCGATCGCACCATCACAGCACGATCATTTTCCGGCCCACAACGCAATCGAAGCAATACGGAATGCCGCAGCCCTTTCCCTAAAGCACCCGCCCCCAAAGTGCCGATACGTGTTATATGCGCCAAATCACAAACCTCCTCACCGCCATCGCGGTCCTCGCAGGTGCGCTCTTCGCCGGCTCCTGCGGCGAGGGCGTGCCCTGGCTCGCACCGCTCAGCCCGGCCTTCCTGGAGTACCGCGCAAAGGGCCCGCCGGCCGAGCCGCGGCTCACCGCCGACTCGGGCCACGCCCTGGGCTACATCCCCTCGCCCCTCCCCGCCGAGAAGCACCAGCGCCTCCTCCGGCCGGCCGGATCCCCGACCGACCCGGCCTACGACATGCGGGACCCGGACGGCGACGGCGACCCGGGCGACAGCCTCCTGACCCCGGTGCGCAACCAGGGCGGATGCGGCGCCTGCTGGACCTTCGCCACCTACGGCGCCCTGGAGAGCCACCTCGTGCAGACCTTTTCGGATGCACGGGACTTCTCCGAAGACAACCTGAAGCACCTCCACGGGTTCGACGCCGGCCCCTGCGACGGCGGCAACGTGGAGATGAGCACCGCCTATCACGCCCGGTACCAGGGCCCCATCAGCGAGGCGGAGGACCCCTACGACCAGGCCGTGGACTCGGCCCACTGCACGGACTGCGACCCGGTGCGCTACGTGGACAACGCCGTGTTTCTGCCCACCCGGTCACACACCGGGGACAACGACCACATCAAGCAGGCCGTCATCACCTACGGCGGCGTCTACACCTCCTTCTACTACCAGGCCGCCTCGTACAATTCCTCGGACTTCACCTACTACTACGACGACCCGGACCACTCCTTCAACGACAGCAACCACGCCGTGGTGATCGTGGGCTGGGACGACGACAAGTACGTGGCCGACGCGCCCGAGGGCAGCCGCTACGGCGCCTTCATCGTCCGGAACAGCTGGGGGACCGGCTGGGGCGAGGACGGGTACTTCTACGTGTCCTACCACGACGAGAGCTTCGGCTTCACGACCCTCGCCTACTTCGACGACTGGGCCGAGTCCGCCTTCTCCTTCGACACGGTCTACGCCTACGACGACCTCGGCCGCACGGGCGCCGTGGGATACGGAACCTCGGTCGCCTGGGGCGCCAACTGGTTCGTGCCCGCCCAAGACGAGCGCCTGACCGCCGTGGGCTTCTACGCCATGGACTCCCCCACCGGCTACGAGATCTACATCTACGAGGAGTTCGACGGAAGCTCCTTCTCCGACCTGCAGGCCACCCGGACCGGCAGCGTGCCCCACCCGGGCTGGTACACGGTCGAGCTCGACACCGCGGTCGACCTGCTCCAGGGCGACGGCTTCGGCGTGGTCATCAAGTTCACCACCGACGATTACGGGTATCCGGTGCCCCTGGAGACCGACATTCCCGGCTATTCCTCCGGAGCCACGGCGAGCCCGGGCCAGAGCTACTTCTCCTCCGGCGGCACTTCCTGGACCGACGTCACCTCCGTGGGCGGCTGGGAGGACTACAATGTGTGCATCAAGGCCTTCTGCAGCGACCCGCCCATCCCGCTGCCCGCAGCTGAGGCCTACGGACGCATCCTGGGCGGCGACCAGACGCACGTGAACCAGGTGAACTACAGCTTCGCGGGCACGGCCGGAGACGTCACCCTCTACTACCAGGCCTGGGACGTGGATTTTACGGACGAGGTCGAGATCCTTGTCAACGGTGAGCCGGTGGGCTATGCCCCGACAACCCTGAACGCATCCTGGGGTTCGACCCAGGCGATCTTCCTGCCCGACGATTGGGTAAACGATTCTTCCGTCAACCTGCTGACCTTCGTGAACACGTACAACCCTCCGAATACCTTCTGGTGGGGCATCCGGAGTTTGGTCCTGGAAGAAGATCTCGTCCCCCTTCCCGCCTCAGAAGGCTGCGGGCGGATTTTGGGCGGCGACCAGAGCCACACCAACGAGGTGAATTACAGCTACGATGGGATGGCAGGTGACGTAACCATGTATTACCAGGCCTGGGACGTAGATTTCACGGACGAGGTGGAGATCCTTGTCAACGGCGAATCGGTGGGCCATGCCCCGATAACCGTGAACGCCTCCTGGGGTGCGACCGAGTCGATCGTCCTGCCCGATTCCTACGTGTACGACTCTTCCCTCAATATCTTGACCTTTACGAACGCCTACAACCCGCCCAATACCTTCTGGTGGGGCGTGAGAGGCGTGGTTCTTGCGGATACCGTGATCCCCCTGCCCGCTTCAGAGGGCTACGGCCGCATCTCGGGCGGCGACCAGACCCACGTCAACGAGGTCAACTACAGCTTCGGTGGCACGGACGGTGACGTCACGGTCAACTACGAGGCCTGGGACGTGGATTTTACGACGGAGGTGGAAATTCTGATCAACGGCGAGCCGGTGGGCTATGCCGGAACAACCGCGAACAACTCCTGGGGCTCGAACGAGGGAATCCTCCTTCCCGACAGCTATGTCTACGACGCCTCGCTCAATCTCCTCACCTTCACGAACACGTACAACCCCCCGAATACTTACTGGTGGGGCGTCCGGAACGTCACCGTGCCGTAGCACCCTGTCCATCTACGCCTAGTGTCCTGTCCCAGAAATAGGTTTACAGAGAGTCGTGCTGTAATTGGGGACAGCCACCGATTTCCTCAGGCCGGATGGACGGTTGGCGCAGTGAGGAAATCGGTGGCTGTCCCCAATTACGCCCCTGCAGGCAGGAATGCCTCAGCCCGTGGAGCCACGGCCCCCCCAGAGCCGTCATGCCCGCGAAGGAGGGTGTGTCTATTCGTCATCCCGGTCGAGCCACGCAAGGCGTGGCGCGAGCCGGGATCCAGAAGTCTTTGATTGGACTGGATTCCGGGTCTCGCTGCGCTGCGCTCCGCTCGTCCGGAATGACGGGTCTGGCAATTCCGACACAGCCTCGAAGCTTGTCCCCGCGCAGGCCGGGAGCAGGCATCCCCCAGCCCCACGTCTTTTCCCCCGGCGCTAAAGCCGTCCCCCCCTTCCAGCCGATGTACGGACTGGACGAGGGGCCACGCAGGACCTTGCGGGCAGCGATCTTGCATCCCACAGAGCCCATCTGTGCCCGAGTGCATTTTCGTAACCGCTCTCGGGGAGACCGAAGGCTATCCCACCCGCGCAAGTACGAGGTCTTTTTTGATGGATAAAAACAGGCTGAACGGAATTCTTCAATAATTTGTTTGACAAATAGTCTTAAATTGCTTTAAATAAAGCAATTTTATGAAAAATAGGACATCTCCGCCCTCAAATTGTCGCAAAGAAGAGAAGACCATGATCAACATCTACAAAAACAAGACGATCCTGATTACAGGAGCCGTCGGAACCATTGGTAAGGAGCTGGCCCGGCAGCTCCTCGAGTTCTCCCCCACCGAGCTCCGTCTGCTCGACAACAACGAGTCCGAGGTCTTCTTCCTCAACGAGGAATACGGCTCCAGGGAGGACGTCACCGTCTACGTGGGCAGCATCCGGGACCGGGACAAACTGGACAGCGTCTGCAACGGCGTGAACATCGTCTTCCACGTAGCCGCCTTCAAGCACGTCTACCTCTCGGAACACAACCCCTTCGACGCGGTCATGACCAACGTCATCGGCACCCAGAACGTGCTCAAGTCAGCCACGGCCTGCGGCGCCGAGCGCGTGCTCTTCACCTCGAGCGACAAGGCGGTCAACCCCACCAACGTGATGGGCTCCACAAAGCTCCTGGCCGAGCGCCTGGTCACCGCCTACAACGTCAACGGCGGCCGCGACAAGGCCGTCTACGCGAGCTCCCGGTTCGGCAACGTCGTCGGCTCCCGCGGCTCGGTCGTCCCCGTCTTCTACAAGCAGATCAAGGCCGGAGGCCCGGTCACCGTGACCGACCCCCGGATGACCCGGTTCATCATGACCATCCCCGAGGCGGCCCGGCTCGTGATCGAGGCCTGCACCCTGGCCAAGGGAGGGGAGGTCTTCATCTCCAAGATGCCCGTCATCCGGATCGTCGACCTGGCCGCGGCCATGATCGAGACCCTGGCCCCTCAGTTCGGCCACGACCCGGAGGACATCCGGATCGAGTACATCGGCGTCAAGGCCGGCGAGAAGATGTACGAAGAGCTTCTCAACTCCGAGGAGATCGTCCGCACCAAGGAACTCAAGAACCACTTCGTCACCCTGCCCGCCTTCCGGTTCATGTTCGAGTCGATCGACTACTACTACCCGGGCGAGGTGACCGAGCACGTGGAGAACCCCTACGTGAGCGCCGATGAAGACGCCATGACCAAGGAACAGCTCAAGGCCTATCTCACCGAGAACAAGGTCTTCGACACCCTGGAGTTCTAAGCCGTCATTCCCGCGAAAGCGGGAATCTAGTCACGGCTAAAAACTGCATTCCGGACGAACCCCGGAATGACAAAAGCAGCACAAAAGGACTCATGAAGCATTCCACCAGCGGACCCAAGCCAAAGAAGGTCCTCATCCTCGGAGGCGACGGCTACCTCGGGTGGCCCACCGCCATGTACCTCTCCCGGCGCGGCTACAAGGTGGCCGCCGTGGACAACTACTTCCGTCGCTGGGCCTGCCACGAGCTGAACGTGGAACCCCTGGTCGACGTGCCGAACATGCAGATCCGGGCCCGGATCTACAAAGAGAAGACCGATGAGACCGTCCACGTGGCCGTGGGCGACCTCACGAACTACGAATTCGTGAAGAAGGTCTTCGAAGGCCGCATCTTCGGTGAAGACTGGGGCGAAGGCCCCCCGGACGCGGTCGTCCACTACGCCGAGCAGCCCTCGGCCCCCTACTCCATGATCGACCGGGAAAGGGCCGTGTTCACCATCCGGAACAACCTCGAGGGCACGGCCAACCTGATCTACGCGGTCAAGGAGTACAACCCGGACTGTCACATCGTGAAGCTGGGCACCATGGGCGTCTACGGCACCCCGAACATCGACATCGAGGAAGGCTACCTGGACGTGGAGCACAAGGGCCGCAGGCACACCTTCCTCTACCCGAAGTGCCCGGGCTCCCTCTACCACCTGACCAAGGCCCAGGACGGAGACCTCCTCTACTTCTATGTCCGTATGTGGGACATCCGGGTCACCGACCTCAACCAGGGCCCGGTCTACGGCATCGAGACGGAGGAGGCCTCCGGCGACGACCGCCTGCTCACCATCTTCAACTACGACGACGTCTTCGGCACTGTGCTAAACCGATTCCTAGTTCAAGCGGCAGTAGGCTTCCCCCTCACGGTCTACGGCAAGGGCGGCCAGATACGAGGCTACCTGGACATCCGGGACACCCTGGCCTGCGTGGATCTCTCCATCCGCAACCCGGCCGAAAGAGGCCGGTACCGGGTCTTCAATCAGTTCGTGGAGACCTTCACCGTGAACCAATTGGCCGAGAAGGTGGTTCAGGCGGGCAGGAACCTCGGCATCGATGTGGTCGTAAAGAGAATACCCAACCCGAGAAGAGAGGCCGAAGAGCACTACTACAACCCCGCACACACGGGTCTCCTCGACCTGGGCCTCGAGCCTCACTACCTCACCGATGAGGTGGCCACCGGAATGCTTTCGGTTGTTCTTCGAAGCAGAAATAAGATCAGGCCAAGCTATATTTTGCCCAGAGTGACCTGGATTTAGCGCATCAAAGTCCAGAAAGAGGCAATGATAGGAATGACTTCGTACCCTGCGACTATATCGCTTAGACGGAAAAGCATTGCATGGCAGATGTTCTTGCTAGACTTCTTGTCGATCCCGATTGCTCTGCTTATCTCCTATTTTTTCAAGATGGAGATTCACTCCAATGTTGAGAACCTCCGGCCTTTAATAAGCAAGGTATCTATATTGTATGCCCCTCTCTCTCTTATCTACTTGTCTTGTCTGTATATTTTTGACATCTATTCCCTGCAACTTCACAAGTTTCGCGCAAGATTCGCGATACGTCTCTTCGAGGCTGTTGCTATGGGAACAATGCTGTCGACGAGTCTTCTCTTCTTCGTTCCATCCTACATAATTGGGCGGGGCCCCCTCTTCTATTTCTCAGCCGCATTCTTTGTATTGACGTTGGCAAATCATCTGGCAATCAGTTCCATGAGAACATCTCGACAAGGTGCGATAGTCCTGCTTAAGGAGAACGCAGAGCCGTACTTTGAGGAGTTCGAGAGAGAGTTGAAGGATAGTATCTGCTTCAAGCACAAGTTCGTGCAGAAAGAAGATTCCTTTATTGATCGGAATAAAGGCCAAGTTCTGATGAAGGATATTATTGACTTAGCGGCCTATCCAGAGATCGACATAATAGTCTTTTCTAACCCTGTCACGTTTGATCTGGGCGACTTCAGACAGTTGCTGGCACTCAGGTGTCCTGACAAGCAGATCCATGAATTCAACCAGATGTATTCTCGGGTGATAGGAAAAATCCCCATCTATAAGATCGAAGATTATGTCGGATACTCGTTTGCTTCCACATCCGTTCTGCAATCACGTGTCTACTTGAATTTCAAGAGGTTCACGGACTTGTTGCTCTCAGGGGTTCTGATCGTTCTTCTTTCTCCTGTCTTCTTAATTTGTGCGCTTGCCGTAAAACTGGATTCACCGGGAACCGTGTTCTTCGTACAAGAGAGATTAGGATATAAGAGGAGGCCGATTCGGGTAGTGAAGTTCAGGACGATGGTGAAAGACGCGGAAAAAGCAACAGGACCCGTAAGGCAGGGGCAGAACGACCCTCGCATAACACGCATAGGACGGTTCCTACGGGCTTCGAAAATCGACGAGTTGCCACAACTGTTCAACGTGTTTAAGGGAAATCTCAGCTTCATAGGTCCAAGGCCGGTTAGACAGGTTTTTGAGGATCAATGCGAGAAGAAGATACCTCTCTATTTCTTGAGACATATGATCAAACCGGGGATAACCGGCTGGGCGCAGGTTAGCACCCGACTCAAAGACCAAAGAGACGAAGGATGGGAACTGGAACGATTCCAACATGACTTGTATTATCTAAACCACTGTTCCCTTGGATTGGACCTATTAATCTTGTACAAAACGGCTCGAGTCGTCTTGTCGAAGTTAATGATGTGATACTAATCCATCTGCGAGGCCAACGGCCATCTTTCAGGGCCAGAAACAAGGTAGTAGATTTCCTGCGGCAATTCTCTCACGTATTGAGGTGCAAACGGGACATGCCTTTGTATCGTGGACGCAGTAGTCTCTCAGTGAGAAACCGTCATTGGCGGGCCGTACCTCATGGTCATGATGTCTTCATGCTAAGAAGATCGGCCACCTGCCGCAGCTAAGTTCTCTTTGTTGATGGACCACCGGAGTATAGTCATCTTGAATTTAGCGGCTATAGAAAAGCTTGCTTGCCGGTTGAGAGATCTGCTGCCCTCAGATCGTTTCCTGCGGGGCATCACCTTGCTTGTGAGTGCAACAGCCTTCGGGCAAGTTTTGACCGTTCTAGCCGCTCCGCTCTTATCGCGAATCTACAGTCCTGAGGAATTCGGTGCGCTTGGGGTTTACGCCTCAGCTTTAGGGATTCTAAGCGTGATCGCAGCTCTAGGTTACTCCGCTTCTATTCCCTTGCCAGAGAAGGATGGTTTGGCAGCGAATATCTTGATGCTCTGTTTTGGCTTGGTCAGCATGAACACTCTTGTGGTGACGATTCTTGTATTTATCTTCGGTGACTGGTTGATTGCGATTACTAAGACGCCCATATTGGATGCCTATCTGTGGCTCCTGCCCGTTGGTTTCCTAGCTCTAAGCTCCTACAATACTCTGAATTACTGGTCAATCCGAAATCAGCGGTACGGAACTATTGCCCGTACACGAATGATGCAATCGATCGGCCAGGTTGTCACACAAGTGGTTTTGGGGATATTGAAGTTTGGTACCTTTGGGTTGTTGCTGGGCCACCTTATTGGCCAGAGCGCGGGTGTGAGTTCGTTGGCACAGAGGGCTTGGGCCTCCGATAGACATAGACTTCGCCAAATCACCTCAAGTCGTATTTGGCTCGCCGCGAGGCGCTACAGAAGATTTCCCATCTACATGATGAGCGGTAACTTGCTAACAAACTCTGGACTGAGATTACCGGCACTCCTGCTGGCGGGTTTCTATGGTGCTGAAGTTGCCGGTTGGTTCTACTTCACGCAAAAATTACTAGCTCTCCCCGTACAGATGATAGGAAGATCCGTTAAGCAAGCGTTCATCGGAGAGGCGGCTCCTTTAGCAAGAGAAGATCCAGTAAGGTTGAAGGCAATGCACAGAGCCATCACGTTTCGTATGCTCGCTGTAGGCTTGGTTCCCTGTACGTGTTTATGCGTTGGTGGTCGTTGGATATTTGAGTTTCTATTTGGAGAGATGTGGATCCAGAGTGGCATATATGTGCAGATTATGTCGGTAGTGTTCTTCGTTAAGCTAAGCGCAGACTCGGCAATTGATTTTTCTGTCATCGATCGGCCAGACCTAGGTTTCAGTTGGAGTCTAATCCGGCTTATTCTTGTTTCCGCAGGCATCTGCTCGGCAGGTTGGTTAGGCATGATACCGACGGTCGCCATCCTCCTGTATTCCATTGCGATGGTAGGAGCATACATCTTGGCACTAATAATGTGGAGACTTGCGGTAAATAGAATTATTCTGGCCAAATGTGTCGCCTCAAATTGATTAGGCTTGAGTCTATGATGGTACAAGAAGTGTTTGTCAACTACTCTGATTATCGGATTGTTCTGGAGCAACCGTACTTCACTCTCTCAAACATGCTGCTGCCCATATGCTTCTTGATAGTCCTAACGTGCGAAGAAGGGCGCGATAAGTTTATCGATAGGAGCATGTCGCAGACGTTTAGAGGCGTAGCTATCCTCTGCGTAATCATCGGCCATTTGGCAACGAAATGTATAGAGGGCCGAACATTATTCGTGGCGGGAGGGTACCTGGGCGTAACCATCTTCCTGTTTTTGTCAGGATACGGAATAGCCATTAGATACGGGTTGTCAAAACTACACCGCGTCTTCTGGCGGAAGAGGTTCAAGAGGTTGTATATCCCGCTTTGGATTGCACTACTTCTCTTTCTTACCCTTGATATGGCGCTCATTGGGTTGAAACACCCGTTGTGGGAAATTGCTGTGAATTTCCTTGGCATACACCTGAACGGAGCACTCATTCGCATCGATTCTCCTGCATGGTACGTTGGATTTCTGATGCACTATTACCTGATCTACTATATGGTTTCGCACATGCGCGCAAAACAGGCTACGAAATTGATACTTCTATTCTTGTCTGACACAGCCCTCTTTGCATTCATAAGACTCAGTCCGTTGCATCAAGAGTTACGAATATGGCTGCACTACATGTTTATTTTTCCAGCAGGGGCAGTTGTAGCATTGTATCAAAGAGATTTTATGGAGAAGCTTCGCTCTACAGGATCATTGTATCTCCCTGTAGTTGTCTTCGTGCTTCTTTCATCCGTTTGCCTTTTCGTAAGTACAGAAGTGAGCGCGGGGTTCCGATATTTTCGAATGCTCCTCTTTATCCCAGTGTTTATGAGTCTTGCATTGCTGTTCCAAAAAGCGAGGGTCAGGAGCAGATTTCTTGTCTTCCTTGGAAAATACTCTTACGAAATCTTCCTTCTCCATCTTCCGTTCATGGTGAAGTATGATTTCTTCCTATTCAGAGGACCGCTCTTGTTTTCCTTCTATTCGTATCTTGGGTTCGTGATATGCCTTGCGATGGCGTTGCAGAAGCTGAGCATGTTTGCCGAGAGGAATCTTAGGTTCTCGTATGCCCAATAATATTGTAACGAATCAGAAATTCGATTCTGACGGGGACGACTAACGAACAAGATAACAAAGCGTAAGCTTGGGGGAGAGTAGGTGTTTCGCACGGGATATTAAAAATTCAAATAAGCAGAAAGTTGTGATGTAGGAGCTAGAAGGTGAAGAGTATTTCATGTAGCGAACGGTTGAAGCTAGAGCTACGGCAGCTGGGACGATTCACCTCATCGAGAGAACCACAGTGGTTGGGAAAGGATGATGCAGAATATTCTCTTCATTACAGATATTGAGGCCCATGGCAGCAAGGCCAAGAACTTCGCCACTAGGGAAGTTATTACGAGTCTCGCACGTAATGATCAGGTGCAATTGTACTTGATTTGCCCCAAGATCCCGGAAAGGATCCTCGAGGAATTGGGGGTGAGAAAAAATAACTGCCTCTGGGTCTCTTTTGGGGGAAGCAAGAATCTGATTTTAAATCTAGTCCTCTGCCTTCAGAGTTACGGAAGATTCCTTAGGCTTAAGAATGTGGTGAAGATTGACCTTCTAATGACGCGATTCAGTTTTCTATCCTTTATTGCTCCCTGCATATCGAGGATACATGACATTCCGCTTGTAGTCCTCATGCGAGGTTACGTGCCAGAAGAGAATATGCGTTCGCTATTTGTCAAGCACTACTTACGGGGGCTTGCCAGGTTGCTTGTTAAGCAATCAGTGAAGACATACCTAGCGTACGGGGAGATACGGGAGTGGTTGCGAAGGATTGGTGCAGGCGACAACATAAAGCTTGAAGTCTTCTATAATGCTGCGGACCCTGCGAAATTTAGACAAATGGACCGAAGAGAGGCCCAAGAGAAAGCAGGAATCATATTCGAGGGGCAGGAGATAAGAATAGTCCTGGGATTTGTTGGAACACTGAAGAGGTATCATGCAGTTGATTTGCTGATCCACGCAATCAAAATCCTCAAAGATAGAATGGAGGTAATTGAGTGTCTTGTAATTGGGGACGGGCCCCTAAAGGAAGAGCTAATGCGACTGGCACAGCAGCTTGGTGTCAGTGACTGCGTTAGGTTTCTAGGGCTTGTGCCGCATGAAGAGGTACCATACTACATCTGCTCGTGTGACCTGCTGTATGGATACATAAGGAAGGATTTTGGTAGCCCGATTAAGTGCTATGAGTATCTTTGTTGTGAGAGACTTATCATAGCAAGGAGATGCAAGGAGTTTGAGTTTGTCGAGAACCTTGGGTTCGGGTATCTCCTGGAGGACCCCTCCGCGAACGATGTGGCGACTTCCATTGAAAGATTCAGAAGACTGTCTATGCATGAGAGAAGGACCCTGGAGAGGGGTGCGAGGGAGCATATTATGAAGAATCATACATGGGATATTCTGGCAGACAAGATACAATCTGTCGCAAAAGAAGAGAGCCGCAAACAATAACGAATCGTGGCTTCCGTTTATCTGACGAATGCACCTCCTAGGGGTTGTTTCGAAGGCGCTGTTCGCGGAGCAGCAACAGTACGACGGGGCAAGCTAGGATAGTGAACAAGACAACAGGGGACTAACCCCAATACTGTTCATTTAACGATTTTAATGCGTGGGTCATATTCAACTCGCCGAG
>CAYZMM010000067.1:0-27156 GCA_964479535.1 uncultured Thermodesulfobacteriota bacterium
AAGAACATCGGGAAAGCTATATCTTTGGGCGTTAACGTGTCGCTGTAGTATTAGTGCCTATGTGCATAAATACAGTCACACAAATTGCGAATATTGCGAGGGAGCGAAAGCGACCGAAGCAATCTCCAGGCTTCGTATCCTTTTGCCGGTAAAGCTGGGATATTGCTTCGCTGACGCTCCCAACGCAATATCCCTCCCTTGAGCAGCGTTAGGAAACGAAGTCCTTAGCCCCACGTGGCCCGGAATCTTGACGGTCCGGTCGTGGGCATGGTAGATGGGTCGTTCGTACGGCGGCGAAGCAACGAAGAACATGCGATGGAGACGAAGACCATGAAGAGGACGATGGGTTGGGCGCTGGCAGCGGGCTTCTTGCTCCTGTTCCCCTGCTGCAAGACGGACACGACCGCCCCCCAACCGGACAGGGGGACTGCGGCAGCCCCCGGCGAGGCCCCTGCAGAGAGCCCGGCAGAGGTGAAGGAGGCTCCTCCGGCAGTGGACCGGCCGCCTGTGGACGCCTCCGCCCGGAAGGCGGCCGAGGGTTTCCTGAAGGCCTTGACCGTACCCGATTCCCCGGAGGGCAAGAGGGTGCTGGCGGAAACCAGGTGGCGGCAGATCATGAAGTTCCCGGAATTCCGGGAGTTCCTCACGCTTTCCGAGGAGATGTTCCCCACCGATATTCCCGGCGTCGAGGGCTACAAGCGGAAGATGAAACTGGTCGTTCCCGCGAAGGACCGAAGGCCCTATGTAAAACCTCACATGTTGATCGCCTACGAGGATGCGAGAGAGGATACCTGGAAGATCTTCGACTTCACCGCGGATTTCGATCCGGAACAGGAATCGGAGAGGGCGTGTGAGGAGGAGGCCCTCGCAGAGGGTGAAGGGACGACCCCTCAGGCACGACTCATGAAATGCAGCTACTGGCTCGTCATGGCCGGCAAGGTCGATGAGGCCGGGAAGATGGCCCAGAAGGCAAACGCTCTGTATGAAGAGCTCTCCGACCCGGACGACGAGGCGCGGTATTACAAGGCCCGGGCCGACGATACGCTCGACATGATCTCCCGGATCGCCGGAGCCCGGCTCTGACCACGAAGGGTTCGCGAACCCTACGAATCACCGGCAGAGCCCCGCATCCGTTCGTAGATGGCCAGCTTCTCCAGGGCCAGCCGGATCGTGTCTTCGGACGTCCTCTTTTCCCGGATGTATCCCAGCAGGAAGTCTTCGACCCGCTTCTGTTGCCCCAGGCCCCCGAGGGGGACGATGCCGGCGATGATCCGCTCGTAGTGGATCGGGTGGAGCTGCTCCAGCAGCCCCAGGTTGGCCAGAAACCAGTCCCACATGTCCGGGATGGCCATCGGATTGAGGGCCATGTGGCAGATCGGGACGAACTTGTTCCGGCTCGGCACCTCCCTGAGGATGAATTCCCTCGCCCGGTCGATGGATGCCTTCGCTCGAAAGCTGCCGAGCGCGGCGAGGATGTTCATGCGCTCGTGCTCGCTTTCCGCCGAAGCGAGCCTCGCCTCGAGCCACCCGAGCGCCTCGCCCGTGTCGGTCCAGGCGCCTGCCTGCAGGACGCCTTTCATGATGTCCGGATGAACCGGTTCGCCGCGCCTCAGGCCGTTGAACCGGTCCGCCGCGAATTCGGCCGCGTCCTGGAGGCCGTACACGACCGCTGGCAGGAGGACCTGATCCCGGAGCATGGAGGTCGTGTGCTCTTCCTGCGGGTCCGGATCGTAGCCGACCCTGGCCAGCAGCTTTCGGATGAGGTCCCTGCCCAGGGCCGCGGCCTTCTCTTTGTGGCCCCCGTCCATGACCAGATAAGTCTGGTAAAGGTTGCCGGCGATGCCGGCAAGGGGCAGGAACACCTCTTCGTCCCGGTAGTGGGAGAGGAACTCCAGGTAGTCCTGCACACCGATCGAGCCGCTCTTGGTGAAGGCGAAGAGGTCGTTCTGGAGGCCCCAGCGGTCTTCCATGGGGAGCACCCGGTCGGAGACCAGCCGGCCGAGATGGGCCAGGTTGGCTTCGTCCTCGTACCGGACCCGGTAGAAGCCGGTCTGCCCTGCGTTGACCTTGTAGGCAACCACGTCGTCGCCCAGATCCAGCTCGGCTTTCCTGCCCTCCAGCAGCGTGGTCATCTCTCTCGCACGATCCTCTTCGCCGAAGAGCCGGATGTTGACCGGGATCATCCAGACCGGGTCGGAGGCCCCGTCCAGGTAGGTGAATCGTTTCTGCTCGAGACAGAGCTTGTTCTCTTCCCGTCTGGCTTCGACCACCGGATGACCCGGCTGCTCGATCCACCCCTTCATCATCTGTGTCACAGGCTTCTCCGCCGCCTCCTCCAGGGCTTCCCAGAGGTGGTGGCTTGCGGCGCAGTCGTAAGCGTGCTTCTTCAGATACCTTCGCAAGCCTGCCCGGACCGCCTCCTCGCCCAGGTAGCCTTCGATCTGCCGCAGGATGCTGGCGCCCTTGTCGTAGATGATCGGCGCCGTGACCTCGTTGATCGCCACCTTCTCTCCCCCGGGCATCTCGATCGGTACGGTCGTCGTCATGGCGTCCCGGTCCAGGGCCCGGTGGGTGTCCGTGTTCAGAAACTGGGCCCACACGTCCCATTCCGGATGGTAGTGGCTCACGACCCGGTTTCCGAAGAGGGTTGCGAAGCTCTCGTTCAGCCAGAGGTACGCCCAGTCGGAGGGGGTGACGAGATTGCCGAACCACTGGTGGGCGATCTCGTGGGCGATGACCTCGAAGATGCGCTGCTCCCCCGCCTTGGATGTGATCTCTGCAAAGTGGAGAAGAAGGTTTTCGCGAAAGGTGACGGCCCCCCAGTTCTCCATGGCCCCGAAGGCGAAATCCGAGACGGCGATGAGGTCCAGTTTCGGCAGAGGGTAGTCGATCCCGAAGTACTCCTCGCAGAAGAGAAGAGATTTCCGGCCGAAGTCGAGGCCCCGCCCTGCGAACTTCGACATGCCGGGCGTCGTGGCCGCACGCACCCGGGCATCGCCTTGATCCCGGACGATTTCGAAGGGGCCGACCCCGAAGAAGAGAAGGTAGGTGGACATCCTGGGGGTCGTGTCGAACCGGATCTTCCTCTTGCCGCCGCCGAGATCCTGCTCCTCTGAAGCCGGCATGTTGGACAGGGCTTTCAAACCCTCGCCCACGATCAGCTCCACATCGAAGGCGGCCTTGGAGCGGGGCTGATCCACACAGGGGAAGGCCCGCCGCGCGTCGCTCTCCTGGAACTGGGTCACCGCGATGCTTCTCGCCTCGCCGTCCAGCGTGTATCGGCTCCGGTAGAAGCCCGCCATCCGGTCGTTGATCCTGCCCATGAAGTCGAAGCTGAGGCGGATCTCCCCGTGCACCGGCTCCGGCAGGCGCACCGTGAGCTCCTCCCGCTCAGGCTCGAAGCAGAAGGGGCACGGGACGGAGCTCTCCCCGCGTCTCAGGCCGCAGTCCCAGAAAGCGAGGTCCTTGGCGTGAAGGCGGATCTCCCTCGCAGGCCGGTCTGCGTGAAGCAGGACTTCCGTTTGCCCGGTGAAGAGGAATCTCTCCAGGTCCGGTTCCAGGCGGATGGTGTAGTGGATCGGTTGGATCAATGTGCTGTCCCTGTTCCGTTTCGGTTTTCTCGGGCTCTGTCTCTCCCTCCCCCTACAAAGTCGCCCTGCGAAAACCGAAACGGAACAGGGACAGCACCAGTGGCCATCCCCGGCCCGCAACAGGTTGAAGGCTGGGCGTCTACATCGTTCGGAAAGAAAAGTACCACACGGAACGGGGCAGGGCAACGAGGAAACCATTGGGGGCGCGGACCCCGGGGCCTCTTTTCTCGGACGGTCCTTTCGGCTATCCTTGCGGAGCAGGGACGGAACGAATGCAAGGAGGAGATGGAATGGCGGATCGGGCCGAAGCACGTATTGAACGGGACACGATGGGGGATGTGGAGATTCCGGCGGGGGCCCTCTGGGGGGCGAACACGGAGCGGGCGAGACGGAACCTGCCGATCTCGGACCGCAAGATGCCGTGGTCCCTGCTCAAGGCCCTGGCGAACATCAAGGCGGCGATGGCAGAGGCGGCGGGTGAAAAGGGCTACGTGGAGAAGAAGAAGGCGGAAGCGATTCGGGATGCGGCGCGGGAAGTCGCAGCGGGGAGGTACGAGGATCAGTTTCCCCTGGACGTGTTCCAGACCGGGTCCGGAACCTCTTCGAACATGAACGTGAACGAAGTGGTTGCGAACCTGGCCAACCTGAGGCTGGGCGGCAAGGTGGGTGCCTACGAGCACGTGAACCCGAACGACCACGTGAACTTCGGCCAGTCGAGCAACGACACGATTCCCTCGGCCCTGCAGCTGGGGGCGGTGGACCTCCTCCGAAACGAACTGATCCCGAAGCTGGCGGACCTGATCGATGCGTGGGGGAAAAAGGCGAAGCATTACGAGGGCGTCGTGAAGACGGGCCGCACGCACCTGCAGGATGCCCTGCCGATCACCTTCGGCCATGTCTTCCGGGGCTACGTGGGGGCCCTCGAGCGTGTGAAGGAGAGCCTCGAGGAGGTCGTGGAGCGGTTGTGCGAGATTCCTCTGGGCGGAACGGCCGTGGGCACGGGTTTCCAGGCTCCGGAAGGGCTGGTCGAGCGCGCGGCGGAGATTCTCTCTTCGACCTTGAAGGAGGAGGTCCGCATCGCGTCGGACCCGCTCGTCCACATGGCGGGCCGGCCGGCCGTGACGGACGCGATGGGCCGGGTCGCGGCCCTTGGGGCCGAACTGCAGCGTATTGCGAACGACGTGCGCATGATGGGCTCCGGCCCCCGGCTCGGAATCGGGGAACTCCAATTGCCGTCCCTTCAGCCGGGATCCAGCATCATGCCGGGAAAGGTCAACCCCGTGGTCTGCGAGTCGATCGTTCAGGTGGCCCTGGCGGTGGCCGGGCATCACGCGACGGCCCTCGCCGCAGCCGCCTGGGGGCAGTTCGAGCTCAACGTGACGTTCCCGGTCACCGCCGGCGCGCTCCTGGAGTCGATGCAGATCCTTGCGAATGCCTGCGAGGTCTTCCGGAACCGTCTGGTCGAGGGGCTCCGGGTCCGGGAGGAGAATGTGAAGCGGAACCTCGACCAGAGCCTCGCCCTGGCCACGTCCCTCATCTCGAAGATCGGTTACGCCGAGGCTGCGAAGGTCGCCTACAAGGCCCACGAGCAGGGCCTTACGGTTGCGGAGGCGGTCGTGGAGATGGGGGTCCTCGCTCCGGGCGAGGTGGACAAGTGGCTGGATCCCGCCAGGCTGGTCAAGCGGGGAAGGCTGAAGGATGAGTGAACAGAAAGGACAAAGGTAAAAGGGGAAAGGTGAAAGGCCGCGCCTCCCCACCCCGCTGATTTCGCGGTTGGTCAGCAGGTGAGATGCAAGGCGGCGACGACCCGTTTCCCCTCGTCCAGGAGAGCGTTGTAGCGGTCGCAAGCTTCTGCGGTTGGGTGGGCTTCCCAGGGGATCCCCTGCTCCTTCAGCCACTTCTTCACCTCCCCGGAAACCTGCATGGCCCCGTTGGCGCCCGTGCCGATGATCAGGGCTTGACAGGCGGTCCCGATCCGGCCGGTGAGGTCCCCGACCTGGAGATCGTGCCCCTTCTTCCGCCACCAGTCCTGCTCGATACGGTCGGGATGGAGAATCAGGTCTGCGGAGTATTCTTCACCCCCGACCCGGATGCTGCCGAAGGTGTAGCTTTCGATACGCAGAGGCATGTGGCCTTCCTCTCAGGTCCCCTCTCCCCGGTTCCACGCGATGACCTCGTCGATCTTCTCCGCGAGGGACTCCCGCGGTTGGAACCGGAGCATTCGCCGGATCTTGGACACGTCTGCGATGGAGTGCCGGATCTCTCCCGGCTGGGACGGCAGAAAGCGAGGTTGCACCCCCGGCCGCAGCTTCCGGATGAGCAGGTCGGCGATCTCACGGACCGACGTGCCCTTGCCGGTCCCCACATTGAAGACCTCCCCGCACACCTCCGACTCGAGGGCGAGCAGGGTGGCCCGGACGATGTCGCCCACATAGACGAAATCCCTCTGCTGGTTCCCGTCGCCGAAGATGCCGGGCGCGTCCCCTTGCTGAAGGGCCCGGATGAAGATGGTGATCACCCCCACGTAAGGGGTAAGGGCCTGGCGCGGCCCGAAGACGTTGAAATACCGCAGGCAGACGGCGGGCAGGTCGAACTGCCTTGCCAGCAGGAGCACATATTTCTCGGCCGCCAGCTTGGACAGGCCGTACGGCGAAACGGGATCCTGGGGAGACCACTCGGAAACAGGAGTCGGGCGCTCGCTGTCCCCGTAGACGGCCATGGAGGAGGCGAAGACGAACTTCTTCACCTTCTTCCTGCAGGCCTGGTGCAGGACCTGAAGGGTTCCCATGAGATTCGTCTGCGCATCTTCGTAGAAACGGGCCACCGAGTCGCGAACGGCGACGCGCGCGGCCAGGTGGACAACACGGTCCACGCCTTCCAGGGCGTTCTCGACGAGGTCGGCCTGCCGGATGTCGCCCTCGTAGAACCGGGCCCCGGGATGCACGTTCTCCCGTCTACCCATGCTGAGGTCGTCGATCACGTGAACGGAGTGACCGCTCTCGAGAAGGGCCTCCACGAGGTGGGACCCGATGAACCCGGCTCCGCCCGTGACCAGAATCGTGCTTGCGCCCACTTCGTTCTCCCTTTCCCTTCGAGACTTTATCACAAGATCTTCCGCCTTTCGATCCCGATGTTACTGCAGGCATCGCAGGAACCCGCCCGCCCCCGCTCTGTTGAAGTCTCTCTGAAAAACGTGGATACTCTCCCGAACGCCCCGCACCCGGAAGAGAGTCCTTCATGAGAGAAGAGGGGACCGCCAGGAAGGTCGTCCGGAACACCCTTTTCAACTACCTGGCGATCGTCTGCGTCACGCTCATCCGATTCGTGGCCATGCCCATCCTGATTCACGGGCTCGGCAGGGATCGGTACGGAATCTACGCAACCGTCACGAGTGTGGTGGGGTATGTGGGGCTCCTCGATCTGGGCATCGGCATCTCGCTGACCAAGTTCGTTGCCGAGTATTACGCCAGGCGGGACTTCCGGCGACTGAACGAGATGCTCAGCACCTCCCTGCTTCTGTACGTCGGCCTCGGTCTCGTGGGCGCGGGCGTCCTGGTCGGGTGCTCGAGCCTTCTGGTCGAGCGCGTCTTCGACATCCCGGTCCCGCTGTGGACGGAGGGCCGGTACGTCTTCTGGATCTCCGCCCTCTCCCTGTTCAACGGGCTCACCCTCGGGATCTTCGGCAACCTGCTGAACGGGATCCAGCGCCAGGACATCGCCCGCTCGGTCACCATCGCCAACACCTTGATCACGTACAGCGGGGGCATCCTGCTCGTCACCCTCGGGTACAAGCTGATCGCCTTCATGCTCTTCGCCACGGCCATGGACGTGTTGAGCTTCCTCGCCCAGATGTGGATCACCAAGCGTCTGCTCCCGGAGGTCCGGCTCTTTCCCCGCATCTTCAAGAAGAGGGAACTCAAGCAGATCGTCGACTTCTCCTTCGCCATGTTCATCAACCAGCTTGCCGCACGGAACGTGGGCGTTCTCGACAAGTTGATTCTGAGCGTCTTCCTCCCCATTGCGAACGTGACCGTGTACACCGTGGGGTTCACGCTGGCCAGCTTCTCCTTTCGCATCCCGGCTGCCGCGGCGCTGGCCTCTCTGCCGGCCGCCTCCGAACTGATGGCACAGGACCGGATGGATGCGGTCCACCAGCTCATCCTTCGCGGCATGAAATACACGGGGCTCATCGCGGTGCCGATCTTCACGGTCATGAGCGTCATGGCCCCGGACATCGTCCGGCTCTGGATGGGGGAGGGGTATGAGCTGAGCGCACGGGTGCTCCAGCTCCTCCTGGTGGGCTACTTCTGGCTGTCCATCATCTCGTCGGGGCTGAACGTCATGATCGGCATCGGAAGGCCCTACATCAACACGTACTATGCAGTGGCACAGATCCTTCTCTGCTCGGTCCTTTCGATCGTGCTGGTTCAGTACTTCGGCGTGCTGGGAGCCGCCGCCGGTTCCGCCATGGCTTACAGCCTGGGCGGAATCGTCTACCTGGTGCACTCCACGCACATCTTCAAGATCCCCTTTGGCCGCATCCTCAATCCGCGGGTCGCGGGCCGGATCCTGCTCACCCTTCTGCCCGGGGCCGCCCTGGGCGCCCTGCATCACCGGTACCCTCCCGGAGGCGTCTTCGCCATCCTCCTGCAGGCGGGCGTCTACGGGCTGGTCTACGGGCTGCTCGTGGTTCGCTACGTGGTGGACGAGTACGACCTGGAGAAGATCTCCGCCGTCGTCCCCGCCGTCCGGCGCCTCAGCTTTCTCAGGGCGAGGGGCCCTTCCTAGGCGGAAGCGGGGCGGGCATCCGATCATCAGTAGAACACTTAGCGAAAATTTCAAAACAATTTTACCTGCATGAAAAAAGTCTTGACAGCCGCGAAACAAAGTGTGTAAACTGCACGTGTCGTGTAATTCAATAAAATAACGTACTATTGATGGCCGCCGCGAGGTTCTGCGTGCCGCGCTTCGAGGTGAAAGGAGGGAGTTGCCCAGAGTCCACAACGTGCATGAGCCCCTTGCACCATTGTTTCCCACGAAAAAGCCACACCCAGCGAGAGTTGGGGTCGGAAAACTTCGGGTCTCGCCGTAAACGAGACAGCCGGGTTGCCTGGGAAAGGGAACCCGGCTGTCTTTTTTTTAGCCGATGAGCAGTGCACCGGGGCATCGGGAAAGGAGGTGATACGGTCTAGCCTCGAACAGTTTCAATGAGGAACAGAACCCACAAGAAACCAGCAAGAAGGAGGCAGAAAAGATGAGAAGAGGAATGATTACGCTGATGTGTGTCGCAGGACTGATGCTCTTCGCAGGTCCGGCAAGTGCCCTGGATCTGGAGTGGACCCTCCTGATGGACGGATCGGTCGCGGGTGCCACCCCGGTTCAGCAGGGTTCGAACTGGGTGGTCGCTCCCGGCGCCGGCGGAACGAACGGCTGCAACTTCTCCACCGCCAAGAACTGCGCCAGCGGCGGCGTTCCGGGCGTGGGCTCCTACAGCTTCACGGCCATCGAGTACAACGCGGCCCCCGGGGACCCCAGCACCTGGTATTCCTGCCTGGACCTCTCCGGCAGCCAGTACTCGGGTGCGCCCTGCGTGTGCGCCGAGCCTGCGGGCCAGCCCTGTACGAGTGACGCCCAGTGCGACTCCGGCGGCTCCTGCGCCGGCGCCGGCGACTGCTGCCCCGGGCCGCTCTGGACCTGCGAGGAGTGTACAGAAGTGCCCGGCCCGGACAGCTTCTCCTTCTTCGGTGTCGACGGGAGTCTCGGCCCGGCACCGAACATGGACACCTGCCAGGACGCCGGAGCGAACGACTTCGAGATCACCCGCTACCACGTAGCCACCAGCGAGAGCATCTCCGGATCGGGCGGCGCCTGCATCAAGCTCGTTCCCACCGGTGGCCCCTACCTGGGCGGGCCCTGCGGCGTGGGGCCGATCACCTTCGGAAGCCTGGACGTGGACGTCTACGTCGGCGGTTGCGCCCTCAAGGGCACCACGATCAACAACATCCAGTACACGGGCGAGATCTACGACGTGACGAACGGCTCTCCCTCCGGAACCTGCGGCTACACGGGCGACCAGATCCATACCATGCTGGGCCAGGTGCCTGCGGGCGGCCTGTACCTGATGGTCATGTGCGGCACGACCGTGGTCCCGAACGATTCCCAGACCGCCTGTCTCCGGAATGCGGACGTGGACTTCGTCGTCGTTGCCTACACCGAGCAAAATGCCAGCGACTGCTCGGGCAGCTGCCCGTAAGAGGCGCTGCGGTATCGATCACTGCTTGTAACCACTTGAAGGCCGGGCTCTTGCCCCGCAAGGGGCGCCCGGCCTTTTTTCACGAAGCGCGAGGACGCGGCTCGATTCGCACGAGGCTTGGAGATGCCGGCTCGAGCAGATGAGATGTTCCTCTGAAACATGTGAGAGAAACTCGAAAAGGGGGGAATCATGAAGAACGGACTGATTGCGCTTCTCTGTGTACTGGGTCTGATCTTCTGGGGAATCAGCTCTGTGAACGCCCAGTCCCTGGTCCAGTGGACGCTCCTGACGGACGGGTCGATTGCGGGTGCGGCGCCCCAGAACCAGGGCGGGAACTGGATCGTTCTCCCGGGTTCCGGGGGGACGGACGGCTGCAACTTCAGCACGCAGAAGAACTGCGCAGCCGGTGGCGTCCCGAACGAGGGGTCCTTCAGCTTCTCGGCGATCGAGTACTACAAGGCCCCCGGCGACAACAGCACGTGGCACTCGTGCCTGGACCTCTCCGGAAGCCAGTACTCCGGAGCGCCCTGTGTGTGTGCCGAGCCTGCGGGTCAGCCCTGTACGGGTGACGCCCAGTGCGACTCCGGCGGTTCCTGCGCCGGCGCCGGCGACTGCTGCCCCGGCCCGCTTTGGACCTGCGAGGAGTGTACGGACGACCCCGCCGGCCCGGACAGCTTCTCCTACTTCGGGATCGACGGGACGCTCGGCCCCGCACCGAACATGGATACGTGCGGGAAGTACGGTACCCAGGACCAGACCCAGACGCTCCGGTATCACGTGGCGACGAGCGAGAGCATCGCCGGGTCGGGCGGTGCCTGTATCAAGCTGAAGTCGCCCGCCACCGGACCGTATCTCGCCACCCCCTGCGGCGTGGGCCAGATCACTTCCGGAAACCTGGACGTGGACATCTATGTGGGCGGATGTTCTCTGAAGGGCACGACCATCGACAACATTCAGTACACAGGCGCCGTGCTTGCCGTGACCGACCCGGCTCCGTCCGCCGTGTGCGGGTACACGAGCGGCGCCAGCGGCCAAGTGAAGGAGATACTGGACCTGGCGGCGGGCAAGGGCGGCAACTTCGTGATGATCCTGTGCGGTGACACGACGGTTCCCGGCGACTCGCAGACCGCCTGTCTCCGGAACGCGGAGTCCTATTTCGTCACCGTCGCCTACACCGAGGCTCTGGACATTACATGCCCGGATGACGCTTGCCCGTGATCGTTGCCGCGTCACCGGATTCGTTCCGAACCGCCTGACGAGAGCCGGGCTGCCGGGATCCAGAATCGGCAGCCCGGTTTTCTCTTCTCGCTCCGGGCTGCGACAACTACGGTTGGGACCTGCTCGCCCGGTTGCGGTAGATGTAGAGGATCACGCTCGCAAGGAAAACGTTCACGCTGATGACCTGGTTCTGGGAGAGCAGGAACCCGGGAAGCTGGTAGAGAATGCGCAGGTCTCCCCGGTAGAACTCGATCACGAAGGTGGTGACAGAGTAGAGGATCATTCCGATCAGGGCGATTTCCCCGTCGAATCTCTTCCACCGCTTTCGCACCAGCAGAACCACCAGGATGAGGAGCGCTGCCGCCGCGAAGGCGGGCTGGGTGGGGTAGACGGCCGTGTTCTTCGCAACCGGGCCCGTGGGAGGGTTGGCGGCCATGGCAAAGGGAAAATCGATGGGGCACTCCCTGCCGTGGCAGCAACCCGACAGGATGCACCCGATTCGGGCGCAGAACACGAAGAGGGCCCCGGGCGGGGTCAGCAGATCGCCTGTCGCCCAGAAGTCCATCTTCTGCCAGCGGGTGTAGAGCACGTATGCGACGAAGCCGAGGATGCCGCCCCCGTAGAGGGCCATCCCGCCTTTCCAGAAGATCAGGAGACGCTTGAGCCCGTAGCCGAACTCCTCGCGGAAGTCGAGCCAGTAGAAGGCGTGTGCCCCGTAGATGGCGGAAACCAGCAGGACGATCATCAGGCCGTACACCTTCTCCGGCCTCTCCCGGCCCCGCTCGGTTTCAAAGGCCAGGAGCAGGATGGCGAGGACGCCCCCCACGAAGAGCATGAAGTGGCCTGAGTGGATGTAGGAGCCGTCCGCGAAGCGAAACAGAACCGGCTTCATTCCTCCCGCTCCCCGTTGCCCCGGACAGGGTCTCCGGTTTCTGCCCCGGAACCTGCGATTTCTCCCGGCGCGTCTCGTTCCCGCCGTTTCCTTCGCACAACGGAAGCGATGAAGAGGCCTACGAGGAGGAGGAACAGCGACAGATAGAGGTAGAAGTTCAGGTCCACGTCTCTTGATCTCCGGATCGTCTCGGTTGCCTTCCGGGCGGGCTCCGCTCAGGAGAATGGCTCCGCGGAATGGATACAATCGCGCATTATAGACGAACGAGACCGAAAAGGCACCCGAGGAGGGCGTCAGTGTTTCAGAACCGGGTGGGGCGTGTGGTGGAGCGCGTAGTAGAGCTCGGTGACCTGTTCCTGAATGGCTGCAATTCGCTCCTTGATCAGGCAGGTTAGCTGAAGCTCGGCCGGCTGCGGGGCAGGTTCCGACCGCATCTGAAGGAAGTCCGCAGCAATGTTGACCTCGGTGAACGAATCTGCGAGCCTCTTCAGGATGCCTTCCACGTCGTGCACCTTGTCGAGACACTCCATGGTCCCGGTGAAACCCCAGCCCGTTTCGGCGGTCGTGCGTGTGCTCATGATGGTCCCCGTCCCCCTGAAGTTGACTGACGTCGGCCGGCGTTGGATGCCGGTTACGATTCTGCGACATGGAGCAAGGGGTGTGCCATGCCGAAGGGGAGGCAGGGCGGGCCCCAGGAGAAGCATAACCTGTTGGAATGAATGAAGATGAGGACGACGGCCGCGGCGGGAACCCTCCCGGTTTCCCCGGCCGGGCCTGTCATTCTTTTGACGAACTGACGTTTTTCGCCTGTGTGCGAACAGAACAGGGCGGGGGGTACGATGAAGGATCTGAGCCTGAGACCATGGCGGAAGTTCCCGGGAAGGACCGGGCCGCTGTTGATCGTGATCATGGACGGCATCGGGATCGGCAGGAAGGACGGTTCGGACGCGGTTCATCTCGCGCGGACACCCACTCTGGACCGTCTCCTCGGATCCTGCCCCCACACACAGCTGCTGGCCCACGGGTGCGCCGTGGGGTTGCCCGACTGGGGCGACATGGGGAACTCCGAGGTGGGGCACAATGCCATCGGTGCCGGACGGGTGTTCGACCAGGGGGCCAAGCTCGTGAACCGGCAGATCGCCTCGGGCGGGATCTACGAGACGCCCCTCTGGGGGCGGATGGTGGAGCGATGCAGGGCCGGCGGGGCCCTGCACTTCATCGGGCTCCTCTCGGACGGGAACGTCCACAGCCACATCGACCACCTCTTCGCCATGATCCGGAAGGCGGCGGAAACGGGCGTCGGCAGATTGAGGGTTCACCCGCTTCTGGACGGCCGCGATGTGGGGGCGACCTCCGCCCTGGACTACGTCGAGCCCCTGGAAGAGGTGCTCGCGGAATGGTGCCGTGAACGAGGGGTCGACTACCGCGTGGGGAGCGGCGGGGGTCGGATGGTCACCACCATGGACCGCTACGAGGCGGATTGGAAGGTGGTGGACAGAGGGTGGCAGGCCCACGTTCTGGGAGAATCCCCGAACCGGTTCCGGTCCGCCTCGGAGGCCGTGCGCAGGATACGGGAAGAAGACCCGGAGATCACCGACCAGTACATGCCCTCTTTCGTGATCGTCGATGACGAGGGCCGGCCGGTGGGGCCCATCCTGGACGGGGACTCGGTCATCTTCTTCAATTTCCGGGGGGACCGGGCGATCGAGATCTCCCGGGCCTTCGAGGAGGAGGATTTCCGGGCCTTCGACCGGAAGCGGCGCCCCGATGTGCTCTACGCGGGCATGATGGAGTACGACGGGGACCTGAAGATCCCGAAGAACTACCTGGTCCAGCCTCCGGCCATCGATCGAACCCTTGGGGAGTTTCTTGCGGCGAACGATGTCCCCCAGTTCGCCCTGTCCGAGACCCAGAAGTACGGGCACGTGACCTACTTCTGGAACGGGAACCGGAGCGGGTACATCGACAAGGCCCTGGAACTCTACGTGGAAATCCCATCCGACCAGGTGCCCTTCGACCAGCGCCCCTGGATGAAGGCTGCGGAGATTGCGGACGAGACGATCCGATTGCTAGAGACCGGCCGCCACCGATGCGGCAGGATCAACTTCGCCAACGGGGACATGGTGGGCCACACGGGCCATCTCGACGCGGCGGTGGTTGCCGTGGAGGCCGTGGATTTGAGCCTGGCGAGGATTCTGAACGTGGTCAAGCGGAAGAACGGGATCGCCCTCGTGACGGCGGACCACGGGAACTCGGACGAGATGTTCACCCTGAAAGAGGGAGAGCGGATCGTGAAGACGGCCCACACCCTCAACCCGGTGCCCTTCATCCTCTACGATCCGTGCTGTTCAGGCGAATACGAACTGCGGGGCGACGTGGACGGGGCCGGGCTCAGCAACATCGCGGCTACGGTCCTCAACCTGCTCGGTTTCGAGCCGCCCGAGGAATACGACGCCAGCCTCGTCGGCTGAGAAGGCACGGTGCCCGAGGTCAACGCGGTCAACAGCGTCCTCTACGGTGTGGCGACACGCAGCTCTTCCGGTGCGAATTCCTGCAGCACCCGCAGGAATTCGAGTATGATCTTGGTGCAAACGGCGAGGCCCGTTCGGTCGATCTCCGAGAGAGAACCGGGAATGGTGTGGAATTCCTGGCCCGACGCCTGCGGCCAGGCGAGGAGGACCGGGTCGTCCCTCCAGTGGTGGATGTCGCTGTGAAAGCCGCCCCCGAAAACGGCCTCGACGATCTCGGGCGCTATGGGGAACAGGAGGCCGGACCAGGGCATCGTTTCTTCCTTGACCCTCTGGAAAGCGTGCCTTGCAGCGGGGTGGCGTGAAAGGATGAAGTAGATGAGGGGGCTGTAAGGGGGCGAGTCGTTGGTGTCCGTCACGTCCAGGTTGAGCATCATGACCGTGTCGGCAAGCTCGCCGCTGTCGACCGTGGTTTCGTGATAGTGGGCGGAGCCGAGCTTCCCGATCTCCTCCCCGTCGAAGGCCACGAACCGGAGCGTGTAGACCGGGGGGGCCTCCGAGAAATACCGGGCGAGCTCGAGCAGGGTGGCGACTCCGGTCGCGTTGTCGGCGGAGCCCACGCCCTGGGGGATGGAGTCGTAGTGGGCGCCCAGGAGAAGAACGGCGTCCGGATGGGAATGGCCGGTAAGGCCGCCAACCACGTTGCGGCACGCCAGCGTCCCTGCGGTGAAATCCTGGAAACGCACGTCTTCGAGCCCGAAGCGCTCGAAGGTGTCCAGGATGTAGTCCGCGGCGCGGAGGCTCCCCTCTGAGTCCGTCGGGCGGATGCCGATGTTCTCCACGAGCTCGAAGGCGTGGGAGAAGGTCGCTTCCGGGTCCACGGGATCCACGTCCGGGATGCATCCCGCGAGGCCGGCAGCCAGGGAGAGCAGGGCGGCACACCAGCCCCAGGCCGGAGAACCCCTCCCCGGCAGGACCCGAGGCCTCCCGGACAGGCGCCTGCCGCCCCCCCTGTCCGCTCTGACATCCCTCATCCGGCCGTCGAGCAAGCTCCGCTCCTGCACATCGGTATCGAAGGAATTTCATTCTTTATCAACAGATTATAGCGAAAATTCGGGGCTCCGTCGAGCTACAGGGACTGTTCGCCGGTCTTCTTCTGGAGAGGGCGTTCGATGGGAGGTGGGAGAGATCAGGGAACCTGCTTCATCACCGCTGCTACGCTTCCTTCTTGAAGGCCCCGAGAGCCTCCGGCAGGGTGTCGCAGATGTGAAAGAGGCGGGAGACCCGGGTGATCTCGAAGATGGAGCGAACCTCGGGCCGGAGCCCAGCCAGCTTGATCTCGCCCTTCTTCTCCTTGACCCGGCGGAGGCACGAAACGAGGGCGCCCAGCCCCGAGCTGTCCAGGAACTCCAGCCCTTCCATGTCCACGACCAGCCGGGTGGCCCCCTGTTCAAGGAGTTCCTGGATCCTTTCCTTCACCAGACCGGAAACCTGCGCATCCATCCTTCCCGTGCACGCGATAACCTGTACCTTGCCATGCTCGTCAACCTGAATGTCCATGCAGGGCACCTCGGGTCTTCTCTTCCGTTGGAGAACCGAAAAAGACTAGCAGTTGGATCCCCGTGGGTCAACAAGATGGCCGAATCGGCCGATAGAATAGGATAAACGGCCCAATTCAAAGGAGATCTTGATGCTGCAGAACCGAGGATTCACCCTGATCGAACTCCTGATGATCCTGCTCGTTCTGGTGATTCTTTCTGTCGTCGCTGTGCCCCGATACATCGACATACAGCGGGACGTCCAGAAAGCAGACGCGCAGGAGTTCATGTGCGCGCTGAACGCGGCCCTGGCCGAGCACATCGGGCAGCATTTCGTGCAGGGCACGGAATGGGTCAAGAGCGGTGAGGAACTGATGGAACTCGTGAAGGAAGGCCCGGGGATGCCCGAGGGCATGACCTACGAGAGCGACACGTGGACACTTCACTGCGCCGAGCAGACCTGGAAGTTCGAGCCGGCCACGGACGGGTCGCCTCCTGGGGTCGTTCGAACGAACTGAGGGACCTTCGCCTTGGGAAAGAAGAAGCGGGCCTTCAAGTGGGTCACGGCCGAGGTCGGGAGCCTCAACGGGATCTCCCGGTTCGTCCGGGAATGGCTCTGCCTGCAGGAAGGCTATCGGGACAGCGAGAGGGAGAGATACCTGGTCGAGCTCGCCGTCGTGGAGGCCTGCACGAATGTCATCCGGTATGCCTACCGGGAATCCGGCCCCGGCCGCTTCTGTGTCGGCCTCGCCCGCGCGGGGGATACGGTGGAGGTGCTCGTGCTGGACCAGGGGGCGCCCTTTGATCCGACGAAGTCCGACATGCCGGATCCGCGCCGGTCCGGCGAAGGCGGCTACGGGATCTTTCTCATGCACACGATCATGGGCTCCGTGGCCTACGATCGGCGAGGCTCCCGGTGGAACTGTCTCCGACTGGTCCGAAAGATCCCCGAAGCTTCGCCGGGACCGGAGACCCCCGGGGGGCTGGACAGCCTGAGGAGGCGAATCGTCAGCGGCAAGGAGACGGTCGGATGATTCAGTCAGGCTCCCCCGGCGTATCCCTGGAGGAGGTCCTCCGGTCCGAGGAGGTGGTACGGTTCCTGGAAGACCTTGCCGCGCTCAGCAATATGCCCTTCGTGTTATACGGGCCGGAAGGCGTTGCCCTGGCGGTCTTCTCCGGGAACGGCACCCCGTGCGAAGCAATCCCGGCCGAGGGCGGGAGCGGTCGGGAGGGCCCCTGTCCCTGTGAAGCCATCCGGTGTGAAATCGAGGAGTTCGGCCTGGTTCAGGAGATCCGGCTTCAGGACTGGCGCCTGGGGGAGATCCGGAGTTGCCTCCGGAATCAGCCGGACGCGGAAAAGGCGAGGTGGAGCGTTCGCCTCGCATCCTCGTGGCTCAACGACCGCGTCAACGCGGAATACAGCATCAACAGCCTCTCCGGCGAGATCCTGAACAAGTACGAGGAGCTGCACCTTCTCTACGAATTCGGAGAGGAGATGGCGGCCGTCTTCAACACGAGGGAAATCTGCGAGATCGTTCTCCGCAAGGCGCTGAACGTCATCGGCGCGGAGAAGGCGTCCGTCCTGTTGTGGGATCCGGGTCGGGAGCGGTTGCGTGTGATGGCCTCGGCAGGCCTTCCCGAGCCGATGGCCGAGAAGCCGGAGGTGGATCACGAGGGAGGTGTGTGCGGCTATGTGTTCCAGTCCGGAAAGCCCCTGCTCGTGGAGAACGCCGAAGACCTGCCCGAGGAAGTGTCCTGGGGGAAGGGGGAGTACCGGACCGACTCGTTCCTTTCGGTTCCTCTGCTGATCAGTCCCCTGAAGGTCAAGGAGAAGGTGATCGGACTGATCCATCTGGCGGACAAGCCCGGCGACGGGACCTACGATGCCGGCGACCTGAAACGGGCTTCCGCCATCAGCTCCGAGGCGGCCCTTTCCATCTACAACAGCGTCCTGATCCGGGACCTTCAGGAGAACGAACGTATCCAGAAGGAGATGGAGATTGCGGAGACGGTTCAGCGGAACCTGCTCCCCCGGAAGGCCCCGGAGATCCCCGGCGCGGATTTCGCGGGCCATTGTGTACCGGCGAAGAAGGTGGGCGGCGACTACTTCGACTTCTTCCCGGACGCCGAGGGAAACGTGGGCATGGTGGTGGCGGACGTGAGCGGGCACAGCATCAGCTCCGGCATCATGATGGCCATCACGCGCGGTCTCCTGCAGAGCGAAGCGGTCCGGAACAAGCGACCCGGCCGTCTGCTCCAGGACGTGAACCGGATTCTGTTCAACGATCTCGTATCCTCCGAGCTCTTCATCACGATGGCATACTTCCTCTATCAGCCCGAGACCCGGCGGTTGCTCTATGCCAACGGAGGGCACAATCCGCCGGTGCTCCTGAAGGCGGGGCGAAACGAGCCGGAGTTGCTCGATGCGGAGGGGATGGCCATCGGCTTCCTGCCGGATGTGGAATTCGAAGAGAAGAGCTGGGAACTCGCCCCTGGCGACCTGCTGGTCGCCTACACCGACGGTCTGGTGGAGGCCGAAGGTGCGGCTGGAGAACCCTTCGGTATGGAAAGGCTCCAGCGCTGTATCCCGAAGATCCGGAACGAGCCGGCAGCCGCGATCCTGCAGTGCATCCTCGAGGCCGCCTGGCAGCACATGGGCGGAGAGGACCCGAAGGAGGCCCAGCAGGACGACCTCACCCTCGTGGTGCTCAAAGCCGAATAGGGCGCAGAGAACCCACACGGAAAAACTTTCCCCATGTTGGCGAAAATCGAAGACAACTCCTTCCCTCGTTCCCGTCTTCAGACCTTCGAATCCACGCCGGAGATCCGCCATCCGCCTCTGTAATCTCCCGAAATGAATGGGGAACCCTGAGCCCGTTCCGGATGTACGGCTCGTGCCCCGCGATGGCATAGCAATTGAAGGTTGTTCATTCAACCGAGCCAGCGGACCGCGACCGGATGCATCGGGTGTTACCGAAAGGAAGGGGGATATGGAGGAGCGAAGAGAGCACGAGAGACTGCCGGTGAGAAAGGTTCAGACCCAGGGCGAGGAGAACCCTCTCCCCTACGAGGTCGTCAATGTATCGAAATCGGGCTGCTTCCTGGAGGCTGGCAAGGCGCTGGGGGAAGTCGAGTCGGCCATCCTCTTTGAATTGCCCCTTCCGGCAGGGGCGGACAGCCTGACCCTTTCGGCCAGGATCGTCTGGAGGAATGCGGACCCGGAAACAGAGGATGCCGGACGCTTCAAGTATGGTCTCCACTTCAGCGGCACCGACCGGGTGAGCGATCTGATCCTGGATGCCTATGTCGAGTTTCTGCGAAGAGACCTGCACGTCGCGCAACTCGAAGAGGCCTGGCGGAAGCTGAAGAAGGTTCACGAGAAGATCGAGCTTCTGATCGCCTGCGAGGAGAAGAAGGCCGCCTCCTTCCTCCATTAGCGTCCCCACCTTTTACCTTTGTTGCCCTTTCACCTGCCTTCT
The DNA here is from genome assembly GCA_964479535.1 of uncultured Thermodesulfobacteriota bacterium. Lineage (GTDB taxonomy): Bacteria > Desulfobacterota > DSWW01 > DSWW01 > DSWW01 > S015-6. The sequence goes on from CAYZMM010000067.1 coordinate 19,439, forward strand.
TCTGGCTTCTGAGACCATCCTCTCGAGGCTGCGAAGCCCTTTCTCCAGCCCGTGGAGGTCGACACCGGTGGCAATGCCCATCGCGTCGAGGAATCGAGCCACCCGATGGACGGCCAGATTGCCGGGGGCGCCCGGCAGGAACGGGCAGCCGCCCAGGCCGCCCAGTGTCACATCGAAGGCGTCCACCCCGAGCTGCATCGCGGTTGTCAGGTTGGCCAGGGCCCAGCCGGCGGCATCGTGGAGGTGAAGGGAGAGCCGGGTATCGCCCACGATCTCCCGACAGGCGGAGACCCTCTCGAGGACCTGGCGGGGGTCTCCGGTGCCGGACGTGTCGGCCAGGGTCATCTCCCCGGGCCCGACCCGGTGCAGTGCACGCACCAGCTCGCGCACGCGCCTGGCGGAGACGCTTCCTTCGAGTCGACAGCCGAAGGCGCTCATCACACCGGAACGAGTGACGACGCCCTTCTCGGCCGCGCGAAGAAGCACCTCCCGAGCCTCTTTCAACGCCTCTGCAATTCCCTTGCCCGTATTGTTCTTCGAGTGTGCTTCGCTGGCGGACACGAAGACCGCCACCCGGTCCACGCCCGCCTCGAGCGCCCTTTCGAGGCCGCGCCGATTGAAGAGGATGGCGGAATACAGGACGCCCCGCTCCCTCGGCAGGGCCGCCCAGAGCCGCTCTGCGTCCGCCATGGCGGGTACTTTCCCGGGGTGCACGAAGGCGGTCACCTCCAGCTCCCGGATGCCGGCAGCGATCATCCCGCTGGCGAGGGCGACCTTGTCCTCCAGGGCCATGACGATTTCTTCGGACTGCAGCCCGTCCCGGAGCGTCACATCGCGCAGATGCACCCTCGAGGGAACCCGCCGCCAAAGGCTTGCAGCCTGCGATACTTCTTCAGAGGTTGGGACTTCTTCGCTGGTCATCTGTCTACCCGACGTTTTGAATTCGACAAGGGCTCACACAAGGGGGGCGGACATCGCGTGCGATCCCTGCTCCGTAACCTCAGTACACAGATTCTCTTCCTTCGCCATTCGCTGCCTCGCCTCGTGCTCATCGTAGGAGCTTGCGCTGCAACCGGTCTGGAAAAAGCCGTGGCAATGCCCATGGGAGAGCATCTGAGTTGATCCGCACCGTGGGGAATTCCCCTCGGAGATTTGCGCCGGGCGACTTTGTAGGGGGAGGGAGAGACGGAGCCCAAGCAAATCGGAGAGGGGAATCGCCCACGGCGCGGATCGGAAAAGCTTTCTCCGGAGGCCATTGCCACATTTCGGTCCAACCCGCCAGTGTCCTCAACGACCCTTGTACTGAGGCTTGCGCTTCTCCCTGAATGCCTTCAGCCCTTCCAGACGGTCCTCTGTGGGGATGCAGTGCCAGTACGCCACGGATTCGATGTTCAGGCCCACTTCGAGCGAAGCATCCATGCCCTTGCTCACGGCGAACTTGGCCTGCTGAATGGCGATGGGGCCGTTCCGGGCGATTTCCCCTGCGAGTTCGCGGCAGGTGGCGAGAAGCTGGTCCCCGGGGACCACCCGGTTCACGAGACCGATGGCGGCCGCCTCATCCGCCTGGATACGTCGGGCCGTCAGGATCAGCTCTTTCGCCTTTGCGAGCCCCACGATCCGCGGAAGCCGCTGGGTGCCGCCTCCCCCCGGAATGATGGCCAGGCTCGTCTCGGTCAATCCCATCTGCGCTTCCGCCGCCGCAATCCGGATGTCGCACGCCAGGGCGAGCTCGAGCCCCCCCCCGAAGGCGAATCCGTTGATGGCGGCAATCACGGGCTGTCTCATGTTCTCCACGGCAGTGAAGGTCTTTCGGATGTTGGACAGGAAGCGCTTGACCTCCTCCTCGCTCATGGTGGCGCGCTCCTTCAGATCGGCACCTGTGGAGAAGGAGGCCTTTTCCCCGGGACATCCCGTAACGATGACGACCCGGACATCCGGGTTGAAGTTCGCGTCTTCGATGGCGGCGCCGAAGGTGGAAAGCAGCTCGCGGCTGAAGGAATTCAGTGCATCGGGTCGGTTCAGGGTCAGCGTCAGGACGCCGTCGGACAGTTCGGAAAGCAGGACCTTCTGTTCGGTCATGGATCGATCTCCTTTTCAGGTTGACACGGCCGGCGCGGCCGGGCTCGAACAGCTGCGGACAGGGGGGAGGGCGCTGTTCTCTCGTGTCGGGGTGGAAAATCTTTCTCCAAAACGGTAAACCTAGGGTGACCCTGCTGGCGGGACGAGAGGCTCCTATTATTACAAATGAACATGAATTGTCAAAAGCCGAAGACATGATCGTCGATTTTCACACCCACATCTTCCCTCCCGAGGTGATCGAGCAACGTGAAGCCTATGCGGACCGGGATTCCGCCTTTGCGCACATCTACGGCAGCCCGAGCGCCCGGATGGTGGACGCCGAGGGGCTGGTCGAGGCGATGGACGAGGAAGGAGTGGACAAGGCGGTGGCGTTCGGGTTTCCATGGGGGGATGCCGGTCTCTGCCGCATGGCGAACGACTATCTTCTGGAGGCGAAGGCGCGCCACCAGGAAAGGATCGTGCCCTTCTACGCTCCTTCCCTGGCAGGTGGAAAAGAAACGGTCCAAGGGGCGGCCCGTTCCCTGAAGGAGGGAATGCAGGGCATCGGAGAGGTGGCCTTCTACACGGCCGGGATGGGTAAGAGGCAGTGGTCCAGCCTTCTGCAACTCGCGGAGGTCGCCGTCGAATCGGACGTTCCGCTCCTCGTGCACGCGAACGAGTCGGTGGGGCACCACTATCCGGGCAAAACCGACATGCGGCTCCGGGATCTCTGGACGTTCATCGAGCAGACCGGGGGTCTGACCCTGGTGCTGGCCCACTGGGGCGGGGGGCTCTTCTTCTATGAGCTGATGAAGAGCGTGGCCAAGAGGGTCGCTTCGCTCTACTACGATACGGCGGCTTCCCCCTTTCTCTATTCGCCCAGGATCTACCGGATCGCGGTGGAAATCCTGGGGCCGGAGCGGATCCTTTTCGGGAGCGACTTCCCCTTGATCCGCCCTTCCCGGTATCGAAGGGAGATGGAAGAGGGGGGACTGCCGTCGGATGTACAGGCGAGGATCCTGGGACAGAACGCCCGCGCATTGCTTAATCTGTGACTCGGTGGATGTGATGAGGCTCTTGCTGCTTCAGCGGGCAAATGCAGAAATGCAGCTCTCCCGGAGGTGCAGTGGTGAGGTGCGCCGTCCCGGGCTCCCTCGGAGATTTGCGCCGGGCGACTTTGTAGGAGGAGACGTATGGGCAGGAACATCTACCGGGAGCATCTCGAATCGATCTTCCGGGCCGGGCTCGATGCCGTCGACCCGAGGGAAGCGGTGAGCAGGGCCCTCCGCAGGGAGGGTGACGAGGTGGTCGTGGCCGGAAGGGACCTTCGGCTCGATGACTACGAGAGGGTCTTTCTGATAGGCGCCGGAAAGGCAGGGGCGCCCATGGCCGCGGCGATGGAGGAGATCCTCGGGGATCGGCTCACGGACGGGAGGATAACGGTCAAATACGGACACACCGTTCCGTTGGCGAGAGTCGTGACCCGGGAGGCCGGGCACCCCATACCGGATGAGCAGGGGATCGCAGGGGCCGAGGAGATCGTGAGCGTCGCGCAGGAGGCGGGGGAGAGGGACCTTGTCTTCTGTGTGATCTCGGGTGGAGGGTCCGCTCTGCTCGTATCGCCGGCAGAGGGCGTCAGCCTGCAGGAGAAGCAGGCCGTCACCTCGGAGCTTCTCGCCTGCGGCGCCTCCATCGAGGAGATCAACACCGTCCGGAAGCACCTGTCCAGAGTCAAAGGAGGTCAGCTTGCGAGGGCCTGCCGGCCGGCAACGGTGATCACGCTGATCCTGTCGGATGTGGTCGGTGACCCCCTCGACGTGATCGCCTCCGGGCCCACCGTGCCGGACCGCTCGCGTTTCGGCGAGTGCCTCGAGATCGTGAAACGGTACGATCTGGCGGACAGTCTCCCCGGTTCGGTGATGGCGCGGATCGAGGGGGGCGCGAAGGGCTCTGTGCCGGAGACGCCCAAGGAAGGGGAGGAGGTCTTCGAGCGCGTTCAGAACGAAATCGTGGGAAACAGCCTCTCCGCCGTGCTCGCAGCCAGCCGAAAGGCGGAGTCCCTCGGGTACACCCCGCTGGTTCTTTCCACCCGCATCGAGGGCGAGACGAGGGAGGTGGCGCGTGTTCATGCGGCGATCTTCCGTGAGGTGCCGGCCACCGGCTTTCCTCTGAAACCGCCCGCCTGTGTCCTTTCCGGGGGGGAGACGACGGTGACGCTGAAGGGCAAAGGAAAGGGAGGACGCAATCAGGAGTTCTCGCTCGCCGTGGGGCTGCACATCCGGGGCGAGGACCGGATCCACTTCCTGAGCGGGGGAACGGACGGGACGGACGGACCCACCGATGCGGCAGGCGCCTTTGCCGACGGCACCACGGTGGAGCGCGCCCGCACCGCGAATCTCGACGCCCTGCGAAGCCTGGATGAAAACGACAGTTATCCCCTTTTCGACGCGCTGGGCGACCTCTTGATCACCGGTCCCACGAATACGAACGTGATGGACCTCAGAATCTGTCTGATCGTATAGGGACTGTGGGATAGGAGCCGGGAGGAACCAGGATGGCAAACGACAAGGGCAAGAGCATGAACGATCGAACCTGCCGGCATTGTGCCCTCTTCATCGACGACCCCGCTTCCATCGAAGCCGAAGTCCCCAACCTTACTGTCTTTGGTTCCGCTTACTCTTCGGCTCGGGGCCATGCCGGGATCTGCCGGAAGTGTGACCGATTCATGGATCCGTTGCCTGAGCAGGACTGTCCGTCGTTCACACCTCGTGGAACAATGAGCGAGTGAAGTCATGACAAAGGAAGAGAAACGTAATCCGTTGATCACAGAGGAGGACTGGTGGACCGTATGGTTCGGGTTGGCTATCCTTCTGGTGGCCACGGTGCTCGGCATTATGACTTTCTCCGACAGCATCTCGGCAAAGAAAGTACCGAAGCTGGGCAAGTGGATCTCGAGCCCGGTGGACGCCTTCTACCATGCCAAGAAGACCAGGATAAGCCTCGACCAACCCACGACAGTGGCGGAGTTGGCTGATCGGATCAACGAGAAAAGCCCGGAATCGACCGCCAAGATCCTACCGGTTGATGGGGGTGTGCAGTTGCGCGTGGCCTCCTCGCGCACAGGAGATGGGGAGGCGATCTCGCTCAGGACTCTCCTGGCCGGGGGAGAGAGCGAGCTCGAGTTCACCAAGGAGAGACCGGACCCCGCCGGCATGGGAGCGCGGGCATACGTATCGCAAACTTTCCCATCCGTGAATGTCGTCATCGGAAAGGGGAATGTGACCGTGACTGCCGAGCGATCGAAGCTGATCGTTCTCCCCCTTCTGGTCACCCTGATCGGCGTCATGCTTGTGACCTCCGTAGGGGTCTGGGCCATGGGACAGAAAGTGGGCAGGTACGCTGTGGCGTTTGTGGTCATCTTCATCATGGCCATATTCTCCTTCGCCTGCGCCACGCACCACATCACCAAGGCCTGCGGACTGAGCTACGCGGCTTGGGCGCTCACACTCGGTCTGCTCATCTCCAACACGATGGGTACGCCTGAATGGCTCAAGCCCGGTGTTAGAACCGAGATGTACATCAAGACAGGTCTGGTGTTGCTGGGGGCCGAGATCCTGTTCGGGAAAATCCTGAGCATTGGCGTCCCGGGGCTGATGGTCGCCTGGCTGGTGACACCTACGGTGATCATCTTCATGTGGCTTTTCGGCACCAGGGTTCTGAAAATGATCAGCAAGCCGCTGGTGATGATCATCGCAGCGGCCACATCGGTCTGCGGCGTGTCGGCGGCCATCGCAGTAGCTGCTGCCACGCGTGCCAAGAAGGAAGAACTGACGCTCGGGGTGGGGATGACGCTCATCTTCACGGTGCTGATGATGATCTTCATGCCCATGTTCATTCATGCCGTAGGCATTGGAGAGGTTCTGGGTGGGGCGTGGATGGGAGGCACAATCGACTCCACCGGCGCCGTCGTGGCTGCAGGCGCCTTCCTCGGTCCGAGTGCCGAAACCGTGGCCGCGGTGGTCAAAATGATCCAGAACATCCTGATCGGCGTAGTCGGATTCTTCGTGGCCCTCTTCTGGATTACGTCTGTGGAGCGGGATCCGGATGCCCCTCGGCCCGACCTCATGCAGATCTGGGTCAGGTTTCCCAAGTTTATCGTCGGTTTCGTCGCCGCGTCGATCCTGTTCTCCTTCGTGCTGACGCCACTGTTTTCTTCTCTTTTTGCAGGGGACGGCCTCGAGTTAGTGGAGTCGGGCGTGATCAAGGCGGTGACCAACCCCCTGCGAGGCTGGTTCTTCTGCCTGGCGTTTGTCTCCATCGGTTTGGAGTCCAACTTCAAGGAGTTGGCCAAGCAGATGGAAGGCGGCAAGCCAATGGTTCTGTACGCCGTTGGCCAGTCCTTCAACCTGATTCTCACCTTGGCGGTTGCATGGCTGGCGTTCGTTCTGCTATTCCCGGGGGCAATCTAGCAATCGTGGATTGAATGGGGTGCGGCGTACACGTGTTCAGGGATTTCTGGATGCGGCTGAAATGGTGCAGCATCGGGTCTCTCCGGGTTTGGTTGGATTTGGGCCCTGATCCCCGACCCCTCACTGTCGCCTTTCACCGTTCGCGGGCGGCGCAAGCCGCCCTACGTGGCGTCCTCCTCATCCTCCGGACGGACGACGCGCAAGGACCGTTTCAATGCCCGCCGCTGCTTCTGCTGCTCTCTCCTCTCCCGATCCTCGATCTCGTTGAGCTGTCCGATCAGTTCCTTCCGTCGATAACCCAGGTTTCTCTCCAGGACCTCGAGCGCCTGGATCAGCTTCGCGATCTCGATCGGATCCTCGGTAGAGGAAGACAGCCGCAGGATCTGTTCGAAAGTGAGCGCGTGCAGGTTCATTCCATGCCTCTCACGATACAGAGGAGCAGAGTGGAGGAAAAGTTTCAGGATCGGGCCCGGGACGGCGGGCGATCAAAAGAAAGCCGCCGGGGATCAGGTGCATCCCCGGCGGCGGATGATTCCAGCGGATGGAACAGGGACCTGCCTCAGGCCACTTCCTCTTCTTCCAGCTGCCTTCTGGCCTCCATGTCGAAGAGCACCCGCTCACGGGCCTTGTCGATGCCCAGCTCTTTCCGCTTCTTGTCGATGTGAGCGATCATCTTCTGCGCGTGCTCGACCGGATCCACCACCAGGTCCCATTTTCCGCCCAGCTCCTCTTCCAGCTTGTTGAAGAGGTAGTCCTGGAAAATCGGAGCGCCGGTGACCGGCAGGCCCACACCGAAGACCGTGTAGACGCCTGAGGCCACGAAGTAGTGGCCGATGCTGATCGCCTTCTCGCTCATCCACTCGGGGGCGGAGCCGGCTGCCGGCAGGTCGCTGATGTCGTTGCCCAGCCCACCGGCCTTGACCACGGCGGTGGCCGCCATCAGGATCCTGCTGTTGTCCACGCAGGACCCCAGGTGCAGCACGGGCGGGATGCCCACCGTCTCGCAGACCTCTGTCAGCCCGGGCCCGCAGAATTCCTTCGCTGCTTCCGGCGTGAGCAGGCCGGCCTTGCCGCAGGCCATGGCGTTGCAGCCCGTGGTGAGCACGATGACGTCGTTCTTCAGCAGCTCCTTGACAATGGTCAGGTGGTCGCTGTCGTGGGTGGTTCGCGCGTTGTTGCAGCCCACCACGC
>CAYZMM010000068.1:0-23126 GCA_964479535.1 uncultured Thermodesulfobacteriota bacterium
CCTTCGGACATGGAAGAACGCCCGCCAGATGCGGGAGCGTTTCACCGTTCTCGACATCGCCGTCCTGCTCGGGGTCATGCCTGCAGAGGCCGAAGACATCCTCGCCGAGTGGGTGGCCACCGAATGAAACTGGTTCTTGTCGGAGACCTCACCGGCGCCGCCGGCGAGGCGCTCAAGAATACGGCCGTGATTCCTGAAAATCGTTCAGCCCCAGCTACGGACAACCCCTTTTCGAGACGCCCGCCCTGTGAGCATCCTCACGAACCACGAAAGATCCGTCCACGAAAACTGGAGGTCGTGCTTTCAGTCGAGTAGACCAAGGGAATCTTGCTGATGAACCGTTGTCTGAGTGCAGCGGAAGTGGAACGCTTGATGGAACTGACAAACAAAACTAATGGAAGTTACCTGTCAGGGTTTGAACACGTAATCTTTCACTCCCGATCCCCCGGTCGCTAGATTGATTCATTCTGGGACTTGGCTGGATAGGGAGATGAGGTCTCCTTTTCAAACTCATCCTCTCCTACGTGCGGCATGAATTCGGAGAATCGTTATGTCCCCCTTTGCATCTGTCTCTTTTTCAGAACCAGAACCGGATACCGGCCACGAAGGAGGCGAAGCCGACATCTTCGCCCCCTTTCTCCGCCAAGTCTGCGGTCTCCCCGAGCTTTCGGCTCCAGGACACACCCAGATATGGGGCGAATTCGCGTCGGAACTCGTAGCGAAGCCGGGCACCGAGTTCAATGTCGTTGAACCCCTGGCCGACCCCGTATTCATCTACGCTTTGGATGGCGATGCTAGTCTCGAACCGTGGCTGCAAGACGATCCGTTGGCTGAGGAGGAGGTCGTATTCGGCCTCCAGGGCGCCGGAAACATCCCCGTCTTCGCTCACATATGCTGTCGCGTCCACTTCGAACCAGCCGGGCGCCAGTCCCTGGAATCCCAGAGCGGCGAAGGTTCGGGAGGGCTCCGGTTTGAAGTCGTGGCGGACTCCGGCCTGCAGGTCCCAGAAGGTGGCGATGTTTCGCCCGTACAGAACCTCGAGTTCCGCCTCCTCGACTTCCTCCCCGTCGCTCAGCCACGCCCCCTCGCTCTCGAGGTACACTTTGTTGTAATCCCAGCCCGCCCAAGCCTGGACGTCCCAGATCACGGAATCCTTTCCTTCTCCTGTATGGTACTCGAAGCGGTCTCCTCGGAAGACTGCAAAGAACTGGTTATCGTGGACGGGTCTGGACGCCGAAGTTTTTCTGCGGCCCCGTTTGGGCGTCCTCGGCATGTTTGCGGATCTCCTCACCCGGCTCCGGATCCGTATCCACCTCCTGGTAGTCGGCGGGAAAGCCGGGATCTTCCGGACCGGCGAAAGAGGGTTCAGCGGACCGACACAGGCCCGGCAGGAGAATCAAAAGGAGAAATATCACCCATGTCTTCATTCGCATTTCCTCTTCTTTCAAGCGACCCGAACCACCTGAAACATGCCCGCCTCCATGTGGTAGAGCAGGTGACAGTGAAAGGCCCAGTCCCCCTTTTCGATCGGAGTGATCAAAGCGGAGACCACTTCACCGGGTTTCGTCAGAATCGTGTGCTTGAACGGGAGTTTGTCTGCGCCGTTTTCAAGCTGCATCCACATCCCGTGCAGGTGAATGGGGTGCTCCATCATGGTGTGATTGACCAGAAAGAGGCGCAGCCGCTCGTTGTGGCGGAAGAGATAGGGTCCCGGATGTTGGGTGAACTTCTTGCCGTCGAAGGAGAACATGTACCGATCCATGTTGGCGGTGATATTGATGGTCATCTCCCGGTCAACCGTCGCGGCGTAGGGCTGCGGCTCGGTGGAAACCAAGTCTTCATAGGTCAAGACCCTCCAGCCGTCGCCGCCCAAGCCGAGGCCCGGCTCGTCCAGGCGGTATCGAGGGTTCATGACCACCATGGCCACGTTCGAGCGCTTCTTGTCGGGCTTGAAGGGAGCCGGGCCATTGGGTCCGGGGATCCGCGGATCGTGCCGCGGAGACGAATTTCCGTCTCCCACGCCCCCGTGGTTCGATCCAAGCAGACCGTCGTCCATGCCCCCCATTCCGATGTCGTCCAGACGACGCACCGGACGCGGTCGCAACGGCGGGACCGGGGCCTCGAGTCCCTGCTCCGGTGCCAGTGTGCCGCGGGCATAGCCGCTGCGGTCCAGGGATTCGGCAAAGAGGGTGAAAGGCCGGTCCTCGCGCAGCCTCACCAGCACGTCGTAGGTCTCGGCCACACCGATACGGAATTCCTGCACCGGGACTGGGCGCACCGCCTTCCCATCCGCCATCACCACCTCCATGTCCAGGCCCGGAATGCGCACATCGTAGTTCGTCGTGGCGGAGGCATTGATGAACCGAAGACGAAGCGTCTCTCCCGGGTTGAAGATCGCCGTCCAGTTCATGTCCGGCGAGTGCCCGTTCATCAGGTAGGTGTATGTGTACGCCGTCACGTCGGCCAGGTCCACGGGGCTCATGCGCATCCTGCCCCAGGCCATACGTTCGGCCACCGTGTTCCCCAACCCCCCCTCAGCGACATCTTTGAAAAAGTCCCGGACAGTGCGCTGCTGAAAGTTGTAGTAGTGGCCCACGAGATTGATGTGGCGGAATATGGTTTCCGGGTCCTCGAAGGACCAGTCGGAAAGCACGACCGGATAATCCCGATCGTACTCAAAGGGCTCCCCGTCTTGCGGGTCGATGATCAGAGGGCCGTAGGTGCCGGTCTGCTCCTGGAACCGGGAGTGGCTGTGGTACCAGTAGGTCCCCGCCTGCCGGATCCGGTATCGGTAGGAATAGGTCTCTCCCGGAGGGATCCCGGAGAAGTTCACCCCCGGAACCCCATCCATTCGAAACGGCACAAGAATACCGTGCCAGTGGATGGAGGCATGCTCCGTGTCCATTAGCCGGTTGGTCACATTGAGAAGTACATCGTCGCCCTCACGCAGATGCACGAGGGGCCCCGGGACCGTGCCATTTATGCCGGTGGCTCTTCCCTCACACCCGTCGATTCGTATGGGCGAATAGCCTATGGTCAGGTCGTAGCGGCGCTTGGCCCCCCCGACCCGCACACCTGGCTCTTCTCCGGACGCCCATACAGGCAAAGGTAGGGACCATGGAAGCCCCGCCAGAAAGAACCCTGCCCCGGCTGCCCGGATGAAGTCACGTCGAGAAATAATTCTCCTGCCGTTCATTGCCTTCTCCCTGCCTGTGTACACGCCGGGCTGCGTCCAGTGCGGCGAAGGAGTAGGACGAACTGATGGCCCCGAAGGCGGTCGCCAAACCGACGCTCTTCACATCCTCTCCCCCCAGGTAGGGCGCGAGCCTGCCCTTGGGCACGAACGCCAGTATCATCATTGCACTGATGAAATATCCCAGAACAGACGCCCAACCGGATTTCCAGAAGAAGCCGACGGCTGTCTTGGTCGACTCGCCGAAGGAAGCCCAGAATTCAACTGAAGGTACGATGTCAATCCCCACTCACTCGCCTTTAATCGTGAAGCTCAAGGTCACCAAGCTCCATTATATTATTCCATCTGGTGCTGCATGCCGCCCATCCCCTTCTCCTTTCGCTTTTTTTGCTTCTTCATATGTTTCATGTTCATCATGGGGCAGGCTTCGTGACGAGCCATCATGCCTTTCACCAGCTTGTCAAAGCCTGCGAGCAGCGTGTCCACCTTCTGCTCCTCTCCCTCTCCTCTCGCTTCCTCGATCATGGCCTGCACTTCCTCGAGGGTCTTCTGAAGGGCCATGCAGCGCTCCCGGCATTTCTTCATTGCCTCTTTGTCCATCCTCCGCATCTGCGTTTCTTCCTCATCGGACTCTCCGTGCATCTCCATGCCCTGATGCTGCTCGGCAGCAAGTTGGGTCGCTCCTGCCAAAGCGATGATAAGAACAGCGATGAAGAACGTGCATACCTTCGTGTTCATTCTTTCCTCCTTTTGTGTTCTTGGAAAAAATCCGAGCGTTTGCGAATGGGTCACATGGGTTTTCGACCCGCCTGCTCACATTCCTGGTTCACGGGAAAGAAGGCAATTGCCATGCCAGATTCTTTATGTCGAATCCTGGACATGGCTCTACGTTTTTGTTCTCGGCTTTCCACTAGCTTTTTTCAATGATCACAAGGCGGTCCTGACGCAGCACGAGGTGATTATCATCCATTTCCTGTAAATCTTGTGCTCAATGGGCGGACCGCTCTGTGCAGCATGTGCACGTTCTGTTCATATTCTGAAGTTCAGAGTTGGGAGCGGCGCAGACGAAGGGCATTCGTGACGACGGAGACAGAGCTCAAACTCATCGCCGCCGCAGCGATGATCGGACTGAGCAGGATTCCAAAGAACGGGTAAAGTATTCCGGCTGCCACCGGCACGCCCAGGGAGTTGTAGACAAATGCAAAGAAGAGGTTCTGGCGGATGTTTCGCATCGTGGCGTTGCTCAATCTCCGAGCCTTTGCAATGCCGCGCAGATCCCCCTTGATGAGCGTCACGCCGGCACTCTGCATGGCGACATCCGTGCCCGTGCCCATGGCAACCCCGACATGGGCCTGCGCAAGGGCCGGCGCATCGTTGATGCCGTCCCCGGCCATGGCAACCATCCTGCCCTCTTCCTGGAGATTCCTGACCACCTCGTTCTTCCGTTCGGGCAGCACCTCGGCCTCCACCCGGTCGATCCCGAGCTTCCTTGCAACGGCATCCGCCGTCGTGCGGTTGTCGCCTGTCAGCATCATGATCTCGACCCCTTCTTGATGCAGCAATTCCACCGCCTCCTGGGTGGATTCCTTGATGGGATCGGCAACGCCCAGAAGTCCGGCCGCCTTGCCGTCGGCGGCCACGAACACTACCGTCTGGCCGTCACGCCGGAGATTCTCCGCACCATCGAAGAGGCTTCCTATTTCGATCGACTCCTCCTCCAGCATCCCCTGGTTTCCCAGCAATACGGCCCTGCCTTCGATTCGGCCGCGTACCCCCTTGCCCGTGACTGAGTCGAAATACTCGGCCTCGACAAGCTCTATCTTGCGCTCTTCTGCACCGCTTACAATCGCTGCGGCCAGGGGATGCTCGCTTCCCCGCTCCAGGCTTGCGGCCAGTTTCAACAATTCCCCATCCTTCATGCCGTCCACCGGCTCGACGGTCACCAATTTCGGCCGCCCCTCGGTGAGGGTGGCGGTCTTGTCGACCACCAGCGTGTCGATCTTCTCCATCACCTCCAGCGACTCGGCATCGCGGATGAGGACACCCGCCTGGGCACCACGCCCAACGCCCACCATCACCGACATGGGCGTAGCCAGACCCAGGGCGCACGGGCAGGCGATGATGAGCACGGCCACAGCGTTGACCAGTGCGAAGACCATCGCCGGCGGCGGGCCCCATATCGACCAGACGACAAAGGTGATCGCGGCAACGCCAACCACGGCAGGCACGAAGAAGCTGGCAACGACGTCGGCCAGCTTCTGGATGGGCGCACGGCTCCGCTGCGCCTCGGTCACCATTTGCACGATCTGCGCCAGCATCGTGTCACTTCCGACCTTTTCCGCTTCGATCATCAGGCCTCCGGTCTGATTGATCGTCGCACCGATCACCCCGTCTCCTTCCCCCTTCTCCACAGGGATGGGCTCACCGGTAATCATCGACTCGTCGACGGTACTCCTGCCGTCCATCACACGGCCGTCCACAGGCACCTTCTCTCCCGGTCGAATCCGTATCCGATCTCCGATCTGCACCTGTTCGAGGGGAAGATCCTCCTCGGAACCGTCTTCTCGGACCACACGTGCCGTCTTTGCAGCCAGTCCGAGAAGCGCCTTGATGGCGCCACTGGTGGATCGTCTCGCACGCAGTTCGAGGACCTGTCCCAGCAGCACGAGGGTTACGATCGAGGCCGCCGCCTCGAAATAAACCGGCACGACTCCGTTGCTCTTGAATGCGGGGGGAAAGATCCCCGGTACCAGCGCCGCCACCGTGCTGTAGGTCCAGGCTACGCCCGTCCCCAGGCCGATCAGGGTGAACATGTTCAGGTTCATGGTCTGCAGGGAACGAAAGGCCCGAACGAAGAAGGGCCATCCGCCCCAGAGAACGACCGGCGTCGCCAGGGCCAGTTCGACCCATTTGGAGACGCGGGGATCCAGCCATTCGTGAATCGGCAGCCCCACGTGCTCGCCCATCGCCAGAAAGATCACCGGGACCGTCAGCACCAGGCTCGACCAGAACCGGAGAGTCATGCCTCGCAACTCCGGGTCCTCATCCTCTTCCTCTGTCACCGTTACGGCCTCGAGGGCCATACCGCACTTGGGGCAGCTCCCGGGCCCCTGTTGTTGCACGTCGGGATGCATGGGACAGGTGTATACGGCTCCCTCATCCTTTTCCACGGCCTTTGGTCCTTGTTCGCGTCCCGCATAGGCAGGCTCTCCACGGGCCGGCCTGTCACTCCCATACTTCCCTGGCTGAGCTTCGAACTTCTCCAGGCATTTACGGGAGCAGAAAGAGATTGTCTTCCCCTTGTGTTCGTATGTGTGAGCCGCCCGGGAAGGATCGACCTGCATACCACAGACGGGATCTTCCACGCCAGGCACACCATCTTCCTTGTCTTTTTGGCCATTTCCCTGCCTATGGCTATCGGCTGTTTGCTCATGGGTCATCTGCCTACCTCCACATCCGATCGCTATGGCGAGGCCTCCAGCCAGCGTACGATGTCGGACGCAAGAAGATCTTCCTCCTGCACCTTCCAACCTGCCCTTTGGATGTTTTCCACCGTCCGGCGGTTGATGTTCGCGCCCATCAGACGGACCACGAATGGGTTCAGCAAATCGAAGATGCGCGCGAGCACGGAATTTCCGGGCCTCATGTGCTCCAGGAGCACGAGCCTGCCTCCCGGTCTGCAAACCCTGCGAAGTTCTCTCAAGCCTTGTACCGGGTCAGGCACCGAGCAGAAGACAAAAGTTGCGAAGACCGTGTCGAAGAACTCGTCTGGAAAGTCGAGATGCTGGACGTCCATCTGCACGATTTCCACTTCGAGGGAGAGGTCCTGCGATCGTTTGAGGGCCCGCCTGATCATGCGAGGGCTGATGTCTATGGCCTTGATCTCCAATCCGGGCGGATAATAAGGCATGTTCTTCCCGGTTCCTACGCCCACCTCCAAAGCCCGTTCTCCCAGGATTCGCTCCCGGAGCCTTGCTCTCCACTTGACGAAGCGCATCCTTTCCACGGGCGCTTCCATCGCATCGTAGATGAAGGCGAGCCGGTCATATCGGCTTCGCGTCCGCTCTGTCTCAGTCCTCGAGTCTTTCACGAAATCCATTCCTCGCTGGCCGCCGTTCCTTCCTCGAAACTGCAATGAAAAAGGAGCCGCAATTGAACGTCTCAACCTCGACATTTCCGAATGTAGCCCGCATGTCGCTGGCAATATCCCGGTCGGGGTCCCAGCCAGCCGTTCTCTTGTAGATCGGCCGGATCAATGGATTGAGAACCTTGAGTCTGCCAGGGAAAGGCCTGGCATCGCATACCGCAAGTCTCCGTCCGGATCGCAACACATCCCGGCATCGCTGAAGCGCTTCCAAGTGGTTGGGCATGCAGCTCATGGCCAGGACGGAGAGAATACCGTCAAAAGAGGCTTCATCCAGGTCCCTAGTGACCGCATCCCCTTGTATCAGCGTTACATTGGGCCAATTGTTCCTCCGAACCAGTTCTCTGGCCGCGTCGAGCATCTCGGGAGTATAATCGACACCTATCAGAATGCCTTCCGAACCGATCGCCTCCATCAGGTAAGGAATATTCCTGCCTGTCCCACATCCCACCTCGAGTACACGGTCTCCGGGGCGAGGGGCCAGGGCCTCGACAGCCCGGCGCCTCATTTCCCGGTGTCTGGTCATAAAGGTGACCCAATCCTGTGCGGCGTAGAGGCCCGGGTGCCTGCCCCAGACTCGATACGTGTCCGCCATTTGGTTTAGGGCCTGCTGTCGCCCCTCTTCCACGGTACTTTCCTCAGCTGAAGGTCATAATCACCCAGTAATTAATAATAATACCCCTGGTAGTAATTCACATGAGGTGTGATTCTGTTCGTCACCTTCACCACCCCCGGAACGTTGCGCACCGCTCTCGCAATCTTCCTTGCATTCCCATAGCCGGATACCTTGCCGGTCAGAGTGACCTCGCCCTGCTCCACTTCGATGTCGATATCTTTCTCTTGCAGGACCATAACAATGGACTCTATAACACCTTCCACATTCTTCCGAATGCGCTCGTCTGTGTGCTCGGCTTTGTCCTCCTCCGTGCGAAGCACCCTTATCTGATTGTCTACCGAACGCACCCCACGGGTAAACATGGCGATGCTCATGATAACGTCGCTGTGGTGAAGTTTCTCTGAAGTGCCCGTCAGGGTGACCTTCCCGTTCTCAACGTCTACCTTGATTCCTTCCGTCTCCACCAGGCAGTGGGAAGGAATGGCCCTGAGGATGTTCTTGGCAATTTTCTCATCAGGGATGTCCGAGGGCTTCACGGAAAGATCGTTGACAACCTTGTTCACGCCCCTGACCTCGTAGAGATCCTCTTCTGCGATGATTTTCTGGCCCAGGCTCCCCAATTCTCCACTGAGTGTGACGGTCCCGTCTTTGAATTCGACTTCGATCTTTGAGCCTTCTAGTCTGGCGTCCAGTGCGATACGCTCTTGTACCGCTTCTTCGGGCGATCGGGTGTCCGCGTCATCCGTCTTTGCCGGTGCCGCGGCACCGAGCGACACGAAAAACAGACCCACGGCTACTGCGGTCGCTATGCGAAGAATGGAAGGGCGTCCTTCTTTACTTCCTTTCATCGTTAGATCCTCCTTTTGGGCTACAATTTGCGGGAAAAGGGGCCTGCCCCCTTCTTATTGAGTCCCTTTGGTCAAGAAGCCCAGCAAGGATTGTGCCAGTGTCAGAACGCACAAGGATCGGTCCTTACGGAATGAAACCGGGATGGAACGTACAATCTCCCGCCCCCAAGCGTGTAAAATATTCACCGTGGTTGATCGTTGAGAAGCAAAGGGAGATAGCGGATGGTTATACCGTGTAGGATGAAAGATGTCCGGCAACGGTTTTTCATGGTGCTGCAGCGACCGGTTCAGGTATGAGATGGAAAGGTGGATAGATCAATGGAAGGCGATACGTGTAGAATAGACTACAACTGGTGAAGAATAATCTTTCCTCTGCTTCTCCTCTGCCTTGTGTGCCGGCAGGTTAGCCTCGCTCTTCCTTCCTAAACTTATGCTCTCTGTGAGACTGTAGGATGATCTGGAAGCGGGCATCCAGTCTCTGCCCTCCATCAACTCGGCAACCATATGCTCAGGCGGGTCCCGACGTTAACCTTGCTGTCGATATGTATGTCTCCGCCGTGTGCCCGAACGATTTTTCTGACGATTGTCAACCCCAGCCCTGTTCCTTCCTCCCTTGTTGAGTAGAAGGATTCGAAAATCCTCTCGAGCGCCTCTTCCGGAATACCAACCCCTGTGTCCTCCGTGGTAATGAGAACCCCTTCCCGGGATTCTCCACCTTCAGCTGCTATCTGATCCGGAGGGCATTCTCTCCATTCCGAACTCACGGTGAGTCGTCCGCCGTCGGGCATCGCCTGGATGGCATTGATGATGACATTGAGAAGGACCTGCTGGAGCTTGTCACAATCCAGATTCATGACTGGCACGTCCTCCGAGAGTCTTGGTAATACGTCGATTCCCCTCTCCACCATCTCCTGTTCCATCAGTGTCAAAATGGTCTCTATGTGTTCATTTGGGTTGCAGGTCCTCCTGGAAAGCGTTTCCTGACTCCGGAATCGGAGAATGTCCCGAATCGTCCGGTCGAGCCGGTCGATCTCCTTGATCAAGATCTCCAGAAAACCATATTTTTCGTGGTCTTTGTCGATCTCGTCCTTGAGGATCTCCGCCGCTCCCTTGATGGAGCCCAACGGGTTCATGAATTCATGTGCGACGGTGGCGCTCAGCTCCCCCAGCGCGGAGACCTTTTCGGCCCTGCGAAGCTGCCTCTCTACAACGGAGAGTCGTGTCGCCCGTCGCTCCAACTGGTCATATGCCTTTTCCAATTCTTCAGACGTTCTTCGGTACAAGTTCCTTTGTCGATTCAGCCGTTCCGCGAGCAGACCCGTAGTTGCTCCGACGACGTTGAAGAGCCCAATCTCCAGGTATTTCTCCAACTCCATGGCGGGCAATATCTTCCACTGAAAAATGATGTGAGGGGCGTAAAGGACACTGCACAGCAGAGAGGCGCCGATTCCGCCCTTCAGCCCGAACCACAATGCCCCCATGAAAATGGGCAGGTAATAGAGCCTGCGGTACACGTCGTGATACGGGTGCAGCTGTACGTCGGTAGCGTAATGGGCAAGGCTGACCAGAAGAATCAACAGGACGATGAGGCTCGCACGCAACTCGTGCCGTGCAGGATCCCGCGCACTCACCGTGCCCCCACCGTTGGCCATAACAGCACCCTCCGAACTCTTGGACAAAAGTTGTGCAGTACGTGCCGTTCCCTGGATGGTTCCCCCGTTCCATTACACTCAGAGGATAGAATATTGAAGGTGAGCTTCTTTTACAACGCTATAATGAACCGGTGCAACTCGGAATCTCTCCGATCACTCGATACTCCATGATTGGATCATATCCCACACCACCGAAGAGTTTTCTCCACCGCAATCGGCTGTCTAACCGCAAGGATACCGAGGAATCTGCTCCCTAAGTATCTATTTGATATGGAGATTGACAGTTTCGCCCAGACTCCCTGTCCGGACCGACCAGCAATGGCATTTTCTTTGCTACTGTCCCGTGTAGCCACGACACTCTGGCCGTCGCAGACCGATCAGACATGGAGTCGAAACCCCTTTCATTCTGTATCAAGTGCTCATGAACCCGACGGAACCTATGCGCTTCCTTCTGCCAATCGATTGCCGGGCAAGGGGGCCTCCTCGAGATAAGGACGAAAAAGGACTTTGGCGTGGAACGTTGGCCTAGACCCGGATTCCCACGCTCCAGTTGCTACGCGTCGATCCAGAATTGGAAGCCTCACGTCACAACTTATTCAGAGGGAGAAGACCGAACATGATGAAACGCATCAGGCTATTCATGCTGGCCGTTTTCTTTTCAACAGCACTCGCTCCAGCTGTTTCGAGCTGTGGAAGCGGACATGATGATATGGGGGGGACAGCGAGCGATTCCTGGAGCATGCTGGCACCAAGAATCAAGGCTTTGGATACTCGCCTTCAATCTCATTATACAACCGTTGCGTGGGTCCTGAATGCGGGAAACGCAGGAACCCAGGGTCTTCGCCCGCTGGCGGCTGCTGCAGCACAGGGCTCGGGATCGATGAATGAAGACTGGCAGGCGATTCGGACCGAGACAGAGGACTACACTCACGACATGCAACGCATCCTTGAAAACCTGGGACACACGGTGACTGCGTTCGGCGCCTGTCGGATGATGATGGGGGGAGTTATGTACGGCTCACCCGATTCCGGAAACACTTGTCCCTCCGAGCCTCACATGGAGAGGTCAAGGGAGGAGGTCGAGCAGCATCTTGGCGAGACGCTCGACTGGGTGGACCTGGAGGATCCTTCCGGCCTCCGGCAGGAGATGGATAGACATCGGTATCTGATGGGATCGCATATTCTGGACATGGGATCGCATATGCGGCACACGTATGGATCCCCGGGTGGCATGGGGGGAATGATGTAGAATATGATCCATAGCAAGACAGGATGCTCAGCATGGCGCCGCAATGCGAAAACGCTTTCAGAAACGCAGGCGAGGGATAGCGAAATGGCTTCGAAGTGCATGAAGACAACGGTTGGCCCGGAGAGGCTCGACACCTCCAGGAAAGAGGGCGGAAGGTTCACCCAGGCCGTTTGGCAGGCTATCGTTGGGTTCCTTTTCGGCTATTTCGTCCTTCATCCAATATCAATGATCATCTTTCGATTGTTTGATGTCCCGAGTGAACAAGGGGTCACGGCATTGCAGGGAAGTCGCCTCTGGGAACCATTCGTAAATTCCTTCCACTTTCACATGTTGCCCATGGGCTTGGCGTTTGGAGTGCTCTCCGCCTTGTTCGCTCTGGTGGGAGGGCATCAGCACACAACAATCAGGAGACAGAGAGACAGGCTGAAAAGCCAGCTCACATTGAATGAAGGCTATCGGAACGAGTTGCAAGAACAAACCCGTCAGCTCGTGTCGAATAACGAAGAACTAGAGAGAGCCGAACGAGCGAGAGAACGAGCGATGCAGTTCATGGTGCACGATTTGAAGAACCATCTTGCCTGTATTGGTGGATTCGCTGACTTCCTGTTGCGGAAGGCGAGATCGAACCGAATGGAAAGGTTTACCGAAGGCCTGGAGCTGATCTGCCGGCAAGCCCGGCAGATGGATATGGACGTGAAAAACTTCCTGGACGTCGGGTATCTGCAGGAACGAGACGGTTCGATGGAGACGGAAGCGGTGCGGTCCTGTGAGTTGATGACCCTTGCGGCCCAAGCCTTTCGTCTGCCCGCTTATGAGAATCGAGTGCTTGTAAGAAAGAATGGAGGACGTAATCCCACGGTCCTGGGGAACCCTCAGCTCCTGAGGCGAGTTCTGGAAAACCTCATTTCGAATGCTCTGAAGCACAATCCTCCTGCCACACGAGTCGTTCTCAATGCGGAGGAAAATGGAGATGGTTTTGCTGTCTTTTCATGTGTGGACAACGGCAAGGGCATACCAGCCGATTCTGCGCCGAAGATATTCAACACCTTTCAGGCAAGGTCATCCGAGGCCGATCACTCGACGGGCTTGGGGCTGACATTCTGTCAGGCGGCCGTAGCGGCTCACGGAGGTCGTATCTGGTATGAGAGTTCCAGTGGTGAGGGAACGTGCTTCTATTTCACCATCCCCAACACAAACAAGGAGGAGAGAAAGATGAACGGTGCAGTGAATCAAAAGCAGAGGGTACTGGTCGTGGACGACGAGCCCGACTTTGCGGCGTTGATGGTGTCGATCCTGGACGAGGAAGGCTATGACGCAACCGCATCCTATGACGCTGATGAAGCGTTAGAGAGGCTTAGGGACTGGTCTCCGGATCTGGTGACGCTGGACATCCGGATGCCGCGGAAGTCAGGGTTGCTTCTTTATCGCCAGTTGAAGTCGTGTCCCGAGTTCTGTGACATCCCGGTCATTCTGGTTTCGGGTGTGCCCGGGGAGGACCCCAGGGCAAGGATCATGATTCAACCCTTTCTCGAAGCAGATCATGTGCCCTTGCCGAACGCCTTTCTGGAGAAGCCGATCGAGAGGGAGGAGTTTGTAAGGGTGGTTCATCGTGCTCTCGGTAACGCCTGAACTCTCTGGAAGCCGACTGTCTGACGGAACAAAAGCAGGATAGAACCCATCGACCATCTGGAAAAAGGAATACGGATCCACTCGTGACAGACGGGGCCATCCAAAAGGACCGCCCCCCGGGGCAAGACGGCCCGCAGGGGTGGCCCCCTTCGCCCTCGCTGGGCACACTCATCCGTCGCACGGGCACAGGGCTGCCCGGAACCCTCCGTGTCCTGCACAATAGTCTCCGACATAGCTGAAGAATAATATACACCTACTCTCGCTTCCTTGGCTTGTTGCCCCTCAATCGCCGATCCCCTGAATGATATTTTCACTTTAGATCCGAACGTTATGGCGTTGGTGGGAAGAGGGCAAGTGTTGGCACAGCATATGCTAAATCTCGTTTGGCAACACACAGCCGGAGATAACTTCGGTCCGACCGTAGACATCAGACAGATGAAAACAAAAAGGGATTAAGACATGAAAACGGAGAAAAGAACAAAGCTCTATCTTACAGGCATTCTGTCACTTGGAATCATTCTCACCGCCTACGGAGGAGCCGTCCTCGCGAAACAAGAAGGACAACCACAGAAGTTCTGCCCTGTCATGGGAAGCGAGATAGACAAATCGGCATACGCGGACTACGAGGGCAAACGGGTGTACTTCTGCTGTCCCGGATGCAAGGCAAGCTTTTTGGAGACCCCCGACAAGTACATAAAGGATATGGAGTCTAAGGGAATTGTTCTGGAAAAGGTGCCTCACCCAAAGGCGGGCAAAAAGCACGGACACGGCGGGGACCGGAGAGAGGATCACCCCGGCATGGGGCATGGGAGCGACAACCCGCATGGCCCAGGCACGCAGTAGCTTAAGCCATTGTCATGCGGTTCATGATCCTTCCCCTTGTGGGTGCAGGGGAAAGTAGCTTGTAGAACAAGGGTTTCGCTAACGGCGCGTCCCAGTCATCCGTGCGCCACAGTGGGGGCAATGCACCTTTTCCATGTTCAGACGGGGGTTTTCCGGGAGATGATGAAAAGAGATCAATCGAAACCTAGACAGTGCTTGCTGCCCTTGCTCGTCCTCACGATCGTGCTGCCTCTTTCGGCACCCCGGAAAGAAGGGGCGAATGCATCTTCCTGGGGCAACGAGGACCGTCCGGAGAACGCGCGGCCATGGGAAGCCGAGCGTCTCAAAGAAATGAATGATCCGGTGCGTGTAGACCTCCAATTGGCTCCTCTTCAAATCGAGGGTTCGTGGAGGAACTACGAGCGTATACCGGACCTGTTTCAGGAGATGACCGAGGAGCCGGATAGGTTCTTCTCCCTGGAGTCGCCGGATCTCAGAGATCTTGTAAGAAGAGC
Organism: uncultured Thermodesulfobacteriota bacterium; assembly: GCA_964479535.1. Taxonomy (GTDB): domain Bacteria; phylum Desulfobacterota; class DSWW01; order DSWW01; family DSWW01; genus S015-6. The sequence continues at coordinate 14,669 of CAYZMM010000068.1, forward strand.
GCTCAGAGACAACCCGGAACTCAAAGAAGCGGAAGCGGCGTGGAAAGCGTCGCTCGAGAAAACACGTGTGGTATCCGCTCTGCCCGACCCGAAACTTGCAGCTACGGCGTTCCTCGAGAGCGTGGAGACACGTGTGGGTCCGCAGGAGGCCGTACTCACCTTCACACAGAGACTTCCCTGGTTCGGCAAGCTCTCCGCCGCCGGACAAGCCGCCCTGGGGCAGGCTCTCGAGAACGCATGGATGTGGCGGAGTCTCCAGCGGGAGACCGTACTGCGGGTTAAGAGGACCTATTATGATCTCGTCTATCTCTTCGAGGCCCTGAAGATCACGGACGAGGACATTTCCACTCTCCGCAGGTACGAGGCAATCGCCCTGACCCGGTACGCCACGGGAAAAGGAATCCAGCAGAACGTGGTGAAGGTCCAGAGCGAGGTCACGAGGCTCAACGAACGGAAGATCGTCCTCCTCCGCCAGCGGGACGTTGCACGAAGAGCCCTGGCCAGGGTGGTCGGCAGTCCCCTTGGAGAGGTTGAGCCGAAGATCGAGGATCAACCTCTCCCGGGTGCCGACGTTCGCCTGGAGGACTTATACCGAAAGGTCGGCAAGAACAGAGAGGAACTCCAGGCCCGTCTCCACGCCGTCCGATCCAGCCGAGAAGGGGTACGGCTGGCGAAGAAACAGTACTGGCCCGATCTCACCCTGGGTTTCAACTACATCCTCGTGGGCGACCGGAAGGATCCCGCCGGGGTCCTCAGCCCGCCGGAGGACGACGGGAAGGACGCAATCGGCATTCTCGCCAGCATCAATCTTCCCATCTGGTTTCACAAACTGCGGGCGGGTGTCGATGAAGCACGGCTCAAGGAATATCGTGCAAGGGCCGCCTACGCGAGGCAGGAGGACCGCGTTCTCTTCGAAATCCAGGATGCCTACATCAGCCTTGAAAGCCTGCAAGAGCAATTCGATCTCTACCGTAACGCTTTGATGCCTCAGGCGGAACAGTCCCTGGAGTCTTCGGAGGCTGCATACAAGACCGGAAAATTGACTTTCCTGGAATTGCTGGACAGCGAGCGGTTCTTGCTGAACGTCCGATACGGTTACGCGAAGATAAAATCGGATTACCTGATTGCCCAGGCAGAAATGGAGAGGGCGCTCGGAACGCGGTTCCCGGAGAAGACGGAAGACACAGGGGTGGAGGGGAACGAGTGACCACGAGAAACGCACGACCCAGGATCCTATCAGACGTACGAGCTCGAAAGTAAGGGGCGTTTTACCATGAGAACCACAAAGGAAGAAAGAAAAGAGAACGACCCACACTCTCTTCCTCCGGCTACCAGGAAGATGAGAGTCTTCTCTACACTCGTCTTTTTCGTGATGGGGTTCGTTCTGGCTGCCTTCATCTTCTGGAATCCCTTTGACATTTCTTTCTTGCTTACGGGGACGGAGGACCCAGTCCCGCAGGAAGAGGCACATACTGAGCATACTGCAAAACAGGCACAATTATGGACCTGCCCCATGCACCCGCAGGTGCTCGAGAAGGAACCGGGGGATTGCCCCATCTGCGGAATGAAACTGGTCCCGGTCTCCCGTGAAGAGAGCCCCGCGCCACAGACCGCAACGAAGAAGCAGGGGAACAAGGAGCGGAAAGTCAAATACTGGCAGGCCCCCATGGACCCTACCTATATCTCGGATCGCCCGGGGAAGTCTCCCATGGGCATGGACCTGGTTCCCGTATATGAAGACGAAGGCGCGGCAACAGCCGGCGGGGAAGGGGTGGTAAAGATCAATCCGGCCATCGTGCAGCAGATCGGGGTCCGCACCGAACCGGTCCGGACAGGCGAGTTGACGAACTCGATCCGAACGGTCGGGATACTGGATTACAACGAAGAAAATATCTTCTGGGTAAACACGAAGTTCGATGGTTGGATTGCAGACGTCTACGTAAATTACATCGGCGAGAAAGTGAAAAGGGGCACCAGGCTGTTCGAGATCTACAGCCCGGAACTGGTATCCACCCAGGAAGAATTCCTGACGGCAATGAACTTCCTGGAGAAGGTGAGCGAGGTGGGGTCTAAGGAGGCCTTGAGACAGGCCGAGGCCCTGATGGAGGCCACACGAAAGAGGCTCGCGTACTGGGATATCACGGAAGAGCAGATCGAGAGATTGGGAAGGACCGGCGAGGTCCTGAAGACCCTGACGGTGGTATCGCCCGTGAAGGGCGAGGTGGTCGGGAAGATGGACGCAGGTCTTGAAGGAATGCATGCAAAGGCGGGAATGAATCTGTACAAGATCGCAGATCTGACGACGGTGTGGATCCATGCGGATGTCTATGAGTCTCAGCTGCCCTGGGTCCGACCGGGCCTGGAGACAGAGGTCACGTTGTCCTATTTGCCCGGAGAGAAGTTCCCCGGAAAGATCCTCTACCTTTATCCCTTTGTCAGTGAAAAGACCCGAACCATGAAGGCTTGTCTCGAAGTCGAGAACCCGGACCTGAGGCTCGAGCCGGGAATGTACGCCGAGGTTACGATCAAACCACTGGTCTCACCCCGTGCGCTGATGGTTCCGGAGGAGGCGGTAATAAGAACGGGCAAAAGGAACGTCGTCTTTGTCGCCCTGGGCGAAGGCCGCTTCCTGCCAAAAGACGTGGAACTGGGGCTGAAGGGTGCAGACGGTTACTACGAAGTGACGGAAGGTCTCGAAGACGGAGAAGAGGTCGTTGTCAGTGCTCAGTTTCTGCTGGACTCCGAGAGCAGACTGCAGGAATTCATTCGAAAGCTCAGGGCCCCTTCGGAGGACCAGGCGAACCATGATTGAGAAAATCATCGAATATTCCATCCGCAACAAGTTCTTCGTTGTTCTCATCACCGGTGTCATCGTCGCCGCTGGGATATACTCCATGCTGAACATCCCACTGGACGCCATCCCCGACCTCTCGGACGTACAGGTGATCGTATACACCGAATATCCCGGCCAGGCCCCGCAAGTGGTGGAAGACCAAGTCACCTATCCTCTGACAACAACCATGCTTGCGGTCCCATTCGCGAAGGTCGTCCGGGGATACTCCTTCTTCGGGTTTTCCCTGGTCTACATCATCTTCCAGGACGGCACCGATCTTTACTGGGCCAGGAGCCGGGTGCTGGAATACTTGTCCGCCATCCAAGCCCGCCTGCCCAGCCAGGCTCGTGTGCAGTTGGGACCGGATGCGACCGGAGTAGGATGGGTCTATGAGTATGCGCTCGTCTCCAAGAAGCACACCCTCCAGGAACTGCGATCTATCCAGGATTGGTTTCTGAGATACGAACTGGTCAGTGTGGAGGGCGTCGCCGAGGTGGCCAGCGTGGGCGGGTATGTAAAACAGTATCAGGTGACCGTGGATCCTGTAAAGCTCCAGGGGTACGATCTGCCGCTCACGAAGATCAAGACGGCCATTCAGCGCAGCAACCGGGACGTGGGCGGCAAGGTCATCGAGATGAGCGAAGTGGAATACATGGTCCGAGGCCTCGGCTACATCGAGTCGCAGGAGGATCTGGACAAGGTCCCTGTCGGGGTGAGTTCGAGCGGGACACCTGTCCTGCTCCGAGACGTGGCGGATGTCAGGCTGGGCCCTGAGCTCCGGCGGGGGCTGGTGGAGCTCAACGGAGAGGGGGAGGTCGCAGGCGGGGTTATCATCATGCGATTGGGGGAGAATGCCCTGGCTACGATCAACCGTGTGAAGGAGAAGCTCGAGTCGGTGAAATCCGGTCTTCCGGAAGGTGTGGAAATCGTCCCTGTCTACGACCGCTCCTCCCTCATCCTGAGCGCAATCGACACGCTCAAACGCAAACTAACGGAAGAGATGATCGTGGTGGCGCTGGTCTGTATCGTGTTCCTGCTGCATTTCCGCAGCGCTTTCGTCTCGATCTTCACGCTCCCAACGGGGATCCTGGTTTCGTTCATTATCATGTATCTGTTCGACATCAATGCGAACATCATGAGTCTGGGAGGTATCGCCATCGCCATCGGTGTGATGGTGGATGCCTCAGTGGTCATGGTGGAAAACGCCCACAAGCACCTCGAACGGGCCCGGAGAGAAGAAGGCCCTCGAAAGAGCCACAATGAAATTATGATCGAGGCAGCCAAAGAAGTCGGACCGGCACTGTTCTTCTCGCTTCTCATCATTACGCTATCGTTTCTTCCCGTATTCACTCTACAGGCCCAGGAAGGAAGACTGTTTCGTCCGTTGGCCTTCACCAAGACGTTCGCCATGGCCGCATCAGCGGTGCTGGCCATCACCATCATCCCTGTGTTGATGACCTTTTTCATCCGGGGCAAGATCCCAACCGAGCAGAAGAACCCTTTGAGCCGTTTCTTCATCTGGGCGTACCGCCCCTTCATTGAATTCGTCCTCCGTTTCCCCAAGACCGTCATTCTGGTCGCTGTGTTGACAACGGCCGTAACCTGGCTCCCCTTCCAGAGACTGGGCAGTGAGTTCATGCCCCCTGTCTACGAGGGGGATTTTCTCTGGATGCCCACGACGGACCCGGGAATCTCCATTACCAAGAGCCGGGAACTGCTCCAGCAGACGGACAAGATCATTGCCGAATTTCCAGAGGTGCACCATGTCTTCGGCAAGATCGGCCGCGCGGAGACCGCCACGGACCCGGCACCGCTGAGCATGCTGGAGACGACGATCATGCTCAGGCCGGCCGACGAGTGGCCGCAGGAGCACCGGGACAGGTGGTACTCGGGATTGCCCCTGCCCGAAGGGTTGAAGGAACTGTTCGGCCACGTCTGGCCGGAACACGAGCCTTCGAGAACCCCGGAGGAGCTGGACCAGGCGATCAACGGCGCGATCCAGTTCCCGGGCCTTACCAACGCGTCCATGGAAGGCCCCATCAAGATCCGCCTGGATATGCTCTCCACGGGAATCCGCTCCGCGGTAGGGGTGAAGATTGCGGGTCCCGACCTGAAGGTGCTCCAAGACGTCGCCTCGGAAGTGGCCAGTGTACTCCGGAATGTACCCGGAACCGTGTCTGCCTACCCGGACAAGTCCTTCGGCGGTTACTATCTGAACATCGACATCAACCGCGATGAGGCGAGTCGATATGGGCTCACCGTCCAGGACGTACAGGATGTGATCATGTCCGCTGTGGGGGGCATGAACGTCACGGAGACCGTGGAAGGCCTGGAGCGATACCCGGTAAATCTTCGTTACAAGCGAGACTTCCGGAACGATCCGGAAGCCTTGAGCAACGTACTCGTGCCCACGCCCAGAGGAGAACACATACCCCTCCAGCAGGTGGCATCTCTCCGGCTTCTTCAGGGTCCCCCGGCAATCAAGAGCGAGAACGCACGGCTCAATGCCTGGATCCAGGTGAACATAAGAGGTGTCGATCTGGGGACCTATGTGGACACGGCTCGCGAAGCGGTCGCCGAGCAAGTGAACATTCCGGACGGGTATACCTTGAAGTGGAGCGGTCGATTCGAGTACATGGAACGGGCCCAGCAGAGACTCAGGATCGTCGTACCGATCACCCTCGCCATTATCTTCGTCCTGCTCTACGTCCATTTTGGCCGTGTTACGGAGACCCTCATCGTGCTCTTGACCATCCCCTTTGCCGTTGTGGGAGGCGTTTGGCTCATGTATTTCCTGGAGTACAACATGAGCATTGCCGTGGGCGTCGGCTATATTGCACTGGCGGGCCTGGCCGTGGAAATCGGCGTTGTGATGCTCGTCTATCTTGACGAGGTCCTTGAGAGGTATGAGAGAGAAGGGAGGCTCCATTCGATTACCGACATCTATGAGGCCATTATCGAAGGGGCCGTGATGCGCGTTCGGCCCATCCTGATGACCGTGGCCACCACCCTCATTGGGCTCCTGCCCATCATGATCGGGAACGTCTTTGAAAGCGGATCCTCGGTCATGCAGCGCATCGCCGCCCCCATGGTGGGAGGGCTCATCAGCGCGACGGTTCTCACCCTTCTCATCATTCCGGCCATCTACATGGTCTGGAAGAGTGGGACCTTTCGCCGAGAGTATGCGAGGTCTGACAAAGAAGCATAACAGGTGGAAACTACGTATCTGAACGTATTCGTATTGTTGCTTGCCGCCCTTTTCGTCGGGTCGGGCCTTTACCGCGCCGGGGCGACAGAGCTTCGCGGGGGGAGTCACCGAATGGCTACCAGCCTGAAGGGAACGGTTCAAAGGAATGGGACGACAAAGAGTCCAAACCCTATCCGATACCCTTGCTCTGCGGCTGGATGTCGTATTTCTCCATTCGATAGAGGAGGATGTGCCTCGGCACCCGGAGGAATTTTGCGGCGCGTGCCTGATTCCAGTGGTTCATCTCCAGGGCCCTGACGACGATCTGTCTCTCCAGGTCCTCGAGAGAAGCCCCTTCCGGCGGTAATTGGATGTACCCCTGCCCAGGTACATCGATCTTCAGCCGGCTCTGAACGACCTCCTGGGGTAGAGACTCGGGTCCCAGTCTATCTCCTGACTGAAAGATCAGCATCCTTTCAATCACGTTTTGCAGCTCCCGTACATTCCCCGGCCAATCGTAGGCCTTGAACGCCTCGAGCACCTCTTCTTCGACCTTCACATCCTTGGCAGGGGCAAGGACCTTTATGAAATGATCGGCCAGCAATGGGATATCCTCCCGGTGTTCCCGTAACGGCGGCACATGAAGCGGAACCACGTTCAGCCGATAGTAGAGGTCTTCCCGAAATCGACCCTCTTCCACAGCAGTTCGCAGGTCCGTGTTCGTGGCTGCCAGGATCCGAACGTCGATTCGGGACGGCTTCTCTTCCCCCACACGGGTGACCTGGTGATCCTCCAAAACCCTGAGCAGTTTGGCCTGCAAACCCGTATCCATGGATCCGATTTCGTCGAGGAAAAGGGTTCCCCCGTTTGCCGCCTGGAATTTCCCCTTGCGGTCCCGGCTGGCTCCCGTGAAGGCTCCCTTTACATGCCCGAACAACTCGCTCTCGAGCAGATCCTTGGGGATGGCCGCACAATTCACCTCGACCAGAGGGTGATCCTTCCGTGGGCTGCTGTAATGGATCGCCCGTGCAGCGAGATCCTTGCCGGCCCCGGTTTCCCCGGTGATGAGAATGGTAGCATCCGTCTCAGCGACCCTCTCTATTTGCTGCACGAGGGCCTTGATGGCCGGGGAGGCGCCCAGAATCCTGCCAACCTGGAATCGTTCCCCCAGTTCTTCTTTGAGTCGAAGGTTCTCTTCCTTGAGATCCTGGTAGTGCAGGGCCTTCTCCAGGGTCATATAGAGCGCATCCCGGTTGAGGGGCTTGGTGATGTAATCGAAGGCCCCTTCACGCATGGCTTCCACGGCCATCTCGATACTCCCGTGAGCGGTGATCATGATGACGAGGGTCTCCGGGTGCTCGGTCTTTACCCTCCGCAACACTTCCATCCCATCTATACCCGGCATCTTGATGTCGCTGATCACAACGCCGAAGGACTCCGTATCGATTCGCTTGAGTCCCTTCCTGCCATCCGGGACGCTCACGACATCGTAGCCTTCCTTTTTCAGGTTGTACTCCAGAATTTGGCGAAAACTCTCGTCATCGTCTATCAACAGAATCCTGGCCGTCCTTTTCATGACCTTATCCCTTCAACCGTAGAGCAGAGTTTGCCTCCGGGCATGCCCGGTGTCGAGCAAGAGCCGTGCCACCGGTTTCTCTCTCCATCGGCAGGGCTCGATCGACCGTAGAGTTCAGCGCTTTCAACCCAGGAACAAGCTTTGCAACCAAAGGGGCCAAAAGGCGCGTCCAACTAACGCGCCGTATTTTCAGCATAAACCATGCCACGCATGATGACGTTCTTCGTGTGTGGGAGGATCTGCGCCTTTCGGGAACGGTAGAACCCATGACTCGTTGCTGGCTTCACAGCATTGCATCATGGTAAATATTCTACACAAGCTCTGACGAATATTCTACACATATCTCCCTCGCTGATGGCGTTGGGTCGGACTGATAAGAGAGATTCTCTCACTCGAGAGCGTTCTCCGATGACCTTCCAATCCATGCCGGAAGGAATATAGAATAAGCAATTGGCGAGACAGGAAGATCATAGGCCGAGAAAACTCGTGACATGTACTCGAGCAGACGAGGAATGACCTGTTGATGCATTCGAATCCGCTGGCAACCCTGGAACTGGGGACCGTAATAGACGGCAAGTGGGTGATCCTCGAGTTCATAGGCAAGGGCGGCATGGGGGAAGTATACCGGGCACACCAGGTCAATCTCAGGCGGGATGTGGCCATCAAGATCATCTCCAGGGAATTTCTTGGGACCCTGGACGGGGAGACGGAGGAACTCGAGACCGCCCTCGACCGGTTTCGTCGTGAGATCCAGCTCATGGCACAGACGCGCCATCCCAATGTCCTTCAGATCTTCGACAGCGGTTCGGGTGCAGACCCATTTAGTTGCAAGCCTGAAGTTGTCCACGGTTATGCTGAAAAA
>CAYZMM010000069.1:0-21964 GCA_964479535.1 uncultured Thermodesulfobacteriota bacterium
ACTCTATCTGTCCTCTAAGAAAAATGTGAAATTATTTTTTCGCGAACCCTTAGCGCAATCGTATAGTCGGCTGCGTCCGGAGGTGCGGCCTTCTGAATGTCCGCACCCCCGACTTCTCCTTGTTCCAACTACTTGCGTGCACGTCTGGCCTGGTCTTGGACTTCCTCTAGCTCCCCTTGATCTCGATCTGCCTAGGCTTCGACTCCTCCCGCTTCGGCAGACGCACCTTCAGCACGCCGTTCTCCATGTTCGCTTCGATCTTCTCTGCGGCAACCGTCCCCGGAAGGGTAAAGGAACGACTGAAGGTTCCGAAGATACACTCGATCCTCTGGTAGTTCTCTCTTTGTTCTTCGTGTTCGAGCTTCCGGTTGCCCGAGACGGTCAGGGTGTTGTTGTCGAGGTTGATCTTGATGTCGCTCTGGGTCAGTCCGGGAAGATCGAGGGAGAGCAGGAACGCGTCCTTGTCCTCGAAGGTGTTGACCGGCGGCGCCCACACAGCGTCACTTCCCTCGGTCCTCTGCCTTCGGGTCGAGCCGGCATCGTCGAAGAGGCGGTTGATGCTTCTCTGCAGCGAGTCGATCTCCGTGAATGGATCCCAACGAACGATCATGGTGCACCTCCTTTAACTATTTGGTTTTAATGAGAAATCATTAACTTGATCAGAAATTTAATCACTGCTTGGGGGACGGTCAAGGGGGAGACAGGAAAAAAAGTGAGGCTTCGATGGTCATGAAAACCTCGTTCCGAACGCCTTGACCTGCGCCCCATGAGTGCTTAGAAAACCCCCCATAAAGAGTTGCGTCGAGACCCTACCCTTATCGGAGCCGGATCCCATCGAGGTAAGGAGGTTTCGAATGAAGGACTATTACCTGATCCTCAAGGTCGGCAGGGATGCGACCGAGGAAGACATCCGCAGGGCCCACCGCAAACTCGTGCTGCTCCATCACCCCGACAGAAACGAAGACAGCGAACATGAGAGGTTCCGGGAAGTACAGGAAGCGTACGAGGTCCTTCGTGACGAGGCGGCTCGAAGGGAATACAACGAGAAACTGAGCAAGCACGAAGGGCGGATGAAAGCAGCGGCGAGGCCGCGCCACCCCGGGCCCGTGCCTCTTTGGGAGGAATTCGGATCCGTCATGCCGGGCATCGAGGAAATCCTGGATCACATTCGCAGGGACTTCTTCGGTCCCCTTCGTAAGGTGGATCCGCTCAAGGAACTGAATGTGGAGTTCATCCTGAATCCGCACGAAGCAGCCTGCGGGGTGAGACAGCCCCTGGACGTACCTGTCTACGAACGCTGTCGACGGTGCGATGTACGGGGCGGCGCCTTTCCCTTCCCCTGTCTGCGCTGCGACGGGAAAGGCCGGGTCTGGGGAAAGCGAACGGTCACTGTGGAGGTGCCCGCGGGCGTGCGCGAGGCAGCCACCATGCGCATCCCTCTGCAGCGGCTCGGCATCCACCGTCTCTACCTGAACGTACGGATCCGGATCCAGCCCCACTAGGAGGCTGCCCCAAAAGTCCCATCTGCGGCGTTCGACTTCATCCCTCGTCGTTCAACGTACAGATGGTACGCCTTGTATGATTCTCCCCAATGGATATCGCCTGCCTTGCATCTGGAACTTTTTGAACAGCCTCCGGCAGGCACTCTTTCAACGGCCTGGGACGCTGCCCCCAAAAGTCCCATCTGCGGCGCATGTTGCGAGCGAAGCGTGGCAACCCCCCAGCTTCAACCGTTGCGGTTTCCCGAGTCCCCGCGTGCATGTCGACGGACTTCGCGCAGTGCGCCCCTGCTCAGCTTAGAGGGACGAGGGACTACGTTGCCGGAACATGGAGCCCAAGAAAACCGAGACGGAACGGGGAATCGCGCCGGATTGACCGGCATCCCCCCGTATGCTAGTTTTCTTGGACTTGCGCGCGGTTGCCATCCCTGTGTGGGCCACATCCGGTCAGAGCTCTTTGCCCTGCTCGAGGCCTCCGAGAGCCCGCCACAGCCTCCCGCGTTTTCTTGGCAAAACAGTAGAAACGACGAACCGGTTGGCGGACACGTCCCGGAAAGGTCGCCTGCCCCGGCGGTGGCCGGCAGTTGAAGGGGCTCCGGCGTTTCTGCACGCGGCCGTTACGACCAACAACAGAGGGAAGACAGACGAGGAGATGCAGATGGGCGATCCGACACAGCAACCGGAAAAGCAGAAGATCGAAGTGGGAATCATCGGCGGTCGCTTTGACAAGGTCTCGACCGTTCTGGAGGAGTTCGAACCGGGCAACACGGGCTTCATCCACTCCTACGCGAAGATGAGCCTGGAGCCGAGGACGGTTGCAGAGGTGGGAGAGAGAGAGGTGAAGGTCAAGGTCCCGGCCCGACTCCACGCCACCGTGCTCGATATGAACTGTTTCAACCTGAACCGGCCCGGGGGAGGGGGAGTAGGGATCAGCATCGGCGTCTACTTCCACGCCGCGGTGAAGGCGATCAAGGAGCCGGAAGTCCGAACCAGTGGTGAGCGGGGACTGATCGTTGAGCACTTTGCGCATATCTTCAAGAAGCTTCTCGGCTACACGGGAGGTTTCGAGATCGAGCTTCACGACCACAAGAGGAGGCACGTCGGGCTCGGTTCGTCCATCGGCTCCATGTGCGCCGTCTGCATCGGCATGAACGAGGTGCTCGGCAGGCCCTTTCACGGATGGGAGCTTCGACGTATCATGGGATACCACTCCTGCGAGGAAAGCCCGGGCGGTAACGGGTATCTCCTGCCCGCCTTCGAGACGGGCATCGGGGCCATGGTCGGCATCAACGGCGGGTGGGTGGTTGCGAGCGACGATCTCGTCATGGTGCACAGGGTCGAACTGCCGAACACCAAGGTCATTGTCTTCATTCCGGAGGTGAAGAGCCTGGAGGACGAGTTCCAGGGCAAGGAGACTGCGGCCGAATCGGAAGTGGAATTGCTGCTCCGCAGGGCGAGGAGCCTGGACACGATGCAGGCGGCTGCGAAAGCGCAGCTCGTGCTGTTCGACATGATTCCGGGCATGATCACCGGGGATCTGAAGAAGATGGGTGATGCTCTGTTCGATATCACCTACCTGGGTTCGAAGCGGGCGGAGTGCGAGCAGCACGGTGCATACGGGACCCCGATCTACAGCTACCTGAATGCGTTGCGCGGGGTGGGCGTCGAGATCGTGGGAATGAGTTCGGTCGGTCCCACGATCTTTGCACTCACCCGGAAACAGGATGTGTACGACAGGGCCCTCAGATACCTGAAGTCGTTCAACGTGGCGGAAACGCGCATCATCGAGACGGAAGTCGACAACGTCGGCGGAACGGTCACGGAGAACGGTGTGGAGAGGACGTTCCTGAACGATACGTGGCTCAAAGGGTAGGGCATGCGAGGCGGCTACAGGGCGAAGATCTGCGGTACCACGAATCTCGAGGACGTCCGACTGGCGGCCGATGAAGGCGCCGATTTCTTCGGCGCGGTGATCCAGGTCGATTTCTCATCCCGGTCGCTCACGGTCGAGGAGGCGGTTCCGCTCTTCTCCGGCCCGCCGATTCCGGGGGTCGCCCTCGTGTTCGGGATGGACGCGGTGAGGATCGAGCCACTCATCGGGACCTTGAAGCCTTTCGCGGTTCAGTTCCTGGGCGAGACCGACGTCGCCCTCCTGGGGCACCTGAAGAAGGCCCATCCTTCCGTGGAACTCTGGCAATCGGTCCATCTGCCCGAGGCCGGTCACGAGACGGACACAGGGACGGTGGAGAAGGCGGTCCGAGGCTATGTGAAGGCGGGTGCGGACGCTCTCCTGTTCGACACGGTCGCGATGTCCGGGGGAAAGAAGAAGTTCGGAGGAACGGGGAGAACCTCCGACTGGAGCGTTGTGAAGCGGCTGATCCACACGATCCGGAGCCCGGTTCCGGTATGGCTGGCAGGGGGCATCCACCCGGAGAACGTGGCGGAGGCCCTGGACGCGGTCGATCCGTACGGCATCGACCTCTGCTCCGGGGTGGAGGCCCACCCGGGAAAGAAGGATCCCCGGAAGGTCCGGGCGCTCATGTCAACGATCAGGGCGAAGTCGAGGGACGGTTGAGATGAAGGCAGCGGTGGTCCACGGCAAAGGCGACATCCGTATCGAGGAGTATGCGACGCCGGCGGCCGCAGAGGGCGAAATCGTCGTGAGGACGAAGATGTGCGGGATCTGCGCCACGGACGTCAAGACCCTGCTGGGGCAGGGCCTGCCGAAGGACCTGCCCACGATTCTGGGCCACGAGGTGGTCGGAGAAATCGCCGAGATCGGGAAGGGCGTGACCGGTCACGAAGTCGGGGACAGGGTTGCGGTCTACCCCATAGCGGTCTGCGGGGAATGCCATTTCTGCAGGCGGGGCCGACACAGCCTCTGCGAGCACGAGTTCGGCCTTGCCCACGGCATTGAAGGAGGGTTTGCCGAATTCGTGAGGCTCCCGAAGCAGATTGTCGACATCGGCGGCGTGGTGAAGCTCCCGGAGGATCTTTCCTTCGACAAGGCGGTGCTGGCCGAACCGCTGTCCTGCGTCTACGCCTCCTTGAAGGCCTGCAGGGTCGAGCCGGAGAGCACCGTGCTGATTCTCGGGGCCGGACCCATGGGCCTCATGCACGTGAAGATGGCCAAATGGGCGGGCGCGAGGGTGATTGCGGTCGACCTCCTGGACCGTCGCCTGGAGACCGCAAAGCGGATGGGAGCGGACTTCTGCCTCAACCCGGAGTCCGTGAATCATTCCGACGAAATCACGAAGATCACGGAAGGAAAGGGTGCGGACGCAGTGATTGCCTCCCTTGGGGTTCCGCAGGTCATCGAGGAGAACCTGAAACGGACGCGCAAGGGGGGGACCTTCAACATCTTCGGAGGGCCCCCGGCAGGCCGGATGATTTCGGTGGACCCGCGGTGGCTGCACTACTGCGAGATCCAGCTCACCGGAACGTTTGCTTCTTCCCCGGACCAGTTCCGGGAATGCGTCGGGCTCATTCACAGCGGTGCCGTGGAGGTGGAAGATCTGATTTCGGACCGGTTCGAGATCGACCGCTTCCTCGACGCCGTCGAGCAGGCGAAGCGTCAGTCGATGATTCGGGGCGTGGTCGTGTTCGGATAAGGCTTTCAAAGGAGTCACGCTATGGACGGGAAACAGAGACGTCTGCGAAGAATTCTGAACAAAGAGACGGGACGCAGCCTTGTGCTCGCAGTGGATCACGGGATGGCCTTGGGCGCCATGACCGGCATCGTGGACGTGGGCAAGACGATCCGTGACCTGGACGCCACGGGCAAGGTGGATTGCTGGCTCATGACCAAGGGGATCTACACCTATGCCTTCGACCCCGAAGGCGACCCGGGTGTCATCCTGCGGGCCAGCGGTGGAGCCACCATCGCCGGTCCCGATCTGACACGCGAGGGGCAGACGGCGGATGCGGAAGAGGCGCTCAATCTGGGCGTCGACGCTATGGCCACGACGGCCTTTATCGGTTCGGAATACGAACACGAAACCCTGATCGGCATGGCAGAGATGGCAACCGAGTGCCGCCATTGGGATCTCCCGCTCCTCGGGGTCATCGGGCTGGGAAAGATCAACGAGCACAAGAAGAAGGATCCACAGTTCATCGCCCTGGGTGCCCGCGTGGGTGCGGAGCACGGCGCGGACATCATCAAGACCTACTACACGGAAACCGGTTTCGATAAAGTGGTGGCCGGGTGCCCCGTCCCCGTCATGATCGCCGGCGGACCCAAGTGCGAGACCGACCTGGACACCCTGAACATGATCTACGGCGCCCTGCAGGGTGGAGCCAAGGGGATCGTCATGGGCCGCAACGTCTGGCAGAGCCCGCATCCCACCGCGCTGCTTTCCGCGGCCTTCGGATTGATCCACGAGAACATGAACGTGAAAGAAGCGGCCGATCTCCTGGAGCAGAAGATAGCGGAGTAGGGCCAAAGGGGCCAAAGGGGACGCCCATGATTTCATGCGTTTCTCGCCATCAGGCGAGAAACGCATGAAATCATGGGCGTCCCTTACTGCTTGCTACTACACTACTGCGAGGTTCCCTTCAGGCGCGACGCGCCCGGGCTTTCTCCACGGATCAACTGTTTGAGTGATGGGAGGAACAGGAACAGAAGGGTTTCCTTGACCCATCTTCGATAGGCCGCGCCTCGCGGGCTCAGGCCCAGGATGCCGGCGTAGTAGGTGGCAGCACCCACGAGGTTGATGACCATGATGTCGAAACTCCCGGTGAACCTCCGGATTTCACGGACAGGGCTACGAAGAGGGACGACTTTACGAAAGGTCTCCGTATTGTTGAGCTGGAGCGCCTGAATCCGCTTGTAGCCGGGTATGATCCTTTCGTCCTCGGGCTGCACGAGATTCAGGGCGATGATGCGCAATGCCTCTGGATGTTTCGAGGTGAAATCGAGCAGCCGGTCGATGTAGACCGGAAAGCCTTGGGAGGCGCTGAACACCTCCAGGCCTTCGAACCAGGCGGTGTTCGCCTCGTAAATGGTTTCCGCGATCTCTTCGAGCACTGCCTCGAAGAGATTGGCCTTGGTCGGGAAGTAGTAGCTGATGAGAGGGTGATCGATACCGGCCGCCTTCCCGACCATGCGTATGCTGGCGGCGGAATAGGGGTGCTCGGCAAAGACCCGTTTCGCTGCTTCCAGGATCCTGTCCCGGGTGGCCGCCTTTTGATTCTTCCTGCCTCCCCCGGGTAGTGTCTCCGGGCTTGCCTTATTGATCTTCTTCTTCGCCTGTCGTCGCATGGCGCCAGTATGTTTCGGCCGGGTCGACTTGTCAACATCTTCCGAAGCCTCCGAGAATTCCTTGACAAACTCTTGGCGCATCGTTACGATTTAGGTTTTAACGAGCGTCAAATATCTAGACTTGTGGAGGTGAGACATGAGGATCCTTTCCACTGTCTTGGCACTGATCGTTGTCGTAGGGGTGGCGGTGTGGCTCGGCTTGCCTCTTCTGTTCAGAGCGCTGGGCTTCCACCCACACTATGCGGGGGCGGTCTATGAAATGCCGGGGGGAAAGGCCCTTGTCGTTGCGACGAGTCACGACAGACTCGGTGAGGAGGGCAAGAAGACGGGTGTTTTCGGTTCCGAGTTGACGGCACCGTACTATGCATTCCGCGACGGTGGCATGACGGTCGATGTGGCGAGCATCCGAGGCGGCGAGATTCCAATCGACCCGATGTCCTTTCTGTGGTTCGTGGCGGCACCGTCGGACAAACGGTATCAGGAGGACCCGGAGCTGAGGGGAAAAGTGAAGAACTCCCTGGGGATCGACACGGTGGATTTCACTCAGTACGATATCATCTTTCTCTCGGGTGGTTGGGGGGCGGCCTACGATCTCGGCACATCGGAGACGCTCGGCCGGAAGATCTCCGAGGCTTGGGCGGCGGGTAAGGTAGTGGGCGGTTTGTGCCATGGCCCACTCGGTTTGCTTCTGGCGAAAGACGAGAGCGGGACCTCTCTCGTCAAGGGAAGGCGTCTCACGGCGGTCACCGACAAACAGGTGGAGGAGCTCGGGATCACCATGACACCGCAGCACCCGGAGCGTGAGCTCAGGGCTGCCGGTGCTGTCTTCGAGAGCAAGACCGCCTTGCGGGACATGTTCGCAAATCACATTGTGATCGACGGACGGCTGGTTACGGGGCAGAACCAGAACGCAGGCACGGAAATGGCACACAAAATGATGATGATCGCTGGCGGTGCGGAAAGCTAGAACCGGACGGTGTCAGGGGGAACCACGATGAGCAGGTCGGTACCATGGAAGATTCTTTTGGTACTTCTCGTTGTACTGGTTCTACTTTCAGGAGGGACCTTGCTGTTCCAGAAACAGATCGGTCTCATCCTCGCAAAGCGGGTCATCGACAGGACCATGGCGTCCGATATCGTACAGGAGCAGCCGGACGGCCTTCACGTGGGTCTCTGCGGCACGGGTTCCCCCATGCCGGATCCGAAACGGGTGGGGCCGTGTACAGTCGTTGTTGCAGGAAGACGTGTCTACGTTGTAGACACCGGTGACGGTGCGGCGCGCAACCTGTCGCTCATGGGGCTTCCGGGCGGCCGAATCGACGGCATTCTGCTCACCCATTTCCATTCGGATCACATTGGGGGTCTGGGCGAAATGATGCTGGTACGCTGGGCAAGCGCGGGAAATTCGAAGCCCGTGGAGGTGTACGGGCCCGAGGGTGTCGAGTCGGTCGTGGAGGGCTTCAACCGGGCCTACGGGCAGGACAAGACCTACCGGGTCGCGCATCACGGAGAAGAGACGGTGCCCCCTTCCGGTGCGGGAGGTGTCGCTCGGTCTTTTGAACTGCCGGAGGGTGAGCAAGCGAGGTTGACGGTTCTGCAAGAAGACGGACTGACGATCACGGCATTCTCGGTGGACCACTCGCCCGTCGAGCCTGCGGTCGGATATCGGTTCGATTACCGAGGGCGCTCTGTGCTCATCAGCGGGGACACGGTGCCATCGGCGAATTTGACGGCAGTGGCAAAGGGCGTGGACCTCATGATTCACTCGGGCCTGCAGCCCGAGTTGGTGGGCATCATACAGGAGGCAGCCGCCCGGCACGGGCAAAGGAACATCGCCAGAATCATGGCGGATATACCGGACTATCACAGCACGCCGGAAGATGCGGCCAGGATCGCGCAGGAGGCAGGCGCCCGCCATCTCGTGTTTACCCACATCGTCCCGCCCATTCCGCTCTCGTACCTGAACGCTGCATACCTTGGTGATGCCAACGAATACTACGCCGGCCCGATAACGGTCGGCACGGACGGCCTGCTCTTTGTCATGCCGGCCGGCAGTGATGAGATTCGCTTACAGGAGCTTCTTTGATAAGATGAACCGTTGAAGCCCTCGCTTCCCGTTCAACAGAGCAGGAGGACCCCATGGACAACCTGAATGAGATGATTGTGGACGCACAATGGACCTCGGGCGCGTGCGCCGTGGGTGTCGCCACCCTGGATACCCTCGCCGGCGGGCCTCCGTCTGTGGATCTGACCTACGTCCTGCCGAACGCAAAGTCGGCCATCGTGTTCGGATTTGCCCTGGACCAGGAATTGATTGGCCGATACCTCAGGAAAGAGGATCGCCGCTCCCATGAGCAGGACAACATCCGCGTGAATCTGCTGGCGAGCGGGACGGCCCTCTTCGGGGAGAAATTTCTCAAGGAGCTCGGCCACGACGCCTACGCGATCTGCGCGAACACGGTTTACCGCAAGGATGTGCCAGGCGGATCCTCTGTGATGATGCCGGACATTTCCCTCCGGTACCTTGCGGTCGCCTCCGGCCTCGGCCATTTCGGCCTGTCCGGAAACGTGATCACCCGGAACGAGGGGGCCGGGATCATCTTCGGTGCGATCGTGACCTCTGCGGAGTTGGAGCCTACGCCTCCTCTTCCGGAAGAGGACAACTACTGTGACAACTGCCGTCTTTGTACGGCTTCCTGCGCCTCGAGCATGATGGACCCGGACGGAGAGGAGCGGGTGAGCCTCGGGGGTAGAGAATACACCTACGCCAAGCGCCGGACCTACCATCGCTGTGATTTTGTCTGCGGCGGTTTTACCGGTCTCCATCCCTCGGGCACCTGGTGCACCTGGTCGCCCGGCCGGTTTCTGATTCCGGACGCGGAAGAGGAATTCTATCCTGCCCTGGCAACGGCGATCCAGGCCTCCTCGAAACGCCCTCAGATCGAAGGCGGTTACCGGCACCCGATGCTCCCGGACCGCAGGATTGCCCTTACCTGCGGCAATTGCCATCTCATCTGTGTGGCGGACAAGGAAGAGAGGAAGAAGCGCTACAAAGGGCTTCGCGAAAGCGGGTGCGTGGTGCAGAAGCCCGATGGCTCCCTGGAGGTGCTGTCGGCCGAAGAGGCCACCGAGCGCCTCGCGGCCATGGATCCGGAGAGACGACTCATGTACGAATCATTCTAAACAAAAGGGGACGCCCATGATTTTATGCGTTTCTCGCCTAGCACCTGGCCGTCCCCTTTCGTTCGGAAACGCATAAAATCATGGGCGTCCCCTACTATCTTTAGGAGGGCTTAGAATGGAGAAAGAGAATACAGGGATCGATCAGGCCTACAGGCGAATCGCGCAGAATATCGACAAGGGATTTCAGACAGCCCCCAAGGCGGACGGAGACATTTCGAAAGCCTTCCTTGCTTTCCTGAAAATCGTCTATTCACCGCAGGAGGCGGAACTGGTACAGCATCTCGATATGTACGTCCCGAAGACAGCGGAAGAGCTGACCGCCGTCTCCGGCAAGGATACAGAGGTGATCAAGGAAACGCTTCACCCCTTGACACGCAGGGCGGCTCTGATCGGGTCCAGAGACAAGTACCGGCTGCCCGTCGTGCCCAGCCTTCTGAACCTGCACATGTTCTATCCTGACATCAAGCCGGATGATCTGGAGGCGGCCAAACTCTATCAGCAGTTCTTCATCAAGGAACGCTACTACAGGTACTATGCAACCTCCGAAAAGGGCAC
This sequence comes from uncultured Thermodesulfobacteriota bacterium, assembly GCA_964479535.1. Lineage (GTDB taxonomy): Bacteria > Desulfobacterota > DSWW01 > DSWW01 > DSWW01 > S015-6. The sequence continues at coordinate 10,498 of CAYZMM010000069.1, forward strand.
ACCCGTGTTGCGGGCCATCCCGGTGGAAACGGCCATTGATGCGGAGACGAAGACACTGGATGCCGAGGAAGCCCATGCTTACATCAAAGGGCTTGACACCGAGGATCTGGCACTGGTGCCGTGCCCCTGCCGAACACGAACGGAAAAACTGGATAACCGCGAATGTAAGGACAAATTCCCGGTTGCTGCCTGTATCTTCATCGGCAAGACGGCAGCCCATTTCCAGGATATCGGATTGGGAAAGAAGGTGACCAAAGAGCAGGCCATCGAATACCTCGATCAGATGGTGGATCTGGGCCTGATCCCCACCACGGACAACTATATCGACGATCCCCACAATATCATTTGCCTCTGCTGTGGATGCTGTTGCTCCAATGTGCGCGGCAGGACACGCTGGGACAACCCAACAGCCGTGCTGCCTTCCAGTTTCCTTCCACGGGCAAGCGATGACTGCGTTGGATGCGGGGAGTGTGGGGACCGCTGCATGCTGGATGCTTTGTCACTGGATGAGGATGAAGGGCGACCCATCGTGGATCCCGAGAAATGCATCGGTTGCGGAGTGTGTGCGATCGCCTGTCCGGAAGAAGCCCTGAAACTCCACCGGCATGAGCGTACACCCCCGTTTCAAACAGCCATGGATCTCTACGGCACGGTTGCAAAGGACAATGATCGCACCTAGACCGGGCAAGGCGTCACGTCCGGACATTCGAAACCTGTTCTTCAATAATTGACTCTTTCGGTCAACCCACCTTCCACACTCAAATTGACACCGGTCGTGAAAGAAGACCGGGGGCTTGCAAGGAACACGACTGCGCTGGCCACCTCCTGAGGTGTCGCCATTCGGCCCATGGGGTTCTTTGCCAGCGAAGTTTCGAAGAAGTCTGGGGCCATCTGCTCAATGGTGTGCCAAATGCCGCCTTCAAAATAGACCATTCCCGGGGATACAATATTCGCACGAATGTTTCTGGCCGCATTCTGCTTGGCAACACCCTTGATGTAATGTACCATGGCAGCTTTCATGGCACCATAGGAAGACGGCTCCGGCGAGGCGACGCTGGCAGTGGATCCGATGGCGACAATAGCCGCATCCCCATGCTGCCCGGCAGCCTTCTCCAAATAGGGTAATCCGGCCTCAACCATGTGTACGAGGCCCAGAACATCTGTGCTCAGGTTCTGCCGCCAGGAGTCCCTGTCTGCGCCGATGGCCATGGCCCCTACATTGGATACGAGGATGTCGATTCCCCCCAGCTGTTCCGCGGCATGGGCAACCCATCCCCTCAATGCCGCCTCATCCGTAATGTCCGCCGTGTCGCCAAAAGCGGAAACGCCTCTGGTCTCCAGCGCTCCCACGACTTCCCGTAACGGATCCGGGTTCCGGGCACATAGGGCAACATTGCACCCTTCCTCGGCAAAGGTTTCCGCAATCGCCCTGCCAATCCCCCTGGATCCACCTGTGATGATGGCTCTCTTTCCTTTCAGTTCGAGATCCATGATTCTTCCCCGTCCCCTGTTCTTGGCTGTCCACCCGATCATTTTCTGTAAGTTCCCTACACTACATCGCAACCCATGATCGCTGTCAAGTTTCTTTTGACGAGCGGTAAAGGGTATTTGACTGCAATGAAGAAGGCAGATATAAATCAAGCAGAGATTTCTTCTGCTTCTACACAAGCCGGGAGAGTGAGATGATCCAAACCAGGATGTGCGATTTGCTGGGAATCAGGCACCCGATTATCCAGGCTGGAATGGGGCCTTTCAGCAACAATCATCTCTGTATTGCAGCAGCCAACGCCGGGGTGCTCGGCCTCATGTCCACCAGCGGAATCACAGCGGGCAACAGAGAATTTCAAAAGGAGATTTTCCAGCGTTGGATCCAGACAGCCGGCGCGGATCCTGAAGACGAGATGGAAACCATCCTGTGCAAAGCCCTGGACCAGGCCTCGGAAAGAACCAAGGAATCCGGTGGTGTCTTTGGTTTGAACATCATGGTTTCGGCCATGATGCTGGAAGATGCGGAAAAATTGATCGATACGGCCATCGAATACCGGGAAAGACACCCGGAATCCAGGGAACAATTCAAAGTGATCTTCACGTCCGCCGGCGACCCCCTGCCCTGGGGTGACAAGATCAAGGGGGCCGGATTCAAGTGGCTTCACGTCATCCCGTCCGTAAAAGGGGCCCTGAGATGTCAGAAAGCGGGCGTCGATCTGATCGTCGCCTCCGGACACGAGGGCGGATTTCACACCTCCTGGGAGCCTGTTCACTCCTTGGTCCTGCTGCCCGCAGTTGTCGAAGCACTTGCGGATTCCGGCATTCCGGTGGCGGGAGCCGGTGGCTTCTGTGACGGCAGATCGCTCGCGGCCGCCCTTTCACTCGGCGCAGCAGGCATCCAGATGGGAACCCGCTTTCTCGCCACCGAGGAGAGCGACTTCGCACCCCTCTGGAAGCAGGGCATCGTCGAAGCGGGTGATCGCGGGACCCTGGTGGCCCGGGGGTTCGTTGGGCCGGCCAGGTGGATCAAAACCGCCACGTCCGTGGAGCACCAGAAGAACACGCTGGAACTCACACCGGAACTGTTCCTGGACACTCCGGGGCCCATCACCGAGGGCGCACTGAAGCTGATGGACGACGAGAACAAGGGCATCCGTGCCGTGAACGAGGGGGACCGTGAGAACGCCATGTATGCCGGCGGCGAGTGCGCGCAGCGCGTCCATGATACCCCAAAGGTCAAAGAACTGGTGGATCGCATCATAGAAGATGCGGTAAAGACGATTAAGCATCTGCCCTCGGTCCTGGACAGGTAACGCAACAAGGAGGAAGCCTCTCGTGAACGATCCCGAAGGATACGCGAGCCTGAAGAGTCTGGCCGCAACGACCGCTCTGGCCGCTCTCCTTTGCGCCGGACTGTTCTTCAGAGACGCACCGGCCCGGGCCGTGGTGCAGCCGTCGGCGGGTCCTCCGAACTTCGTCCTGATCATGGTGGACGATGCGGGCCTCATGGATTTCGGCGTCTACGGCGGGGAGGCGGCGACCCCGACCATCGACCGTCTGGCAGAACAGGGCGCCATGTTCACGGACTACCACACCTCGCCTCTGTGTGCACCGTCGCGGGCCATGCTGCTGACCGGCATGGACAACCACAGAACAGGGGTGGCCACCATTCCGGAGGTGCTGCCCCCGGAGCACCGGGGGCGGCCCGGTTACTCTATGCATCTGGAACCGGGGGTCCTCACCGTGGCGTCGAGGCTGAGGGCAAGGGGCTATCGAACCTACATGACCGGCAAGTGGCACCTGAGCGAGGACGGCGGGCATCTTCCCAACGCGTACGGGTTCGATCGGTCCTTCGCCCTGGAGGTCTCGGGTGCGGATAACTGGGAACAGAAGAGCTTCATGCCCTACTACCTTGACGCTCCCTGGTACGAAGACGGCAAGCCGGCAGAGCTGCCCGATGACTTCTACTCCTCCGAGTTCATTGTGGATCGAATGGTCGATTATCTGGAAGCGGACAAGGGCGACACCCGTCCCTTCTTCGCATACCTCGCCTTCCAGGCCATACACATCCCGGTACAGGCGCCCCGGGAATTCACCGCCAAGTATGAAGGCGTCTACGATCAGGGATGGCACACGCTGCGGGCGGCCCGATGGCGAAAGGCCCGGGAGCTCGGACTGGTTCCGGAGGATGCGGGGCTTGCCGAAATGCCGCCGGGGCTGCGCGACTGGGAGACGCTGTCCGAAGAGGATCGCCGCCTCCATGCGAAGACTATGGCGGTCAACGCGGGCATGCTGGAGGCGATGGACCATCATATCGGCCGTTTTGTTGCCTATCTGGAGCAGAAGGGCGACTTCGCGAATACGGTCTTCATCGTCACGTCCGACAACGGGCCCGCGCCGAGCCAGCCCCTGGACGAGCCGGGCTTCAGTCTCTGGATGAGACTGCACGGCTATTCGCAGGAGGTCGAGACCCTGGGGGAGAAGGGCAGCTTCGTCGCCATCGGTCCCGAGTGGGCGAGCGCTGCTGCCTCTCCGAGCGCCTTCTTCAAGTTCTATGCCGGCGAAGGGGGCGTGCGGGTGCCGCTGATCATCTCGGGTACCGGTCTGGGCGCTGCACAGCCTATCGATGCCCTCTGCTTCGTGACCGACGTAACGCCCACGATCCTCGACCTGGCAGGCGTCGAACCGGTCCAAGACGGCTCTACAGCGATGAGCGGCCGGAGCCTTGTACCTGTCCTGCGTGGTGTGGCAGAGCAGGTGTACGGCCCCGACTGGCCCGTCGGAATGGAGGTTTCCGGGCAGGCGGCACTCTTCAAGGGTCCCTACAAGCTGGTGCGCAACAACCCACCTTACGGCGACGGGCTATGGCGGCTCTACGACCGCACCACGGACCCGGGCGAAACCCGTGACCTGTCGGTCGAGCGTAGGGATCTCTTTTCCGAACTGCTGCAGGACTACGAGGCGTACGCCGAGGCCGTGGGCGTGCTCGAGATGCCCGAAGGATACGACATCCAAAGACAGATTACGCTCAACACAATGCGCATTCAGGCCCGCCACTACTGGTGGGTTCTTCTGATCCTCGCCCTGGGGCTCGCTGTGATCGCGTTCCGGGTGGGTCGACGGGTCGGGCACAGACTCCGCAGAGCCCCTTAGGAACCCGCCTTCCCTTCGTCCACCTTCTTTCGCAGAAACGCGAAGCCCGGCGTGATCGACTCGGTGAGCCCCATGGCCAGCATCGGTTTCACCGGCTGGCCCATGTTCATCCTTCCACCGGACTTGAAGAGGTTCTCCATCACCATGGAAAGAAGATTGGCCGGGATACCGACGGCGAGTTCGTGATCCTGCACCCCGGTGAAGGCACGGTCGCCCATGCCGGGAATGACCACCTGAGGACGTCCCGTGACGAAAGGTACCATCCCGCCCTTTACGCACGTCTCCCCGAAGCCTTCGAAAGAGGAAAGGACCGGGTATTTGTAGTCGTAACAGAGTGCCTGAACCAGGTGGGTCACATGGGTTCCGTCGCCGAAGATCAGGATCGTGTCCGGCTTGATCAGGGCCTTGGACAGAGGAGAGCAGACGAAGCCGATGCGTTCCTTCACCTTCTTCAGTCTCTCTTCCCCCTCGGGGCCCTTATACAGACTCCGGTTGAAGTTGAACCGGTTCTGCTCCGCTTCCCTGTCCTTGTGCCAGCCCTGCTGCACCTGGCTCTCGATGAAGTCCTCGGCGGAGACATCCACCCAGTGGTGCGTGGCGGATGCGGGCAGGCAGAAGTTGTCATCCGCGGTCATGGCCACGTGCCAGCCCCAGCGCCGGGCGTAGGTGAAGGCCTGGCAGAGGGACCATTTCCGCCCTTGCGCGGAGGGTCTCAGCGCTGTCGCCGGGATTTCTTCCTGTTTCCTGATGTAGGTGATTGCAACCGGGTCGGTGGGCAGTCTCAGCCGGAGCGAGAGCTCAACCCCGGCTTTCCTGAAGGCATCCAGTTCCATGACCGATCTCCTCATTACATTCGGATTTAATAACGGCGTCTCCGTTGTCTCGAGACGCCTGCAGACAAAGCAAGAATGTCACGCCAGGGGTGCCTTGTCAACATGGCTTTGACGATCGTAAAATTGTTCTTGACAGGGCAACAGCGCGTTGCTTACAATCTTCCCATACACGGACGCCTCTTCCTGAGGTCCCGCAACCGTCCATCACACCGGGGGAGCATATGAAGACGCATCGCAGAAATCAGGAAAAGCACGTGTACCTTTCCCGCCTTCTGGCGGTCCTTCTGCCGTTCCTTCTCTTTTCTCTCGTCGCCTGGACCGGCGGTCACAGTGGGGAGCACGGCAGAGCAGGCTATCCCGAGTGTGATCCGATGGACGGATGCTTCATCGACCTGATCATGACGCTCTGGCCCCTGAAGACCCAGATGGAACACCCCGTTGAACCGAATCAGCCGGTACCATGGGACCAGGGGCCTGAAACGGCCGACCTCCCGCCGAACGAGCGCCCGCCCAACATCGTCGTCATTCTTGCAGACGACATGGGATTCAACGATATCTCCTATTACAACGGCGGGGCGGCCGACGGATCCCTGCAGACGCCCAACATCGATACCCTTGCCGAGCAGGGCGTGGTCTTCACGAACGGATATGCCGGCAACGCGACCTGCGCGCCGTCGAGAGCCGCCCTCGTTACGGGGAGGTATTCGACCCGGTTCGGGTTTGAATTCACACCCATCTTCAAGGTCGGATACACCATCTTTGACTTGATGTCCCGGTGCAGTACCGACCCGTACCCCCTCCTCCTCGATCTGGAACTCGCGGACCAGTTGCCCGAACTGGAAGAACTCGGCATGCCCTCCTCTGAGATCACCATTGCCGAGAAGCTGAAGGAAGCCGGGTACCACACCGTCCACATCGGGAAATGGCACCTGGGGGGAACGGGTGAAAGCCGGCCGGAGCTTCAGGGGTTCGACGAGAGCCTCTATTTGGCGGGTACCTTCTACCTGCCGGAGGACTCGCCCGACGTGGTCAACGCCAAGCTGGAATTCAGCCCTGTGGACAAGATGATGTGGGCTTCGAGTCACTACGCAGCAGAGTTCAACGGCGGCCCCGAGTTCGAACCGGCCGGCTACGTGACCGACTACTACACCGACGAGGCCGTCAAGGTCATCGAGGCGAACCGGAACCGGCCCTTCTTCCTCTTCCTCTCCCACTGGGGGATCCACAACCCGCTACAGGCGAAGAGAGAGGACTATGAGGCGCTGTCCCACATCGCAGACCACCGCATGAGGGTCTATGCTGCCATGATTCGTGCGCTGGACAGGAGTGTGGGCCGGGTCATGGCGGCCCTGGACCAGTATGGGCTCACGGAGAACACGCTCGTGTTCTTCACCAGCGACAACGGAGGTGCAGGTTACGTCGGTCTGCCGGATATCAACCAGCCCTATCGAGGATGGAAGACGACCTTTTTCGAGGGCGGCATACACGTTCCCTATTTCATCCACTGGCCCTTGCAGATCCCCGCCGGCTCCAGCTATGACAAGCCGGTGAGCCACTTCGACATCTTCGCCACCGCCGCTGCCGCCGCAGGGGTTCCCCTGCCGGGCGACCGAACCATGGACGGAGTGGATCTCGTCCCGTATGTCACCGGATCCGAGACCGGCGTCCCGCATGAAGCGCTGTTCTGGCGGTCGGGCCATTATCACGTCGTCCTTTCCAGAGATGATGCCACCGGAGACTGGTGGAAGATGAGCGTTGCGGATATCCCCGATACGGTGTGGCTCTACAACCTCACAACAGACCCGACCGAACAGACGAATCTCGCCGGCTCCATGCCGACGAAGGTTGGTGAACTGCAGGCCCTTCTCGATGCCCACAACGCGGAACAGATGGAGCCGATATGGCCGTATGTATTGGAGGACTACGTACCGATCGACAAGACCGACGAAGAGCTGCTCCTGCCGGAGGATGAATACGTCTACTGGCCGAACTGAGAAATCCGGTTCATTGAGGGGGAGGCAAAGCCGCAGGGCTCGGCTCCTCCCGCTGCGGGTCGGGTTGCCTCCATCCGAGCCTCCGGAGCGCCCGGTAGGCATACCATTGCTCATACCAGTTGCGTGAAGCCTGTATCTTCTCGAGGACAGGCCGGATGTCGGCTCGGTTTCCCCTTTTCCCGAGTGAATCCAGTGCCATGCAGACCACATTGAACCGGGAGTCCTCCAGTAGCCGATGGAGCGCCTCGTGCGTGTCCCGGGTGCGGCTCCTGCCCAGGGCCTTTGCCAGCCAGTAACGGTCCGGGACGCGAGGGCTATGAAGCAAGGCTCGATAGGCAGGAAACCGGGCGATGTCGATTTGGTTGTGGACAACGAATTTCAGGGCCTTGATCCGGACACGAAGCTGATCGGATTTCAGGGCGGCCGACAGGCTCTTCGGATCGCTCAGATCTCTGGAAGAAGGAGCGTTGAAGGTGAGCAGCAAACCGAGAAGCGCCAGGGACCAGAAGATCCCGGCCTTGATCGCGCGGGGCGTCGATTTCAAGAAGAGACCGGAAAACAGCCAGAAGGGGGCATAGCTCAAGCCGAAGAAGACCAATGCTCCGAGAAGGATCACGGACAGCATGGTGGAGCCGAGAAGAAAGGAATGGCTTGCGGTTCGTGCCTCGAATTGTCTCAGAATGCCGCGGGGATTGTGCAGGAATTGCCTCGTGGCGGACTTCAGAACCAGCCGTCCCTGATGGTAGAGGGCCAGGTCCTCCCCGGAAGCCGTTATCCTCAGGTCCGGGCGGGCCTGGTTGCCCAGGGGAAGATAGTCCTGGTCAAGCAAAGCCCGGGTGAGTCGTGTCCTCAGAGCCGGGTCGCGCGCGCCGTCCAGTCGGCAGCTCTTGATCATCTGCTGCCGGGGGGAGTCGAAGACGCGGGTGGAATAGAGACTGTTCTCATAGTAGAAGGCGTTCAGCTTCCTTCCGATGGCGTTGGAGAGAAGCAGGTGGTCCCGCACATCCAGGAAGCGATCCATACTCATGATGGCAGGCTTCCAGAGGAGGAGCATCACGAGAGGTGCCAGCAGGGCCGCGAAGGGATAGATCACGTTGACGTGGCTCGGATTCCCTGGACGTTCGGGAAGACCCTTCAGCGTGAATCGAAACACCGGGACCGGAATGAGGAGCAGATATCCGGTGATGAGGGGTGAGAAGCCCTGCATGTTGGCGGCGGCGAGACAGAGAAGCAGCACCAGGGACAGGAAGAGGAGGACGATTCGGTTGCGCGAGAAGAGCCTGTCCCAGCCCCAGGCCAGGCCGAACGAGAAGAGGGTGAGGGTTGCGCCGGTCGTGAACGTGAAGAACAGGCCGCCGAAGAAGGCGGATGAGAAGTTTCTGAGGGACGGAGATACGTGTTGGTTCGGGACCGCAAGGTAGCCTGCCTCGCGGACGGCGGTGAGGAAGGCGTGATACTCCAGGTTGGAGTGAACGACCCGGACGGTGGCCAGGATCTGAGCGATCAGGAGACCGAGCAGGAGAGCCCTGCATATCAATGGCAGACGGACCATGGAGGGATTCTACCAGAACCCTCCCTTCGAATCGATGATCCGGTGCGGATCTGTTAGAATATGCCCATGACGAACAGAAGAGGGGGCCGCTTCGAGAGTGAAGACATGCGCATAGCCGGGAAACACGAACCTTACCGGCTCTACCTGTATGACGTCTCGTACTACAGCGGAAAGGTCGAGATGTACATGCGCTACAAGGAAATCCCCTTCGAGCGCATCGAGCTGACCGCCAGCCGGCTCATCGATGTGCTGTACAAGAACACGGGAATCATGAAGGTTCCTGCGGTCGAGACCTCGGACGGTCTGTGGCTCAAGGACTCCACGCCCATGATCGACTGGTTCGAAAAGGCGTACCCGGAAAGCGAGGGGGTGCCGAGGGAGCCGTTCCGGCTGTTCCTTTCCAAGCTGGTGGAAGACTATGCGGACGAGTGGCTGTGGCGGCCGGCCATGTACTACCGCTGGAAATACGACCATAAACCCCTGGGGCTTCGCCTGGGGAGAGAGATCTTCGATCTCCAGAGTTTTCCCTTCCCCGTTTCGGTTCGGTCGCGAATCGCCGCGGCACGCCAGACAACGCTGTTCCTGAAAAATGACGGGGTCACAAGCGAGACCGAGCCGCACATCGAGGAGACCTACCTCAAGAACCTGGAGAGCCTGAATCTCATCCTGAGGGACAGCCCCTATCTCCTCGGGGAGAGGCCCACGCTGGTCGATTTCGGGTTCCTGGGACCCATGTTTCGACACTTCAGCCTGGACCCGACACCGGCGCGGATCATGCGGGAAAGGGCCCCCCGGGTCTACGAGTGGGTGGCGAGGACCTGGAACGCCAGGGCCGGCGAAACCGACCTGCAGAGCCCCCTGAAGGACTTCTCCCACCCGGGTTGGACGTTCATCTTCGAGGACATCTGCCGGACCTACCTGCCGTACCTGTGCAGCAACGCCCTTGCGTGGAGAGCCGGAGAGAAGCACTTCGATTTCATGTCGCCGGATGTTGTCTATCCTTCCCTGCCCGTGGTTCACTACCGGGTCTGGTGCCGGGAAGAACTGCAGAGACGCTTCCGCGAGTCCCCGGAGACCGCAAGGGAGAAGGTGCAGGATCTGCTCGAGCCCTTCGGCGGCCTGGATGCCCTGTTCCGGGACGGCACCGTCCCTTCCGGCCTGGACCGGGAATTCGTCCTGCCGCTCGAGGGGGAAAAGCGGCCTCTCGGTCTCGTTCGCAGGCTGAAACTCCAGTTCATGGGCACCCCCTGGGATCTGCCGAAATAGCCCTCCTGCTGTACGAAGCCATCCACTCCGTGGGAACACCCGGGAAGTGTTTTCGCATCTAAAAGAGTAGGTGTGAACGCATTTTAGAAGAACCAAGACCCCTGCCACGAGGAGGTCGCCTTAGTTTTCAGGCTTCTTGTTTGCCCGGCACTCCTGCTGTTCCTGTTCTTTCTTTCCCTGGCGTTACCGCATGCGGCGCATGCGGAGGAAGAGGCGGCCCTCGGGCAGCTCATCGATTTGGACGATCTGGCACGAGATCTCGGCAAACCCGCATTTTCCGAAGAGGCTTTACTACTCACACGGTCCCTCGATCCTTCCTACCAGGGGTCGAGCAAGGCGTCCGTTCAATGAAAGAATCCCCCTGCTTCTCTTCTTGAGAAGCATCCTGGCGCAGCAATCGCAACTCACGGAGGAGAATCTGTTCGGTCAGGTCCGGGTTCTGCTCCTCGACCGCCTCCACGATCCGTTCGAAGCTGATTTGCGTTCTCTTCCTGTCCAGGGATTCCCATCGCAGATGTTCCTGCAGGCCCAGGTAATACCGGCTCATCGTGTTGAAGATGAGGTTGAACACGACGTTGTGCGTCGCAGCTGCAAGGACCCGAAACCACTCGAGGTTGATCGATGTGAGTCGTTTCGGATCGTGCAGTGATTCTCGTCGCTCGCGCATGAGCTCCTTCAACCGATCGACTTCGTCTTCGGTCCGGTGGATCGCGACGCTCCGCACGACGACTCGAGTCAAGGCCTCGCGAGCTTCGTAGATATCCTCGAGAAAGTCCTCGTTGATCGATCCGTCCTCCCTGTAAAAGAACACGTCCAGGATCTCCAGTCCCGCGGTCATCTGAACATTTTCGAGAAAGATGCCGGCTCCGTGCCGGATGTTGATCAACCCGAGGGCCTCGAGCCGCTTCAAGGCCTCTCGCATGACATTGCGGGACACACCGAATGCTTCAGCGAGCTTCCGTTCGGTGGGAAGCTTCGTCCCGGCCGGGGAGGTGCCGGCAACGAATTCCCTGAGGAGACGAAGTGTGAGTTCACGCGAGGTGGTTCGTATCGGTCTGGACTCGGCGAAAGGGACGCTGCCTGTCGCTTTCCCGGTGCGATCCGCCATCGTGGTAGAACCTCATTAACTAATACTACAGCGACACGTTAACGCCCAAAGATATAGCTTTCCCGATGTTCTT
>CAYZMM010000070.1:0-19480 GCA_964479535.1 uncultured Thermodesulfobacteriota bacterium
AAGCAGGGCGGTGAGAGCCAACCACCTGAAACATCTTGGTCCAGTCCATGGTGAGCTTCGACAATCTATTATGAAATTTAGAAAGTTACGTGGTCTTCAGAACCCGATCTGACCTGGTCCATTATGTGCCGGCAATTGGTGCGAAATGTGCCGTTTCTTCAGGCCGGTTCCCCGCCTTCCAGGATTCTTCGCAGCCGTGCCCGCGAAATCCCGAGGGCCTCGGCGGCCTGGCTCTTGTTGCCGTGGAAAGAGGCCAGGACGTTTCGGACGTACGCCCGTTCCATTTCCCGGAGGGGGATCTGGGCGTCCGAGGGAAGGGAGGCGGGGGCGGGGGCGGCGGAGGCGGTCTCGGTCTTGATCTGCTCCTGGGTCAGGTACGGGCCGCGGGAGAGGTGGACGGCGCGTTCGATCACGTTTCTGAGCTCCCGGATGTTGCCCGGCCAGCCGTAGTCGAGGAGCTTCTGCTCCACGTCCGGCATCATCCCCCGGATCTTCCTGCCGAACTCCTGGTTGAAGACGTTGATGAAGTGAAGGGCGAAGAGGGGGATGTCCGCTTTTCGTTCCCGGAGCGGGGGCAGGTGGATGCGCATCACGTTCAGCCGGTAGTACAGGTCCTCACGGAAGCGGCCCCTCTGGGTGATCGTCTCCAGGTCCTGGTTGGTGGCGGCGATGATCCGGACATCGAGCTTGCGGGTCTGGGTGCCGCCCACCCTCTCGACTTCCCGCTCCTGCAGGAAGCGCAGGATCTTCGCCTGGGCCTCGGCGTGGAGGTCCCCGATCTCGTCCAGGAACAGGGTCCCGTCCTGGGCCAGCTCGAAACGCCCTGCCTTGCCCGAGTTGAGGGCGCCGGTGAAGGCGCCTTTCTCGTAGCCGAAGAGCTCGCTCTCCACGAGTTCCCTGGGCAGGGCGCTGCAGTTGACCGTCACCATCGGCTTGTTCTGGCGGGGGCTGCTGTAGTGGACGTACCGGGCGAGGAATTCCTTGCCCGTCCCGGTCTCGCCGGTGACCAGAACGTTGACGCGGTCGTTTTCCGCGGCGTTCCTGGCCAGGGCGTAGCACTCGCGGGTGGCCGGGCTCTGGCCGGTGATGTGCTGCAGGAAGAAGTGGCTCTCCTGGTCGCTCCGGATCTGCTGGACCTCCTTCTGGAGCCGGACCTGGGTCAGGATGTTCTCGATGGTGGTGTGCACCTTGGTCAGGTTCAGGGGCTTGGTCATGAAGTCCCAGGCGCCGAGCTTGAGGGCCTCCACGGCCGTCTCGATGGTGCCGTAACCGGAGACCATGAGGATGGGGCTGGTCAGGTTCATGGCCTGGCAGCGCTTGAGGACCTCGAGCCCGTCGATGTCCGGAAGGCTCAGGTCGAGGAGGATCAGGTCCGGGACCACCTCGCGCATCTTCTCGAGGGCCTCTTCGGCCGTGTGGGAAACGAGGGCCCGGTGCCCCTTTCGAGCGATCAGACGCTCCAGGGTGCCCGAGACCAGGTCGTCGTCGTCGATGATGTGTATGAGCAGCTCCACCGTCGTCCCTTCTTAGAGGCGCCGGGGCCCGGTGCCCCGGATCGCCTCCTATTTTAGCGCAATCGTACCGTGGGTTCCAGGCGTTCCGTTAGGAAAGGTACTTGTTCATTTTCTTCCTGCAATGGTCCGAGTCTCTTAAATTTTTTTTGTCCGCGAATGATCTTCCCTTTTCGTATCAAACGTGGTAAATAGGGACGAGTTTCGGCACGAAAGAGGGTGGGGTTTCTGGAAGGTCCCAGATAGCAGAACCGACAGCGGACGGGCCGCCCCGCACCGGCGGGGGCGGTCTTCGAGGTTCGAAGCATGAGCATAAAATGCAGGATTTGTGAGACCGAGATGTTGCTTGACGATGCCACGGAATGCCCTTTCTGCGGCGAGCTTTTCTGCCCGAATCACACGATGAAGTGCGAGGCCTGCGGAAGGGCGCTTTGCGTGGACTGCATGGAGTATCCGGAGGACGAGCCGATCTGCCCGGAATGCGAGAAAATGATGCAGGGGAGCTGAGGCGGCCGGAGTCTTGTTCTTCATCTTGCTTACAGCGAGCCGGGGCGGACCAGAGGGGGGCCCCGGCTTTCTTTTTTTGTGCTGCTTGCTCGGTGCGGGCTAGCCGTCGCCGGGCGGCTCGGTGGGTTGCCCCCGGGCCGCCAGGTCTTCGACCCTCTGCTGGAGAACCAGGTGGGAAGTGAGGATTTCGCGAAGGATCCAGGGCAGAAGCACGGCGATGATGAGCAGAAAGATGAGCATGAAGAGGAGGTAGATGTTGGCCGTCAACAGGAAGAAGGTGAAGCAGAGCAGGACGGGCAGCAGGGCGGCCATCTGAATGACCTTCAGCCGCTGAACGTCTTCTTCCTTCACGGGCTTCCGGAACATGGAGTAACGGAGCGTGTGCGGAGACAGAGACATGGTGGCCCCTCTGCAGGAGGACGGTTGGCGCCCTGTGCGGGGTGTCGGCTCTCGGTTGGGGGCGGGCAGGGCGGTCAGGAACCCTCTTTCCCCTTCATCGCCTCGATCTCCTGCCGCAGAATGAGGTGGGACTGAATGAGGTCCCGGTAGATCTGGGGCAGAAGGATCCCCACGATGAGGATCAGAAAGAAGACAATTGTGCCCATGACGGACCCTTTGAAGCGAAACAGGAGGACAACGGAAAGGGCTAGAGGCAGGATGGCGACGATCTGGACCATTCGCCACTTCTGGATCGTCTTCTCGGTGATCTCCTTTGCGAAAATTCCCGCCTTCTGAATGTGGTGCGGCATGGTTCCCCCCTTGAGAAATAGCCCGTAACTTCGTTATATCCTAAGTTATTTTATAGGGATTTGGAATGTCAAGAAAAAAATACATTTTTTGCCGGTTTTGGATGTTTTGCCCGATCTGACCAAAATTGCGCAAAATTGGGGACAGCCACCGATCTCCGCAACAGGAAGATCGGGAGGGAGGCTCATGAACCCGGAGGAGCGGGAACAGATCATCGAAATGCTGCGGGAGGAACTGCGCGACTTTATTGCGTGGAGCATGGAGGAGCTGGGTGGGGAGTACTACCTGGAGAATGCGGACCAGCCCGTTTCCGAATGGGACGAGACGGCCAGGGAGAGGCTCGAGCAGCGTCTCGATCCGGAACGGGTGCGTGTCTGGGAGCGCGACCGGTACGCCTTCTTCGACGATCCAAGGCACGCCTCGGTCTACGCGGTCATGGAGTCGGCGGATCTGGAGATCGTCCACTATCTGGAGGAACTCTACTGCGACCACTACCGGGTGGAGGGGCAGATCCAGGGGCTGTCCGAGGAGGAGATCCTCGAGAACGCGCGGTTCGAGGAAAACTTCGGGGTCCTGCTTGCATCGCAGACCAAAGGGTGGATGTACCGGCTCGATTTCTGCGAGGTGTGCGGCATGATCGAGATCTGGTCCATGGAGTACGACCCCGAGGAGGTGGCCCGCCACGCCGGCGAGGCGTGAGGACCCGATCTCGAAAAGATTGCGAGCGGAGCGAAGCACCCCTGCGTGCCGCTGCTTCTGTGCTGGGGGTTTGCCGCGGGCGTTGCACGCCCTCGCAATCTTCGACGTCGTCGCCTGCGGCTCCTCGCAATCATCTCACGAAGCTGTCATCGCCTATCGCTGTCCTCTGAGTCCTGCTTCTTCTCAAGAACCCTGTTGATGAGTTCCGCGAGTTCCTGGAATTCGTCGGTCTTGCGCAATCGGATCGGTTTGGGGCGCTCCCCCCGCAGACAGCCCTGCAGGACCTTCTCCATGTGTCGTATGGGCCCGGCCATGCGGTGGGTTGCGAAGACGGTGAACACAAAAGCGATGAAGATTAGCAGCAGGAGTCGAAAGAAGACCTTCTCCCCGATCTCGGCCCGGATCGCGTCCCGGAACCGGAGGGCGTCGGCCTGGTTGATCTTCTCGCCGCCGAGCATGCGCTGGAGCTGGCCCTCCGAGGCGTTCCAGACCGAGTAGTAGACGGTCCAGCCGATCACCAGGGAGGTGAAGACCAGCAGAAGAAGGATCTGGAGCGCGAATCGGAGCTGAAACCGGTAGGCGATGAGATAGTGACGCCGCTGCTGGTGGTTGCTGTTCATCTGGTTGCTGCCCTCGTAAGGATGGCTGTGTGGGGAGGATTTTGCGAGCGGAACGACGCAATCCCCTGCGTGCCGCTGCCGCTGGGCTGGGGGGTTGCCACGGGCGTTTCACGCCCTCGCAATCTTCGACGTCGTCGCCTACGGCTCCTCGCAATGTTCTGCTTATTTCGGGTAGCCCGGAAAATAGCGGTATTGGGCGGTGGTGTCAACAGGAGGAACGCGCAGAGAGTTCGGGGACAGTCACCGATCTTCCGAGTTCAGTGGCTGTCCCCGAACTCCCCGCGAGTTCGCGGGCTGTCCCCAATTTGCCGCAGGGGTGCGCAGGAAATTGGTGGCTGTCCCCAATTTGGCGGGAGCTTGCGAGCGGAGTGAAGCGGCTTGCTGCGTGCCGGGGTTGCTGGGCTGGGGGGTTGCCACGGGCGCTTTCGCGCCCTCGCAATGTCCGTAGGGGAGCTGGGGCTGGATTCCCGCGTTCGCGGGAATGGCGGAGTGAGGTGGGACGTTGCTTCGTCGCGTTCGGCTCCTCGCAATCTTCGACTTCGTCGCCTTCGGGTCCTTGCAGTATGCGGGGGGTTACTTTTCCTGCTTGATGAACTCGATGAGGGAGAGGGGGGCGTTGTCGCCCCGGCGGTTTCGGTATTTGTAGATCTTGGTGTACCCGCACGTGCGGTCGTCGAAGCGCTTGGCGATGTCTTCGAAGAGCTTGCTCGTGGCCTTCTTGTTGCGGAGGAAGGAGAAGGCGAGCCTGCGGGAGTGCAGATCATCCCGTTTGGCCAGGGTGATGATCTTGTCCGCCTGCCTTCGAAGCTCCTTCGCCTTCGCATCGGTGGTGCAGATCCGCTCGTACTCGATCAACTGCTGGAGCTGGTTGCGAAAGAGGGCCTTTCGATGGCTGGGGGTCCGGTTCAGCTTTCTGCCTGACTTTCGGTGTCGCATGACTCGATTCGCCTTCTTGTCCGCTATGGGTGATCTTCGGCAGGCCTGCGGCGGAACTCACGCAGGCGCCGCTTCCGAATTTGCCGCGGTCTCCGGTGGAGGGGGCACACCGTCGAGCTTCATTCCGAGGTGCAGGCCCATCCCGTTCAGGATCTCCTTGATTTCGTTCAGGGACTTGAGGCCGAAGTTCTTCGTCTTGAGCATCTCCGCCTCGGTCTTCTGAACGAGCTCGTAGATCGTCTTGATGTTCGCGTTCTTCAGGCAGTTGGCGGAGCGCACGGACAGCTCGAGCTCCTCCACGGTCTTGTAGAGGTTCTCGTTCATGACGGGGTGCGCGTCCATGCCCACGACGCGGCGCGCCTCTTCTTCCTCTTCGAAGTGGATGAAGGTGGTCAGCTGCTCTTTCAGGATCTTGGCCGCGTACCCGAGCGCATCCCGGGGCGCGATGCCCCCGTCCGTCCAGATCTCCACCGTCAACTTGTCGTAGTCGGTTCTCTGTCCGACCCGTGCCTGGGACACCTTGTAGTTGACCTTCTTGATGGGGGAGAAGACCGCGTCCATCAGGATCGTGCCGATGGGCAGGTCCTCGTCGGAGCTCCGCTCCGCAGGCCGGTACCCGCGGCCGGTGCTCGCGCTCATCTCCATGTAGAGCTTTCCGTCCTTGTTCAGGGTCGCCAGCGGGTGATCCCGGTTCATGATCGTCACGGAGTCGTCCGCTTCGATGTCGGCGGCCGTCACCTCGCAGGGGCCTTCCTTCTTCAGGGTGAGGGTCTTCTCTCCCTCGCCTTCGATCTTCAGCCGAATTTCCTTCAGGTTGAGCACGATGTCCGTGACATCCTCCTTGACGCCCGGAATCGTGGAGAACTCGTGGAGCACGCCGTCGATCCGTACGGAGGTGATGGCGGCGCCCTGGAGGGACGAAAGGATCACGCGCCGGAGTGCATTCCCCAGGGTAATTCCGTAACCCCTCTCCAGAGGCTCGCAGACGAACTTTCCGTAGGTTTCGGTGGTTTCGTCTTCGACTTCCAACCCTTTTGGCATGATCAGTTCTTGCCAATTCTTCTTCATAGTCTAACCCCGTTCAATCGTGATCTGAGGAGGACGGCACAGTCGCATCTGGTCGGACCCTACTTGGTGTAGAAGGCCACGATCAAGTCTTCATCGATGTTCATGGAGATATCTTCGCGGGTTGGGGAAGACTTGGCGTGACCGATGAAGTGGTCCTTGTCCAACTCGAGCCAGCTCGGTACGCTTCTCCTGTCGACTGTTTCCAGGGCCTCTGCAATACGCGCCATCTTCCGGCTCTTTTCCCGGACTTCGATGCGATCTCCGGGCCGCACCTGGTACGACGGAATGTTCACGATCCTTCCGTTGACCATGAAGTGTCGGTGTCGGACGAGTTGGCGGGCTTCCGCCCTCGAGCTTGCCAGACCCAAACGATAGACCACGTTGTCCAGCCGGCATTCCAGAAGGAAGAGCAGGTTCTCCCCTGTGATGCCCTTCTTTCGGAAGGCGGTCTGGAAGTAGATTCGGAATTGCTTCTCGAGGACACCGTAGATCCGCTTGACCTTCTGCTTCTCCCGGAGCTGGGTCCCGTAGTCGGAGAACTTTCTCCGGAGGTGTCCGTGCTGCCCGGGTGGATAGCCCCGTCTCTCGATGGCACACTTGTCGGTGTAGCAGCGCTCACCCTTCAAGAACAGCTTGGTGTTGTCCCGTCTGCAGTAGCGGCAGACGGCTTCCGTGTAACGCGCCAAAGGATCTCCCTCCTGTTGGTTCTCTCCGCCGCCTCGTCTTACACCCTTCTCCGCTTCGGAGGCCGGCATCCATTATGAGGTATGGGGGTAACGTCCTTGATCAGGGTGACCTGAAAACCCGCGCTCTGAAGGGCCCGCAGGGCGGACTCCCGACCGGAGCCGGGCCCGTTGACCTGGACCTGGATGGTCTTCATGCCCTGTTCCATCGCCTTCTGCGCTGCGTCCTGTGCCGCGACCTGCGCCGCAAAGGGGGTGCCCTTCCGGGAGCCCTTGAACTTCATCGTTCCGGAGCTGGACCAGCAGATGGTGTTTCCGCTCATGTCCGTGATGGTGATCAGCGTGTTGTTGAACGTGGACTGGATGTGAGCGATCCCGTGTGTAACGTTCTTCTTGATCTTCTTCTTCCGGACGGCTTTCTTGGCCTTTCCCACAATCCTACCTCATCTGGTTGGTTCTATTTCCCTTTTTTCTTCCCCATCACCGTTCTGCGAGGACCTTTGCGCGTTCTCGAGTTGGTGTGCGTCCTCTGGCCGCGCACCGGCAGCCCCTTCTTGTGCCGCAGGCCGCGGTAGGAATTCAGATCCGTCAGCCTCTTGATATTCATGGCGATCTCGCGCCGAAGATCTCCCTCGATCTTGTACTTGGCGTCGATGATGCCTCGAATCTGCGTGATCTCCTGCTCGTCGAGATCGTCCGATTTCTTGCTCCGGTCGATGCCGGCCTCGTCGACGATCTGCTGCGCGCTCGTCCTGCCGATGCCGAAGATGTAGGTGAGCGCGACCTCTATCCGCTTCGCTCTGGGTAGGTCAACACCTGCTATGCGTGCCAAGACGGGTCTCCTTGCTTCTTATGGTCCGCTGTGCTGGGGGGTTGCCGCGTCGCCTCCGGCTCCTCGCAATGTCCACAAGAGGCGAATGTTGCGAGGCCCTTGAAAAAGGGCCGAAGCAATCTCCCGGCTCCCCTGCCCCTGGATTCCCGCGTTCGCGGGAATGACGTTTCGATGCCCCTGGTTTCCCGCTCCCCGCTTTGGCGGGGACAAGCTTCGCGGGTATGACGTTTTTTGTGCTCCTTGCTTCTGTTCTTTTGCCCCTGTGCTGGGGGGTTGCCACGGGCGCTCACGCGCCCTCGCAATCTTCGACTTCGGTTGGAATCTTCGACCGCGTCGCCTTCGGCTCCTCGCAATCTTCGACTTCGCTCGCAATGTTCGACTTCGCTCGCAATCTTCGGCTTCGGTTTTCTAGCCCTGTCGCTGCTTGTGTTTCGGGTTCTCGCACAGGACGCGTACGGATCCGTTGCGCCGTATGATCTTGCATTTCATGCAAATCTTCTTCACCGAGGCTCTTACTTTCATGGTCTCATGTCCTTCTCTACTTCATGCGGTACGTGATCCTGCCCCGGGTCAGGTCATAAGGCGACAGTTCCACGGTCACCTTGTCTCCGGGCAGGATCTTGATGAAATGCATCCTCATCTTCCCCGAGATATGGGCCAGAACGCGATGGCCGTTTTCCAGCTCCACGCGAAACATGGCGTTCGGAAGGGGTTCGATCACGGTCCCCTGTACCTCGATCGCGTCTTCTTTCGCCATGGCTCTTCTCTACTGCAGCTTGCTCAGGACGCTGGGCCCGTTGTCCGTTATGGCGACCGAGTGCTCGAAATGAGCGGACAGGGAACCGTCCCGGGTCACGGCGGTCCATCCGTCCTTGAGAATCCTGATGCCCCAGTCCCCTTCGTTCACCATCGGCTCGATGGCGAGGACCATGCCCCGCTTCAGTCGAACACCGGTCCCGGACTTGCCGTAGTTCGGCACCTGCGGGTCCTCGTGAAGGCTGCGGCCGATCCCGTGGCCCACGAAGTCCCGAACGACCGAGTATCCGTTGCTCTCCGCATGCTGCTGAATCACGGCGGATACGTCTGCCAGGCGGTTGCCCTCGTACATGACGGCGATCGCCTTTTGCAGGCATTCCTCCGTGGTTCGCATCAAGTGCTTCGCCCTCTCGGAGGTTTCCCCGATGGGGATCGTGATCGCGGCGTCCCCGCAGAACCCCTTGTAGATCACGCCGAAATCCAGGCTGAGAATGTCCCCCTCCTTGAGAACCCTGTCCGAGGGGATCCCGTGCACGATCACTTCGTTCAGGGACGTGCACAGGGAGTTCGGGTATCCCCGATATCCCTTGAAAGCGCATTCGGCTCCGCGCTTGACCGCGATCCGTTCCGCGACTCGATCCAGCTCACGGGTGGTTGTCCCCGGGACGGCCCGCAGCCTCAGTTCCTGGTGAACCTCGGCCACGATCTGATTCGCGTCCCGCATGATGGCGATCTCTTCAGGTGACTTCAGAACAATCATGCTCGGGAGCCGATCGAATGCGTTTTCCTCATCCTCCTCCGTGGCCCGCAGGCCTCTGGAGTCTCAGGGAAATCAGCCCCGCCGACCCTTCAGCCTGCCTTTCTTCAGGAAGCCCTCGTAGTGTCGGGTCAACATGTGCGATTCCACCTGGGTCATCGTGTCCAGGGCGACGCCCACGACGATCAGAAGTGCGGTTCCACCGAAGTAGAAGGGCACGTTGAACTGGCTTATCAGGATCGTCGGGAGAACGCAAACCGCGGACAGGTAGAGCGCGCCGCCGAGGGTGATCCGGGTCAGCACCTTGTCGATGTAGTCGGCGGTGCGCTTGCCCGGCCGTATTCCGGGGATATAGCCCCCGTATTTCTTCATGTTGTCCGCCACGTCCACCGGGTTGAACTGCACCGCCGTGTAGAAGTAGCAGAAGAAAACGATCAGAAGCACGTAAACGACATTGTAGATGATCGCCCCGGGAGCGAGGAGATTCGCGATGCTCATCGCTATGGGGTGATCGATGAAGTTGGCGATGGTGGCCGGGAACATGAGGAGCGAGGAGGCGAAGATGGGCGGAATCACACCGGCGGTGTTGACCCGGAGGGGCAGGTGGGTGCTCGACCCGCCGTACACCTTCCGGCCCACCACCCGCTTCGCGTACTGGACCGGGATCTTCCGGTGTCCTCTCTCCATGAAGATGATGGCGCCCACGACGGCGATCATGGCCGCGCCGAGGATCAGCATCATGAAGATGCTCATCTCGCCGGTCCGCAGCAGCTGGCCGGTGTTGAAGATGGCCGTGGGGAACCGGGCCACGATGCCCGCGAAGATGATCATGGAGATGCCGTTTCCGATGCCGTTCTCGCTGATCCTCTCGCCGAGCCACATGAGAAAGGCGGTCCCCGCGGTGAGCGTCAGCACGGCCATGATGCGGAAATCCCAGCCCGGGCTCGGCACGACCAGGTCGCCCATGGGGGACTTCATGTTCTCGAGGCCGAAGGCGATGCCCATGCCCTGGATGAAGCTGAGTCCCACGGTGCCGTAACGGGTGTACTGGGTGATCTTCTTCCGGCCCGCGTCCCCTTCCTTGGAGAGGCGCTCCAGGTAGGGGATGACCACGGTCAGAAGCTGGAGGATGATGGAGGCGCTGATGTAGGGCATGATGCCGAGAGCGAACACGCTGAACTGGCTCAGCGCGCCCCCGGTGAACATGTCGATGAGGCCGAGAAGGGATCCGCCCTTTGCCTGCGCCTCGAAGAAGGCGCCGAGCGCGCCCGTGTCGATGCCCGGGGTGGGTACGAACACACCGATCCGGTACACGGCGAGCATGCCGAAGGTGAAGAGGATTCGGTTCCGCAGCTCGGGGATCTTGGATATGTTCTGGAAGCCGGAAATCACCTCAGGTTATCTCCTCGATCCGTCCCCCGGCGGAGAGAATCTTCTCCTTCGCCGTATGGCTGAACAGGTGCGCCCGGACGGTGATCGGCCTGGAGAGCTCGCCCCGGCCGAGGATCTTGACGCCGTCCTTCGCCCTCTTGATCCGCCCCTCCGCGATCCAGACCTGAACGTTCACCTCGGATTCGCCCTTCGCCATCTTTTCCAGGTCGTCCAGGTTGAGGGTGGCGATCTGCTTCTTGAAGGTGTTGGTAAATCCCCGTTTGGGCACACGGCGGTTCAGGGGCATCTGCCCGCCCTCGAAGGCGGGCGAGATCTTCGGGCCGCTGCGGGCCTTCTGGCCCTTGTGGCCCTTGCCCGAGGTCTTCCCGGAACCCGACCCGGTGCCTCTGCCGATCCGTTTCGGCTTCTTCTGGCTTCCCGGGGCGGGTTTGAGCTGGCTTAGCGGGTTCATCCGATGCCTTCCTTTTTACGCGCTTCAAGCGCTTGTCACGTCTACGAGATGAATGACCTTGGCCACCATGCCCCGTATCTCCGGCGTGTCCTTCAACACGACCGTCTTGTGGAGCTTGGTGAGGCCCATGCCGCGCAGCGTGTCGCGCTGGCTCTGCGGTCTGCCGATGCCGCTCCGCTTGAGCGTGATCTTCAATTTTCGTTCCGCTTCCATGAGACGTTCCCCGAATCCCTAGGAGGAAACCGCTTCGCTGTTCAGAATCGAGCGCGGGAAGAGATCCTCCGGGCTCTTGCTGCGCTTCCGGGCGATGAAATCGGGAGACCGGAGCTGCCGCAGCCCGTCCAGCGTGGCCTTTGTCACATTGTGGGGATTTCGCGTGCCGAGGCACTTCGTCGACACGTTCTTCAGTCCGGCCGCTTCCATGATCGCCCGGACCGCGCCGCCGGCGATGATGCCGGTTCCTGCGGCCGCCGGCTTGAGCAGCACCCTGCCGGAGCCGTAGCGTCCCACCACCTGGAAGGGAATGGTCTCGTGCAGAATGGGCACCGTGATCAGGTTCTTGCGGGCCTTCTCGATGGCCTTGCGGATCGCGTCCGGGACCTCGTTCGCCTTGCCGAGGGCGACGCCCACCCGGCCCTTCCGATCGCCCACTACAACCAGTGCGTTGAAGCTGAAGCGCCGGCCGCCCTTGACGACCTTGGCCACCCGGTTGATGTGGATGATCTTGTCGACGAATTCCTCTTCCGTAGCGTAGACGAAATCAGCCAAGCTTGCTCTCCTCTGTTGGGTCTTTGTGCTGGGGGGTTGCTTCGTCGCCTTCGGCTCCTCGCAATCTCCCGGCTTCCACCACCCCTGGATTCCCGCTTCCGCGGGAATGACGGGTTTTTTGCTAATGGATTCCCGCTTCCGCGGGAATGACGGCCCTTTTGCCCTCTGCATCCCGGGGCGGCCGGGCCCTTTGTCCTTTGCCCTTTGTCCTCTCCCGGCTCAGTGCCTCTTGTTGCCCCTGGATTCCCGCGTCCGCGGGAATGACGTCTAAAACTCCAGTCCTGTCTCCCGGGCGGCGTCCGCGACGGCGCGGATGCGGCCGTGATAGAGAAAACCGTTTCGATCGAAGACGACCTTCCGGATGTCCCGCTCCATCGCCTTCTTCGCGATCAGCTCGCCCACCTTCCGGGCCGCCTCCCGGGTGGCACCCTTGTCGGCCAGGCTCGCAAGCTCCTTGCTGAGCGAGGAGGCCGAGGCGAGGGTCCGGGTCTCGCCGTCGTCGACGATCTGCGCGTAAATGTGCTTGTTGCTTCTGTAGACGCACAGGCGGGGCCTGGAGGCCGTGCCGCGAATCTTCTTCATGAATCGCAACTTGCGGCGCCTGCGCGCCCGTACGCTCGGGTTCGTCTTCTTCATGGAGGAGACTCCTTGCTCCCGCCGGGGTCCTATTTTGCGCCCGCCTTGCCGACCTTGCGCCGGACGTATTCGTCGACGTACTTGACTCCCTTGCCCTTGTAGGGTTCAGGCCTTCGCAGCCCCCGGATCTTGGCGGCCGTCTCTCCGAGGAGGGCCTTGTCGATGCCGGAGAGGATGATCTGCGTCGGCTTCGGGACTTCCGCGGAAATACCCTCGGGCAGGGGAAAGTTGATCTTGTGCGAGTATCCCAGCTGAAGGACCAGGTCCTTGCCGGCCAGCTCGGCGCGGTATCCGACGCCCACGATCTCGAGTTCCTTCCTGAAGCCTTCCGTCACGCCCTTGACCATGTTGGCGATGAGGGTCCGGGTGAGCCCGGAAAGGGCGTCCGCCTTCCGCTGTGCGGGGTCCTTCACGACCTGAATCCCCTCCGAATCGATGTCGACCGTGAGGAAACGGTGGATTCGCTCGGAGAGCTCGCCCTTCGGGCCCTTGACGGTGACCCGGTCGTCCGTCTGCGTCACCTTGACCGTGTCCGGGCAGGGGATCTTCAGTTTGCCTATCCGCGACATGCCGCTGTCCTTTGTGAAGAAATCTGAGCCGATTCTCGACCTTGAGGCCGCGAGCGGGGCCGGGTTACCAGACCTCGCACAGGACCTCGCCTCCCACGCCCTTTGCACGCGCCTCCCGGTCCGTCAGAACACCGAGGGTCGTCGAAAGGATGCCGACTCCCAGGAACTTCCGGACAGGGAGGACATCCTTGCGGCCCACGTAGACCCGGATGCTCGGCTTGCTCACGCGCCGGATTCCCTCGATCGCATTCCTCCTGTCCTCCAGGTACTTCAGGTGCACACGAAGCACGTTCTGCTTGTTGTCCGGGAGCACCTCGAAGTCCTCGATGTATCCCTCTCTCTTCAGAAGGCCGGCGATCGCTTCCTTCAGGTTCGACGAGGGGATGTCGACGGTCTTGTGATGTGCCCGGCAGGCGTTCCGGACACGGGTGAGCATATCCGCTACTGGATCCGTGAGACTCATGGAATGGCCCTTCCTCCTGCCAGCGAGAGACTACCAGCTGGATTTCGTTACGCCCGGCAGGTCGCCCCGCAGGGCGAGGTTCCTCAGGCAGATTCTGCACAGGTGAAACCTGCGATAGTATCCCCGTGGGCGGCCGCAGAGGCTGCAGCGGTTTCGGATACGAACCTTGTATTTCGGCTTCTTCGCGTAAGCCGCCAGCTTCGCCTTCCGTGCCAAGAATCCTCTCCCGTGTGCGCTTTGAATGAGTTTCAGTTACGAAACGGCATTCCCATGTACTTCAGAAACGCCTTCGCTTCTTCATCCGTTTTTGCCGTTGTGACGATGGTGATGTTCAGTCCCCGGATCTTGTCGATCTTGTCGTAGTTGATCTCGGGGAAGATGATCTGTTCCCGAACGCCGAGCGTGTAGTTGCCGCGCCCGTCGAAGGCTTTGCCCGATATGCCGCGGAAGTCGCGGACACGGGGCAGGGCGATGTTGATCAGCCGGTCGAGGAACTCGTACATCCGTATCCTTCGCAGGGTCACGGAACAGCCGATCGGCATGCCGGCGCGAAGTTTGAAGTTGGAAATCGACCTCCTTGCCCGCGTGACGATCGGCTTCTGCCCGGTGATGAGGCCCAGCTCCTCGCTCGCATGGTCGAGAACCTTGATGTTCTGGATCGCCTCGCCGAGGCCCATGTTGACCACGATCTTTTCCAGGCGGGGCGCCTCCATGAGGTTCTTGTACCCGAACTCCTTCACCAGTTGGGGCAGCACCTCGCTCCGGTACTTCGCTTGCATCCGCGGGATGCCGTTCCCTTGCTTCTTCTCTTCACCGGCCACGGCCGTCCTCCTACTTGTCCAGAACGTCTCCGCATTTCTTGCAGACCCGGACGCTCTTGCGGTCTTCGAGCCTCTTCTTGCCGGTTCGGACCGGCTTGTTGCACTTCGGGCAGAGGACCATCAGGTTGGACAGGGTGAGGGGAGCCTCCTTTTCGATGATGCCCCCCTGGCGCATCTGCTGGCTCGGCTTCGCGTGGCGCTTGATGAAGTTGAGCTTTTCGACGACCGCCTTGCCCTTTTCCGGGATCACGCGGAGCACCTTGCCCGACTTACCCTTCTCCTTGCCCTTGATGACCAGCACCATGTCGTTCTTCTTGACGTGAACCTTCGCCTTTTCCATGCCCATTCGCCTCGTATCCGCCTCACACGACTTCAGGCGCCAGAGAGATGATCTTCATGAAGTTCTTTGCCCGGAGCTCCCTGGCGACAGGACCGAAGATACGGGTCCCGATCGGCTCGCGCTGCGGGTTGATCAGGACGGCGGAGTTGTTGTCGAATTTGATGTAGGATCCGTCGTTTCTCCGGATCTGCTTGCGGGTCCGGACCACCACGGCCCGGTGAACGTCGCCTTTCTTCACCTTGGAGGCCGGGAGGGCCTCACGGACGGAGACGACGATCACATCCCCCACGGAGGCGTATTTTCTCCGCGTTCCGCCGAGCACCTTGATACAGAAAAGAGTCTTTGCCCCGGAATTGTCCGCCACCGAGAGCTTGGATTGCGTCTGGATCATGTCACGGGTTCCTGTTTCGCCGGTTCGCCGGCGAGGGTCGTGTCCGCCGGCTGGAGCACCTTGGTCACCGCCCAGCGTTTCGATTTGCTGAAGGGACGGCAGGAGACGATCTCCACGAGGTCTCCTTCCCTGCAGCGATTCTGCTCGTCATGTACGGGATAGCGCTTCCGGCGGTCGATATACTTCTTGTAGAGGGGATGCTTGACGCGTCGTTGGACCGTTACGACCACCGTCTTGGCCGCCTTGACGCTCGTGACCGTACCCTTGAGTCGCGTTCTGCTCGTGCCCTCAGGCATTCTCATCCCCTTTGCTCATCCTTCTCTCCCGCTGGATGGTTCGCACCCGTGCGATGTCCTTCTTGACGTGGACGATTCTCGCCGTGTTCTCCAGCTGGCCGGTGGCGTGCTGGATGGTCAGGTTGAACAGCTCCTCCCGGAGTTCCTGTTCCTTGTGCTCGAGCTCTTCGCCCGTGAGCTCTCTGACTTCTGCAGCCTTCATGACTGGTCCTCTCGCAGCACGAAGCGGGTCTTCACGGGGAGCTTGTGGCCGGCGAGCCGAAAGGCCTCACGGGCGACCTTCTCCTCCACGCCGTCGATCTCGTAGAGGATGCGTCCGGGACGGACCGCGGCGACCCAGGTCTCCGGATTACCCTTTCCGCCGCCCATGCGTGTTTCCGCCGGTTTCGCCGTGATCGGTTTGTCCGGGAAGATACGAATCCAGATCTTTCCGCCCCGTTTCACGTGACGGGTGATGGCGATACGCCCCGCCTCGATCTGTCTCGCCGTGATC
The DNA here is from genome assembly GCA_964479535.1 of uncultured Thermodesulfobacteriota bacterium. Taxonomy (GTDB): domain Bacteria; phylum Desulfobacterota; class DSWW01; order DSWW01; family DSWW01; genus S015-6. The sequence goes on from CAYZMM010000070.1 coordinate 15,737, forward strand.
CAGGCCGGCTCCAGGGTCTGAAGGGCGTACTGCCCGAAGCTCACGGAGGATCCGCTGAGCCTGGCGCCTTTGAGCCTGCCCCGCCTCTGCTTTCTGTGCTTGATCTTTTTCGGACTCAACACGGCGGACTATGCTCCCAGTTGTTCTTTTCGTTTCTTGTCTTCGCCGGGGAGAACCTCGCCCTTGAAGATCCAGACCTTCACCCCGATGATTCCGTACGTGGTTCTCGCCTGGGTAAAACCGTAATCGATGTTCGCCCGCAGCGTGTGAAGGGGTACGCGGCCCTCACGGTACCACTCCCTGCGGGCCATCTCCGCACCGCCCAGCCTGCCGGCACAGCTGATTTTGATCCCCTGGGCGCCGAACTTGAGGGACGTGGTGACCGCCTTGCGCATGGCCCGGCGGAAGGCGACTCTGCGCTCCAGCTGGGTGGCCACGTTCTCGGCCACGAGCTGGGCGTCCAGCTCCGGCTTTCGCACCTCGAGGATGTTGAGAAAGACCTCCTTCTTCGCGTACTGCTCCAGCTCCTTGCGGAACCGGTCGACCTCGGAGCCCTTCTTGCCGATCACGATTCCGGGACGGGAGGTGTGGATGTGGACCTTCACCTTCAGGGCCGCCCGCTCGATATCGATCTTGGCGATGCCGGCGTGCTGGAGGTTGCGCTTGATGTATTTCCGGATCCAGAGATCCTCGTGGAGGTTCTGGGCATAGTCCCGATCCGCGTACCATTTGGATGCCCACGTCTGGGTGATGCCGAGCCGCAAGCCAACCGGATGTACCTTCTGTCCCAAGGAATGCCTCCTGTTCAGATTCGATTCAGGCTATGCCTCGTCGAGTACGATGGTGATGTGACTGGTCTTCTTGTGAATCGAGGTCGCCCTGCCCATGGCGCGGGGCCGGTAACGCTTCTGCGTCGGGCCCTGATCCACGAAGATGGTCTTCACGAAAAGGGTGTCCACGTCGATGTCGCCCTTGTTCTCGGCGTTGGCGATGGCCGAGAGAAGAAGCTTCCGGATGATCGGGGCGGCCGCTTTCGGCGTATAGGAAAGGATCTGCGAGGCCTGTTCGGCCGACTTGCCCCGAATCAGGTCCGCGACGAGTCTCGCCTTTCTCGGCGCGATCCGTATGTATCTTGCTCTGGCTACGGCTTCCATGTTCGTTCCCAGGCATCGAAAAAAGGTTGCGCGAAAGCGGGGAGGGCTCCTGGCCTACTTCACCCGCGATTTCCTGTCCCCCGCGTGTCCGTAAAAGGTCCGGGTGGGGGAAAACTCGCCCAGCTTGTGGCCGACCATGTTCTCGGTGACGAAAACAGGGACGAATTTCTTCCCGTTGTGAACCGCGAAGGTGAACCCGACGAAGTCGGGCGTGATCGTGGACCTTCTGGACCACGTCTGGATGATCTTCTTCGACCTGGAGGCGATGGCCTCGTCCACCTTCTTCTGGAGGTGTGTGTCAACAAAAGGGCCTTTTGACACCGACCTTGGCATGTTCGTCTCTCCTTGGGCTTCCTCTCGAAGGGTCTGTCGGATGATGGAGACCTAGAGCTTCTGGTGCCTTCTTCGGAGGATGTAGCGGTCCGACGGCTTCTTCCCGCGGGTCTTGTACCCCTTGGTCGGTACGCCCCAGGGCGTGACCGGGTGTCTGCCGCCGGACGTTCTTCCCTCGCCGCCCCCGTGGGGGTGGTCGACCGGATTCATCACGACGCCGCGTACGCGGGGCCTTCGGCCCAGCCAGCGGGTCTTTCCTGCCTTGCCGTGCGATACGTTCTCGTGCTCCAGGTTGCCGAGCTGGCCGATGGTGGCCTTGCAGGTCTGGTGAACGAGCCGGACCTCCCCCGAGGGCAGCCGGATGTGGGCGTAACGGCCCTCCTTGGCGAGGAGCTGGGCGACCGCGCCGGCGGCCCGGACCATCTGTGCCCCTTTTCCCGGCTTGAGCTCGATGTTGTGAACAAGCGTGCCGAGGGGGATGAACCGGAGGGGCAGGGCGTTGCCCGCCTGGATGTCGACGGTCTCTCCCGAAACCACCTGGTCGCCCGTCTTCAGGTGATTGGGCGCCAGGATGTAACGCTTTTCTCCGTCCGCGTAGTGGAGCAGGGCGATCCGGGCGGTTCGGTTCGGATCGTATTCGATGCTCGCGACGCGCGCCGGGACGTCGAGCTTGTCCCGCTTGAAATCGATGAAGCGGTACCGCCGCTTGTGTCCGCCGCCCCTGTGGCGGGCCGTGATCCGCCCGTGGCCGTTCCGGCCGCCTTTCTTGGTCAGGCCGCGTACGAGGCTCTTCTCCGGCTGCGAATTCGTCAGCTCCCCGAAGGCAGAATTCGTCAGGTGTCTTCTTCCAGCAGAGGTCGGTTTGAATTTCTTTAACGCCATGCGGATCTCCCGGCAGAGGACGGCTCTCCCGACGCCGTCGCGGCTCCCGTCGTCGTGTGCTAGATGCCTTCGAAGAATTCGATCTGGTCGTCCGGCCCGATGGTGACCACCGCCTTCTTCCAGTTCGGTCGCTTGCCGAAGAAGCGGCCGACGCGCTTGTTCTTGCCGCGCTGGTTCAGGGAGTTCACGTTCAGGACCCGAACCTTGAAGATCTTCTCCACAGCCGCCTTGATTTCCTTCTTGTTCGCATCCGGGTGGACCTCGAAGGTGACCTTGTTGGCGAGCTCCTTCTGGAGGTTCCCCTTTTCCGTGATGATCGGACGCCGGATGACCGCATAGAGGTTCTTCATGGTCCGTACACCCTCTCGATGTACTCGATCGCTTCCTTCGTCAGAACGAGCTGATCGTAGCGAAGGAGGTCGAAGAGGTTCAGGCCTTCGGTCTTGAGCACCTTGACTCCGGGTACGTTCCGGGCCGATTTGTGGAGGTTCGCATTCTCGCCGTTGACGACGATGAGGGCGTTCTCCAGCTTGAGTCTCTCTTTGTGCCCCACGAAGATCTTGGTCCGGATCTCGGGCAGGTCGAACCGTTCGAGGACCGTGAGCTTCGATTCGGAAAGCTTGAGGCTCAGGGCGCTGCGCACGGCCGCCTTCTTCATCTTCTTCGGCACGTGAAACCCGTAGGTCCGGGGCTTCGGGCCGAACACGATACCGCCGCCCCGCCAGATGGGCGAGCCGCGGGTTCCGGACCTCGCCCTGCCGGTGCCCTTCTGGCGCCAGGGCTTCCTCTTCGTGGCGCGGACTTCGCTCCGGGTCTTGGTGCAGGCCGTGCCCATCCGCCTCGCCGCGAGCTGGGCGCGGAGAACGAAATGAAAGAGGTGCGGCTTCTGCTCGACCGAGAAGATATCGTCCCGAAGGCCGATTTCGCCCACCTTCTGAGCGTCCTTGTCCAGTACATCCACTGTGGGCATGACCTTCTCCCAGTCCTTCCTACAGCTTGATCTCCACATCGACTCCGGGCGGCAGCTCCAGCTTCATGAGGGCGTCTACGGTCTGCTGGGTCGGCTCCAGGATGTCGAGGAGGCGTTTGTGCGTGCGGATCTCGAACTGCTCCCGCGACTTCTTGTCGATGTGAGGAGAGCGCAACACGCAGAACTTCTCGATTCTCGTGGGCAGGGGAACCGGCCCGGAGATGTGAGCGCCGGTGCGCTGCACCGTCTCGATGATCTCGCTGGTCGAATCGTCGAGAATCTTGTGTTCGTATGCCTTCAATCGGATGCGGATCTTCTGAGCAGCCAATGGCGCCCCCTCCTACTCGATGACTTTGGTGACGACGCCGGCGCCCACGGTCCGGCCGCCCTCGCGGATGGCGAAGC
>CAYZMM010000071.1:0-19331 GCA_964479535.1 uncultured Thermodesulfobacteriota bacterium
ATCGATTGATGCTGTCGGAAGAGGATGCCATGCGGTATTTGAGGGGTACGCCTAGATGGTCCTGGAGATTCTTTCCGACGGCTGGAGAATCGATGAGAACATCGATGCCCAGAGATCTGAGGTGTTCCCCGTCCCCGATGCCTGAGTGCTGAAGGATTTGGGGCGACCCGATCGCACCGGCGGAAAGGATCACTTCTCCGTCGCAACGGATGACTTCCTTTTCGCCCGTCTCGTTCTTGACTTCGACGCCGACGACACGGTTCCGGTCAAAGACGAGACGTAAGACCTGCGCATGAATTCGAATGTTCAGATTGGACCGGGCTCGGGCCGTCTTGAGCATGGATGCGGTGCTTTGCCTCAGCCCCTGATGGATCGTCACCTGCGGATACCCTACACCCAGATTCTGCCCGTTGTTCGTGTCTTCGTTGAAAGGGATTCCCGCCTCCTGCGCGGCTTCGATGAAGGCCTCGGTTACACGCTCCACCTTGCGGTGCCGACTCACCCCCATTTCCCCTTCGTGACCATGGTATCTCGAATCCCCTTCCACGAAATGCTGGGATCTCCTGTAATAGGGCAGGACCTCTTCCCAGGACCATCCTGCACAACCCGCTGCAGCCCATCCGTTGTAATCGTTCGCATGGCCCCTTACATACATGTTGCCGTTCATGGAACTGCTGCCGCCCAGCATCTTCCCCTGCGTCATGGTCAGGAAACGGTCGGCGAAGCTTCGGGTCGGCACCGTCTTGGCCAGCCAGGCGAAATTCGGATTGTCGAGCAGCTGTGTAAAACCGAAGGGCATGGTCACCCATACACTGTTGTCTCTTCTTCCCGCTTCGAGAAGAAGGACGTTGTCCCGGCCTGAAGCCGTCAGACGGTTGGCAAGAACGCAACCGGACGTTCCGGCACCGATGATAATGTAGTCAAACATCACGACCTCCTTATCCTTCGTCGGAGGAGACCATGAAGTCCCCCGACACCCCGGATGCCTCTCGGTTCGGCAGGAGGATCTCCCCGTAGATCTCCGGCCTCCGTCTGGAGATGAGCTTCAGGGGAAGCTCGGCAAGCTCGTCCGGATCGATCTCGGCTACGAGGAGCTCCTCGTTTTCCGTGCCCTCGCTGCCCGTGGCGAGCAGGTCCCCGTAGTAGTTGATGATCCGGCTCTTCCCGATGAATTCGAAGCCGCTGGCCGTGCAGGTCTGGTTCGCCATGACGAGGAAGATGGAATTGTCCACGGCGCGGGTCCGGGAGGCGTGGGAGTATTCCATGACCGGGCCCATGAGCTCTCTCTCCTTCCAGCGGACCCGGAAGCCGCCCATGCAGAGGCACAGGATCTGAGCGCCCTTGATGGCGAGGATGCGGGATGTCTCCGGACAGCTGCAGTCGGCGCAGATGAGCTGCCCGATGACGCCGAGCTCGGTCTCGGTGACCTTCAGCTCGTCTCCGGGCGTGAGCTCCGGGGTTTCGATTCCGGGGGTGAGGATGGTCTTCCGGTGGACGCTCAGGATATCGCCCTTCGCACCGATGAGGACCGATGAATTGTGAAGCTTGCCGCCCTCTCCGCTCTCCATGAGGCCGAACACGATGTGCATGCCGAACTTCTGCGCCTTCCTTGACAGGCGGTCCGTTGCCGGTCCCGGGATCGGCTCACCAAGGGATTTCAGGACCTGGATGAGCTCTTCGTATCGTTCCGGCTGGGCCTTTGCCGCCAGGAGGGGGTTGTACCCCGGGTAGCACAACTCGGGGAAGACCGCGAGCTTGACGTCCCGGGCCCCGGCCTTGTCGAGCCAGTCGAGAGAGCGCTGAAGGGTCCCTTCAGGATCCCCTTCGATCGGGCCGGTCTGCACGGCCGCCGCCTTGAATCTCATGGAATCTCTGCCCCCCTTCCGGAGTGTCGGTCTATTCGAAGGGCTGGGTGATATCGATTTCCCTTGTGAAGAAGTCGTACTCGTGGCCCGGGAAGAAGCGGGCCCCGAGCAGGGCCTGGAGGGCCTTGTACCGCTTCAGGGCATGCTGTGCCAGCACCGGATTCCAGACATTGCCCGGGGGCAGGTCCAGCTCGTAGTTCTCCCTGAGATAGCAGGCGTCGGCACAGAGGAGGATGAACCCGCTCTTCGGAAGCTCCACCACGAGCCCCTGGAGGCCGGGCGTGTGCCCGTTGGCCAGGATCGTTGTCAGCCCGGGCAGGATCACGCCGTCTCCTTCCATCACCTGCCACTGGATGTCCGGGTCGGTGAACGTCTCCCGGGCGTAGGCCAGGGCCTGGAAGGAATTCGGGTAGAAGGCGTAGGCGAGCTCGTCCTTCTGGACATGGACCGGGACGTGGGGAAAGTGCCGGATGCCGCCCGCGTGGTCCACGTGAAGATGGGACAGGATGACCTTCGTCACGTCCGAGGGCGAGACACCGATCTTCTGCAGCTGCCCCACAACGAGGTTCTCGTCGGTGATCTTCGGATCCATCCCCAGGTCCACGAGCGCCGGGATGATCTCCGGAGTCCACCCCGTGTCGTACAGGACCCACCCCTCCTCTGTATCGATGGCATAGATGGGCGTGAAGACCCTCTGATGGGTCTCTTCGCCCGCCTTGCCGAAGACCATCATGGCCACCTCGTACTGAAACGAACCCCCGTCCAGAACGAACATCCTTTTCACTCGCGTCTTCTCTCGCATGTCACTCCTTCGGCACGATCAGATCGTACCAGGCCCGCTGTTCGCGGGAGTGGCCGAGGTCGATCTGGATGCTCTTCGTCTCCGTGTAGTCGTTGAGCAGGCCTTGCAGCCCCCTTTCCCGGCCGATGCCGCTCTGTTTGGACCCCCCGTAGGGGAGGTCGAGGCTCATGAAATGCACCTCGTTGATCCAGACGTTGCCCACGCGGAGCTGCTCGCCGACCCCGATGGCCCGCTCGATGTTCCTCGACCAGACGGCGCCCAGCAGCCCGTATCGGCTGTCGTTGGCGATCCGGACCGCCTCCTCGTCGCCGCTGTACTTGATGACGCAGAGGACGGGCCCGAAGATCTCCTCCTGGGCGATGGTCATCCGGTTGTCCACGTCCGTGAAGACCGTGGGCTCCACGTAGGCGCCCTTCTCGAGCCCTTCGGGCCTGCCGCCTCCGCAGGCCATGGTGGCGCCCTCCCTCTTGCCCGCTTCGATGTACCCCTCCACGCCCCTCCTCTGATCCTCCGAGATCAGGGGGCCCATGGTGGTCTGGGGGTCCATCGGGTCGCCCACCTGGATGCGCTTCACCTTTTCCGTGATCTTCTCCACGTAGGCATCGTAGAGGCTCTCCGGAACGAGGGCACGCGTGGTGGCGTAACAGATCTGGCCCGCGTTCATGAAGCATCCCCAGATCGATGCATCCACCGCAAGATCCAGGTCCACGTCGTCGAGGAAGATGGCCGCGGACTTGCCGCCGAGCTCCATGGTCGTGTTCTTGACGGTTTCCGCGGCCAGACGGAGAACACGTTTCCCGGATTCCGTCGAGCCGGTGAAGGTGACCTTGTCCACGTGGGGGTGGGCTGCCATCTTCTCGCCGACGGTCTCCCCTTTTCCGGTAACCACGTTGACGACCCCTTTCGGCATTTCGGATTCGTCGATGATCTTCACGAGCTCGAGGAGGGTGCAGGGCGTCAGGATGGAAGGCTTGATCACCACGCTGTTGCCGGCCGCCAGGGGGGCGCCCAGCATGGCGGCGCCGAGGATCATGGGGGCGTTCCACGGGACGATCTGCGCGCAGACGCCGATGGGCTCTCTTCGTATGTACGGGAAGGCGGCCGCCGGGCTCCGGAAAAGGGGCATCGGTTCTTCGAAGACCCGGTTCGCCGCCTTGGCAAACCACTCGAAGCGGTTCTGCGCGCTCGTGGCGAGCATCATGAGGGACTGGGAGAAGGGGGCGCCCACGTTCCGGGTTTCCAGGGTGGCGAAGTCCATCGCCTTTTCCTTGAAGGTCTTCAGGATGTCGAGCATGATCCGGGATCGCTCGGCGGGCTCCATGTTGCGCCACACCCCGCTGTCGAAGGATTCCCGGGCCGCCCGGATCGCCCGCTCCGTGTCCTCCTCCGTTCCCAGAGGGACCTTGGCGAAGGCTTCTCCGTTGCTCGGGTTGATCACGTCCGCCGTCTTCCCGTCCGACGCGTTGCACCACTCGCCGCCGATGTACATCGGATAGTCCTTCATGCCGTCGCCCTTCCTTCCCGGCGCTGCCGGACCCCTTCGCGGATGAAGTCGATCATCTCTTCAAAGGTCGCGGCCTGCGTGAAGACGCCGGCCACCCCGGCCTCTTTCAGTTTCGGAATGTCTTCCTCCGGGATCACGCCGCCCATGACGAGAAGCTTGTCTTCGATCCTCTCCTGTTTCATCAGGGCGACGACCTTTTCGGCCGCCTTCATGTGCGCGCCCGAGAGGATGCTGATCCCGATCACGTCCACGTCTTCCTGGACGGCCGCGCTGACCGCGTGCTGCGCCGTTCTCCGCAGTCCGGTGTAGACCACCTCCATGCCCGCATCCCGCAACGCCAGGGCCACGAGGTTGGCTCCCTTGTCGTGACCGTCCAGCCCGACTTTCGCGACCAGTACCCGGATCTTTCGTGCCTCGTTCATCGCTCAGGGTCCTTTCTCGAAATTTCATCGTTTCTCTGTGCTCTCGGAAGAGGGGGCTCGGAAAAAGATTCCCGACACCTTCTCTTCGACTCGTCCGACCTCTCCCCAGCACGGTGATGGCGTTCTACGATGCCGGGAGCTTGCCACGGTCGCTCGCGCTCCCTCGCAATGTCCTGCCAAGAGACGGATATTGCGAGCGAAGCGAAGCAATCTCCAGCAACGGGGGAACGATTGCCAGGGGGTGGCGCCGGAGGGGGGCCTGCCCCCCGACCCCTGATCCCTGACCCCTTGCTGCTTTCCCCTCCGGGCACGGGCCACTTCAAGCGCCCGCTAATGCACCTCGCCGAAGACGCCTCGCAACACCCCGCAGATCTCGCCCAGGGTCGTGTACTCCTTGACCGCCTCGATGAAGAAGGGGATCAGGTTCGCCTTCTCGTCCCGGGCGGCGTTCTCGATCTTCTGCAGGCAGTCCTGCACCTTGGCGTCGTCCCGTTCCGCCTTCACCTTCTTCAGGTTCTCGATCTGCCTTCCCTCCGCGTCCTCCCTCCGTTCCGCCTTGTACGGGGAGGTTCGCGGGATCCGTATTTCGATCTCGTCCTCTTCGGTGTATTTGTTCACCCCCACCTGCACGTTCTCGCCCGTGCGGAGCCTCGTCTGGTTCTCCCAGGCGCTGCGGATCACCTGGTCTTTCATCCACCCGCTTTCGACCGCCTTGAGGGCCCCGCCCATCTCGTCGATCTGACGGAGGAGATCGAACATCTCCTCTTCGTACTGATTCGTCAGGGACTCTACGTAGTAGGAGCCCGCAAACACGTCCTGGACGTCGCACAGCTTGCACTCCTCCATGATGATCCTGGCGGCGTCCGCGGCGAGCTGTCTCGCCTCGATGCTGTGCCCCAGACCCAGGGGCTCGTCGTAGGGAGGCTCGCAGGCGGGCGGCTCCCCGATGAGAGAGGAGAAGGCGGCTCCGATGGCCACCCGGACGAGGTTGTTCAGAGGCCGTTGGATGGTCATGGGCCAGTACCCGCTCAGGCCGCCTCCCAGCTCCTTGTAGATCCAGTTCTTCGGGTTCTTCGAATGAAACCGGTCGCGCATCACCTTGGCCCACACCCGCCTGGCCGCCCTGCGGACCGCCGCCTCCTTGAGAACCTCCATCCCGCCGCCGAAGTTGAGGAAGGTGGTCCTGCCCACGAACCGATCGATGTCGAGGCCGGCCTCGATGGCCGACTCGAAGTAGGCGATCGCATTCGCAAAGGTGAAGGCGACCGCCTGCACGCGGGTCGCTCCCGCCTCGCGCATGTGATACCCGGAGATGCTGATGGTGTTCAGGTTCGGCATGTGCTCGGTGCAGTAGGTGATCGTGTCCCGGGTCATCCGCATGGAGTGCTTCACCGGGAAGATCTGGGTGCCCCGGGCCACGAACTCCTTCAGGATGTCGTTCTGGGGGGTTCCGCGCAGCTTGTCCAGGGGAACGCCTCTCTTCTCCGCCAGTGCCGCGTACATGGCGATGATGATGTTCGCCGTGGCGTTGATGGTCCAGTTGGAGGCGATCCGGTCCAGCTCCATTTCGCCCGCAAAAGGCTCGTAGATGATCTCGAAGTCACGGAGCGTATCCACGGCAACGCCGACCCTGCCCACCTCGCCTTCGGCGAGTTCGTCGTCCGAGTCGTATCCGGTCTGGGTGGGAAGGTCGAAGGCGATGTTCGGTCCTCCTCCCCGCGAGGGCGTCTTCCCCCGCTCCACGTAGAAGTCCCGCATGTCCTCGGCGGTGCCGTAGCCCGAGTATCCGAAGGCGTGCCGGATCGTCTTGCCGCCGCCCAGTTGCTTTCCCCGGCCCCACATGGGGACATGAACCGGAACGGCGTGCCTGCCTGCTGTGAAGGGGAACTCGCCGGGAAAGCCCACGTTCTCGAGGAAGTCATGACCCGCCACGTCCTCCGGGGTGTAGAACGCGACGGGCGATTCGCTCAGCCCGAGCCGCTCCACCCCCTTGGCGAGCGTGCCTTCCTCCCACTTCTTCCTCTCTTCGCGAATGGACTCGTTCGGATCCTTTCCGGATGACATGGGGGAAACCCTCCTCTCGGTCTCGTGATCGCGTGACTTTTTTCTTGTATTTCTTTTTACCAGCAATTAATATGTGCGCGCAAGAAAAAAGAGAATTATGCAACTAAATACCATTTCAATCTGAAACGTTTCGTACATTTCAGAATTTCTGCTGAAACGTTTCGATTGTTTCAGGCCGAACGTGAAACGGAAGAAGACGCGCATACCGGTGGAAGACAGGAAGAGCGACAAGGCCGCGCTCCTGGCCATCTTCCCGACCCGAAAGGCCTTCCTGGACTTCAAGGAGGAGGACCCGGCCCTGGCGCGGCGGGCCATGCCCCTCTTCGTCCGCCACGCAAAGGCGAAAGGCTTCATCCGGGAGGAAGAGGAGCGCGCCCTTCTCGATTTCATCGAACAGAACCGATCGGGCGAAGAGAAGAGGGCGCCGCCAAAGGGGCTCACTTTCGGCGAGCTCGTCGAAGAGATCACGGACGGCAGCTCCGTGAACAGCCTGATCAGCTGGCTGAACGGCGTGGCCCGGGAATTCGGGATGCTGGAGGTTCAGGCGTCCATGTTCAGCCGGCTGCGGAAGGATTTCCATCCGAACACGTCGAAGAAGCGGAACCTGTTGCGGCTACTCGCCTTCTGGCTCGGCATGAACCGCAGCGAAATCGGGTGGAACTACGAGATGCTCCTCGAGATGCCCAGAGGCACGCCGCAGGAGGAGGCCCCGGCCGAGGAGAAGGAGGGCGTCCGGATCGCCTTTTCCCTGCAGTCCAGGGGCAACATCATCGACTTCGATGCGGTCCAGTGGCTCCGGACGGAACTGCCGAAGTGCATCAAGGACCTGAAGCTCTACCACGTGAACTGGCGGCAGATCGCCTACACGGCCACCGCCGCGTCGCTCAGCCTGCCGAAGATGAAGGGGCCGTCCGGAGAGCCGAGGCTCTACAGCCGGGCGATCCGGGACAGTCTGGCCCTGGCTCACCAGATCTCGGTCCGGTGGAGGCTGTGCGAGCATTCCAATCAGCAGAGGTCCGTGGTGATCGGGATCGCCGCCGGGCCTTTTGCCATGCTGGACACGGTCCTGCAGGCGCTGCTGGCCACGCGGCTTCCGGGCAACCAGGAGATCCGGGTCACCGACTTCGCCCGCCTGTGCGCCCGCGTCGCGGAGGTGAAGGTCGGTTTTCAAGAGCCGCCCAAGGAAGTGGAGGTCATCGACGGCAGGCTGCTGACCGTCTGGCCGGTCACCTCCTTCTGGTCGTTCCTCTACTACGACTTCATCCCGGAACTTCTCGAAGAGCGGATGCTCCCCGCCACCCGGGAATCGCGCAGCGAGTTCGACAATGCCCTTTACTTCTACGAGGTGCAGAACGACACGCAGTACAGCGCCCTTCGGTCCGTTCACCAGTTTCCACAGAACCCCCTCCTGGCCCTCGAGATCGCCAAGGTATGCATCGCGCGCCGGATGTTCCACGAGGCGAACTCGGTCCTCTCCACGATTCTTGCCTCCGATCCCAGGCATCTGGTCACCCGGACCCTGCGGATGTCCATCTTCCGCCATCTGATGCTCGAGCAATCGGACCTTTCCGCCTCCGGGCTCTTCTTCGAGCGCGCACGGGAGGAGAGCGACCTGATCGAGAAGACCTGCGTGCAGGACGAGGAGAGCCTGTGCGAAACCGGCCTGCTGTACTTCGCTCGGGCGATCCAGTTCCTGACGATTCTGAGGGGCCGCGGCAGAACCGCACCGCCTGCAGGCGACGTGTCGAAGGAGGACGTCCTTCTCCTTCTCGAAGGCGCGGAACGGTGCTTTGCCTGCGGAACCGCCGTTTCGCCTTCGGTCGGGCTCCGCCCCTTCCCGTGGCAGATGCAGATCCGGGCCCTGACGGCCCTGCTCAGGGAGAACGACCGGTTCTTCCACACCCGGAGGCCCCTGGTCGACTCGACGGGCATCTACAGGCGGGTGGGCCTCGACTTCTTCAAGCTCATGGGATGGATGGGAACGATGGAAACACACGTTTCCAGCGAGCAAGTGGACGCCATGGTGAAGCGTTTGCTGGCCGCGGTTCACACCTACACGTACAGCCGCTCCGTTCTGCTCAGGAATTACATCCCCTTCATCAAGTATTTCTTTGCGGCCATCCTCTGGGATTTCGCACCGGTGATGACCTCGCGTCTGGCCCGGGCGATCGTGACCTGGCTGGAAGAGGCGATCGCCGAGGCGCTGGCCCTCGATCATCACCGGATAGGTGTGTATGCTGTTGTAGGCTCTCTGTCCCAGATCCAGTCCGCCCGGCAGTTCGTCTCGTGCACGGAGAAGACGATTCGAGCCATTCAGGAAATCATGGGCGAGGATCTCAAGAAGGAGGAGCACGTGGTGATGGACGACCCGAAAAGGTTCGGCCGCAAGATGCTTCTCCTTCACGTGGACGAGAAGGTGGACCCGGGGATTATTGCTTAGTGTGCGAGACGCAAGGGCCAGAAGGCGAAAGGACAAAGGTCAAAGGTGAAAGGCCCCGGCTCGCCGCCCGGAAGACTTGGGTCTGATTCCGGATATTGCGAGGAGCGAAGCGACGCGGCAATCTCCTGGGGCTGTGGAGACAGGGAGGCTGCCACGCTGCGCTCGCAGTCTTCGACTTCGCTCGCAGTCTCCCTCCGATGATCCGGCGCGACCACGGGCGTGGGCGCGAACGGGACGAAGGGTAGGGAGCCCATAACCGGGAGTTGACAGCTGAAAGCCAAGGGAGAGGTGCCGATGGAACACGGTGAAGTCCTGTTGAAGGAAATCAAGGGGAACGTGGGTACGCTGACCTTTCATCGTCCGGAGAGGAAGAACGCCATGTCTCCGGACATGCTCATCGAGATTCATCAGACCCTCAAGGAGTGGGCGGAAGAGGGTACGGTGAGGGCCGTGGTTCTGACGGGAGGGGAAGGCAAGTCCTTCTCCTCCGGGTACGACATCACGGCCATCCCCACGGAAGTGACGGACGAGATGAAGGAGGCCCTGAAGACGGCCAACCCGCTGGAGCTGGGGCTCCACAGCGTGAAGAACTTCCCCTATCCGACGATCGCGATGGTGAACGGGTACGCCTTCGGGGCAGGGGTGAACACGTGCATGTGCTGCGACATACGGATCGCGGCGGACGACGTGAAGATGGGAATGCCGCCCGCCAAGCTCGGCCTCGTGTACCATCCGGAGGGGCTGCGGCAGTTCATCCATGTCCTCGGCATGGCCAGGACCCGGGAAATCTTCTTCACGGGCAAGACCTACCAGGGGAGGGAACTCCTCGACATGGGCCTCGTGGACCATCTGGTTCCCCGGGCCGAGCTTCGGGACACCACCTATGGAATGGCGGAGGAGATTGCAGGGAACGCGCCCCTTTCCCTCAAGGGGAGCAAGCGGATCATGAACATGCTCGAGGATTCCCTGTCGCTCACCGAGGAGCAGCTGGCCGAGGCCGAGGAAATGATCACCCACGCCTTCAACAGCCAGGACCTGAAAGAGGGGCAGACCGCCTTTATCGAAAAGAGGAAGCCGAAGTTCATCGGCAGTTGAGAGACCCACTGCAAGAGGAGCGAAATGCCGTGACGGTACACTGGGATGTCGGCTACATCACCCGGAAGCGGGCGGAAATGCATCCGGACAAGACGGCGATCATCTTCGAGGATGAGCCGATCACGTACAGGGCCCTGAACGAGGGGACCAACCGGTGGGCCCACCTCTTCGTGGAGAAAGGGATTCGAAAAGGGGACCGGGTTGCCGTGGTCCTCTTGAACTGTGTCGAATTCCTGGAGGCATTCTTCGCGGCCGCAAAGATCGGGGTCATCTTCGTGCCCCTGAACTGGCGCCTCGCACCGCCGGAGCTGGAGTACCAGCTCAACGACTGCGGTGCGAGAATGCTCCTCTTCCACGACTCCTTTCTTGCCAACGTGGAGGCGATCCGGTCGACCATCGAGGTGGAGGAGGACAAATTCGTCTTCTTGAAGAGCGGCAGCCCCGCCATGCCCGGCTTCGAGCTGCCCGGGTGTCCGGAATGGGCCGAGGAATGCGAGGCGATCGTCAGCCGCCAACCCGTCACGGAACCGAAGCCGGAAGAACCGGTGGAGTTCGATGCCCCGCTGGCCATTCTGTACACCTCGGGCACCACCGGCAACCCGAAGGGCGCGATCCTGTCCCATGAGCAGACCTACTTCAAGAATTTCCAGATCGCCGCGTACACCCGGGGAGGGCCGGACGCCATCATGGTGGCTCAGGTCCCTCTGTTCCATTCCGGCGGGCTGTTCATCGTGGCGACTCCCTGCCTGTGCGCGGGCACGGCCATGGTCATGCGTCGGGGTTTCGACCCGAATCAGTTTGCCGAGGACATCGAGAAGTACCGGGCCACCAACGTCTTCGCCATGACCACCATGTGGAGGATGATCCTCGAGACCGGCAAGCTGGACGAGATCGACACGAGCAGTGTCGAGTTCGTGGCGGGGGGCGGAGAGCGTACCCCGCCGATCCTGTTCGAGGAGCTTGCGAAGCGCGGGCTTCACATGCAGCAGGGCTTCGGCCAGACCGAGTGCTCCGCCATGATGTCCGTTCCGAAGGAGGACGTGTTCCGGAAGATGGGCTCCATCGGGAAGCCCGGCTTCTTCGTCGACCTCTGGGTCGCACGGGAGGACGGGACGCGGGCGGGCCCCCACGAGATCGGAGAGATCGTGGCCCGGGGGCCCACGGTGATGAGCGGGTACTGGAACCTGCCCGACAAGACGGCGGAAGTGCTCACCGACGGGGTCCTGCAGACCGGGGACCTCGGTTACGTGGACGAGGAAGGCTATTTCTACATCGTGGACCGGGCCAAGGACATGTACAGAAGCGGGGGGGAGAACGTCTACCCGGCGGAGGTGGAAAAGATCCTGGCCGGACACCCGAAGATCTCGAACGTGGCGATCATCGGTGTGCCGGACGACAAGTGGGGGGAGGCGGGACTGGCCTTTGTGGTGCCCGCCCAGGGAGAGAGGGTTTCCGAGGAGGAGATCCGGGAGTATCTCAAGGACAGGGTGGCCAAGTTCAAGCATCCGAAGAGCATCGAGTTCGTGGAGGACCTCCCCCTCACGGCGACGATGAAGATCAAAAAGACGCAGCTCAAGCAGATGTACCTGAGTAACGGCGAGTGAGCATTCCTTTCTGTTCAGCCGTTCCCGCGAGAAGCGGGAATCCATTGGAGGTGGCACGCGATGGAAGAGAGCCCGGAGGGACTCACACGGAGGATTGCAGGCTTCGTATCTCGAACCAGGGACGCGGACATCCCGGAGCCCGTCTACGAACACGCAAAGGTCGCGCTGCTGGACTGGTACGCCGTGACCATGGCCGGAAAAGGCGACCCGCTGGTCAGGAAGCTCACGGACCTTGCAGATCAGGAGGGAGGGAACGAACAGGCGACCCTCCTGGGCCAGGGAATCAGGAAGACCGCGAGCCAGGCCACGCTCATCAACGGGGCCGCCTCCCACGCCCTGGACTATGACGACAGTCTCGCCTTCTTCCTGGGCCACCCCTCCGTGACCCTCTTCCCGTCCGTCCTGGCCCTTTCCGAGTGGAAGGGGAAGAAGGGCAAAGAGCTGCTGACCGCCTACATCATCGGCTTCCGGGCGGGTTCGGCCCTGGGTTCGTACGCCGGCCTGGGCCATTACATGAAGGGCTGGCACGGCACATCGACGATCGGGCATCTCGCATCCGCATCCGCGTGCGCACGCCTGCTCGGGCTGGATGCGGGGCTGACCACCTACGCCCTGGGGATCGCCGCCACGCAGGCATCCGGTCTGAAGCGGGTCTTCGGTACCATGTGCAAGCCCTTCCACGCGGGCAAGTGCTCGCAGGCGGGCCTGAACGCCGCGCTGCTCGCCGCCCGGGGGTTCACCTGTGCAGAGGACACGCTCGAGGGTCCGCAGGGTTTCTTCGAGGTCCTGGGGGGCGACAAGAACGAGGATGTGCTCGCCACCCTCGGCCGGACCTGGGACATCGAGGGCCTGGCCCAGAAATACCACGCCTCGTGCCATGCCACCCACTCCCCCATCGAGGCGACCTGGAAGATCGTGGAAGAGCACGGCCTGACCACGGATCAGGTCCGGTCCATCACCGTCAAGTCGTCCGAAATGGGGCTCTCGGCGGCGCACCAGGTGGGCGCCGCCACCGGGCTGGAAGGAAAATTCAGCATCCCCTACTGCGTGGCGAACGCGCTCCTCAGAGACAACACCGGCATGCAGGCCTTCGTGGACGAGAAGGTCAACGACCCGGACGTGCAGGCCTTCATGAAGAAGATCTCCCTGGTCAAGGATGAGAACAAGATCGCCCTGGAGGCGGACGTGGAGCTGGAGACCACAACCGGGGAAGTCTATTCCGCATCCTCCGACATTCTTCAGGAGGTGCCCCCCCTGGAGGTGAAGAGGGAGAAGCTCCGAACCAAGTTCGAGGATCTGTGCAGGCCGGTCCTGGGGGACCGGAGGACCGAAGAGGTCCGGGATGCCATCCTTGCGCTCGACGAGCTGGAAGACGTTGATGTGTTGTTCGCCTCGTGAATTGTCGAAGACGAGTGGACCACCCTTGTGGATATTGCGAGCGAAGCGAGGCAATCTCCGGGGTGACTTGGCCCGGCACTCAATAGATTGCCGCGTCGCTGACGATCCTTGCAATGTCCCGCACTGTGCGACGCTGAGAACCATTGCAGAGAGGTGATCTACATGTCCGTTCTGTTCCAACCCGGCAAGATCGGCAACATGGAGCTGAAGAACCGCTTTGCCCGGTCCGCCACCGTCGAGCTCCTTTGTACGGATGAGGGCCGTGTGACGGATGCGTACCAGAAGGCGTACGAGCGACTGGCCAAAGGGGGGGTGGCTCTGATCTTTACAGGGAACTTCATCGTGAACCCCCTCGGCCCCAACTACCCCAGGCAGCCCTTCGTGGACAAGGAAGAGGCCGTCGACGATCTGCGGAGGGTGGTTTCGATGGTCCACGAGCACGGCGCCAGGATCGTTGCGCAGCTCAACCACGGGGGCCGTCAGGCGGACCCGAATCTCGTCGGCACCCGGCCCGTCGGGCCTTCGGCGGTCCGTGACATGAGGTCCATGGTGAAGCCGAGGCAGATGACCGGGAAGGAGATCGTCGAGACGATCCGGGACTTCGGCGAGGGCGCCCGCCGCGTGAAGGAGGCCGGTTTCGACGGCGTTCAGATCCACGCCGCCCACGGCTATCTGATCAATCAGTTCCTCTCGGGGCGCACGAACCGGCGCAGGGACGAGTGGGGCGGCTCCATGGAGAACCGGATGCGGTTTCTGACCGAGGTCTTTCAGGCCATGCGCTCGAGGGTGGGTCCGGATTATCCGATCCTGGTGAAGATCAATGCGGAGGACTTCGCAAAAGGAGGGGTCCACCCGGACGAGTGCGTCGTACACTGCAGGAAGCTCGAGGAGCTGGGCATCGCCGCCATCGAGGTGAGCGGCGGGATCGTGGAGGCCGGGTTCCAAACGATCAAGGGGGATGTCCCCATGGACCGGCTCCTGGAGGGACGGGGCCCGGTCGAGCGCCTCCTGGCGCGCATGATGGAAGGCTCGCTCAGGAAGTCGGCGGCCTTCGAGGAGGACTACTTCGTTCCTTACGCAGCCACCGTCAAGAAGAACGTGGGGGTCCCCGTTCTCGCGGTCGGCGGCCTGAGGACCCGGAAGCGGATGGAAGCGGTGCTCGAGAGCGGCCAGGCGGACTTCATCTCCCTGTGCCGCCCCTTCATCCGCCAGCCGAATCTGGTCAAGCTTCTCGAACGGGACGAGGGGGATCCGATCTCCTGCACGAGCTGCAACCACTGCTCCGTGGAGATCCTCTTTCACAATAAGCCCATGCGCTGCTACAAGCAATGAACGGGCCCCGGGAGATGAAAGGACGGGCATGTTGGAGAGAAGCCTTCCTCGAAGACCGGCTCTTTTCGGGGTGGCCCTGGACCCCACGGACGACGAGCTGAAGCTCAGCTTCAAGGCGATCCTGGCGCGTGATCTGGCCGCGGGTCGGTCCGCTTTTCGGAACCCCTTTGACGCCCTGAGGGCGTTCCTCGGCGATCTGATCGCAGCAGACGTTTGTGAGACGGCCGGGGAAATCGACATCCCCTCGTGGCTCACCCCCAGCCCCACCCTCTCCGAGCTGTCCCTGGTATCGGCCGAGAACCACCTCCGGTTCATCGACGAGGGCGGTTGCCTGGAGGTGGCGGGACGCGTGGCCGCCTTTGTCAGGGACGACCTGGCCGGGGGCATGCCGGCCATGATCGCCGTGGATCACTCCGCGACGGGGGGCGTCCTTCGGGCCCTTGCCGGGCAAGAAGGGTCTTCCGACACGACGGTCCTCGTGGTGGACAGCCATTTCGACGGGCTCCAGCTCTCCGAGCGAATGGATCTCGCCCGGTACGCTTCTGAAGAAAGACGAGACGGCGCAGACGAGGACCCTGTTGCTCTGGAGGCCTGCGGCGCGGAGCTCCGGACCGTCCCCGATTCCTACAACTGCGCTACCTGGCTCAGGTACCTGGTCGAGGAGCGGGTGGTCCCGCCGCACAGGCTCATCGTATTCGGCGTTTCGGATTATCCCTCGGAGGAGCTTCGGCACGATTCCGGGCTGCGCCGTTACGTGGACGCGTACCGACGCTTCGAAGAGGCAGGGGTCACTTTCGTCACGAAGGAGGAGATCCGAAGGAAGGGGGTGCGAAGCGCACTGGCCCCCCTTCTCGACGGGACGGTGACGGATCGTCTGTACCTTTCCCTGGATGCGGACATCGGCTCCCTCGACGCGGTCCATGCTGCCCGCTTCATGAACGTCAAGGGGCTGAGCGCCGAAGCGTTGACCGAACTCGCCTGCGTCCTGGGAGAGACGCTCGAGAAGAAGCGGCTGGTCGGGCTGGATGTCTGCGGAATCGAGACCTTCCTGCTGGGCCGCACATTTCCCGATGGCGTCAAGGACAGGACCGTGGAAAGGCTGAGCGATTTCGTTCGAATCCTGCTGGGCCACGAGCCCAGATATTCTTGTCGTCATCCCCTCGAACGCAGGGATCCCTCAGCACTTTGTGCCAAGGGGTCCCCGCTTTCGAGGGCATGACAAAAGAGAGGGGAAGCGTATGAATCAGGCCGACCGTCAGGCCCTTGCCGAAGAAGTCGCCCGGATCGTGGGCGAGCCGTACGTTCTGACCGACCCCCCCGTGCTCGACAATTATTCGCGGGACATGACCGCCGAACCGCCCGGCATGCCGGATCTCGTCGCGATGCCCCGGACCGTGGAAGAGGTGCAGGGCATCGTCCGGTTCGCGAACGAACGGAAGGTCCCGATCGTGCCGTTCGTCACGGGCACGAACCTGGGGGGGCTCGCGATTCCGCGAAGAGGCGGCATCGTCGTGGACCTGAAGCGGATGAACCGCATCCTGGAGGTGAACGAGGACAGCATGTACATCGTCGTCGAGCCGGGCGTGAGCTTCGGCGATGCGGAGCGCCACCTTCAGCGGAACCACCCGGGGCTGAAGATCTCGCAGCCCGCGGCACCCGCCTTCACGTCCGTGGTGGCCAACTACCTTCTCGGCGGGCTCGGTACGCTGGCCATGAAGGCGGGCTGCCACGGGGACATGATCAACGGGCTGGAAGCGGTCCTGCCCACAGGGGAAAAGATCCTGACCGGATCCGTCAGTGCGTCCCCCTACTGGTTTTCGCGTCATCCCCTGCCGGACTTCTGCGGCCTCTTCGTCGACTGGAAAGGAGCCTCGGGGATCGTGACCAAGGCGTCGATCCAGCTCTGGCCGAAGCAGCCCTTCGAAGACTACTACGCGGTCGGTATCTGGGACATCGACCACGTGCCCGAAGTGCTGGGCCGCATCGTGAGGGCGGAGATCACGGAGGAGCAGTCGGGACGGACCCGGGAGGTCGTCGAGGTGGGTGTGGGCATCTACAAGCCGGGCGAGCCTCAGCTGCCCTGGGACATTCTGGTGATGCACCGGATCGCCGGTGCCTCGAAGAAGCTCTTCGATGCAAAGGTGGAGATCCTGGAAGAGATCCTGAAGGACGAAACCGGGCAGGGGCGGAGGGCCGAGATCCTGTGGGACTTCTCGGCAAACGAGATGGCCCGGAAGGTGTCGGAGTTTCCCACCACCGGCTTCGCCCTGCGCTGGATGGACATCGGGAGAGGAGGGCTGATGAACCCGGGGGGCGGTGCCGGCTGGGTCGGCGGGTATTCGACCCTCGAGCAGTTCCCCGGCGGGATCAAGAAGGCCAGGGAGATCATGGAACGATACAACTTCCCGCCCATGGGCACCCAGCGGACCATGGGGCTCGGCCGTTACAGCATCATGCGTTTCCTGATCCCCTACAACCGGAAGGATGAACAGGAGATCCGGGAGGTGCGAGAGATGATGAAGGAGCTGGCCCGCATGGAGCTGGAGCAGGGTGCGTTGATGTACAAGGCGCCGGAATGGGCCACCGGGATGATGCTGGAGAAGGCGGACCCCGGGTACCTGGACCTCCTGAGGCGAATCAAGCGTCTGCTGGATCCGAACGACATCATGAACCCGGGGAAACTCGGCCTCTGAATCCCGGCCCGTCATCGGGGGACGTCATGGCACTGATCGACCAGAAAGACAGGCTGACCTGCACACGATGCGGGCAGTGCAGGCATTTCTACGGAAGCTGGACCCGGTCCTGTCCGTCCGGGACCAAATACATCTCGGAGCCGTATTACAGCAGCGGGCGGGCGTGGCTCGCCGAGGCGATCGTGGAGGGGAGGTGCGAGCTCGACCGGAAGATGGCCCAGGCCATCTTCTCCTGCGCCATGTGCAGGGCCTGCACCGAGATGTGCCCGATCGACTACCAGCACCATGCGATGGACGTGGTGGAGGCCCTCCGGGAAGAGGCGATCGAAGCCGGGATGGTGCCGCCCACGGTCAGGGATTTCCTGAAGAACGTCCACAGGAGCGGCAACCCCTGGAAGGAGCCCCGGGCGGCCCGCGGAGACTGGGCCGAGGGCACCGGCATCCGGCCCTACGAGAAGGGGGACGAGTTCCTCTACTACGTCGGGTGTGTGGGCGCCTACGACGAGCGAAGCCGGCTCAACGCCAGGGCCGTGGGCGAGCTGCTCTCGAAGGCGGGCTGCTCCTTCGGCATCCTGGGCAGTGAAGAGGTCTGCGATGGAAACGAGGTCAAGCACCTCGGGGAAAGGGGGCTCTTCGACCATCTGGTGCGGGAGCAGGCGAGAATCTTTCAGGAACGGGGCGTGAAGAAGGTCGTCACCCTGTCCCCCCACGCCTTTCACACCATGAAGAACGACTACCCGCACTGCGGCGTGAGCGTGGAGGTCCTGCACTACACGCACCTCCTTCGGGATCTGATCGTGACCGGCAAGCTCGATGTGTCCAAGGGCCTGGCGGCCCGCGTGACGTACCATGATCCCTGCTATCTCGGAAGATGGAACCAGGAGTTCGAGGTGCCCAGGCAGATCCTGACGGCCATTCCCGGCATCGAGCTGGTCGAGATGGAGAGGACCCGGGAGACCGCCTTCTGCTGCGGGGGCGGGGGGGGCAACTTCGCCACGGACCTGCTTTCCGGTCGGGACGGACCGGCCTGCCTGCGGGTGCGGGAAGCCGAAGAGACGGGCGCGACCCTTCTGGCCGTCGCCTGCCCCATTTGCACGAAGATGCTCTCCGATGCCCTCAGGACAGAGGGGCTGGAAGAGAGGCTTCGGCTCGCGGACATCTCCGAGATCGCTCTGGAGGCTTGCAGATAAACCTCTAGGAGACACATCCGTGCTGCGCTTCCTGCTGAGTCGCTACGACCGATGGAGCCTGGTGGCCCTGGGTGCCATGACCGTCCTGTACGTGACGATCCCCCTCATATGGAGCGACCTGGCCCGTCAGAACCTGCAGGTCGTCAACTGGTTCCTGATCGCGATATGGGTCTTCATGACCGCGCTTCTCTGCTGGGATGTCCGGCCCTCCCAGGACCTCGCGCTCGCCTTCGTGGCGCTCGTCGGAGGGGCCCTGTTCGAAGGGTGGGGCACGAACACGTACCTCTGGTGGTATTTCACGGGCGAGAAACCGCCGCTCTTCATACTGCCCGCGTGGCCCGTCGCCGCCCTGGCCACGGCGCGGATCGTCTTCGCCTTCGACCGGGTCCTGATCCGGTGGAACCTTCCCTGGACGGTCCTCTACTGGCTCTTCGTGGCCGTCTTCGCCTTCGGCATGTTCCGATTCATCCGTCCCGCCATCACGATGTGGCCCACGCTGCTGATGTGTGGGGCTCTTTCGGTGGTCATCGTGACGGGAAGAACGCCCAGGCGGGATGTTTCGCTCCTGCTCGCCGGAATGGCCCTCGGCTACTTCCTGGAATACTGGGGCACCACCCGCTCCTGCTGGACCTACTACACCCTCGAGACCCCTCCTCTCGTCACCGTGATGGCCCACGGATGGGCGCAGGTCGCCTTCGCCCGGGCCCTGGATGCAACGGACTGGGCCTTCGAGCGAATGGGAGCGACCTGGACCGTCCGGGCCCGCGACGGGTCTGCGGCGCACGAGCCCGCGACGGCCGGCTGTCAAGGAGGTTGACGGCCCCGCTCCCCTCCGGCCCGCCTCGGGACCTGAAAAATCGAGCATATCTAGACCGAAGTTCCCCTGAATCTTGCCACGGTTTTCGAGCTTAAGCAACCGGAA
>CAYZMM010000072.1:0-18887 GCA_964479535.1 uncultured Thermodesulfobacteriota bacterium
TCATGACTACCATATATGGGGGGTACCCACACTAAACCCGGAAGGGGCTCTTTTTCTAGGGGAAATCTGCTCCGCAGCACGAGCAGCATCGATGAGGGCAACCGAGATGGAAGACATGGAGGCCTTGTTCTCCCCCAGGTCCGTGGCGCTGGTCGGTATTCCCCGGAGCTTCAAGATCGGTACGCTCTTTCTGATGGCTCTGCAGGACCAGGGATTCGCCGGGCCGATCTATCCCGTGAACCCGAAGGCGGACGAAATCGAAGGCCTCCGGTCCTATCCGCGTCTGGCCGATCTGCCGGACCCGGTCGACATGGTCATCGTCATGGTGCCGAAGGCGCAGGTCATGCCGGTTCTGGAGGAATGCGCGAAGAAGAAGGTGAAGAGCGTCGTCCTCTACACCTCCGGGTTCGGTGAAAGCGGTGAGAGCGAGGGGCTGGCCGAGCAGGAACGCGTCAGAGAGATGGCAAGAAAGGGAGGCTTCCGCGTCCTGGGACCGAACTGCATGGGGGTGCACTCCTCGAGCGCGGGCCTCGCCTTCTTCCCTCAGATGCCGCGGGAGTCGGGAAGCCTGGCGCTCATTTCCCAGAGCGGCTCCCTCTGCAACCTGCTGATGAAGGCCTTTGAGCCACGGAAGCTCTTCTTCCGTCATGCGGTAAGCTACGGAAACGGGTGCGACGTGGACCTCCCGGAACTGCTCGAGTGGATGGGCCGTCAGCCGGAGGTCCGGCTCATCTGCGCCTACACGGAAGGGCTTCGGGACGGCAGGGCCCTGTCCAGGGCAATGGAGTCGATCGCCGGCCGCAAGCCCCTGATCATGTGGAAGGTGGGCCGGACTTCGGCCGGCCAGAGGGCGGCCGCCTCCCACACGGGCTCCCTTTCAGGGGACCAGACCCTCTGGAGGGCCTTGTTCCAACAGTACGGTGTCCTGGATGTGAGCGACCTCGAGGAGATGATGGACCTGGTGATGGCCATGCACCACCTCCCGTGGGAAGGGGAAGGCAGAATCGTCCTCGTCTCCGGGCCCGGAGGGCCGGTGGTGTCGGCCGCCGATGCCGCGGAGCGCTGGGGGCTGACCATGGCCTCTCTGGAAGAGAAGACCAGGGAACGCCTGCGGGCGAGCCTGCCGGCAACCGGAACGAGCTGGCGGAATCCGGTGGACGTGGGCCTCTCTGCATCTTTTGAGCTGAACCTCTATCTGGACACCCTTCAAGGCCTTTCGCAAGACCGGAACGTGGACGCCATCCTCGTGCTCGGCGGCGGGATCTCGGACGAAACGAACCGTCTGTATACCGAAGGACTTGTGGAGGTCGGCAACACCACGGACAAGGCGCTGATTGCCGTCGCCTATCCGGGCTTTGTTCAACTCGAAAGCTGGCTCGAGCCGCTCTGCAGCGCCGGCATTCCGGTGTATCCGACGCCGGAGCGGGCTCTTCGCGCCTATGCCAGGATGAGACGGTTCATCCAATTCCGGGACCGGCGTAACGGGCCGGCAAGCACCTAATCGAGATTCGGTTCGACGCTGCGCGGCGGGTCCGGCCATCCGCTTCTTTCAAAACACTCTGCAACGACCGCTGCAAGACGCAGGGTGTGGCGCCGAATCTCTTCCAGGCTTCGTCCAGGGTACCGCGCGTAGCTGATCATCACGCCGTTCAGGGCCGAAAAGAGCGCATGGGCCACCAGCCGGGTATCTCCTTCGAGGCCCACCTTCCTCACGATTCCCTCGATACTGTCCATCAGCTCCCGCATGATCGGGTTCAGCCTCTCCGTGGCCTCCGGCGAGAGTCTGCCCCCGAGCATGAAGTGGCCCATCATCTGGTAGAAGGACATGTTCTCGTTCAGGTAGCCCACGTAGATTTCGCAGAACCTCTTCAGGGAACACCCTTCTCCGTTCCTGCGCTCGGCATCCACGAGTTCGGTCAGGTCCTGCGCCCCGGCGAAGAACACGTCCAGAAACAGGTCGTCCAGGCCCTCGTAGTACCGGTAGATCGTCCCCGGGCTGACACCGACCGCCTTCGCGATCTCACGGACGGTCACGCTCCTGAAGTCCCTTTCCGCAAAGAGCCTTCGCGCGGCCGAGAGAATCAGCTCCCGACGGGCCTCCCGTTCCTTCTCTTTCAGGTTGTGCAGCGTTGCGGTGCTCACCGCTCCGGAGCCTCCGTCTCATCAAAACGGAATCGATACGTCACGACACAATCTTCTCCCTTGAACTTCAGGCAGCGGCCCAGATCCGGGCTTCTCGTGTAGTCCAAACCCATTGCGTCGAACCAGCCCTCGATTCGCTCGTAGATGCCACACTCGTAGTCCGCGATGAGACCCGCCTTCGTCATCCCCTCGTGGGCGAAGCATCTCCCGGCGGTCATGACCACTGTGTCCTCCGCCCGGAAATCGACCTCGGCGTCGAAGGCCGGCGGGACGAACACGCTGCGCGCCCGCTCGAACACCTCCTGCAGGGCCCCCATGTCCTTCGCCCGCATAAGACCGGTCGCCCTCAGGAAGCGCTTGAACTCGATGCTGCCGAGGGACCTGCACACCCGGAGGTTCATGGGGCTCGCCTCGGCCATGCCGAAACGGGACGCCGCCTCCCCGTACCAGAGCGCGTCATGGGTCATCCAGTTGTTTACCAGAAGCACCCGAAGCTCCTCGCCTTCCAGCACCCTCTCCGCCATTCCGCTGTCCCCCTTCTCTATTCAGAACCCCATGAAAACCAAGGTGGCCACCCCCGGCCGGGCGCCCATAGTCGTCGATGTGTTTCAGGGGCGCACGTGCCTTGGTGTCGTGTCGGGATCCGTTGTAGATTTGTGCCGGGCGACTTTGTAGGGGGAGGGAGAGACGGAGCCCAAGCAAATCGGAAGCGGATCCCGGCACGACACCAACCCCTTGACGTTCCTCAGACGCAACGACCCGCAGCCTGGTCCTCAGTTCGCCACCTTGCTTTCATGGACCTTCCACATGTCCTCGTCCGTGAAGCAGCGCTCCGTCTCATCGGGAGACATGGCGTCCTTTTCCATCTGTCTCTTGTCGTACTCCGGGCCGAGAACCTCGTTGAAGTACTCGTGCTGGATCATGAGATTCATGATCTCGCTCGTACCGGTCCAGATCAGGGCAAGGCGGGTGTCCCGCATGGCCCGCTCGATCGGGTAGACCTCGGTGTATCCGATGCCGCCCATGATCTGCATCGCGTTGTTCACCACGGTCCAGGCCGACTCGGTGGCGAATCGTTTCGCTTCGCTGACGATGCGCCGCACGTTCGGGTAGCTCTCGTCCACTGCGCGGGCGGCCATGTAGGTCAGGGCACGGGCCGCGTCGAGCTGCATGATGGAGTCGGCCACCATGAAGCTGACCGCCTGGAACTTGCGGATGAGCTTTCCGAAGGCCGTACGTTTGTCCGCATAGCGCACCGCCAGGTCCAGGGCGCCCCACGTGCCGAGACAACCGGCCGCGGAGGTGAGCCTTTCCGGGATCATCATCTGGTTGAAGACCAGTGCGCCGCCGTGAAGCTCCCCCACGAGGTTCTCCCTCGGGACTCTTGCGTCCCGGAACACGAGCCTTCCGGTTCCGCCGCCCCTGCATCCCATAAGGCCGTACTGGTACTCGGTCTCCACCCCGGGCCCCTTGTCCACGATGAGCATGCTGATCCTGTTGTACTTGTGCGCATCCGGATCGAAGTTGGTCCTGCAGTAGACGGTGAAGAAGTCGGCTCCCTCGGCACCGACAACGAAGCGCTTCTGGCCGTTCAGGACGAAGTGGTCCCCGTCCAGTACGGCCCGCGTCGTGGCCCCGAAGAAGTCGGAGCCGCCCCTCGGTTCTGTGAGCGCCTCGGCGGAAACGAGCTTACCCGCCAGATAGGGGCGCAGGTATCTCTCCTTCTGGTCCTCGGTGCCGAACACGTTCAAGGCCTCCCCCACGATGGAGGGCATGACGAAAGCGCAGCCGAGGGCCATCCCGAGGCAGCCGATCTCTTCGGTGGCGGTCACGTCGGCAACCCAGCTCATTCCCCGACCGCCGTAATCCCTGGGAAAGCGAATGCCCCGGAGGTTCTGGGCGGCCAGATCCTCGACGAACTCCCTGGGGTAGACGATCTCGTCCTTGTCCAGGGCTCTCAGGAAATCGCTGGAGACCTTCTCGCGGGTGAACTTCCTCACCTCCCGCTTGAGTGCCTGCTCTTCAGGCGTGAGCATGAAATCGTACATGGCGATCCCTCCCTTGGGTCTTGGAAGATGCGAATGGGTGGCCGGGGTCCGGCGAAAATGAACATTGTCCACAATAATGAACATTGTTCATATTGTCAAGAAAAAAATCGGGTGAGGGAGGCGGGCTCCGGGCTATCCTACCAATCGATCTCCCGGCCGTCCCGAAAGAACCCGCCGCTCCGTTCATGGGGCGCGTCGTGGGCGAGCCAGACGATGCCGGCGGCCCCCTCTTCAACGCTCCGGGTGGCGCTGCCGCCGCCCATGTCCGTCCGGACCCAGCCGGGATCGGCTGAGTTGACGGCGATGCCGTCGTGGCGAAGGCTGTCTGCAAGCATCCGGGTGACACCGTTCAGAGCCAGCTTGGAAAGACAGTAGCTGGGCACGTCAGGGGACAACCCATCGAACTGACCGTAACCGCTCGACACATTGATCACACGCGCCCTTTCCGACTTTCGCAGGAGCGGCAGGAAGGCCTGCGTCACCTGGATCGGCCCGAAGGTGTTCGTTTGAAATGTGGCGACGAGTTGTTCGCGTGATATGTCGCGGATCGAGCATTTCCCATCCGGATAGATGCCCGCATTGTTGATCAGAACGTCGAGGTTGGCCTCCCGTCCGGTCAGCCACTCTGCCGCTTTTCGGATGCTCTCTGTGCGAGCCACATCGATCGTGATCCAAAACGCGTCTTCGCCCAAGTCCTCGACCGGTTTGCCGCTCGCTCCCACGTCTCGTGTCCCGCAGTAGACCCTGTAACCCTTGCGGGCCAACTCGCGGGCCGTCTGTCGGCCGATGCCCCGGTTCGCCCCGGTGATCAAGACCCTCTTCACTGTCCCGCCTCCACCGCCCGGGGAAAGTCGGTATACCCCTGCGCATCCTTGTTCGCTTGGAGTGCGGGGGTAGATCGATAGAACCTGTCCACGTGTCTCAAAGACGTCAGATGCAAAGGCCGATCGGGTGGATTCCGAAAGCGCCTTCCGGATCTTCGTGGACGAGGAATCGATCCATTCGAAGGCTTACCGGCGCAGGCCGGTCCTGTACCAGCGCTCGAGCCTTTCCGGCGAAACGCCTGCCAGGTAACCCAGAACCATCAGCTGGTTGATGCAGGTCGTCCGCCAGACGCCCAGTTCCTCATACCTTCGCGCCGACGTTGCGACCGCGACCGGAGCGATTCCGATACAACCTTCCCGCCGGAGTCTTCGCAGGATGGCGAAATCCTCCATGATCGGGATTTCGGGAAACCCGCCCACCTCGCGGAAACGGTCCGCCCGAAGGAAGATCGCCTGGTCGCCGTAGGGCATGCCCATGCAGATCGACCGGAAGTTGGCCCCCCTTTCGACGGCGCGGAGCCCGGGATAGGTTGCGTCGATGACCAGCCTGAAGGCGCCCGCGACCGTGTCGGGCCGGTCGAGCACCTCGCGGACGTGATGCTCGAAACCGGGCGGCAGCCTCGTGTCGGCGTGCAGGAACAGAAGGTGCGCCCCCTCGGCGGCCTTTGCGCCCACATTCATTTGCGTCGATCTCCTGGGAACCGAGTCGATCACCTTCGCGCCGCAGGCACGGGCCCTGTCAGGCGTCCCGTCGCGACTGCCCCCGTCCACCACGATCCGCTCCTTCACAGAGGACGCCCCTCGGGTCCCGGCAATGGCGGTCTCGATCGTGTCCGCTTCGTCGACGGCCGGGATGACGATCGACAGGGTCTCGGCTTCGGCGGGGCGCCCCTCGTTCCCCCATTCCTCTTCCCAGAAGCGGAGATCCTCCGGGCGATCCACATCGTCCAGCCGGTCCAGCAACGCCACCCGCAGTGCCATTGCCTGTGCGACATCCAGGGTTCTCTCGAGCACTTCTCCGCTCCCCCACGGAATGCCTTCAAAGAGTCCGCGCGCCGGACGCCTGAGCCCGATGAGGTAGTATCCGCCGTCGTTGGCAGGGCCGAGGACCGCGTCGCTCGCCTTCAGGGCCTGGAAGGCCTTTGCCAGGTGAGCGGGCCGGATCCCGGGGCAGTCCGTGCCGATCAGGACCACCCGCTTCATTCCCCGGTCGAAGGACTGTGCAAAGGCACCCTCCATGCGCCTGCCGAGATCCCCTTCCCCCTGGGCGACCGGGCGGACGTCCGCCCCGAGCCACTGTTTCAGCAGGTCCGCGTTTCCCCGGTCGTACCAGATCCGGAGCGAAACGTGACGGCCTGCGAGGAACCGCCGGACCTTTCGGAGGGTGTGCTCGGTCATGCGGCTGTGGAGTTCGGCCGCACCATCGCGGCCGAGGACCGGTATCAGTCGGGACTTGGTTCGACCTGGCTCGGGATATCGGGTGAAGACGATGAGGCGGTGCACCGAGCGTTCCGGGTCCGGGTTGCGCAGAGGCTGGATCGGGCCGCACAGCTTGGGTCTCTTCATGCCTCTACCGTCCGCCTACGCTGGATTGCCCGGTCGATTCCATCCATCTGCGCCCCACGCAGAGATCAGGGCAAGGGTTGCTCCTGCGCCGGGGTTGCGCCCCGGAACAACGGGCACCCCGCACGTATGCACTCCTTGTTCGTCCTGTACTGATCACAGGGGTAGTCCTCATCCGCCCGAAGGCGGACCGGCAGCAGGCCTTCGGACAGTCTCGCCGCCTCCCGCAGGGCGAGGAAGCTCTCCCTTCGGCAACAACGTGCCGCCTCCCGCCCGGACAGCGCACGGGCGATCTCGGACACAGTCCGCTGAGCCCTTTGGCGGGGTTTGGGGGCGAGAGGATTCCCCCGGAGGATGATCGAAAAGGCGATCCCGACGCCCACGGCCGAGCCGCAGATGCCCATGAAGCCGCAGGACCCTCCGGGAAGGGACAGGCCCCGCTCGAGGCCGGTCAGGATGTCCTGCTCTGTGATCTCGCCTCCCAGGTTCCGGTAGGTCGCCAGAATGACGGCGGGAACGAGGGCGTGGTGCTCCGGGCCGTGCATGGGAATCCTGGGGTCCGAGCGAACCCGGCGGAGGAGGCGAATCATGTCGGTCTCGGGGGTCTCCGTGCAGACCGCCCGAATCAGCTCTTTCGGATCCTCGACGTGGCAGGCGTCGCAGACGAAGTGTCCCTCCCGGCAGACGGCATCGGCGCCGTTCACCTTGCCGCATTGCGCACACTCCCTCTCTTCGACGGCCGACAGGTAGACAAGGGGCGCGCCGCAAATCAGGCAGCCCGTTTCCGGCACGGCTCCGTGCGCCGGCTTCGTCTGCTCGGCGGGTGGGAGAGAGCAGGCGCAGCTCTGCTCCGCTTCCCGGTTCGTGACGGCGCCCGAGGCCGCGTCGAGGAGCAGGATCCCGGATTCTCCGAGAGAGGCGGCATCGAGGCCCGACCCGATCGAAAGCCGCTGCCGAACGCCCTTGTGCAGGACCGTGCCATCCTCTGCCAACACGGCGCGGAAGGGGCCGGCGTAGATCGCGTCGGCCGCCTCACGGCGAGCCTCCCCGTCCGGCCGCCAGGCGCGGAAGGTGAGCGAGTAGAAAGGGTGGCCCTGAACCGTACGATAGGGGAATCGCTTCACAATAGAGGCGTTCACGAAGCCCAGGTCCCGGAGCATGCTGAAGAGGACTTCCTGCACCATGGCCCCGCCGATGCACTCCCCGATGAGCTGGTGATCGGCCCGGATCGGCGCGGGCGGCTCGGTTTCCGCCACGACGTCCGAGATGACCAGCCTTCCGCCCGGCTTCAGGATGCGGAAGATCTCTTGGAAGACCTTCCGCTTGTGGTGATTCAGGTTGACCACGCAATTGGAGACCACAAGATCGGCCGTGGCGTCGGCCACCGGGATGGCTTCAAGATATCCTTTGATGAATCGGGTGTTGTCGCAGCCGAGAGCATCCCCCACGGAAGACCTGGAGCGCAGGGCGATGTCCAGCATTGCATCCGACATGTCCACGCCGATGACCCTGCCCCGGCCGCCCGCCTCCCTGGCCGCGATGAAGCACTCCACGCCCGTGCCGCAGCCGAGATCCACGACACACTCGTCCGGCCGAACGTCCGCGTCCGTCACCGGGCTACCGCATCCGTACAAGCGTACGCGGGCCTGCAGGGGGATGTGAGCGATTTCCTTTTCGTCGTACGAAACCGGGTTCAGGATCGTCTCGTCCGGGGTCACGGCACGGTCCTCGTAAAAGCGACGCACCAGGCCCCGCGTCGTCCCATCGCCCACGGAAAGCAGGCAGTTGCTGTGGGTGAAGTTCACGTCCCTCGGGGACGGGCAGTCCGTGGTGATGTCCCCCATCCGCAGAACCAGACCCGGCCCCGGGGGGACCGGGAAGGTCGCCGCTTCCTCTGCGATCAGTGTACGAGCCATGTCCCTGTACAGGGGCAGGTACGGATCCGTCCGCAGCCTTGGGAACTCCTCGCTCGCGTCCCTGTGGACGACACAGTGGTCCAGGTCCCCTCCTCCGAGGATCAGGCGCCACGGGTCTGCGCTCATCTTCGGCACGTCCGTCAGGGAGAGCGACCGTATGGCCTCGAGAAGGGGGCTTTCTTGCCACACCCTCTCGATCCCCTGCTCGATCGGGCCTGCCCGGAAAGGCTCGAGACCCACCATCGCGGGGGTCGGGTACACGCGGCCGTCCGGCCCCACGGCAAGGGATTCCCACGCGGCGTTCCCGAAGTCGAACCGGGTCCCCGCCGGCGCGAAGACCTGCGCCCGCATCGCCTCCAGGTTGTCGACGTCCACACCCAGGGAGCGGGCCCGGCAGGCGGCAGTTCGAAACGCGTTGACGAGTTCCTTGCCTGAAGCTCTACCCATGTTCTCGCCCACTCCGCGGGCAAAGTGCCAGATGAAATGCACGGTGGGCACACCCAGGCCATGGGCAATCTCCACGACGTCTTCCATGGCAGAAGCATTTTCCCGGTTCACCGTCATGGCAATGCTGCAGGGGATTTTCCCATCGACCAGGGCCCGGAGGGCGGACACGGTCTTCCTGAAGGAGCCTCGACCGCGAAGCCCCTCGTGAACCGTCTCCGGGCCGTCCACGCTGACCTGAAAATGCAGGCGTTCCGTGTCGAGTTCCTGGAGTGCGCCCAGGCGATCCCGCACCAGGGTCCCGTTGGTAAGGACCGCGACCCGAAGAGACTCATGCCGGTTCATCATGGATCGAAGAAGCTCGGTGAACCGGGGGTAGACGAACGGCTCGCCTCCGGTGAAGCAGACCATCCGGCATCCGAGAGCGTGGGCTTCCTCGACCAGAGAAAGGATTCTGCACGCTTCGAGGGA
Source organism: uncultured Thermodesulfobacteriota bacterium (assembly GCA_964479535.1). Lineage (GTDB taxonomy): Bacteria > Desulfobacterota > DSWW01 > DSWW01 > DSWW01 > S015-6. The sequence continues at coordinate 9,409 of CAYZMM010000072.1, forward strand.
ACGAACCGGCCGCCGGCACGTGTGGAAGAGGCAGTGGCGGCACGTCAGGTTGCACGCCTCTGTCAGGTGGACCCAAAGCTCGGAAAGGCGCTCCAGAGGAAGGGCCTTTCGGCCCTCGTAAGGTCTCGAGGTCGGAGGCAGGATCGAGCGCAAGAGATGGTCGACTTCCAGGGCGGCGGATGCGATCGTAACCCCGGTGCGAGCCGACAACCACCCTGTCAAGTCCGCCCTGTCGGCACCTTTCAGCCATTGCTTCAGGAGTCGATCCGCCACAGGGCTCGGAACGAACCAGAAGGGGCTCTCCGGGTGAAGGTAGATCGGCACGGCAGGGCCTGTCACCCGGTAGAGATCCGCCGGTGCGATCTCTTCCTGCCTTCTGCCGCGATGACCGGCCGGGCCGTTCTCCGGACGCCTCCCTGCCGGAGGCTTCTGCCGACCTCGCTTCGGCTTCAACAACGTTTCTCCTTTTCCGGGGAGCAAGAAGATGGTTGCCACTTAACCCTTTGAATCCAAAGCTTGTTCAGAGTAAGCAGAGGTTAGGCGCCATCTTGTGTGGAGATGCAGTCGAAGGGATCGTAGTTGCTCCGCCTTCTCCTGGATGGATCACGCAACAAGGTAATCGTTTTGTTTCGGATCCGTCAAACCAGTAGGATCTCGATGAGTCGAGCGAGGCGGCGGGTGGCAAGGCGGAGCTCGCATTCATCGAATCCAGGGTTGAACCAAGCTGCCGGTAGAGATGGGATGCTATGTGGATGTCGAGTGGATGTCGAGCGGATTTTGTCATTGGAAGAAGACCGAGGAGGGGGCACTGAAGTGCTGCGGAGGTAGTCGTAAGCCTTCCCAAGAGCATCTGGACTCGTTTGGGAGAAGCGTCCGAGGTCGGGGATCTGGGGCTGGCGTGGCTTTTTCATGACGTTGGTAGATTTGCGGATAGACGGGTGCGTCGGTGCTTTGCGCACAACAAGGAGGTGGGGGATTTTCATTGGCAGGCTCATGCGACGCCTCCGGGAGGTGCTCTGGGCAAGGGGGCAGGAACTGCGATACGGAACAGGCGAGTGCTGCCGCAGCACGGACAGACGCGCAGGTTGAGACCCGTAAGGGCAAGCATAAGATCTTGCCAATTCTCGGCGAAGGGGACCTCGGGTCCCTGTGGGACGGGGGGTCCACCGAGCAAGGCCATGGCGGTGGGCAGCAAGGTATGGACGTGGGTGGATGCCAAGAGGCCGTAGTGACGTATTTTGAAGAATCCCTTGGGCAGGACGTGCTGGAGGAACCGGGCGATGAAGACCCTGACATCCAGGGTGGCGGTGGACCCGTCCCGGGCGGCAAGGGTGACCGACTCGTCGGTGACCTTCCGGATGCGGTGATTGGAGATGGCTACGCGGTGGGTGTATCGGCCCAGGTAACCGAAGAGCTTTTTGGGGCCGGAGAAAGGCGGCTTGGCGTAGACCACCCAGGGTTTGTCGAACAAGGTGCGGCGCAGTTGATCGAAGGCATCGGGCTGGGCCAGCTCGTCACCAAGCCGGATCGTTCCCTGGCCGTGGAGGCGTGCGAGGCCATGGAGGAACTTTCCCCGGAACAGTCTGGAAAGGACCCGGATGGGAAACAGGAACTTCCGAGAGGACTCTGTCCAGCGCTGAGCATCCGGGTCCAAACCGCCGCCGGAAACGATGCAATGCAGGTGGGGATGGTAGCGAAGGTCCCGGTGGGTCCATGTGTGCAGTACGGCGGTAAAACCGAGCAAGGCCCCGAGTCTTTTGGGGTCCCGGCCAAGCTGGAGCAACGTCCGGGAGGCGGCCTGGAAAAGCAGGTCGTAGATCCGGCGGGGATTTCGCCTGGCATTTGGGGCAATGCCGATTGCGGCATGAGTTGTACGCCTCGGTGACCAGTCCGCAATCGGGACAGACCTCCTCATGTCCGCCCAGGACCGAGGTCCGGCAGTTCTCGATGGCCCACATCACTTCCCGTTGCTCGGGGGAGAGGACATGGCCCTTACGGTATGCTTGTCCGTGCGCCCGAAAGATATCGCCGACCTCATGACGGGGCCGCGGTGTGGAGTTGCCAGGCGCACAGAGCGTGTGCACCCCCACCGAGGCTTACCCGAGCAAGGAGGCCTTATCCGTGCCGAGCAGATCCAAGGGGCTCTGGGTCCGAGCGATATGACGGGTGCTCACTTGAGCATAGCCGGTCGTTGTGTGGATCGACCGGTGCCCCAAGAGTACCTGGATGACCCGGATATCGGTGCCCGACTCGAGCAGGTGTGTGGCAAAGGAATGCCTCATTATGTGTGGGGTGACCCGTTTGCTCAGGCCGGTCTCCTTGACGGCCTTGCGTAGCACCTCTCGTACCGAATCCGGTGACAGGGGCGTCTTCTTGCGCTCCCCTGGGAACAGATAGGGCCCCCTGGGACGTTCGTGCTTGTAATAGGTCCGCAGAACCGTCAGAAGCCGTTCGCCAAGGATCGTATAGCGCTGTCGGCCACCCTTGCCCTGGTGGACTCGAATCAGCATCCGCTTGCTGTCGATATCCTGGATGCGAAGGCCACAGGCCTCCAAAATCCGTAGCCCGGCACCGTAGGTGGTCATCAGCACGGCCCGGTACTTCAGGTCTCGGACAGCCCTGAACAGGGCCTCCACCTCTTTGCCGCTGAGGATCTCGGGTACATGCTGGGGGATCTTGGGCATGAAGAAGGGCCGTACGACTTCGGGGCGATTCTGGGTCACCGTGTACAGGAACTTCAGGGCTGCCACGTAGACCTTCTGGGTCGACGGGCTTACCCTCCTGACCTCTCGGAGATGGAGCAGGAAGCTGCGAACTTCCTCCCATCCCAACTCGGCCGGCGAACGGCGATGATAGGCAGCCAAGGCTCGTGCACACCCAAGGTAGTTCTCTTGCGTTCCGGGGCGAAGATTGCGTAGTCTGAGATCGGCCTCCATCCTGTCTCTGAGCTTTCCCATGGTTCACCTCCGTAAAGGGATTGGAGTGGAACGACTCTTGGGCGCCCCCATTGGCGCCATAGACAGGATCGAGGTTCCTCTGTTCTCTGGGGCCAACGGGGTCGGACCAAGCTAACTATCTGATATCAAAGAAAAAAACAACGAAGGAGGGCCCATCTCCGGCCTTAGAACCTATATTTTGTCCGTGAAAATGGGCTCTTAGGAAGGCAACTGTCGTTCTCTTCGACCGTTTCCACTTCTTAGAAGTCGTTTTCGACCCCCAAAAACGGCCTTCTAAGCTCTATTTACGCCTCTCTGTGCCCATTTTTCTTATTCTTTTCAGATAGTTTTCTTGGTCCGACCCGAATGTGTCGAATGTGTACCGAATGTGTACCCGAATGTTTTTGAATGCGAGTTGACATTTTACGAGTAATTGCTCATATTAGAGAAACCACTCTTTGAGGAGACAGATCATGCACGTTGACGTATCGACCTATCTTCCTTGCCGGCCGGAAGAAGCCGTCCGACACATAACGACCACCCGACTCCTCCTGCACGTTGCCGCACCCTTGATCAAGATGCGCCCGATCCGGCCGAAAGAGCTGCCCGAGACCTGGTCCGAGGGGACCTACTGGGTCCACACTTACCTCTACGGCTTCATCCCCTTCGGTAAGCAGGCCATGGTCGTGTCCTTCCCCGAATGCAGGGAAGCCTTCTGCGTCCGTGACAACGGACACGGCTCCTTCATGCGCAAGTGGGATCACCTCGTCACCGTCGAGCCTTCCGGTGACGGGACGCTCTACAGAGACCGATTCGAGGTCGAAGCGGGGCTCCTCACCCCGCTCGTCTGGGGCTTCGCCCAGGTCTTCTACAGGCACCGGCAGCGACGCTGGAGAAAGCTGGCCGCTCGATCCTTCGACTTTCCTTCCTCATAAGCATCTCTTCGGAGAGCGCGCCGAGGGGGGAACCGCCTGATGAACACAGGCGACTTTAAATGTTCGTTCCTATTTCCAGGAACCCGGCAACCAAACCGACCCCTTTTTCATCACAGAGGAGTCTGAAGGTGGTGATGTTGGCTTGGCGAAGTCCCTCGAGGGACAGAACCTGGGGCAGGAAACCACCCCAGCCCGGGCGACGGTTTCTATACAACATCCACGGATGGGACCTGGTTGCTGTTCATTCATCGTTGTAAAGGGGAGTGCGAGGATGAAGAAATCAGTCTACGCAATAGCGGTCATCGGCATGGCTGTCATGGCATATCACAGCAACGGGGTGGCGGAAGAAGACGAGATGGGACCTCGGCTCTTCAAGGAGAGAGGCTGCGGGGCATGCCATGACGCGACCAGTGACCAGACGACGTATCGTCTGGGCCCGTCTCTCAAGCAAATCGCTGAGGCATATGAGGGACGGGAGGAAGATCTGGTGAACTTCCTGAAAGGGGGGTGTGAGCCGATCGTGGACAAGGCGAGGTTTCAGATCATGCACGGAGAAATCGTCAAACTGCGTGACCTGTCCGACGAGGAATACAAGGCACTGCAAGAGTACATCTGCGAAGTGCACTCGCTCGAACCGGATCCAGGGGCGCCGGATTGAGCGGTGCGTTTTCGAAAAGGCAGCGTGCGGGGACCTTCTAGAAATCGACCACCGGTCGGAGTTCAACGGGCGGATAGATCTGTCCGCAGGCGGGAGGCATGGAGTTGTAGACCCAGTCCAGTTCGATGACACCGAGCCGCTGGAGCCTCGAACGGTCGTAGCCGAGAAAGGTCCCCCTCACCAGCACGTCTTCCATCTGCATGGTCATGCCGAAGACGGCGACGTTCACTCCCTTCTGAATGACAGCGAGCTCGTCCCCGTACGCCAGGGGCGAGAAGGCGAGCCTTCTCGAACCGGCGGCCTGGCACTGGATCACCGGAACGATGGTGGGAAACCCTTGCTCGTCCACGTAGCCGAGAAACTTCAGGGTGTCCATTCGGTTGAACAGGCCTTCGGCCCAGGGCTTCAGGATGCGCTCGATCTCAGGAGATTTCGCCCCGTTCTTTGCGGCCCGGGTGGCCAGGGAGGCCAGCACGATGCGGGCAAGGGGAAGGCCTTCTCTTCCGTAGGTTTCGACGAGGTCCATGAAGTGGACCGTGTGGATTCCGAAATAGGCGTTGTACCGGAACATGGGCTTCTGGTTGTACGCATCGTACTCTTCGCCCTGGGTCTCACAGTGGGTCCAGAGGGCCTTTCCACGCCAGATACTCTTGTCCAGGGTCATGATCAGAAACCCGACATGCGGGTTTTTACGGACGTGCTGCTTGCTCTGCCCTTCGGAGAACTGGCCCCAGATGAGCCGGGTGGGATCCTTCGCCTGCATGGAAGAGATGAGCGAGATGTGGGGGAGCCCCTCGGGATTCACCGTGGCGAGCAGGCCCACCTTCGCCTCCGCCTCGAAGGCCTTCATCTCGTCGGCATCGAACCGATCCGACTTCTTCACACCTCACCTCCTTAGATCATCTCGCATCCGGCTGGGGTGGAGCGGCCGGGCCTTTCACCTTTGCCCTTTCACCTTTCACCTGTCCTCTCACATCTTCTCGTGGCTGATCCTCGCGATCACCTCGTCCTGCAGTTCCCTTCCGATGCTGGTGAAGTAAGCATTGTACCCGGTGACCCGAACGAGCAGGTGCCGGTAGTCTTTCGGCCGCTTCTGCGCGGTCCGCAGAAGATCCGGGTCGAGGAGGTTGATTTGAAGGGCCGTGCCGCCGTTCTCCACATAGCCGCGGAGAAAGGCCTTGAACTTCCGCCTGTGCTCCGGATCCTTGAGGACGGAGGGGTTGAATGTCATGGTGTGGCTGGCCCCGTTCGGCAGGAGGTTCAGGTATCCGCCCCAGTCGCCGCGGCCCTCATAGACCTTCCCGCCGAGGGCCTTGCCCACGGAGTTCACGTTGGCCGTCGGGCCCTTGATGTCCGCGCCGTTCGAAGGGCAGATGGCGTTGGAGAGGAACCGCCCCTTCGGTCTTCCGTCCGGGCTGGCCGGCAAAATGAAGCCGTCCCCCACCCAGTAGTTCCAGCTCAGCATGCCCGGCCGGAACCGACGGCCCGTCGATTTGGTCTCGTGTTTCCAGGTTTCTTCACACCAGACCTCCATGACGGCCCGTGCCATCCGATCCGCCTCGTCGTCGTCCCTGCCGTACTTGGGGGCCCTGAACTTCGCCTTCGCCTGCAGCGACTCGTAGCCCTCCCAGTTCGCTCTGAGGGCCTCGGTCAGCTCTTCCATGGTGCACGCCTTCCGGTCGAAGACCAGGTACTTGACGGCGAGAAGGGAATCCACCGTGGTGGCGAAGGTCACCGCTTCCAGCGTGGTGAAGGAGATCTCGGCACCGCCCCGGGTGATGTCCAGCCCCTTTTCGGCGCATCCCCGCACCAGACAGGAGAGATAAGGCGTGGGCGCGAACCGCGCCCGAATCGACTCGGAGAGCTCGTACAGTTCCACGCACTTCCGGACGATATGCGCTGTCTGCACCACGTAGGCCTTCCAGAACTCTTCCCAGGAGCTGAACTTCGCTGCATCCCCGGTGTCCGGCCCGTCCTGGGCCATCTCCTCCTTCTTGCCCGTGATCGGGTCCACAAAGGGAAGCAGGTCCTTTCCTCCGGTGAGGGCGAGCTCCACCGCCTTGAGCAGGTTCAGGTTGTTGTCCACGGTGCCTGACCGGTCGTTGCCCACCATCGTGTTCTCGAGACAACCCACGGGCGCGTACTCGTGGACGTTCCTTTCATGGATCCGATCCGTGCAGCCCGCCTTCTTCGCCTGAAGCATCATCCCGGCCATGGACCGCTCATCGAAGTTCAGCAGGAAGGGCGCTCCCTGGCTCGAGGAGAGCATGTCGATGACCCGGTCGAGGAGTTCCTCGCTCGAGTTCCTGTGGAGCCTCACGTTCGGCTTCGGTTCCAGAATGGGGCTCATCTCATCGATGACCTCGAGAATCGCGAAGGTCAGGTCGTTCGTCATGTCCTTGCCGCCGGGACCCATGCCCGAGAGGGTCAGCAACTGACCGAACCCCGCGGTGATCCCCTGGTTGCCCCCTACCCGTATCATGGCATCGTAAGCCGTATTGGCGTGTATCCAGAAGCACTTGAGGATCTCCTTGCCGAATTCCCTGTCCATGCCCTGTTCGAGGGAACGTTGCCAGTAAGGCAGGAGGAACTGGTCGATCCGTCCGAAGGACGTTCCGGGCCCGGGGTAGTTCTCGTCGCTCATGATCAGCATGTGGTTGAGCCAGAGGGCCTGCACCGCCTCCCAGAAGGACTCCGGCGGCTCCCAGGGAACCCGGTCCAGGTTGGCGGCCATCTGCTCCAGCTCCTGTTTCCTTGCAGGGCCGGCCTCGACGGCCGCCAGGTGTCTGCATTTCTCTGCATAACGGGAAGCCGCTTCGGCCGGCATCTTCGCCGCCGTCATCATGGCTCGCAGCTGGGCCCCCTTCTCGCCCTTCTTCTCCCGTACGTTCAGTCGATCGTAACGGGACAGGAGGTCTTGATGGATTCCCTTCCACCCGATCTGAAGGGCCCACTCGTGTGCCGGAATGAGATGGCCGCTCGTGGCGCCCGCATTGCCGTAGCCGTGATCATGAAACCACTTCATCCTCGCGCGGACGCCTTTCTTGCCGTAGATCAGGCGGTCCCGCTCCCCGGCTTCCTTCCTGGTCAGACACATGGACGTCTGAATGTTGAACCGCCCCCCGGCGATCAGGTCGCCCGGCAGGATCTCCTGGGGCAGGTAGTTCACCATGACCTCCTTGGTGAACCACGCCTTCCGTTCCTGCAGGCTCCATTTCCAGAAGTCCTCGTGCAGCCGCACCGGACGGGCCACCTGTTGAAAGGAGGAGCGAAAAGTCTGCAGGAAGGCGAACGTCTCCGGTACGATGTAGTAGACCGCTTCATCGTACTGAACGTCCCAGGGCGTGCCCGTGGTCCAGGCGGTGAACTCGTTGTTCCACGCCCGCTCGACCCCCTGGAAAAAGTAATCCCTCAGCCACCGAATCCGGGAGGAGAGCTTTCCCGGCTCCTTGAGCGAGTAAGTAGCCTGCTCGGCGGTGGACACACTCATGTCTGCCCCCTTTCCTGTGCGGCCATCATGGCCTTCAAGCTGTCTCTTCCGTGCATGAGCAGTCTCTTCATGACCTCGACGGCCGTTCCCTCATCCCTGTCCCGGATTGCCCGCACCAGCTCCCGGTGAAAGCCGAAGACCACGGAGACCACCTCCGGGTCGGAAAAGAACCGCTTCGTGAGACTCGTGTAGACCTGCCGGAAGGAGTTCAGCAGCAGTGGGTAGATGAAATTGCCCGTGGCCATGGCGATCAGATGGTGAAAGCCGAAGTCGACCTCCGCGATGCGCTCCGGCTCTGCGCGATCGAGTGCACCCTCTTCCTCCAGGAGCGCACTCAAGTCCTGGAGGTGTTCCCCTGTTCGCCTAAGGGCGGCAAGCCTCGCCGTCTCCACCTCGATGAGCATCCTCATCTCCACCATGCTGTCGAACAGGTTCGGGTCCAGCTTGCCGTTGTGGTAGTTGAGCAGGGAAGCCAGGATCGCAAGTGAGCCCTCCTTCCGGTAGTCGTTGACCACCGTTCCCACACGAGGCTTCATGGAAACGAGACCCCTGGAGACGAGCTCCAGCAGGCCGTCGTGCACCACCGGTCTGCTCACCCCGAGCTGCAGCGAGAGCTCCCTCTCTGACGGGAGCTTCTCCCCAATGGAGATCTTCCCGGAGAGAATCAACTCCTCGAAACGCTCCACGAACACGTCTTTGAGGCTTTCCTTGCGGATCGGCCTGAGCATCTCTTCCAAACGTCCCTCCATCATCCTGGCTGGTGGTATTACCAGCATACCAGGAAGCGAAGACGTGTCAAGGAGGAAGTGCAGCGAATGCCGAGATATCCGGGAGGGGCATGGGCACGGATCAGGCGTCGGTTTCCCAGGGCGGCTTGGAAGAGGAGTCGGAACCGGTCAGCTTCATACGGTCCTTGACCTTGGTGATCATCTCGTCCTCCACCTCCTCGTTTCTCCGCTGCACGAAGAAGAAGACAAAGATCAGGACCATGAAAAGGCCCAGCATGTAAGGCTTCCAGTAGGCGGGGAAATAGCGCACCACCAGCAGGATGGAGAAGAGGAGCACCGTGGTCCAGACCACCGGGGTGAAGAGGAGAAGCGAAAGCAGGATCGACTTCTCCCGCTCCTCTTCGCGCAGGATCTTCCGGACCTTGGGTACGAGGGAAAAGAGGGGGTAGACGATCTGCATCAACACGATCAGACCGAAGACGGCTCCGACGAGAAAGACGATGGCAGATAACCAGATTTCCGTTGTCATGCCCGGTTGAGCCTCAGCTTGCGAGACGGGCCAGGGCGGGGTGAACCCGGCCGTCAATCATCTTGATGGATTCTATAATGGCTGTTTGACAACCTCATAAGCACCCTAGCATTCCACTTCCCTGCAGTCAATAGAAAACGGAACGCATCTAATACTACAGCGACACGTTAACGCCCAAAGATATAGCTTTCCCGATGTTCTTC
>CAYZMM010000073.1:0-16864 GCA_964479535.1 uncultured Thermodesulfobacteriota bacterium
CTAGGCGTACCCCTCAAATACCGCATGGCATCCTCTTCCGACAGCATCAATCGATTCTTGAGCAGTAAATTCAGAATGCTGGGCCAGCTGATACGCTGGAAACTGGCCCGGGACGGTGTGATGGCGAAACCGGCATCCGAAGTGGTGGGCTTTTTCAAGACGGACGAGGCGCTCTCACGCCCGGACATCCAGATAGCGATGAAACCCCTGTCCTTCGTTATTTCACCGGAAGGAAGAGCGGAAATAGACGGCTTTCCCGGGATGACCGTACAGGCCTTCAACGTGAACCCGTACAGTCGGGGTGAAGTCAAGATCCAATCGAACGATCCCGAGAAACGAACCGACATCGACATCAACTACTTGAGCGATGACCGAGACATTCTCACGCTGACCCGCGGGCTGGAACGGCTGCGTGAAGTGATGAAGCAACCTGCAATCAAGCGGTTTGGGCCCGTGGAAGAGGAACCTGGAGAAGAGGTGCTTCACCCGTCGGATTTCGAGGCGTATATCCGAAAGACCGCCGATACCATCTACCACCCCGTCGGAACCTGCGCCATGGGCGGTGACGAACGTTCCGTCCTCGACCCGCAGCTCCGGGTGAGAGGCGCTGAAGGGTTGCGTGTCATCGATGCTTCGATCATGCCGAAGATCACCAGCGGCAATACAGCCGCTCCTACGATCATGATTGCGGAAAAGGGCACCGATCTGGTCCTTGCAGACCGTGCATAGCGATCCGCTGCTTCATGGTGTCCCGGGAAAAAGGGATCCGCGTGCGGACTACCCCGCCTTCACGGAAGGGAAGCGGTCCCGGTCGGTGTGGGGAAGGAACTTCGCCGCCGAAAACCGGTTCATGAACTCCTGGTTCACGTTCAGCTCCATGTAGGTGATCCGGTCGCGGATCCGGTCCACCTCGTCCAGGAGCAGCGGTGAGGTCAGAAGCAGGGAGGCGCCTTCGATGGCGCTGTTGCCGATCGCCCGGAACCGATGCCGGGGAAGATCCGGCATCATCCCGATCGTGATCGCCGACTCCGGCCGAATGTACGCACCGAAAGTCCCGGCCACGTAGAAGGCGGCGATCTCCTCCAGGGCCAGCCCGACGGTCCGGGTGATGGTTTCGAGTATGGTGTACATGGCCGCCTTGGACCGCATCAGGCTGTCGAGATCCGCCTGGCTGATCGTGAGGTCCGCCTCTCCCGCCGCCGTCCCGGCGGGCACCACGATGAGGCGGCGAAGAGCGTCTTCTTCGATGAGACGCTCCCCGCACTCGCGAGGCCGCAGCTTTCCCCGGATGTCGACCATTCCGGCACGAAAGAGCTGAGCGGCGAGATCGATCAATCCGGAACCGCAAATCCCCCGGGGGGGCTCGTCCCCGATCGTGTGGATGTGGAATTCCCGCGTCGCCGGGTCGATCTGCACCTCGTCGACCACGCCGGGTCCGGCCATCATGCCCATCTTCGTGACGCCCCCTTCCAGGGCGGGGCCGGCCGCACCGGCACATGCGATGAGCCAGTCCGAATTGCCCAGCACGACCTCGGCGTTCGTCCCGATATCCACGAGGATCGACACCTCCTCCGACTCGTGAATGCGGGCGCACAGGATTCCCGCGATCAGGTCCCCCCCGAAGAAGCTCCCGATATTCGGGAAGACGAAGACCCGTCCATGCTCGTGAATCCGAAGACCCAGTTCGGACGCACGCATCACACCGGGACGGTTGGTGACCGGGATGTAGGGTTCCCGGATCAACCCGAGGGGGGGCAGCCCCATGAACAGATGGGCCATGGTCGTGTTGCCGGCAAGGCTGACCAGGAAGATGTCGGTGGAATCCCGTCCGCAGATTCGACAGAGGGACTCGACGGCGGCGTTCAGCCCGTCGACGATCAGGCGGTTGCACTCTTCCAGTCCGGCGTCGTCTTTCGCGAAATGGATGCGGGTCAGAATGTCCGGGCCCACCCGGATCTGGGGGTTGTTCACCACCGTCTCCGCCAGCACTTCGCTGGAAAGAAGATCGACCAGACGCAGCACCACGTTCGTGGTCCCCAGGTCCACCGCGAGGCCTGCCGGCGACTTGTCTGCCTCGGGATCCTGCAAACCGCAGAGAATCCAGCGGGCGCGGTCCTTGAACAGGATGCAGCGTAGGCGGTGTGCGCCCGCCCTCAGCCGATCCGGCAGGCCTCGGACGAAGCCCAGGTCCGCCTCGATCGAGGAGGCGTCAACGCCGAGTGCGGCCGCTGCGGCTCGAGCCAGCCGCTCCGCATCCGCGGTGTTGTCCTTCAGCGAAGGCGGAGGGATCTGCAGGGAAAGGACATAGCTGCTCTGTGCGTCGGGCGTTTCCATGCATCTCACCATCCGACAATCCTCTGTTGCATGTCAACCCTGATCGGGGCGGGACGCCACAGCCACGTCTGTTCGCATCCATGGGCGGGGGCGGGTGCCCGTCGACCCGTTTGACAGCGCCTCGTCCATTTCTCTATTGTCCGTGGCAGGGGCCCGCCCCCGCGTTCCACCCTGCCTCCTGGAGAGACGAGATGGCCTGGCGCCGAAGGCTGCTGATCCTCATCCTGATCATGACCATCGTCTCCCTGGTGATCACCGGCATCACGATCTTCATCCTTTACGGCGTTGCCTTCGAACAGTCGCGAGACCGCCTGGTAGAGATGGTCAAGTCGCAAGCCCGGCTGATCGAAGCGGTCGCAAGATTTGATGCGAGCCACAGCGGACGTGACTATCCGGGCGGTTCCATAGAAGCCACGCTGAGTCAGATCATCGACGCCCATCAGCACTACGAGGGATTTGGAAAGACGGGTGAGCTCTCCCTCGCAAGACGGGAGGGGAACAACATCGCCTTCCTCCTCCATCATCGGAACCAGGAAGGGGAGCGCCCTGCGCCGATTCCCTTTGACACGGACCTGGCCGAGCCGATGCGCAGGGCCCTGTCCGGGGCGTCCGGCACCCTGATCGGCAAGGATTACAGAGGCGCCGTCGTCCTGGCGGCTCACGAACCCGTGGCGGACACGGGCTGGGGAATCGTAGCCAAAATCGACCTCGCCGAGATCCGGGAGCCGTATGCGAGGGCCGGCTTCGTCGCGATCGGATGGAGCCTTTTCGTGCTGCTTCTCGGGGTGGCACTGTTTCTGCGGGTCATCAACCCGATGGTCGGCAGGCTGGAGGAAAATGAAGAAAGATTTCGCCAGATCACGGAAACCATCCAGGAGGTCTTCTGGCTGGCCGCCCCTGACTGGAGCCGCGTGCTCTACATCAGCCCGGCCTACGAGGCCCTTTCGGGCCGGTCCTGCGAGAGCCTCTATGCGAATCCCCGCTCCTGGCTGGACGCGGTCGTGGAAGAGGACCGGCAGAAAGTCATCGACGACCTCGACAGAAGAAGCTCCGGCCTGCCCACCGAGGCCGAGTTCCCGGACTACCGCATCCGCCGGCCGGACGGCTCCGTCCGATGGGTCCTGACGCGGTCCTTTCCGATTCGCGACGAGCAAGGCCGGGTCTTCCGTATCGCCGGGCTTGCCGAGGACATCACCAACAGGAAGCGCGCAGAGAACGGGCTCAAGCAGGCACGCACCGAGCTCGAAGCGCGTGTCGAGGCACGCACCGCGGAACTCCGTGTAGCGAACGAGAGCCTTGTGGCGGAGATCGAAGAGAGGAAGGCTGCCGTACGAACGCTTCGCAAGGTGCGGGACAGCCTTGCGGAGGCACAGCGAATCGCCCATATCGGGAACTGGGACTGGGACATCGTGAACAACCAGCTGTTCTGGTCGGACGAGATCTATCGGATCTTCGGCCTGACCCCTCAGGAGTTCGGGGCCACCTACGAGGCCTTCCTGCGTTCGGTCCACCCCGAAGACCGGGACCAGGTACGGGAGGCAGTGGACCGGGCCCTGCAGAAGAAGGAGCCCTACAGCATCGATCACCGTGTCGTGCTCCCGGACGGCTCGGAACGCATCGTTCACGAGCAGGCGGAGGTGGCCTTCGAAGACGGCAGGGCCGTCCGCATGATGGGCACCGTGCAGGACATCACGGAGAGAAACGCGGTGGAACAGGAGCTGAGAGCCTCCCAGGAGGACCTGAAGCTCCTCTCGGTCCAGCTCCTCGAGGCGCAGGAAAGAGAACGGAAGAGGGTGGCCAGGGAGCTGCACGACGGCCTGGGCCAGACCCTGAGCGCCATCAAGTTCCGGATCGAGAACACGATCGGCGGGCTCGATACAGACGAGCGGGCCGGAAGCGCCCATGCCTTGAAGGGCCTCGCCGCCATGGCCCAGGAGGCGGTGGAAGAGGTGAGAAGGATTTCGAAGAACCTCTGGCCGTCGATCCTGGACGACCTCGGGCTTCTGCCGACGATCTCGTGGTTCTGCAGGGAATTCGGAGAAATGCATGCGGGCATACGCATCGAAAGAGAGATCGCTGTCGAGGAAGACGACGTGCCGGCTCCTTTGAAGATCGTCATCTACCGGATCCTGCAGGAGGCGATGAACAATGTGGCGAGACACAGCCGGGCGAGCGAGCTCTCCGTTTGTCTGAAAAAGGAGGAGGGGTTGCTCCTGCTCGCGATCCGAGACAACGGGGTGGGGTTCGATGCGCACCGGAGGGCGGCCCCGGAGGGAGCCGATCGAGGGCTCGGCCTGGCGAGCATGAGGGAACGAACCGAGCTCTCGAACGGGGTCTTCACGATCGAGTCCCGGGCAGGCGAAGGGACAAGGGTCTTCGCTTCGTGGAAAGGTGTATAGGGAGAAAGCAACGTGGGAGGATCCTCGTCGCAGAAGCTCGAGGCCGCCTGCCTGATCCTGGCAGGAGGTAAGGGAAAGAGGCTCACCCCCGACAAGCCCCTCCTCGAAATCGAGGGACGACCCATCATCCAGCGGGTCGCAGAGGTGGTCGGTTCCGTGTTCGAGGAAGTCCTTGTCGTAACGAACACGCCTCAGAAATACGACTTCCTCGGCCTGCCCCATGCAGTCGACGAGCGTCCGGGCCATGGTCCCCTGATGGGCATCTACAGCGGCCTCGTGGGAATCGAGCACGAAGTGGCATTCGTTTGTGCGGCGGACATGCCCTTCCTGGACGAGGAGATCATCCGCGCCGAGTTTTTCGAGCTCCCCCGCTTCGACATCGTGGTCCCCTACCCGAGAGGGATGCCGGAATTCCTTCACGCCTTCTATCGCAAACGGTGCCTCCCTGCCATCCGGGAGAACCTGGAGGCGGATCTCTTCAAGATCGAGTTGCTGACGCGACGATGCAAGACCCGGCGCCTGACCGAGGAGTGGTTTGTCCGGAACGGCTGGGCGGCACGGATCGACCGGGTGTTCACCAACATCAACACCCCGGGAGATTATCGACGCTGGTCCGAGGAGACAGGAAGGACGGCCCCGCCGGCCCCCGACAAGCCGATTCCTCGAGGGAGCGGGGCCGCCTCCAGCCCGGACCCGCTCTCGACCCTCGTCCCCGACGTCCTCCGGAAGATCCGGAAGACCCTGACCGAGCAGGAAACGGCCTTTCAGAACAGGTCGGCCGGGGAAGAATTCGCCAGCCTCTGGACCCACAGCTCGCGGGTCGGCCGCATTGCCCACCACGTCGCGAAAGCAGAGGGATGGGACGCGGAGCCCGCCCTCCTGGCGGGTCTCCTGCACGACATGGGGAAGTTCGCCTACGGCCGGTACCACGAGGACGATATCGCGGAAGAAGAAAGGGCGATCGGATTCATCGAGGGCCTCCTCGCGAACACCGTGTACGAGACGTGGATCCCCGAAATCAACGAGGGCATCCTGTCGCTTTACCGCGAGGAGGAGGAAGAGGCGAATCCGATCGGGCGGGCCGTATACGACGCGGACCGACTGGACAAGCTGGGGTACATGGGCGTGGCCCAGTTTTTTGCCAAGAACGCTCTGCGCAGGCACTTCCTGGACGACGAGATGATGACCCGGGCCAGTATCGAATTGACGTATGCACGCCATGCCTTCGACACGCTCAAGACCGAAACGGGCAAGGCCCTTGCCAGGGAGAAGAGCGAACGGACCCGCCGGTTCTACATCGGGCTCCTGGAGGAATGGAAAGAGCTCGGCCTGGGCGACTACGACATCCTCGAGGAAGACGTCGAGGGGATCGACTGTGTGCTCGTCGTTCCCCGTGCATGCCCGTGCGGAGGCCGGCTCAACATCGAATCCGATATCCGCGAGTCCGTGAAGTGCAGGTCCGCGGTGGTCCACTACATCTGCACGGCCTGCAAAGCCGAAAACGAGTTCTCCTTCTGCCTGCCGAACGTGGAGGGGCTCCCCCGAAGACGGGAGGCAGAATAGGATCCTGTTGTTTCCCGAACGTGGAAGGATCGGCCGATCATGCATGGGAAGGGACATGCGGAAGTCGCGTGAAGACCCGACGAAGGCGGGAACATCCGTAACGTTGATCGGCGTCCTCGCGAATGCCGTGCTGATCGTCTTCAAGGTGGTCGGGGGGCTTGTGGGGCAGAGCCAGGCCCTGATCGCGGACGCCGCACATTCCGTCTCGGACCTGTTTTCCGACGCCGTGGTGCTCGTGGGACTCAGGACAGGCCGACAAGAGGCGGACGATACGCACCCCTTCGGGCACGGCCGGTTCGAGACGCTGAGCTCGGGCGTGGTGGGCATCCTCCTGATGGGCGCCGCGCTGTACCTCGGCGTGGAGGCCGGCTCGAGCATCTACCACGGCACGGAGTCTCATCCTACGTGGCTGGCCCTCGCCGCGGCCGGCGTTTCCATTCTCGTGAAAGAATCCCTGTATCGATACACGATGCACGTGGGTCGAAAGATCAAGAGTCCGGTGATCGTGGCCAACGCGTGGCATCATCGCTCCGACGCCCTGTCTTCCGTGGCCGTTTTCATCGGTGTGGGGGGAGCACAGATCAAGCCTGCATGGCACATCCTGGACGCTTACGCCGCCCTGGTCGTCTCGCTGCTCGTCTTGAAGGTCGGCATCGAGGTTCTCTGGCACTCGATACAGGAACTCACGGACACCGCGCCTCCTTCCGAAGTCCTGGACAAAATGGGGGAATGCATCAAAGGCGTGGAGGGGGTGCTGGGCCATCACGACCTGAAGGTACGATCTTCGGGCGGCCGGTTTCAGATGGAAGCCCACATCGTGGTGGAAGGCTCCCTGACCGTGATCGAGGGACACCGGATCGCCAAGGAGGTCGAATTCTGTCTCATCGAGGAGATCGAGGACCTCAACCAGGTGATCATCCACGTCGACCCGGACCGGAGGAAGAAGCGGATCGGGGAAGAAGTCTGAGTGCGATTCCAGCATCCCCTTTATCAGAGTGAGAAAAGTCATGTCGCCGATTTGAGAAAGCGCCGTGATTCGGCACTTCTTCCCCAGGCCCGCCCCACTCCGTACGAACAGCTGCCCACTAAATTCATTATGCAAAATCAAGTGGTTATCCGACCTCGCGGCCGGACTGGCATCGGCCTGGCATCCCTTTTGCTGTTGCTACGGACCGACTCGGAATCGGACAGGAAGGGTATTCGGCCATGTTCAGCCTCATCGACAGCGTGGGCAGCCTGCTCGAAAGCATCTTCGGCCACTCCCCGGACATGCAAACGCGGCTGGAGGCGATCAAGACCTCCGGGTTCACGGTGGAGCACGTCCTCATGCTAACATCGCTCGCAGCGATTCTTCTCCTCGTCTTCATCGCCATCAAGATCAGCCGCAACGCAGACCGGCGTGAACGGGAGATCCACCAGCGAAACAGCGTTCAAACCAGTCACCGTCAGATCAAGATGCTGAACGACAAGCTTCAGAAGCTGGAGGAGCTCAACCGGAGCTACCTGCATCTCGTGACGAACATTTCGCACGTGGTGAAGAAGATCAACGCGAAGCAGAGCCTGGAGGAGATCGTCTTCATCTTCTCCCATCTCGTCAAGAACATCGTCGAGACGGACACGGTCGAATTCTACGTGTTCGATCAGCCGAACAATCTTCTGAAGCGCATCCCCCTCCGAGGGGGGAAAGGAAAGGCCCTGCCCACCTGTCCGATGGGCAGGGGGATCGTCGGCAGGGCCGCCAGCGACGAGGTGATCACCACACGGGAATACTTCAACAGGCAACAGGGCAGCAAGGGCAACGGGGTCCCGGACGACGAGAGCCTCTGGATGGCAGCGCCCATCGTCCACGAGAAGCGCCTTCTCGGCGTGATCGCCATCGGCAAACCGAAACTCGCGGACGGCGCGAACCATCTGTTGCGGATCATCGCCGAGATCGCAGCGGTGGCCCTTTACAACCAGCTCTTCCTGACCGACGCGAAGCAGAAGGCGGAAACGGATCCCCTGACCGGGCTCTACAACCGCCGATACTTCCACCAGATCGCACGCAAGTTCGTGGAGAAGGCGATCACCGACCAGTCGCCCATTTCCGTCTTTCTCTTCGACATCGACTTCTTCAAACACTACAACGATACGAACGGCCACGAGGAAGGGGACAAGCTGCTCATGGAACTGAGCCAGCTGATCCAGGCGTATACGCGCAAGACGTCCGTTGTGGCCCGCTACGGCGGGGAGGAGTTCATCGTGCTCCTGCCCGGCATCTCGGCCGGTGAGGCATTCAAGTACGCGGAGAGGCTGAGGGAAGCCATCGCGCAGCATCCGTTTCCTCACCGCGAGAGCCAGCCCTTCGAATTCCTCTCCATAAGCGGGGGCATCGCGTCCTTTCCGGATCACGAGCGATCCATACAGGGCGTGATTCGCCTGGCAGACGAGGCGCTCTACAAGGCGAAGGAGGGAGGCAGGAACCGCATCACCGTCTACAACTCCTCCCTCACTTCGGGCAAAGAGAGCACGGCCTCCTCTTTCGCCGATGACGCGGAGGAACCGCTTGCCGAACCTTCTTTCCGCATCATTCAGTAGAGATACCGGCTGAGCAACCACCCGATATCGTCCATTCGTCCGCTCCAGAAGAGACACCCTCCGACCAGTCCGGCCATCAGCAGTAGAAAGAGGAAATCCAGCAGGGACCGCCGGGCGCCCGTTTTCTGCCGGTCCGGTTCGGCAGGTGGCGGCCCTTCTTCCAGGACCGCCGTCTTCTGGTGTGCGTCCAGGAGGCCGTCGATCTCTTCCACCACCTGATCCGGCCCCATCACGAGCGACCCCCTTCTCGACATCAGCATCCTCGCCGCAAGGTCCTGTATCTCCAGGGGAAGGGCGAAGAACCGTTCGTTCGGCACGAGGTCGTCCTTCTCCCATCCCGGCAGGTCGCCGGTCAGCATCCGATAGAAGAGGACGGCCGCGGCATAACCGTCGCCACGAGCCGATTTCGGCTCCGCCGGCAGACGATACGCCTCGAGGGCGTCCCCGGGCTCGTCAAAGCCGAAGTCGGCGATCTTCGCGCGCCCGTCTTCGCCGAACAGGATCTTGCGGGGCTGCAGGCCGCCGTGCACGACCCCGTTCGCGTGGGCGAAGGAAAGCCCTTCACAGATCTCGCGGGTGGTCTTCAATGCCTCGCCGACCGGAAGAGGCCTGATCAGGCGCTCCTCGAGGCTCCCGCCGCTCAAGTACTCCATCACGACGATGAAGCAGCGATCGTTCTTCGAAACGCCGAGGACGCGGGCGATGTTCCCGTGCTCCAGCGTGGTCAGGCGCCGCGCTTCTTCGCCCCCAGGGCTCTTGGTCGGTCTCTTCTTGATGACCAGCAGGCTCCGGTCTTCCCGGTTCTCGTACAGGTAGGCCGCACCTTCCTCGCCCTCTTCCATGACGTCGAGGAGGGCGAACTTCTCCTCGGCCCGGGAGATCCCCTGACGGGCCCGCTCCCTCTGCGAGCTGTTCAAGTGGGCTCCCTGCAGCACCTTGAGGAGCGCCTCCTTGAGTTCGTCGGCGGTTGCAGGACGTTTCTCCGGATCCGGATCCAGGCAACGAAGGATCAGGTCTTCCAGCGGCTCCGGGAACCGGGGGAGGACCTCGGAGGGAAGCCGAAAACGTCCGATGGGCTTCACGCCGGTGAAGAGTTCGTACGTCAGGGCCCCCAGGGAATAGAGGTCGCTCCTGGCCGTCACGGCCCGGGCGTCGATCTGCTGCTCGGGCGACATGTACGGAAGGCTTCCCATCACCAGATTCGTCCGTTTCGTTTTCGAGCCCCGGTCGCGGCCGTCGAAGAGCTGGGCGATGCCGAAATCGGCCACCCGCGCGTGGCCGTCCGAATCGATGAGCACGTTGGAAGGCTTGATGTCCCTGTGGATGACCCCGTTCCGGTGCGCGTAGGAAAGGGCCTTGCAGACCTGAATCACGAGGTCGAGCTTCCGGGTGAAATCCATCCTGCCGGCCCGGATGGCCGCCTGGAGATCGATGCCGTCCACGTACTCCATGACGAAGAAGGGCCTGCCCGTGGGCGTGGTTCCCCGGTCGATCACGTGAACGATGTGCGGGTGATTCAGGCGTGCGACGATCAGGGACTCCCGCTCGAAACGCTCCATCAGTTGCGGATGGTTCCCCAGGTGTCCGGACATCACCTTGATCGCCACGAGGCGGTTCAGAGACACCTGGAGCCCCTTGTAGACCACAGCCGTTCCGCCCTCGCCGATCGTCTTGAGCACCCTGTAGCCGGGAAAGGACTCCCCATGGGAAGGATTCTCCACCGATCTTTTGACTTGAACGGCCACTTTTTCTAGACTCCCGGGAAGCTGCCCTGCATCCCTATTACATCGGGATTTGCCCGGAGGAGCTTTACCGGCCGGAGGAGCGCCCGCCGTGTTCGTCGACTGCCCGCGGTGCCAGACCAAGTACCTGCTCGACAAAGGAGACGAGGAAGGCGAATTCCAGTGCATGAAGTGCAGCGAACGCTTCATGGTGGTCGGCCTCCGGGACGACACACCCACCCAGGTCAGCCGGAAGGACAGGACCCTGCTCATCCCCGAGAACAAGCGGGTCTACGTGGAGATCGTCAAGGGGTCCGATTCGGGCAAGGCGTACCAGATCTTGAAGCCGATCGTGACGATCGGGCGGGGCACCCAGTCGGACATCCCCCTGTCCGATGCCGCCGTATCGAGAAAGCACTGCGTCATCGAGATCTCCCCCGAAAGCACGGTGCTCCGGGACCTCGGAAGCACGAACGGAACCTTCGTATCCGGACAACGGATCGATTTCGCCTACCTTCAGGACCGGACCGAGTTCGACCTGGGCAACACCACGGTACGGTACCTCGAGATATCGAAGTAGCGTTATTTTCTTCAAGTACTACTCTTTTTTATTGACAGAAAAACCCTCGATTTACTATATTTTCCGCACCCGGCCCAGAGTCCCGTCATCGATCCGAAGGAGGGGAGGCATGACCGCGAGGCGGAGCGGTTCGCTATCACGTTTCGTCATCCTTTTGCTCATCGGTTCCCTGGTGCCCGCATGCTCCACCGATGTTCGGGTCTTCAACGCCCTCGGGGTGGGTGTCGCTGCAACGGACGCGGAGGGCAACCCGACGGAGATCCTCGTCACCGACATGGGCGGCGAGCTGCTCGCCTGTCCGGAACCGAACGACAGCAAGATCATCACCCTCGACATGGCCGGCAACATCCTCTGGAGCTTCGACGCCTACGATTCGGTTCTCCAGGGCGCCCACACCGCAGAGTTCAACGCCGCACGAGACAAGCTCATCATCTCGGACACGTGCAACGACCGGATCCTCATCATCAGCTACCCGGGCGGGGCCATCGAGTGGGACAGCAGCACGGCCTGCCCGGACCTGGACCTGCTGGAACCGAACAATGCCAAGTTCCTGGACAGCGGAAACCTCCTCATCACGGATCGCGACCATCACATCGTGATCGAGATCGACCCGGTCGACTGCAGCACCGTCTGGTCCTTCGGCGTGTGGGGCGTCCAGCGGGGCCGGCTCATGTTCGACGACCCGATTCACCTCCTCGGGCCTCACGAGTCCCACCGGCTCCCGAACGGAAACACGCTGATCGCGGATTCGGGGGAGTTCGTGGCCGGGGACTCCCGCATCATCGAAGTGGACCCTTCCGGACAGATCGTCTGGAGCTACAAGAAGAACACCGACTGCACCGTCCTGGGAGAGTACCCGAAGGCGTGTCCCTGTCTCGAATGGGCCCGGGACGCTTTCCTGGAATGTGACGATCCGTCCTGCGAAACGGGCGTCGTCTTCGTGACCGGCATGCACCAGACCGTGGCGGTGCCGAGAGACCTGAACGCAGAGCCCTTCCCCGGGGAGGATGCCCCGAGGGGCAGGGTCGTTACGGCCCAGATGCAGCACGGCGCCGGCCTCTGCTACGACGCCGACATGGTTCCCCGCTGGCAGGGGGCCACGAACGGCGGGCTCGGCTTCTATCTGGTGAGCAACCACGGACCCTACGCCTGGGGGAGCTGGGTGCGCGCCGTCCCTGTCGATGTTCCGCACTCCGACACGGGGCACATCTGGCAGGTCAACGGCTGGCGGTAGGAGGCTCTTTCAAGGGCCTGTTCGTGGGTGCACCTCTCTTAACCGCTTGCATCCGTGGGCCCGACAGCATACCATCGGGGTCGATGCCGTTTCCGTGCATCCGGCACACGAGGGACGCAGCATGTTCAAGCGGTTTCAGCCCCCAAAGGCATCTCCCCCCTACCCCCCGATCGAAGAAGACATCCGATGCCCCCGGTGCGGGTTCAACCACGACGGGTGGGCCTTCGAGCCCGGCTACGACAAGCTCTGCGTGAAGTGCGGAACGGCGCTGGAGGGCCCCGGGGACGCAGCTGCTTCTGAAGAACAGAACACCGAGCGGCCGGGCCTTGTCGACAAGGATGCCCCTCCATACGAGGATCCTCAGGCAGCGCCGAGGGATCCGGAAGCCGCGCACGTAGGCGCCTGCAAGCGGGAGGGCCGGCTCCTCGCGGGACAGGGTCGCTACGAGGAAGCGGTCGAGATGCTCGAAAAGGTCGTCGCCTTCGAGCCGAACGAAGTGGATGCCTGGGCCGAGCTGGGTCGCATCCACTACAGGGGTACGGGGGACCTGCCGAGAGCCATCGACTGCTGCCGGAAGGCCCTGGAGATCGACGAGGATCTCGTGTCGGTGAAGTGCGATCTATGCCTCGCCCTGTTGTTCGACGGTCAGTACGATCTGGCGAAGAAGGGACTCCTGGAAGTGATCCGGACGGTCCGAAACAGCCGGGGCCACGACGAAGAATTCCGGGAGAACGGCAAGGCCCTTCTGCACGACTGTCTCGGGGAGCTGTACGTGTCCAAGAAGCAGGCCTCGGGCGAGCGGCTCACCCACATCAAGGACATCATCGAGCTGCTCGAGATCGAGAAGATCTATTTCCACTGAAAGAAAGGAGGCGCGTCATGGCCGGTGACATATACAAGGAGCTGCGGGAACGCCTGGACCAGTACTCGGTCGGGTTCGGCGAAACGGAATCGGGGGTGGAGCTCAAGATCCTGAAGAAGCTCTTCACCGAGGAGGAGGTCCGGATGTACCTGGATCTCACCCTGGACCTCGAGTCGGCGCAGGAGGTGGCGGAGCGAACAGGCCGGGTCCCTGACGAGGCGGAGCAGGTCCTTCAGGGCATGATGAAGAAGGGACTCGTCTTTCCAAGGTTCCCGAAAAAGGAGGGGGAGCCCTTCTATTACGCCGCCGCTCCCTTTGCCCACGGAATCTTCGAACATCAGCTGAAAAGGATGGACAGGGAGCTGGCCGAGCTGGTGGAGGAGTATTTTCAGACCGGCGCCATGGCTACGAAGCCGGTCCTGCCGATGCGAACCGTGCCGGTGAGCACGGCCATCCCGGAGGGGAAGTCCGTCGCGCCCTACGACGACGTCCGGAAGATCATCCGGAGCAAGGACCGGATCAGCCTCTCCGACTGCGTATGTGTCGTCCAGCACAAGGCTGCCGGCCACGATTGCGGCCAGCCGGTGGAAGTGTGTATGGGGTTCGACTTCTACGCCGACTACTACGTGGCCACGGGTATGGGCCGGTGGGTGACCAAGGAGGAGGCCCTGGCCAGGCTCGACGCGTGCGAGGAGGCGGGCCTGATTCCCCAGTTCTCCAACAGCGAGAACCCGGAGGCCCTGTGCAACTGCTGCGCGGAATGCTGCGGTGCCCTGCGGCTGCTCAAACTCTCGCCCCAGCCCGGGTTGATGGCGGCCTCCAATCACTATGCCGTGCTGGATCAGGATCTGTGCACCGCCTGCGGCGTCTGCGTGGACCGGTGCCAGATGGACGCGATCACCGTGGGCGACGAGGTCGCGGAGCTCAACCGGGACCGCTGCATCGGGTGCGGGCTGTGCGTGTCCACCTGCCCGGAGGACGCTCTGAGCCTCGTGGAGAAGCCGGAGGCGGACCGCCAGGTACCGCCCGAAAGAAGCGAATTCATGAAGCCCTCCTCGGAGCTCGAGAGCCGGTTTCGATAGGAGGGCCTTCCTCCGGAGAAGAGGGGGCGCGGTCCCGGAGCTTCCCGACAATAGCGGGCCTATGGAGCGACTTGCTGAGATTCTGCTTCGGTACCGGCGGCCCCTCCTTCTCCTGCTGATCGCCCTCTCCTGCTTCTTTGCCGCCCAGCTCCGTTTCTGGTCGGTGCGCAGCAGTATCGACGAGACCCTTCCCGGGTCCCATCCCCGGGTCCGCCATTTCGAGCAGTTCCTCCAAGAATTCGAGAACCCGGACCTGATCCTCGTGGGGCTCGAGGCGGAGGACATCTTCCAACAGGAGACCCTGGAGCGGATCGAGCGGATGACCCGTGCGATCCAGGAGGTTCCTCACGTACAGCGCGTTGTCAGCATCACGAACGTGCCGCACATCCGCGGGACCGAGGAGGGCATCGAGGTCCGGCCGTTCCTGGAAGAGATTCCGTCCTCCCCGGAGGAGCTGGCCCGCCACCGAAGGGTCGCCTTGCGCAACCCCCGGTACGTGGGAAACCTGCTCTCCCCGGACGGGAACTTTACGGCCATCAACGCCCAGCTGGAGTGGAATCCGGAGGACGACACCTTCCGGTTCGGCGTGGCACGGGACATCCGGGATATACTGGAACGCTCCGGTTGTGCCGAGTGCTACCTCACGGGGCTCTCCGCAATCGCGGAGGACGGCCTCCGGAGCATCCTGAAGGACCTGAAGACCTACCTCTGGATCACCCCGGTCCTCGTTTCCCTTCTGCTCCTCATCCTGTTTCGAAGCCTCCGTGGATTCTTCGTTCCCCAGGCCGCGGTCTTCCTGAGCGTGCTGTGGACCCTGGGCCTCTTCTTCGCGTTTCGCCGCTCCTTTGCCATGACGACCACCATGCTCCCCGTGCTGGTGAGCGTGATCTGCCTGAGCGACGTGATCCACATCCTGACCCGCTACTACGAGGAGGCCCGGAGAAGCCGGGACCGCGCCGCGGTCCTGAAGCGGACCATGGCCCGCATGATCCCGCCCTGCTTTCTCACCTCCACGACAACGGCGGTCGGCTTCGGGTCTCTGGCCATCAACGACATCCAGCAGGTCCGGGAGTTCGGGGTCTTCGCCTTCGCGGGCATCCTGTTCGTCTACCTCGTCGCCGTC
This sequence comes from uncultured Thermodesulfobacteriota bacterium, assembly GCA_964479535.1. GTDB lineage: Bacteria > Desulfobacterota > DSWW01 > DSWW01 > DSWW01 > S015-6. The sequence goes on from CAYZMM010000073.1 coordinate 15,476, forward strand.
ACGTTGACACCGATTCTGCTCTGCCGCCTTCCCCTGCCCGGGCCGTCCGTCCGGAGCCGGTACGCATCCGGCCTGGCGGCCCGGCTGCTGCGCAGGGCGCAGCACCTGGTAGAGCACCGCCGCAAGGAGACCCTGGTTGCCCTGGGCCTCGCATCCCTTCTCGCCGCGGCCGGCGTCTTTCAGATCCGGATCGAGACGCAGGGAAGCCGGTTCCTGGACCCGGAGGCCCCTTCCGTACGGGGCCTGAAGGCCTTTGCGGAGACCCTGAGCGGGATCATCACGGTGGAGGTGCTCCTCAGGGGAGGGCCGGAGAGCTTCAAGGAACCGCGGGCCCTCGCCGAGCTGGATCGGCTCCAGAGTGAGATCGAAGGGATCGAGGGGGTGCAGAAGGCCCACTCCCTGGCGGAGGTCGTGAAGGAGATCAACCAGGTCTTCCATGCAGGCGACGATGCGTTCTACCGTGTGCCGGACCGAAGGGAGCAGATCGCCCAGTACCTGCTCCTGCTCGAGGTGGCCGGCGAGCAGGAGCTCGTCTCGCGCTTCGTGAGCGACGACTTCTCCTCGGCCCGGCTCTCCGCCCGGGTGGCTTCCATGACCTCGGCGGACTACCGGCTTCTCCTGGACCGAATCCGGAACGCCGCCGCCGCCCACACCGCCCCGGACCGGACCGTGGAGCTCACCGGCACGGTCGTGCTCTACGCCACGATCGTGGACACACTCACAAAGGGGCAGATCCGAAGCCTGGGTCTCGCCTTCCTCGTCATCACGCTCATGATGACCCTGTACCTCCGATCCATCCGCATCGGACTGATCAGCATGATCCCGAACCTCTTCCCGGTCCTCTTCGTGCTCGGCGTGATGGGATGGACCGGGATTCCCCTGAACGTCGTGACGGTCATGATCTCGAGCATCGCCCTCGGCATCGCGGTGGACGACACCGTCCATTACCTGGCGAGGTACCGTGCGGAATCGCTCGAGACGGACGATCGTCTCGAGGCCATGCGGAAGACCCTGTTTCACACGGGCCGGGCGATCCTGTTCACCTCGGTCGTGATGGCCGGCGGCTTCTGGGTGATCTGCCTGAGCGATTTCCGCCCGAACATCTACCTGGGGCTCCTGACCGGTGTTGCCATGATCGCGGCCCTCCTGGGCGATCTCCTCCTTCTGCCCATCTGCGTTCACCTCTTCGGTTCCGAAAACGCCTCGAGCCCTGTCCCGGATCCCGTGAGCTAGTTCACAGGAATCCGTTGGACGGTTTTGTCGTTCTGATCTGTACCTATCAAGATCTTTCTTGACAAAGCTTCCGAGTTCGGTTATTTATCCACATAGAATAATAGCCCCTTCCGGGTTTAGTGTGGGTACCCCCCATATATGGTAGTCATGATAGTG
>CAYZMM010000074.1:0-15723 GCA_964479535.1 uncultured Thermodesulfobacteriota bacterium
CCTTCGGACATGGAAGAACGCCCGCCAGATGCGGGAGCGTTTCACCGTTCTCGACCTCGCCGTCCTGCTCGGGGTCATGCCCGACGAGGGCGAAGACATCCTCGCCGAGTGGGTGGTCGCCTGAGGCGTAAAACGCGTCGGCTGGGAATCTCGCGTAGGCTGCAACAAATTTGGGGCTTGTCCCGGGCGGACGAAAGCGGGGACCGGCCCAGGGGATGAAGATCTGCGAAGAGTCTGTTCCGTGGATTCCGGGCCTTCCTCTTGTGCATCATTGCTCATCGATCGGATCGTCCTCACAGTTGAACAGACCATCGACGGCCATGTGAAGATCCATGATCTCACCGTCCCAGAAGCTGTCGACCGTATGGGCCGATAATTCAAGCCCATACCTCCGGTTCGCCTGTTTCAGGGTCTCTCCTGCCACTCCGTTGATGGGAAAGCGTTCGGGACAAGCGGGAATGACCTTTCCCTCGGGCCAGCGGAAGACGAGCCCGTGAGGGGCACGGCCCTGGACCTGGATTCCACCCTCGTGCACCGCCCAATGGTGAGCCCGGCAGACAAGGCAGATATTCTCCATGTTGGTCTCGCCTCCTTTGGCCCAGTGCTCGATGTGATGGGCCTGCAGGTGACGGGTCCGGTTGCACCCGGGAAACCGGCAGATTCGGTCACGGCTCACAAGGGCGCGCCACAGAGGGGTCGAGACCTTCCGGGCCTTGCGCCCCATGTTCAGCAGGTTCCCTTGTTCGTCCTCCGCGGCGGTCACTTGTGGGGCATCGCAGGCAAGGCGGCGGCACGTTTCCGCGGAAATCCCATCTCCGGTCTCCAGCTCACAAAGGCCGTCCTTGGATTCGTCGGCAAGAACGGCCGAATCCACGTAGAGCATGACCTGATACGGTTCCCCTCGGTCGGTTTGTGCCAGTCCCTTGCCCAGGGCCGCCTCGGCGACGAGCCAAAGGGCGTCGACTCTACGCTGGGCGAAGTCCTCTCGGGGCCACGGTTCAGCTGAACCGCGAGTGGGTTCAACCGCGATGCCGTGCTGTGGGATCCCCACTTTCGTGGGGATGACACCGTTTATGGGTCCATCGAAAACCGCTTCAGCGAGCGTGACGCCGGGAGTGGACGGTTCAGCTGAACCGTCCCGCGGGTCACCATCCGTGGTCTGTTCAGAATCCCCCTCGTCCCCGAGAGGATTGGAAGATGTAGCGATCGAATCCATAGCAGCCTGCAGCGCCTTCTCGACCAGCGCAGCCACTTCCCTGGGGAGCCTGCCCCGGATGACCACCATTCCGTCATCATCCGGGTACATTTCCAGGTACCGCTCCTTCCGCTGGCGCCTCGCTTCCTCCATATCCTCCTCCCTCGACGCCCTTCGGTAGCCACGGACCACCCTCTCCACATCCTCGGTCGTCCCGTTCTCTGCGATGTACAACAGGTATTCCTCGTTATCACGAGTCGCCACTCGGCACATGGCCCGGACCTTCGAGTAGCTCATTCTGCCCTGCCGGAAGGCGTCGCTGATCAACGGCAGATCCTCCAGGGCCCGGGCAACCCGCACCTTCTCTCTCGCCGTTCTCAGATCGATGCCCACCCGCCAACTCAGCCAGTGTGCCATGGACAGGAATCCCACCGGCCATGCCTCGCGGCGATCCACTTCCCCGATGGCCCGGAGCAACCGGTAGGTCGCCGCGTCGATGTGCGCGCAAAGCTCGGTGATCTCCTCTTCGAGTTCTTCCACGGAGCGTGTCTCGATTGCTCGGCCCGCCAAGCCGGTGCCCTCTCTGGTCTCGATCTCTGGGGAACAACAGGCTTCCTGCATCACGCCCTCCGAAAAACTTTCAGGGAAGATATGGCTAGAAACATAAAAGCAGTAGTGTTGCTAGAATCAAAGGTAGAATCCATACTGCTGGATAACCACTGTGAACAGTATAGCGAATGCCCGCAATTGTGTCAAGTAAACTGTACTGTTTTTTATTACTGAAGGATCGCTGGGCATCCCTCACGCATAGTGCCTGCACGTCCGCGTTTCTCGCCGCTTCTGGCGCACGGGGCCGGCCCCGGGCGGTTTTCCGATTCCAAAAAGCCAAATGGATCTCGAGAGAGGCGAAGAATGGAAAGGGGAGGCAATCCCTTACCGCAGAAGATTTCACTTATGAAACCCTTCCCCCTGTCCAGTCAATGGGGTCCACCTCTCTATTCTTGACAGCCCCACCATATAACTTTACTCTTTTTTAGGTAAAATACCTTTTTCAAACCGTGTCCCTGTACCCGAAAGGAGGGCGCAATATGTTACGGAAATTGTCTTGGCTCTCGCTTCTTGCAAGTTGTCTTCTGATATCTGCCTGCAACGAGATCTCGGGAAGGGTTACACTGGACGATCTTGGGATGGAAGAGGTTACAGTGATGTTGGGCGGTGATGCTGTCGGGACTGCGCAAACGAACAACGATGGTGAATACGTCTTTGCAAACCTCAGGGCCGGCACCTATACGGTTACCATGGAACCACCTGCAGGCTACACCCGTTTCGTCAGCAAAACGGCGAGCCCCGAAGGCATGGCCACAGTTCGTGTCGACTTCGCGCTGGAATCTGCTGCGACGCGGACAACAGAGACGGGCCAGGTGATCGGATTCAGAGAAGACAACGGGAGCCACGCATGGATGGGCATCCCCTATGCAGCGCCGCCGGTTGGAGATCTTCGCTGGAAGGCGCCGCTTCCGGCACCCAGCTGGGCGACGGATACATACCTGGCGATGGGGGCTGGCGACCCCTGTTTACAGGTCGGCAACTTCAAATCCGATGTGCCCACCGGGACGATAGGCGGCAGCGAAGACTGCCTGTATATGAACCTGTGGGCGCCGGCGTTTACACCTGAAAACATACCCACTGGAAGCAACCGTCTTCCGGTTATGGTATGGATACACGGTGGTTCGAACACATACGGGCATGGGGGCCTGTATAACGGAAAAGACCTTGCCAACGGTCACGACCTGATTGTGATCACCTTTAACTATCGTCTCGGACCCTTGGGCTGGTTCACGCATCCTGCTCTTTCATCTGGAGACAGCCTCGACGATTCAGGTAACTACGGTACCCTTGATGTGATTCGGGTTCTCCAATGGGTCCAGGCCAACATCTCCCATTTTGGCGGGGATCCGGGAAATGTAACCGTATTCGGTGAATCCGCAGGAGCCGGGAATACCTTTTCCATGATGCTTTCCCAGGAAGCCACAGGACTGTTTCACAAGGCTGCTTCACAGAGCGGCGGCGCGAGCACGGTAGAGATGACATACGGCCAGAACTATATGGATGATCCTGTGGATCCAGGCCATGAGAACAGTTCCCGGGAGATCATCAACAACCTCCTCATTGCGGATGGTGCCGGGGACCGGGATGCGGCCAAGACAATACAGGATGGAATGACGGATCAAGAAATCGAGGATTACTTGTACGGCAAGACCGGCCCGGAGATTATCAACGCGTGCGTTAGCGGCGGCGATAACGTCAGAGCGCCGACCCGATTCAGGGATGGCGTCGTCCTGCCCACCGGGGACCCGTTGACACTGTTGGAGGATACGGCAAATTACAATGCAGTTCCCCTGATCATCGGCTGCAACCGGGATGAAAGAAAGCTCTACATGGTAATGAATCCGGACTTTGTCATTATCGAACTGGGGCTTCCGGTTGGCATTATCGATCCAGCCTATTATGCGCTCTATTCCAGTTATGCATCCGATGCGACGAAAGTCCGAATGGTCGACAGCCATGCCGAAGTACTCAGTCAAACAGCCGGGCAGCCCGACGTTTATGCCTACCGGTTCGACTGGGACGAAGAGCCGACGGTGCTTACCGTAGATCTCTCGTTCTTGCTCGGCGCGTCTCATGGTTTGGAGATCTCCTTCGTGCTCAATAACTTCGATCAATTCATGGCGCCCAAGTTTACCTCGTATGTATTTTCAGACGAGAACCTCCCCGGTAGACTCGAACTCGGCGGCAAAATGTCGTCCTACTGGGCCGAGTTCGCCTACACCGGTTCGCCCGGCTTCGGAAGATTGGGTAGTCAACCTGTCGAATGGACGGCCTGGGACGACACCCCTAGCGGCAACAAGATGATTGTCTTTGACACCGAAGCGGACGGGGGTATCGGAATGTCCGATTTGACGATCACGCTTCAGGACGTGAAAGACAGGCTGCTTGTAGAGACGGGCTTCACCACGCAGGAGCAGCACTGTGGGATGTATGTCGAGCTGTTTGCGGGGACCCCCCTGTGGGATGACACGGAATACGAAAATCTCGGCAGCGAAGGATGTGGGGCCTATCCGGTGGATTGAGCAAGAGGAGGCTAGTGATCTAATCAAATCCAACAGCCAGAAGGGGCCGTATCCGGCTGGATATTGCCCTTTTTCGTTGAGGACTGGACTGAAGCTATACACGATAGTGTGCCCGGGCTCAGAATCCCCTCAGGTTAAGAATCTTAACCGAGATGTTGAAGGAAAGCCCGCTCTCAGGATTCAACCTCTTACGCACAACTACGGAGGGGAGGAGACTTCGAAATCATCAAGTGTTCACTGCAAACTGTGGAAATGGAGAAGTCGATCCCTCGCTGTCCGTGAGATCATCGTACTCATCGGGTTTCCTGTTCAGATCCCGTTTCCCAAGATGACCATGCCGAGAATTCAAACACCGCATTCAGGTCATACGTTCACCCACAACTCTGACCGGCGGGGCAGAACCGGGCTGAGGTTGCCTGGAAGTCAACGGGTGGTGCCGTCGGGCGTCAGGAAATCCAGGTCGGCGCCCAGGTGGGCGGGCAGGACGCTTCTGGAATGCAGGCTCGCCCAGCCCCGGGCCGGCATCGTGTGTTGCACGAGCTCGGCCCGCCGCCGGTTCAGTTCGGACGGGTCCACACACAGGTCGATGCGGCGCTCCTCCACGTCGAGCTCGATCGGGTCGCCGTCACGGACCAGGGCCAGCGGGCCGCCGATCGCCGCTTCCGGAGAGCAGTGGAGCACCACGGTGCCGAAGCTGGACCTCGCAGCCCGGAAGCTCACCAGGCCCGGGGTCTGGGACACGCTCCGCTCTCTCCTCAAAGAGAACCTGCTTCCCCCCGAGCGGCTGAAGAACTGCCTTCGCCGGGCCGGTGCAGCTCACCGGGTCCGTGACATTCAGATCGATGACGAGAGCATCTCAACCGATCTGTTCCTTCGGACATGGAAGAACGCCCGCCAGATGCGGGAGCGTTTCACCGTTCTCGACCTCGCCGTCCTGCTCGGGGTCATGCCCGACGAGGGCGAAGACATCCTCGCCGAGTGGGTGGTCGCTTGAACACCAGGACTTTCCGCTTCGCCCGGACGCGCCGCAACCTGAAACGGTGCGAAGAGCAATCCGAAGATTGATGGGAGAGCCGTCCGAATATCCCGGAAGGCCCATTTCGAGTGTGAATCCGAAGTTCTCGGCAGCGACTCTTCTTGAATGTTTCTTGCGGTATTCTCAACATCCTGTTCGGCGAACCTGCGGGTGAAATCAAGGGCTGTCGTGGGATCCGGGATCCGCTGCGCCTCCAAGGCATCCATGTAGGTCTCATCGTTACGCCGCAACTCGATGTCACCCAGACAGTTGCCACCCGTGAGCGAGTTGTAGGCGATATTGAGCACATGATCCGATTCATGGTAGGGAAGATGCCGCTTGAGCACATGGAGCTTCTCGTCGATGGCCCGGATCAGACTGAACCGCCCCGGTATTGCCGGAGACTCCATTTCTTGAGGATGGGGTCATGACAAAACGAGGCAGATACTCACCAGAGATAAAGGAGCGGGCGGTTCGGATGGTCTTCGAGCAGGAGAGTGAGGGAGCTCTCCTGCCTCGCATACGGCTTTGCTCTCCTCTTCTGAACTGCTGTGTTTTCCGTTCTGCTGATTTACTGCCTGTCTTGTCCTGCTTGGCCGCTGAAATCCCGTTGCGGTAGGACTCCTGTCGAGCGCTACATTCACCCTTCTCTATCCCTTTCTGATTCCGATAACTATCCCGGGTAGCCCCCAGCACAGCTGGGGGCTACCCTTGAAGGTTCACCTTCTCCTCTCGATATTACCCTGCGTAGTACCTTGCCAACTTCATCAACCCCATATGGTTTCGATATGCAGCCGCAGAAACCGTATTTCTTGAAATTCGACATTACAGGATCATCTGAATAGCCGCTGGAAGCAACAACATTTGCACCACGGTCAATCTTCAAGAGTTGCTGGATGACTTCCCTACCACCCTTGCCGCCACGGATAGTCAAATCCAATATGACCGCATCAAAGGGCAATCCCGACTCAGTGGCTTGTCTATAGAACTGAATTCCCTCCGAGCCATCTTTCGCCAACTTCACGTCATACCCAAAGCGTCTCAGCATCTCACCAGCAGACCGACGTATTGCCTCCTCATCATCGATGAGCAATATTCTTCCCTCGCCTTTCATGGCTTTTGCGTTTTCTATTTCCTCCTGTTCAAGAACTTCATCAGAAGCGGGAATATAAACCTCAACCGTTGTCCCTCTATCCACCTCCGAATCGAGACGAATATACCCTCCATGGTTCTTCATAATGGCAAAGCAGCTTGTGAGACCGAGCCCGCTCCCCTTCTGTTTCGTTGTAAAAAATGGATCGAATACTCTCTCTAGATATTGCCTAGATATACCGATTCCTTCGTCCGCCACGGAGACTCTTACGTATTTTCCTTCCTTCAAGGGAATCTTGTCGTCCTGCTCAACCAGCATATTCTCAGCGGAAATCCTGATTATTCCGCCTCTGGGCATTGCCTGATCAGCATTGAGCGCCAAATTATGGAAAACCTGACCGAGCTGGCCTTCATCCACTGAAATCAGCCAAAGATCTTCTGGAGTACAATACTCGCTTTTCGCATTCGAACCACTAAGAGCAAACTCCACGGTATCTATTAGCAGTTTCCGGACAGAAACGGTTCTCGTAATCGGCTTGCCCCCCTTTCCGAAGGCGAGTAGTTGTTGGGTCAGATTCCTAGATCGCGAGCAAGCCTTTTCTGCGTCGCTCAGCATTTCTAAGATGTCATCTTCGAGGTTTCCGTACATTCTCGCCATGGAAATGTTTGTCGAAATCGCAGTCAAGAGGTTGTTGAAGTCATGTGCGATTCCGCCTGCAAGAACTCCCAGGGATTCAAGTTTCTGGGCCTTTAGGAGTTCCTGCTCCAGCTGGACACGATCTGTTATGTCCACAATTGAGAGCAACAGCTTTGAGTATGTCTTCTCGTGACCCGGAGCTACAGACCATCTGTACAGAAGGTGCTTCCTCTTGCCTGTCAGTGTATACGTAATGACTTCTCTCTCGAAAGAAGTTCTGCCTTCACCCACGGCGAGAATTCCTTCCGCAAATGGGGGATAGGCCTCATTAGGTACAATCCTTCGAACACTTCGAAGAAGGGCCTTCTTGCTACTGACTTCGAAAAGCTCCAGGCTCGCTTTGTTTATCGCAACGAGCTTCACTCTTCTTCTACAGCGGCTAGCATCTTCTTGGTGATCTACAAAATAAGCCTTAAGATCTCTGACACCGCTGCTGCGTAACTGATCCGTGAATTCTTTCACGTAAGAGGCATCTATCTCCCATAAGGCGATTGGACATTCTTCAAAAAAACTACGGTACTGTTCCTCGCTCTTGCGTAAAGTCTCTTCCACGCACCTGCGTTCGGCGATTTCTGCTCGAAGGCTTCTGTTTGAGTCTCTTAGTTCCTCTGTTTGTTCTTCTACAAGCATTTCGAGCCTTTCCTGATGATCCCGGAGAGCTTCCTCCAACCACAGGCGCTTGATCAGACCACCGAGAATTCCCGCCGATGCGTTCAGAACTTCGATCTCCGCTTCGGACCATGTCCGTTCGGTCGCGCATTCGTCGAATCCGATAAATCCCCACCACTCGAGTTCCACAAAAACGGGCACGGCAACAATGGATTGGATATTTTGAGAGCTCAGTACCCTTTGCTCATTCGAAGGGAGGTCTCTTACATGTCCGCAAACTGTTCCCCTTTGACGCATTATCTCTACCCAGCGCCACATGCCGGCAGCCATCCATGAGGCATTCTGAAGATCGCGATTGCCAAGTGTGGGTTCAATCCCGGGCGCCACCCATTCGTAACGCTGGCTCGTCAAAGAAGTGCCATCCTCGCCAAGGTGGTTTTCAAAAACATAGACCCTGCTCACCTCCGCCGCCTCTCCTAAGAGGCGCAGCATCTCCTGGATTCCTTCCTCAAATGAGGTCACATACAAGAATTGCTTTGTTGATGTCGCCAAGGCCTTGAGAATTGCATCACGATGGTCAAAGCTTCTCATAGATTGATGCCCGTCGATTTCTGGTTCTTTTGGCCCCGATGTTCCGCGACGAGGTTCTCCTGGTTGAGCGAGTAATCGCTCTTTCGCCTTGTCTTCATCTCTCATCTTCTGCACCTGCTAAAGCTAACGTTAGCGATGTTCACCCCCGCCCGGCAGAGCCGGTGGATTATTTACGCGAAACGATATGTAGTGGAGGAGTCCGAAACGAATTTGGAGCTTGACAAACCTTCGGTATAGTCCCCCGGATCAGACGATTGGTGGAATCTGGATTTGGAGAGATCACCGCTTATTCTGTGTAGATATGCACCGTCCAGTACGAGCCGGTTTGAAACCCTGGCAGATCGAGAGGATTGAAGGCCGAACTGCTCGCAGCATTGCCTCCCAGCAATCCCTGGTCTGCCTCAGGAGGAACCACCAAGGTGCAGCCTACTAAGCCCAGGAAAGGAAGCGGCATCGTGTTGCTCGAGATGAGGCATTCTCCCCCGGCCGCAACCATCATGCCCCCAAGATCGAATTCTCCGTAGAAGGGGGCACTCGGGAAGGGTTCCGCCGGATCAATAGGCATCGTGCCAAAGAGGGCACTCGCACTCACCCAGGCACAGGCTGCCGCCGTCCCGACCATACGAGACTCGCTGTTGACCACCATTCCGTCCCTCGCACGGGTCCGGTTGGACCAGAGCTCCGCATCAAGCATGACAAGCGACGTATCGGGCGGAAGAACCTGATTCTCGATGTCCAAGAGGTCCGCCCCTCTGTCACAGACCTCCTCCGGGACCACGTCTCCGACCTCGAGCGAGCGGAATTGAAAGACCGCTTCATCCATCGCGTGCGCGACAGCCGGGATGCAAATCCCGGTCGCGAGCATTCCCATCACAGCCAACGAAATGATTGATCCTCTCATTTTCTTTATCGTTTCGTGGGAAACCTCAGCCTAAACCGAGCCAAAGAGTATTTACTAACAGGAAGTCCACCCCTGTCAAGACAAAAATGTTGTTTGCCAGGACAAGCATTGGGCTTGTAGGTTTACAACAGGTCCTCGGACAGACCGGTTTGCCTGAGAGTGGCTTTCATTTATCAAGAGAAGGCCATTGTTCAGTACTTTTTGATTTGAAGATCTTATATATCAACGAGGAGTGGACAGAAAACTTCATTGAGAGGAGAGTTCGGCTGACGCAAAAGATCGCCCGCATCTTGAAAGTGCTCTCCATGCCCTGTCTGTTCGGTCATTCGTCGTACTTCCAGGCCTTCCCCGCAATCTCCGCCAAGCCGATAATCACTACAATCGCTCCCAGCATCCATAGACGGATTCGGCCCCGGAGGGGTATGTTTAACGGTACGGAAAACCATAGAGTTCGAGCAACAGGGCCAAGCCAATGCCGAAAATGACTGCTCCGAGGATACTGGCGTAAAAGTAGGTGTTCGTGAGCGGCAATCCCAGGAGTTCCACTAAACCTGCAGGAAAGAGAAGAAGCAGTGTGCCAAGGACAAGGTTTACGATCCCATCACTCGCCAGAAGGATTCTGTGTCCGGATTTCATCTGTTCACCGTCCTGCAATGTATGTCAGAAGGGATCAGAAGGACGCCTCTTACCAATCTTGTTCCAAATAGCTTGGTCTGGCAAAGACGGTACAGAACATCGATTGCATAGCAAAATATGGAAAGTGCCCTCGGGCCCTTTCGGATAGAACATCTCGAAGTCACACGGCCAACTCCCATGAGGCCGTTTTCTTGCCATTTGAAGAAGACATCTTGACCTCTGGTTGTCCAGTGAATGCGCCTTGTGAAACATGAAACGAGGAAGAGGGCCAATCCGAAGGTTCATGGGAGAGCCGTCCGGAAAGTCCGGGCGCACTTTCGTGTGTAAGTCCGAAATTCTCGGGAGGGAGTTCTTTTAATGTCTCCATGTGCCATTCGTCAACGGGAGATCCCTGGCTCCAAGGTCATCGGTGTGCGCAAGAGATGAAATGTCTGGGGCTAGTTTTCTTTTAATATCTCTGTTGCTATTCGACGGTGCTAGGGCTTCGGCTCCGGGGTCATAGGTATGCGTGGACGGTACAGTTCGGGGGGGCGGTCGTCCATTGAATATCTCCGTTACCTTAAATGGAAGCCCTTTGGCCACCAGTTTGTACATGCATGTCTACTACAATGATCAAGAGGGCCACATCTGTAAATGATATGGCCCTCTCGGGACCCTACTGCATACGATTCGAGTCTCCCGGCGCAACCGTATGCCAAGAATTTGCTACTTCTTCTTGCCGCATCCGCTCTTGGCCCGCGCAGAGACAATGGCGCCCTTTTCCTCCTCAGTGATCAGCCCCGCCTCAACTTGATCCTGGGCGGCATGGGCCACACAGCTCACGTACTCTCCATGGTTCTTCCAGTCTGAGTCGCAAGGACAGGCGTCGTCTACGCGTTGCTCACCGCCACACCCGTCGCTATCCACAAGCACACCGAGACCCGTCTCTGGACACAAGTCCATCTGGTCCAAAATGCCATCGCCGTCGTCATCGTCATCACAGACATCGCCAGAACCGTCACCGTCGTAGTCGGCCTGGTCGGCATTGGCAACAAACGGACAATTATCCTCTGAATCGAGGACTCCGTCATTATCGTCGTCGGCATCGCATGCGTCCCCTTGACCGTCGCCATCGTTGTTGGCTTGGTCATCGTTGGTGACACCCGGACAATTGTCGCAAGGATCCCCGTAGGCATCTCCGTCTGCGTTATCCTGAGCTGGATTTACCTCCCCAGGGCAATTGTCGCAGGCATCTCCGATTCCATCTCCCTCATAATCTTCCTGTGCTGGATTCGAAGCGTCTGGACAGTTATCGGACGCATTGCACATGCCATCACCGTCGTCATCCACGTTATCGTTGCCCCAGCATATGTCGCAAACATCCCCCACGTCATCACCGTCTGCATCTGCCTGATCAGGATTCACATCCAACGGACAGTTGTCACATGCGCTTCCGATTCCATCGGTGTCGCCATCTTCTTGACCTGGATTGGCTATTTCTGGACAGTTATCACAAACATCCCCAACTCCGTCGCTGTCGAAATCGTCCTGGTCCGAATTCGGTACCATCGGACAGTTGTCGTCGTACTCAGGCACGCAATCGCCATCAGAATCCAAATCGGAAAGTACCAATATTTCGCATACTGACAGCGCACGGTTGTAGATGCGGACATCATCAATAGTTCCGGTGAAGTTCTGGTTCTCGGCATCATAGCCCATCCACATATTTGTCATAGTATCATCCATGACGCCTTCGTACGTATTTGAGTCCTCCAAAGTAGCGTTTACATAAAGCCTCATCCCACCATCCCCAAAATTCAGTGTTATGCGATACCAAGTCCCCAGAGAAACGATGGTGCTGGATTCAACGATGTTCTCATTATAACGTTCAGGGATCGCTCTTACGTGAAGTTTAGCTTGGTTACTAATCCAGAAGACTAGCCTTACATGTACATCTCTCTTGAATGCGACAAGGGCCTGCCAAGCAAGGAGTGATTCGGGTTTAACCCAGAAGCTGATGCCCCTTACGGAAGGAGCATCTGGGAATGATAAGTTATTGATTTGATCGTCGCCGTCAAAGGCGTACGCACTATCTGGATTACCATACTTATCAATGGTTAGGACTGCACCGATGACATCGCAATGATGCCCGTTTCCACTCTCATCTAATGCGTCTCCACTGAATGGGTAATAAGCAACCAAACCATCATTCAAGTCGGCTAGTGCGGCTTTGGAAACCGCACAGACGAATCCGACGGTCACCATGATCAACATCCACTTTTTCATGCCTTGCCCCTCTTCTTTGAAGGTTACAGAAGAAAAATACGGATCTAGTCATGCCGTTATACAAAGCAAACCATACCGTGTCAACAAAAAATCTGCGTTCGATTCTTTCGTGTCAGGGCGGGCGGTGATAAAACGGTTGCCAGAGGGTAGGCCTGGCTCCCTTGCATACACACATCTGTTAAGATCCTTCGGTCTCGCCAGACTGAAGGTGAATGAATAGTTTCACGCAGGTAGTCAGACTTCCAGACCGCCCCTTCGTTTTATCGATGTCTCGTTTAAAGGTTGAATTTTCCGGTTTTCGTATAGAGGCAGGGCAGTCATGCTGCCGGACCGCGCCCCTTTTCCTATCGATGTCTGTGTGACACATTAGAAATAGGTCATTTTCAGATTTCGAGCAGAAAGCGGATCTGCTTTGTAGGATTCAGGACTTCCTTCCTATCCGATCAAGCAAACCCTCAGGACTTCCAGGTTTCATGCAGCCCACGCGAGATTTCCAGTCGCTGCCTCTTGCGCATCAAAGCAAATCAATCCATTGATAATAATAGGCTTTTGCTGGGTTCAGTCTCTCATTCCACTGTTGGAGAGCCTCATGGGGGAGGAAAGAGCCTTCGACGACCCCCTCCTCCCCATGTCTTCTACCCGTAGAGCGTTTCAATCCACCTCATTGCCTCTGTTTCGCTCACCTTTCCCAGGTACCTTTGTGTGGTCGCAAGGTTGGCATGACGAAGGATGATCTTGGAGACGATTTCAATAGGGGTTCCGGACCTGCTCGCGTACGTCGCCGCGTGGCGTCTCAAATCATGGGGACTGAGCCTAACGCCAACCCTTTTGCCGGCGTTTCTCACGATGACCCTGGCGGCCGCGTAACCGATCGGGAAGATGCGATCCTCGGGTGCGATCCCCTTGTCTCGAATGTACTCCTTGAGTCGCTCCGCCACCTTCTGGGGAATGAAGACCACTTCCTGCTCACGGCCGCTTTTCGGCGCTCTCAGGATCAGCCTGTGGTCCTCAACGTCCCTGGGTGTGAGTTTCAACGTTTCACTCACGCGCAGACCTCCGCGGGCCATCAGCTCCACGAGCAGGCGATCACGGGTTCTGGGAATCTTGAAGATGATCTCATCCACGGTCTCCTTTTCCAGGAAGTCCCAGCGTACCTGATTGGGTGCACGGAACAGCTTTCTCAGCATGGGAGAGTCGCAAGGGTTCTTGAGATCGGATTCGCAGGAGTTCTTGATGAAGTTGAAGAATGCGGTCAGGGAGGCGAAACGGGTTCGCTTGGTCGCCTTCTTCCTGCCGTCGGAGAGCGTGGTCAGGAAGCCGAGGACTTCCTCTGTGGAGAGGGTCTCCAGATCTCTGTCCGGGAAGGCAGCGGCGAACTTGGGCAGGAGAAACTCATAGCCCGTGACCGTATTTTTTTCGTGAATTTGCCCGGTGGTAGGAAAGACACTGCTCTACGGCTTTTTCCACCTTCATGGTACACCTCCTTTGTTCCTTGAAGGAACGGCATGGGTTTGTGTGACACCCATGATTCTATCAACAGGGCAACGGAGCCACAACGTAAACTGATTTGCTCCGCTCTCGGCCGTTCCGCTGCCTGGGGTATTCAAGATCTCTCGGGCAAGAAGACCAGATATGGAACGACTCATTCGGCCGAGGATTGGATCAATATGTCGCTTCAACACACCGAATTTATGGAATTTTTCTTGGTCTGCCTACGATATGGAAAACCGGAAAATTCATTGTTTCGAATAGACATTGAGGCAAGAAGGGGGTTGTCTGGAAGTATTACTCATGCGTAGCTACCTGAAATCTCATCGGATGGTTGGAAATTCGCTATATCTATATTATCTTGACTCAAAGTGCTCGATTTCGCCAGGAAGGTATTGAAGGGATTACCCACCGAGTTATATGGTCTGACGTGAAGTCTCCTAATGACGATCGGGGGACCGGACTGAGAAAACTCTATTTCATCAGGAGGAAAGGAAAATGAGTCTTCCGGGCAAGAAGGTAGAGATAAACGGCGTCAACTACCATGTATCCGACCAAGGTGAAGGTGAAAGAGTCGTGCTTCTCCTGCACGGTATGCCGGATACGTCCAGCCTATGGAAGTATCTGGTCCCGGAGCTGCTGAGTGCCGGATACCGTGTTGTCGCACCCGACATGCTCGGGTACGGGGAGACAGACAAACCCGAAGCCGTCGAACGTTACGGGGGTGAGCTGATCTTCGGGGACGTAGTCGCCCTGATTGAACTCCTGGGTTTGAAGCAGATGGATATCGTCGGGCACGATTGGGGAGCTGTTGTGAGTTGGGAACTGGTCACCCATATGCCGGACTTGTTCCGACGACACGCAGCGATTTCGGTCGGCCACGTCGGCGTATTCTTTGGTGATCTGTCCATCCAGGCTCTGAAACACAATTGGTACATGTACCTCAACTGCCTGGATGCGACTCCGGACCTTTATGCTCTCAACGACTGCGAGTTCGTTCGGAAATTCATGATGCCGACACACCCAGAGCTTGATGAAGTGTGCGGGCGACTCAAAGATCCAACGGCGCTGCGAGCGATGCTCAACTGGGACCGGGCAAACCAGTTGGCTTCGTTCTACCTTGCCTACATGAGCGGCCAAGTGGAGCTCGTGAAATGCAAGGTGCCCACGCTGGGCATCTGGAGCGCCGGAGATGTCTATCTCCCTGAGGAACCCATGAAGAAGACCGAAGAATTCATGGCCGCCGAATGGAAATATGAGCGTCTCGAAGAGGGTTCCCACTGGGTAATGCTGGATCAGCCCGACAGGGTTAATCGTCTGATTCTGGACTGGCTGACCGACGGGTGAGTCAGGCTCCCAACTTTGCTGAACTCTACACCCTGTTCAGCATTGAGGCTAATGGCTTGATTACAATCGCATCTTCAGACATGAATGCCCGAATTTCACATATCGGCACGGATGTTCAGTGGAAGGCAGACCCACCGAAGTACATATTGCACGCACACCAACGGAAGGTAGGGTCCCGCCGAATAATCAAGGTCTCACTTGAAACAGTGGAAACTGAGGAATCGATGCCTTGCCGTCCGTGAGACCATCGTGTTCTTCGGACTTCTGTTCCAGATCTCGTTTCCCAACGTGACCCTGGGGAAAACCCATGTCGCGTATTCCAATCTTCTCCTCTGAGTCGCTGTTTGCGATTTCAGACTTCTTGCTCGGATCCGGACAGGTCGCCCGTTCACCTGCGGTTCAGCCGATTCTGCAGAATCTGCCGTAATTCTGACCGACGGAGAAGAACCCCCTACGGCTTCTTGGAAGCTACCGTGTGCTGCCGTATATTGTCGAGACCGGACAGACCTTCTATCCGGATGAGAAGAGGAGCAGAATCTACGACGACCTTTTCAAAGATGTCTATCTGAAGACGTACGATGCCCTCGCCCCGCTCTACAGACGCAGCACGGAGATTACCGGTTACTCGGAGAACTAGTCCTGGGGAAGACAGTGGAACGGAACGATCTCTTGGGGACATCCTTTGACTGCCCGGGCGAGCGAGGGCGTGTTCGCGGCCCCCGCGGTCATCGAAGAGGCGCCCTTCGAACTCACCGC
>CAYZMM010000075.1:0-13488 GCA_964479535.1 uncultured Thermodesulfobacteriota bacterium
GCTCGGGTGTATGGATTCTCGATGAGCGGAGGTAGAAGAACCGGGGAAAAAATTCACGACGGGAACCAGAGTAGCCCCGGAATCTTACACCCCATTAAACGATTCATGATTCTTCCGTGAATCTTCGTGGGAGATGGCTGTAAGAAAACCCGCTAAGGGCCCCATTCGAAAAAAAAGGCCGCATCCTGCCAGGATACGGCCTTTTTTAGCGGAACAGATCCGTCCGGCCCGCTGCTATTTCCTCCTGCGGAGGAGCAGAATGCCGATCGCCGCGGCAACAGGAATCGCCAGGAAGGGCAGAAGACCCAGGATGCCTCTCTCGGGCCTGTACGGCGTGGCCGCTACCGAGGCCTCCGCCGGGGTCGCCGCGCAGCTACCGCCTCCGCAGCCCGAGTCCGCACCGTCGACCAGGAGGTCGCAGTCGTTGTCGATCGAGTCCGCGCAGTTGCCGTTGGCCGTGCTCTCGACTGCGCCCGGATTCACACTCGCGTCCGCGTCATCGCAGTCGTTTCCGCCCACGATTCCGCCGAGCGTCCCGACCCAGGGGGAGCACTCCACGTACTGATCCGAGTCGTCATCCCCCTCTTCCGGTGGAACCGAGAGATCGCAGTCGTTGTCCTTGGCGTCACAGAGTTCAGGCGCGCCCGGGTAAGTGCTCGGGTCGTTGTCGTCGCAATCGTTTCCGCCGAGGATGCCCGGATTGGTTCCTACGTACGGGCTGCACTGCACGTACTGGTCCGCATCCAGATCCGCCTCGTTCGGGGGGAGCACCGAATCACAGTCGTTGTCCCTGTTGTCGCAGAGCTCGGGTGCACCGGGGTAGGTGTTCGGGTCCGTGTCGTCACAGTCCGCGCCGCCGCAGGCCGCGTCGAAGAACCCGTCGCCGTCGAGTTCGCAGACCGGGCTGATGTCGGGGACGCTGATGGAATCGATGTCGAAGACGGTGAACTCATCCGGAGGCGGAACGATGCCCATCTGGGTGACATCGTCCAGGAAGAGTGCGGATCCGGTCACGCAGTCCGTGATGTAGATGTCGCCCGGGTCGACCGCCGTGGGCCCCGGGGGCGGGGGCGCGTTGTCCACAGAGAACAGAAAACACAGGGGACCACCGGGCAGTCCGTACATGCCGCACACCGGCGTGGGCACGAGATGGACCGCGTCGACGTCTACCGCTGTCATCTCACTCGGAGAAATCACCATCCCGGTCACGTCGTCGCAGACCATCACCGGCGGTGCCGGCGTCCAGAGGGGACTCCAGTAAATGTCCCCGGGATCGAGCCCGGCAGGGGCATCGAAGTCGGCGGAAAAGTACGCCCCGACCCCGGGTCCCGGAAGGAAACGATCTTCATAAGCGTCCACGTCGTCGTCCAGCCCGATGGGCGGAGGATCCGCCAGCATGCCCAGAAACGACTCGGTCGCCTTTGTTGCGAGAGAGAAACCTGCAGCCGGTACGGGCGACCAGAAGAGCTCCGTCGCATTGTCCGGGGGCCCGGCTCCCGGGCCGATGTCGCCGTCGTCGATCGAGACGAGCACGCCCGGAGGCACAGGCGCCATCGGCGCGAAGGGGTCGTTCGGGATGTCCTGGCTGAAGGCGTCCGTGTCGTAAGCTGTCCCTGGAAGCAGCCCCGGCACCTGCATGCTCGGAAAGAACCCGACCAGGTCGCCGTCATCCACCATGGGAGCCATTCCCGGAATAAAGGTGTCTCCCGGATCCGTGCCGAGCATTTCCGTGGGCGCCTGATCGATGGATAGATCGGCCTGTGCGTGCGTGCCGATGCCCGCGACCAGGGCCACAGCAAAAAACAGTCTCATCAGATTTCTCATGTCTTCCCCCTTTCCGTTGTCTTTGTGACGAGTAAAATTGTTTTACCTCATTGACCCTGTGGATGCAACATCTTTCTTGCTCCTTTCCGGAGACACCTGTCTGAGCGAGGCCGGGTCGCCCGGGCAGGAATCGCGACGACCTCTAAGGGGTACGTCAGGGTCCACCCTGCGGTTGCACGATAGGCGCTGCTTGTGAACGGAGTGTGAATGATACGTGAAGTGTTGGTTCCTGGGCAGCTGTTATAAGAGCCCGCGAGCACAGCATCTTCCTTTGCACACAGTGCCCATGTAAGCCGGCCGTTGAGAAAGGCCCAGATGCAAGGCGCACGAAGTCCTTTGGAACGAGGCGTACACCGTACGCCGCAGTGAGGAAGGACGAGTGCAACGCCGCAGATGGGCCTTTCTCAGCGGCCGGCTAGCACTCCATGAGTTGGCCGCCGGTGACATTGACCGCCTGTCCCGTCATGTACGAAGACGCCTCCGAGGCGAGGAAGGCCACCACGCTCGCCACCTCTTCCTTCCTTCCGATCCGTCCGAGCGGGATGGTCTTGCACATCTCCTGCTCCTGCTCCTCCGGCGTCGTCCGTGAAGAAACGAACCAACTCCATTCGGAGTCAAAATAGAAATTGGAGGAATGGAATCGCTAAAATCGAAAAAGTTGGTTTATAATAAAGAAAGGAGTGGGAACCATGAAAACGGCAAAAGCACTTGCAGTCTGCACAGTCTTATTTCTGCTGTTATATTCGGCTTCTTCGGTCACGGAAGGTGGGATTGGCTCTGCCTTTGGCTCCGCGTTTTCAGGTCCCTACAGCAGTATACCCCATGTTCGTCTTGAAGGCGTCTTTTGCGCCCATGAGGGAGATGCAGGTACGAAGGGGCCTCACAACCGTCTGTATCTTTCCATACGGGGGCAAGAGAAGCTGTTCTTGGCATACGATGTCCTCAACCTGACCGGAACCGGCCGGGGGTTTGGCGTGCTTTCTCGGATCAACTCGAACAGGGTCGCACCAGTTGGGCCGGATGATCTTCTCGAGAAATTGAACATGTTCGCGACGTCAGAAAGACCATTGGTCATTGAAGGACGTCTCTATTTCTCGTCGGGGCGATTGCTGGTCACGAAAGTGGAAGAAGATCCGGGGAAGATCGTGTCCGATTAGTGGGGTCCAACAGTTGTTTTTTGGGCCGCTTTTGCTCGGACTGGTTGCCACCGGATTGGGGTTGAACAGTGTCTTCTACCTCTCAGCGATGATCGCTGCGGTGGGAGCAGCCCTTTCCTTTGCTCCGGCCATCCGTCGATTGTGAGCGGGAAGAAACGAGCTCTTTGTGGTCCGCTGCCTTCTTAACAGGGATGCTTCCCACAAGAAATGCCCCCAAGCAGAACGAGGCCAACACACAAAATCCCCATGAGAAGGAACCTGTTGCGTCCCTTATCCAGCCGAACATCAGGGTTAAGAAGATCGCTCCCAGGTTAGCTAAGAAATTAACAAACCCGATAAGTGTGGCTATGGAATCGGACGAGGTGGAGCGTGATGCCAGATGAAAGATCGCTCCGAAATTAATGGAACCGAACCAGGCCGCGAAAATGGCCAGAATCAAAACAGGCGCGGGCATCGGAACCAAAAGGAGACATAAGAAGAGGGCGGAAAGGGTCAATAGCGAACTATTGGCTATCCCCACAGGGGAGAATCTCAGCAGGACAACCCCACCCGAGAGCCGCCCGAGCCCGCTGATTAGCATAACCAACGCACCGCCCCAAGCGAACGTTTTCGCGGAGGAGCCGACCAAGGCGTCAGCCAGCAAGGAAGGGACCCAATTGCCCAAGCTGAGCACGGAACCGTACGAAAGCGCATGATATATGCCGAGAATCCAGCCTGCCCGAATGCGAAGAATCCGGAACAGGGGTAAGGGGGAAGGACTTGTGGAACGGGTCTGTTCAAAGCGCAGTCCGAATACCATGATCAAGAGCAGAAGGCAGGGAAACCCAGGCGCCAAGTACGCCCATTGCCATCCGAAGTCGATTAGGCGGGGTATGAGGAGATAAGCCAGAATACAGCCGATGGAGAAGAAACCTCCGAAGAATGCTTGATACATGCCGACACGCCCTGGATCCGAATACAAGGCGACTGTCTTCATCACGGCGACGAAACTCAAACCCGTACCGATCCCTATGATTACCCTTGCACTTACGGCGAACTGCAGGCTAGGAACGGTCAGCGATATCAGATTGCCTATAAATATGCATACAAGGCTCGTTACGTGCACGCCTGGCAGCCCGATCCGGTCCGTCATCATTCCCCCGGGAATCTGCATCAATGCGTGAGACCAGAGCAATGAGCTCATAAGGATAGAAATCGTAGCATAGGACGCACCGTACAGATTCATCAATGTCTCCAGAGCTGACGGGATGTTCATGAAGTTCATGCCGAGAATCAGGCCCATCAACAGAGAAAAGATCGTCTTGTCATTCATGCATGCCGCTCCTCTGCATGGCCGATGCAAATGTGCATCACCTTCGGCCAACCATGTCCACTTCTAAGTCCGGCACCTCGCAAACAAACTGCTTTGAAGCTAGTTTACCATTTTCACATAAGTTCTCAGAAAATATTTGCGAAATTCATTGATATCTGAGCTGGGATGATCGTCAGACATACTGGAGCCTGCATGCGAGCATGCATTGGCACCGAAATTGCGTCATCGAGGCAAGGTAAGGGCTGCCTCTCGGGCATGAAGCGAAAGAAGTTCACGGAAAAGACGGTCAAGAGTTCCTCTTCCTTCACTCTGCCGGAGGAACCGTCTCCTGCATTCGTCCACCCTCCCATAAGGATTACCGGATTGTGAGAGAACAGTGCCTGAAACAAACCCATCTACAAACAAACAGTTAAGGAGGAGAGATCATGACGAAGAAGATCGCGAAGACGAAGAAACCGACGACCGCGAAAAGGAAGTCTACCAAGAGATCCGCCAAACCGTATCCCCTGCCCTTTACCACGCGCAAGCTGGCGTGGGACCAGCGCAGGGGAGCCCAGGTGTGGCCGAATGGGGCGAGAATGGCCGCAGTGCTCTACACTGCGCCGGAACAATGGAGATGGGATCGGAACGAATCCTTTGTTACCCCGGGCGTGTTCCGTACCGAAGATGAGAAGCGCCCCTCCTTGTCCAGCCGTTCGGCTGTCGCGTACGGATTTGAGATCGGCATGTATCGCATCCGGGACATCCTGAAGGAGCACGATTACAGACTGTCTTTGTGGACCACAGGCAATTCGGCCGAGCAGTATCCGGAGATCATCAAAGAGTTTTCGGAAATTGGGCACGAGGTAAACGCCCACGGGTACAGCGAAGGATCCCCGATCAGCAACATGACCCGAGAGGAACAGAGGAAGGACATCAAGAAGACGCTGAAGATCCTCACGGACGTAACCGGCAAGCGGCCACGTGCCTGGATCGGACCTGGTGCCATGTGCAACGCGGATACCGTGGAATTGCTGGCAGAAGAGGGCATCCTCTGCCACGCCGATCTTCAGGACGACGAGCTCCCGTACTTCATCGATGTGAAAGGCAAAACCATGGTGGAGATTCCGTTTCGGATGGTGGGTGCCGTCAATGATTATTGGCTCGCACAATGGCATTACAGGTCGACCAAAGAGGTATTGGGTTACGTGCTGGAGGCGTTTGATGCGTATTATCGCGAGGCGAGCGTGAGACCTCTTCTCTTCAACTACGGGACCCATCCATTCGTTAGTGGCAGGGCCGATACAGGGTGGGTCTTGAGCGAAGTGATTCGTTATGTCAAACAGCACAAAGATGTCTGGATCGCAACGTATTGTGAGATCGCGGATTGGTGGATGGACAGGTTCGGGAAGGGTTACAAGTTCTAGGGAGATCTCCGGACAAGGCTGAGACAAATGGTCTGATGAGTTGAAGGTTGCGACGGCTTCTTGTTCCCGGAAGAGGTCATGTCGGGTTCGCCGCCTGCAATTTGGCGGGCGAGTTGACAGGTGTTCCCCAACTAGGCGTGCATGCCGGCAACGGCAGGACAAGAGTGGTGAGAACTCCATGAAGAAATTGCAGAGCCGATACGAGTTGGTACAAGAAATATCTCCAGAAGGATATGAGGAAGTACACTACAAGCAGAGACCCCATAATTTGTATGAACTGATGCAGAAGTCCGTTAGGAGATGGCCACAACAGGAGGCCTTCATAGAAGGAGAGCGCCGAATTAGCTACCTCCAGTTCCAAGATGCTGCCGACAGGGTTTCGGCAGCCCTGCAAAAGGAGTGCGAAATAGACAAGGGAGACAGGGTCGCCCTTCTCCTTGGCACCGGCATATCCTTCGCTGTCGCCTATTTTGGCATCGTGCAGATAGGTGCCGTGGTGGTTCCCTTGAATACCCGCTGTAAGGGTGAAGAGCTTTCGTACGAGATAAACGATTCCGGGGCCAAGGTTCTCATTGCGGATGAGAAGTTGTACGGCAATACCGATGTGTTTCAAGATCAGTTGGAGACGATCACCCACATTTTTGTCGAGGGGTGTGAACCTCCATCGGGAACTCGATCTTTTTGTGACCTTACCGATTACAACAGCCGACAATTCGAGTCGCCGGCCATCTCTGAATGGGATCTGTTGAATATCATGTACACATCCGGCACGACCGGCAAACCAAAGGGAGCCATGCAGTTTCACCGGGGAATGGTTGCCACGGCGATGATGACTCAGGAATTCCTTCACTACGAGCGAAACCGAGACCGCATTCTCTGTGTCGTTCCACTCTTTCACGCTACCGGTCTGTCCATGAATCTTGTTGCAGCAGTGCTGACAGGGATTCCCGTGGTCTTCATGAAAAAATTTCATCCGGAGGAGGCCCTGCAACTGATCCAGCGAGAACGGATTACCTCGATGGTCTCCGTAGTGACGGTTTACTGGCTCATGCTGAACCACGAGAACTTCGATCACTACGATCTTTCGAGCCTTCGGGAAATCCTCTACGGCGGTTCGCCGGCCGCGGAGGACGTGATCCTGCAGATGCGTGAAAGACTGCCCGGTGTGCTCATCCACAACGGGTATGGAATGACGGAGACCCATGCCTACGACACCCACCTGATGGATGAGGATGCGGTTTCCCGCCTGGACTCGGTCGGACAGATCTTGCCCTTGGTGGACATGAAAGTAGTTGATCAGGAAGGCAGGGAACTGGGGCCAGGCGAGGCGGGAGAGCTCTTCATCAAGGGCTGCAAGGTCGTGCGGGGTTACTGGAGAAATGAGAAGTCCAACCGTAGGTGCTTTACGGACGGCTGGCTCCACACGGGAGACATCGCCCGAATCGACCAGGACGGGTATGTCTACATATTGGATCGTATCAAGGAGATGATCAACCGCGGTGGGGAGAAGATTTACAGCATCGAGGTGGAAAACGTGCTCTATGCACACCCCAGGGTCCTGGAAGCAGCCGTGTTCGGGGCTCCCGATGAGGTCTTTGGTGAACAGGTGAAGGCAGCGATTGTGCTCAAACCGGGGCAGTTCCTCACCGAAGAGGAAATCCGGGGTTTCTGCGCCGAGAGGCTGGCCGACTACAAGGTTCCGAGAACCGTGTTATTCCTGGACGAGTTGCCGAGGAACCCGGGAGGCAAGGTTCTGAAGAGCCAGTTAAGGGAGGTGGGGTAGAACGTCATCGTAGTCGCGTCACCCAAGCAGATGGCACCACCACTCTGAGATTCGTTGCCCTCAATTGAAGCACTTCTTCAAGAGCTGGGGTCAAGAGGTAGCCAGACACCATACTGCTCCACATCAGGAAAAGGGGGATTGGATCTCCCCGAAGGGATCGTATTCGAGACCATGTGCTTCCCGGATCGTGCCCATGATCTCGCCCATCGTTGCGTGCCCTTCTGCCGCCTGCGTCATCAAGGGGATCAGATTCGTCTTCCTTTCCTGGGCCTTTTTTCGAAGGTTGCCCAAGAGTCGTCTCACCTTCTCCTTGTCCCTCTCTTCCTTGAACCTTCTGAGTCGTCCGACAATCTTCTTTCCGACCCCCATCTCTCCGTCGTGGGCCGGATTTCGAAAATATCCACCAGGTGTCTCGCTCTCCTCTATGGTGAAAGCGTTTACCCCTATCGCGACCCGTTCCCCCTTTTCCACCTCTCTGTGCCTCGTAAGAACGGCCTGGTCGATCATGCGATCTACCCATCCTGACTTCGCGGCCTGCAGGATCCCTCCGAGATTTTCGATCTCCCTGAGAATCTTCGTGGTCTCCTCTTCGATGGTGTTGGTCAAAGACTCGATGAAGTAGGATCCGCCCATCGGGTCTGTTACATTCGGGATTCCGGTCTCATAGATCAGAATCTGCTGGGTTCTGGCCTGGAGCATGGCCGATTCCTCGGTGGGGAGGCTGACCGCTTCCAGATAGGAGGGTGGCGACATGCTCTGGACACCGCCCAGCAAGGCTGCGATGACTTGATAGGTGATGCGAACAATATTATTCATCGGTTGTTGCGCTGTCAAAGTGGAGCCGGCCGTCTCGATCGCAAAGCGAAACTTCAAGGATCGTTCATCCCGGGCCCCGTACCTCTCTCTCATCATGCGGGCGAATATCCTTCTGGCGGCTCTGAACTTGGCTATCTCCTCGAAGAAGTCTTGGTGTGCGCTCAGGAAGAAAGTAATGCGAGGACCAAAGGCATCGATTTCTAGGCCCTTCTCCAGGATACTGTCTATGTACGAAATAGCCTGAGAGAAAACCCATGCCAGCTCCTGAGGGGCCGAAAGACCGTATTCACGAAGATTGTAACCGTCAATATACGTTGCATAGAAACGCGGCATATTCCGCGTACAGTACTCGACGGTATCCACAGCCAGCCTCAACCAGACGTCGATGAGGTCGAAACCTCCCGGGGGCATCTCGACCCAGTGCAAGACCAACGGGTGGGGATTCAGAATCGTGCCTCGAAGATTTCCCAAGTCCATGCCTCGACGCTGCACGATGGTATTCAAGTAGGGGACCGTCATGAAAGTGCGCCAGAGAACGCTCACCTTGTCGAGCGGAATGCCCTCGACAAGGTCTTCGAAGTCCTGCAAGCAGGATAGGCTCACCCCCTGAATGCCCACTTCCTCGGAAACCCGAGGATGATCCGCATCGATGTGCATGAGCCCCGCCACATCTGGATACACATCCAGGCCTGTAAACCCCTGCTCTATATTGAATTTGAGCCTCCGGTTGGTGTCCTCTGCGGATCCGAATCCGCAGATGATGCGACGAGTGGGGTATTTGCCCCGGTACATGTTCCGGTGAATCCCCCTGGTGTAGGGGTAGTCGCCTGCATCACCAATCTGGCTCTGGTAGTCGATTCCTTCGGTATCTTCTGGGGTATAGATCTCCTTCAGGGGGATGCCCGACCAGGTTTCGGTCTTCGATGACTTGTCGAGGTAGGCCTCTGCGATCGTATCGATCTTTCCGCTCATGGCCCTCACCTCCGTCTCACGTTCGTCTTGATGTATTCGATGATCTCCCGTGCCGGACTGCTCATAAAGACTTCGTCCACACCCATCTTCTTCAAAAGGGGAATTTCCTCCTTCGGGAAGATCCCCCCTACCAGCAACAACACGTCCTCCATCCCCTTCTCCCTCATGCCCTGAACAACCTTTGGGGTGTAGATCAGTTGTGCTCCACTGAGGAAGCTGAGCCCAACAACATCGACGTCCTCCTCCAGGGCTGTCTTCACCACGGCCTCGGACTTTTGGTACAGGCCGGGATAGACGACCTCCATCCCTTCTTCCCGGAAGAGTACGGAGAGCACACGAATCCCCCTGTCGTGACCGTCCAGACCGAGCTTGGCCAACAGCACCTTGATCCTTTTTCCGGGAGACATTTGGAATCCTCTTTGAACGATACCGAGGGAGGTCGCTCCTCTTCTCTTCGGGCTCACTCGGGTACCGTGAAGTAAGGTTCCGGCCCGGGTGTCTTCTTTTCGAACCCGCATGTGACCCCGAGCCATTGTGACGTGATCATCCGGGCCTCTTCCGACGCGAGGAACAGCACGGCTTCGGTCACATCTTCCGGTTTCACCTCCTTGCGGAAGAAGTGGAAGTCGCAGAATGCGGAGAAGGCCTCTTTGGGATCCTGGTCCGGGGCAAGGTGCTTCAAATGCCCCATCATCATCGGCGTGAAGACTGCGCCGGGACAGACCGCGTTGACGTTGATGTTGAAATGAGAGACTTCGGCAGCCAGGGACTCAGTAAGCCCAAGAATGGCGTACTTGGAGGCCGAATAAAGGGTCATGGTCGGCTCGCCGTAAAGCCCGGTACAGGATGAAATGTTGACGATCTTGCCGTATTTCCGTTTTGCCATGTGCGGGACAACGTATTTGCAGCAATAGATCGACCCTTTCAGGTTTACATCGATCACCTTGTGGACCTGTTCCTCGGTCGCGTCGACCAAGGGGTTCACAGCAAAGACGCCCGCATTGTTCACCAGAACATCGATCTTCCCAAATTCAGCGATCGCCTGTTCCACCATGTTCTGGACTTCCTTGGCCTTACTCACATCCGCCACGAGACCGATCGCCTTTCGCCCTATTCCTTCTACTTCCTGGATGACATGGTCAAGGTCGGTCTTGCTGGCGAGTGAGTAGTCGACGCCGGGAGCATCCCGGTCGACGTCGTTTACGATCAGATTTGCGCCCTCCCGGGCGAAACCGAGGCAGTGTGAGCGGCCCATTCCTCTGGCGCCACCGGTAACTAAGACTGTCTTTCCTTCGAATCTCATCTCTTTACCTCTCGCTTGCCGTTGCAGTTTTGGTGGGGTTGGGGGCTGAGCAGGACCTCTCCCCTGCGACTTGGCTGAAAGACATTTTTACAGACTGTCTGAAAATCTAACAAAGTCCCCTTGCTTGTGCAGAGGGGCCCCTAGTAGCAAAATATAGTTTTTTCATATAGTTACCGAATTAAGAGATCTTTGGAGGATGCGGGAACGGGACTTGCTATGAGAATGAACAGGGTCTGGCTCGGGAAAACCCTCCCCGCGTCCCTTTACGGACAGCAGGGGACACACAAGAGGAGACAAGACAATGCACATCACGTATGTAGAGACGTTTGTCGCCGTCCTGGGAGTTTTTACCATTGGCACGCTTTGCTACTATCTCCTCAAAGGTATGACCGGTGGCCGCCACGGGCACCTGGATGCCTGATGGAGAATGGAAGACTGTTTGCAGAACTAGGGACTCGGGGCCCAATGCAGAGAATATAGAATGTATGCATCCGGTCAATCTTCTTCCCGCGAGGCTCCTCGTGTCTGGAGCACCTTCTCTAGAGTCTTGAGGCCCTGAACCATGCAGGGAACGCCTCCATACGTTGTCATCTGAAAAACAACCTCGGCGATTTCCTCTTTTCTCGCACCTACATTCAAGGCGGCATGGATGTGTTTTGCCAATTCCTCTTGGTAGTTCCGAACCGTCAAAGCCGCGATGGCACACAACTCGCGCTGCTTATGTGAGAGTACCTCCCGTGAATACAGTCGACCCGTGAAGAACTTCGAAATCTCTCTGGCAAGTTCGGCGTCAAATTGCTTCCAGAGCGGATAGGCTCCTGTTCCTTTAACGGGAGGCCCGAACAGTTTTTCGGCCGTTTCACGGGTGAGTTGCTCGAGTTCTTTCTCCTGCATGCCGTCCTCCGTATCCGTCATCACACTCCCTTGATCGTCCATCCTCCGTCCACGGGGTAGACCATTCCATCGATGAAGTCCGCATCATCCGAGGCCAGGAACAGCATCATCGCAGCGATGTCCCGTGGCTTTCCCAGCCTGTTGAGAAGGCAGGCGGCTGCGTTTGCCTCGTACATTTCGGGTGTAAGGCCCTTGAGGATCGGAGTATCCACGATGCCGGGCGCGACCGCATTGACCCGTATGTTCTTCTTTGCGAGATCGAAAGCTGCCTGCCTCGTCAATCCGTTCACGCCTCCTTTGGCCGCGGAGTAGGCGGCCAGGTTTTCCAACCCCACCATGGAGGCAATCGAAGAGGTGTTGACAATCCGTCCTCCTCCGATCTTTTCCATTTCCGGAACGACCGACCGTATGCCCAGGAATGTACCTTTCAGGATGACGTCGATGAGCAAATCCCAGTTCTGAATCGATACCGTCTCAACTGAATCCGCTCCGTCCGGAGTGAGAAGACCGGCGTTATTGATCAGGATGTCGACCTTTCCGAACGCCGAGACCGTCTTCGTAACGATTCCTCTCCAGCTTTCTTCCTCCCTCACATCATGCGGGACGAAGATGGCCTTGCCACCCGAAGCCTTTATTTCATCCGCCGCCGCCCGCCCGGCGTCTTCGTTGAGGTCGCCGATGGCCACGCATGCACCCTCCTCTGCGAAGAGAACGGACGCCCCCTTGCCGATGCCGGAAGCGCCGCCCGTCACGATTGCGGCCTTGCCCTCGAGTCTCTTCATCCCTGTTCCTCCTGTCCAGTTGGGGGGTTGTTAACATGACATACTTCAAAGATGCGTCAACGGCGCATTGCCCTTTCGTTCAAGTGAAGAGCTTCCCGGGGAGCCGGCCGGACGAGCCTTGGTGGGAATGGGCAAGTCGGCGATTCTCCTTCTTGCGGGCTGGAGTGAAGGGCCTGAGCCGATCATCCGGTACGTGCATCGCTCTGCACCACAGCAAGAAATGTGCCTAACTCAAGCAGCAGCGAAGGATGATGGGTGAGGTTGACCAGCCATGTGCAGCCCCTGTCCTTTCGCTTCGCGGGGGCGTCGAGCGTTTTCCTTTCCGCAAAGGAGAGATACCTGGATTGTCGTCGTCTACGCTTATCGTTTCCAGAGGCCGCCGAACCCGCATGGAGACCGTACGGTCCTGGTGTTGGGACGGATATAGGGGAGCCTGAGTACTGTCGTGGCGCCAGTTGTTAACCAGAAAGAACCTCTAAACGATGCGGACGCGCATCAGGGGAAGGGGTCGGTGGCTCCGGAAGCCAGCCGGCGGATAAGAGTTTTGAGAAAATGACTTCACTTATTGGAGATAAGGGTGCTAGCGGAAAACAACAGAACAATGTTCCGACATTTTAGAACGCCTCAAAAAATGTATTTGTATTTGTTCCTGAGAAGGTGCTATGTTAGAAAACGCTGCTTCTGGGGACTAGGTCGCAGCGAAGAGCGGGGGGAGAACCGCGTTTGCGACCAAGTGTAACTGGAGCCGCCCTGAGGGGTACCAACGGCTTCCTGTGAAGGACCGGAACAGCCATTTCAACAGGACCTGTTCGACTACTGGGTTCTTCGAGATCGGATGACCGATCCTCCTCGTCGCTAGCTCCAAGCCAAGAAATGCCATGCCGTGTAATGAAACCGAGTCGCTTCAGCACTTGGCAGAGACCCTAGGTGCAGGAGGCCTCTGCTCAGGAAACGAGTGCCCTCTATAAAGAGGAAAAGGTTCGGCGGAACAGGTGCTTGCGGCGACGAGTCCCAAGAACAAAGGGGAAGACCCATGTCAGAAGGTGAAGCTAGACGGAAATCTGCATCCGCTCGTCTACCCGCATCCCTTGTTCTGAATGCTATAATGGACTCGTCTTACGACGGGCTCTTCGTTATGGATGCAAAGGGAAATCCGATCCGGGTCAACAGGGCGTTCGAAAGAATGCCCCTTCCGGGTTTAGTGTGGGTACCCCCCATATATGGTAGTCATGATAGTGC
>CAYZMM010000076.1:0-12849 GCA_964479535.1 uncultured Thermodesulfobacteriota bacterium
CAAGATACCACAAGATATGGGGGGTACCCACACTAAACCCGGAAGGACCAAAAAAAGAAGCCGCGTTCGAGATCGTTGATTTATGGGCTTGTATGCGCTATTCAGCAGAATGGCCCAAAACCCGGAACAATAGGAGCCCCCATGCGCATCGTACGATTTCTGGCGAAGGCCAAGGCTCGTTACGGCATCCTGGACGACCAGGACGAAATCCGATCTCTCAAGTCGCCCCCCTTCCAGGGTGTGGACTTCGGCGAAGAGCGTCTTCCCCTGTCCGCGGTGGAGCTGCTGGCCCCCTGCGAGCCCTCGAAGATCATCGGAATCGGCCTGAACTACCGGGATCACGCCGAGGAGAGCGGGATGGAACCTCCGAAAGAGCCGATGTTGTTCCTGATGCCGGCCACGGCCGTCATTGGGCCGGGCGAGACGATCCGCTTGCCGGAGAGCAGCGACCGGGTCGATTATGAAGGAGAGTTGGGGATCGTGATCGGCCGACCCGCATTCCGGATCGGCCGGGAGGAGGCCGAGGGTTGCATTCTGGGATACACGTGCTTCAACGACGTGACCGCCCGGGATCTCCAGATACTGGATATGCAGTGGACACGGGCGAAGGGCTTCGACACGTTTGCGCCCTTCGGCCCATGGATCGAGACCGATCTCGACCCGGGCGCCCTGGACATCGAGACCTACCTGAACGGGGACCGCAAGCAGGGTTCCAACACCCGGCAGCTTCTTTTCGATCCCTGCCACCTCGTGCACTTCGTCTCCTGGGTCATGACCCTGAATCCCGGAGACGTGATCGCCTCCGGTACCCCGGCCGGGATCGGACCGATGGAGCCGGGGGACCGCGTCGAGGTCCGAATTCAGGGCATCGGCAGCTTGATCAACGAAGTCGCATCCTATGAATAGGGCGCGAGGGGCCCCTCATCGAGACGGGAAAAGGGGAGAGGAGATGAGCAAGTCGAGACTCGCGAAACGAATCCTTGATCTGCCGCCCTATCTGTTTGCAGAGCTGGATCGTGCGAAGGCCCAGTTGGAGGCCCAGGGCAAGGAAGTGATCAGCCTCGGAATCGGGGACCCGGACATGCCGACCCCGGAGCCGATCATCGAGGCGTTGAAGAGGGAAGCCGAGGAGCCGGCCAACCACCGGTACCCCAGCTACGAGGGCCTGCTCAAGTTCCGGCAGGCCGTTTCGGAATGGTATGAGAAGAGGTTCGAGGTTTCCCTGGATCCGGTCTGCGAGGTGATCAGCCTGATCGGATCCAAGGAGGGCATTGCGCACCTGCCGCTCGCCTTCATCGATCCCGGGGATGTGGGGCTCTACACGGACCCGGGCTACCCGGTCTACCGTGTCGCCATCTCCTTTGCGGGAGGGGACGCTGTCGGCATCCCCCTGAAAGAGGGAAACGGTTTCCTGCCCGACCTGGAGAAGATTCCAGACGACCTGGCCCGGAAGGCGAAGCTTCTCTACATCAATTACCCGAACAACCCCACAGCTGCCACAGCGGATGTGGAGTTCTTCGAAAGGGTCGTCGCCTTTGCCAAGCGTCATGACATTCTCGTATGTCACGATGCCGCCTACACCGAAATCTCCTTTGACGGGTACAAGGCCCCCAGCTTTCTGCAGGCGAAGGGGGCACGAGAGGTGGGGATCGAATGTCATTCCCTGTCGAAGACCTTCAACATGACCGGCTGGCGAATCGGATTCTGTGCGGGCAACGAGGATGCCGTGGCCGGGCTCGGAAAGGTCAAGACCAATATCGACTCCGGTGTGTTTCAGGCGATTCAGTACGCCGGCGTGGAGGCGCTGCTCGGTAACGGAAAGATCCCCGAGGAGCTGAGCGAGGTCTACCAGAGGAGGCGAGACCTCGTGATCGAGGGACTTCGGGCCTGTGGTTTGAGCCCTTTCTTTCCGAGGGCCGCCTTCTACGTCTGGTGCCCGGTGCCCGGAGGGGTGGGCTCGAAGGAGTTTGCAGGAAAGCTCCTGACCGAGACCGGCGTGGTCGTTACCCCCGGGGTCGGGTTCGGCGAGCACGGGGAGGGCTATTTCCGGATCACCCTTACCCAGAGGGAAGAGAAGCTCGCAGAGGCCCTCGGCAGGATCCAGGAGGTTTCCAAGCACCTCTGGTAGCAGCTCAGAGGCGAAAGTCGAAAGGGCGAAGGGCCGTGTGGAACCCGGATGGGGGATGAGCCCTTGGAAGTCCCGGATGCCCGGACGTCGATGCACGTAGCCACCGTCGGCGTAGGCTCCAACCTCGGAGACCGGGAAGCCGTCATGCGGGAGGCGGTTCTCTGGATCGGAGCAAGGCGCGAGAACAAGCTGCGAGCCTGCTCCTCCCTCTATGAGACCGAGCCTGTTGGAAGGACGGATCAGGGATGGTTTCTGAACAGCGTGATCCAGGTCGACACATCCCTCGAGGTGATGGATTTCTTTCGCGTGCTTCAGGAGTGCGAGGCCCGTTTTGGAAGGACACGTAGCGAGCGATGGGGACCCAGGGTGCTCGACATGGACCTGCTCTTCTTCAACGACACGGTGCGTTCCGACGCCGTGCTGACCGTTCCCCATCCGCGGCTGGCCGCCAGGCGTTTTGTACTGGAGCCCCTGTGTGAGATTGCACCCGACCTCGTGCATCCCTGCCTGAAGAAATCTGCAAGCGCACTTCTCGAAGAGCTTACGGATGCCTCTCGTGTCGTCCGAGCGGGCGGACCGCTGGTGACCTAGACCGCACGTTGCACGGACCGGTTTTCTGCAAGCCGCACGACGACTGCGCACCCGATTCCCACCCCTGCCGGGCCTGACCGGGCCGTTATACTTTGCCGAATCAACTACAAAAATTCAGAATCAAAAGAATTTCTAAATTAGCTATTGACAATCGAGAGAATTTCCTTAAATATATAACGTTGTTAATGATTTCTGAGCGGGAGACGCAGGACCGGAGCAGACCCTCGACGGCAGATAACCGACAAAAAGGACTTTTGAAACAAGAAGATGGTTTTATCCCATTTCATACCCCGTGTCGAGAAGCAGGGTTCCCAAGAAATGAGGACATAGCAAAGGGGGAAAACGATCATGGTCAAGCGAGACAAATCAAACTACATCATCCAGTCGGTTGCCCACGCATTGGATGTCCTTGAGGAGTTCAAGGGGGATGCGGTCGAGCTGGGCGTAACGGAGCTGAGCAAGAAGCTGAAGCTTCACAAGAACAACATCTTTCGCCTCCTCGCCACATTGGAGGCACGCGGATATATCGAGCAGAACAAATCGACAGAGAACTATCGTCTGGGCTTGAAGAGCCTGGAGCTGGGCCAGACCTTCATCCGTCAGATGGGTCTTCTCAGACAGGCCAGACAGACCCTCGAACGGCTTGCCGAGAAGGCGAACGAGACAACCTACCTGGCCATCATACGAAACCACGACGTGATCTATCTGGATGTGGTGGAGGCCAATCAGACCGTGCGGGTTGCCTCTCGCGTCGGGTTGAGGTTGCCGCCCTACTGCACGGCCGTAGGCAAGGTGCTGATCGCTTCCGATTCGGAGGAAGAGATCCGCAAACGTCTGCCCGAAATCATGGAGAAGCGCACACCGAAGACCATGACCGATCCGAAGACACTGGTCGAACACCTGAAGAAGGTGAACTCCCAGGGCTACGCGCTGGACGACGAAGAGTTCGAAGAGGGCGTGAGATGCATCGGCGCCCCCATTCGGGACTACACGGGCAATGTTGTGGCCGCCGTTTCCATATCCGGCCCTGCCATGCGGATGACCGAGAAGAAGATCGTCGATGATCTCGCCCACTCCGTCAAGGAGGCTTCGGAGGAGATCTCCAGGCGGCTCGGGTACAACATCAGCCAGGAACTCACGGCCTGATCGATTCGTACGTATCGGGAGAAACCCGCCAGATTTCCGGGGAACTCACGCAGGCGAACAATCTGTCCGCCTTCGGGGAGCAGGCGGCCCGACCGAGCGACGACCGACCGAAGAGCGGCCTGCCACTTCTCGCCCATGAGCCCTGCCTGTGTTGACAAACCCCCATCGAGGTGGTAAAAGTCTGAATGAGTATTCATTCATCTTCATTGTTCCATCATGTGCTGAACCCCGTCTTTCCAGCCAGCATCCCTCCCCGCTGCCGGGCTTCAGCCACGAGCACGAGTACGACTATGGCCGTCAAAGAAAAAGACCGAGGAAAGCACGACCAGATCATCGAAGCCGCCGTCAAGGTCTTCGCAAAAAAAGGATTTTACAACGCGAAGGTCTCTGAGATAGCCAGGGAAGCAAGCGTGGCGGACGGCACCATCTACCTGTATTTCAAGAACAAAGACGACATTCTGATCTCTCTGTTCGAAGAGAAGATGCAGTTGTGGATCCATCGCGTAGAGGAGGCCGTCTCCCAGGTGAGGGACCCTCTTGAAAAGGTCCGGGCCTTCGTGTCCCAGCACCTCTTCATGATCGAGGAGCACAAGCACCTGGCCGAGGTGATGCAGATCGAGTTGCGGCAGTCAAGCAAGTTCATGCGGCGTTATGTGCCCGTGAAGTATCTCGAGTACCTGGATCTGATCGGCAAGATCGTTGAAGAAGGGATAGACAAGGGCGTGATTCGTCCGGACGTGATCCCGGCGATCGCCAAGCGGGCGATCTTCGGTGCACTCGATGAGATGCTGCTCTACTGGGTCCTGGCGAAGAAGCCCAAGTATACCCTGGAGCAGTCCGTCGAGCAGATCAGCCACCTGTTCATCGACGGCCTTCGGATGCGGCACTCGGACTTCGATCGACCGGATCCCTCGCAGACGGCTGCATAGCCGAAACTCATTGCTTCTAAAATATGACGTCCACAGTATTGGCTAAGGTAGGCGAGGTTTTTTCGTTTGAACGGGCAATTGTCAAGAAACGACAAAAGGAGGTAGAGCCGTGGATATCCTGGTTTGCATGAAGCAGGTGCCGGACACAGAGACGAAGATCGTGATCAACCCAGAGGGCACCGGGATCGTGACCGACGGGATCAAGTACGTGATGAATCCCTACGATGAGTTCGCAGTCGAAGAGGCGCTGAAGATCAAAGAGAAGCTGGGCGGAACCGTCACGATCGTGAGCATGGCCCCTCAGCGTGCCACGGAGGCGATTCGTACGGGCCTCGCCATGGGCGCCGACAAGGGCGTGCATCTGTGTGATGATGCCTTCGAAGGCGCTGACAGCTACAGCACCGCGAAGGCCCTTGCCGCGGCGATCAAGCCCCTTTCCTATGACATCATCCTGGGCGGCAAGCAGGCGGTCGACCACGACAACGCTCAGGTCTATGCCGCTCTGGCGGAGATGCTCGATCTCTCCCACGTCTCGATCGTCACACAGCTCGAGATCGGCGACGACGGGAAGAGCGCCGTGGCCCACCGAGAGGTCGAGGGCGGCGCCAAAGAGGTGATCGAGGTCTCCCTGCCCGCCGTGATCGCCTGCCAGAAGGGGCTGAACGAGCCCCGCTACGCTTCCCTGCCCGGCATCATGAAGGCGAAGAAGAAGCCGATCGATGTGCTTGACGTTGCCGGCACCGGCCTGTCCGCCGACGAGGTGGGCGAAAAGGGCGCTAAGCTGAAGACCACCAAATACGCCCTTCCGCCGGAACGAGAGGCTGGGAAGGTCCTGGAAGGCGAGCCGGAAGAGCTGGCCGCACAGGTCGTCAAGCTGCTCCGCGAAGAGGCGAAGGCGATCTGAGCCCCCTCGTGGTAGGAGAGCTTCCTCAGGGCGAACGTAGAGACCAGAGAAACATTTTGTATAGGAAGGAGATAGGACGATGCCACAGGGAATATGGGTGATTACCGAACAGAAGGAAGGAAAGCTCAAGAAGGTAAGCCTCGAGATGCTTTCCAAGGCGAAAGAGATGGGCGGAGAGGTGACGGCCCTGTTGCTGGGATCCGGCGTGGAAGGCCTTGCCGCGGACCTGGGGCAGTACGGAGCCGACAAGGTCCTGGTTTTTGACGCGGATGTGCTGAAGGAGTACACCACCGACGCATACACCAAGGTGGTGTGCGACGCGGTGAAAGAGAGCGATCCGAAGGTTCTGCTGGGCCCTGCGACCGCCTCGGGCAAGGATTTCCTGCCCAAGGTGGCGGCACGGCTGGACACGGGTCTGGCGAGTGACTGCATCGACCTGCAGATGGACGGCGACAAGATGATCGCGACGCGGCCAATCTATGCGGGCAAGTGCGTGGTGGAGACGATGACACCGGAAGCCTCGCCGCAGATGGCATCCATCCGGCCGAACGTTCTCGCCGTTGCAGAAGCGGATTCCTCCAAGTCGGCAGAGGTTGTCAAGAAGGACGTGAACGTCAGCGATGCGGACCTGAAGGCGGTCCTGAAGGAGGTCATCAAGGGCGCGAGCGAGAAGGTGGACCTCACCGAGGCGGCCATCATCATCTCCGGCGGCCGGGCCATGAAGGATACGGAGAACTTCAAGATCCTCTGGGGCCTCGCGGAGGCGCTGGGTGCCGGAACGACGGTGGGTGCGTCCCGTGCGGCCGTGGACTCCGGCTATGCGACCCACGACATGCAGGTCGGCCAGACCGGAAAGGTCGTCAACCCGAACCTGTACATCGCCTGCGGAATTTCCGGCGCCATTCAGCACCTCGCCGGTATGCGCACTTCCAAGGTGATCGTGGCCATCAACAAGGATCCGGAGGCCCCGATCTTCCAGAAAGCCGACTACGGGCTCGTAGGGGATCTGTTCAAGATCGTTCCCCTTCTCACCGAGGAGGTGAAGAAGCTGAAGGCGCAAGACTAGCTACAGAGAGGAGAAGTTTCAATGACAGAACATGTGCCAGGATGGTATCCGGGAGGCACCCCGACGAACATCCTCACGGCGGTCCTGTTTCTGGGCGCCGTCGGGGTCTTTGTCTACGTGGCCTACCGGCTTTACAAGATCCTGATGCTGGGAGGCAAGGAGGACCGGTTCGATCAGATCGGTGAGCGTCTCAGGGGTGTGCTCGTCTTCGTGCTCGGACAGCGACGGGTGGTTCGGGAGCCCTCGGGCTGGGGGCACTTCATCATCTTCTGGGGCTTCCTGCTGATCACCGTGGGTACGATAGAGGGCTTCATCAGGGGGGGCTGGCCGGGCTTCACCTACCGGACGATTCTCGACCCGGTCCATCTGGGCTTTCTGTATCTTCCCTTGAACCTTGCCATCGACCTGGTCAGCTTCGGCGTACTCGTCGCCCTCTGCGTGGCCCTGTACCGAAGATACGTGCAGAAGCCCTTGCGGCTGGAGTCGGATGACGCCCACGCAAAGGTGGATGCCACGATCATCATCTCCCTGATCTTCGTCCTGATCGTCTTCATGTTCCTGGCCCGCGGCACGGAGATCAACATCGGGCAGTACGAGGGTCATCTGGCGATCGGGTCGCCCGGCTGGGCGCCGGTCTCCGCTCTGGTGGCGAAGCTCCTGGGCGGGCCGATTTCCACGGATGTCGAACTCGGCCAGCAGCAGGTCTTCTTTTCGATCTTCTGGTGGATTCACAACATCATCATTCTGAGCTTCCTGGTTTATATTCCCTTTTCCAAGCATCTTCATCTGCTCGGGGCGATTCCGAATGTTTTCTTCCGTTCCCTCAGGCCACGGGGCGAGCTTCCGAGCATGGATCTGGAGGACGAGACGGTCGAGAGCTACGGCATCTCCAAGATCGAAGAATACACTTGGAAGCAGCTTCTCGACGAGTATGCGTGTACCGAGTGCGGCCGTTGCCAGGAGAACTGTCCGGCCTTCCTGACCGACAAGAAGCTGAGCCCGAGCCGCGTCATCCACCACCTGAAGCTCCATCTGAAGGAAAAGGGCGAGATCCTGATCGACGGAAAGCCGGAGGAGGCCCTGAGCGAGCAGGAGAAGGCGGTGCTGGAGAAGCAGCTGATCGGCGATGTGGTGACCGAAGAGGAGATCTGGGATTGCACCACCTGTGCCGCCTGCATGGAGAACTGCCCCGTCTTCATCGAGCACATCCCGAAGCTCGTCGACCTGAGAAGATACCTGGTGCTCACGGAAGCCCGCTTTCCCGGCGAGTGTCAGGCCGTTTTCCGCAACATGGAAACGAACTACAATCCCTGGTCCATGGGCTATTCCAGCAGGGCGGACTGGGCCAAGGATCTGGACGTGAAGACCTTTTCCGATTCCGAGGTGGGCGAGGCGGACGTCCTGTTCTGGGTCGGTTGTGCCGGCTCCTTCGACGATCGTGCCAAGCAGATCAGCCAGGCCATGGTGAAGATCCTCAACGCTGCAGGTGTAAATTTCGCGATCCTGGGCGAGGAGGAGATGTGCTGCGGCGATTCGGCACGGAGGATGGGAAATGAGTATCTTGCCCAGACCCTGATGTCGGGCAACGTGGAGGTGATGGGAAACTACAAGTTCAAGAAGATCCTCGTCACCTGTCCGCACGGCTACAACACCCTGAAGAACGAGTATCCCCAGTTCGGCGGCGACTACGAGGTTGTCCATCACACGGAATTCCTTCTCGAGCTTCTCAGGGCCGGCAAGTTGCCTCTTCCCAAGGGGCTCAACGGAAACGGCCTGGTCACCTACCACGATTCCTGCTACCTGGGACGCTACAACGACATCTACGATGCGCCCCGGGAGCTGCTGTCGGCCATTCCGGGGGCGAAGCTGGTGGAGATGGACCGGATCCGGCACAAGAGCTTCTGCTGCGGCGCGGGCGGAGGCAGGATGTGGATGGAAGAGACCGTGGGCGAAAGGATCAATGAGAAGCGGTCCGAGGGGGCGATTCAGTCGGGGGCGAAGACCATAGGTGTTGCATGCCCCTTCTGTCTGACCATGTTCGAAGATGGAATGAAGGCAAAGGGAGAAGAGGAGAATATTCAGGTTGCGGACATTTCGGAGCTGATCGCTGCAGATCTCTAGCGGACGTGGGCCCTTGTAGCTGGGCGGACGCGGAAGCGACATGTGAATGTGAACCGGGGGCAATGGATGTTCACACTGAAAGGAGGGATATTTCCGAAGGCCTCTGAGCGGGCTGATGCTGAAGTTCTCCACGTGGATGTTGTGTAGAGGCCTTTCGAGTTTGCGGATTCCGAGACAAGGCACCTAAAGGTTCAAAGGGATTCCTCCTTTCTTCATTCCCTCGACGCCTTTTGCACAGACCGCTGCTTCCCCCCGGGGATGG
The DNA here is from genome assembly GCA_964479535.1 of uncultured Thermodesulfobacteriota bacterium. Lineage (GTDB taxonomy): Bacteria > Desulfobacterota > DSWW01 > DSWW01 > DSWW01 > S015-6. The sequence continues at coordinate 9,148 of CAYZMM010000076.1, forward strand.
CAGCGGTTTTTTTTCCCGACGGGCCTGCCGAAGCTGCCGGTGCCGAGCTTGTTGACGAAACCCGGGATTTCCTATAGATTTTCGGGTGCTCTGCGGGACGATCCGACGGCCGTCGAGCTGGCGAATTCGGTTGCCGACGCACGAACGCTTACTCGAGAAATTGGCTGAGGAACGAGAACATGATCTCCGAGGACACCATCGGAAAGCTGTTCTGGAGCCGGGTTCGGAAGTACGGGACTCGGGCGGCGCTTCGCGTCAAGCGAGCGGGTCAGTGGCAGGACATCAGCTGGGAGGAATGGGGCCGGAACGTCAAGCGGTTCGCCATGGGCCTGATATCGCTCGGTCTGAACGAAAGGGATCGGGTGGCCGTGTTGAGCGAGAACCGGCCCGAATGGACCTACGTGGACTTGGCTGTGCTCTCTGCGAATGCAGCGGATACACCCGTTTACGCAACCAACACCCCGGAACAGGTGGAGCATATCCTCAGGGATTCCGGGTCTCGGTTCATCGTTGTATCGACCGAAGAGCAGCTCACCAAGGTCAAGGAGATCAAGGGGAACGTCCCGGACCTCGAGAAGGCGATCCTGATCGACCGGGAATCGGAGCATCCGGAGGATTGGATTCTCACGTTTGCCGAGGTTCTGGAACTCGGCGGGACCGAGGGGGATCCGGCCGCCTTCGAGAAGCGGGTCGAAGGCGTGGGGACGCAGGACCTGGCAACCCTGATCTACACCTCCGGGACCACGGGGGCCCCGAAAGGGGTCATGCTTACCCACGACAACTTCCTATCGAATGTCCGGGGGGCGCTCGAGATCCTGCCCATCAGCGAGTCCGATGTGGCGCTGAGCTTTCTGCCGCTGAGCCATTCCTTTGAGCGTCTGGCCGGCTACTACGCCATTCTCGCCGGCGGGGGAACGGTCGCCTACGCGGAGAGCATCGACAAGGTGCCGGACAACATCCAGGAGATCAATCCCACGGTCATGTGCAGCGTGCCTCGCCTGTACGAGAAGATCCACGCACGCGTCCTTGCGACCATCGAGAGCGGCCCGGCCTTGAAGAAGAAGCTCTTTGGCTGGGGAATGGGAGTAGGCACCGAGGTGAGCAAGCGGATCACCGAGAAGAAGGAGATCCCGCAAGCCCTGAAGCTGAAGCAAAAGGTGGCGGACAAGCTGGTCTTCGAGAAGCTTCGGGCCCGGATGGGGACGCGTCTGCGCTTCTTCATCTCCGGCGGCGCCCCTCTGGCCCGTGAGATCGCGGAGTTCTTTCACGCGGCCGGTATCCTCATACTGGAGGGCTACGGGCTCACCGAGACCACCCCGGTGATCAGCGCGAACCGGCCCGACGCCTACAAGCTCGGTTCGGTCGGACAGCCCCTGCCCAATCTGGAGGTGAAGATCGCCCCGGACGGTGAAATCCTGGTGAAGGGACCCAGCGTCATGAAGGGGTACTACAATCGCCCCGAAGAGACCCGGGAGGTGCTGACCGAGGACGGCTGGTTCGCCACCGGGGACATCGGCTACCTCGACCAGGATAACTTTCTTTACATCACCGACCGGAAGAAGGATATCATCGTCACGGCCGGCGGGAAGAACATCGCGCCCCAGAACATCGAGAATCTGCTCAAGTTGAATCGGTTCATCGAACAGGTCTGCATCATCGGAGACAAGCGAAAGTACCTGACCGCACTGATCGGCCCGAGCTTCGCCGATCTGGAGGGGTATGCCCGGGAAAACGGGATCGCCACCGAACCCAGGCAGCAACTCGTTGAGCATCCGAGGATCCAGGGCCTCTTCCAGGATGCTATCGACGAGGCGAACGCCCAGTTGGCCAGGTATGAAAGCATCAAACGCTTCACGGTCCTGCCCATGGAGTTCAGCCAGGAAAGTGGAGAGCTTACCCCGACGCTCAAGGTCAAGCGAAAGGTTGTGGGAACCAAGTACAAACAGCAGATCGACCGGATGTATGGTGAATGACCCGTCCCTTGATTAGCGCCGGTACCGTGAGACGTTGGGCGCCCTGCACGCTTCTGGTCCTCCTCTTCTCGTTCGCGGCCCCGGTTTCCCCGTCCGAGGCCAACTTCTTCAACACCTATGGCGCAAGCGCCCGGGGCATGGCCCTGGGAAATGCAATGGCGGCCATCTCCAAGGGATGGTCCTCGGTCTTCTACAATCCTGCAGCCCTGGCCCTTTCCGAGGACATCGAATTCTCGATCGGGGTCTTCAGCGCCAACCCGTCCATCAACGTGGAGTATGTCGACGGCCCGGACCAGGACCTCCCGCAGTTTCCACGGCAGCCCCCGAGCCTCGATACCATCACCGGCCCCGCCTTCGGCCTCGTCCTTCCGATTCAGCGCATGACGCCGAAGCGGCTCCCCATGCCCTGGGCGATCGGATTCGGCGTGTTCCTGCCCCGGCAGGCGCTGGTCACGACGCGGGTGATCGATGAAACCTTTCCCTTCGACGTGGTCTTCCAGGAGCGAAACGCCACCCTCGCCTTTCATTTCGGCGTCTCCACCCGGATCACCTCGGCCGTGTACCTCGGTGTCGGCCTGGTCTCGCAGTTCGTCACCCCGGCCAACATTCAGCTGACCGAGACCGCCGACAGCCCGGTCGAGCTGACGGCCCGGCTGGGGGCCCCTTCCCTGCTGGTCGGGCTTCTCGTCCGGCCGATCGAGAGGCTTCGGATCGGCGTGGTCTATCGGCAGGAGAGCGAGATCGAGTCAGACTGGAGCGCCATCGTCCAGACGCGGATCCCCATAGCGGTCGGGGATACGGACACAGGCTTTGCCATCTATCGGGAGACGACCCTGGAGCGAAGCTACGTGAGCGGATTCGTTCCGGAGAACGCCTCCTGCGGGGCGGCCTACTGGATTACCGAGCGATGGCGGATCTCCGGCGAGGTGAGCTGGTACCGCTGGAGCAGCTACAGCGGCCCCCTGGGGGAACCGCTCGAGCCGGTCTTCAACAACACCATTGTTCCCCGGTTGGGAGTGGTTTACCGGGCTACGCGGAAGCTGGACGTGAGGGGGGGATTCTACTACGAGCCCACGCCCGTCACGAACCAGGCGACGGGGTTCTACCCGATCGGCAATGACCGGTTCGTGCCTTCCATCGGTGTGGGCTACACCTTTGATGCGCCTTGGGGAATCCTTGCCAAGCCGTTGACCGTAGACGGCTTCTTTCAGTACCACATCTTCACGAGCGAGGGCTGGAACCGGGCCATCCCGGACAACCCCTTCACCCTGAAGCAGGACCTCACCTCGAGCGGCAGTGTGTTCAACTTCGGCGCGGAACTCACCTTCCGATTCTAGCCCGACCCCCTGCCCCTCATGCCGTCATTCCCGCGGAGGCGGGAACCCCTCAGCAAAGCGAGAAGCCCTCTCGCGGGCCCTCCAGAGAAGGATGAGCCCGAGGGCGACGGCCAGCGATACAGACATAGTATCCTTCTGATCGTCCCCCATAGCAGGATCATTGCGACGGGCGCTACCAGGAACAGAAGAAGCTTCGCGATTCCGGGTGCGCCCCTCGGTGCACTGTCCACGGTTGAGGCCGGGCTACAACCTACAACCGGAAGGGGTCGGCGGCACCCCTGAGGTCAGGAGAAGGGTCCCTTCAGCAGCGCCGTGGTGGCTGATGTAAACGGTGCCGCGTACCAGGAGGGGTCAGGCTTTCATTTTACACTTTGGCGCTCCAACCATGCGCC
>CAYZMM010000077.1:0-12833 GCA_964479535.1 uncultured Thermodesulfobacteriota bacterium
GCTTCGCCATCCGCGAGGGCGGCCGGACCGTGGGCGCCGGCGTCGTCACCAAAGTGCTCGAGTAAGCGTGAAGGGGAGGAACGGAAGCCAATGCCGTCTGACATCGTGACGCTCGCCTGCGGGGAATGCAAGCGGAGAAACTACTCCACCACCCGGAACAAGAAGAAGACCCCTGACAAGCTTTCCTTGAAAAAGTACTGCCGGTTCTGCCGAACCCACACGCTTCACAAGGAAACAAAATGAGTGCGGATGAAGGCCAGTAGCTCTAACGGTAGAGCACCGGACTCCAAATCCGGGTGATGGGGGTTCGAATCCCTCCTGGCCTGCCAACGAGCAGGGGAACCGTCAACGCAGAGCCTCAACGACTCGAGGACGGAGAAACGGATCGAAGATGTTGGAACAGATCAAGCAGTTCTTGAGGGAATTTCGTGTCGAGATGAAGAAGGTAAGCTGGCCCACCCGTAAAGAGATCGTGGCTTCAACGGGCGTCGTACTCGTCGTGGTCCTGCTGGTCTCCTTCTACCTCGGCGCTGCGGATCTCCTCTTCTCGAAGCTGCTGAAGCTCATGTTAAGTTGATCGTGCCCGGGCTCATCAACGAACACTTACCCTCGGAAGAATCCATGGCAAAAGAATGGTACGTGGTACACACCTACACAGGCTACGAGATGAAGGCGAAGCAGAACCTGGAGGACCGGGTGAGGCAGCTCGGCAAGGAGGATCTTTTCGGCGAGATCCTCGTGCCCACCGAGAACATCGTGGAGCTTGTGAAGGGAAAGAAGAAGGAGTCGAAACGGAAGTTCTTCCCGGGATACATCCTCGTCAACATGGAGCTGAACGAAGATACCTGGTACATCGTCAAGAACACGCCGAAGGTCACCGGGTTCGTCGGAGGCGGCAATACACCTCCCCCCATCCCGGAGGGGGAGGTCAAGCGGATCACGCAGCAGATCGCCGAGGGGTCCCTGAAACCGAAGCCGAAGGCGGTCTTCGAAAAGGGCGAGAGCGTGCGGATCATCGACGGCCCCTTTTCGAGCTTCAACGGCATCGTGGAAGAGGTCAAGCCGGAAAAAGGGAAATTGCGGGTGTCGGTGAGCATTTTCGGGCGATCCACGCCCGTGGAACTGGATTTCACCCAGGTGGAGAAGAGTTGAGGTAGAGAGCATCATGGCAAAAAAGGTGATCGCATCGGTCAAGTTGTTGGTGCCTGCCGGTCAAGCGAACCCTGCCCCTCCGGTAGGCCCGGCTCTTGGTCAGCACGGCGTGAACATCATGGAGTTCTGCAAGGCCTTCAACGCGAAGACCCAGAACCAGGAAGGAATGCTGATTCCGGTTGTACTCACCGTTTATGCGGACCGTTCCTTCACGTTCATAACGAAGACCCCTCCCGCGTCCGTCCTCCTGAAGAAGGCGGCCGGCATCGCCAAGGGCGCGAACAACCCGAGCAAGGAAGAAGTCGGCAAGGTCACGAAAGACCAGGTCTTCGACATTGCCAAGCAGAAGCTCGAAGACCTGAATGCAGTCGATTTGGACAATGCCTTCCGCATCATCGAAGGCACGGCGAGAAGCATGGGCATACGAATCGTTGAATCCTGAGTTCAACTCCTTCTACAAGAGACGGGCAGGACGATGGCTAAACGTAGAAAGCAATACCGGAAGGCAAAAGAAGCATACGACTCGACGAAAGCGCACGGGGTCGAAGAAGCCCTGAGCCTCATCGAGCAGCTGAAATTCGCCAAGTTCGACGAATCCGTCGACGTGGCCGTGCGCCTCGGCGTGGATCCGAAGCGGGCCGACCAGATGGTGCGCGGCACCGTCACCCTTCCTCACGGAACCGGCAAATCGGTCCGTATCGCCGCTTTCGCCAAGGGAGAGAAGGAGAAGGAGGCGGAGGAGGCGGGCGCCGATGTGGTCGGTGGCGAGGAACTCGTCAACAAGATCAAGAACGAAGGCTGGCTCGAGTTCGACAAGGCCGTCGCAACCCCCGACATGATGTCCCACGTCGGAAAGATCGGCAAGATCCTCGGGCCCCGCGGTCTGATGCCCAACCCGAAGGTGGGAACCGTCACCTTCGAGTTGAAGAAGGCGATCCAGGAGCTCAAGGCCGGAAAGACCGAGTTCCGCGTGGACAAGGTCGGAAATGTGCACGTCGCCATCGGCAAGATCTCTTTCGGGGCCGAGAAGCTGAAAGACAATTTCCTGGTTCTGCTGGATGCGCTCATGCGGGCGAAGCCGGCGGCCAGCAAGGGCACCTATCTCAAGAACGTGGCCGTTTCGACCACCATGAGCCCCGGCGTGAAGATCGAGCCCGCCAGTGTCCGGACGATGCTCCGCTAGCCCGGACCGGAAACGAGGCGACGGAAGAAGGGGAGAAGGCAAGTGAACCGCACAGAGAAAGAACAAACCGTTGCGTCCCTGCACACCGGGTTCTCGGAGGCGACCTTCGTCAGCCTGGTGGATTTCAAAGGTCTGAACGTCCCGGAGATCTCATCGCTTCGACACGAGCTCCGGGCTGCAGGAACCGAGTTCAAGGTCGTCAAGAACACCCTGGCGAGGCGTGCACTGAAGGGCACCGACCTGGAGCAGCTCGAGGAGCATTTCGAGGGACCCACGGCCGTCGCCCTGACGACTCAGGACCCTGCTCCCTCGGCGAAGGTTCTCGCAAGGTTCGCCAAGGAACACCCGAAGCTCGAATTCAAGGTCGGCTTGCTGTCCGGCAGGCCCCTGTCCAAAGAGAGCATCGAGACCCTCTCGAAGCTTCCGCCCCGCGAGGTTCTTCTCTCCATGCTCCTGGGGACCCTGAAGGCGCCGAGCGGCGGCCTGGTCAACGTGCTGTCCGGCCTGTTGTCCAAGTTCGTCCGCACCCTCGCCGCCATTCAGCAGGAAAAGGAGAAGTCAGCAAATACGTAGTGGATGCATACTTACGAAGACGCCAAGGAGGTACGACCCAATGCCAGAGGTAACCAAAGCGGATGTAATGACATTCATCGAGAACATGACCGTCCTCGAGCTGTCCGAGTTCATCTCCGATCTCGAGGAGAAGTTCGGCGTAACCGCCGCCGCCCCCGTGGCCGCGGTGGGTGCCGTCCCCGCAGGCGGCGGCGCAGAGCCCGCCGCAGCGGAGGCGGAAGAGAAGACGGAATTCGACGTCGTTCTCACGAGTTTCGGCTCGCAGAAGATCCAGGTGATCAAGGTCGTCCGTGCCGTGACAGGGCTGGGCCTGAAGGAGGCGAAGGACCTTGTCGAGGGCGTACCGAAACCGGTCAAAGAAGGCATCCCGAAGGAAGAGGCGGAAGACATCAAGGGCAAGCTGGAAGAAGTCGGAGCGGAAGTGGAGCTCAAGTAACAGCATGCTTTCGGATGCCCGTCTTCCGATTCGTATTCGCCCTGTTCTCACTCCAACTTTGAGAGACGAACCGCCGGTGCCGTCTGTTTTCCCTGTGCGTGCGTGTTCCGCGGCGCCGGGAAGGCACAGTCGTCCTGTTCCTGTTTACGTCTCACAAGGAGACATGCATGGATTCGCTCAATCTTCATCGAAAACGATATCGAAGATCGTTCAACAAGATTGAAAAAATCCTCGATTTCCCCAACCTGATCGACATTCAGAAGAGCTCGTACGAGAATTTTCTCCAGGCCCAGTCACCCCCGGAGAAGCGCAGACCCATCGGCATGGAGGAGGTGTTCCAGAGCGTCTTTCCCATCAAGGACTTCAACGAGACCTGTTCCCTCGAGTACGTGAACTATGCCCTCGGAAAGCCGAAATACGACGTGGACGAGTGCATGCAGCGCGGCATGACCTTTGCGATCCCCATCAAGATCATCGTTCAGCTCGTGAAATGGGACAAGGACCCGGACACGGGCGTCCAGAGCATCCGGGACGTGAAGGAGCAGGAGGTCTACTTCGGCGAGATCCCTCTCATGACCGAGAACGGGACCTTCATCATCAATGGTACGGAGCGGGTCATCGTCAGCCAGATGCACCGTTCTCCCGGCGTGTTTTTCGACCACGACAAGGGCAAGACGCACACGGGCAAGATCCTTTACTCCGCCCGGATCATCCCCTACCGGGGGTCCTGGCTCGACTTCGAGTTCGACACGAAGGACATCCTTTACGTACGTATCGACCGCCGGAGGAAACTGCCGGCAACGATTCTCCTGAAGGCCCTCGGGTACACCAGCGACGAGCTGCTGAACCACTTCTACAAGACGGAAGAGATCTTCGTCGAGGAGGGGGGCAAGAAGCTCTCCATGAAATTCGACCCGGACGTGCTCACGGAGAGGCACGTCACGAAGGACATTCGGGACCCGGAGACCGGAGACCTTCTGCTTCGCCGGGGCAAGAAATTCATGCGCCCCGCCATCAAGAAGCTGAAGAACGCCAAAGTGAAGAGGATCCCCGTTCGGACGGAAGACGTGGTCGGCGGTTACGCCGCCGCGGACATCATCGACATGAAGACGGGCGAGGTCCTCGTGGAGTTCAACGAGCAGGTCACGGAGGAGAAGTTCGAGGAAATCCTGGCACGGAGCATCAACTCCTTTTCGCTCCTTCACCTCGACGACCACCTGATCGGGCCCTCCCTCCAGCAGACGCTGCTGATGGACAAGGTGACCACCCAGGAAGAGGCGATCCTGGAGATCTACCGCCGCCTCCGGCCGGGTGATCCCCCCAACCTCGACACGGCGACCGTCTTCTTCAACAACCTCTTCTTCAACCCGGACCGGTACGACCTCTCCAAGGTCGGACGGCTCAAGCTCAACTACAAGCTCAGCCTGGAAACCGACCTGGACGTCCAGACCCTGCGGAGGGAGGACATCCTGGAGGTCGTGCACTATCTCCTGAAGCTGCGCAACGGCCACGGTCACATCGACGACATCGACCATCTCGGAAACCGTCGCGTTCGATCCGTCGGCGAGCTGCTCGAGAACCAGTACCGCATCGGCATGGTCCGCATGGAAAAGGCGATCCGGGAGCGTTTGAGCCTCCAGGAAGTGGACACCCTGATGCCCCACGATCTGATCAATGCGAAGCCCGTCTTCGCCGTGGTCAAGGAGTTTTTCGGATCCAGCCAGCTCTCTCAATTCATGGACCAGACGAACCCGCTGAGCGAAATCACGCACAAGAGAAGGCTGAGCGCCCTCGGCCCGGGCGGCCTCACGCGGGAGCGGGCCGGCTTCGAGGTCCGCGACGTGCACCCGACGCACTACGGCCGTATCTGCCCGGTGGAGACCCCGGAAGGCCCGAACATCGGACTCATCTCTTCTCTGAGCACCTTCGCCCGCATCAACGAGTTCGGCTTCATCGAGACGCCCTATCGTACGGTCAAGAGCGGCAAGGTCTCCAAGGAGACGAAGTACCTGTCCGCCCTCGAGGAGGAGGAGCACAAGATCGCCCAGGCGAACGCCCCGCTCGACGACCAGGGCCGCTTCACCCGCGACCTGGTCTCCGCCCGGGTCGGTGGTGAGTTCACCATGGTGGATCCCTCCGAAATCGAGTACATGGACGTCTCGCCCACCCAGCTCGTCAGCGTTGCCGCATCCCTCATCCCCTTCCTGGAGCACGACGACGCGAACCGCGCCCTCATGGGATCCAACATGCAGCGCCAGGCCGTGCCTCTCCTCAGAACCGAGGCGCCCCTGGTCGGTACGGGCATGGAGTTGGTCGTGGCAAAGGACAGCGGCGTGACCGTCATCGCGAAGCGGGACGGCGTCGTGGAAAGCATCGACGCCACACGCATCGTCGTGCGCGTGACGCCCGCCCCCCGGGTGAAGGGGGACCCGGGCGTCGACATCTACAACCTGATCAAGTTCGTTCGTTCGAACCAGAACACCTGCATCCACCAGAAACCGATCGTCCGCGTGGGCGACAGGGTGAGCGTGGGGGACGTGCTGGCGGACGGCCCGGCCACCCAGATGGGAGAGCTTTCCCTCGGCCGGAACGTAATCGTCGCCTTCATGCCTTGGGGAGGCTACAACTTCGAGGACTCCATCCTGATCAGCGAACGCCTCGTCAAGGAGGACGGCTTCACCTCGATCCACATCGAGGAGTTCGAAGCCATCGCCCGGGACACGAAGCTCGGCAAGGAAGAGATCACCCGGGACATCCCGAACGTGGGCGAGGAGGCCCTGAAGGACCTCGACGAGAGCGGCATCGTACGGATCGGCGCCGAGGTGGGCCCCGGCGACATCCTGATCGGAAAGATCACGCCGAAGGGCGAAACACAGCTGAGCCCCGAGGAGAAGCTCCTCCGGGCCATCTTCGGTGAGAAGGCGGGCGACGTGCGGGACACCTCCTTCCGGGTGCCGCCGGGCGTCGAGGGCACGGTCATCAACGCCCGGGTCTTCGTTCGGAAGGGCGTCGAAAAGGACGGCCGCACCAAGATGATCGAAGACAAGGAGGTCTCCCGGCTCACCAAGGACATGGAAGACGAGATCAAGATTCTCCGTGAGAGCGCCTACGAGAAGGTCAAGAAGATTCTGGTGGGCAAGAAGACCTCCGGCGTGCTGAACGACAAGTACAAGAACAAGGTCCTCCTCCAGAAGAACAAGGTCATCGCGGAGGAAGACCTGGAGGCGGTCCCGCCGAGCTTCTGGAAGGACATCTCCATCAAGGACGGCGACAAGGCGGAGAAGGACATCCAGACCATCATGGACAACCTGGAGGAACAGATCGACCTGATCCAGTTCCTCTTCAACGAGAAGATCAATCGCCTGAAGAAGGGGGACGAGCTCCCGCCGGGCGTGATCAAGATGGTCAAGGCGGACATCGCCATCAAGCGGAAACTCTCCGTGGGCGACAAGATGGCCGGACGTCACGGAAACAAGGGCGTCCTGTCCCGCATCCTGCCGGAAGAGGACATGCCCTATCTCGAAGACGGCACCCCCGTCGACGTGGTGCTCAACCCCCTCGGCGTACCCTCACGAATGAATGTGGGCCAGATCCTCGAGGCCCATCTGGGGTGGGCGTCCAAGGGCATGGGCGAGACGATCGGCGAGCTCATGGAGAAGGCGTACGAGGTCTCCAATCTCCGGAAGCTCCTGGTCGACGGATTCGGACCCGAAATGAAGAAATGGGTCGGCGAACTCTCGGACAAGGAGCTGACGCAACTGGCCGGCTCCTCCACCTCCGGCATTCCCATGGGATCCCCGGTTTTCGACGGCGCCACCGAAGGGGAAATCAAGCAGCTCATGGAAACAGCCGGCATGTCCCTGAACGGACAGGAGACGCTCCATGACGGCCGCACCGGCGAACGGTTCGACCAGCAGGTCACCGTGGGCATCATGTACCTGATGAAGCTCCACCACCTCGTGGACGACAAGATCCACGCCCGTTCCATCGGACCCTATTCCCTGGTGACCCAGCAGCCCCTCGGAGGAAAGGCGCAGTTCGGAGGCCAGCGCCTCGGGGAGATGGAGGTCTGGGCCATGGAGGCGTACGGCGCCGCTTACAGCCTCCAGGAGTTTCTCACCGTCAAGTCGGACGATGTGGCCGGACGAACGAGAACCTACGAGGCGATCGTCAAAGGGGAAAACGTGCTGGAACCCGGCCTGCCCGAGTCCTTCAACGTGCTCGTGAAGGAGCTGCAGGCCCTGGCGCTGGACGTGGAATTCCTGGATGAGGAGGAACCATGAGAGACATATTCAATTTCTTCGAGAAGCCGAAAGACCCGCTCCGGTTCAATGCAATCCGCATCTCGGTGGCATCACCTGAGAAGATTCGTGCCTGGTCCCATGGCGAAGTGAAGAAGCCCGAGACGATCAACTACCGGACCTTCAAGCCGGAACGGGACGGCCTGTTCTGCGCCAAGATCTTCGGACCGACCAAAGACTACGAGTGCAACTGCGGCAAGTACAAGAGGATGCGCCACCGCGGCGTGGTGTGCGAGAAGTGCGGCGTGGAGGTCATCCAGTCGAAGGTTCGCCGCGAGCGGATGGGGCACATCAACCTGGCGGCCCCCGTGGCCCACATCTGGTTCCTGAAGAGCCTCCCGAGCCGCATCGGCGCCCTCCTCGGCATGACCCTGAAGGACCTGGAGAAGGTCCTCTACTTCGAGACCTACATCGTCCTCGACCCCGGGGACAGCGACCTGAAGAAGGGGGAGGTCCTCACCGAGGAGAAGTACCGGAAGATCCTGGAGAAGCACGGCAGCGAACTGCGCGTCGGCATGGGGGCCGAGGCGGTCCACGAGCTGCTTCGGGAAATCAACATCCAGAAGCTCTCCAAGGAGCTTCGGGCCGAGATGAAGAACTCCACCTCCGAGGCGAAGCGGAAAAAGATCCCGAAGCGTCTCAAGGTGGTCGAGGCCTTTCTGAACTCGGACAACAAGCCGGAGTGGCTCATCCTGAGCGTGATCCCGGTCCTCCCGCCCGACCTGAGGCCCCTGGTGCCCCTGGACGGCGGCCGCTTCGCCACCTCCGACCTGAACGACCTGTACCGAAGGGTCATCAACCGGAACAACCGCCTGAAGCGGCTCCTCGAGCTCAACGCCCCGGAGATCATCATCCGAAACGAAAAGCGGATGCTTCAGGAAGCGGTGGACGCCCTCTTCGACAACGGACGCCGCGGCCGCATCATCACGGGATCGAACCGCCGACCCCTGAAGTCCCTGAGCGACATGCTCAAGGGCAAGGGCGGGCGCTTCCGCCAGAACCTGCTCGGCAAGCGCGTCGACTACTCGGGAAGAAGCGTGATCGTGGTCGGCCCGGAGCTGAAGCTTCACCAGTGCGGACTGCCGAAGAAGATGGCCCTCGAGCTCTTCAAGCCCTTCATCTACAACCGCCTCGAAAGGATGGATTTCGCGCCCACCATCAAGAGCGCAAAGAAGATGGTGGAGAAGGAGAGGCCCGAGATCTGGGACATCCTGGCCGAGGTCATTCAGCAGCACCCGGTGCTCCTGAACCGCGCCCCGACCCTTCACCGCCTCGGCATACAGGCTTTCGAGCCGGTGCTGATCGAGGGCAAGGCGATCCAGCTCCACCCTCTCGTCTGCACCGCCTTCAACGCCGACTTCGACGGGGACCAGATGGCCGTCCACATTCCCCTTTCCCTGGAGGCCCAGATCGAAGCGCGCGTTCTCATGATGTCCACGAACAACATCCTCTCCCCCGCCTTCGGAAAGCCGGTGATCGTGCCGACCCAGGACATCGTCCTCGGGCTGTACTACATCACCCGGGAGAAGGCGGGCGTGGACGGCGAGAACAAGGTCTTCTCGAGTCCGGACGAAGTCCGCATCGCCTACGATGCCGAGCAGGTCGACCTGCAGGCATCCATTCGCGTCCGTATCGACAACGAGCTGGTACAGACCACGGTGGGACGCATCCTCCTGCGGGAAATCATTCCCCCGGAGCTGCCCTTCAGCCTGTACAACAAGATCATGGGCAAGAAGGAAGTGGCGGATCTGATCGACGCCTGCTACCGGATCTGCGGAAACAAGCAGACCGTCATCCTCGCGGACCGGCTCAAGAACATGGGCTTCGAGTACGCCACCCGGGCGGGCATCTCCATCAGCATCGACGACATGCTGATTCCGGCGAGCAAGGAGAATCTCCTCGAGCGGGCCTATCAGGAAGTCCGCGAAATCGAGCAGCAGTACACGAACGGGTTCATCACGGACGGTGAGCGGTACAACAAGGTGATCGACATTTGGGCGCAGGCCACCGAGAACATCGGGAGGGAAATGATCTCCTCCCTGGGCACCGAGGTGGTCACGGACAAGGACGGAAAAGAGCGGGAGATGCCCAGCTTCAACTCCATCTTCATGATGGCCGACTCCGGAGCCCGCGGAAGCACGCAGCAGATCCGCCAGCTCGCCGGAATGCGGGGCCTCATGGCGAAGCCCTCCGGGGAGATCATGGAAACCCCGATCACGAGCAATTTCCGTGAGGGCCTGTCCGTTCTCCAGTATTTCATCTCGACCCACGGCGCGCGCAAGGGTCTCGCCGACACGGCCCTCAAGACCGCCAACTCCGGTTACCTGACCCGGCGCCTCGTGGATGTAGCGCAGGATACCATCATTGCCGAGGACGACTGCCACACCCTGGACGGCATCTACGTGACGAGCCTCGTGGAAAGCGGCGAGGTGATCGAGCACCTCGCGGACCGTATCCTCGGCCGCGTGGGCCTGGAAGACATCAAGAACCCGAGCGACAACACCCCGATCGTGAAGGCGGGCCAGGAGATCGACGAGACCCTCGCCCAGGATATCGAGCGGTCGGGCATCGAACGCGTGAAGATCCGCTCCGTGCTCACCTGCCAGGCGAAACGGGGCATCTGCGCGAGGTGCTACGGCCGTGACCTGTCCCGCGGTCGCCCCGTGAACCTCGGGGAAGCGGTCGGCGTCATGGCCGCCCAGTCCATCGGCGAGCCGGGCACCCAGCTCACCATGCGGACCTTCCACATCGGTGGAACGGCGAGCCGAAGCGCGGAGCAGACCACCCTGGAAGCGAGAAACGACGGAAAGGTCAAGTTCTACAACATGAAATTCATCGAGAAGGCGGGCGATCTCACCCGCCTCGTGGTCATCGCGCGAAACGCGGAAATCGCCGTGCAGGACCGAAAGGGCTTCGACCGCGAGAAGTATCCCCTGAACTACGGCGCCATCGTCCGGGTTGCCGAAGGCTCCAAGATCAAGGCGGGCGACATCCTCGCCGAGTGGGACCCCTTCTCGGTTCCGATCCTCACCGATGTGACCGGCTTCGCCAAGTTCGGCGACGTGACCGAGGGCAGCTCCATGCTGGAGAAGGTGGACGAGGTCACGGGGTTGAGCCGCAAGGTGATCGTCGAGAGCAAGGACACGGAAACCCGTCCACGCATTTCGGTGAAGGACGAGGCGGGCAAGACCCTGAAGATCCCCGGCTCGAAGAACTCCGCCATCTACATCCTGCCCGTCGGGGCCAACCTGCTCGTGAACGACGGCGATCCCGTGGGGGCGGGCGACATCCTTGCCAAGATCCCGCGGGAGACGACCAAGACCAAGGACATCACCGGTGGTTTGCCCCGGGTGGCCGAGCTCTTCGAGGCGAGGAAGCCGAAGGAGGTGGCCCTCATCACCGAAATCGACGGCACCGTCCATTTCGGCAAGGACTCGAAGGGCAAACGGAAGGTGCTGATCCAGCCGGAAAAGGGCCAGGAGCGGGAATACCTGGTGCCGAAAGGCAAGCACGTCCTGTACAACGAGGGGGACTTCGTCAAGGCGGGGCAGGCCCTCATGGACGGCTCCGCCAACCCCCACGACATCCTCCGGGTGCGGGGGGAGAAGGAGCTTGCGAAGTTCCTGGTGGACGAAATCCAGGAGGTGTACCGTCTGCAGGGCGTCCGTATCAACGACAAACACATCGAGGTCATCGTCCGCCAGATGCTGCGGCGGGTGAAGATCAAGGAAGTGGGCGACACGGATTTCCTCATCGGGGAGGAAGTGGAGAAGCAGATCTTCGAGGAGGCGAACGAAAAGGTCCTGAGCGAGGGAGGCAAGCCGGCCATTGCGGACCCGCTCCTCCTCGGGATCACCAAGGCGTCGCTGACGACCGAAAGCTTCATCTCCGCGGCCTCCTTCCAGGAAACCACCCGCGTCCTCACCGACGCATCCGTCTCCGGAAGGGTCGACTACCTCCGGGGCCTGAAAGAGAACGTCATCATGGGCAGGCTGGTGCCCGCCGGGACGGGATTTCGAGGGTATCGAAGCCAGGGAATCCGCGTGAAGAGCCAGGAACTCGTACCCACCGAGTCGAGCTGAGAAGAAATGTGGTTTTATTTGCCTAATATCCTTTCGGGCTCATTGACATTTTCGGGCGGGTTTTATATTATGTCTCATTTATCTGTTCGCGGGTAGGCTCACGATCATAAGGGAACAAAGGACCCGACTGCATGCCGACGATCAACCAGCTCATCAAACGTGGCAGAAAACCCGTTCCGAAGCGCCAGACCGCACCGGCACTCCAGAACTGCCCCCAGAAGCGGGGGGTTTGCGTCCGCGTATTCACGACGACGCCGAAGAAGCCGAACTCCGCGCTCCGCAAGGTCGCGCGCGTCCGACTCACGAACGGAATGGAGGTCACCTCCTACATTCCCGGCATCGGGCACAACCTACAGGAGCACTCGGTCGTGCTCATACGGGGCGGTCGCGTCAAGGACCTTCCCGGCGTCCGGTACCACGTCGTCCGCGGCGTCCTGGACACCCAGGGGGTGGCGGAGCGGAAGCAGGGACGCTCCAAGTACGGAACCAAGCGACCCAAGTAGCAGGCAGCCCAGGGAGAACGAGATGCCGCGCAGAAGAGAGGTACAGAAGAGGGACGTTCTGCCCGACCCGAAGTACGGCGACAAGCTCGTGGCCAAGTTCATCAACGCCCTCATGCGGAACGGAAAGAAGAGCACGGGCGAGATGATCCTGTACGACGCCTTCGACATCATCCAGGAACGGACCAAGCAGGATCCGCTGAAAATCTTCAAGACCGCCTTCGAGAACATCAAGCCCGTCGTGGAAGTCCGGTCACGCCGCGTGGGCGGTGCGACCTACCAGGTGCCCGTGGAAGTCCGGTACGAGCGGCGGCAATCCCTGGCCACCCGCTGGCTCATCGGCTTCTCCAAGAAGCGGCAGGAGAAGTCCATGCACGAACGGCTCGCCGCAGAAATCCTCGACGCGGCCAACAACCGCGGGACCGCGATCAAGAAGAAGGAAGACACGCACAAGATGGCGGAGGCGAACAAGGCGTTTGCCCACTATCGATGGTAGTCAACGGCGTACACGAAACGACGGGAACCGATCCTTTGAGGAGCATGACCCAGCCAGGAGGCGGAGATGGCAAAGCAGAAGTTTGAGCGTACGAAGCCGCACGTAAACGT
>CAYZMM010000078.1:0-12632 GCA_964479535.1 uncultured Thermodesulfobacteriota bacterium
GATACAAGATACCACAAGATATGGGGGGTACCCACACTAAACCCGGAAGGACCTTATTTTATTTGACGATGTTTCTCTCCCCCCCGATGAGATGGAGGAATTCGAGCCGCGTCTTCTCTTGCTGCCGAAAGAGACCCTTCATCGAACTGGTGATCGCAAAGGCGCTCTGGTTTTCCACCCCCCGCATGCGCATGCAAAGGTGAAATGCCTCGATGACCACCGCGACCCCCTTGGGTTGGATCGTCTCCGCGATGGCGGTGGAGATCTCCGTGGTCAGGCGTTCCTGGACCTGCAACCGTCGGCTGAAGACCTCGATGATCCGCGGGATCTTGCTCAGGCCTATGATCTTCCCGTCCGGGATATACGCCACATGGCACTTGCCGAAGAAAGGCAGCAGGTGATGTTCGCAAAGGCTGTAGACATCCACGTCCTTCACCACCACCATTTCATCGTATTTCTCATGGAATACAGCCGCTTGCAGGATTTCCCGCACGTTCTCCCGGTAACCGGAGGTGAGGAAGAGGTACGCCTGCTCCATCCGTTCCGGGGTCCTCTGCAACCCTTCGCGGTCCGGATCTTCACCCAGCTTGACGAGGAAGTCTCTGAAAAGCTTCTGCATTTCCTGCTCTTCCTTTGCTCGAATCAGCGAACCCAAGTGCTCAGATTTCAGTCTCTCTTATAGTGCAAACGGGGTTAAATCTCAACCGGATCCACCCGGCGAAGGGAGGAAAAAAGAGGAGAATCGTGCTCTCGAATAAAACAACTTGTCGGTATAATCAAAAATCAACTTTTTTTTCTTGACTTTTTCGCGCCAATTTTATAACATAGAAAAATTAACATTTTCTTGACAGTAACTTTATCTGTTCCGAACAGAGCGAGTGCATTCGTGGAAACATACACAAACAAGCAGCTGGGCGAGGAAAGAGCCGTGTCTACGAAAGAAGAGACCTTGAAAGAATTCAAGAAACATCTGAATAAGCTCAACGAGATCGATGCGATCCATCCGACCCAGTACTACCTTGCCAATCGAAGCATGAGGCTGGCCGGTGGCGAGAAGAAGCTCATGCTTGCGATCCTCAAGGATGCGATCAAGTGCTATCGGAGGAACCTTGCAGGGAAGTCGGTTCACAGCAGGAAGATATTCACCGAGACGGAGGAGTGGTTTATCGATGACGACACCACGTACCTTTACTCTTTCCGCAACATCTGCGCCTGGCTGGGGGTCGACTTCAAGCTCATCCGCGAGAAGCTCTCCGAGATGAAGGAAGAGCCTTTCCAGGTTTCCTGATCCCCTCTGATCATCTGCCATCCTGAAAGGCAGACCCGGACGCTGGTGCCGGGCCTGCCTTTTATTTTTCCTGGCTTACCTGCACCCTCTCCTCCACCGTGCCTTCCTCCGGGTCCAAGCAGTACACGTCCATGCGGGATGCCTCGTCGATCGTCACGTAAAGGAAGTGGTGAAAACCGCCCATCCACCTCGGGGCCTTCGGCTCCATACCGCCCCCTCCGGTGATGATGTGGTGGATCCCCGAAATCCGGACCCAGTGAAAAACCGGCTCGTGGCCCGTGAAGACGGCACAGACAGAATGCGCTTCAAGCAGAGCCAGCAGTCTCTCTCGGTCCCCGTAGTGCTGATCCAATCCGTAGCCTTCCCGGCTCGAAAAAGGTGGAGAAAACATCGGTTTGTGGATGAACACCACGATCCTGCGGCCGCTGTTCCGCGCCAAGTCCTGCTCGAGCCACTCGAGCTGGTCCCCTGCAATGCGATTGTTACGACGGTTGTATCCGAAGTACCTCATCAACCAGCTTTCGTCCGTCTCCTCCGAGTCCAGCCCCACAAAATGGAAGTCTTCCAGATCAAAGGAGAAGGGAAGCTCTCCCCCGGGCGGAGGGAACCGGGCCAGGAAGGCCGCCTTCGTCTTCCCGTCGTCCACGTCGGTTTCGCCCGGTAGGGCGAAACACCTCTTCCCGCCCCCAAGGGACGCCCCTTCCGGAAGGGGGCCGGGGGTAAATGGATGCGCCGTTCGGATCCATTCCCGCCAGGCCCGGCTGTCCTCCGGGCTGGCGGCTATGTCCCCTAAATGAATGATGAATTCAGGCTGAGGCCGCATCGCTCGAACGCGATCCATGATCCTGCCCGGAATCCCTCCATCCCCGGCTTCTCCCTCCTCCGGGCCGGTGAGTTCCGTGTTTCCGAGAACCGCAAACGCGAATCGCGGCGGATCGGCCGCCAGTTCCTCTTCCAGCCGGTCGAGGGGGTAGGGCTCGAAGGGTTCTGCGATGTTGCGCCACAGGGGCCTCAGGCCCATCCTGGATGACCAGTCCTCCTTGCATCCCGAGGCGAACAGGAAAAAGACGACCAGAAGCCACACGGTGCGCTTCAGGGCCACACTTCTCCTGTCTCCCGCTCCCTGGATCAAACCGAATCTCCCTCCCGGGAGCAGCAGCCTCACGTGCTGCCCCGGATGTTCAACAATGGAACGCTCCGCGCTTTCCCCCACCGGGCAGAACGCCCGGCATGCGGGGTTGATTCGAGATGCTAGGAGCATTCATTTTCTTTTGTCAACTACGACTCGAGAGGAAAGGTTCGGCGCACCAAAGCAAAAGGCGGCCCGCATGGCCGCCTTTTCCGGGTCCTTCGCCAGAGAGAATGGGACAGGATCACTGCTTGTTGGTGTAGGGGGCCAGTTTTTCCCGGAGGAAGAAACGGCTTCGGTGAAGACGGGACTTGATGGCCGCGGGCGTCGTGTCCAGCATCCTGCTCGTCTCCTTGATCGAGTAGCCCTGAACATCCCGGAGGAAGAACACGCTCCGATAGATTTCGGGAAGGTCCTGCACCGAAACCCTGATCTTCTCGTACAACTCCTTTGACATCAGGTTCTCGTCGGGCGGTCTCATTTCCTCATCGAAACGCAGAATGTTCTCTTCTTCACCCAGCAGAGAGGTGTAGCCGTCGATCGGAAGATGGGTCTTGTTGCTTCGCTGGCTCCGCAGCTTCATCAGGGCGGCATTGACCGTGATCCGATAGAGCCAGGTCGAAAGCGTGGACCTCTCCTCGAATCGGTCGATCTTCCTGAGCGCGATCATGTATACGTCCTGGAGGATCTCCTCGGCATCCGCGGGGTTGTTGCAGATGCGGTTCGCCACGGAAAAGAGCTTGTCGTGGTATTTCCGGATCACTTCCCGGATCGCCTCGTGGTCACCGGCCTTCAGGGACTCGAGAAGCCGTCTCTCGGGGTTTACCGCGGGGCGCTTTCTTCTGCGGGAACCTGTTGACCGGGAACTTGTCCGGGTGTTCTTTCGACGGGGTTCTTCGTATTTCAGAGCCGTGTTCATTCTGTCCTCCTGACACGCCGTGGAGCGCGTTATTGTTTCCCGTACTGGAAAGCAATTGACGTGCCAAAGGTGAGAACTCTATAAGCCTCTAAAAATATTAGATAAATAGAAGATAGACCGAGCCGGAAGAAAGGACGAACGATCCAATTCGGGACACGACTCGTTCCAATAAGGATCGATCCCTGGGAAAGGCGCCTGATACCTGATAAATGTAAGGACTACTTCACCAGCTTGAAGGCGTCCTTGTCGGCCTGGCAGATGGGGCATTCATCGGGGGCTTCCCTTTCCGCCACGTAGCCGCACACGTTGCAGACATAGTAGTCGGCCACCTCTTCCTTCACGAGGTAGTCCAGTGCCCCCTTGTACAACTGGGCATGCCTCTCTTCCACGTCGCGGGCACGGCTGAAAATGAGGGCAGCGCCCGATTTCTCTTCCGATTCGGCCTGTTTGATGAATCCGGGGTAGTGGTCGTTCTTGGCGGCCAACTCGTTCTCGAAGGCGGTCTGCAGATTCTCTTCCGTAGATTTCATCTCCCCGAGCATCCGGAGGGCGTTCTTCGCATGCACGCTTTCCGCCTCTGCAACCGCTCGAAAGAGCCGCGCGATCTGCTCGTAGCCCTCTTCTTCCGCGATTTCAGCAAAGAGCCGGTTCCGGACCAGCGCCTTGGACTCCGCAGCATACGCGACTTTCAGGTTCTCGGTCGTCTTTCCCTCGCTCATGTTCCCTCGCTCCTTCCTTATTCTCTTGCCACACCCTCTTCACCGGCACCCACCCTGCCCAATCAATCCTGTTTACCTCATATGGGCCACAATTGGAAGCGGCTCCGGCTCCGCGGGGTCCGGTGCGATCCCGGCCTTGACCTTTCATGATTCATGGTTACATACGATAAATACCTGAGAAAACAATCCAACTTCGACTTGGAACCCACACAGGCCGCGACGAATCAAACTAGGTGAAAGCGGAGCCGGCAGGACGAGACACCGGGACCCTTCCAGCCGCAACCAACTTGGGAATATTCCCGCGCAAGGAGAAGGTAACATCGGATGATCTTCAAGAACAAGAAAGAGAGAGAGGATATGATTTGGGAGGAGTTGCCAATATTGCCGATCAAGGGGACGGTTCTCTTCCCGGAGACCATCATCCCCATTCTGGTCGGAAAAGAGGGCTCCCTGGAACTGGTCAAGCAGGCCACCAGCGGAGACGGCATCATCGGAATCTGCGCCTTGAAGAACCAGGAGGCGGAGCCGATCCAGGAGATGGACATCTACCGCTTCGGGACACGGGCCAAGATCGTGAAGACCGTCCAGCTCCCGGACGGCAACATGAACGTGATCCTGCGCGGATTGAGTCGTATTCAGGTCGTCGAGTTCGTTTCGAAGAACCCCTATTTCAGGGCGAGGATCCTGGAAGCGGCGGAAACAGAGTCCCAGGATGAAGAAATCAACGCCATGGAAGAGAACCTGAAGAACCAGGCGATCCAGGCGATCAAACTCATCCCCACCATTCCGGACGAAATCTCCGTCATGATTTCCAGCATCGACCGGCCGGGGTACCTGGCCGACCTCATCGCCTCCAATCTGAACGTGAGCGTCGCCGAGAAGCAGGAGGTCCTCGAGGCGGTCTCGATCAAGGAGCGTCTGAAGAAGGTGACCGTGCTGGTCCACCAGAAGATCGAAATCCTCGAACTCGGCAACAAGATCCAGTCCCAGGTCAAGGGCGAAATCGACAAGACCCAGCGGGAGTACTACCTGCGCGAGCAGCTCAAGGCGATCCAGCGGGAACTCGGCGAGAAGGACGACAAGACGGCCGAGGCCGAAGAACTACAGGAGCGCCTCGCAAAGAAGAAGCTGCCCGAAGAGGTGCGCAAGGTGGCGGAAAAGGAACTGGACAGGCTGTCGAAGATCCCGCCCCAGGCAGCGGAGTACATCGTGTCCCGCACCTACATGGACTGGATTCTGGACCTTCCCTGGGAAGAGGGAACGGACGACAATCTGGACATCGCCGAAGCCGCCAAGGTGCTCGAGGAAGACCACTACGATCTGGAGAAGGTGAAGAAGCGTATCCTTGAGTACCTGGCCGTACGAAAGCTGAAGGACGACATGAAGGGCCCCATTCTCTGCTTCGTGGGCCCTCCCGGCGTGGGAAAGACCTCCCTGGGCCGTTCCATCGCGAGGGCGATGGGGAGGAAGTTCGTCCGGATGTCCCTCGGGGGCATCCGGGACGAGGCGGAGATTCGCGGTCACAGGAGGACCTACGTGGGCGCACTTCCGGGCCGGATCATCCAGGGCATGAAGAAATGCCAGTCGAACAACCCGATCTTCATGCTCGACGAGATCGACAAGCTGGGCATGGATTTCCGAGGCGACCCATCGTCCGCCCTGCTCGAAGTGCTGGACCCGGAGCAGAACTTCTCCTTCTCCGACCATTATCTTGAGGTGCCCTTCGACCTCTCCAAGGTGATGTTCATTGCAACCGCCAACATCCTGGAGCCGATCCCGCCCGCCCTGAAGGACCGGATGGAGGTGCTCGAGCTTCCCGGGTACACCGAGGAAGAGAAGATCCACATCGCGAACAAGTTCCTGATCCCGAAGCAGGTCGACGAGCACGGGCTGGACCACGCACAGATCAACATCAAGAAGGACGCCCTTCAGGAGATCATCACCTCCTACACGCGCGAGGCGGGCGTTCGAAACGTGGAGCGGCAAGTGGCAACCATCTGCCGGGGCGTAGCCAGGGAGGTGGTGGAGGGTCGAACCGATCCGGCCGTCATCAAGAAGGGCAATGTGCACGAGTATCTGGGACCCATCAAGTTCTTCTCGGAGATAGCGGAGCGGACGAACGAGCCGGGCGTCGCCATCGGCCTCGCCTGGACCCCTGTGGGAGGGGATATCATGTTCGTGGAGGCGGCCAAGATGAAGGGGAAGAACAATCTCACCCTCACCGGCAAACTCGGCGACGTGATGAAGGAGTCCGCCCAGGCCGCGCTCGGCTTCATACGGTCCAATGCAACGGAACTGGGCATCGAGGAAGAGGTCTTCGAGAACAGCGACATCCACATCCATGTTCCGGCCGGCGCCATTCCGAAGGACGGGCCGTCTGCAGGGGTGACCCTCCTGACCGCAGTGACTTCGCTTCTGACGGGCATTCAGGTCAACCCGAAGATCGCCATGACCGGGGAGATCACCCTCCGGGGCACGGTCATGCCCGTGGGGGGCATCAAGGAGAAGGTTTTGGCCGCCCTGAGGGCCGGCATCCGGGAGACGATCCTACCGGAGAAGAACAAGAAGGATCTGGAGGACGTCCCGGATTCGGTGAAGAAGCAGATGACCTTCCATTGGGTCTCGACGATGACCGAAGTGCTCCAGCTTTCACTCGGTATCACCAAGAAGCCCCGCAAGCCGACGAAGCGCACGGGCTTGCCCAACCAGGCCCAGGCACAAATTTGAGCAGCATGAGAGCGGTGGTTCAGAGGGTGTCATCGGCTGAAGTCCGTGTCGGCGGTCGGGTCCTCGGATCGATCCGGCACGGGCTTCTCGTGCTGCTGGCCGTTGGACGGTTCGATCAGGAGGAGGACGCCTGCCACCTGGCCAGGAAGATCCTCCATCTCCGCGTCTTCGAGGACGGCGAAGGAAAGATGAACCTCTCCGTGCAGGACAAGGGTGGAGGCCTCCTCGTTGTCTCCCAGTTCACTTTGTACGGGGATTGCCGGAAAGGGAACCGCCCCTCCTTCGCGGACGCAGCCCCCCCGGACCGGGCCGAGTCCCTCTACAGCCTTTTCCTGGAGCAGGTCGGGAAGTCGGGTCTTCAGGTGGCCGCCGGAAAGTTTCAGGCCATGATGGACGTATCCCTCGTGAACCAGGGTCCGGTCACCGTACTTCTGGACACCGACAACCCGCGATGAGCCCGCAGCCGAAGCGTCTCCTCCTTCAGGAGTCCCTCGAAAGGCTCCACAGGGGATACGGCCCAGCGTACCTGGAAAGCGACCCACTGCTTTACGTACACAGGTACGAAGCTCCCGAGGACCAGGAAGTCGTCGGTTTCCTGGCCGCAGCCTTCGCCTACGGGCATGTACCCCAGATCCTCAAGAACCTGCATGACCTGCTGGCCCCTCTGGCCGGTTCCGTGGCCGCATCGATCCGTCGAGGCAGCTACGGGCGCTGGGTCCGCCTTTACAGCGCGTACCGGTACCGGTTTCAGCGTGGAGAGGACCTTGCCATGCTTCTCTGGCTGGTTCGGCACATGCTTGAGGAGTCCGGCTCGATCCAGGCCTCTTTTCTCCGTTTCTACGAACCCCGCAAGGAGGAGCCGCTTCCGATCCGTGGTGCTCTGGGCGACTGGGTGGGGGCCCTGCGCAAGACCCTTCGATCCTGCCCGGGCTGGAAGTCGTTGCGCAGCCCCCGGGGGATCTACCATCTGTTGCCCGATCCGGCCTCCGGCTCCCCCTGCAAGAGGTGGAACCTCTACCTTCGCTGGATGGTCAGGGGACCGGACGGGCTCGATCTCGGCCTGTGGCGGTCCATTCCCACCCGCCACCTGATCCTTCCTCTGGATACCCACACCGCCCGGATCTGCAGAAACCTCCGGCTGACGACCCGCGCTTCGCCCAGCTGGGCCATGGCCGAGGAAATCACCCGCAACCTGAGCAAACTGGACCCGGATGACCCCGTACGATATGATTTCTCTATCGCCAGGCTGGGAATCCTGGCACGGTGCACCCGGAAAATGGACCGAAACCGCTGCGGTTCTTGTGAGCTTGCGAGGATTTGTCATGCCCCAGAGGACCGGCCTGGCAAGGGCCGACCACATGCGAGAAGATGAGCGCCCTTCTCTGTTTCTCGACAAGGAGGGACGGTGGTTCCATGAAGGCGTGGAGATCACGCACCTTCGAACCCGCCTTCTCTTCTCGAGGAGCATCCGAAGAAACCCGTCCGGCAGGTACTTCGTCCACGTGGGGCCGGAATCTGCAGAAGTCGTGGTCGAAGACGCTCCCTACACGGTGAAATCCGTCACCACGGATGAAGACCGCCGCGGGCTGACCAAGGGCTACACCCTGCACCTGAACGACGGTACGAAAGAGTTCCTGGCGTCCGGCTCTGTACGGATGAGCGATGAGAACGTGATGTACTGCAGGGTCAAGGGCGGCGCCGAGCGCGCACGATTCCTCCGTGCGGCCTACTATCAGATCTGCGCGAAGCTCGAGTACGATGAAAGGGGTGACCGTTACTGGCTGCCCTGCAGCGGTGGAAGCATCACCATACAACACGACGGATAGACGACGCGTCCCGGGAGCAAGAAATGCGACTGCGAGCGTTCAGGACGATGGGCCCGAATTCCCTGCCCCTTCTCTTCCTTCTCACCCTGTCCGCCTGCATGGTCGGAAAGAACACCTATGAAGCGGAACTCCGGGCGAGACAGGAGTGCCAGGCGACGCGAGATCAGTGCTTCGAACAGCGCCGGGGCCTGGAGGAGATCGTCGAGGACCTCCAGGCCCGTGTCGAAAGGGAAGCGCGGGCGAACGCCGCTCTCTTGGAAGAACTCGCGACCCTTCAGGCGGAGCGGGAAGAGAATCTGCGCAAGGTTTCCATGTACCAGCAGGAACTGGAGAAGCAGGAGAGCCAGATCGCGCGCGTGACCGACACCTACAAGAACCTGATCGACAACCTCTCTCAGGAGATCGACGAAGGGAAGATCCGGATCGACCAGTCCGAGACGCGTTTGAAATTGAACCTCGTCGACAAAATCCTCTTTCCCTCCGGAAGCGCCACGCTCACGGAGAAGGGCAAGGGGGTGCTCGACAAGGTCGGCTTCGCCCTGAAGGACATCAACGACCGCCGGATCATGATCGAAGGACACACGGACAACGTGCCCCTGAGCCCGAAGCTCGAGAGGATCTACGGCTCGAACTGGGGCCTGTCCGCCATGCGCGCCACTTCCGTTGTCCGATACCTGGAGGAGAAAGGAGGCATCGACCCGAGGCTGCTCGGCGCTACGGGCTACTCGATGCACCGCCCCTTTCAGGACAACGAAACCGCTGCGGGACGCCAGGCGAACCGGCGGATCGAGATCATCCTCACCCCTCTGACCGCGGAAGAGATGCAGGAACTCTACGCCTCCCAGACCGAGAAGCCGGCTGCTCCATCGCCGCAACCTCCCGGCAATCGCTGAAGCCCGACCATGGACAACCGGACCCTGAAGACCTTGGGCATCCTCTTCCTGTTGGCGGGGCTTGCCGTCAGTGGATTCGGAGCCTACGAGATCCTCACGAACCTGCCCCTCACCGACACCCTTGCGCCGGGCGGAGTGGACCGTGCACTTGCCGGGGCAAAGGGGGGGCCGGACAGCCCAAAGAACGCCTCGCTGCAGGAAGATCTGGAGCGTCAAGTCCGGGAAACCACCCTGCCGGTCCGAAACGAGGACCGAAGAAGACGACGGGGGGAGGGGATCGGCTGGATCGTGTCCGGAATGATCGTTCTCATGTGGGGCGGGACCATGCTCCTCAACAACCGGAGCACGACGCACGAGCCCTGAAGACACGGCCGGGCCTCCGCACCGCGACCGGATCCTACAGGCCCGCCAGCCGTCAGTGTCGGGTGTAATCCCCCCGAAGGAAGCCCGCAATCAACCCGGACAGGGGGCTCACGAGCATCCCCAGGATGTAGGACCCTGCCAGACAGAGAAATCCGACCTTCCACCCGAAAACGACGAAGACGGTCACGAGGACCGCAAGCCAGGCGAGTCCCAGGAATCCAAAAAGAGAGTCCCCCAGGTTCTGACGGAGGTGCCCGTTCAGGGTGATCGAGAAAACCGCAACGGCCAGGCAGAAGACCATGGCCGAGAACCGAGGGTTGCCCAGAAGCTCCATGCCCGGATTCCTCCATGTTGGACGCTGTACATCTAGATATAACACACTTCTTTTTCGCCGCGCAAGAAGATTCTTTCAGGGTCGGAGTACGGCCCGGCGTGTGCGAACCGCCTCGCTTCGGGCTTTCTCGAGAGAATCGACGCGGCCCCCTCGAAGGGGGAGCGGAGAGCCGCCCTGCACGGAAGGGCCCGGCTCGATCGATGAGGGGGGCTGTGATGTTGAAATGGCGAGGGCGTGTGGGAATCGAACCCACCGCAGGCAGGATCACTACCTGCCACTGGATTTGAAGTCCAGGGGGGCCACCAGTGCCCCATCCACCCCCGTGACCGGCAGACCAATCGATGACTTCGTTGACACCCACTGCAGTGCTTCGGTAATTTTAAGGGTGTGGGGACTTTTTTTCAAAGGGGTTGATGGATTCCCTGTTCACCCATCCCGAGGAGTGCGCGAATGCCCGAGAAAAAGGACAGGTGCATGGTGTGCGGAAAGGTGCTGGAAATCGACGGCACCATCTGCCAGAAGTGCCAGGAGTCGATCCGAGGCGAGGCCGCAGGCAAGCAGAAGAAGGTCGGCAGCGATGCGGACAAGGCCATCAGGAAGCACGGACAGAAACCGCCCAAGAAACCGGAAACCGCCTGAGAAGCAGGCACAGACCGGCGCGGGCCCGGGCAGGCCCCCCAAGCCTCCCCGGGCTCGCCGCTGAACCGGGAAGGTGCGCGTGAGGGATCAGAGACTCCTTACAGGTTTGCTGGTTTCTTTCACCCTGCACACCGCCTTCCTTGCCTTTATCCCCCCTCTCCTCTCCCGGCCCGACTCCTCTCTGAAACGGCCCCTGTGGGTCGATCTGGTGGAACTCAAGGATCCGAAAGGCCTGCTCGTCTCCCCGCCGCCCGCTCCTGCCCCCGAAGCCACTCCGGACGAACCGCCCCCGGCACCCCAGAGGGTTGAGGTTCGCAAGCAGCGGCCGGAAGACGACTCATCCGAAGAGCCGGAACGTCCGGCATGGCCCGGCCGGAACCCGCGCCCCCTGCCCTCCCCGAGCGAGCTGGTACCAAGCATGAAGAGCCTCCTCGGATCGCGGAACGCCCGCAAAAGCCCTTTGTACGTCGAGCCTTTGCAGGAAACGGAGGATGGAATACACAGGGGTCCGCAGTATGAGGCGTACCTGCGGGAGGTGAAGGAGGCGGTCAAAAAGAACTGGAACGTCTCCGGGGACGGGGAGGCGAAGACGGGCACCACGATCCTGCGCATTTCGATCGACACGGACGGGTCTCTCGCCTCGCTCGACATGCTGCAGTCCAGCGGGATGATCCTTCACGACTACGAGGCCCTGGAGGCGATCAAGCTATCCTTCCCGCTCCGCTCTCCGCCGGAGTCTCTCCTGGACGAGCATGGGAAGCTCTCGATCCGGTTCTCCTTCCACTACTTTCTCGCCCCACCCGGCTGACCCATCCCGGGAGCTAGTCCTCGCCCTTGTTCTTCTCCTCCTCGATGTAACTCGCATACTCGGCCGGACCCATGAGCTGGTTCAGCTCCCCGGAATCGGACATGATGATCCGGATCATCCAGCCGTCCTCGTAAGGGTCCTCGTTGATCAGCTCCGGGTTGTCGAGAAGCGTGTCGTTTATTTCCGCCACGGTACCCGAAACCGGCGCGTAGAGATCCGAAACCGCCTTGGTCGATTCCACGACGCCGAAGGCCTCGGATCGGGAGACCTTGGAGCCCTCTTCCGGCAGCTCCACATAGACGATCTCGCCCAGGCTTTCCTGTGCATAGTCGGTTATGCCAACCACAAGGCCGTCACTCTCTTGCCTGGCCCATTCATGCTCCTTGGAATAAAGCAGATCCTCTGGGAACTCCATCCTCTCTCCTTTCCTCGATCATGCCCCGATTCACGCACCTCAGATGCGTTCCCTGTACCTCCGGTTTCCGCGGCTGGATTCCCCTCCGTGGCACAGCGGGAAGCCCGGTTCGCCTCAGGGCTAAAAGCTTATACTGAACGTCCGGGGCTTTGTAAAGGGATTTCTCCGATCCGGATCTTTTCGCCCCTCATCCCTATCTAAACAGTTGAAAAGCGGCGATCAAATTCCCGAAAGAGCACCTGGAATCGACAAGGCGGTTTTCCAATGGGCGAATCGAAGCAGAACCGGGTACGAGCCAAATTCGTCTATGCGGACCCGGTCAAGATCGATGGGAAGTACTACCGGGGACGCATAGCGAAGTTCAACCCGAAGACGGGCTACGGATTCGTGGAAACCGGCGAAGGAAGCCACATTTTCTTCTATGCGGACCAGATCCGTCTCGAGGGGAAGCAGACCCGAAAAGCGGACATTCGTCCCGGCAGAATGGTCGGCTTCGACGTGGGCTGGACGGACCGGGGAATCCGGGTCTGCAAGATGAAGATCGTGGAGGAGGGGGGGGCTCCGGGCGGGCG
>CAYZMM010000079.1:0-12548 GCA_964479535.1 uncultured Thermodesulfobacteriota bacterium
ATTCGTACTGGATCACGTGCGAAACGTCCTGGAAAAGAACTTCTCCGCCCTGGCCGGTCTCTTCTCAGGAAGGCGTGGAAGACTGCCCTCAAGAACTCGGTGACGAATACCCTGTGAATGAACAGAGTTGCGCAGGGATTCTCTCTGGCAGCGGTTGTGGTATCAGTCCCCTGCGTTCATAGTAGCGTACCGTTTCCACATTCACGCCGGCCGATTTGGCCTACTGACCTATGGTCAATAGATCCATGACTTCATCTCCATCCACTAATAGGATGCACCCCGTACCCGGGTACGGTGTCAATGGTCTGTATTTTCTTTTTCTAATGGCAGACTTTCCCCGTGGAACAGGGTCGCATGTTCGATGACCCACCGAATCTTCGACATTTCCCGGAATAAATCGAGATGATTTCAGCACTATCGTGTTGAGGAGAGGAAAGCCTCCGCTTTGGCGCTCCCTGAACCCTGAGGGAAATATGAATGGGAGCAACCCGCGCATTATCCTCAGGAGGCTCGTGCGTGTGGCGTGACTCGAAGAATCCGGTGCTGGTCAGAACGAATCGAACAGGCATAAGCAGGTACAAGAGGAAGAGGAAAGGGAGCCGTTTTCAGCATGTGGAGCACGGTCAAGGCACAAGGACAAATGGCAAGGATTGCTCTGTTCGTTGTCGCCGCGGTCCTCGCCGGCAATTGTAACCCCAGAGGCGGTGACAGGGCTGTGTCCGCACCAAGCGAGCCCTCGGAGCGAGCTGCCGCCACTGCAGCGGAAAAGCTGCCCGGGGCTCCGGCCTTTGACGCACCGACGATTCAGGCCTTCAGACGCGCATGGAGCAAACGCAAGACCGGGTACAAGCCACGAACCCGGCATGTGCGCGAGGACGGATCCCCGCTTTACACCAACCGCCTCTTTCTCGAGTCGAGCCCTTACCTCCTCCAGCACGCCCACAACCCGGTGAGCTGGTACCCGTGGGGCAACGAAGCCTTTGAAACCGCACGGCGCCTTGGGAGGCCCGTGCTCCTCTCCGTCGGTTACTCGACCTGTCACTGGTGTCACGTCATGGAGGAGGAATCCTTCGAGGATCTGGAAATCGCCCGTTACATGAACGAGAACTACATTGCCATCAAGGTGGATCGCGAACAGCGGCCTGACGTCGATGCGGTCTACATGGAGGCGGTGCACTTGATGACAGGCCGCGGCGGCTGGCCCATGACCGTGTGGCTGACCCCGGAGCGAAAACCCTTTTTCGGGGGCACATATTTCCCTCCCCGGGAGGGGACCCGTGGGGCAAGGACTGGCTTTCTGTCTGTTCTAAAGCGTATGAAGGAGATCCATGACGACGATGGCGATCGAGTCGAGCGAGCGGGCGCAGATGTGTCCAAGGCTCTTCAGGGGAGCCTGCTGCCCGACCTTGGCGCTGAGGATCTGCCCGGGCCCGGCGTTCTCTACAAGGCCTTTGATCACTACGCCGAAGTGTTCGATCCGATTCACGGCGGTCACAGAGGAGCCCCCAAGTTTCCGAGCTCCATGCCGGTTCCTTTCCTGCTCAGATATCATCGACGAACCGGCAACGAGAAAGCTCTGGGCATGGCAACAAAAACCCTCGAGGCCATGGCTGCCGGAGGAATACACGATCAGGTGGGAGGGGGCTTTCACCGTTACTCCACGGACGATCAATGGCTCGTTCCGCACTTCGAGAAGATGCTTTACGACAATGCTCTTTTGGCAGCGGCTTATCTCGAGGCGTACCAGGTGACGAAGCGGGGGGCTTTTGCCCGGGTCGCCCGCAAGATTCTCGATTACGTTACGAAGGAGATGACGGATCCGGCTGGCGCGTTCTACTCGGCATCCGACGCCGACAGTGTGGCTCCTGGCGGTCATCGGGAAGAGGGATACTACTTCACCTGGACTCCTGAAGAAATCACGGAGGTGGTCGGCGTCGAGCCGGCCCGGGTCATAAACGCCTATTACGGCGTCACGCAACAGGGGAACTTCGAAGGCCGAAGCATCCTGCACATCTCGCGTCCCATGCCCGTGTCTGCCAGGATTCTGGGCCTTGCACAAGAGGAACTGCAGGGGATCCTGGCCGAGGCGAACCGGCTTCTATACGAAGCCCGCCTGAAACGGCCGCGGCCCCTCCGCGACGAGAAGATGATTGCCTCGTGGAACGGGCTGATGATCGGTGCCTTCGCCCGGGCGGCCCTCATTCTGGACCGGCCGGAGTATGCCGGGCAGGCCCGGCAGGCCGCCGACTTCATCTTGACGAAGATGCGACAGCAAGGACGCCTCGCCCGCGCTTACAAGGACGGCACGACGAGCGCGCCTGCGTTCCTGGACGACTATGCGTTCGTGATCGGGGGCCTTCTCGACCTCTACGAGGCCACTGGAGAGCGTCGCTGGCTCGTGGAGGCCATCTCGCTGGACAGAGTATTGACCGTCCATTATTTCGATGACCAGGGAGGCGGCTACTTTCGAACCCCCGATGACGGCGAGAGGCTCCTGGTTCGCGAGAAACCGTACCGGGACCACCCCCTTCCTTCCGGGAACGCCGTTCAAATGCTCAACCTTCTCCGCCTGCACGGATTCACAACAGATGACCGCTTCCGGGAGCGCGCGGCGAAGACCTTCAGGGCATTCGCCCGGCTCCTGGAAGGAACGCCCCAGGCCGGTTCCGAGATGCTCTTAGCCGCAGACTACCTTTTGGCCGGTCCCAAGGAGATCGCGATCATCACTCCAGAGAAGCGGTCGGATGCCAAGGAGTTTCTGGAGGTCCTTGGATCCACTTTTCTCTCAAGTCGCGTGCTGGTTGTCGTTTCGGAAGGCCCGGAGCTCGAACGGCAAGGGGAGCTCGTTCCCTGGCTGAAGGGAAAGACGGCACGAGAGGGGCGTGCCACGGCCTATGTGTGCAGAGAGGGCCTGTGCAAGTTCCCGACAGGCGACCCCGAGGTTCTTTTGAAACAAATCCTCGACACCGATGAATTGTCCGGAGGGTGAGCCGGAACCGGAGCCGGTTGATCTTCAGGCCGTGGTTCGGAATAATTTGATATCACTCGAGCACTGCTGATATGAGAAGCAAGGGGCACCTGTATCGTTCAGCAGGTCGGGAACAAACCCCCGAGGATGGAGCCGGATGAGAAGATCCTTGTACATAAGACTGGTCGAGGCCCATGCAGCGGAGCTTTACCGGTTTTCCTATCGCCTGTGCGGGCGCGCGGACATCGCCGAGGACCTCGTCCAGGAGACCTTTTACGAAGCCTGGCGTTCCATCGGTAGTCTGAGAAGCCCGGACAAGGGTCGGGCCTGGCTGTACAAGATCCTTCGCCGCCGCTTTGCACGCCATCTGAGAGATCGGTCCCGATCCCTGCAGGACAATGCCCGGCATGGAAACCTTGAACAAGGGACGATTTCATCGGGCCCGGACATGTCGAAGAAGCTGGCTGAACGAGACATGCTACAGAAGGCCATTGACACGCTCGAATCGCGCTACAAGGAGCCGTTTCTCATGGTTTTCCTGGAAGGGCTCAGCTGCAGGGAAGCGGCCGAGGAACTGGACATCCCTCTGGGAACGGTCCTGTCCAGAATCCACAGGGCTCGCTCATTCCTGCGGCAGGCCATCGAACGACAGGAAGCCGGTTTCCCCGGTTCCGAGATCCGGGAAGAAGAGGAACCCGGGAACATTCGTTATCATCCCCGCTTTAGAGGGGGAGACAAGACATGACGTCGAACGACAGAGAGATCCTGCGCAGGATGATGGCCGAGGCGGCACTCCTGAGTCCGGATGATTCGAAGCGCCGGGAAGTGGAGTCCCTGATTGCCGGGGAGGCTTCCTGGGCGGAGAAGGAGTGGTTCGCCCTTCTCGAGGAAGACGAATCCCTGAGGATCGAATTGCAGCGTGTCCCTGTGCCGTCTTCACTCGAAAAGACACTACTGGCCATTCCTGAAGAAAGGCGTTTCTTGCGGATTTCCCTTCCCCGGCTTCGGCCGGGTTGGGCCTTGGCCGCGGCATTTTCCGTCTGCATTACCGTGGTCGTCGGTCTTCACCTGTGGAAAGCGCAAGGGGATCTGTCCACCCGTTTGAATACGCTTGCCCTGCTTGCGATGAGTGACCATGTGGGTGAGCACCCCCTGGACGTGAAAACAGCGAGCCCGCTGGTGCTGGCCGAGCGGCTCAGGGAGATCGTGCCTTTCACGATTCTTCTCCCGGACATGGGCCCCGATTTTTCACTCCTGGGAGGACGGAAGTGTGTGTTGGGGTCCCGGCCGGTTGTCTTTTCCCGGTGGAACGGCCCTGAAGGCGAGGTTACGCTGATTCAGTTCGACCCCGAGGATTTCGCACTTCCTGACGAGCTTACCATGCTGACGGTCCAGCCCGAATTCCCTGCGGCTCGTGAACACCCTTGTGTTACGACGATCTGGGTGGAGGAAGGACGGGGGTATGTAAGGGTGGCGGACGCAGGTAGCCATCCGACGGGTGAGAAATCGCCGTAGTTCCTGTTCTGGCGAGCCTCCCACTTCCGGTGCTTGTCAAACGGACCCTTTTCCCGCATCGAAGATGCGATCTTTGGCCCCTTGCATGGGAAGGGGCGTCGTCCGGCTCTTATCCCTTTTCTTTCTCTCCGCCGGAATAAAAACCCCGTCTCAGGTCACTAGTATGAATAGCAACCCAACTTGAGGCCGGCGGACCGAACTTGAAACTGTATCTCTGAGCCCCGGAGGACCTTACGCCCATGATCCGGCAATCCCTGCGGAGCCCCTACTTGGTGGTGGTCCTCGTGCTGGCTGTCCTCGTGGTGGGCATAACCTCCTACCTCGAACTGCCTGCGGATCTCCTCCCCATCTTCAAAACCCCCGCGGTTCAGATCGTGACCTTCTACCCCGGAATGCCGCCCGAGGTCATGGAAAGGGACATCATGAGCCGCCTGGAACGGTGGACGGGCCAGTCCGTGGGCATCGAGCACCAGGAGGCCAAGGCCATGCTTGGTGTGTCGGTGGTCAAGGACTTCTTCCGGGAAGGCATCAGCCTGGACACGGCCATGAGCCAGGTTACCTCGTACGCAGTGAGCGACATGTTCTACCTGCCGCCAGGGACGATCCCGCCCATGGTCATGCCCTTTGACCCCACCGCTTCCGTGCCTCTCTGCCTGGTCAGCGTTTCCAGCCCCACGATGAACGAGAAGGAACTGTATGACGTTGCGTATTTCGAGCTCAGAAACCGGCTCCAGTCCATCCAGGGAGTCATCGCTCCGGCGGTGTACGGCGGGAAGCTAAGGAGGATCCTGACCTATGTGGACCGGGAAAAGCTGGAGGCCCGCGGCCTTTCCCCCATGGACGTCGTTCACGCCTTGAAGTCGCAGAATGTGTTCATCCCGGCGGGCAACATCAAGATGGGCGACCTGGACTACCAGATATTTGCCAACGCGATGCCCAAGAGGGTGGAACAGCTCAACGACATCCCCATCGTTGTGCGGGACGGGTCTCCCGTTTTGCTCAGAGACGTGGGCCGGGCAAAGGATTCGGCTCAGATCCAGACCAACATCGTCCGTGTGAACGGGCGGCGCCAGGTCTACATCCCCATTTACCGGCAGCCGGGGGCTAACACGATCGCCATCGTGGATGCCATCAAGCGGAACCTGGAGCGGATCCTGCAGCGATTGAAGGAGATGGACCCCAAGGCCAAGGACCTGGCCCTGGAGGTTGTGCTGGACCAGTCGATCTACGTGCGGGAGTCCATCCGGGGCCTTCAACTGGCGGCCGGTCTGGGGGCTCTTCTGGCCGCGGTGGTGGTTCTGGTCTTCCTGCGCAACCTGAGAAGCACGCTGATCATCATGGCCTCCATCCCGCTGGCCGTGCTGGCGGCCTTTATCGGGCTGTTCTACAGCGGGGACACGATCAACGCCATGACGCTGGGCGGCCTGGCCCTTGCGGTGGGGATTCTGGTCGATCAGTCGATCGTGGTCCTGGAGAACGTGGTCCGACATGCCCGAATGGGCAAACAGCCGGAGGTGGCCGCGTACGAGGGGGCAAGGGAGGTGGCCCTTCCCCTGCTGGTCTCCACCCTCACGTTCATCATCGTTTTCTATCCCATCGTGTTTCTCTCCGGGCTCGCCAAGTATCTGTTCACCCCCCTTGCGCTTGCAGCCACGTTCGCGATCCTTGCCTCCTACCTGGTCGCCGTCACCGTGATACCCGCCTACTGCGCCCGTTTTCTGCAAACGGATTCCGGCAGCGCCGGCACGTCCCCTGATGACAACGGAACAGGTTTTCTCTCCACCCTTTATTCGAGGGGGGTGCGGTCGGCCATTCGGTACAGAGGCCCGATCTATCTTGCCGTCCTCGGAATCTTCGCCTTGGCGGCGCTGCTGCTCGCCTTGACCGGGACCGAGCTCTTTCCCAAGGTGGACGCAGGCCAGTTTCAAATTCAGGTCAGGCTGCCCTCGGGCACGCGTATCGAGAAGACGGAGAGGACAGTGGCCGGGGTCGAAGAGATCATCCTGAACGAAATCGGGGCCCCGGACCCGGAGTACCCGAAGGTGGAACGACATCCGGAATCCGACCTTCGCATGCTCATCTCGAACATGGGCGTGCTCATGGACTGGCCGGCGGCCTACACGCCAAACACGGGTCCCATGGATGCCTTCATTCTCGTCCAGTTGAAAAAGAAGGCGGGCATGCCCGGGGTCTTCGAGGTTGTAACCCGGCTGAGAAAGAGGCTGCGGGAACGCTACCCCCATGTGGAGTTCTCCTTTGACACGGGCGGTATGCTCACGGCCGCCCTGAACATGGGCGAGCCCGCGCCGATACACCTCCAGGTGTCGGGCAGCAGCCTGGAGACCTCTCACCGCATCGCAGGCCACATTCTCGCTGAGATGAAGTCCGTGCCGGGTGTAACGGACGCCCGGATCGCCCAGCCTCTGGACTACCCGATCATGGAAGTGGAGATTGATCGTGTAAAGGCGGCCCTTGCCGGGATCGATGTGGAAAACATCATGAAGAACCTGGTCACGGCCACCAACTCCAGCATCAACTTCGACCCCGCCTTCTGGATCGACGAGAGGAACGGCAACCACTATTTCCTCGGGGCACAGTACGCTGAATCCGAATTGAATTCCCTGGACGTGCTGCTCGATATACCGCTCAACGGAAACGGCTCCGGGCTCCCCACTTCTCTGCGGAACTTCGTTACGGTCCGCCGCCACACAGGACCGGCGGTCATCCATCACAGGAACATCACAAGGGTCATCGACCTCTACGCATCGGTTCTGCCGGGATACGATCTTGGCTCCGTCGTGGCCGGGATCGAAAGACGACTGGAGAAGGCCGAAGCGATTCAGCCGGAAGGCAGGAAGTCCGACCGGGGAATCTACTACGAGGTCCGCGGACCGGATTTCTCGGGCAAGGGGTATTCCTACACCCTGAGCGGGGAAGTGGAGATCATGAGGGATGCCTTCCGGCAGTTCCTCTTCGGGCTCCTCATCGCCGTTATCCTGGTGTATCTCGTCATGGTGGCCCAGTTCCGATCCTTTCTCGATCCGTTCATCATCATGCTGACGGTTCCGCTGGGGTTCATCGGTGTGGCCTTCCTGCTCTTCTTCACCGGAACGACCCTGAACATCCAGTCCCTGATGGGGATCATCATGATGGTGGGCATCGTGGTGGAGTACAGCATCGTGCTGCTCGACTTTGCCAACAAGAGGCTGGAGGAAGGGGGAACGGCGGAGGTTGCCGTGATCGAAGCGGCAACGGAACGGTTGCGGCCCATTCTGATGACCTCGCTGACCACGCTCCTCGCGCTCACGCCCATGGCCTTCGGGCTGGGGGGAGGCGATGCGAACATTCCACTGGCCCGGGCCATAGTGGGAGGGGTGCTGGGTGCGACGTTCCTTGCCCTCATCGTGGTTCCGTGCCTTTACGTAAGCTTCAAGGAGGGGAGGACCCGAGACGCCCGCAATCAGGGAAATCCAGCCGACGTGGCCCTTGAAACCCCTTGAAGAACGAAGAAGCTTGAGGAAGAGGAAGATGAGAGATACGAGAAAGGGATTCGGGTTTTTCTCCTGGTTGATCCTCTGTCCGGCATTGTCTTTTCAAACGGCCTTCATCGAGGCTGCGTGGGCCGAGGTGCCGACCGTCGCGGTTGTACGTCTGAAAGCAGAGGAGGTCTCCGAGTCGCTCACGGTACCCGGGAGCCTCGAGCCATACGAGATGGTCACCCTTCACTCGAAGGTGACCGGTTTCGTACGGGACGTTCACGTGGAGATCGGAGACAGGGTGAGAAAGGGAGACTTGCTGGTCGAGCTGGACATTCCTGAAATGGAGCCTGATATCCGTTTGGCAGAGGCGGAAATTGAATCGGCCCGAGCCCTCCTGCAAAAGGCCGAGGCCGATTTTGAACTTTCCAAGGTAACCGCCCGGAGGTTGGCGGAAATTAGGCAGCAGGAGCCCGGAGCGATTCCGGAACAGGATGTGGACGTGGCCATGGCCCAGATGAAGATCACGGCCGCGCGGGCCGAAATCGCACGGGCCGGACTGAAGGTGGCCCAGGCAAAGCTCGCCAGGCTGAAGACCCTTGGCGGCTTTGCCCTGATCCGGGTCCCCTTCAATGGAACCGTAACAAAACGGTACGTGGATTCCGGCGCCCTCGTGACCCGGGGGACCGACACACCCGTTCTCGACCTAGTCCGAACGGACAGGTTCCGCGTCACGCTCGACGTCCCGGAGACACTGGTTCCACACGTTCTAAAGGGGAGCACGGTCGGCCTGTCTTTTGACGCCTTCCCGGGCCGGGTCGTTGAAGAGAGCATTTCACGTGTCGCGGGTGTGCTCATCGCCAGCACGCGGCGGATGAGAGCGGAGGTCGACCTGGAAAACGACAATGAGATGTACAAGGCGGGGATGTACTGCAGTATCCTTCTCCGGCTGAACACCATACCCGACGCCTTCTCGGTGCCGGCAACGGCCGTTCGTTCATCGGCGGGAAAATCGCATGTGCTTTCTGTTCAGGACGAGCGCATCGGGATCCGCCCCGTCTCGATTCTCATGGATGACGGGAAAAGGGTTGTCATTGCCGGAGGCGGGATCGAACCCGGGATGCCGATCGTGGTCTCCGCTCCCGCAATGCTTGAAGCCGGACAACTCGTCAAGATCACTGACAACGGAGCCAAAACCCCATGAGTTCGGAATCAGCCTTTTTCTTTGTGCTTCAACTCTTGTGCCGTTCACTTTGGGGAGGGCTCCTCCTTGGGCTGCTCCTTCTGCCCGGTGTCTGCCGTGCGCAAGAATACAATGATCCGAGACCCTTCTCTGATAGAGAGGGCAACGAGCCGCTCTTCGTATCCGCTGAGCCGGAGCGAGTCGTCACCCCTTCGCCGCCCTCCGCGGATCACGGGAGGACGACAAGGAAGGTCGGTTTTGCAGAGGCTATTGACCGGGCCCTGGAGGAGAACGTGGATTTCGCCCTTGCACGAGCCGAAAGACGTATTGCAGAGGCCAGGAAACAAGGCGCGCATTGGGCCCTTCTGCCATCCCTCGAGCTTGGGGGCGGGGTGGGCACAGTGGACGGCCGGGTACAGGGGAGTTTCGGCGAACTGAGGGACGTGGAGTTCGATACATATCAGGGAACATCCGCCCTAGTCTACCGTCTCAACCTGGGGGCACAAATCCAGGAGGCCCTGGCCGAAAACCACGAGCTGAGGGAGGCGGGATATCGAGTTTCCTCCAGCCGGCAAAGGCTGCTCCTGAGGGTTACAGAGTTGTACCAGAATCTCATCCTGGCCAAGTCGGGCTGGCAGATCGCAGAAGAACTGGAAGACGGGAGCGAGACGCTTGTGCGCATCGTCAGCGTGAGGCAGAAGTCGGGCATCACCCCGGCTTCTGAACTCGAGAGGGCGAGAGCCAAGCTTGCCATGGACCGCAGGCAAGTCGTCCAGGCTTGGAATCTCTGGGCCAGGGTGAGCGCCCAACTGGTTGCGGTCCTGGCGCTGGATCCGAAGGTGATCCTCGACCCTGAGATGAAGAAATGGGAGCCAGATGTTGCTTCCTGGGGCTCAGGAGATGTCGGCGAGCAGGAAGGCCCCGAAGAGAATCCCGCGCTGACTGCGTCAAAGCAGAACGTGGATGCGGCGTTGCGGAGGCGCTCGGCCGCCGTCTGGGAACTGTTGAGTCCGCAATTGCGAGGTGAGGCGCGCGGAACCCTGCTCGATGACGGCCTCGATGATTTCGACGGCCAGAGGCGACTCGGTCTTTCTCTCACGTGGGAATGGTCTCTAGAGAAGCTCGCACGAATGAGGAGGACGAAAGCCGAGGAAGAGGCCGCCCAATTGCGACTCAGAAGAACACGGGAGGAACTGGCCAGTGAGATTCAGATCGCCAGGGAAGACCTGGAGAATGCCCGAAAACAGATACCTCTGGCCCATGAGAGCCTACAGGCTGCGGAGGCGACCCTGCGGATGACCCTGGTCCGCTACCGGTCCGGCACGGCGATCATGCTGGAGGTTCTCGACGCTGAGGATGCACTTGGACGAGCGCGTCTTGACCTGGCCCGTTCCATGGCCTCCTATCATATAGCAAGAGCTAGGCTTCTAGCAGCAGCGGGACGAATCGACAGGGACTCGTTGCTCGGTTCCTCCGCAGAAGGGCCACACAACGATACAGGAAGCGACTCGGCAGAGGATGGGAGCGATTAGAAGCGGGTGGATGATGGTTTTGGGGACCGCCTGCTATACTTTCATCAACAATAGATCCTGCTGCAAGAGGCGAAACTCGATTCTAGTGTCCCCGTGGGTTTTCAAGAAGAAGAAAAAGCAGATTGTCAGTGAAAGCTGGGTCCCTGGTCATTTTCAGATGCTCTGTGAAAAGGAACAAAACCTGATTCCATCTGATCGGCGAGACAAGAGTCGGTGACCATGCACCGCTCAACCTCTCGTCCATGAGCGCACTGCTTCGCAGAACAGTTCCGTCACCTGGTCCTTCCCGGATGATTCCGATCTCAGAGGTGCTCATGTTTACGGAAACGACCGCTGGGGTCGGCAATGCGTCACCTGCAATCAGATGAAGGGTAAGCCCGTCCGGAGGCGAGGCCGGTATATCCAGGGCTGCGTGAAAGCGTCTGGCCCGAGTCAGGCATTTTCGCTGATGATCCAGTGCAATACGACGACGATCTGGAGCGTTTGTCACTTTTGGAAGTAACCGCTCCAACACCCGGTCTTGACCGGATGCTGCCATGCCCCATCCCATTACTTCCCAGAGTGTCGGGTTCAGGATGTTTTCAATGTGCTGCTCCGGGTTCATGGCATCTACAAGAGGCCCGTGCCTTCCCCGGGGGAGAAGCTGATAGACTGCCGGCATGGTACCGAGCAATACGGGTTCGTACCGGGGCAGGGTTGGGCCGAACTTTCTGCCTTGCAGCAGTTGAACGAAGGCACTGACCGAGCCGGCGTTGGGTGGACCCACGAATATTGCTCGGTCGACATATTGAGCTCCCGCCCATGTGGGCCGCGGTGTAATTTCACCGTCGGGCAGGTCAACCGGCCCGTAGCGCAGATAGTAACGCAAAACGAGTCCACCCATAGAATGTGTGACAATGTCGAATTTGACATCGAAATTCGTTACCCCGTAGCGTTTTTCGTACTCTGCTTGCACATACGCTCGCTTTTCAAGGATAAACCCATGCAAGAGCTTTGCGTTTTCCACATTGTCGCGTCGCCAATCGTAATCAAACTGAAAACAAGTGAAATGCTCCTCTCCGTAATCAATTGCCCCGGACCTGCCCAGCTGTTCATCCCGATAACCGCCGATCCCGAGCGCTTCCATGACATGAACATAGGCACCGATTTCGATCGGGAGGCTGGCGATCTCAACCTTCAGGCGATCGAGGGCTCCGTCGGACACAACGCTATCTCGCAGTTGGTCGAGCGGCACACCCTCGCGCATGGGCAGCGCGATCATACGGGCACCTTCCGGTGTTCTGGGGTTGGCGTAGCCACCCGTGAAAGCGCCCCACACAATTTGCCCGGTTCCTGAGTCGATCAATTTCGACCCAAGAATCCCCGGAACGAGAATGATCGGATTCCTTTTTTCGTCGTGATGCCGGGCGGATCGATTATAGAGTGCCGCCAAATCCGGGAGGCTGTGCCTGGAGGCACAACCAGCCAGGATGCACACGCATGTCGCCAAGTTGAATAGAAATGACTTCATGTGACTCATTTCCATGAAATCGGTTGATGCGATGGATATGAAGTGATTTCCGCGCTAAGGTAATATGGCTCCAAGGGATTGTTCGTCCGGATCCGAAGCCAATGCTTCCGAGGAAAGGACATGTACCGTACGTCAGGGTCTCGTCTGCCCCTTCCCGGACGATGCGGGCAGCGTTCGCGAGGCGCATCTCCTCGAGCTTCTCCACTACTGCCTTCGCTTTTTCCCGAGCTGCCTCCAAATCCTCCTGAGCATCGATCGCTTTGAGAATGGCAGCTACCTCTTTGGCCTTGCCTCGAGGAATCGCCGTCAGGAAATTTCGTGACTCTGCGAAGAAGGATTCGGCCTGGTCCTCGAGTTGGGAGTC
>CAYZMM010000080.1:0-12508 GCA_964479535.1 uncultured Thermodesulfobacteriota bacterium
GCAAAGAGTTCTACGTCTACATTCTCGCCAGCAAACGAAACGGCACACTGTACATTGGGATCACCTCGGATCTCATTCAACGGGTCTGGCAACACAAGAACAAAGTCGTGGAGGGGTTCAGCAAGAAATACGACGTGGAAAGGCTTGTTTATTTCGAGGTGTATGGTGATGCAGAGAGTGCCCTGAACAGGGAAAAGCAGCTGAAGAAATGGCGAAGAGCGTGGAAGATCGAACTGATTGAGGAGAGGAATCCGCAGTGGCGCGACTTGTACGATGAGATTACAGGGTAGCGTGATGGCTGCTGCCCGGCCCCAGCTCCACATGGATTCCCGCGTTCGCGGGAATGACCGCGGTTGCGGGAATGACGCGTTCGCAGCTGTGTCACAATTGCGAACCCCGTCATTCCGGACGAGCGGAGCGTAGCGTAGCGTAGCGAGATCCGGAATCCAGTCCAATGAAAGAGTTCTGGATCCCGGCTCGCGCCACGCGTTGCGTGGCTTGGCCGGGATGACGAATAGGACACATCTGCGTTCGCTGAGAATGACGGAATGTGCGCTGCCTGGATTCCCGCGTTCGCGGGAATGACCGCGGTTGCGGGAATGACGAAGAAGGTGCTCAGGGGTCCCGGCGTGCGCGGGGACGACGGTTTCTACGCTTTTTCCACTTCGACCGAGACGGCGCGGTCGATGGGCTGGATGCACCAGTTCCAGCGGTAGTAGTCCAGGTGGCCGTAGCCGCCTGCGAGGTCCAGCCACTTGATCATCCCGGGGATGGCCGTGTCGTAGCTCTTCCAGTCCTTGAACTGGAAGGGCTCCCAGGCGTGGTAGACGATCACCTGCCCGGGCGCCGTCCCCTTGCCGGGCCTCGCGGCCGGGCTCACCTTCACGTGGATCTGGAAGTCGTCGAAGTCGTTCCGCACCCGCACCAGGTCCCCGTCCCGGATGTCCCGCTTCTTCGCGTCCTCCGGGTTCATGAACATGAAGGGCCGGCCCTGGTGGGTCCTCAGGAGCTGCTCGTCCGTGATCCAGATCGAGTGCACGCTCCAACGCTGGTGCCCGCTCGTGAGCGTGAGCGGGTAGTCCCCGCCCATCTTCGGCGTGGGCTTGTGCACCGGCATCTGCTCGCCCGCCTCGAGGAACCACGGGTGGTCGATGTAGAACTGCAGCCTCCGGTTGTAGGTCGGGTAGGGGAGCTTCTTCGAGCCCGTGTGCCACGTGAGCGGCACGATCGGCTCGTCCGGCTTGATGTCCGTGGCAAGGTGCATGGTGATCGGGTCGAAGATGGAAAGCCCCACGAACCGGACGATCCCCTCCTTTCGCATCTTCGCGAGATCCGTCCCCCGCGGCAGGTTTCCGAGAGACACGCTCGTCTCGAGGGCGTCCTCCATGATGTCCTCCAGGCCCTTGCACCCGCCCAGGGACTGGAACTCCTTCAGCCCGTCCAGGTCCAGCTCCCGCCCCTTCCGGGTCTTGAACTCCGTCCTGCCCCGCCGCTTCGCCTCCTCCTCGATCTTGCCGGCAAGCTCGAAGCAGATGGTCCACTCGTCCAGCGCCTCCCCCGGCGGCTCCACCGCCTTCTCGGTCAGGGTCAGCCACGGCACGTGCGGCGTGGGAAAGCGCGTGTCGAGCTTCTCGTAGAAGCCCGCGCACGGGAGCACGTAGTCCGAGTAGAGGGCGGTCGTGGACCACCGCGTCTCGAAGCCGAAGACGAGCCGGTACTTCTTCCACAGGCTCGGCAGGATGTTCTTGTTCCAGCCCCGGTTCTTCCGGGCCGGGCTCGTCGCGTAGTAGCAGTAGGTCCGCGGCTCCTGGTCTGCGTAGGGCAGGGTGAAGCCTTCCCACCAGCCCTTGTCCAGGGCCTCCTTCATGTAGTCGGCGAACTCACGCTTCATGGACGGGCAGTGCCACTCCCTCTTCTCCCACGCGTCCTTGTACCCGGAGTGGAAGTAGTAGAGGAAGGCGGGCGGCACGTGGCTGAACTCCTCGCGGTTCCGCAGGCGCTCGAGCTTCACCGAGAGCATTTCGTCCGTGAGCGTGGG
This sequence comes from uncultured Thermodesulfobacteriota bacterium, assembly GCA_964479535.1. Classification (GTDB taxonomy): domain Bacteria; phylum Desulfobacterota; class DSWW01; order DSWW01; family DSWW01; genus S015-6. Next base: position 2,039 of record CAYZMM010000080.1, read on the forward strand.
GTCCTCCGCTTTCAGCTGATTCAGGAGCCGCTTGCCCCGGGCCATGCGGATCGTGGCGCCGAGCCAGCCCCGGTCCGGCTTGGTCGTCTGAAAGAGAGCGCCCTCGAACAGGGACTCGTTCCAGCCCCGGATCCCGCTGCCCTTCTTGCCGTAGCTTCCGGTCAGGGCCAGGAGCAGGCACATGGCCCGCTCGATCAGGTCCCCGTGGTAGTACTTGGGCGAGTTCCACCCGACCAGGATCTGGATGTGCCCGCCCGCCTTCGCGCAGCGGTCCGCGAGCCTGCGGATCGTGTCCGGGTGGATCGCGCACTGGCTGGAGGCCTTCTCGGGTGTATAGTCCCGGTTGAGCTGTTCCTTGTGCATCTGAAAGGAAGGCACCACCTCGACCTGCTTTCCGCCGAGCAGCGTCACCGTGTACGTCCCCTCCAGGGCCGGGTCCACCGGCAGCTTCAACGTTTCGAGCGGCGCCTTCACCGCCTTGCCCTCCTTCGGGTCCCAGAAGAAGAACTGGTCGTCCCGCCCGTCCTCCTCCACCTCCGAGACCCGCAGGAACCGGCCCGTGTCCTTCCGCACCAGCATCGGCAGGTCGGTCTGCTCCTTGACGAAGGGCAGGTCGATCTTGTTCTCCTCGATCAGCACCTGGCAGATCGCCAGCCCCAGGGCCGCATCCCCGCCCGGCTCCACCGGCACCCACTCGTCCGCGTGCATGGCGCTCGGCGAGTAGTCCGGCGCGATGGTCACCACCTCGGCCCCGTTGTACCGGGACGAGGCGATGAAGTGGTACGAAGGAATCCGGGTGTAGACCGGGTTCATGTGCCAGATCAGGAGCAGCTTGCCGAAGAACCAGCCGTCCACCGAGTCCATGAACATGAACTTGCCCACGCTCTCGTAGATCCCGCGGTTGAAGTCCCCGATGGTGGAGTCCAGGTCCAGGGCCGTGGCCCCGAGCTGGTGCGTGAGGCGCGCAACGGCGGCGAAGATATTGAGATACCCGCCGTTGCCCGGGCCCATCTCGAAGACGAAGGACTCCGGGCCCTGCTCCTCCATGCCGTCCAGGATGCCGGCGGCGATCCCCTCGAGGGCCTCGTCCCAGCTCACCCGCTTCCACTTGCCGCTGCCGCGCTCGCCCACCCGCTTCATCGGGTACTTGAGCCGGTCCGGGTTGTACATCATGTGGCTGTAGAAAGCCCCTTTCTGGCAGCCCCGCGGGTTGAAGTCCGGACCCGTCGGGTCCACCACCGGGTACTTGGCCGCCTGCTCCTCCCGGAAGACCACGCCGTCCCGGGTGTAGACCCGCCACAGGCAGTTGCCCGGGTAGCAGTCCACCAGGTGCGTCCCCCAGGTCACCTTGTCCCAGGTCCACTCCTTCCGGTGGAGGTCCTCCCACTTCGCGTAGTCCCACTCCCGGATCACCTTCTCGGTGGCCTGCGCCTCGCCCCCGAGAAACCCGAGGGAGTGCATGGAAAGCATCAGGGCGGAAGCACCGGAAACCTGGAGAAACTGCCTGCGGTCGAGCTTGATCGGGTCCATTCAGACGCTCCTTTCCTGTGTGGGTCGGTGTCAGGCCTTGCGTACCTGGGAGGAAAAACGGGTGAAGTCGCTGATGTTCGACGTGCACTGGTCGAAGAGCTCGCCGTCGTCGATGACCCAGTAGCGGTGAACGAGGCTGTTCCTGAGGTCGGCAAGCTTTCGGAGGTTGGCGGCCAGCGCCGGTTCAATCACCCCGTTCTCTCCGGCCTTGGCGATGCAATCCACGTAGCCGCTGCACACCACGCCCTTTGACTTGGCCAGGAGGTGCTGGCACACATCGGCGATCGCTTCAACGGTTTGAATCAGAAGGTACTTGAGGGCGAGCGAGTTCTTGCGGTCGGAAAGGAAGGCATCCTTGCCCACGGCAAGGATCCTCTCCATTTCCTCCTTCGCCTGCAGGATGTCGGCTACACCCCGCGAAACCCTGTCAAGGTTCGGCACCGACCGCCTCCATGAACACGTTGCGGAAGTGGGCATATTCGCGGTACCTGCGCCCCACGTCCACGATGAACTCGGTCCTTGCCTCGTCCTCCCGACTCAAAAGGAGCCGGCCGTCCCGGACCGCGGCAAACTGAAACGCCACGGGCGCTGTATTGATGACCCTCACCTCCACCTTGTGGCCCAGGGCGGTGGACAGCTCGAAGGACAAGTCCGATTCGTAGGAGAAATCCTTCGAGGCGCCTACGAAGACGGCGACATCGATATCACGGAAGGAGGGCTCGGTAACGAAGGAACCGTGCAGGTAGACAAACAGGATGTCCGGTTCCTGAAGGAGTCGCTCCCGGACGGCCCGTGTGAGCCGTTCCCGTTCAGCAGGGGAAGCCGTGCGCTTCGGAAGAAACCGCTTTTCCGGAAAGGGGCCCATGATGGTGAAATCTTATCGAAACAGACCGCTCCTGGCAACCATCCCCGCACGCCGTCATTCCCCCGCCCACCGTCATTCCCGCGCCCACCGTCATTCCCGCGCCCACCGTCATTCCCGCGGACGCGGGAATCCAGGCGCGGCGGGGACGGGAATCCATCCCCAGCACCGTCCGAACATTGCGGGGGCCCACGCATGGAGATTGCGAGGGCGCGCAAGCGCCCGCGGCAAACCCCAAGCGCCCAATTACTCCCCTGCTCCCCCGCGATGTTTCACTTGACAAAGGTATCAATAATGATACTATATTTGGATGGCCAAGATTGAAGACATTTTGGCAAGAATGAGGGAGGATCTCAGGGATGTCCGGTTCGCCGAACTATGCAAGGTGTGCGACTTCTACTTCGGCGAACCCCGCCAAAAAGGAAGTAGCCATCGAGTATACAAGATGCCCTGGAAGGGTGATCCCCGAGTGAACATACAGAATCATAGAGGAAAAGCCAAAGCGTATCAGGTGAGACAGGTCCTCAGGGCCATCGAACGTTTGGAGGTGAATCATGACAATGAAGAATGATCGTTACACGTACCGCGTGACCTGGTCCGATGAGGACGGCGAGTATGTAGGACTCTGTGCGGAGTTCCCCAGCTTGAGCTGGTTGGCTGGGACCCCGGAAGGGGCTTTGCGGGGCATTCGTAAGGTAGTTGCAGAGAGTGTGGAGGAGATGGAGAAGAGTGGCGAGGAGATCCCTTCCCCGATTGCCAGCAGACACTTCAGCGGGAGGTTCATGGTGCGCGTGCCTCCGGAAGTACACCGATCTCTGGCAATCCAGGCAGCAGAATCGGGAGTCAGCTTGAACCGCATTGCGAGTGCCAAGCTAAGCAAGTAGCCCACGTTATGCACTGCGTCCGAAACGTTTACAGGAGTGTAACATAGAACCAACGCTCCAATAATTCCGCCTAATGCGCCAGCATACCTGGCCGAATCCTTTTGCCGATGAAACCCCATTTTCAGCGAGTCGGTTTTTCTTACACTTTCGTAAGGGAAACTCCGCCTGACCGACGCGAACGATCTCTTCCATTCTGAAAACGTACGCACCGAAAAGATTGTGAAAGCGACGACATACAAGGACCCCCGCACATCGTGCCGGGATCCGACCTAACCTGGTACGGTCCTTGCTGCGCTTCGCTCACGCCGGACACGGCCCTCAACGCAAATCCTGCCCGGTTCTGCTCACTCGATTCTGCAAAGGACAGGGGAAAGGTCAGGAACAAGGATGGACAAGGAAAAAGTCTACCTGCGCTCCAAGGATGTCGCCCACGTTCTCGATTGCAGCCCGGACGACGTGTACGACGTGATCTCCAAGGGCGGCATGCCCGCCATCAAGCGAGGCCGGTACTGGTTCTTCCGCTACGAAGACGTCATGGCCTGCAAGAAGCGATCCGAGAAGAACGCCTCCTGAACCTCCCCCACGCCCCTCGCTCGACCTTTTCCTCTCTTTGCGATAAATAGTGCTGACAGCCTTTCGGCCCACGCACGCAAAGAGAGGAAACCGCCCCATGCCGAACGACAAGCCCGACCTGGAGTGGCTCTTTCACCCCCGCTCGATCGCGGTGATCGGCTCCACCCGGGTGGACGAGAAGACCAAACGCGTCCCCCACACGATCTTCTTCACGGTGGCCCTCCGCCGCATGAAGTTCTCCGGTGAGATCTACGTGGTGAGCCGCTCCGGCCCCTCGGCCGCCACCGGCGACGAGAAGGTCTACGAGAGCGTTCTCGACATCCCCGGGCCGCTGGACCACGTGATCTTCTGCACTCCGGCCCGAGCCATACCGGAGGTCCTCAAGGAATGCGTCGCCAAGGGCGTCCGTTCTGCAGGCATCTTCTCCTCCGGCTTCAGCGAATCCGAGGACCCGCAGGGCAGGGACCTGGAAGAGGAGGTCTTACGCATTGCCCGGGAGGGGGACCTTCGCATCATCGGCCCGAACTGCATGGGCCTCTACAGCCCCGAGTCGGGCCTGAACTTCCGGGCCGACCTCCCCTACAACCCGGGCGCGGCCGGCATGATCTCCCAGAGCGGGGGCATGGCCATCCGCACCATCTTCCACGGCACCGAGAAGGGGGTCGGGTTCAGCAAGGTGGTGAGCTACGGCAACGAGTCGGACCTGCAGAGCTGGGAGATCCTGGACTACCTGGCCGAGGACGAGAAGACGCGGCTCATCCTGGTCTACATCGAGGGCACCAAGGACGGCCGCGCCCTGGCCCGCTCCCTCCGGGAGGCCGCCGCGAAGAAACCGGTCCTGGTGCTCAAGGGAGGGCTTACCCCGGACGGCAGCCGGGCCGCAAGCTCCCACACCGGCTCCATGGCCGGCAGGGACTCCCTCTGGCAGGCCATGCTCAAGCAGACCAAGGCCCACGTGGCCCTGGACGTGGGCGAACTCGTCGACACGGCCATGACCTTCTACTACCTCAAGCGTCCCGCCGGCCGGCGCATCGCCCTCATGTGCATCAGCGGCGGCCTCATCGTGAACTACACCGACGTGGCCGTCCGCCACGGCTTCGAGATCCCCGAGCTCGCCCCGGACACGCGAACCGCCCTGGACCAGGTCATCAACGCCCCGGGCACGAGCGCCTCCAACCCTGTCGACATGGCCTCCCTCTTCTTCAACAGCCGGATCTACGCCCCCATGTTCCAGACCCTGGACCGGGATGCGAACACAGACTTCATCCTGTTCATCATCGCCATGGAGTACGTCCGTGGCCTGGAGTACCAGTACAAGGTCTCGGTCCAGCGCATCGTCGAGGCTTTCCTCGGCATCATCGCAAAGGTCGAGAAACCCTTCGTCGTCGTGATCCCCCCCTCGGTGGACGAAGAGTCCCGCCTCGCCGTGGAACGCGCCTTCCTCAAGGCCGGCATCCCCACCTTCCTCAGCATGGACGGCGCCCTCCGGGCCCTGTCCGCCCGCATCGACGATCCCCGGGAAGCGGCGGTGGGGTAAGGGGGGTCATTCAAGCGATGGTTGTCGCTCTTCCACGGGCACAAAGGACTTCAAGCGGGTGACAAGTTCGTCTGCTAGGCAGCGAGCGTGGGCTGCGTCGGTTTCGCCCAAGACGCCGCCGACGTAGGCGTCGAATCGGAAGAGGGTCTGCCTGCCGGAGGTCGTGCGTACGAACGGGTAGGGGGCCTGATCATCCAGGGACACTGTGTCTCCCTGGGATTCCAGGTGCTTTCCATACGCGCGAAAGGCATCTTCCGCTTCATCGGGTGAGCCGGCCGGAACGAGAAAGAGCTGGTAGTCGCTCTTATCAGTCCGGTAGTCCACCCGGTAGCCGCCCGCGAGGAAGGTCAGGCCCAGGAAGTTCTTCGGGATGTAGCGCTCACTCCTTGCGACGCGGTTCTCGGAAGGAAAGAGGCGGAGGGCTTCCGGCTCGGTGTACTGCCCGGGGATGCGGTCGGCAACGGCTCCGGCCAGGTTCTTGAGAATCCCTTTCGACTGTTCGCCCGCCCTGTAGGAACTCACCTTGACGTAGTAGGGCCCCTTCCAGAAATTGAGGACCTGGTCGGCCAGGTACCCTTCGACCCCGATCTTCAGAAAGGCCTCCTTGGGCGAGCGCTCGGCCGCATAGATGGCAAAGGCGTGGAGCGGGCTTTCCATCCGGTAGATCTCGACCTGGGTGGTGCCCTTCGGGTCCTGCGATGCGTAGTACTGGGCGGCCAGGGACCTGAAGCCGTAGTCGAGGTAGAGGCCGGCCGCACCGTTGATGCAGTCCCAGAGGGTGTCCGGGCCGTAGAATTCGGTGGGTGCGGACCGCTTCCAGCCGGGGAGGGCGCCGTCTGGGGGGAGGAGGGGGGTGAGGGATTCCTGCTCCGACGCAGGGCCGGCGGAGGCAGGCGAAGTGGCTGCGCACAGGCAGAGGGTGAGGAGGAGGGCGGTGGTCAGGCAAGCGTTTGACAGGCCGCCCCACGCTGCCCCTGGATTCCCGCGGTCGCGGGAATGACGGTATGGTGCTGGGGGTTGTCGCGTCGCCTTCGGCTCCTCGCAATCTTCGACCGCGGGCGCTGTCGCGCCCTCGCAACGTTCGTTAGAATGGCTCGCAACGTTCATGCTGCCGTTTCCATGGAGTCCCGTCCCCGCTCCCCGCTTTCGCGGGGACAGGCTTTCTCGCGGGAATGACGGTCTGGGTTGCATCGTCATCCGATCCGTGTCTCCTGTGAGTTCATCGTCATCAGGGAGCGGAGGCGGTGGGCGATGTCGATGCCGTTGGGGCAGGTGGCGGTGCAGTTTGTGCAGGCTCTGCAGGTGTCCAGGCCCCGGCCCGGGGCGAGATCGGCCACGGTGGCGCGGGCCTCGTGGAGGTTGCGGTAGCCTTCCTGGTACATGAAGGCGCGCATGAGCTCCGGGATCTGCACGTTGCCGGGGCAGGTGGACAGGCACCTGCTGCAGTTCTGGCAGTAGAGGGGGCCCGGCAGCATGGCCGAGAGCTCGAGGTCGCGCCGTTCTTCCGGCGAAAGCTCGAGGCTCGCCATGACCGAGAAGTCGAGGTCGAGCTGGTCGAAGGTGGTGATGCCCGGGATGGCGGTGCACACGTTCTGGTCGTTCAGGACCCACTTGAGGGCCGCGGCGTGGTTGACCTCCACCTTCTTCTCCTGGTTCAGCTGGACCCCGCCCTGGGTCTTCATGCAGATGATGCCGACGCCCTTCTCGGCGGCGTAGGCGCTTGCCTTTCGGATCTCTTCGCGGTTCTCCTTCAGGAAGTTCTGGGCCGTCTCCACCACATCCCAGATCTGCGCGTCCGCTGCAGCCCGGATGCACTCCGGTTCCTTTGTGTGGGTCGATATGCCGATGAACCGGGCCTTTCCCTGTTTCTTGAGCTTTGCGAAGGCCTCCATCATCGGCTCGTAGGTGACCATGGCGGGTGTGAGGCAGTTGTGCAGGTAGAGGATGTCCACGTAGTCGGTGCGGAGTCGCTTCAGGCTCGTCTCGAGCTGTTCGGCCAGGTTCGCTTCGGTGGCCCCTGGGTGGGCGCCGCCGTCTTCGGCGGAGAAGACGCCCTTGTCGCTGTCCGCGTTGAACCGCATCTTGGTGGCGATGTAGACCTTGTCGCGGCCTCCCCGGTCCTGGAGGACCTCGCCGATGACCTTCTCGCTCTTTCCCCGGAGGTAGACGTGCGCGGTGTCGAGGTGCGTAACGCCCATGTCGAGGGCCTTGCGGATCAGGTCGGGGCTGTCCGAGTTCATGACGCCGAAGCTGACCAGGGGGATGGTCAGGCCGGTCCTGCCGAGGGCGCGGTAGAGGATTTTCGGGGTCGCTTCCGGCGAAGTGGGTGCGGGTTGGACGGCCGATGCGAGTCGGGTGACGGCCAGGCCCGTGGACAGTGCGCCCAGGGCGGTGGTGTGTATGAACTGACGGCGGTTGATGCCTTTGGTTGCCATTCGGTCGATCCTCCGTGACTGTGAGCCGTTGGGGTTGCGATGAGTGAAGTGCTGTAGGGGTCCGATTATAGCGCAATGTCTTCTTTTGTGCGAAGGGATTTCCCCCTGAGTGGAGACACCTCGTTTACACGGGTCTTCGCCGGCGATATACTTGTGAGACGAATTACAGAGGAGAAGGGACGATGAAGTTCGAGCGGATTACGGTGGATCCGAACGTCTGCACCGGCAAGCCATGCATCCGGGGCAGCCGGTTCCCTGTTTCGCGTCTGTTGGGGCTTCTGGCTTCCGGGGAGACAAAGGAGTCAATCCAGAGAGCCTACCCTTACATAGAGCCGGAAGACATTGATGAGGCCCTCCAGTACGCGGCCTGCCTTGCAGAAGAGGAAACGCTTGAATTGTCGAGATGAGATTCCTAGTAGACATGCCGCTTTCGCCTGATTTGGCAGCTTGGCTTAATCAAGAAGGTCACAATGCTCTTCATGCCTTTCAAATCTGTCTGGGCCAAGCTCCTGACGAAGAGATTTTGGACTGGGCCCGAAGGGAAGAGAGAATCGTGGTAACCGCGGATTTGGATTATCCGAGGCTTCTCGCGCTTTCAGAATCTAAGGGCCCTGGTGTGATACTATTCCGAGGTGGAAACTACCGCGAAACAGAGGCTGTCGAGCGACTGAGGAGAGTGCTGGCAATCGTCCCCCATGACGAGTTGTCGAACTCCATCATTGTCATCGAGAAACGCCGGATCCGACGAAGACGCCTACCCCTGTAAGCCCCCGCTATCCATTTGAAATGAAGTCCTTATTTCTTCTGTCGGGGAATAGCGCTGCCAGGCAAGTAGCAAAGCGGATGCGGCTTCTCTCGGCAGATCAACGAGGACGAAGTAGGACGCTGGATAAAGGGAGTCCTCCCCTGACTCGTCGATGACCCTTATGTACCCCTCTTCCTCGGCCTCGCTGTCGGGGAGCACCTGATAGACCTTCCGTGTCTCCAAATCGTCACAGTCATCGTTCATCAGGCAAAGTGCGAACTTTCGCTTCGGCTCCTCGCAATCTTCGACTTCAGGCGCTTGCGCGGCCTCGCAACCTCCGGTGTGCAGCGGCTGGGGGCCCTATTTGCTTGCAGAGGGGGGTGCTCCTGGTATAGATTCAGGCAGCGAAGGAGGAGATGCCATGTTCAAGAAACGGCCGGACGGGACGCTGGTGGAGGGCGTGCCGGGGTACCGGCGGATCATGCCGTACCTGATGCAGACGAAGAACACGTCGCAGGTCTACATTAAATACACGATCGACATGGAAAAGGCGCTGGCCTTCCTGGAGGACCCGCCCGGCGGGCTGAAGGGCAAGGTGACGCTGACCATGCTCATCCTGCGGGCCCTGACCAAGGTCTTGGACGAGTTTCCGAGGATGAACCGGTTCGTGAGCGGCAGGCGGCTCTACCAGCGGGACGGGATCTACCTGTCCTTCTCGGCGAAGAAGTCCTTTGACGAGGCGGCGCCGCTGGTGGTGATCAAGATGAGGTTCGACCCGGGGGAGAGCCTCGAGGACATGGTCGGGCGGATCACGGAGCGGCTGGCCAGGGGGCGCTCGGACGAGAAGAGCTATTCGGACAAGGAGACGAACCTGGTGCTCAGGCTGCCCCGGTTCGGGATCCGGTTCGTGGTCTGGGCGATCACCACGCTGGACTACTTCAACCTGTTGCCGAAGAGCTTCATCGAGAACGACCTGTTCTACGCGAGCCTGTTCGTGGCGAACCTGGGGAGCGTGGGCCTGGAGGCCGGGTACCACCACCACTACGAGTACGGGAATGTGCCGATCTTCATGTGCATCGGGAAGGTGAAGCCGATGCCGGTGGTGCGGGACGGGGAGGTGGTGGTCCGGCGGGTGGCGGAAGTCAAGATCACCTACGACGAGCGGATCGAGGACGGGTTCAACGGGGCGAAGGGGCTGGACCGGTTTCAGGAGTACGTGGAGAATCCGGAGCGGCTGGTGTAGGGGCTGGGGTGCTGGGGCGGGATTCCCGTCCCAGCTTCCGCGGGGACAGGCCCTCGCGGCTGTGTCGTATTCGTCATCCCGGCCAAGCCACGCAACGCGTGGCGCGAGCCGGGATCCAGAAGTCCTTGCTTGGACTGGATTCCGGATCTCGCTCCGCTCGTCCGGAATGACGGGTTCGCGGGAATGACGAACGCTAGGAGGCCACCCGGTCTTCGTTCTTTCTCTTGTAGGTCAGCACGTCGGTGTGTTTGAAGCGCCAGAAGCGGCCCTGCTTGGAGGCCCTGAGCTTTCCCCGGCGGGCGAGCTCGATGACGTCGTCGGGGCTGCAGTCCAGGATGTGAGCTACGTCTTTGGATCTCAGCAGGTTTTCCTTCTTCGCCATGGTGGTCTTTCCTCCGGTTTGACAAGGCTGATATTGAGAATGGGTCGAGCGCGCAGAGTTCTACTTGTCAAGTCAGTTTTGATGCAAATCCGATGCCGAGTTTCAGGTTTGGGCCTCGGGGGAGTTCGTTCGAGAGGACCTCGGCAAAAAGATGATGTGAATGGGTCACTTACGAGGCGGCCAGGCCGGTCCGGTGGAGGAGCGGGGCGTGGGAGTCTCCTGGAAAGCAGGGCGGTGAGAGCCAACCACCTGAAACATCTTGGTCCAGTCCATGGTGAG
>CAYZMM010000081.1:0-12235 GCA_964479535.1 uncultured Thermodesulfobacteriota bacterium
ATCATACAATATCCTCAAAGGAATGTCTACCCATGTGTCGCTGTAGTACTAGGAGAGGCACATTAAGCAGAAGAAAAGGAGGGGAACATGGCTAAAGAACTTTGTGATTCTTCCAGGCGGTAGCTTGGGATATTCAGTTCCAGGATGATGCTGTGGTGAACGAGCCGGTCAATGGCAGCGGCGGTGGTCATGGGGTCCTTGAAGATCCGCTCCCATTTGGAGAACGGCAGGTTGCTCGAGATCATTACGCTGCGGCGCTCGTAACGGTCTGCCAGAAGAGTGAAGAGGACCTCCATTTCCTCCCGGTTCTGCTGAACATAGCCGATGTCATCGATGACCAACGCGTCGTATTTCCTGAGCCGTTTAAGCGCCCGGGCCAGCTTCAGGTCTCTTTTGGCCACCAGCAGTTCCTGGACCAGGAGTCATAGAGAACGGGAATGCCGCGGCCGGCGGGAAACCGAGCTCGACCTGGGCAAGGCTCATCCGCCGTATCTTCGAAGTGGACCCCCTGCGCTGTAAGAATTGCGGTGCCGAGATGCGCTTGATCGCCTTTGTCACGGACTTCCATCAAGTCCGGAAAATCCTCGAGCATATCGGCGAGCAGACCATACGGCCCCCGCCGCTTGGGCCGAAGATCTCACCGCCCGACCTCTGTCGGGCGGACTCTGTCGACTACATCCCGGACGTGGACACCTACGTACAGGACCCCATATACCCGGACTGAACCCTCCTCGCAACACTCCACGGCCCGGAAACGTGCGCCCGAAAACTCGCGGCTCGGCCCCTGCATGCTCAGGATCCCGGCAAAACCCCTCCGCTCGACTCGCAATGGACCCTTCCGGGACCTGATTCTCCGCTCATGAACCTCAGGGGATCCTTGACCGGCCCTTTCCGGGCCGCTGAAAGGGTCCCCGGAATCTTGATTTTCCTATAGACGTGCTATGGGCACGGTCGGTGGCGCTGCGGCTACCGCCGGCTATCTGCCGGACTGCTCCCGCACATCGGATCCCGATCGGGCCTCCGGGCGATTTCAAGTGGTTCAGCCGGGCGACGAATCTCGACACGGCCGACTACGAAATGCACCGTGAGTGGACCATGCGGACCTCGCCCACGAACTGGCAGACCTTCCCGGGAAGCACCAAGCCTTCCATCAAGACGAGGGACGACTGGTGGGTCAATCCCGAGTTTGTGAAGTGGGAGCCCTTCTCGCCGGAAGAACAGAAGTTCGTCGAGGCAACCGTCGCGAGGGTTGGCGAAGTTGCCATGAAGCACGTGCCCGAGGCAACTGCCTGGTACAAGAAGAAGGGCAAAGAATAGAGCATCGGTACGAGAAGTGACGAGAAGAGGGGCCGGGCGGGATTCGTTCTCCCCGGCCTTCTTTTTGCCGTCGGTGCCTTCCCTGACTTTCCTGGATTCGCCCGATTCCGGGCGGAATTGACACAAACCTGTGCCTGTACTGTAATGTTTTCGAACCTGTAGCCGGCGAACAGATGAACCCCGGACGGCCCATGGATGAGAATCGGCGGCATCCCAGAGCGAATGAGCGAGCCCTTCATGATCTGAAGGCCTCGCTGGATGAACTCCATCGGTTCAAGGCCCTGCTCTTCGAGCTGTCGGCCAAGTTCGCTACCCTGTCCCCGGGTGAAATCGATGGTGAGATAGAGAACGGCCTCGAGGTGATTGCCCGGTTCCTGGGCATAGATCGTGCGCACTTGATGGAACTGACCCGGGACGCCCCGGAGGCGAAGATCACGCATGCGTACGCGATCGAGGGGATACCTACCTACGTCGGCCTGGAGGGGAGCTCCCAGTTCCCCTGGGCCTTTGAGAAGATCGGCCGGGGGAAGGTCGTAAAATTTTCCTGTGCTGAAGAGGAGATCAAGAAGCCCACCAAGGACCGTGAGTTCATTGTCAACGAAGGAATCAAGTCGCTCCTGGCCATTCCCTTGAAGGTGAGCGGATCGATCGTGGGCGCCCTCTCCTTCACCACCTTCCATTCCTGCCGTTCCTGGCCGGATGAACTGGTGAAGGACCTGAACCTTGTGGGAGAGGTTTTTGCCAATGCGATCCTGCGCAAACGCTCGCAGGAAGAGATCGAGGAGTTGTCCCGATTCGAGCGGCTGGTGTCCGAGGTCTCTTCGAAGCTCGTGCATCTGCCGGCGAACAGCGTTGATGAAGGCATCCAGGAGGGGCTCGGCCGCATCGGCGAGTTTCTCGGGGTGGATTGGTGCGGTCTGGCGCAGCTCGGTCAACATGGCCCGGCCGACATGTTGACACACTCGTGGATTCGCCAGGGAGTGGCCGGTTCACCGGAGGTTAGCGCTCCTGCTGACCTGCCACGGTTCTTGCGGGAATGGTTGCACACGGACTGCGTGGCATTCGAAGACCCGGACGACCTGCCTGCGGAAGCGACCCTGAACAAGGAAGGACTTGAAACGTTCCGCATGCGGTCCGGTCTGTCCGTACCGCTGGAGACCGGTGAGACGGTCATCGGTGCCCTCTTGATGAGTACCGTCCGTGCTGCTCGAGCATGGCCGGACAAGCTGGTTCAGAGGGCAAGGCTGCTCGGCCAGATCTTCGCGAATGCTCTGTCGCGCAAGTCGAGAGAGGAACGGCTGCAGGAAGCCTTCGCCGAAATCAAGGAACTCAAGGAGCAGATCGAGGCGGATTGCACCTATTTGAGGGAAGAGATCGAGGTACAACACGACTTCCACAATATGATCGGAGAAAGCGAGTCTTTGCTCGACACGCTCGCCCAGGTCAAGACGGTCGCCTCCACAGATGTTACCGTGCTGGTCATCGGAGAAACAGGAACAGGCAAGGAACTCGTCGCTCGAGCCATTCATGAGGCGAGCCAGAGAAGGGACCGACCCTTGGTCAAGGTGGACTGCGGCGCACTGCCGTCGAGCCTGATCGAAAGCGAGTTGTTCGGCCACGAAAAAGGTGCGTTCACAGGTGCGCATGCACGGCGAACAGGCCGTTTCGAAGTGGCGAAGGGTACCACGATCTTCCTGGACGAGATCGGCGAACTCCCCCTGGAAGTCCAGGCCAAGCTGTTGCGGCTGCTTCAGGAGGGGTCTTTTGAACGCCTGGGCAGCTCGAATACGATCCGGGTGGACGTTCGCATCATTGCGGCCACCAACAAGGATCTCGACCGGGAGGTCGAGGAGGGACGCTTTCGCAAAGACCTGTGGTATCGCCTCAATGTGTTCCCGATTCGGGTTCCGTCGCTTCGGGAACGGCGTGCGGATGTTCCTCTCCTTGTGCGTTGGTTCATGGACAAGTACGGCAGGAAACTGGGAAAGAGGATCAAATCCGTTTCTGAAAGTGATATGAGAAAACTCGAGGCCTATGATTGGCCTGGAAACATACGAGAGCTCGAGAATGTCATTCAACGGGCCGTTGTCAATACCCAGGGCTCCCAACTGCAATTGGTGGAAATCCTGGAAGGCCTCCCGGACGCAGGGCTTCCGATCGAGAAGAAAGGCCGCCTGGAAGAGGTGGAGCGCGCCTACATGATTCAGGTGCTCGAGCAGACCGGCTGGGTCGTGCACGGGCCGCGAGGGGCGGCACGGGTCCTGGGGCTCAACCCGTCGACACTCCGGTCCCGGATGAAGAAGCTTGGCATCCTAAACCCGAAAGCTTGAAGGGGCCGCCTCCCGGTCCCTGTGCCCATGTCGTGATATATCGCAGTTGTGAAATATCGCGACGAAAGGTCCCCTTGGCCCATCCCCGAAGATTCTCGTGCCTTCCTCAAAAACATATTTGAAATCAACGAGAAACAACCGAAGAGCGCGCATTGAACAAGCTTCTCTCCGGCTGAAACGGAATGGCACGGCCATTGCTCCCAGGGCGATCATTCTCGTTGTTGACGGCAAGTACCGGAGCCCGACAGTGGAGGCGAACGTGAAGAGCAGGGAAAGGAAGCACTTCAATATGGAGGTGGAGCCTCTGTTGAATTCTCCGAAGATGCGGGAGATGCAGGAGGACATGCTGAGGCGGGCCGTGAACTTTCTTTATCGTACCTGTCCGTTCGATCGCAAGAGAATGGAAGATGCCGGAATCGAACCGGAGGACATTCGAAGCTTCGAGGATTTCTCCAGGATTCCTGTGGTAGACCGGGAATACGAGAAAGCGTAGGAAAGGGGGAACGAATGAACTACGAGACATTGATCTACGAAAAGGAGGAGGGAATCGCCGTCGTCCTGCTGAACCGGCCCAAGCAGAGGAATGCATTGAGCCTGCGCATGAAGCAGGAACTCGGTCATATCTTCGACGTGGTGGAAGAAGATGAAGAGGTCAAGGCCGTGATTCTCACGGGAGGCGAAACGGCATTCTGCGCTGGCGCGGATATCAAGGAGCGCTCGACCATGCAGATGACACAAGCCGAGTTCTACTTCGAGCGACGCAGGAGCCACGCATTCTACTGCAAGCTCGAGAACTGCCAGAAGCCGGTCATCGCCGCAGTATGCGGGGTCGCCGTGGGAGGGGGAAGTGAACTCGCCCTTGTCTGCGATTTGCGGATTGCGTCGGAGGACGCCCGCTTCGGGTTTCCTGAGGTCAAGATCGGGATGATTCCGGCCGCAGGCGGCACACAGAGGCTGCCCCGGCTCATCGGCGCCACAAGGGCCAAGGAGATGCTCTACACTGGGGATTTTGTCGATGCTCAGGAAGCCTATCGAATCGGACTCGTCAACAGGGTCGTCCCGACCGAGCAGGTGATGGAGGAGGCGAAAGGGCTGGCAAGGAAGCTGGCG
The DNA here is from genome assembly GCA_964479535.1 of uncultured Thermodesulfobacteriota bacterium. Classification (GTDB taxonomy): domain Bacteria; phylum Desulfobacterota; class DSWW01; order DSWW01; family DSWW01; genus S015-6. The sequence continues at coordinate 4,758 of CAYZMM010000081.1, forward strand.
GACCACCCGCCTCTGTCCGTCAAGTTTATGAAGAGGGCGGTGAACACGGGGCTGCAGATGGATCTGGAATCGGCCCTGGATTACGAGTCCCATATCGCGGCCATGCTCGGGACCTCGGAGGACCGGGTCGAAGGGTTCATGGCCTTTGTCGAAAAGAGAAAGGCCGTCTACAAAGGAAGATGACCGGCTCCCGGAAGGGGAATCCGGTCGGTGGGTTGACCATCCGACCATGCTCGTCATGCTCCTGGCGGAGCCGGACATCGACCGGTACCATCTGGGCAGTCTCAAGACGATTCGGTACGGTGCTTCGCCGATCTCCCCCGAAGTTCTGCAGAGGGCGATCCAAGTTTTTGGAAAGGATGACATGATCCTCAGCGGCGGGTTCAATATCTACCCGAGAGAAGTGGAGGACGTCCTGTACCGTCATCCCGCGGTCCTGGAGGCGGCGGTGTTCGGCGTTCCTTACGATGTGTGGGGCGAGGCCGTGCAGGCCTCCCTTTCCTTGAAGGCAGGAACGGAGGCTACCGAGGAAGAGATCATCGAGCACTGCAGGGAGCATTTGGCGAGCTACAAGAAGCCGAAGTCGGTTGCTTTCTTGATAAGCCTTCCGAAGAGCCCGCACGGAAAGATCCTGAAACGTGAACTGAAGGCCCCTTTCTGGAAGGGGAAATAAGGGAGAAGTCGTTCATACTCAGTGGACCCGTTGAGACCCATGGAAAAAAAGGAAGGAGGATCAGGATGGATCTGGAACTCGAGGGAAAGGTCGCCCTTGTAACGGGCGCCGGCCAGGGCATCGGCAGAGGCGTCGCGACCCTCCTGGCGGCAGAGGGAGTGAAGGTCGCGGTCAACGATTTCTACGAAGACCGAGCATTGAAAGTGGCAAGAGAAATCGAGAAATCCGGTGGAACCGCGTGTGGGATCCAGGCGGACGTGAGAGACCTGGATCAGGTCAGAGCGATGGCTGCAACCGTCGAACGAACCCTGGGGCCCGTGGATATTCTGGTGAACAACGCAGGGGTGCCCATCGTACTGCGGACCGGCGAAGCGAAAAGGACGGTCTTCATCGAGTCGGACCTCCCGTTCTGGAAGCAACAGATCGATCTGAATTTCTACGGTTGTTTGAATTGCACACACTCGGTGCTCGGCTCCATGATCGAGAGGAAAGAGGGGAAGATCATCAGCGTCATCTCGGATGCGGGCCGGATCGGAGAGGCATACATGGCGGTCTACTCCGGTGCCAAGGCGGGCGTCCTGGCCTTCAGCAAGGCCCTCGCCAAGGAGGTGGGACGGTACAACATCAATGTGAACTGCATCGCCATGGGGGCGACCGCCCACGAGGGAATCAAGGATTTCCTGAATCCGGACGCAACGCCCGAGGAGGACGAGTTGCTGCGGAAGATGCTGAAGGCCTATCCGATCGGAAGGGGATTGGGGCGTATCGGACGTGCCTCGGACGCGGGGAACGCGGTCGCCTTCCTGGCCTCCCCCAAGTCGTGCTTCATCACGGGCCAGTGCCTCAGCGTGAACGGCGGATTCACAATGGTATAGGGTTCCAGGGAGTGTAAGGAAGGGGTCGGCAGGCTGACCGAAGGAGAAGAAGCCATGGATTTCGATCTGACAGAAGAACAGAAAATGCTTCAGGAGACGATCCGACGGTATCTCCGGGACAAGATTGTCCCCATAGCGGATGAAATGGACCGCAAGGGTCCCATGGCCAAGGAGGAGGCCCACCGTTTTCTCAAGGACCTCGAACCCTTCGGGTACCTGGGCACACTTGTGCCCGAGGAACACGGGGGACAAGGGCTGCGGCACATCGATTGGGCGGTCCTTCACGAAGAGCTTCGGGGCGCATACGCGGCACTGGGAGGCGTGGTGGGGATCACTTCGTCGACCAGTCACGGAATTTCCGCGTCCGGGAACGGGGACCTGATCGCAAGAACCCTTCCGGGCCTCCTGAGCGGAGACAAGATCGCCTGCACGGCCATCACGGAACCGAATGTGGGTTCGGACGTATCGGCAATTGAAACCAAAGCCGTGCTTGACGGCGAACACTATGTGCTCAATGGAACGAAGACGTGGATATCGAACGGGACAGTGGCCGACTATGTGACGGTCGTGGCAAAGACGGACGCATCGGGAGGAACAGGAGGGATGCTTCAGCTTCTTGTGGAAAAGGACGTGTCTCCTTTCGAGGCGCGGGAGATCAAGAAGATGGGCGTAAGATCCTTTCCCACGGCGGAGCTCGTGTTTGAAGACTGCCGCGTTCCCAGGCAGAACCTGCTCGGAAGCGCGGATGAGGCATTCAAGAGAGCGCTCCAGGGGCTGACCTTCGCCCGATGCAATGCGGCGATTGCCTCTGTCGGGATCGCCCAGGCCGCCATCGACGCCTCTGTCCGCTATGCACGTGAGAGGACGCAATTCGGCAAGCCGATCGCCAAGTTCCAGCTCATTCAGGAAAAGATCGCCGACATGGTGGCCGAAACAGAAGCGGCAAGACTCCTCGCGTACAGAGCCTTTCTCGTTCTGAACAAGGGGGGGAGCGGCCGCCGGGAAGCTTCCATTGCCAAGGCGTACGCCACCGAGGCGGCTGTCCGTGTGACATCCCAGGCGGTGCAGATCCACGGAGCTTACGGCCTGTCCGAGGAGTACCCGGTAGAGCGATACTTCCGCGACGCACGATGCTACACGATTCCGGATGGAACAACCGAGATCCAGAAGCTCATCATCGGTCGGGAAGTTCTGGGCATGCCGGCCTTTGTTTGAGCAAGGCCGGGGCGCCGATACGAGAATCCAGTTGTCAGGGAGGTAGAGTCATGGAGGACCGGAAGAAGATTCCCGTGCGGGAGGGGTTGTGGGCCGAGCCTGCGTCCGCGGATGAGAAACCGAAGCTCATCGGAAGCCGGTGTCTCTCTTGCGGAGAGCTGTTCTTCCCGAAGAAGGAGATCGGATTGTGCGGTCACTGCCAGTCCGGCGATCTGGAAGAGGTCGAACTGACGGGGAACGGAAAGGTCTACAGCTACACGGTGGTGGCCCAGAGGCCGCCCGTCTATTACAAGGGCGAGGTGCCCTACGCCCTCGGGTTCGTGGAACTGCCCGAGGGAATCCGGATCGAGACCCTGTTCACAGGATGTGATCCGGCTTCGCTGCACGTAGGAATGGATGTGGAAATGGTGATCGAGAAACTCCACGAGGAAGAGGACGGAACCGAGGTCATGGCATACATGTTCCGCCCTGCAACCCCGTAGCGACTGGAGCCGAAACGATGAAGAATGAGAGGGAAGTGGTCATTGCCGGCGTCGGGTTGACTCGATTCGACAGCTACGACGGCCGCAAGGGAAGGCCGAAAAAGGAATTCTACGATCTCGGCAGCGAGGCGATCCTGAAGGCCCTGACCGGTGCGGACATGGAATGGAAGGAGATCGAGGCTGCGTTCTGCGGAAGCGTGTATTGCGGGACGGCTTCCGGACACCAGACGATCTCCAGGATCGGCTCGACGGGCATACCGATCGTCAACGTGGAGAACGCGTGTTCCAGCGGAGCATCCGCCTTTCGACTGGCCTTTCAGATGATTGCAGCAGGGGTCCACGATGTGGTCCTGGCCGCCGGATTCGAAAGCATGCCGAGGGGTTTCATCATGAGCACGGCGTGGCCCGAATGGCAGAGAACCATGGGATTCAATGTTCAGCCCGCCGCCTATGCGATGCAGACGCTCAGGTACATGGAGGAAACCGGCGCAACGGTGGAGGATATCAGCAGGGTGTCGGTCAAGAACCGGAAGAACGGCGCCCTGAATCCGAACGCTCGTTTTCAGAAACCTGTCACGCTGGAGGAGGTGCTTTCCTCTCGACTGGTTGCGGCACCGCTCCACCTGCTGCACGCCTGCCCCCTTGCGGATGGAGGGACCGCAGTCATTCTCTGCAGCAGGGAGAAGCTGAAACGGAAGGACGAGGTCGTGAGTGTCGCCGCGTCCGTGCTCACCAGCGGAACCTACGGCCATGAATACGGCGGGGGAAGCGTGAAGATCAAGACGCCGGACACGATCGAGATCTCCGCCCGGGAGGCATGGGAAATGTCCGGTTGCGGCCCCGAGGACATGGACGTGGTCCAGGCCTACGACACCATGGCTTCGGGTGAGCTCTGGGATCTGGAGAAACTGGGCCTCTGCGGGCCGGGAGAGGCGCCCGGCCTGCTTCGTGAGGGCGTGTTCGACTTGAACGGCAAGTGCCCGGTGAATACGGACGGAGGCCTCATGTCCAGGGGGCATCCCCTCGGGGCGACAGCACTGGCACAGATCATCGAGATCTATACGCAGATCCGCGGCGAGGCCGGACAAAGACAGGTGCCCGGGGCGAAGACGGGCCTTGCCCACGCCATGGGCGCTGGACCGAACAGCAGTGTGGTGATCCTGAAACGGTGAGGGCGGTCAGGCAGAAGGACTGGATTCCCATGGATTCGAAAAGGGGGGCCTTGTCATGAGCATGAAGATCTGGTGGCAGAACATCTTCCCGCCCCAGGAGCAGACCGAGAGGGAAACGGGCATGGTTCTGACCGCATCCGTACAGGAAGCGGAGGACCGATTTCTCGAGAACCTGATCACCGTCGCCCGGCCGGACACAGAAGTGGAGATCCATCACCTCAAGCACTCCGCCTACATGGTGCATTCCTACTACGGAGAGATGCTCAACAACATCTGGCTCCTGGACGGGGTGATCGAGGCGGAGAAGCAGGGGTACGACGCGGTGATCATCGGCTGCGCAGACGATCCGGGCCTCTACGAGGCGAGACAGGCGGTGGACATACCGGTGGTCGCCCCGGCGGAGGCGGCCATGATGCTGGCCTGTTCCCTGGGCAGTCGCTTCAGCATGGTCACCGTAATGCACGAGCTCGTTGCGTTTTGCGAACGGAATATCCGGAACTACGGGATGGAAGCACGGGTGACTCGCCCCGTCCGGGTCCACGATGTGGGCGAGAACTGGGTGAACGCCCTGTTCGAGATGATCATGAAACCGGACGTTCTGCTCCCCGAGTTCGAAGAACTGTGTCATGCCTGTATCGAAGACGGTGCGGAGGTCATTCTTCCCTGCTGCTGTGCACTCAGCCCCGCCCTGTCCATCGCAAGGTTCCTGATCAGAGGGTTTCCAGATCGTACCAGTACCGGGCGTTTTCCAGGGTCTTCAGCGCTCTTCCTCCCATCCAGAGTCCAAGGATCTTGCAGTCCCTCCAGTGTTTCTCGATTCCGAACTCGCGGGCGTAGCCATAGGAGCTCATGAAGTCCATGGCTCGGCTGCAAGCCTGTTCGACAGCGATACCGGCGTACACCGCCAGGCCTCTCGTCTTGAGGGTGAAGTCCTCATCCCAGGGTTCCTTCCCATAGATCTCGGGGTGATCCCATTCCCTTGTGTACGTCCACATCCACGCCGACGTGGACTCGATCAGGATGGCGACCTCGGAGAGCATGTCTGCGCATATGCTGTGTTCCTTGAGCGGCTTGCCGGCAATGACCCTCTCCGTCGTCCACTTCTTGATGATCTCGTAAACGCCCTTCATGATCCCCACGGCAAAGGCTGCCGCTCCAATCTGCCCCATGCTCACGGTCAACCTCCAGTACTTCACATCATCTCCCGGGCCGTGCAGGCGGTATCTCTTCGGCACCCTCACGTTGTCGAACCAGATATCGCTGTTGATATCGGCCGCCATGCCGGCCTTCTGGTACGGATTCCCTACGGAAACCCCTTCCGTGTCGGCCGGCACCAGGATGAGGGCAAAGTCATTCAGGTCCGTGCTGCCCTTTTTCGTGGTGCAGACGACCGTATAGAGGTCTCCCACCTTTCCCGAATTGGTCGGCCAGATCTTGTGTCCGTTGATGACCCACTCATCCCCGTCAAGGGTCGCGGTTGTCTGTATGGTCTTGCCTCTCATCACACCCAGGTTCTCCACATCAGCCCCGCTGGCCGGTTCCGTAATCGCGTGGCAGCCCACGTACAATTCCTTGCCGCAAAACTTCGGCCCGAATTCCCTGAGGAGTTCCATGTTTTGGTTCGGCTTGCGCAGAATGGGCATAAGTCCCCAGGTGGAACATATGGCGGCTGTGGCAAAGCCTGAATCCACCCTTGACAACTCCTCAATGACAACAGCCGACAGGGCCATGATCTGGTCTTGAGGCATATCGCTTCCCCCTACTTCGGCGGGGAAGAAGGCGGCGTTGAGGCCGAGGTCGACGAGCACCTCCTTGAGCAGCGGTTCGACGAGTTTGTGCTCTTTCCAGTCTTCATCCACTTGCTCGAGAATTGGACGGTACCGCTCTTCCGCCCATTTCCTCACGGCTTGTCCGGTTTGCAGCACCAGGTCCGAGGTCCATTCCTTTGGTCGAATGAAATCGTCGATGGTTGGCATATCCTTCTCCTTCTGAGTGGGTGGTTGGGACAACCTCTTATCTCTGCCTCGCGGCTTCTACGACTTCCATTCCAGCCGTGTGAGAGATCGTATGGAACCGAATCTCCGGGGACTTGCTCGCAGCGACGTTCGGCAATGGCTCCAGGCCGTCAATCGCCCACGAATGGTTCACACGAAACTCTTCCGTTTCTTCCGAAGACTCAAAGAGCGTGCTCCGGTCCACCCCGAGGGCCTCCACCATCCGCCGAAGGCCGTTCTTGATCTCTCTGTCGACCTCGCGGGCCGGCAGATTCACGAACTTGGCCGAGATTTCGAGAAGCAGCTGAACGAACGGAACACGCTCCTCGGGCGCTTTCTCAGCGCTTGCGCGCAGAGCCGCTTCCTCCTCCAGCTCCCTGATTCTCTGCTCCAGTTCCTGATAGGTCGGCTTCCCGGGCATAGAGACGAACCCCCAGCCTCTTATACAGGCTTTTCAGACCCTCTTCAATTTCGGACGAGATTCCAGGGCATCCTCTTGAGGAACACGGTGGAGCCGGATACCATGGAGCCCCACGAGTAAACACCGCCCGATCCGTCCACGATACCGGAACAACCTGCCTTGAACCGTCAGGCAGCTCCACCACAACGGTGGAGACCTGAGCTTTCGGGCGAAAGCGATGGATCCTCAGGGGTTGTCCACTTGTCCTTATAAACACCGGGAAGGCCGCGGCCGGAGGCAAACCGAGCTCGACCTGGGCCAGGCTCATCCACCGTATCTTCGAAGTGGATCCCCTGCGCTGTAGAAGATGCGGTTCCGAGATGCGCATCATCGCCTTTGTCACGGACTTCCATCAAGTCCGGAAAATCCTCGAGCATATCGGTGAGCAGGCCATTCGGCCCCCGCCGCTTGCGCCTGGACAGGGCCGAAGATCTCACAGCCCGACCTCTGTCGGGCGGACTCTGTCGACTACATCCCGGACGTGGACACCTACGTACAGGGTACCATATACCGGGACTGAATCCTCCTCTCATGGACCTCCGCAAGAGAGCCTGTCCTCCTCGCCTTGGGCGATCAATTTCAAAAGCCCGAGGGCATTACGCATGCT
>CAYZMM010000082.1:0-12199 GCA_964479535.1 uncultured Thermodesulfobacteriota bacterium
GATCATACAATATCCTCAAAGGAATGTCTACCCATGTGTCGCTGTAGTACTAAGCCCGGACACGGCGGCGATCGGAGAGAGGATCACCCCGGCATGAGACATGGGAACGACCACCCGCATGGCGCAGGCACCCAGTAGCTAAAGCCATTGTCGTGCGGTTCATGATCCTTTCCCTTGTCGGTGCAGGTGAAAGCAGCTTGTAGAACATGGGTTTCGTTAACTGCGCGTGCTAATCATCCGTGCGCCACAGAGGTTGGCAATGCACCTTTTCCATGTTCAGACGGAGGTTTTCCTAAGGATGATGAACAGAGCTCAATCGAAACGGAGACTGTGCTTGCTGCCCTTGCTCGTCCTTGCGATCATGGCACCTCTTTCGGCACCCCGGAAAGAAGGGGCGAATGCATCTTCCTGGGGTAAGGAGGACCGTCCGGAGGACGCGCAGCCATGGGAAACCGAGATTCCCAAAAACATGAAAGAGCCGGTGCGTGTCGACCTCGAACCGGCTCCTCTTCGAATCGAGGAGTCGTGGAGGAACTACGAGCGTATACCGGACCTGTTCCAGGAGATGGCCGAGGTACCGGAGAGATTCTTCTCCCTGGAGTCGCCGGATCTCAGAGATCTCGTAAGAAGAGCGCTCAGAGACAACCCGGAACTCAAAGAAGCGGAAGCGGCGTGGAAAGCGTCGCTCGAGAAAACACGTGTGGTATCCGCTCTGCCCGACCCGAAACTTGCAGCTACGGCGTTCCTCGAGAGCGTGGAGACACGTGTGGGTCCGCAGGAGGCCGTACTCACCTTCACACAGAGACTTCCCTGGTTCGGCAAGCTCTCCGCCGCCGGACAAGCCGCCCTGGGGCAGGCTCTCGAGAACGCATGGATGTGGCGGAGTCTCCAGCGGGAGACCGTACTGCGGGTTAAGAGGACCTATTATGATCTCGTCTATCTCTTCGAGGCCCTGAAGATCACGGACGAGGACATTTCCACTCTCCGCAGGTACGAGGCAATCGCCCTGACCCGGTACGCCACGGGAAAAGGAATCCAGCAGAACGTGGTGAAGGTCCAGAGCGAGGTCACGAGGCTCAACGAACGGAAGATCGTCCTCCTCCGCCAGCGGGACGTTGCACGAAGAGCCCTGGCCAGGGTGGTCGGCAGTCCCCTTGGAGAGGTTGAGCCGAAGATCGAGGATCAACCTCTCCCGGGTGCCGACGTTCGCCTGGAGGACTTATACCGAAAGGTCGGCAAGAACAGAGAGGAACTCCAGGCCCGTCTCCACGCCGTCCGATCCAGTCGAGAAGCGGTGCGGCTGGCGAAGAAAGAGTACTGGCCCGATCTCAGCCTGGGTTTCAACTACATCCTCGTGGGCGACCGGAAGGACCCCGCCGGCCTCCTCAACCCCCCGGAGGACGACGGCAAGGACGCGATCGGAATTCTCGCCAGCATCAATCTGCCCATCTGGTATCACAAACTGCGGGCGGGTGTCGATGAGGCACGACTCAAGGAATATCGTGCAAGGGCCGCCTACGCGAGGCAGGAGGACCGTGTCCTCTTTGAAATCCAGGATGCCTACATCACCCTCGAAAGCCTGGAAGAGCAATTCGATCTCTACCGTCACGCTTTGATGCCTCAGGCGGAACAGTCCCTGGAGTCTTCGGAGGCTGCATACAAGACCGGAAAATTGACATTCCTGGAATTGCTGGACAGCGAGCGGTTCCTGCTGAACGTCCGATACGGATACGCGAAGATAAAATCGGACTACCTGATTGCCCAGGCAGACATGGAGAGGGCGCTCGGAACGCGATTTCCGGAAAAACACAAAGAGTCTGAAACAGAGGAATTGCCATGACCACCGGGAAAGAAGATAGAAGAGACGTCGACCCTCTTTCACTTCCGCCGCCCACGGGAAGGATGAGAGTTTTCTCCATGTTCATCTTCTTCGTGATGGGATTCGTTCTGGCTGCCTTCATCTTCTGGAATCCCTTTGAAATCTCCTTCTTCCCGACGGGGACGGAGGAGCCAGTCCAGCAGGAAGAGGCAAATGCAGAGAATGCTGCAGAGAAGGTACAGTTATGGACCTGCCCCATGCACCCGCAGGTGCTCGAAAAGGAGCCCGGGGATTGCCCCATCTGTGGAATGAAACTGGTTCCGGTCTCAAACGAAGAGAGCCCCGCGCCGCAGACCGCAACGAAGAAGCAGGGGAGCAAGGAGCGGAAGATCAAATACTGGCAGGCCCCCATGGACCCTACCTATATCTCGGACCGTCCGGGGAAGTCTCCCATGGGCATGGACCTTGTTCCCGTATACGAAGACGGAGGTGCGGGAGCGGCCGCCGGGGAAGGGGCGGTAAAGATCAATCCGGCCATCGTGCAGCAGATCGGGGTCCGCACCGAACCGGTCCGGACAGGCGAGTTGACGAACTCGATCCGAACGGTCGGGATACTGGATTACAACGAAGAAAATATCTTCTGGGTAAACACGAAGTTCGATGGTTGGATCGAGAAGGTCTACGTAAATTATATCGGCGAGAAGGTGAAAAGGGGCACCAAGCTGTTCGAGATATACAGCCCGGAACTCGTCTCCACGCAGGAAGAATACCTAACGGCCATGAACTACCTGGAGAAGGTGAGAGAGGTGGGGTCTCAGGAGGCCGTGAGACAGGCCGAGGCCCTGATGGAAGCCACAAGAAAGAGGCTTGCGTACTGGGATATCACGGAAGAGCAGATCCAGAGACTGGGAAGGACCGGCGAGGTCTTGAAGACCCTGACGGTCGTATCGTCCGTGAAGGGCGAGGTGGTCGGGAAGATGGACGCAGCTCTTGAAGGCATGCATGCAAAGGCGGGAATGAATCTGTACAAGATCGCAGATCTGACGACGGTGTGGATCCATGCGGATGTCTATGAGTCTCAGCTGCCCTGGGTCCGACCGGGCCTGGAGACAGAGGTCACGTTGTCCTATTTGCCCGGAGAGAAGTTCCCCGGAAAGATCCTCTACCTTTATCCCTTTGTCAGTGAAAAGACCCGAACCATGAAGGCTTGTCTCGAAGTCGAAAACCCGGACCTGAGGCTCAAACCGGGAATGTACGCCGAGGTTACGATCAAACCCCTGGTCTCACCCCGTGCGCTGATGGTTCCGGAGGAGGCGGTGATAAGAACGGGCAAAAGGAACGTCGTCTTTGTCGCCCTGGGCGAAGGCCGCTTCTTGCCAAAGGACCTGGAACTGGGGGTGAAGGGCGCAGACGGTTACTATGAAGTAACGGAAGGTCTCGAAGGCGGAGAAGAGGTCGTTGTCAGTGCTCAGTTTCTGCTGGACTCCGAGAGCAGGCTGCAGGAATTCATTCGAAAGCTCAGGGCTCCTTCAGAGGACCACAAACCATGATTGAAAAAATTATCGAATACTCCATCCGCAACAAGTTCTTTGTTGTTCTCATCACCGGTGTCATCATCGCAGTCGGCATATACTCCATGCTGAACATTCCCCTGGACGCCATCCCTGACCTCTCGGACGTACAAGTGATCGTCTACACCGAATATCCCGGCCAGGCCCCACAAGTGGTGGAAGACCAGGTTACCTATCCTCTGACAACAACCATGCTTGCGGTCCCATACGCGAAGGTCGTCCGAGGTTACTCCTTCTTCGGGTTTTCCCTGGTCTACATCATATTCCAGGACGGCACCGATCTTTACTGGGCCAGGAGCCGGGTGCTGGAATACTTGTCCGCCATCCAAGCCCGCCTGCCCAGCCAGGCTCGTGTGCAGTTGGGACCGGATGCGACCGGAGTAGGATGGGTCTATGAGTATGCGCTCGTCTCCAAGAAGCACACCCTCCAGGAACTGCGATCTATCCAGGATTGGTTTCTGAGATACGAACTGGTCAGTGTGGAGGGCGTCGCCGAGGTGGCCAGCGTGGGCGGGTATGTAAAACAGTATCAGGTGACCGTGGATCCTGTAAAGCTCCAGGGGTACGATCTGCCGCTCACGAAGATCAAGACGGCCATTCAGCGCAGCAACCGGGACGTGGGCGGCAAGGTCATCGAGATGAGCGAAGTGGAATACATGGTCCGAGGCCTCGGCTACATCCAGTCGAAGGAGGATCTGGACAAGGTCCCTGTTGGGGTGAGTTCGAGCGGGACACCTGTCCTGCTCCGAGACGTGGCGGATGTCAGCCTGGGTCCTGAGCTCCGGCGGGGGCTGGTGGAGCTGAACGGAGACGGCGAGGTCGCCGGCGGGATTATCATCATGCGATTGGGGGAGAATGCCCTGGCTACGATCGACCGTGTGAAGGAGAAGCTCGAGTCGGTGAAATCCGGCCTGCCGGAAGGCGTGGAAATCGTCCCTGTCTACGACCGATCCTCCCTCATTCTGAGCGCAATCGACACGCTCAAACGCAAACTAACGGAAGAGATGATCGTGGTGGCGCTGGTCTGTATCGTGTTCCTGCTGCATTTCCGCAGCGCTTTCGTCTCGATCTTCACGCTCCCAACGGGGATCCTGGTTTCGTTCATTATCATGTATCTGTTCGACATCAATGCGAACATCATGAGTCTGGGAGGTATCGCCATCGCGATCGGTGTGATGGTGGATGCCTCAGTGGTCATGGTGGAAAACGCGCACAAGCACCTCGAACGAGTCCAGAAAGAAGAGGGCCCTCGAAAGAGCCACAATGAAATTATGATCGAGGCAGCCAAAGAAGTGGGACCGGCCCTGTTCTTCTCGCTTCTCATCATTACGCTCTCGTTTCTTCCCGTATTCACTCTGCAGGCCCAGGAGGGAAGACTGTTTCGTCCGTTGGCCTTCACCAAGACGTTCGCCATGGCCGCATCGGCGGTGCTCGCCATCACCATCATCCCTGTGTTGATGACCTTTTTCATACGAGGCAACATCCCCACCGAGCAGAAGAACCCTTTGAGCCGTTTCTTCATCTGGGCGTACCGCCCCTTCATTGAATTCGTCCTCCGTTTCCCCAAGACCGTCATTCTGGTCGCTGTGTTGACAACAGCCGTAACCTGGTTCCCCTATCAAAAACTGGGCAGTGAGTTCATGCCGCCTCTTTACGAGGGGGATTTTCTCTGGATGCCTACGACGGACCCGGGGATCTCCATCACCAAGAGCCGGGAACTGCTCCAGCAGACGGACAAGATCATTTCCGAATTTCCGGAGGTGCACCATGTCTTCGGCAAAATCGGCCGTGCGGAGACAGCGACGGACCCGGCACCCCTGAGCATGCTGGAGACGACCATCATGCTCAGGCCGGCCGACGAGTGGCCGCAGGAGCATCGGGACAGGTGGTACTCGGGATTGCCCCTGCCCGAAGGGTTGAAGGAACTGTTCGGCCACGTCTGGCCGGAACACGAGCCTTCGAGAACCCCGGAGGAGCTGGACCAGGCGATCAACGGCGCGATCCAGTTCCCGGGCCTTACCAACGCGTCCATGGAAGGCCCCATCAAGATCCGCCTGGATATGCTCTCCACGGGAATCCGGTCCGCGGTGGGGATCAAGATTGCGGGTCCGGACCTGAAGGGGCTCCAGGATGTCGCCTCGGAAGTGGCCAGTGTGCTCCGGAATGTACCCGGAACCGTGTCTGCATACCCCGACAAGTCCTTCGGCGGTTACTATCTGAACATCGATATCAACCGCGATGAGGCCAGTCGATATGGGCTCACCGTCCAGGACATACAGGATGTGATCATGTCCGCTGTTGGGGGCATGAACGTCACGGAGACCGTGGAAGGCCTGGAGCGATATCCGGTGAATCTCCGTTACAAGCGAGACTTCCGGAACGATCCGGAAGCCTTGAGCAACGTGCTCGTGCCCACGCCCAGAGGAGAACACATACCCCTCCAGCAGGTGGCGTCTCTCCGGCTTCTTCAGGGCCCCCCGGCAATCAAGAGCGAGAACGCACGGCTCAATGCCTGGATCCAGGTGAACATAAGAGGTGTCGATCTGGGGACCTATGTGGACACGGCTCGCGAAGCGGTCGCCGAGCAAGTGAACATTCCGGACGGGTATACCTTGAAGTGGAGCGGTCGATTCGAGTACATGGAACGGGCCCAGCAGAGACTCAGGATCGTCGTACCGATCACCCTCGCCATTATCTTCGTCCTGCTCTACGTCCATTTTGGCCGTGTTACGGAGACCCTCATCGTGCTCTTGACCATCCCCTTTGCCGTTGTGGGAGGCGTTTGGCTCATGTATTTCCTGGAGTACAACATGAGCATTGCCGTGGGCGTCGGCTATATTGCACTGGCGGGCCTGGCCGTGGAAATCGGCGTTGTGATGCTCGTCTATCTTGACGAGGTCCTTGAGAGGTATGAGAGAGAAGGGAGGCTCCATTCGATTACCGACATCTATGAGGCCATTATCGAAGGGGCCGTGATGCGCGTTCGGCCCATCCTGATGACCGTGGCCACCACCCTCATTGGGCTCCTGCCCATCATGATCGGGAACGTCTTTGAAAGCGGATCCTCGGTCATGCAGCGCATCGCCGCCCCCATGGTGGGAGGGCTCATCAGCGCTACGGTTCTCACCCTTCTCATCATTCCGGCCATCTACATGGTCTGGAAGAGTGGGGCCTTTCGCAGAGAGTATGCCCGGGCTCGAAACAAACCCTCCCCGACGTAAGTGGGCCAAAGGACCCACAGGAGCCCGAAGGCAGAGAACAGAGCTCCTTCATTGCCTGATGCGGGAGGAAGGAACCATGAAAGCTTCCGTGATCTCTGTAGCGGCAGTCTGTTTGTTGTTGATTGGAGGTGCCTCCCTTTTCGTCTGGTCGGGCCTGTACAACATCGGGGCGACAGAGCCTCACTGGGAAATCACCGAATGGTTTATCGAAAAAGTGCGTGACAGATCGATTGCGGCCAACAGTTCGGAGCTCCGATTCCCGTCACCGGAAGATCCAGCGCAAGCCAGTGCGGCTGTACCCCACTATGACGGGATGTGCCGGTTCTGTCACGGTGCGCCAGGGCGCGCGCGCCATGAGTTCGCAAAAGGGCTCTATCCGGTCCCGCCACCTCTGATGTCCGGGATCGTGCAAGAGAGAGCGGACGCCGAACTCTACTGGATTGTCGAGAATGGAATCAAGATGACAGGGATGCCGGCCTTCGGGCCGACCCATGAAAAGGAAGATCTCCTTGGGATCCTCGCCCTGGTGCGAATTCTTCCCGATCTGAGCGCTCAAGCGTATGCGGAAATGGTAAGAACCTCCGGCGCCCATAAGGAGGGAGGGGGCCACCATCGTCAGGATTCAGCAGCACATGGCGGGAAAGAGCCAGCGGAGCCACACGAAGGGGAACACCACCACGAGCACTAAGCTTCAACGAATCGACGGGCTGCGGTGGCACCCAACCTGCTGCCTAGCTGGATGAGACATTCCTGGCCGGCGGCTGGATCTCGTACTTCTCCATTCGATAAAGGAGGATGTGCCTCGGCACCCGGAGGAATTTTGCGGCGCGTGCCTGATTCCAGTGGTTCATCTCCAGGGCCCTGACGACGATCTGTCTCTCCAGGTCCTCGAGAGAAGCCCCTTCCGGCGGTAATTGGATGTACCCCTGCCCAGGTACATCGATCTTCAGCCGGCTCTGAACGACCTCCTGGGGTAGAGACTCGGGTCCCAGTCTATCTCCTGACTGAAAGATCAGCATCCTTTCAATCACGTTTTGCAGCTCCCGTACATTCCCCGGCCAATCGTAGGCCTTGAACGCCTCGAGCACCTCTTCTTCGACCTTCACATCCTTGGCAGGGGCAAGGACCTTTATGAAATGATCGGCCAGCAATGGGATATCCTCCCGGTGTTCCCGTAACGGCGGCACATGAAGCGGAACCACGTTCAGCCGATAGTAGAGGTCTTCCCGAAATCGACCCTCTTCCACAGCAGTTCGCAGGTCCGTGTTCGTGGCTGCCAGGATCCGAACGTCGATTCGGGACGGCTTCTCTTCCCCCACACGGGTGACCTGGTGATCCTCCAAAACCCTGAGCAGTTTGGCCTGCAAACCCGTATCCATGGATCCGATTTCGTCGAGGAAAAGGGTTCCCCCGTTTGCCGCCTGGAATTTCCCCTTGCGGTCCCGGCTGGCTCCCGTGAAGGCTCCCTTTACATGCCCGAACAACTCGCTCTCGAGCAGATCCTTGGGGATGGCCGCACAATTCACCTCGACCAGAGGGTGATCCTTCCGTGGGCTGCTGTAATGGATCGCCCGTGCAGCGAGATCCTTGCCGGCCCCGGTTTCCCCGGTGATGAGAATGGTAGCATCCGTCTCAGCGACCCTCTCTATTTGCTGCACGAGGGCCTTGATGGCCGGGGAGGCGCCCAGAATCCTGCCAACCTGGAATCGTTCCCCCAGTTCTTCTTTGAGTCGAAGGTTCTCTTCCTTGAGATCCTGGTAGTGCAGGGCCTTCTCCAGGGTCATATAGAGCGCATCCCGGTTGAGGGGCTTGGTGATGTAATCGAAGGCCCCTTCACGCATGGCTTCCACGGCCATCTCGATACTCCCGTGAGCGGTGATCATGATGACGAGGGTCTCCGGGTGCTCGGTCTTTACCCTCCGCAACACTTCCATCCCATCTATACCCGGCATCTTGATGTCGCTGATCACAACGCCGAAGGACTCCGTATCGATTCGCTTGAGTCCCTTCCTGCCATCCGGGACGCTCACGACATCGTAGCCTTCCTTTTTCAGGTTGTACTCCAGAATTTGGCGAAAACTCTCGTCATCGTCTATCAACAGAATCCTGGCCGTCCTTTTCATGACCTTATCCCTTCAACCGTAGAGCAGAGTTTGCCTCCGGGCATGCCCGGTGTCGAGCAAGAGCCGTGCCACCGGTTTCTCTCTCCATCGGCAGGGCTCGATCGACCGTAGAGTTCAGCGCTTTCAACCCAGGAACAAGCTTTGCAACCAAAGGGGCCAAAAGGCGCGTCCAACTAACGCGCCGTATTTTCAGCATAAACCATGCCACGCATGATGACGTTCTTCGTGTGTGGGAGGATCTGCGCCTTTCGGGAACGGTAGAACCCATGACTCGTTGCTGGCTTCACAGCATTGCATCATGGTAAATATTCTACACAAGCTCTGACGAATATTCTACACATATCTCCCTCGCTGATGGCGTTGGGTCGGACTGATAAGAGAGATTCTCTCACTCGAGAGCGTTCTCCGATGACCTTCCAATCCATGCCGGAAGGAATATAGAATAAGCAATTGGCGAGACAGGAAGATCATAGGCCGAGAAAACTCGTGACATGTACTCGAGCAGACGAGGAATGACCTGTTGATGCATTCGAATCCGCTGGCAACCCTGGAACTGGGGACCGTAATAGACGGCAAGTGGGTGATCCTCGAGTTCATAGGCAAGGGCGGCATGGGGGAAGTATACCGGGCACACCAGGTCAATCTCAGGCGGGATGTGGCCATCAAGATCATCTCCAGGGAATTTCTTGGGACCCTGGACGGGGAGACGGAGGAACTCGAGACCGCCCTCGACCGGTTTCGTCGTGAGATCCAGCTCATGGCACAGACGCGCCATCCCAATGTCCTTCAGATCTTCGACAGCGGTTCGGCCTCTGTCAAAGTGGGCGATGAGGATACTCCGATCGAATACATCGTCATTGAATACGTTCCAGGGGACACGTTACGAGCCACAATGCCCGATGAAGGTTTCTATCCCGACGAGAATGCTGTCAGGGACTGGCTCTCCCGATACTTCCTGCCGTTGCTCGATGGTGTCCAAGCCATGCATAAACTCGGAATCGTGCACCGTGACCTCAAGCCTGAGAATGTCCTCCTCGATGGGAACTCTCCGAAGATCGCAGATTTCGGCCTTGCCCGGTCTTCCCGTTGGAAGGCTCTCACCCGGTCCTTGGACATACGAGGAACTCCCTGTTACATGTCTCCGGAGCATTTCTTCGACTTGAAAGGAACAGACCAGCGGGCGGACGTCTACTCGTTGGGGAAAATCCTGTTCGAGGCGGTTTCGGGGCGGATACCCTCAGGGGCGGTTCCTTTTCGAAGCACGGCGTTGCCCAAGGCAGAGACAATCTTCTTTCAACATCTGGACCGAACCGTCCAACATGCTACGGCCGAGGAAAGAGACCAGAGGATCCGTTCCGCCAAAGAACTGAGCCGAGCCCTCGCTGAGCTCCTGGACCACGGCGAGAAGAGCTTCGCCCCGCCAAGGAAACCGCGGGACAAAAAGACGCGTTGGAGGAATGCGGTATTGCTGGCTGTGGCCCTTGTCCTTCTCATCAGCGGGTTGATCGGTTACCAGATCTTTTCACACCGCAAAACGGCAACGAAACCTGTGCCCGCAGAGAAGGTTTCTCCCTACGATGCCCTCCAGCGACCCGTGTTTGAGGACGAAGAAGGTAAGAGCCCCCCGAGACGTGAACGAACTCCGCGAGGGTCAACGCTTCACGAAGGGGACGGGGCAACCCTACACGTAATCCCGGGAGGAAAGGTCACTCTCCCGGAAGGCGTTGGACCAAGGGCGGGCGAGTCTCTGGAGATTGCCGCTTTCTACCTCGACGAGACGCAGGTCACCAACCACCAGTATGTAGGGTTTCTCAATCAGGTTCTTCCAAGAATAAGCGTCGAAAGGGGTGTGGTACAGGGTGATGGAGAGATCTGGCTGCTGCTGGGGGAGGTCATAGAGGGGTATGAGCCTATCGTCTTCGAGGAAGAGAAATTCTCCATAAACAACCCCGCCCATGCCGGCTGTGCCGTCCTTCGCGTCACCGGGTATGGGGCCGCTGCGTATGCCAACTTTTACGGTAGACGCCTGCCTATGGAGTTCGAGTGGCTCCATGCCCGGGAGCCAAAGGAGGACTCGGAAGCAGCCTCTCAGCAGAATGTTCCGGATAGGTCCGAAGGCATGGGAATGGGAGAAATGCACGACCGGATGTACGGTCCGATGACCGTGCCGACCCCCAGGGCCAAGCCCGATTTGCCCGTACCCTCCCCTGTGATCCTGTTCAAGCCAAACCGTTACGGGATTCGAGGGATGGACGAGGGTTTGCGGGAATGGGGATTACGGGTGCCCCATGTGCTCGCCGAGGAAGGAAGAGATGGTCCGGAATTCGTGGTCCTGGGCAAGCATCAGAATGCTTCTGCTGAGCAGAGGACCGAGTCCTTCGCCGTGCCTCGACATCCATGGGAGGCCTTCGAAGATGTGGGGTTCCGGTGTGCCTTGGATGCTCCCCTCGATTTGGCTACTGAACGATAACTTTGCCACGGTGCGTGACGACATCTTCCTGCGTCTTCACTTCCACTATGTATTCGTAAACGCCTTCTTTGTTGAACTTCAAGCTCGAGGTTTCCCCCAAGGTCATCCAGCCCGTGAAATAGCAGGGCCCGTCCTTGTTGAACCCTTACGACAATTCATATGGAATGTCCTTTCACGGGCTCGGGGATGCCCTGGCTCGACGAATCGGTTGGCCCAGGGCGAGGCTTGGCAGATGGCTCAGGGCCGGGTGGCTCATCGTGCTCGTCTATGTCGCCCTCCAGCTCCTGGTGTCAGGGTTCTCGATCCACAGGGTTCCTCACCACACCAGCCTCATGCTGGCAGCGCTTTTCGGCACCGCCCTGTTCACCGGCCTGCTCTTCCGGGACACGCGTTCCTTTTGCAGGGCTTTCTGTCCGGCAGGAGCGCTTCTTTCCGTGTACGGGAGATACACACTCCTGCAACTCGACATCCGGGATCCCGACATTTGCGCAAGATGCAAGACCAAGGATTGCGTGGCCGAGAGGAACCGGTTCCGGTTCGACAAACGCAGCTGCCCCTCCATGATCCATCCCTTCCGTCGAAGGCAGTCGGATCCGTGCGTGCTCTGTTTTCAGTGCGCCAAGGTCTGCCCGGACGAGAACATCGGCTTTGGCTGGGTGCGCCGCTCAGCCACTTCGAGGATGCACCGGACTCTCAAACCTTTCGAGGCCCTTTTCCTGCTCATTGCAGCAGGGTTCGTCGCCCATGAAGTAGCGGGGGATGTCAAATGGTTCGATGCCATCTTTCATACCGTCCCGACAGCCCTGCATGCATGGGCTCCGTCGGTCCCATTCGGGTGGTTCGAGGCGCTCTGGTTCTTGCTCATTTTTCCGGCGGCGATCTGGCTCATTTCCCTGTCGGCAACCTACCTGCTGGAGCAGCGTTCTCCATGGAAGGTTGTGCTGATTGCCGGCTGTTCCATACGACGAAAGATCCGTTCCACAGCCTCGCTGAGC
>CAYZMM010000083.1:0-11997 GCA_964479535.1 uncultured Thermodesulfobacteriota bacterium
CTGGGCAGACCGCGTTTGTGAAAGGCCTGCAGTGTGCCGTGATAGAGGTTTTCCGGGGTCTCTCGCAAATACCATTGCACGTGGCAGCAAAGCCGGGAGCAGTCATCCTGTTGTTGATCGCCCTAATGGAGCCACCCGAGATCGGGTTAATGGAGCCACTTGAAAGTGATCTTTTGAGGGGTCTCGGAGGGTGTCCAAATTAGCCTTTCATGCACCTCAGGGGTGCCTTGACCGGCCCTTTCCGGGCCGCTGAAAGGGTCCCTGGAATCTTGGTTTTCCTATTGACCTTGACCTGCGGCCGTGGGGGCAGAAGGCGGAGAGGCGGGGGGAACTCGTTTCCAATTCACGGGAGGTCTGCTACACTATCGATGAATCGTTTCGGTTCCCTTGGACAACGAGGGCTGCCGCCCTGCGGATAAATCGGGAGGCGAGATCATGGCAACATCCAACACAGAAGAAATCAGGGTCCAGGTAGACGAGGAGACGGCGAAGGCCTACAGGGACTCCCCTGAAGAGGAGCGGAGGGCTGTCTCGACCCTGCTCAGGCTCTGGCTCAAGGGGGGGAAGCCCAGCCCGGAATCGCTGAAAAGGGCGATGGACGAGATAGGCCAAAGAGCGCGCAACAGAGGGCTGACAGCCGAGATTCTGGAAGACATCCTCGATGAGCGGTGAACTCCGTCTCGTCTTCGACACTTGCCCTGAACCCATTTCGTGGCATACCCATTCTCTCGCCCGCAGACTTCCTTCGCCACAGCTTCTCGTGAAACCAGCATTATCCCAAGTTCATGCGTTTTTGCAGACCTACCTCAAGACAAGAGCCCTGTTCCTGTCAGGAACCGTTCACACCTGCCTGTGTCGCAGGACTCCCCGGCCGGGAAACGTTTACCCGGAAACCGAGGCCCCCCATTTCCATAAACATGAAGTCACCGAAGAGGAAGCCGAGGAGGTCCTGTTCGACCCTGGGGAAGATAGATCCGGGGATCGAGGTTCCCGGGTTGCAATCGGTAAAACACGAGCTGGGAGATACCTTCGCATCATTTACGTTTCAGACCCTGAGTCGGACAGTGTCTTTGTAATTACGGGTTGCGAATTACGAGGAAAACCACTGACCGCCTATCGCAGGCGACGTCGAAGGAAGAGAAGATGAAGAAGAGAAATAGGTTTCCGCCGGGCTGGGATGAACAGAGGGTACGGGCGGTCTTGGAGCACTACGAAACTCAGACGGAGGAGGAAGCCGTCGCCGAGGACGAGGCCGCATATGAATGAGAGCGATCCATAGATTACCCCGCGTCCGTGGGTGGGTTAGAAGAAGATCGCGTTTGATTACCTCCATTGCAGGTCAGTAAGTCAGAGTGGGTCTGCGTGTTCATGTAACATCTTGTGTTCAAGGCGTCGCTCGGACTACGAATTGCATCCTGACTCTGTACGCCCCTCCTGGACCGGCGGATGATTATTTGGACTTCGCCAACCATGACCACAAGTCCGCCAGCTTAAAAATTGACTAAATTATGCCACTTGACAAAACGGTCAAGGTAGGTTATTTAAGCAAGCATGAATCATAGACCGGAACACGAACGGCTTGCGGCAAGAGTGCCTCAGACCTTGGCCGAACTCTTGGGAGTCAGCCCGGCCGATGTTGAGGTCCGCTCCCAAACCCCTCCCGACGTCGATCTCGTGATCGTGGCGGCCGGCCGGACCTTCGTTGTTGAGTGCAGGAAGTCGACGAGCGTTGCGCCCATCGCTGCTGCCGCGAAGAAGGTGCAAGAGCTGGGCAAGCGGGTTGGCCGGCACGCAGTACCGCTTGTAGCCGTGCCGTTCATGGGTGACGCGGGCCGCAAGGTCTGCGAGGAGGCGAGCATCGGTTGGATAGATCTGAGTGGTAATGCGCACATCGTCGCGCCCGGCCTCCGGGTGATTGTTGAGGGACGATCCAATCGATTCCGCTCTGTCGGCCGCCCGTCGAACCTGTTCGCACCGAAGAGTTCGCGCCTTGTGCGATGGCTGCTCATCCATCCTGACAAGCCCACCCGTCAGCGGGAGATCGCTCGCGCGACAGGCCTGGACGAAGGCTTGATGAGCCGCCTCGTGTCCCGCCTCGAGAGGGAAGGGTACCTCGTACGCGAAGAAAACAGGGCTGTCCGTGCCAAGGACCCTGCGCTTCTGCTCGACGCCTGGCGTGAGGCCTACGATTTCTCGAAACATACCGTCTACCAGGGGCACGTTGCCGCTCGTTCGGGAGACGCGCTCCTCAAGTTTGTAAGCGACACGCTCGCCGAGCAAGAGATCGAACACGCAGCAACGGGGCTGGCGGCCGCCTGGGCTTTCACCCGATTTGCAGCGTTTCGCATCGTCACGCTGTACCTTGCTTCCGACCCGTCGCCCGCGCTGCTGCGGGAACTCGGCTGCCGCGAGGATCCGCGCGGGGCGAATCTGTGGCTGGTGGTCCCGAACGACTCGGGGGTGTTTCAGGGAGCCGCGCCTAAGGGAGGTATCCGGTGCGTGCATCCCGTTCAGGCTTATGTCGACCTCAAGGACCACCCGGAGAGGTCTGCCGAGGCGGCGGAACGGTTCCGTGCCGAGTGTCTGACCTGGAGGCGCGATGGGTGACAAACCCAGCAGGGCTTCGGAGTACAGGAGTGAACAGGTGGATCTGGTGCGATCCACCTGTCTCTACGTCGCCACCAAGCTTGGCGATCTAATGGACGAGGTCGTGGTAGTCGGCGGGCTCGTCCCTTCGTTGCTCATTGACCAGGAGGCTCTGTTCGAGGGCACCTCGGCCCATGTAGGGACCACAGATCTCGACGTGGGGTTGAAGCTTGCGCTTCTCGAAGGGGGACGGTACCGGACGCTTACCGAACGGCTGCGGGCTGCCGGTTTCGTGCAGGACCGCACCGACGAGGGGTGGCCGACGCGGCAGCGCTGGCGAGTGACCGGTATCGGCTCGATGACAGTGGACTTCCTCATCCCGCCGTCGAGGGAGACGGATCAGGGCGGGGAACTCCGCGACATCGAGAAGGACTTCGCCGCCATCATCGCCCCCGGCCTGAACCTCGCTTTTCAGGACCGGCGGCGTGTTCGGATCCAGGGAGAGACTGTTTTCGGCGAAAGAGCGACGCGAGATATCTGGGTGTGCGGGCCCGGGGCGTTCGTCGTGCTGAAGGCGCTCGCGTTTTTGGGGCGTGGCGAGAACAAAGACGCTTACGACCTCTACTACCTCGTCCGGAATTTCGGCGAAGGCGTAGAGGACGTGGCCGTATGCCTACGTCCGCTGCTCGGCGACCCCGAGGCAAAGCGGGCGATCGAGATGCTTCGTACAGACTTCCTTGATCACAACGGCGTAGGCCCTCGGCGGGTCGCCGAGTTTCTGCAGGGGCAGTTCGACGACGAGATCCAGGCGGACGTGGTCGGCTTCGTGACGGCTTTACTCGAGCGTTGTCGCGCTACAACGTAATGGGTTTTCATTCTGCAGTTCTTCCTGGTCGAAAAGAATAATCTTATCCTGAGCAGGGATGGAGTGCCAGCGACGAGGCAGGTGGGGTGTCTGGAGGTCCCCTGTAAAATTCCGGCTCCAGAGCTACGTGCCCGTGTGCGTGCCCGTGCCCGACATGGGGTATCTCTTCTCGCGTCTTCCATGTAACGGATACGGCAATATCCTATTGCCTCCCGGTCCGCCTGGACAGATCAGACCTGTCCCAGGGCCTCGCGCAGGGCCGCCCTGGCCAGCAACCGGGTCGAGTCGAGCGGCGGCAGAGGACAATCCTCTGGATCCACGAGAAGGGGGATCTCCGTACAGCCGAGAACGACGGCGGTGCAGCCGCGATTCGCCAGGTTCCGAATCACCTGATTCAGGTACAGCCTGGATTCCTCGAGGAAGATGCCGTTGACCAGTTCGGTGAAGATGATCTGATCGATACGCTCCCGGTGCCCTTCCTCCGGAATGTCACAGGAGATCCCGGCCTGCTTCAGCTTCTCGGGATACACGGGTCCGGTCATCAGGTATTTCGTCCCGGTGATGGCCAGCCTGGCGAATCCCCGGGCCTTTGCCTCCTGCGCCACGGCCTCTGCGATGTGCAGCCAGGGGATCGGGGACTCCCTGACGACCAGGTCATAGGCCTGGTGGATCGTGTTGTCCGGGCAAATGGCGAAGTCGGCTCCGGCCTCGGCGAGCGTCCGGGCAGAGGAGAGCATCAGTCCGGCCACCTCCTTCCAGTCTCCGGGCCGAATGTGGTCCATGTACGCGCCAAGGGGATGGGTGTGCATGGTGATCTCGGGATGCATGTGCTCGCCCATTTCGCGGGGAGCCTCCGCGCAGATCGTTCGGTAACAGAGAGCCGCTCCTTCGGCGCTGCAGGCCACGATCCCGATGTGCTTTGCCATGTCCTTTCCTCTGAACCTCTCGATGCTGGGAAATCGGTTTCGGTTTGACCCAGGAATCCGGGTCCCCTTCCCCGCACGATCAGGGATCCGTTTCCTTTAGCCCAAAAGCCGAATCAAAGCAAATGAGTTCCCTTCTTCCATAGGCATGGGTTGTGCATGAGAAGAGGGGTGAAAAGGACCCAGTACGCACCTGGGATCCTGAGGCTGGCAAACAGCGTGTCAGGGAGAGGCAAGAGGGGTATCGGTCCGAGCCGCCCGACTTCTGCCCTTTGGCAGGGGGACCCGTTCGCGGGGATCAGAAGATGAAGGAAGCCTGGGACAAAAACGTGAAGGGAAGTTCAGATTCGCAAGCGGTGCGACTCCGGCGGGCTGGGATGAACAGAGGGTACGGGCGGTCTTGGAGCGCTACGAAGCCCAGACGGAGGAGGAAGCCGTCGCCGACGACGAAGCCGCATATGCATAAGAGCGATCCATATATCACTCCGCGTGCCCACGCACGGATTGCAGACAGCGACTTCATGTAAGGTTACGAAAGTGATCGCTCCAACGGCTTCGGGCGATTTTCAGAGTACTCTTATCTACCGATTGTGAATCCTTGCGTTTCAGAGGATCAAGATTGCATTCCGTGTGAGCAAGACGCTGAAACGAGGATTGCCTTCGATTCCCTTAATCGCAATCGGCCAAACTCACAGTCAACATATGAAAGCCGAAGCTTCCATCGCTTCTGGAAACCACTCCCCTCGTCATTCCCCTTGCTCATCCTTCGAATCGCCTTCGCACGCCAATAGCCCGTCCACCGCCATGTGATAGTCCATGGCTTCCCCGTCCCAAAAGCTGTCCACGGTGTTGGACGTAATCTCCAGGCCATTCCTTCGATTGGCAGCCTTCAGCGTCACCCCTGCCGCTCCGTTGATCGGCAGGCGCGCGGGAGACAGGGGCAGGATGCTGCCATCAGGCCGCCGGAATACGAGCCCGTAAGGAGCTCGGCGCTCCACTTTGAACCTCCCGCATCGCCGCCGGTGCCACCTTCGCCTTGAACCCCGGGGAATGGTTCCTTCGCTTTCTCTTCATCTTCTGCTCCTCCTCTCTCAAGAGGTTACCGCAGAAGATTTCACTTATGAAACGCTTCCCCCTGTCCAGTCAATGGGGTCCACCTCTTCGCTGAACGGTCCCTGGAATCTTGATTTTCCTATTGACGACCAGAGGTGATGGTTCACAGGTGAGGCGAATGTTGGATATGAGATAGCAGACTGCCCCTTTGCGGATCAGGCCGGGGTGCCTTTCTCGTGCATTTCCCGCAGCAGCCTTCGCAGGACCTTGCCGCTCGGGGTCTTGGGCAGCTCGCCGATGAACTCCACCATCTTGGGGGCCTTGTAGACGGCCATGTTGTCGCGGCAGAACCGGATGATCTCCTCCTCGCTTACCTTGCCGGCATGGGAGGGCTTGAGCACCACATAGGCCTTGACCGTCTCGCCCCGGTACGCGTCCGGAATCCCGATCACGGCGGCATCCATGATGGCGGGATGCCGGTACAGGTGGTTTTCCACCTCAACGGGTGCGATGTTGTACCCGGAGGCGATGATCAGGTCCTTGATGCGCTCCACAAAGTGGAAGAACCCCTCTTCGTCCATGTAGCCGGTGTCCCCGGAACGCCACCACCCGTCTTCGGTGAATGCCTCCCGCGTCTGGTCCGGCTTGTTCCAGTAGCCCTTGGCCACGCCGGGCCCGCGGTGCATGAACTCGCCCACCGTCCCCTGGGGCACCGTGTTGCCCTGAGGATCGACGATCTTGACCTCCCAGAGGGTCGAGCCCAGCGTGCCCTCTTCGGGCTTCCTCCGCTTGAGCAACTCGATGATGCCCGGCCCGTTCCCGCTCGTCTCGGTGCACCCGTAGCCGTTGTGCAGATACCTGCCGACCTTCTGCTGCCACTCGTCCTGCAGGGCGGTCGGAACCGGGGCCGCCGCGGCCGAGGTGATCCGCAGTGCGGAGAGGTCCCGTTCCGGAAAGTCCGGGTGGTTGAGCAGGCCGACATAGGCCGTGGGGGCCAGACACATCAGGTTGACCCGGTGCATTTCCAGGACCCGAAGGGTGTCGCCGGGCTCGAACATCGGCACCGCCACGACGGTCATGCCGACATAAACGGCCGGCATCAGGGCCACGCAGTAGCCCCCGACGTGAAACATGGGAAAGAGCAGGAAGACCCTCTCTTCGCTCCTGAACCCGAAGACCGCGCTGAACCGGACGACCGTTCCGTAGACGTTGTAGTGGGAAAGCATGGCTCCCTTGGGGAAGCCGGTCGTCCCGGAGGTGTAGATGAGCATGGCCAGATCCTCTTTCGGGTCGACTTCCACCTCGGGCGGCTTTCCCCGGTCGGCCGCAATGAACTCCATGAAGTCCGTCGCCTCTGCCGGGACCGCCTTGTCTCCCGAGAACAGGGCAGGGATTTGGGCCGACGGTTCGGAGAAGTCCTTCACGTGCACGGTAATGACCTTGGAGATGCCGAGGCGTTGCACTTCCGGTTCCACCCCCGGATAGACCAGATCCAGGGCGACGAGGAGCTTGGTCCCCGAATCCTCCAGGATGTAGCCGGCTTCCCCTCCCTTCAGCATGACATTGAAGGGGACGACGATCGCCCCGGCCTTCAGGATTCCGTAGAAGACAATGATGTGCTGGGTGCAGTTCGGCAGCATGGTCGCCACCCGGTCGCCTTTCCGGATTCCCATTTCGATCAGGCCTTGGGCAAACCGGTCGCTCAAGCGGTCCAGTTCCCGGTAAGTCGTCACCCGGTCCAGGAAGATCACGGCGGGTTTGTCTGGGAACCTCTCCACGGTCCCGCGGAACATGTCCACCAGCGATTCGTCCGGGATGGGCGGAGTCGGCAGCTCTCCCCATGCCGGATCGTACTGTTGGTACGAAAGCTCTTTGTCCATGGTCGTCCTCCTGTGCGCCGGTTAAACCGGCATGGTGTTGTGAATGAAAGTTTCACAGGTTGAAAGGCTAGCGACCCACAACGGCCCCGAGTCATGCGTCGGCACCGGTAACGGTGTAGGCGAAGCGTTGACAGGGGAACGTGTAGGCTGGGTATTGAGCCGCGAAAGACCAGCCCTTCGGGGTGCCGACCCAGTAGGAGGTTGGGGAAGGCCACACCTGTGGAAGCGATATCGCGAGTTTCCGCAGGACCCCGCGCGGTCAGAGACCCCACGCATGCACGGATGCACCATGCACGGGAACCGGGAGGTCCCACGATTGCCCGCCGGAGATGGCCGAGCGGGCCGCATCGGGAAGCCTGAGGGCGTACGCCGATGACGTACGGTCGTGGGAAGTCGGACAACTGTATAGTACCGAAGAAATCCCCGAACAAAGCCGGATTTCCGGCGGCGGAGGGGAGGGAGGGAAGACGGTTGGCCAAAGGGAACTCGCGAGAGCAAAACAGGCTCCGGACACAGGGCCGGGAACGCATGCGAAGTGCGCTCAAGCGGGTACGTCAAGCAGCGAAGAAGGATAGGTCGCTGCGGTTCACAGCGCTCCTGCACCACATCTACAGTACGGACACGCCCCGGGAGGCCTACCACGGTCTCAAACGGGAAGCCGCACCGGGAGTGGACGGCGTGACGTGGCGGTCTTACCGGGAAGAACTGGAGGACAACCTCCAGGATCTCTCCGACAGGCTGAAACGCGGAGCGTATCGGGCAAAGCCGACCCGCAGAACGTTCATCCCGAAGCCGGACGGCCGCCAAAGGCCTCTGGGCGTGACCGCCCTGGAGGACAAGGTTGTCCAAAGGGCTGCGGTCGAGGTGTTGAACGCAATCTACGAGGTCGATTTCCTCGGCTTCTCGTACGGGTTCCGGCCGGGACGCAGCCAGCACAAAGCGCTGGACGCGCTCTACGCAGGACTGCTGACGAAGAAGGTGAACTGGGTGCTTGATGCAGACATTTGCGGATTTTTCGACGCCATCGACCGGAAATGGCTGGTCAAGTTCATCGAGCACCGGATCGGGGACCGGCGCGTCGTGCGGCTCATCCAGAAATGGCTGAACGCCGGCGTGCTGGAAGACGGGAAGCGGATACGGAGTGATAAGGGGACTGTACAAGGCGGCAGCATCAGTCCGTTGCTGGCCAACGTGTACCTGCACTACGTATTCGACCTCTGGGTCCAGCACTGGAGAAGACAGCGAAGCGGGAGCGACGTGATCGTCGTGCGCTTCGAGCATCGACATGTCGCCGAACAATTCCTGGAGGATCTTCGCCAACGCATGGCGAAGTTCGGCCTGGAACTGCACAACGACAAAACGCGGCTTCTGGAATTTGGTCCCTACGCGGCCAAGAACCGGAAAGGAGCCGGGCTGGGCAAGCCGGAGACATTCAACTTCCTGGGCTTCACGCACATCTGCGGGAAGAAGAGAAGTAACGGGAGGTTTACGGTCCTGCGCCAGACCATGCGCAAGAGGTTGCAGGCCAAGCTGAAGGACGTCAAATACGAGCTTCGGCGACGTTTGCACGATCCCATACCGGAGGTGGGAAGGTGGCCGGCATCGGTCGTCCGGGGACACGCCAACTACTACGGTGTCCCTGGCAACGGCAGTGCCCTCTTGCTTTTGCGCTACCGCGTCACATGACTCTGGTGGCGTTCCCTTCGACGAAGGAGCCAGAAAACCAAGGTGACATGGGAGCGTATGAAGCGACTCACCGAGCACTGGATCCCCCCGGCCCGCATCTGTCACCCCTATCCCCTGAGACGGCTTGGCGTCATCACCTGAGGCAAGAGCCCAGTGCGTTAGCAGCGCTCGCTGGGATCTGCGGAGGGGGTGTTCAGTAATGGACATTCCTACTCCGACTCCTTGTTCGAATTTCTTGAAGTCAATCATGGAAGGATACACCGCCTGTTTTCTATTTACACACCTTCTGATATTACCTCCTTTACAGTTCCCCCCAGGTCTAGGCGATGTTGCCAATTCGTGCCGGGGGCCTGCGGATCTTGGATCAGCAGCTCTCCCTTCCTCGGTATTTCCGTGATACCGCAAGTCCCTTTTATGACTATATTCTGTCCGGGCTTTCGTTGCCGATTCCTTTCAGTCCATCCGACCACTTATGGGTTCTTCTCACATAGATTCTCACACGAGCAAGAAAGACAGGCTCAGACAAAACAAAAAAGGGGTCGCGGCATCCGCGTAACCCCTTGAATTCCTTGGAGCCGGCGGGCGGGATCGAACCGTCGACCTGCTGATTACGAATCAGATGATGAGGTTGGATAACTAGCGGATTTTAAAATATATTCTTTCGACTGCCTGCACGCTGCCTGCAGACGAAATCGCGGATTTCCGTTGATCGATACACACTCGGCTGGTTCCCTCGCTTCGTTTTCAAGGGCCGTGAGAATTCCTTCAGAGGTTGTTCCGGTCCCCGATGGGAGGTAGGGCGTAGAGATTGACAAGAGGGGACGTCCTGTAAGATTCTGATTTCAGTTTCCGAATCCGGTACCTTTCTGCCCTAACGGAGGAAAAGGGGGCCATAATGAACTGGAAAGAATACATAACGGTCGATCCAGCGGTTTGCCATGGGAGGGCGTGCATCAAGGGAACTCGTATCATGGTATCCGTCATTCTGGATAATCTGGCCTCCGGACTAACTCCTGATGAAGTTATCAAGAGCTATCCTTCACTGAATCGCGAAGCGGTGCAGGCCGCCATTACCTATGCGGCGCAGCTTGCTCGGGAGCGGATCGTGCCCGTTTCGGCCGAGGGATAGCATCGTGAAATTCAAGGTCGATGAGAACCTTCCTATAGATGTCGCAGAGCGGATGAGACAAGTGGGATACGACACCGCGACCGCCCTTGAACAGAATCTTAGCGGCAAATCGGATTCTGAGGTGTCTTCCCTGTGCCAACAAGAAGGCCGCATCCTTGTGACGCTTGATACAGACTTCGCCGACATCCGTACCTACCCACCTCAAGAATCCCCTGGATTCATCGTGTTGAGGCTGCAACTGCAGGACAAAGACCATGTGATGGCCGTTGTTGACAGCCTGTTGGAAGCATTTCGGGAAGAGACCCCGGAGCACAGTCTTTGGATCGTTGAAGAGGATAGGATAAGGATTCGGGGCTAGGTGTATCGAAAACCCCCTTTGGCAAAACCGCAAGTAATCTCGGTCGCACTTCTTACGAGCCTCCTGCGAATGGCGATAAGACCGCCTCGATCTTCTCGAAGATGTCAAGGGGGGCAGAGCGTGGGAAGCGGGAAGCGGCACAGAGAGTGGAGAATGACGAGCCAATGGGAGAGAATGCGATGGACGTGAAGACGCTGAGCAACGCTCCGCCCTGGGAGTGGCCCGACGACGCGGGGACAACAATCCTTGGAGTTCTCACCGACGAGCATGCCGAAAACTCCGATCGGGTTCTCGCAGCCGAGCTGGCCGGTGAAGAGGGCGTCATCAACGAGGAGTTCGCTGAAGCTCTACTGGCGATCGTGGGGAATCGGGGCGAGCCCGAAGAGCTGCGTGGAAAGGCTGCGATTTGTCTGGGGCCGGCGCTCGAGCACGGGGACACATTCGGTTTCGAGGACCCTGATGACCTATTGATTCCCGAAGCTACCTTCTGCCGGATCCAGAAATCGTTTCGTGATCTCTTTCTTGAGGATGCTCTGCCCCGGGATGTGCGACGGAGAATCCTGGAGGCCTCGGTACGTGCCCCGCAGGAGTGGCACAACGAGGCCGTCCGTTCCGCGTATTCGAGTGAGGATGCAGATTGGAAGCTCACAGCAGTCTTCTGTATGCGCTTCATTCGCGGATTTGATGAACAGATCCTTGAAGCACTAAACAGCGAGGACCCGGAAATTCACTACGAAGCTGTCTGAGCAGCAGGAAGCTGGGGGGTGAACGCCGCATTGTCTCATGTAGTGGAGCTGGCTTTCGATAACAATACGGACAAGACCCTGCGAATTGCTGCTATCGACGCTGTTGCAGGCATCCGACCGCTGGAGGCCCGGGATATTCTCGATGATCTCACAGACTCGGACGACGAGGAAATCGTTGAGGCGGTCTATGAGGCCGTTGTGATTTCGGGGGGCGAATCGGAATGGCTGGATCTTGACGAGGAAGATGACAACGAGAACTGAAAGTGAACCTTATTCGTATCGCGGGCCATGGTGTCTGCTTCTTCCCCTGTTCGCCCGGCCATGGACGGGTGTAGCGTGCAGGAAGGAGTGTCCGCAGATCCTACCTGAAACAATCGTGTCACGTTCTCCGAAAAGAGACCGATCATGAACGGGCAGAAGGGAAGACCGTGATGTCGGTCGCGGTGTCTCAGCTTAGGATTCCATCCCAGTGAGGCGGGGAGGCTTCCCATAGCGTATTCCCTGGAGCCGGCGGGCGGAATCGAACCGTCGACCTGCTGATTACGAATCATCGCCTCGGCAAAAGACAAAGTGAGGCGAGAGTAGAAAAAGGTAAGTATTTCTAATGAATTAACTCAACTCGGGCCATCCACCTTTTCGCTGGTTGTTCACCATGATTACCGATTCATACCGTTGTCTGATCCCGATTTGGGCATTGTTTGGGCAATAAATAAATGCGCCCCTTCCGGGTTTAGTGTGGGTACCCCCCATATATGGTAGTCATGATAGTGC
>CAYZMM010000084.1:0-11200 GCA_964479535.1 uncultured Thermodesulfobacteriota bacterium
GCAATTCCGGTTGCTTAAGCTCGAAAACCGTGGCAAGATTCAGGGGAACTTCGGTTTAGACCAAGCAGCTCCGACCTCCTCTCAACCTCGAGGTGTTTCCCCCCGCATCACCCATGCAATTTTCGAAGCAAGTTCGCTCCTGTTGAATGGTTTCTGGATAAAGGGGGTCTCCGCATCGAGCACGCCGTGGTGCACGATGGCGTTGTCGGTGTATCCCGACATGTAGAGAGCCTTCACATCGGCCTGCGTTCGCCGAAGGCGATCGACCAGCAGCCTGCCGCTCATCCCCGGCATGACAACGTCCGTGATGATCAGGTCGGGTCGCAGCCCCTTCTCCTCGACGATCAGCAGGGCTTCCCCGCCGTTGGCCGCCGCTGTCACGTGATAGCCCAGGCTTTCTACCATTCGCTCGATGAGTCTGCGCAGGGCGGCCTCGTCCTCCACCACGAGCACGTGCTTACCGTCGCCCGAGGGCACCCCCTCCGTTTCACCGAGAGTGTCCCGGGCTCCCTGGGCCTCCGCGCGCGGGAGATAGACCTTGAAGGTGGTGCCCATCTCCGGCTCGCTGTAGACCCAGATGTTGCCGCCGGACTGCTTCACGATCCCGTAGACCGTCGACAGCCCGAGCCCCGTACCCTTTTCCTTCTCCTTCGTGCTGAAGAAGGGCTCGAAAACCCTCTCCTTCGTTTCCTTGTCCATTCCGAAACCCGTATCCGTGACGGCGAGCATCACGTATTGTCCCGGTGCTACGCTCACGTGGTCCCTCGCATACTCCGGGTCGAGTTCGGTGTTCATCGTCTCGATGGTCAACCTGCCGCCCTGGGGCATTGCGTCCCGTGCGTTGACCGCAAGGTTCATGATGACCTGCTCAAGTTGCCCGGGATCCACCCCTGTAACCCCCAGGTCCTCGGCCAGCACAGTGCAAAATTGGATATCTTCACCGATGAGCCTTTGCAGCATGGTCTTTAGATTTTCAACCACCTTGTTTATGTTGACGATCTGGGGCTGCAGGGCCTGTTTTCGACTGAAGGCCAGGAGCTGGCGCGTCAGAGTCGACGCCCTCTCGCCCGCGGCGACGATCTCCTTCGCATCCCTCCGCAAAGGGTCGTCCGCGTGCAGTACTTCCAACAGGTTGCCGCCGTATCCGAGAATGACCGTAAGGAGGTTGTTGAAGTCGTGTGCGATCCCTCCCGCCAGTTTTCCGATGGCTTCGAGTCTCTGCGATTGGCGCAACTGCTCGTCCGATGACCGCCTCGCCTCCTCCAGCTTCCATCTCCGGTACGCAACGCCGATGCTCTCGCCGATCTGCTCGAAGAAGCGGACCTCTTCATCCTTGAAGCGCTCCGTGTTGCAGTCCTTCAGCTGCAAAAGCCCGATCGTCTCATCTCCGGACCGAAGCGGGATGAGGGCTACGGATTCGTATCCCTCAGCGTTGGACACTGACGGATTCCCCTGTTGAGGGGCCCAGCCAGTGGCTTCCTGCATCATTTGCGTCAAGTGGTTCGACCAGAAGCTTCCGGCCTCTGTGAAGAAGGGCCGCGACGTATCGATGTCACCGTTGATGACGCGCCCGGAGAGGTCTGCCAGAAAAGCGCTTGCGGAAGAACCGTCAAGGATCCTACCGTCCCCCTCCGGTAACGAAATACCACTGTCCTGCTCGACCAGGCCCTCGCCGGTCCCATACATTCCCCGGGGCGGAAGGACCTCACCCTGTCGGAGTCGGATGTCGACAGCGTCGAAGCCGGTGAACCGCTTGATCTCCCTGAGCAGGTCCGAGAGCAGGACGCCGGATTCGTTGGCCCGGTTCAAGGCGGCCAGCACACGCTCGTGCAGCGCCTGGCGCTCCATCGCCTCGCTTATGGCCTTCTCGTGCCTCTCCTTTCGGAGCCTCGCGTCCAGCACCGGCCCGACCGTTCGGCCGATCACGTCGAGGAGCTCGAAATCGGCCTCCGTATAGTCCCTTTCCTTGTTGGCGACCTGAAGGAGTCCCACCACTTGTCCTCGGTGAATCAGTGGCATGGTCATATGTCTGCGAATGGCGATGTGCCCTGAGGGGACATTGCAAGAGGGCTCGTTGGTGTAATTCGCCCTCTTCTCCCGGATGGCCCGGGGCCAGCTGCTGTCGCCCCACTCCTCGCGCGGGAAAACGATGTCCTTCGTCTGAACGTCACACTCGTCCCATATGTGACGTGTCATGGACGGGACCACGAGCGCGCCTTCTTCGTCGACATATCCGAACACGCCGTACCGGCTTTCCGTGGCCTCCAGCAAAACTTTCAACACCTTGTGGTACATTTCCTCGTCTGAAGCCGTGAGGAAGATCTCGGTGATCCGGTTCCTGGTCACAAGCTCTTCCTGAGCCGCCCGGAGCTGCTGGTTCGAGGCCCCCAGCTGCTGGTTCGAGGCTCGCAGTTGCTGCTCGACGGCGCGAAGCTGCTGATTCGATGCACGGAGATGCTGCTCTGCCGCACGGAGCTGTTGATTCGAAGCGGCCAATTGCTCGTTCGAGGCGACGAGGGCCGCCTCGGCCCGCGCCCTCTCCACGATCGCGCCGACCAGCTTGCTTGAGGTTCGCAGATGGGCCTTGGCGGTCTCGATCATGAAGTCAGGACGGTGCTCGTACGATGCAGCAAGCTAACGGAGAACCTCAACTTCGAGCCCGTACGCTTCTGCGATTTCCCGCAGCCTGGTTGGATCCGTGGGGGGGTCTCCGTACCCGAGGTTCATCGATCCTACGATTTCCTCTCCGGCAAAGACAGGAACGGCATAGAGAAGCAGCCCCCCCCTGCACTCGATGTCCACGGGTTCCCCCTTCTCGATCGAGAGCCTGGACGCATCGGTCCAACAGGATTCGTGGCAGTGCCATCTCCCTTGTTTCAACGCCTTCCTGTTGTCGTCCGTACCGCAGAGATCGCGGGAGGCCCGATCCAGCGTCTGGCACCAGCCGGAGGAAAAAATGCCCAGGGCATAGTCGCCGTTCACTTCGTAGATCGCGGCCGACGTCTCCAGCAGGTCGAGATAGTCCCGGACGACCTCCTCGAGCAGGTCTTCACCAACCGTGTCGAGTATGACGCGGCAGGTGTTCAGCTCTGTCAGATCTCCGTAATGGGGGGCATAGAACCGTCCTCTCCTTGTACTGTGCGGGTCGGGCTCTGCTCTCATCGACTTCATTGAGACCTCCCTGTCGACAACGGATCACGCCCGGCGGTTCGTATCCTTCCGGACCGACGGAGCAACGCTTGCTTGCCAGAGGATCCGCTCGCCGGAGTCACCGATCGTGTAACTCACGAGCCCTAGAGCCGCATTCAGGCTGCAGCGCCTCCTCTCGCTTCCGCCGATCTCCGCGGCGGCGACGCGGATCCGGGCCCCGGCGAAAATCTCGCCCAGGGAAAGGGCGGTTTCCGGACCCGGGCTGTCGTGGCCGTCGCCGAGTACGTTCCCGCCCCCAACGAGGCACACGTGCAGACTTGCCTTGTCCGCTCCGAGGGCTGTGATCTTCCCCAGCAATTCTTCTACCGCGTCCTCGGCGTATCTCGTCCGCCTCGATGGATCTGTGACTCGCGAGGCGCCCGGCAGCATGACGTGTGCCATGCCCGCGACGCCGGATCTCGGGTCGAGGGCCGCGACCACCACGCAGGAGCCGATCGCGCTCGCCCGCAGGATGCATTCCCCCCTGCAGACCTCGACCTCTCCGGAGTTAACGCTCAGCTCTTGGATCATGGGGGGCCCCCTGTAACCAAATCCGGAGCACCGATCATGGGTGGGAGACGGAAGCTCACGTCCTTCCCATCACCATTACACGAGGCAGTGCTCACGGTCAACGAAAAAGAGCCCGCCAAAGGAGGGCAGACTGCGCACGTTTATGCGCTCGAGAACTACATTCATCTGCTCTCGCTACCAGGCCGGAAAGGAAGAGACCGAGGGGGCAAGAAGCCATGGGCCTGGCCCGCATATTGCGGGAATCAGCGTTGCGTCCCGCTCCCCGCAGCTGTTTTGTCGAAGAAGCAGGCCTCCGCTTGCTGAGGGAACTCCGAAGCCTGCTGCGAAAGCCGTGGATCGTCGGCGCCTACCCGTACACCCCGTACGCCTTGGTGTACTCGATCATGGCCCGCACGTTCTCCGGCTTGGCGTCGTCGAGCACGGTGGAGGCGTCCATGATGAAGCCTCCGTCCCTGCCGACGCGGTCGATGAGCTTCTTGCAGTAGGCCTTCACGTCGTCCGGCGTTCCGGTGGACAGCGTGGAAAGGGGGACGTTTCCGCGGATGCACACCGTCTTTCCGAGGATCTCCTTCGCCCTGAAGATGTCGGTCCTCTCGAACCAGTAGACCGCCCTGCCGGCCGGGATGTCCGCGATCGTCTCCAGCCGGGAGGTGCAGTCCCCCTCCCACAGCACGAAGGGATTCAGGCCCGCCTCGATGAGCCCTTCGATGAGCTTCCGCAGGGTGGGCCAGAAGAAGGTTTCGAACTGCTCGGGCGACATGAAGCCGTCCAGTCCCTTGTGGATCGGGATGAAGATCCTCCTGTGCCCCCGCCTTCCCGCGCCGAGACCGAACTCGAGCATGATGGGCAGCAGCTTGTCGCACGCGGCCAGCACCTTGTCCGGGCAACGGAACAGGTCGATCATGGCCCCCCGGGTACCCCTGAAGAAGTCCGAAAGCGTGTCGAAGGGGGCCTGG
Source organism: uncultured Thermodesulfobacteriota bacterium (assembly GCA_964479535.1). GTDB lineage: Bacteria > Desulfobacterota > DSWW01 > DSWW01 > DSWW01 > S015-6. The sequence goes on from CAYZMM010000084.1 coordinate 4,677, forward strand.
GTCAGGCCGCCGAACTGTTGCGGGAAGCCGAGGTCGGCCGTCCGCTTCGCGTAGGCGACCGCTCCGGACATCATCCTCTTCGCCTCCTTGGCCGCCCGGAGCAATGCATCGAGGGCCGCCTCCACGTCGGGGCTGTCGAATGCGGAGAAGCTCATGAGGCCCATGTAGTAGCTGATGACGGCATGCATCGGGGGGAGGGTCCGGAAGGGCGCGAGCGCCCCGAACACGCGGGGCCAGTACATGCGCAGCATGAAGTCGGTGGGATCGAACAGGAAGGCATCGTACTCCTCCGCCTTCATGTACTCCCCCTCGACGTACTGGTAGGTGGTCATGGGATCGCAACCGTGGCCCGGCCACTTGAGCTGCCGGAAATCGAGGGCCTGCAGCGTCGGCCCCAGGTACCGGATCGGAAAGGGGTTGTCGCACATGTCCGGCTGGAAGGCGACCATGGTGTCGATACTCGACTTCATGAGCAGATCCGGGTCGTACATGCTCTGTTCAAAGGTGCAGCCGGTGAACCTGGCCGGGAAGAAGCCCCAGAGGCTCATGACCGGCACCCGGTCCGGGACCCTCAGTGCGATCGCCTCCTCGACGCGTCTCTGCCGCTCCTCGTAGAGTTTTTCCGGTGTCTTCCCCATGGTCGTCTCTCCCCGATAGAAGGCCCTTGATTCCGCATGATTCGTGATTGACACAAAGGAAACGTCTTCGATATCCTCTCTCTTCTTCCATCCCGCCTCTACAGGAGGGCCTCATGGCCGAGCACTCCCCGAACATCATTGCAGACCGCTTCCTTTCCTGCGTGACCCACAACGGCGACGGAGAGTATATCATCTTCGGCGATCGAAGGATCAAATGGCGCGAGTTCGTCCCCCGCGTCTTCCGGGTGGCCCATACCCTGATCGCCCTCGGGGTGAAGCGCGGCGACAACGTGGCGTTCATGTTTCACAACACGCCCGAGTTCCTCGAGATCAACTTCGGCATCCAGGCAGCGGGCGCGGTGCCGGCTCCCATGAACTACCGCTTCACGCCCAGGGAGATCGAATACCAGGGCAATCACTGCGATGCCAGGGTGTTCCTGTACGATTCCATCTGGGCCGAGGCGGTGGAGGCTGCGGCCCCCGGCCTGGAGAAGATGGAGCACTTCGTGCGCCGGGGGGAGGGCGGGCTCGACCGGGCCCTCGACTACGAGGGGCTTCTCGCGGATGCGAAGGACACCGACCCCGCCGTTGCGAACGACTGGGCGGACGTGGCGGTCATGATCTACACGGGAGGCACCACCGGCTTTCCCAAGGGCGTGATGCTCACCTACCAGGCCCACCTCGACATGTTCGCCTCCCTCTTCTCCGCCCTGGCCATCCGGGCCCTGACCCTGGACGTTCCGGCACACCGGCACCAGCGGATCGTAGAGGCGCTGCCCCTGCCCGCCCCGGCCCTGGTGGGGCCGATTCTACGCACCCGCTTCGTACGGAGCTGGCTGAAGGGCCCCAAGGCTGCGGCAAAGCTTCAGGAGAAGGCGTACGAGATCTTCGCCGACCCGGCCGTGGCCAGCAAGGGATACAAGCGGTCGCGGAAGTACGCCTATCCCTCCATGCCCTTCTTCCACGATGCGGCTTACGCGAACATGATGCTGGGAGCCTTCAGCGGCTCCATGATTCTCGTCCTGCCCGACTCGGTTCGGTTCGATCCGGCCCTGATCCTGAGGCTGGTGGAAGAGGAGAAGATCACGAACATGGGCAATGTGCCCACAGGGTGGAAGAAGCTGGTCGATTACCCGGATGCGGACCGCTACGACCTTTCTTCCATACGGATCGCCGCGACCGGGGGCGGCGTCGCCTCCGCCTCCTTGAAGAGAGAGATCCTGAAGCGCTTCCCGAACGCGATGATTCTGGATGCCTTCGGACAGACCGAGATGACGCCGGTCACCTCGATCCGGGTCGACATGGACGAGGAGAGGCTCCAGAACCGTTCCGTGGGCCGGTCCATCGTCGAGGTCCGGGTGGTGGACGAAGACGGCAGGGATCTTCCCCAGGGAGAGGTGGGAGAGATCCTCTACCGCTCGAGCACGATCATGAAGGGATACTACAAGGACGAGGACAAGACCCGCGAGGTGATGGAAGGCGGCTGGTTCCGGAGCGGCGACCTCGGCTACCTGGACGAGAAGGGCGAGATTCGGGTAGCGGATCGGAAGAAGGAGTGCATCAACACGGGCGGGGAGAAGGTCTTCCCCCTCGAGGTGGAGGAGGTCCTGGCCAGGCACCCCAGGGTGGACGACGTGTGTGTCGTCGGCGTCCCGGACGAGGAGTGGGGCTCCAGCGTCCGGGCCGTGATCCAGCTGAAGGACGGCAAGGAAGCCGAACCGAAGGAATTCCTCGACTTCTGCCGTACCGAGCTGGCCGGGTACAAGATCCCCCGGTCGGTCGTCTTCGTGGACGCGCTCCCGCGATCACCCGTGGGCAAGATGCTCCGTGAGAAGGTCCGGGAACAGTACGGGCAGCCCTGAGCGCTGGCATCTTTTGTCAAGGTGTCAAGTTTTGTCTATGTAGGGCCTGCGCAGGCTCGAACCCTGACACCCCCGCCTCCGACCCGCCTCTAAAATCCGTATTGGTTTCAAAGGGTTGTCTTGTCCCACCCTTTACGGCCCCGGTTGGTACGGCACTTGCTGTTTCTCTACGGGCAGGCAGGCGCGAACCCGCCGGAACCGGGCCGCGACGCTTCCGTCGTGAACCCTGTTCCACGAACAGGCGCCTCCGGAAACCGGAGGGCAGGAGCCGGAGATGCTGACCGTAACGGCAAGGGCGAAGGCGAGACTTCTGCAGGCCCTGAAACAGCAGACGAGCGACCGGGACAAGGCGATTCGGCTGGTTCTGGCCCCCTGCCTGTCGCAGCCCCTCGGCTTCATCCTGGACGAGCAGGAAGAGGGCGACCAAGTCGTCAAGGCGGAGGACGGCCGCAGCGTGCTGCTTCTCGGCCCGAAGGTCGGTGCGGCGCTGGAAAACTCCCTCATCGATTACTGCGACACGGATATGGGGGCTGCGTTCACCCTGTGCAGGCTGGGCCCGATCCACTGAGGGCAGAGACGGGCAGGGGCAGGGGGTGCGCTCCGGCTCACTCCTCAGCCCTGTGTATGACCCGGATGTTGCGGAACTCTTTCTCCTCCTCCTTGTGATGCTTCTCGAGCTTGTACTGCAGGAGCCTCTTTCTGGCCTCCTCTTCCTCCTTCATCCGCTTCTCGAGCTTCTGAACCCAGAAGATGCAGAACAGGCATGCAAGCGGCACGGTGTACTTCGACGCGCCGGTGAAGCTCGCGATGCTGTAGAAGGACAAGCCCAGGAGAAAAAGCTCAAACAGGGTCAGCAGATTCATGTTCGTCCCCGTTCTCCCGCGGAATGCCGGGAAGCAAGAACAAAACTTCTGTCTTCTATAATTGCTTTTCGGAAGAACGGTGGAAGAACTTTAGGCGCTAGATGGGACTTTTGGGGCAGCCTCCTAGCGCTGCAGGACGTGCAGCTCCTTGCACGCGGGCTGATAGCCGAGCTGGCAGGCCACGCCGAAATCCCACATCGCCTCGCTTACTTCTCCCTTGGCCATGTGGGCATCCGCGCGGTTCGTCCAGGCCACCGCAAAGCCCCAGCTGAGGTCGATCGCCTTGCTGTAGTAGAAGATCGCCTGGTCGAAGTCCCTCTCCAGGTGATAGATGTTTCCGAGTCCGTTGTAGGCGTTCGCAAGCCCCGGCTTGAGTTCCACCGCCTTGAGCAGGTCCTTCAGGGCCCTCGAGAAATCGCCCTTGACCAGGAAGGCCTCTCCCCGGTTGTCGTACGCCTCGGCATAGCTTTCGTTCAGTTCGATCGCCTCCGTGTAGAGGCGGATCACCCTGTCCAGGCTGTCGTACGCCTGCGGGCTCTCGCTCATCCGGTACTGAAGCTCGTAGGCGACCGCAAACCGCTCGGCGGCCGTGACGTTCCGCTCCACCCACTCGACCGGAGCGCCCCGGGCCATGTCCTGCTTGATGGACTCCAGATAGTCGGTCAGGTCGGAGATGGAACACCACCGGTAGCTGGACAGGTCCCTCTGCGTCTCCGCCTCCTCCAGCAGCTTCATCATCCGGATCGGAATATCCTCGTACTGGGGGGCTTCCCTGCGCTGTCCCGCCGCGCAGCAGCAGAGGGAGAGGGCGAGCATCGAGCAGAGCAGGACGCGTATCATGATGCACATCCCTGTTGAGATGCGTGAGGCAAGACGATTTTACAGGATCGTGAACGTTTCTCTTATTGTAAAGGAAAGCCGGACCGCGTGGCAAGAACGAATCGAGGAATCAAGCTTTGAGCGGTACGTGACGAATTCCATTAGAGGGGCCTGGAACACCTTGACGGGAGAGATCCGGATGTGGGAGGAAGCGAATACGGCCCGACTCCGTTCGGCCCACAAGTCGCGGGACGACCTGATCGATCGCTGGCGGCTTCTCACGGGGGGCGGCGGTCGACGCATGGCCGCCGACGACACGAGGGGTGCAGGAATGAGGGGCTTTCCCCGGCGCACGAAAGCAGAGGTGGAGCGGCTCAACAGACTGCAGGCCGCCTATTTCGGCCGGAACGTGGAGATCTTCGAGCCGCCCCTGCCGGAGGGGGTGCCGGAACGGCTGGAGCGGATCGTGGATTCCGCCGGGATCGAGCCCGCCGATTCGGTCCTCGATGTCGGCACGGGCACCGGCATCCTGCTGCCCCTGATCCGGAAACACGAACCCGGCCGCATCTATGCGAACGATCTCTCCGAGGGGATGCTGGAGTTCGTGCGGACCCACCATCGCTACGCGATGACCGCTCCCGGAGACGTGGCGGACCTGGCCATGGCCGACCAGAGCATCGGGGTCGCCATCATCAACGCCTGCTACCCGAACATCATCGACAAGGGCAGCACCTTCACCAACCTTCGGCGCATGCTCCGGCCCGGCGGGCGCCTCGTCATCAGCCACCCCCTGGGAAGGTCCTTCGTCGAGGTCCTGAAGAAGAACGTGCCCCTACCGCTCGACGACTTCCCTGCAACGCGCCCGGAGGCCGCTGCACTCTTCATGCCCTACGGGTTTCAGGTCTCCCTGTTCATCGACGAGAAGGAACTCTACATACTGCGCCTGACCGCTCACGCGTGACGGCAGATGCACGAGCCCTTCCCCATCAGATCGGCGTGCCCCGGCTCTTCCTGGGGGGAGGGAAGTACTCCGGCACGAACCGCTCCCTGCCCACGTTCGGATTGACGCTGCACCGCGACGTGAACCCCTGGAAGAGCGTCGAGAGGCAGTTGTTGCAGAGAATGCATTTCTGGATCTCATCGATGCGGCCTTCCCGGACCTTGTTCGGCCACTGCGGGTCCGCCAGGAGCGGCCGGGCCAGGGCGACCAGGTCCGCCTTCTTCTTCTCGAGCGCCTGGGCGACCTGCTTCGGGTCGTGCAGATTCGGGCAGATCACGGGAATGCCGACCGCCTTCTTCACGGCGGCCGCCTCCGGAAGGATGACGCCTTCTCTTTCCGGAAAGGTGTATTTCCAGGACTCCATGGTTCCGGTGGAAAGGCTGATGTAGTCGACCCCTTCCTGCTCCAGGACCCTTGCGATCTTCACCGTGTCCTGCAGGGTCAGCCCGCCCGGCAGGTGCTCGTCGCCGCTGATGCGGAAACCGATGATGAAGTCCTCACCCGCCACCTGCCGGCTTCTCCGGAGCAGGTTCAGGGCAAGGGTGAGACGCTTCTCGAAGGATCCGCCGTACCGGTCTCGTCTCCGGTTGGACAGGGGGGACAGGAAATTGGCGAGCATGTAGCCGTGGGCGCCGTGGATTTCGATCCCGTCGAAGCCGCAGCGCACCAGCCTCACCACCGCTGCCACGTAGAGGTCCTCCAGCTCCTCGATCTCGGCGACCGTCAGCTTCCTCGGGCGTCCTCCGGTCAGCCCTTCGAAGAACTTCAGTCCCCGGGGCGCACTCCCCTTCTTCACCTCGAAGGGAATCGCGGAGGGCCCGACCGGCTCCAGGTGCAGGGCAGCCTGACGGCCCAGACCCAGGCTGAGTTGCACGACGGCCGCTGCGTCGAAGGCGTGGATCGCGTCGGCAAGGTCCAGCATACCGGCCAGGTGCGTGTCCGCATGAATGCCCAGAGCGCCCGAGCCGGGCAGGCCGTATCGGTAGTTGGACATGGTGTGCTCAACGATCACGAGACCGACCCCCCCTTTCGCCCGGGCCACATAGTGACAGAGGACCTGGTCCGTGACGCGGCCTTCCGCGTCGGCCGTGCACATACCGACCGGCGCAAAGGCGAGTCGATTCTTCAGCCGCTTCCTGCCGAGAGTCGTCGGTTCGAACAGTTCGTCATAGGCCATGATCCAACCCCCCTTTCCGGGCCGAAAAGACGGTTCAGCTCCGAGTCGAGGGCCCCACCCTTTGCCGGCTCACCCTCTGTCCTCCCAACCGAAGACGAATCTAGCCCATCCGGCGTCGCGCGATCAACCCGTGGCGGATTGACAGGGGAGCTTCCGTGCACCTAT
>CAYZMM010000085.1:0-10701 GCA_964479535.1 uncultured Thermodesulfobacteriota bacterium
GGGATGCGTGCGGGGACTGCTCCGCCTGCAGGCGCGTGGCCGGGGAAAACCACCCCACAAGAGGATGGCCGACAGTCCTTTTTGGCGAGCCTACCGGCTGGGGTGTAAGGGCGTTACGATCTACCGGGGCCACAGCCGGGAGCGCCAGGTGCTCCAGAAGGGCGTCGACCGGGCCACGGTCGCGACCCGGCCGGTCGAGGAGGCCGGTGCGGAGCCCGGGCTGAAGCCTCGCCCGCGGCCGGGGTTCATGCAGGGCATCACCAGCGGAGGGACACGAGCTGCGGCTCTTGTCCTTGTCAAACAGGTTCATCAGGAAATTCCTGACACAAAGAGTCGCACGAGACTCTCAGACACTCCTCAGGTTGTCTTATCTCTGCCAGCCAGTTTTTTGCGCAATCAGATTCGGAAACTCCTGATCGCGAACGTCAAAAGAGCGATTTTCTCGTGCCAGACAAGCCAGGTAGTCTGACCTTTGTCTTTGAGGACGATGCCAGGCCCCCCACCGGTGTTGATTACCACGGTGAAGTGACGGAGGGGCGGTGGGGATTGGCGAGTTGAATGGACCGATGATATAAGGGCGGACGGATTTGCGAGGTAGAAAATTGACCTTGGAAAAGCAACCGGGAATCACAAGGAGGTGGGGTCAGGGTTTGGCAGCCAAGGACCCGCACCTCCGTGTGACCCACACGGCGGAACCATTCAGATACCTTACGTTAACAGATTTGAGACGATTTGGAAATACAAAGAAGCGTTCCTGGCCGGACGGATCGATTTCGTATCCCTCCTTGGGGTTCGGTGTCCCCTCTGCGAGCGATCGGAGTGCTACCGGGCGATGAAGCCGTACTGGCGGTCCGCGATCGAGCTTTATCCAACGTTTAGGAAAGAGAAGGTTCCGATTGCCCGGTTTGCATGTTCCTCTGAGGGGGCGACCTTTTCGTTGCTGCCCGTGCAACTGATCCCCTATCACCAGTACACGGTGCAGACGGTCATCGGGACCCTGCTTTTGGCATTCAAGTACCGGGAGGCCGGGCAGCAGGGGTTCTACGGGGCCAGCGTGGAGGTGGATCCGGACAGTGAGGTCACACCCTGGTTGGTGGTCTGCTGGCTGGCGGTGGTTCTAAAAGGACTTCGCAGGGGGCATGCGGAATTGGGCCGCTTGTACGACCTGGCCGAGGTGCGGGCGGCCCGGGGGATGTCGGCGGCCTGCTCCGAGGTGGCCGGCTACTTCCTGGCCTTTGGCTGGAGCCGGAAGGCACAGTGGGAAGCTGTGGTGCTGGCCGTTTTGCGCCGCTACAGTCAGGCAACCGGAGCGTTTCTGTTCGGCGTCTCCTCGCAACAGCGCTCGGGCAGGTGTGCCTGAAAGCGTGCTTGTGGAGTTTGCTGCTCCTGTATTCCCGCCTTTCCTTCCCCCCGTGCTTCCCAAATCGCTCTTCTCCGATGCCGGACACCGTCTCTGTTTGCTCTGACCGCCCTATGGGACCCGTTTGCGCCTTCCTGTTTTGTCACCTCCTGCACAGAGCCTTGCTAACGGAAGAGTTTCCGCTCGGTAATCCATGGCCCATCCACCACGGTTTTCGGCCCTTGGCCGGACAAAACCAGTAGGATCTCGATGAGTCGAGCGGAGCGAGGTGGCGGGTGGTAAACCAGTAGGATCTCGATGAGTCGAGCGGAGCGAGGTGGCGGGTGGTAAGGCGGAGCTCGCATTCATCGAATCCAGGGTTGAACCAAGCTGCGGGTAGAGACGGGATGCTATGTGGATTTCGAGGGGATTCTGTGATTGGAAGGAGACTGAGGGGGAAACAGTGAAGTGCTGCGGAGGTGGGCAGAGGCTTTCTCTGGAGCGTCTGGCCTCGTTTGGGAGGAGTGTGCGAGGTTCGGGATCTGAGGCTGGTGTGGCGTTTTCATGACGTTGGTGGATCTGGGGACAGACGGGTGCGTCGGTGCTATGCGCACAACAAGGAAGTGGGGGCTTTTCCGTGGCAGCGTCATGAGACGCCTCCCGGTGGCGCTCTGGGCAAGGGGGCGGGAATCGGGATACGGAGCAGGCGGGTGCTGCCGCAGTACGGACAGACGCGCAGGTTCAGACCGGTGAGGGCAAGCAGAAGATCTTGCCAATTCTTGGCGAAGGGGATCTCGGGGGGCCCCTCTGGGGGGAGCGGCCCCCCGAGCAAGGCCATGGCGGTGGGCAGCAAGGTATGCGCGTGGGGGGATGCCAGGAGGCCGTAGTGACGTATTTTCACGAATCCCTTGGGAAGGACGTGCTGGAGGAACCGGGCGATGAAGAGTCTGGGCGCCAGGGTGGTGGTGGCCCCGTCCCGGGCGGCAAGGGTAACCGACTCGTCGGTGACCTTCCGGATGCGGTGATTGGAGATGGCTACCCGGTGGGTGTATCGGCCCAGGTAGCCGAAGACCTTCTTGGGGCCGGAGAAAGGCGGCTTGGCGTAGACCACCCAGGGTTTCTCAAACAAGGTGCGGCGCAGTTGATCGAAAACATCGGGTTGGGAGAGCGCGGCACCAAGCCGGATCTTTCCCTGGCCGTGGAGGCGTGCGAGGCCATGGAGGAACTTTCCTCGGAACAGTCTGGAAAGGACCGGGACAGGAAACAGGAACTTCCGAGAGGACTCTGTCCAGCGCTGCGCATCCGGGTCCAGGCCGCCGCCGGACACGATGCAATGCAGATGGGGATGGTAGCGCAGGTCCCGGTGTGTCCAGGTGTGCAGTACGGCGGTGAAACCGATGAGGGCGCCGAGTCTCTTGGGGTCCCGGCCGAGCTGGAGCAAGGTGCGGGAGGCGGCCTGAAAGAGCAGGTCGTAGATCCGGCGGGGGTTTCGCCTGGCATTTGGGGCAATGCCGATTGCGGCAGGAGTTGTACGCCTCCGTGACCCGTCCGCAATCGCGACAGACCTGCTCATGGCCGCCCAAGACCGAGGTCCGGCAGTTCTCGATGGCCCACATCACTTCCCGTTGCTCGGGGGACAGGACATGGCCCTTACGGTATGCTTCTGCGTGCGCCCGAAAGATATCGGCGACCTCATGACGGGGCCGCGCTCTGGAGTTGCCAGGCGCACAGCGCGTGTGCGCCCCCACCGACGCCTACCCGAGCAAGGAGGCCTTCTCGGTGGCGAGCAGATCCAAGGGACTCTGGGTCCGAGCGATATGGCGGGTGCTCACTTGCGCATAGCCGGTCGTCGTCTGAATGGAGCGGTGCCCCAAGAGTACTTGGATGACCCGGATATCGGTGCCTGCCTCGAGCAGGTGGGTGGCAAAGGAATGGCGCAGGATGTGTGGGGTGACCCGTTTGGTCAGGCCGGCCTCCTGGACCGCCTTGCGTAGCACCTGTCGGACCGAATCCGGGGACAAGGCGCTGTCCTTACGGGCCCCTGGGAACAAAGAGGGCCCCTGGGGACGTTCATGCTTGTAATAGGTCCGAAGAACCGTAAGGAGCCGTTCGCCAAGGATCGTATAGCGCTGTCGGCCGCCCTTGCCCTCGTGGACTCGAATCAGCATCCGCTTGCTGTCGATGTCCTGGATGCGAAGGCCGCAGGCCTCCGAGATGCGCAGACCGGCGCCGTAGCTGGTCATCAGGGCGGCTCGGTACTTCAGGTCCTCGACGGCTCTGAACAGGGCCTCCACCTCTTTGCCGCTGAGGATCTCGGGTACATGCCGGGGGATCTTCGGCATGAAGAAGGGCCGTACGACTTCGGGGCGATCGAGCGTCACCGTGTACAGGAACTTCAGGGCTGCCACGTAGACCTTCTGGGTCGACGGGCTTACCCTCCTGACCTCTCGGAGATGGAGCAGGAAGCTGCGAACTTCCTCCCATCCCAACTCGGCCGGCGAACGGCGATGATAGGCAGCCAAGGCTCGTGCACACCCAAGGTAGTTCTCTTGCGTTCCGGGGCGAAGATTGCGTAGTCTGAGATCGGCCTCCATCCTGTCTCTGAGCTTTCCCATGGTTCACCTCCTTGCGGGAGTGGGGTGGAATCAGGCTGGCGTGCCACCATTGGCGCGCCATAGACAGGATGGAGGTTCCTCTGTTCTCAGGGCAATCGAAAAATCATCGAACGCAGGGGACTCGATCGGCTCATTCAGGCTGGAACAGGGCTATCGGCGGGAACGGGGGTGGGGTATCTGCTGCGAAGCAGCTTAGTTCAACCCAACCGAACTTGAGAAGGAAGAGCCATGGAAAAGGAAATTCGAGAGAAGATCGCCCTGAAACGCTACCAGATCCTCAGCCCCGTGCTGGCCGAACCGGCGAGGGTGAAGAACGCCTACTTCCGTAAACAGGCCGAACAGGAGCACGACTTCCCCCGCTACGGCTTGAGAAAGGTCAAGGTCTCGACCATGAAGGCCTGGCTGAGAAGGTATCGCAGGGAAGGCTTTGACGGGCTCAAGCCCCGCAGTCGTTCCGATGGGGGCAGACCCAGGCGGCTGACCGAGCCGATGCTCAAGACCATCGAGATCAAATGCAAGGCCTATCCCTACTGGTCCGCACAGAGGCTCTATGAAGATCTGCGGCGCCAGGGGCTGCTCGGAGAGCCCCCGGTCCACTACAACACCCTGCTCCGGGTGGTCAAAACCCACGGCTGGCTGAGCCCGAACAAGCGCACCGATCTGCGCAAGTCCTATGAGACGGAAAACGTCAACGACCTGTGGCTGGCTGACTTCATGCACGGCCCTGCGGTCCGTACCGGAAATCGCACGGCCAAAGCCATTCTCTGCGCCATCTTCACATAACGTGGATCTCAACATAATCTGGACAACGGCCCCAGTTTCTCTTCAGACCTGCTGGCCAAAAGTTGTGCGCTGGCCGGCATCTCGCTCATTCACTCCCGGCCCTACGACAGCCCTTCCCGCGGAAAGATCGAACGGTTCTTCCGCCACGTCCGGGATCGCTTCCTGTGCGATCTGGTGGACACACCCACCCTGGAAGAGCTCAACCAGGCCTTCTCGATCTGGATCAACCAGTACCATCACAAGCTACACACCGGCATCGACCAGAGACCCATCGACCGCTACAACGGCTCGGTGGGCCGCATCCCCCTGAGAAGGTTCTCCAAGGCCGAACTGGACGAGATCTTCCTGGTCCGCCACGAGCGGGTGGTCAACAACGACGCCACGATCAGCTTCAAGGGCGCCCTCTATGAGGTCCCACAGGCTTACATCCGCCAGCGAATCGAGATCCGCCACCCGGTTGACGACCCCCGGGAACTCTACCTCTATGACAACGGCGTGCGGGTGGGCCAGATCAAGCTCGTGGACAAAAAGGAGAACGCCCGCACCTTCCGGCCCCAGACCATCCCCACCCAGATGAGCTTTGCCAACCGGAGGACCCGCCAATGAAAGACCTGCTCGCATGGTTCGGCTTCAAACGATTCCCTTTTGACAAAAACGTCAACAGCCGCGATGTCTTGGAGACCGACCCCCTCAGAGAATCCATCGCCCGGCTTGATTACATCAAGCGCCGCGGCGGCATCCTGCTGCTGACCGGGGACCCGGGCGTGGGGAAAACCTTGGCATTGAGGCGCTACGCCGACAGCCTCAATGAGAACCTCTTCCGCACCTTCTACACGCCCCTTTCCACCCTCAGCCGCGCCGATCTGCTCTATCACATCAACCGCCGGCTCGGGCTCCCTTCACGGCTCTCCAAGAGCGCCATCTACGACCAGATCCAGACAGCCCTGCTGGAATCCAAGCAGCAGGCCGGAAAAACCGTGGTGCTCATCATCGACGAGGCACACCTGCTCCAGACAGGCCCCCTGGAGGAACTCCGTCTGCTCACGAACTTCAAGATGGATTCCTACGACCCGTTCATCCTGATCCTGGCGGGTCAGTCGGATCTGAGAAGAACCGTGGAGTTTGCCATCATGGAACCTCTCAACCAGCGTATCGCCATGCGCTACCACATGCCCGGGCTCTGTCCGGATGAAACCAAACGCTACGTCACCCATCACCTCAAACTGGCCGGCGCCGCTGTGCCCATCCTCGACGAGCAGGCCTTGGAAGCCGTCCATCAGGTCTCCTTCGGCATCCCGCGACGCATCGGCGCCGTCACCGAGCAGGCCCTCACCTATGCCATGTTTGACGCCAAGCGCACCGTCACCCCGGAAATGGTCCTGAAGGTGAAGTCCTTGCAAGGTTGATTGTACCGGCTCCCCGGGTCCTCCCAGAACCTCTCTCAAAGAAAGGAGAACTTCCAATGAACCGTATCGATGAAGCCAAAGCCGCATGGATCCTCTGGAACCACCTGTTCGACTTCCAGGATCTGCTCTGGAAAACCTATGAGCCGGACTTCCTCGACTTCCTTGTCAACGATGAGGATCCAAAACCTTCCGGCATCCCTCCAAGCCCGGATGCCTCCCCTTGACGCTCCAGAAAAATACAGAGGCCGAGATCCGGCGCACTTGCTTGACCTCGGCCTCTGTCTCTCTTGCCTGGTCAATCTATCGTGATGGGAAACCCTCGGATCCTTCACCTCCTATTGAGAATTCACCCCCTGTTCCATGCCGCTTCCGGTCAGATTATTCCGTCAAACACCGCTCAAATCTGCGCTGTAAACAAAACCCGGTTGACAGCGCCGTCCCTGGCGCTGCGCGCCATGCCCGGCGCACGAAAAAAGAGGGTGGTGCTCAAACTGAGCACCACCCCAAGTCTTGACACGCGATGCGTTCTTACGAAGGAGGGGCTACTTGATCGTCTCTTCACATGTAGAACCCCGATTCAGATAATAAAGAATTGTGGACGTCTGCCCTGACATGACAATGTTTTCAGTGCCCAAATCAGTGTCGATTAGCAGGCTAACGTCCACGCCGTCGCTGTTGTCTAGGCAACAGATGTCACCTGCAATTTCGTCCTTCTTTATGTCTAACCACCACCTGCCTTTCTTGTTGCCTTTCAAGAGGATCACTGCCGAGACAAGCGCCCCATCCTCATTCGTTCCCGAAAACAAGAAGTAGTAGGGTGCCACGAATTGGAAGGATCCAGCTGGAATGAAGACAGAGTACCCATCAATATCGAATTGCACGTCTTCCCTCAAAGGATCAACGTCCTGATCTTCGGCCAACCAGAAGCGGCCCCAACCGCTAAGAGCATCTTTGCGTCCCTGTCTCGTCTTGAATAACAGTCCACTTGTTATAAAACACTCCATCAGTTCATATTCATCTTCCTCCCAATCTTTCGTGACAACCTCCGAACAGACTTCCTCCCCTGTCCAGTCCACCAAACAGGCTTGGATCTCGTCTGTTCCGACACCGCCATCGCCCGTGTAGCTAAAGCTCGCCTCTCCGCTAGTGTCCGTCGCGCTATTGCCGGAAATCCCCGCGTTAGGACCGGAGATGACTTCAAACGTGACAGAGATTCCCGCCTCTGGCCTCCCGCTCTGGTCTGTAACCGTAGCCGTTACGGTGTGATCCTCTCCAACGATGTTCAAGTCGCTAGCAGGGGACAGACAAATCAGGAGTCCTTCTTCGGCCTCTTCCACAGTTGTATCTATCGTCTGCGTTGTTGGACCGGTTTCGGCGCCCTCTATCGTACAAGTATTGATAATAGAGGTGCCAGGCTCTGCTGTTACATTGACCACGAGGTCGACACACTCCTGGCCCGCTCCCCCTTCCACTTCACCAAATTCCCAGACGATATTGCCGTTGTCCAGGGTGTAAGGTCCTGTAGCAGAAACGAAGGCTGTGCCAAGGGGTATCGGATCGGTTATGGTCACGTCCGTTATGGCGGTCTGATTTTCTTCATTGTCGAAACAGATGGTATACGTCAGATTTGAGCCGGCAGTCACAGGATCGAGATTATCGCTCTTGCTCAGGTTTAACGGGTTGAAACCCACCTCCTCTTCCGGTATGAAGATTCCTGTGGGATCCCCGATGTCGCCGGTGCTGTCAACAACATTGAAGTCCGGATCCAGGGCTATGATACGGTCTGAACCTCCATATCCCTGATCTCCTGTGGAGATGTATACTAAGTTGGGGGCGTCGCCCAGCGTGTTGTCCACCGCAAGCCCTACGACGTTATCTGCTACCCCTGTTATGGTTGAGATGTTGAGTGTCGTCTCTGTATTGGTGTTGAGATCATACTTGCAGAGTAACCCCAAGCTTCCAAACCCAGGGTAGGCATTGCCCGTATACACGAATCCACCTTTCAAATCCAGCGCGATTCCCATTACAGCCTGGCTTACCGTGAACTCCCTTGCGAAGGACCAATCGTCGGTGGAAAAGACCTTCACCGTCTCGGTCAGGTCTCCGACGTAGAGTAGACCGTTCTCCACATCCAATGCGAGTCCATGGGCACCTGAAACATTCGGCAGGGGGACATAGGTCCCTTCATCGAGGGTGAGTGTTACCATGACCGGATCGTATGTATACACGTAAAGGTGGTTCGTATTTCGATCAACTGTGTATACTTTCTCCTTCGTTCTGTCATAGACGATGCCTGCCAAGTTCGAAGCTCCCGGCGCGCTTACGGTGTCTCCCGGATCCCCTGTCATAGTGGCGGCGTCCACCAACTGGATCTCGTTAGAGGATTCATAGGTGATGAAAAGCGTTCCTTCGCCTGTGGGCACTCCAAGAGCATCGCGGTCTATGTATGCAGAAATGCCGACAGCTCCAAGTGCACGGGCGGGAACAAGGTGAGTGACCGGTGGCGCGAGGGTGCCGTCAGCGTTTATGTTGTAGGCATTGATTGGCGAGGGGCTCTGATTGATGCTGGCAATCGCGTAGAGAGATTTTGCGCTCGCTGTCCCTGTGAGGAATATTGTTACCAAAAACAGGGAAACGATGAATGCAGTGGTAAGACGGCTTCTGGTGTTCATTTGCAATACCTCCTTATCCTGTGCAGATGTGAATGCCAAGGAAAACCTGAGAATCCATCCGACTGTAATAGGTGTTGATGATCGCCCTAATGGAGCCACGTCATACGAAAGAAATGGCCTCTATCACCTCCCTTCTCCACCGGCTCCGGGCAAAGAGCCTTTTCTCAGCATGGCGCTGATGGGGGGTCAGAGGTGGCCCCCATTGGTTGGACAGGTAGCGGTGATTTATAAGTGAAATCTTCTGCGGTAAACTCTTGAGAGAGGAGGAGCAGAAGATGAAGAGACAAAGAAGGAACCATTCCCCGAAGTTCAAGGCAAAGGTGGCCGTGGCGGCTTTGAAGGGGGACCGGACGCTGGTGGAACTGGCAGAACAGTTCGATGTCCACCCGAACCAGATCCAGGACTGGAAGGCGAGGGTCGTGTCCCAGGCTGAGCACCTGTTCGAGAACGGAAATCGCGGCAGAAAGGAACCCGAGACGGAGGTCAAGGAGCTGCACGCCAAGATCGGGCAGCTGACCATGGAGAGGGATTTTTTGTCCGGGAAGCTCGGTCGATAGGCCCCAAGGAGCGCAAGGCCATGATCACCCGGGCAAATCCCCTGCCGATCACCCAACAGTGCCGGATTCTCGATGTTTGCCGTTCCTCGGTTTACTACAAGCCTGTCCCGCTTGCTGACAGAGAGTTGGAGATTATGCGTCGGATCGACGAGATCCACCTGAAGCTTCCCTTTTACGGAAACCGGCGGATCCGGGATCAACTCCACCGAGAGGGGTACAAGGTCAACCGCAAGAAGGCTCGACGTCGTATGCGCCTGATGGGTATTTCCGCGCTGTACCCTCGGCGGCGGACCAGCAAACCGGGAAAGGGGCACAAGATTTATCCGTATCTGCTCAAGGACCTGTCCATCGATCGGCCCAACCAGGTCTGGGCCTCTGACATCACCTATATTCCCATGGCCCGGGGGGCTTCCTGTACCTTGTGGCCATTCTCGACTTGTACAGCCGCAAGGTGCTCTCCTGGCGACTCTCCAATACCCTGGACCCCGAGTTCTGTATGAGTGCCCTGGAGGAGGCCCTGCGCCACCATGGCACCCCCGAGATCTTCAATACGGACCAAGGGGCTCAGTTCACCAGCGATGCCTTCATCAAGGTTCTCCAGGATGCAGGTGTTCGGATCAGCATGGACGGCAAGGGCCGATGGATCGACAATGTCTTCATCGAGCGGGTGTGGCGCAGTTTGAAATACGAAGAAGTCTATTTGAAAGCTTATGAGAATGTGGTCCAAGCCAAACGAGGGATCGGAGATTATTTCCAATTCTACAACCAGGAACGGCCCCACTCTGCCCTTGAACGGTTCACACCGGATGAGGTATATGCGGGTGTTCCTACCCAACTTGAGGCTGCGTGATGAACGTTGTTGCCAGGTCGAAGACTTCACTTAAACCCCTGGCCAAAATTCGGGGGCCATTACTGTCCTCCCTTTGCCCTCTTTTCCGTAACGGAGGCTAACACCCTCCAACGGATTGCTGGGCATGGAGGAATCAAGCAGTCAAATTATAAAAAACAAAAACAAGTGTTGTCAATAAGAAAATCCAATATGAATTTCATTTTGCTTCGTTTTTTGCAAGAACAAAATCATAGAACACACCTGTTTGGGGAATGGCTGACATGATGCTGAAAAACATAACAGAGAAAGCCCTAATAATCAGTCTAAGGTACTGGGTTTTTGAAACGCCCTGTAATCTGGGATATAATTTAAGTAGAGTACTGCAGCTTGGGGTCCTAGTATTCCAGCAAGAGAGAAGGATGGCAGGGAGACATCCCCTCGCGGGATGTTCATCACCTTCGAGGGGATCGAGGGCTCCGGCAAGACCACGCACATGGGAC
>CAYZMM010000086.1:0-10251 GCA_964479535.1 uncultured Thermodesulfobacteriota bacterium
ATTCAATTCGCAAATCTCCTACCCCCGCCCCTCACCTTTATCGGTGTAGTCAACAAAGGTATCCCTCATAGCCTTCCAGGAACCGGACCGGCCCATCCCGACTCCGGTCCGGAGTATAGTCGTAGACCGTGTACGGATGCTCCCGGTCCCCCGCGTACACCCAGATCCGGCCGGTCCGGGTCTTTGTCCGATTCTTGTCCTGCACGGGCACCGGTGTGTCGTCGGTGAAGACGACCTTCGAGGAGAGCACCTGAGAACGCATCCGATCATACAGAGGCTCGAGAAGTTTCCCGCATTCCAGAAGCCAGCCGCACATCGTAGAGCGGGCAATGTCGACCCCGTAGCGGGAGAAGATGCCCTCCAGGCGGTACAGCGGCAGGTGGTCGGCGAATTTGCTCGTGACCACGTGCGCCAGGAGTCCGGGCCCCGGGATCCCCTTCTCGATGGGTTGCATGGGCTTCACACCTTGCACCACACCCTGCTGGCATAGGGGGCATGCATACTTGGGATGCACGTGTTCGATCACGTAGAAGGAGGCCGGCACGTAGTCCAGCTGTTCGCTCGTCTCTTCCCCAATTCTGTTCTTCTCCACCTCGCAGTGCGGGCAGACCTTCTCTTCGGCCCCTACATCGTGCACAACCCGTTTCCGGGGAAGATCCTTGGGCAGCGGCCTTCGACCGTGGCCTCGGCGACGCCGTCTCTTGCCTGTCGGTTCCCCCTCATCCTCGTCGGAGGATTTCGGGACGGGCTTCTCCTCTCCCAGGGCCCACAAGACCAGCTGCTCCGAATGCATCCGGTCGGAGCGCTGTCCGTACCGGTAGCGCAAGAGTTGCGCAAGCTGGTGCTTGTGTTTTTCGTTCAGGACCTTGAGCTCGCGAATCGTATCGGCCATCTCCAGGATGACCGCGTGGCATTGGACAAGGTCGTCAGGAAGCACGCTGGTTTCTTCGTGCACGAGAGGATCGTTTCTCCGGTTGGCGTTCTCATGTTTCTATCATGGCTGCCGGAGAAAAGCAATGCTTTTCTGTATAAAAGAATATATTTATTAGATATATACTATATTCATATGTCCCTCTATCCGCCGGATCCTCCCTTCTCGTAGCGTTTGCGCTTTCGGGTTCGTTTCCAGTCGATGCCTCCGAGGATCATACCCAACTCCACTTCCGTCATCTCCACCCGAGGCCCTTCGGCTTCCGGAAGGGCGTAGGTCCCTGCCTCAAGCCGTTTGTAATAAATCACGTACCCGTCGCGATCCCAGTACAGGATCTTCACCCGGTCCGAGCGCCGATTGAAAAATACGAACAGATGCCCCGAGCAAGAAGACTCCTCAAGCACATGTTCGGCCAGCATCGCCAGCCGATCGAAGGACAGGCGCATGTCCACCGCCCGAGTGCACAAGAAGATCCGCACCGATCCTGGAAGCCTCAGCATCCTCGCCCGTCCAAGACGCAAAGAACCTGCTCCAGGGTAAACGGGTCAAAACCGGCTGGGATCCGGATCTGGTAGCGTTCCGCCACGGAAAGCTCCAGCGGTTCAGCCGCAGGAGCTGCCACCTGCACCGCAGGGAATGATTCCCGCAGATCTACCTCTGCAAAGGCGACCGAGGGCTGCTCCTGAGAGACTGTGCGAGCGTCTTCGCAATGCCCCGGCTTCCATTTCCCACGACGCTGCAGAACCTTCTTCCACCAATGGAACTGCGTTTCCTTCAGCCCGTGCCGGACGCAATACGCCCGCGCCGTTTCCCCGCTGGATTCCCATCGCTTCAACGTGCGGATCCAGAAGGCCTGCTTCTCCGTGTCTATCCTCTTGGGGATTCCTGTTGCCATGACTTGCCTCCTATGCGGGAAGTTACCATGGCTACATTTTCGCGGGGTGAGTGCTACGAAGGCAAGATGGGGTTCACCGGACGCTTACCCAGATCCCGCAGTCTGTAAGAGCGGCCCTTGATGTTGAACACGTGGCAGCGGTGCAAGAGGCGGTCCAACAGAGCCGTGGTCATGACCTCATCACCGGCCATCACTTCGGGCCAGTCCTTCACCGATTTGTTCGTCGTGATGATCATGCTCCCCCGCTGATACCGATAACTGACCAGCCGGAAGAACAGGCTTGCCTCCTGGCGGCTGAGGGTCTGGAAACCGACTTCGTCGGTGATCAGAAGGGAGGTCTTCAGATACTTCTTCCCCTTCAGCCTTCGGGGAGGAACCTCGGCATCCTGCTTCATGGCGTGCAGAAGGGCCTCGAGGCGATAGAAGGCCACGGAGAACCCATTGGCCACGGCCTTCACCCCCAGGGCCACGGCCAGGTGCGTCTTGCCGATCCCGGGCGGCCCCTGGAACAACAAGGTCTCATGGGCCCGGATCCACGCGCAGGTGGCCAGGGTCTCGATCCGGCTCTTGTCGATGCCCGGCTGAAAACCGAAGTCAAAATTGCCCAGGGTCATGTCCTGCGGAAGCCCGGAGAGCTTCAGCGAAGTAACAATCCGCCTCTCCTCCCGCCGGCTTTGCTCGGCTGCAAGGATACGGTCCAGGAATACATGGGGTGCATGATTGTCCTTGACCGCCTCGTTGAGCAACCCCTCCAGAAGCTCGCTCGCATACCCCAGGCCCAGGACATCCAGTCTCCCTCGGGTTGCGTCCAAATCCACGTGTGCCGTTTTGGGTCTCGTCATCGGGCCACCTCCGCAAGGGCTGCATAAAGATCCATCGGTCGCCGGTCCACGGGCATCTCCATGATCTGCTGCAGCCGTTGACCCAACCGGCCCAGAGGGGGTGGGGGCAGTACCCGATCGGTGGCTTCTCCCTCGTAGCAACGAGGATCAAGCAGGATCCGCTCGGCGCTGTGGCGGGGATAGCTCATCAGCCGCACCCCCTGTGCCCAGATTTCCACCGTCTCCGCGCAACCCCGTACCTCGACCCACTGGCCTGCGTAGCGGAACGGGACTGCATACGAACGGCTTTCAAAGTTCACCAGACAGTCCTTGCTCACCGGCCGGAAGACCACCACGTCAAAGGGTTTTGGCAGCTCGTCTGGGGCTCATCGGAGCCACCCGAGCTCGGCCTCCCAACTGGCCAGCACCGTAAGTCCCGTCGCCGGACAGAGCGCCTTCTGCGCCCATCGCAAGATCCGCCGGTCTGACCACGACTGCAGATCCTCCAGGCCCTCGAACGGCCGGCCCCGTGGATTTACCTGAAGCCGCGACAGGCGCACCTTGGCCTCCATCTTCCCCTTGGCGTTCGCCTGGCCGGACTCACAGGCATCGATGTGGAAGCCCACCGTGCGTGCATACGCCCGGTACACCGGGTTGATCTCGCCCCAGGCCCCCGCGCCCCGGGCAATGGCCGTCTTAACGTTGTCGATCCGGTTGACCGCCGAAACGCCCCCAAGCCACCGAAACGCTTCGTTGTGGCTCTCCAGCCAGCTGAGTTGATCCTTCCCGCGCCGCCAGATCACCGCAGGCATCCGGCTGTGGCTCAGGGTCATCAGAAAAGCACTGAGCGGCTCCGGACCCCTGCCCACGTCCACTTCCGGGAACTCCGCCCAGTCCGTCTGACTCTGAGCCCCGGCCGGGGTCTCCACCCGCCGGTACGTCCGCATCTTCGGCTTCCCGTATTCATCCCGCACGTAACGCAGAACCGACTTGTACGACCCTTCGTATTATCTCAAACATGTTCTATTCTGCTTTGCCTAGAGACCACTGATACATACGCCAACATCGGCCAAGAGGATAAGTAATACACTGCTTGCATCAGTCTAGGAATCCGCTCTTTGCCATTCAACTGTCTACCCACAACAATACTACCACTATCCACAATCCGATTTCCCCCGACGAGATGGCCAACTGTCAGGGGGATGCTTTCCTTAACCGCTTCAATTGATTGGGTTAGTTCGACACCAATGAATCGCCCCAGCCGCTTCAGTACCTTCTCGGGCCTTGACATCAGATCCTCATACCTGATTAGAATGTAATTGCCCTTCGGAAGAAACAAGCGACTAAGGACGCTGAAGCAATTCACGAGATTCCAGCCAATCAGCCCGCGGTACGGCCCTGAAATCTCCTTCTCGTATACACCGATTCTCATCTTTCGGTTGTCGCCCTGTAATTTAGAATGAATTACCCCACGACCATCACGGACAAGGTGGATCACTTTTACTTCTAGACCACAGAGTCGCCGTAACGCGAGTGCCCTGCATGCAAAGGGATAAGAACTCTTCGATGAGTCCACGATAATGCTCTTCTCGCTAACCTGGTAAATTGATTCAAAGAACCTTGTATTAAGTTCTCTATACTGTTGCTTCGGTTCTGATCGACCCTTTTTCATTAGAAGCCAAGGAAGACTCATCCATCTCTCGACTCGAAGTTGCAATCTCCTACAACCAGCCAAGCTTTTCGAATCTTTCTTCGGAAAAGCTCTGTTCATAACCCTTGACCAAAACTCGCATCTGTTGAATGCTGCCCCGCAAGAGCAGGCCTCTGTCGGGCTGAGGTAGTAGTCAAATATGTTACCTACCTCCCCAAGACTTAGTATATTAGGATGGTTACCTAGGAGGAGATCCAATACAGTGGATCCGCTTCGCCCATATCCAGAGATATAGACCACCATCCTCTTCATGCCACACGCTTCCTAAATGGAGATCTTCCCTTCCTGGCAACAATCATAATTACGCTGCTGAACAGGCTGTTCAACGTATTGGAAAAAGTGTAATAGAGATACTTATCGCCATGAATAAGTCCTTCCACCCTCTTGAAGCCAAGCCTCATTAGAAAGGCATGCAACCCTCTTGCTAACAGCGAATTCTTCCTATCAAGGTTATCGATGATCCAGGCAGGGATCATCGCATAGACATTCTGGCCGGTCATTGTGTCTACCTCAAACCCCGCGGCATCCAATTGCGCTGAGAGAAATCGGGGACTGAAGAAGCGCACGTGATAGGGATGCTGCAGTTCGGTCGGGCACCTTCCTAAGAAATACATCGCTCTGTATCCGTAATAGACGGCGTTTGGGGTGGTCAGATATATTCGGCCCGAAGGCTTTAGAATACGATTCATCTCATGCAGGAGTTGCCTATATTCTACCACGTGTTCTATGACCTCGGTTACCCATATCATGTCGAAAACCGAATCCTGAAACGGAAGATTCTGTTCGACGTCACAGACCATTCCTGTAGGACCGCACTTGCTGTATCTCTTAATAGCCTCCTGCGAAACGTCTAGCCCAACAACGTTAATTCCTTCGTCCTTCAGCATTCTTGAGGATAGCCCTGACCCGCACCCAATATCCAGCAGACGGCCTTTTGGATGGTCTCGGATTATCCTCATGATTTCCTTCTTGTAGGGCTGCGATTTCTCGGTTCCCGTTGAGTATTTTCCGTCCGAAAAGAGGACCTTCGGTGTTTTCAAGTACTACCTCCATTACTAGTATTCATGCCACATTCTTTGCAGCTCGAAGCATTAGGGGCTCTCGCTCTCCCTCTCGAGAAGAAACTTATTTGCCATCTCTTCCCAAACCTAGCCGCTTGGGTTGCTTCTTGCTCTCCAATCAATTGGCGATACAGTTCAAGCTTTCTTTTGATCATTGTGCTCTCTCTATAGTCTAATGCTACCTTTTCATGCGCATTCCGGCCTAGCTCTTTGGCCAGTGCTGGATTATCCCATAATTCATACAAACGTTTCACCAGCCCTTCGATATTGTCCTGCTCCACAATGTACCCCGTCTTCCCTTCGTCCACCGTCTCACTCGCCCCTAAGACCCTATAACAAACGAGGGGCTTGGAGACGAGACCCGCCTCGACAAATACATTTGGAAGACCTTCGTATTTCGACGTATGCACAATTGCGTCAGCACTCGCCATAATGTGGAGCGCATCCTCTCTGTAACCCGTGAAGAGCACGTGCTTCTCTAATCCCAACTCTTTAGACAAATCTTGCAGTGAACGAAGAAATACAGTTTCTTCCTCCAATAGTGCATCGCCAATGATCAACAGCTTAGCATTTATACCGAAGGCTCTAAGACTTCTGGTAGCGCGTATCGCATGATCCTGCCCTTTTGAAGGAACGATCCTTCCGACGCAGGCTACTAGAAAGCAATCGTGTTCAGCAAGAAAGCTCCTTCTTATCGAAGCGACATCATCCGATCCGATCATGCTTAATTGGTCTATTTCTGCATCCGGCCTTCCCGTTCTTATGACACTGGAGTTCCCTGCTCTACTCACACCTGACGCAACATACTCATTAAGTATTTCCTGCCCGACAAAGAAGAAGTGGTCGGTGATACGCCCAGTCATCCACTCCAGTGCCAAATATGCCATTCGCCTTTTCGCTGGAAGTGTACTAGCAAAAGTTGGCCCGTGAACAGTGTGAAAGATTAGAGGTGTCCCGGATAGATATGCAGACCATCTTCCTAGGACCCCTCCCTTCGCCAAATGGGTGTGCACGACATCCGGTCTGATTTCGTTGAAGAGCCGGTGCAAGGCGACCAAGGTTTTCAGATCATTCTTCGGGCTAACATATTTGACCAGTGTTTCAACCCTATATACCCGTATCTCGCTCATGTCCCAGTCTGGGTCCGGTTGATAGTCACGCCCCACAACAAGGCCAACCTGGTAGCCACTGGCGACCATCGCTGCCAGCCGCTTGTAGACCCTTGATATTCCACTTGACCTGTGAATAAACGTAGTACAAACGTGCAGTATCTTCATTCTTGGCAACTTTCTACATGAGCCGGCTCCTTCAATGCCCGTCGCCTCTCCCGAAGCGCGCCGCAGCCCACTCCCCTCCATCCTTTTCGGCGATTCATTACGCTTCCTCGCGCTCTAAATTGGTCGCTGCACCCTTAGACCTCAACCGGTTCTCTGCTCTCTCATCCGATAGGCCCGAGTTCTAGTAGGCCGCAACGCTCCAATGAAGAAGAGCATAAGCATGTGTATAGAAACCACTGGGACCATATTCGAAAGTAGAGTAATCACCCCAGCACCAAAGCACATCCAACCAAGACTCCAGTTCAGTAGGCCAAGAAACGCCAAATTCTCGATCGTCTTGCTTCTAGCCAAGAAGTATCTGTGAGTGGCCTGCAGCGTGATGCCTAGTAAGACATACACCAAAATGACACCATAAACGCCGAAATCGATATACACCTTGCCAAGGTACGTTCCACTGAAGTAGGTGGTGGTCGTGCCTTTGATTATGGTTGCAATTTCATGAGCAAGCGGCGGAGCAGGAACTCCTGGAATCGCATTGAGGAAGACCGACAGATGGTCCCTCCCGTAAGCATAGTCCAATGTGCCGTCGGCAACAAAATTGATTACCAATAGATTATTGACCTTGTTCCCCGTAAGTATCCTGCCCTTTACGCTATTCAGTACCGACATTAATAGGTCTGTTCGCGAGCCCACGGTACTATCATAGCGCGGCATTAGAAAAGTTGTGACAAGTAGTAAAAGCAGAAGCAACATTCCTGTAAGTGTGAGATGTCTCAGTCTAAGCCTAAGGACATAGGATAGGGCGATCAGCACACTTATAAGAGAGTAGAGAAAAGGGGCCCTCTCACCTGTGCCGGCTATGAAATAGAGACAGCCCAAGAAAAAGACACCTGAGAACAGGATCCAGTATGGGGATCTATCCAGTAGAGCGAAAAGCAGGCAAACAGTGAGGCCATATGTCCACATGACCCGCATAAAGCTCTTAGCGATTCCCTGCCCCCTATAGCCGCCTTCAAAGACGTAGGACTTCGTCAACTCTCTCCTTCCGGAGCTAAGAGCCGTATGTGCTTCTCTCAGCTCGCCGCTCGCAATGAATCTGCTAATGGCGAGAATCGAAGGCGGCAGTCCTCTGTAGTAGTAGCCAGACAACAGCAAGCTAAGCAGGAGTAGAATCTTCACAGCCCTCTTGTATTTTGACCTTGGACCTCGTAGCCTGATTGGTCTGGCAATGAAATCCTTAACATATGTCGCACCGGTCTTCGTTGACCCTCTAATTTCGTGGTTCTTGCTATAGAAGATGCAACCAACTAGGAAGCAACCGGTCGAAAGCATGGAGACCCCCACAGAATATGGGGTAACCATGTACTCGTAGTCTGAGAAGAGCAACCAATAGTTCCACGAAAATACTATATCTAGCGTCACGTACACCGTGAAGGGTGTAAGAATGAGCGAGCAGTCGCTGTCCAGTTTCCACGCAACATAGATCAGCAAGATCAGGGGCAAATGAAAAATTGTGAACCAGGCAATCATATTACCACCTTGCTGATTTGGTATTTGAGCTTCAAAGGACTGCTGAAGCTTTTCGAGACGGTCACATCACGCACCCTCTCCTCTTTTGGATTCTAGAGAGTCAGCCTACGAATTACTTTGGCTGAAACGAGCAACCATTCCTCCCCTGCAGAGCAATCGCAATTTAACACGTGCCACTACGCCCCACGTGCCGGTTCGGAAGCTGTCAATAGGTTTGAGACACCTTTTTCTAGAATTTAAGCAACCTCCTGCTGCTCGCATACGATATCAACCACTTCACCCCAGTTCTGAACTTCCGTGGCTGGCGGGTTGATCCAAACGGCACCCGGCAGTGCAGGTGGCATCGGTTTCCCCCGTACAAACCGTTCAGGATTGGCCGCGTAGGCCTGGGCCAGTACCCGTTGTCGTTTGGCTCGAATATCCTCGGCCAGGCCGTAGTGGACCATCTCCGGGGTCATCATCCCGATCCCACTATGACGGAACTCTGTGTTGTACCATTGGAAGAACGGTCCGCAGAATGCCCGGGCATCCATAGGGGATCCGAAGCGATCAGGGAACTGCGGGTTGTACTTCATCGTCTTGAACTGGCTCTCCGAAAAGGGATTGTCGTTGGAGACGTGCGGTCGGCTGTGGCTCTTGCCGATGCCAAGATCGGCCAGCAGCAAGGCCGTACTCTTGGCCTTCATGGGAGAACCACGGTCGGCATGAAGAATCAGTTCTCCGGGACCGATGCCCTGCTTCGTGCACGTCTCTTCGATGAGTTGCCTGGCCAACGCTGCGGTCTCCCGAGTGGTCACCATCCAACCGACTGCGTATCGGCTGAAGATGTCCAGGATCACGTACAGGTAGAAGTAGGTCCACTTGACCGGTCCCTTCAACCGCGTGATATCCCAGGACCAGACTTCATTCGGGCCCGTGGCCAGCAGTTCGGGTTTCTTGTACTGCGGATGTTTGCGCTGGTTGCGGCGTTCCTTGATCTCCTGGTGCTTGTCCAGGATCCGATACATCGTCCGTTCGGAGCACAGGTAGGTCCCCTCATCGAGCAGGGTGGCGTACACCTGTCCGGGGGATCGGTCCACGAAACGTTCGGAGTGTAGCACTGCCAGCACCTGTTGTTCCTCGGATTCTCTGAGTGCTCGAGCAGAGCGTCTGGGGGGCCGGGGATCTGCCTGCTCAACGACCTTCTCGTTGCCTCTGGCCGTCGATCTGCCATCGTCCGGTGAGGCCACCACAGACAGTCTTCCGTAATATGTCGCCCTGGGCAGGGCCATCGCCCTACACGCAGCCGATACACCCACACTCGGCAAAAGTTCTCGGACCGCTTCCATCACTTCTTCTCGTCCCCGTCCTCCGCCTGCTTGGCCTCCAGCAGCCGTGCCACTTTTTTTTGGACCTCAATGATCAATTCCGCCTTCTCCAACTTGTCGGCAAGGCGTAGGTTCTCCTTCTCCAGCTTGGCGATGCGCTTGCGTAGTTCCTTGTCCGGATCCGGCCGCGGCCCCCGCTTCTTCGGCTCCAATCCCGTCAGGCTTCCCTGGTCCCGTTGCCTCCGCCAAGTTCTCAGACTTGAGGAATACAGCCCTTCGCGCCGCAGAAGGGCACCGAGCTGCCCCGGCTCTGTACATGCATCGGCTTTTTCCAGAATGCTCAGCTTGTACTTCGCTGTGAACCTCCTCCGCTTGCCCTGTGGAACCACCTCCGGATCGGCCCGCTTGCCCTTTGTAAGGGCAGACGCATCGCTGGTGGAACCCCTGCCGGGCGACTGCGGCTCGCTCCGCTCGCCTTCGTCGTCCTCTCGGGGTTCCACCAGCGCCAGGGGCCCCCGCCCATCTGCCTCCTCACCCCGACGCTTTCCCTGCTCTCCAACTCCCTGTCTTCTCTCTGTCATCGTCTTCACTCCCTCCCCGCCCCCTACACTAAACTATCTCTACCCAGTTGTCTCACCCCATATTGACAGAGAGGGGTTAGTCCTAATACTGTTCACTTAACACATTCTTGTGGTATACTCCTCCTGAAATCACATTC
>CAYZMM010000087.1:0-9445 GCA_964479535.1 uncultured Thermodesulfobacteriota bacterium
GATCATACAATATCCTCAAAGGAATGTCTACCCATGTGTCGCTGTAGTACTAAGCAGTTCCTCAATGGCCTTGTGCGTCCGATTCCTGCTTGCCGGGTGCTTACGTTGGACCTCCACGCCATCCGGGCATCGGGGGTGGGGCTCCATATCCACTTCCACAACCTCCTGCATGGCCTGGAAGATCCTACGGGTATTCCGGAAGTTGCACCTAAGCGAGAGAGAAAGACCGAACTCGGGAATGTTGCACCCACGGCCGAAGATCTCCTGCCGTGGATCGTAGAAAACGATGAGTCTGGCGGCCGCTTTGTCCTTGAGACAGCCTTCAATCACCGCCCACCAGTCCAGAGAGAAATCCTGGCCTTCATCGATGACGACAGCATCCCAGGGTCCGATCTTTCCCTCGTCCAGGGCTTGCATCAGCATCAGAGGAGCACTCTCGTTCCAGAATCGCCCGACGGTTTCAGGGTCACTGCTTGTCGGCACCGCAAAGGGCAACTCGAGGCTGTCATATGCCTTCCTGCACAGCCCGTGAAAGGTGTGGACCTCGACCGACCCGGTCCCGGGTTCCCGGTCTTCCAATGCCTCGGCCAGGTAGCTGCAGAGGCCCTGGTTGTAGCACATGAGAAGGACCCGCATCCCCTTGTCTGCGAGCAACTGCGCCGCTTCCAGGGCCAGCACCGTCTTGCCGGTGCCCGCACCGCCGGCAATTTGCAGCCGCGGGTTGCTCAAAAGACCCCGCAGGACGATAAGTTGCTCTTCCGTCAGCCGGACCATCCTTTGCGTATTGAGTTGCAGTTGCGCACCCAGAGAAGACACAAGATTCAGGTTCGGTTGCAGGACTCGCTTCCGGAAGACCTTAAACGCACGTTTGTCGAGAGGGGTACGGTCTGGCCGGTCGCCCTTCCAGAAGCTGTAAGCATCCAGGGCTTTCTGTTCGATCCTGTTCATGTCGCTTGCGTCCAGGATGATACTGCGTTGCGCGTCGAGAGGCAGGTTCAGTTCGTCAACCATGGTGCGAGGGAAGGCAACCCCGTGGCCGTGGACAAAGGGGAAGCGGCCGTCGAGGTGGGGCATCAGGTCCTGAAGACGACGGGTCAGTTCTTTGACCAGATCCTTCACCGTCCTCTGGGCCTGCCGGAAAGGATCTTCTTTCAGGGGTTCCTCGGTCCCGTCATTATGGATGCGGGACCACTGTCCGGCATCGGTCCGCCGGACACCGTGTCCCTTGCACTCGATGGCCAGGAGTCCGTGTTCCCGGTGGAGGATAAGAAAATCCGCCTCCCCTTCTGCCGCCTTTTGCTGCTCGAGGTAGGAGACGCTGTGATACACGAAGAAGTCGTCCGGCAACTGAGACTCCAGCGCCTCGTACAATGCCCTTTCCGCAACCCTGCCGGGGCCAGGGTCCGGAGGCACATCTGGAATCATGTGTGCCATCTTCATTCTCTGTAAATTGGGAAGGGCTTCATGCCGTTTCGATCATGGATACCAGATCTTCAACGAATTTTGTGAACTTCTCTTCCGTATCAAAATCGACGAGGGCTCTGCTCACAATCCCGCTCACTTTTGCGGAGACGACATACTTGGGAATCACCCAAGAGATTTCCTTTCCTCTTTCGACGGATGGCTCAACCAACTGTGATCCTCTTAGCAGTTGCCCGCCCTTTTTCAGTTGGAACTTGCTCTGAGCCTTTGCTCTGGCCGCAGTGTGCTTCCTATCAGAACGTTTTAGAGACGAGAGAATGGCCGCGACGACGAACGGTTCGAAAGAATCAGTTTCGGCCATTTTCGCGTCGTATAGATTGGCTCGGACAATCAAGAATTGCGACTCTGGAGTAATCGAGATCTTTTTGTAATCCAACTCGGTTTCCTCATCTTCATCGATACCCTCCAACTCGTCATCATCAGAAACTCCGCCACCGATCTCTGCCATGAACCCCATATCGGTCTTCACATAATCGTCGGCGGCTTTCTTCATGCCCTTCTTCCTGGGCTTCGGCAAGATGAATCTCTTCTTGATGGGGTGTATTTCCATGTCAGAGGCATCCAAAGCGTCCAGAACCTGGCGGAAGAAGTTGTTCATTTCATTGAACAGGTCATACACCATGCCCATGCCTGCTACTATGCGCTTAGAGACTTCTTCAGCGCTGAGCTTCTCTTCGGCGCTCATTGCTTCGTCCCCCATGGAAACAATTGGTCCAACTTGCCTGCCAGATCCTGTCTTCCGACAATCTCGCTGAGATTCAACTTCTCGTCCTTGTCTGGGGATCGGAAAGGCAACCATTTACTCACATTGATTGTGTAGCTGAATTGCTTAATCACCGCCGAGAGTTCAATGCCCCGGTATCTTCGGATAGGGCTCACTCCCGGCACTAGGCACATTCTGCACCACGAAGAGGTATCCGTTTTCAGAATTCCGGAGAACCCTCTGAAAGGACGCAACCCGCGCATTTCCATTAGTTCATTTAGATCCCCAATCATGTCACCCACGCGAAGCGTCTCATCGGACCCTTCTACGGCAGAAATCCGGTGATTGATGTATGCGGAATTCAGAGCAGCCACGATCGCATGCCAGGTGATCCAAAGAACCCGGTACCGATTGGCTTTGATGCGGTTCGCGACATTCTCGCTGATTTCGGGCGTAGCCGAAGCCGAATTCAAGTAGTCTCTTAGTCTCAAGCGGCGACCTTCGAAGGACATGCGTGGCGGGAGAATGCTCGGTGTCACAAGCACCAGAAAGAACTCCTTCTTCCCTGCTTGATCCAGTCCTGCAGTGAGCTCCCGCTCTATTTGATGCTGCCCGAAGCCGCTGTTGAGTTTTGCTTCAAAAAACATGAGGAGATTCGGAGTGGATATTTGAACGTCCGGTTCTGTGGTTGAACCGGGCATTCCTTTGGGAGTTGGGTATGAAGGCCAGAATTTGAAATCACAGAATTCGATCGCTCGTCCATCTGTCTGGATCGACTTCCCAAACTCGATGCAATCCGGGTTACGGTCAGCGATGGCTTGTAGGAACGATTGAAGGTACGGAACTCGCGGCAAATACTTCAGCACTCCGAACACATCCGCGGTCAGGAGGTCTTCTTTTGTTTCTCTGAGGATTGCCCGTAGACGTTGAACGACATCGCCCTCTTCAGGGTCAACGTCTTCAAGGTCTGCGAGCTTTCGACGAATCTCGGCAATCAGCAACGGTAATGCTCCAGGCCTGTGGAAGACGGCTCTTCAGAAGGGGTGGTTGGTTTCCTCGAATTTGCTTCTCGACTCATGCCGCGCGAAAACTGCGTTCCATATAATCCCGCAAGTGCGGAATGATCGCTCTTCACGGCTTGGAGCATCTCTCAGCCTTCTGCCGTCCGAAGTCTTCGTGTAGATCACTCCCATCCCTATCTGCTATTTCTCATCCCAAGAATACTCTAAATGTTTGACAGATCCGGTCACAGTCTCTGAGACACTTCTGTCTTCATACAATCGGTTTCCTGTCCTTCCATCTCTTCGCATACTTCTTTGGCTCTTTCAGCGTGATCGTTTTGTGCGACATGGACTCGATGGCTTGTTTGTAGTTTCGTGCTGAGACGTATTGCTTGGCAGGTTTCGTGGGGATTTCCGGGAAACCGGTCACCGCCGTCTCCAAAGCACTGATGATCTTCGGCTTGATGACTTCATCGAAGAGCCGGTGACACGTCGGACAGAGGACGAAGCCATTCCACTCCTGCGCGGGCCCATTCCTGCGTGAGATGATGTGACAGAAATCCAGGCCATAGCGCCTGACGCTCGAGATCTGGCTCTCCGGCACTCCCGGGATCTTTCGACCGCACCACTCACAACCCGCCTCGTACTTCTTCTTCCAGATTGGCCCGTTGTTCCTCACACTCGTTTTCACGGTCGGTTCCACCTCGTCGTATCCTCCCGCATTGACGGCGGCTCATACTTTGTCAGCATCTCCGCCGTTTCCCGGCGGATCTCCTCCCGCAGGGAGGCGGGCGCCAGCACCTCGGCTTTGGCGCCCCAGGTCATGACCCAGTGCTTGATCTCGTCGGTGCCGGCCACTTCGGCTTCGAAGAGGAGGGAGCCGTCTTTCCGGGGGCGGAGCTTCTGGCTCTCGTGCCAGACCTTCTCCCGGATGTAGCCGGCCGCTTCCGGGGAGAACCGGATCCTCACCTTCCGGGGCTTGCCCTGAAAGACGCCGAAGCTGGAGCGCAGGAAGTCCTCCAGCTTGAAGTCCGCGGCTACCTCGAAGGTCTCCCCGGTGGGGCTCAGCATCCGGATGCGGTCCAGGGCGAAGGTCCGGACATCGTTCCTCAGGTGGCAGAACCCGATGAGGTAGAAGGTTCCGTTGAAGAACCAGATCCGGTACGGGTCCACCTTGCGCTTGGTCCTCTTCTGCCGGCTCATGGCGTGGTAGAGGATCTCGACGCGTCTCTTCTGCAGGGCCTCCAGGTCCCGGTAGACGGTCCGGGGGTGGCACTCGAGCTCGTCGGCCAGCTCGGCCGCGGACCTCCCCCGCTTGGAGGTGATCAGGGTCTGCAGGACCCTCCACTGTCGCCCGAGCTGGTCCCCCCTGGCCATCTCGACCTCTTGTCAGAACATGGTTGCCCGCAGGCTGGCACCCTGGAATCAGCTATATCTTGCACTACATATGATAAATGTGGAGCGGAAGAGCGCTGACTTTCATTTTAAATGGAACATATGCTCATCTAGCTTGGAAAAGATCGAGTCATGTAGTATTGTACAGAACAGACATGCCATATCAAGTATGGAATCGTCAACTGCCAGACAGAACTTTATGGTTCCAATAACATATCCATAGCGGCTCTTCAATCGGGAAATTTCTGCTGCAGGAGATCCTGGAAAATGAGACGAATCGACTTCGGACAGGACCTGTCCGGCATCGGGGATCGGCTTCGCCGGGTGCGTGAGCTGGCCGGCCTTACCCAGGGAAAGATGGGCCGCCTGGTCGGCGTGAACAACCAGAGCACCTACGGGAACTACGAGGCGGGCCGGTCCCTGCCCCTCGATTTCGTGATCCACTTCCACGGTGTGTGCGAGGAGCAGCTGGGCATTTCGTTCGACCTGGACTGGCTGCTCCGCGGGGAAGGCAGGGGCCCGGAGGAAGAGCCGGAACCGGCGGCCGGAGCCGGGCGGGCGGGCGCGCCTGCGGCGCCGGATTCCCTTGCCGCCACCTGGGCGGATCTCTGGTCCGCCGAGTCGGGGGACATCGACCGGCAGATCTCCGAGGAAATGGAGGTCGTCAAGGAGGTGGTGAAGCAGTTCCTCCGGAGAAGGGTTCCGGAAAGGGAACCGGAGCACGTGCACCCCTTTCTGCGGAGCGTCCCCTTCTTCGTGATCGACCAGATGTCTGCGGCGCGCTACGCCTCGCCGGGGGTCTACCGGCTCCTCAAGGCGAAGCCGGAGACCCTGATCGGCCAGTCCTCGATGCGGTACCTGCCGGCCGGAGAGATGGAGAGGCTGATTCCCGAGCAGATCCGGGCCATGCGGGAGAAGGGGTACTGGGCCGGAGAGGTGGTGGTGCAGGCGAGCGACCTGGAGGAGATCCCGTGCCTCCACGTGCAGATCCTGATCCGGGACGACGACGGTACGCCGTGCATGGGGAACATCCTCCTTCCCATGCGCGAGATCAACGAGACGCGGAGCCGCACGGACCTGCGGGGCGACCGGATCATGCGGCACGTGAAGTGGGAAAGCAGCGTGGCGCAGAAGCCGCGGAGCTGACGACGGCCCAGGGGGAGGGACGATCATGGAGGAGGAGAAAGCGCGGACCATCGCGGAGAGACTTCTCGAGCCGACCTCAATTCGCATCCTCTGGCGAAGAATCCTCATCCAAATTAGATAAATAACTCTGTTGTGAAACAGAGGGTTTCGAAGAGTGTCCCGACACGGGACGCGTAGAAAGGGGAGCTGTCATGAAAGTGACGGGAAGATGGCTGGTAAAGGCGGTGCCCGGGGCCCTGGCTGCGGGCGTGATCGCGCTGGTCCTGGCGGGCTGTACGCCCGAGGGCAGGGAGGAGACCGCGGGGGAGCCCGCCGGCATGGAACAGCCGGCCGGGAAAGAGATGACCGGCGAGAAGGCGAAAGAGGAAGAGGCGAAAGAGAAGAAGAAAGAGGCGGAGCACCCGGAGCACCCGACTTCGGAGCATCCCACCTCGGACCACCCCACTTCGGACCACCCGCGATGATCGTCACGCCTTTGACCGGGGCGAGGCATCCGCGGCGTAGGTCTGCCCGTGGCGGGCTCGCCGGACTGATGGGGTTGCTGGCGGTGTGCGCATGGCTCGTGGGGTGCGATTCTCAGAAGCAGGCCGCGCCGGACCCGGACGCCGTAGTGCCCCACGTCGTGACCGCGGACATACAGGCCGGGATCGAGAAGCACATCGAGGAGCAGAAGGACCTGCACGGAGGCCACTTTCCCCTTTCCTTCCGCGACAAGGAACTCCGGCTCGAGCTCGTCCGGGTCCACACCGAGTACCTGGCCAACCTGGGCCCGAGACGTCACTTCGCCTGCGTGGACCTGGCGGACGTGAGCGGCGATGTGTACGATGTGGATTTCTTTCTTGCCGGCGACCCGGGGTCCATGACCGTGACCGAGACCACGGTCCACAAGATCAACGGCCAGCCCTACTACGCCTGGAAGCAGGAGCCGGACGGCACCTGGGCGCGCAAGCCGGTGGAGAAGGCGTCGCAACGGGAGCTCGGGGTCGTCCGCGACCGGGACCGGTTCGCGTTCCGCTACCGGGTGAAGCTGCCCGAGATCACCGGTCCCGCCCGGATGTGGCTTCCCCTGCCTGAAACGGACCGGTTCCAGACGGTCGAGGTGGAGTCGATGACCACGCCGGGAAGGCGGGAGATCCTGGAGGAGAAGGAATACGGCAACCGGCTTCTCTTTCTCGAGCTGGGGCCCGCCGACAGCGGGAAGCGGGTCGAGGTCCGCTACCGGGTGGAGCGAAAGGAGAAGGCCGCCTACGATGCGCGGACGCCTGTGCCGGAGAAGTATCTCGACCCGGGCCTGCCTGAGGCCGCGGCCGAGCTCTTCCGCAAGATTGCCGAGAGCGCGGTGGAGGGGAAGAAGGGCGACCTCAGGCGCGCGAGGGCCCTGTACGATCACGTCATCGACCAGATGCGCTACAGGAAGCACGGGTCCGGGTGGGGCAAGGGGGACGCGGTCTACGCGTGCCACTCACTGAGCGGGAACTGCTCGGACTTCCACTCGTACTTCATCGCCCTGGCGCGGTCCGCGGGCATTCCCGCGCGGTTCGCCGTCGGCGCGTCGATCCCTTCGGAGCGGGACGAAGGGGCCATCAACGGGTACCACTGCTGGGCGGAGTTCCTCGCCGGCGGGAAGTGGTGGCCCGTGGACATCAGCGAGGGCGACAAGTACACCGCCCTGGCGACCTACTACTTCGGCCATCACCCGGCGAACCGGTTCGAGATGAGCCGGGGGCGTGACCTCGTGGTCGAGCCCGGCCCGGCGTCGGGGCCCATGAATTTCCTTGCCTATCCCGTGCTGGAGATCGGCGGAGAGCCCGTGAAGGCCGAGGTGCAGTTCTCCTTCACCCGAACGGGTTCCCGTGGATAACGAGATCCTGATACGCGTCGGCTCCTTCTTCGGCTTCTTTGCGCTGATGCTCGGGTGGGAATCCGTGGCCCCGCGCCGGGCCGTCGGTTTCTCCCGGAAGACCCGCTGGTCCGGCAACCTGGGGATCGCTCTTCTCAACATTGTGGCGGCCCGCTTGCTCGTGCCGCTGGTTCCGGTCGGCTTCGCCCTGCTCGCCCGGGAACGCGGGTGGGGCCTCTTCAATCTGCTCGACCTCGCCGCGTGGCTGGAAATCGGGGCGGCGTTCCTGCTGCTGGATCTTGCGATCTATCTTCAGCACGTCCTGTTCCACGCCGTTCGCATCCTCTGGCGCGTGCACAGGATGCATCACACCGATCTCGACTACGATGTGACGACCGGGCTTCGCTTTCACCCGGTGGAGACGCTGATCTCCCTTGTGATCAAGCTCGCTGCCGTGGCCGTGCTCGGGGCCGCACCGTTGGCGGTCCTGATCTTCGAGGTCGTTCTGAACGCCACGTCCATGTTCAACCACGGGAACGTCCGCATCGACACGTCTTTTGACCGCGGGCTGCGCCTCTTCGTGGTGACCCCGGACATGCACCGCGTGCATCACTCGGTGATCCGGGAGGAGACCGACAGCAATTACGGGTTCAACCTGCCCTGGTGGGACCGGCTCTTCGGCACCTACCGGCCCCAGCCGGCCAGGGGACACGAGGGGATGACCCTGGGGCTCGACCGGTTCCGGGACCCGAAGATGCTTCGTCTCCACCGGCTCCTCGCCATCCCCTTCATAAAGACACCTCCCACGTAACGCCTCCACCGGCCCCCGAAAGAACTCCCTTCCCTTTGACCTCGAGCGGGAGGCGTCATGTTGCGTGGTCAGATCTCTAAGGGCGCAGGCCGGCACGGTCGTATCTTGACGCGAGGAAGGAGGCGATCTGCCCGGCCGCCTCTTCCCTGCAGGGGGCGAAACTCGGCCAGCTGTTGATGTCGATCAGGTAGTGCTTCTGCCCGGTCACCACCAGGTCCGCGCCGTAGATGTCCAGCCCCAGCCTTGCCGCAGCCTCCTCGCCCGCCACGTGGATTTGGCCGGGGGAGACGTTGTGGCCTTCCGCCGCCTCCTCCGGACCCGTGCGGAGGCAATGAAACCAACCGCTTCCGCGGACACCGTACAGCTTGATGTGGTCCCCTGGGATGTGCTCCTGCAGGATGGCCAGCTTGATGTCGCGCGCGCGGAGCTCGCGGACGGCCCGGTTCAGGGACGCGCGGCTGTGAAATACGCGAACGTCATCCCGCCGGGTGCTCTGCAGGTCCCAGCGCTTGACCCACACGCCCTTTTCGTAGTCGAAGGGCGCCCGGACTTCCTTCGAGGTCTCGATGAGGAGGAACCTCGGGATGCGCACGCCGGTTCCGGCCACCAGGCGGAGCATCCTCCACCGGTGACAGTTCCGGGTGGCCATGGGACGGTTGAAGACCGGATAGCCGAGGGCCTCCCACTTCTCGAGGATGCGCAGATACCGGGGTCCCTCGCACATGGCGAAGGTGAAGCCGGCGGAGGCGGACTGGGCCATCTCGCGGGGCTGCACCAGGCGGACCCGGAAGCCGTCGCGCCGGAGGCCCTCCGCGGTTAGGCGCAGGATGGCGGCGTCCTCCTTCACCCGCCTGGGGGAGAAGCGTTTCTCCCTGAAGACACCCAGCATCCGCCCTCGATGTTTCATGGCCCGCACATGATAGGCCGGGCCGCTGCCAGGCGCAAGCAGAATGGGGGACGTTGTTAAATAGATTAACTTCTGCTCAGAAGTTAATCTATTTAACAACGTCCCCTTAGGGTTCGCGAAAAAATAATTTCACATTTTTCTTAGAGGACAGATAGAGTAG
>CAYZMM010000088.1:0-8364 GCA_964479535.1 uncultured Thermodesulfobacteriota bacterium
CGATCATACAATATCCTCAAAGGAATGTCTACCCATGTGTCGCTGTAGTACTAATACTTGACAAAAATGACTATATTATGATTAAAAGGTAGAACCAATTATGCCCTGGTTCCTATTTCTTGTCAAGCGGAAAAAGCACCGAGGGCAGGGACAGCGGGTCTCCAAAGACCGTCGAGTACGGGGGAGGGGTAATCCTATGGAAACGGTTGTGAAGAAGTTCACGGATTTCCTGATCACGGGTCGGGGAAGAAGTGCCACGAAGTTCCTGAAGGATGGAGCGACCTTTCGATTGGTGATCGGTGAGCAGCCCTTGTCCATGAGGAAGGTTGCCGGGCAAATGGTCATTCGTGCGGAAGATCCGCAGGACTATGACGTCTTGCTGGAGACCACGCCGTCTGCGATCGAATGCCTGTCGGAAGCGAAGTCACAGAATGACTATGAAGAACAAGTCGGAAGACTCACGAGTCGGCCCACCCCTGTGGAGTATCTTCGCATGAAGATCATGATGGAGCCCACCGAGAGAAATGTGACCGATTTCTACTGGAAGGGTTACCTGATGTGGGCTCGACGCATGCGGTTCGGGATTTGATTTCACGAGGAAAGGAGTGATGGTCATGTCCAACAGAAGGATGAGTGACCGGAGAAAGAGTGAGGTTACACGCGCTCTGACGGACGCCCTGGGGGAAGGGAACTTCAGCGGAAATCCTGCGGTATGCGCCGGCTACCGCGGAACGAACTTCAATATCCTTCTGCCGTGGGGAGAAGGCCCCGAGTTCGTGGTCATGCCCAAGACGGTGCAGCAGGTCCAGAACACGTTGAGGTTGGCCAACAAGCATCGGCTCACCGTGATGGCGATTTGTTGTGGAACCTTTCCGCCCTTCTGGGACGCGGACATCGTGGTCGACATGATGGGAATGAAGAAGATCCACAAGATCGATCCCCGGAACGCTTATGTCGTGGTCGAACCCGGCGTCACTTTCTCGGAATTGTTGCCACTGCTCGCCAAGGAAGGGTTCACGATCCCTTACGGGAGTTTCCCCCCCACCTTCTCACCGGTGGGAAATCTCACGGCCATGAAGGGTTGGAACCACAATTTCGGGGGGCGGTTCTGCGACCAGACGCTGGGTGTCGAGGTCGTCACGCCGGAGGGAGAACTGGTGAGAACATCCACCGCCACGTTCGGTATCGACTACTGGTCGAGACTCACGGTCAGCATGCCGGACATTCAGGGGCTGTTCGTTCCTGCCATGCAATTGTACCCCTCGTCCGGAATCATCACCAAGGCAGCGTTGAGAATATGGCCGATCATGGAGGCCAGGGCACTGCCCATCACGGGCTTCGATTCCTTCGCCAAGGGGATGGAATACTCCCTGAGAGTTACCCAGGCCGGCATTGCGGATCAGAGCATGGTGTGGAGCTGGTCGTTGGTCGGAATGTCGAATGTGAGGCTCGGAGGCCGTGAGGAAGAATTCGACATCATGAATCATCTCTTGGACGGTGCTACCGATTATTCGAAGCCGTACAAGGATATGGAGTACTGCTACAACTGGACACAGTTCGGCGGTTACAACGAGCAGGTTCAAGCGAACGTAGAGGTGTGTCGAAGGATCGCCAGAGAGGTGGGAGGCAGAATGCTGGAAGAAGACGAGCTGGAAGCAACGATCCCGCACATATGGCGGGACTGGAAGGACCGCTACATCGACTTCAACCCTCGTGGGGACAAGAAGATGCTCTTCGGTTCCGGGGTCATCGATGTGTGGTACCACATGGGCAAAGTAGACGATATCATCAAGCTCGAGTCCGAGTACAACCGGCGCATGAAGGAAGAGCACAACGTTCGGCTGATGCCTTACTACACCCGGGTCCTCGAGTATGGCGTCAGCTCAGCCCTCCGGTACATGGTGTCTTCCGAGGCCGCAGATGCGGAAGAAATGGAAAGGCTCGACAGGGTGAGAGCGGATATGATGGGCTGGGTATCGCAAAATTATCCGGATGTGCACATGTTTGCGTCGCCTTCCCAGTCTCTCCAGAACAACAGCGTCGGTGTAGGCGATCTCGTCAACAAGATACGAGATGTCCTGGATCCGAACCATGTCATGTACGTGCCGGGCGAACAGAGACTGGAGCCGGAGGAAGGCGAATAGGGGAACCCGGATACACGAGAATTTCCGGCAGGGGAGGAAAGTGAAAATGGAGAATCCGTTCTTGGAACCGTACCTCGCGTCACTGTACACCTGCATCAAGTGCCGGGACTGCATGAGCGGCTGTGAAGGGTTCAGACAGGTATGCCCCATGACCGAACGATACGGGTTCTTTTCGTATTCGGGTGGGGGCATGGTCACGCTGGGCCGTGGAATCTGGGAAGGCGCCGTCGAATGGTCCAGGGATGTGAGTGACGTCGTATTCAACTGCACCATGTGCGGAGGCTGTGCAGAGAATTGCGAGAATAGGGCGTATCTGACGAACGAGCATTTCAATCACCTGTCGTTGGTGCAGATGATGCGGCGAGAACTGGTGAACCGAGGGTTTGCGCCGCCCCTGGCACGAGACTTCTTCAAGAGCATTCTGCAATACGGCAACCCTTTCAAGCTGCCCGGGGAAGAGCGAGGAAAGTGGGCGGAAGGCACCGGGATCGAGCCCTATGCAGGTCAGGAATACCTCTACTATGTGGGAGAT
Organism: uncultured Thermodesulfobacteriota bacterium; assembly: GCA_964479535.1. Lineage (GTDB taxonomy): Bacteria > Desulfobacterota > DSWW01 > DSWW01 > DSWW01 > S015-6. The sequence continues at coordinate 2,677 of CAYZMM010000088.1, forward strand.
GTTGGATCGTACGACGAAAGAGGGCAGAAATGCGCCCGGGCCGTAGGGGAGTGCCTGCACAAGTTGGGTGTTTCCTTCGGCATACTGGGGGAAGAGGAGGTCAGTGACGGCAATGAAGTGAATACGATGGGAGAGTGTGCAGAGGATGGGCTCTTTCAGTTCCTGGCAGAGAAGAATGTGCAACAGTTCAACGAGATGGGTGTCAGGAAGGTCGTGACTCTCTCCCCCCACGGGTACAACGCGATGAAGAACGAGTATCCCCGATTCGGAGGCGAGTTCGAGGTGGTGCACTACACGCAGCTGTTGTCCGATCTGTCGAGACGTAATCGGGTTGGGTTTTCCGAATACGAGAAGAGAGTTGCCTTCCATGATCCCTGTTATCTCGGTCGACACAACCATCAGTATGATACACCGAGAAATGTTCTAAAGGCAGTTCCGGGTCTCGACCTGGTTGAGATGGAATGCAACAGGGAACACGCTTTCTGCTGTGGTGGCGGCGGCGGCAACTTCTTCACGGACATGCTGGGCAACCGGGAGAACAGTCCGAACAGGATACGGGCCAGGCATGCACATGAAAGCGGAGCCCAAATCTTGGCAGTGGCATGCCCCATGTGCGCGAAGATGCTGGAGGATGGAATCAAGGCGGAGAACTTGGAAGAGAGAATGCAGGTAAAGGATATTGCGGAAATCGTAAGCCCAGCGCTTGAAGTCGAGTGAAATGCATACACAGAGGTCACGAGATTGCCCGCTCAAGTTCTTCGGTGCGGCCCTGGACGCGCTGGACACGCCTGAATCGATCGATACGAAACGTGCATACTTGAAGACGGTCGCTTCCCGAGGGGGGGCTGAAGTCGGCTTCAAGGACCCGTACGCCTTTTTTCGAGAGATCGCGGGTGAGGAGGTCAAGAACACGGGTAATCAGCTCTTGGGCCGCTTCAGCATCGAGAGCGTGCTGACCTCAAAGCCCCGGCCATCGGATCTTGAACGCATCCGGTCGGAGACATTCCTCTCCTTTCTCGAGCAGGAGGGGTTTCGCGTCTTCTCTGAACGGATGAGACAATTCGTACACGCTCACATCTTTCCCTGCCGACCCGCCATGATAGGTGTGGACCATTCCCTGACAGGGGGCGTGCTCACGGCACTCTCCGAGACGATCGGTCCGGAGAATCTGGGCGTACTGGTCTTGGATGTGCATACGGACGCCGTGCCCTTGTCCCTTCGCAGCGGGCTGGTCGAATATGCGAGGGAGAGGGGAATTCCGGGCCCGGGTCGGGTCGCGAGCGCGGCGTATGCAGAATGCTACACAGCAGGGAATTTTCTCCTGCACCTCGTGGAATCGGGGACGATCCCGCCCGGAAACCTGCTCATCGCAGGCCCTGCGGAGGGTCGAGACAGTGGGTGGGGGAAGACGGATCGGAGAGTCAGGGATTACTACAGTCATCTCAGGCAGTTGGAGGAGATGGGCGTAAGCATTCTGAGCCGTCCGGAGATCGAGGAAGGCGGGACGACTTCCCTGGCGAACCTTCTCGAAAAGATGGAATGCCCGAACCTCTACATCTCCTTGGATGTGGACGTCTCCGCGCAACGCGGCGTGCTGGCCACGAGATTCATCGAACCCGTGGGGAGTCCCTGTTCAACGATCCTGCAAGGGGTCCGGGAAGTAGCCGAGATGATTGCAGGCGGGCGGTTTTGCCTGGCGGGTTTGGACGTAATGGAAATCGATGTCCATAGGATAGGGGCAAAGCTGGGAAGTGGCCTGGAGGATCACACAGGAGAGTTCGCGAAGGAATTCGTTACGACGCTGCTTTCCGCGTAGAGGGTCTATCTACCCTTGACACGCACGTCCTCATGCCCTTATTCTTCTCTCCGCTGACCCCAACGACACCGATCGAAACCCTGCATTTCCTTTTTTTCTCGTCCGCTGCATACTATTGAGAAGATTGATCGGAACGAACTCGCCCTCACCGGTGGCACGATTCACGAAAGCGCCCGGGTCGGATGCGCCCTTTGAAGGAGAAGACGGGATGTACAAGCTGGCACCGCCGTGTCGGGTTGCCTGCCCGGCAGGCATCAACGTTCAGGGGTACATATCGCACATAGCGGACGGTCAGGTGGCGGACGCGCTGGCCGTGATCCGCGAGGACAATCCCTTCCCGTTCGTGTGCGGAAGGGTGTGCATGCATCCGTGCGAAGCAGAGTGCGAACGGGGCCGCATCGATCAGCCGGTGGCCATCAATGCGCTCAAGCTCTACGCAGCCCAGCGGGGGGTGGCGAGATCGGCACCCACACGATCACGGAAGAGAAGGATCGGTACGTCATGAGCTTCGATCCCTGCGGCAGCGGAGGCCGGATGCGCCGGATCGGTCAGCTGGACGGGATCCCGCCGCGAACCGGCGAGCCGATCAACCTGGGTGTGACCAAGAAGGCCTACACTTGGTCCTGGGGAAAGACCGGGGTTCCCTACTACTGCCTGCACTGCTCGGTGTGGCACGAGATCATGCACATCGAGAAGACGGGTGTGCCGGTGAAGATCACGGACTACGACCCGGACCCGGAAGCCCCTTGCGTCTGGTACATCTACAAGGACCCGCAGGCGATCCCGGAAGAGTTCTAAACCCGGATCGGCTTCAAGAAGCCGAAGAAGCCGGGAGACCCTGCCGAGAAGCTCCCTACTTGAGAACGGCCCCCTTGTCGCCGGAGGTCACGTTGCGGGCGTACCAGGAGAGGATCCCCTTGCTGTGCTTCGGCTTGGGAGGCCTCCACGCCGAACGTCTCCTCTGAAGCTCGTCTTCCGGGATGTCGAGCCGTAAGGCGCGGTTCGGGATGTCGATTTCGATCGTGTCCCCGTCCTCGACCACGGCGAGAGGCCCTCCCTCCGCCGCTTCGGGCGAGGCGTGACCGATACACATCCCGTAATTGCTCCCGCTGTAGCGTCCGTCCGTGAGCAGGGCGGTCGTTTCCCCGAGCCCGAGGAGCTGCAGGAGGTGTGCCGGAATCGCCATCTCGCGCATTCCCGGCCCCCCCTTGGGACCCTCGTACCGGATGATGACGCATTCCCCGGGGTTCACCAGGTTGTTGAACATGTTGTAGATCGCGTCCTCTTCGCACTCGAACACGCGGGCCGGCCCCCGGTAGGTGAACATCGGCTTCGGCACGGCGGACTTCTTCACGATCGCGCCGTCCGGCGCCAGGTTGCCCCGCAGCACGGTGAGCCCGCCGTCCGGAGCGAAGGGATCCTTCATGGGGCGGATGATGGTGTCGTCCTTGATCTCCGCCTCTTCCAGAATCTCGCCGAGCTTCCTGCCCGAAACGGTCAGAACGTCCAGGTCGAGGAGGCTCGAGATGTTCTTCATCACGGCCGGGATGCCGCCCGCCTCGTCGATCGAGTTGATGCCGCGAAGCCCGTTCGGCTTGACGGCGCAGGTCTGAGGCGTCTTCTCGCTCAGCTCGTCGAAGAGGTCGATCGGGATCGGGATGTGCAGCTCGTTGGCGACGGCCGGCAGATGAAGGAAGCCGTTGGTCGAACCGCCCATGGTGTGGAGGACCGTGATCGCGTTCCGCAGGGCCTTTTCGGTCATGATCTTCGAGGGCGTGATCCCGTTGTCGATCAGGTGCCGGATCGCCTTCCCCGCATCTTCGGCGAAATCGAATTTCTCCTCGCTTTCCGCCATCAGGATGGAAGAGCGCGGAAGGGACATGCCCAGCGCCTCGGTCATGCACTGCATGGTCACGGCCGTTCCGATCATGGGACAGGCACCCGGTCCCGTGACGATTCCTTGCACCGCCTTCCGGAAAACCTCTTGCGAGATCGTGCCCGCGTTTCGGGCGAAGAAGAACTTGCCGATTTCGTAATGGGCGAACTCCTCCTCCTCGGCGAAATCCTGGTCCGGGCAGCAATAGGGAAGGTGGTATCCACCCGTCACGACGATGGCGGGGATGTCCACCCGTGCGGCGGCCATGAGCAGGCCGGGGACGATCTTGTCGCACGAGCCGATCAGGACCAGTCCGTCCAGCCGGTTCACCCGGGCCATGATCTCCACGGAATCGGAGATCACTTCCCGGGCCGGGAGAACGTAGTGCATTCCCTCGTGGCCCTCCGACATGCCGTCGCAGGGAGCGATCGTATTGAACCCGAAAGGCGTCATGCCGGCGCTGCGGATGCCCGCGCGGACCCTTTCGGCAAGCCGGTCGAGGTGTACGTGGCCGGGGTTCAGCTCGGTCCAGGTGTTCGCGATCCCGACCCTCGGGGCAGCCAGCTCCGCCTCGGTGTAGCCGCATCCATACAGCAACGGCGGAATGACCACGTCCTCGAGGAGTTCATGAATCATCTCCGGCACTCTTGGATCCTTCGCGCCCATCCTTTCTCCTTTGTAAGAGGGGACGTTGTTTCCTCAGATGACCTTCCCGTCCTTCAGAGCCTGGATCTGGTCGGCGCCGAAGCCGTAATCCGCGAGCACCTCTTCCGTGTGTTCGCCGATCTTCGGCGTTGGCTTCGGTGTTGAGGGTCTCGTACGAGAAAAACGGGGGGCTGGAGCCGGCTGGCGTACTCCTTGTATCTCGATAAGTGTGTTTCGGGTCCGGATCTGAGGATGCTCCGTTGTTTCATCAAGGGACAGGACAGGCGCAAAACAAACGTCGGTGCCCTCCATGCTCTCACACCACTCGTCACGGGTTTTGGCCTTGAAGATTTCGGTAAGCTTCTTCTTGCAAGCGGCCCATTTCGTTGGATCGAGCTGGTTGTCGAAATCAGAGTCATTCACCCCCGTGTGTTTCAGCAACAGGGCATAGAACTGAGGTTCAATCGAGCCTACGGATATGTACTTGCCGTCAGCGGTCTCGTAGGTGTCGTAGAAGTGGGCAGCGCCGTCGAGCATGTTGGATCCTCGCTCGTCTCTCCAAAATCCGGAAGCCCGGAACCCGTACATCATTGCCATCAGGGCCGCCGAACCGTCGACCATAGCCGCGTCCACGACTTGACCTCTTCCCGACTTCTGGGCCTCGAAGAGTGCACAGGCCATGCCGAATGCAAGCAACATCCCTCCGCCCCCGAAATCCCCCACGAGGTTCAGAGGAGGAACCGGCCTTTCGCCTTTCCTGCCGATGGTGTGCAGAGCTCCGGACAGAGCTATGTAATTGATGTCGTGCCCTGCTGCCTTGGCTAAAGGTCCCTCCTGGCCCCAACCGGTCATTCTTCCGTACACGAGGCGCGGGTTCTTTTCGAGACACACGTCCGGACCCAGGCCGAGCTTCTCCATAACGCCGGGACGGAAGCCTTCCTGGAGGGCGTCCGCCTGTTCCACCATCCTGAGAAGGGCGTCGACCCCAGCCTCTTTTCTAAGATCGATCTCCACAGATCGACGGTTTCGCAGCAGCACGTCGAATTTCGGCTCGGTCAGTGCGAACTGGCCTTTTCGTTCCACACGGACGATTTCCGCGCCCATGTCCGAAAGCATCATCCCGCAAAACGGCCCAGGTCCGATTCCGCCGACTTCGATCACTTTCACGCCCTCGAGTGGTCCCATTCGTCTGCTCCTCTCCGTCTCTTTTGTCGACTCAGGAATTGCCTCGAAATTGTATGTCCCATCGACCGAATTTACAAGGGCAACTGGACTTTCGAAGTCCATGGTTTCATACTAAGGGTTCGCGAAAAAATAATTTCACATTTTTCTTAGAGGACAGATAGAGTAG
>CAYZMM010000089.1:0-8069 GCA_964479535.1 uncultured Thermodesulfobacteriota bacterium
ATGTCGCCTTCACGTCACATAGAAAGAAGAACATCGGGAAAGCTATATCTTTGGGAGTTAACGTGTCGCTGTAGTATTAGGGCCATACTCAAATGGGGACCGGCCCGAAAGACCTATGTTGATCGAGGCTCCGTGTACCGATGGGAACAGCTCGCCTATTCTCTGGACCGCATCAACTCGAAACTGGTCTACTCCCGCGCTTACTACAGCCAGGGACGCGGCGTGATCGAGAAATGGTGGCAGGTGATCAAGGCCTTTGAATCGGAGATGCGCCTCCGGGAGGAACTCATCACCCTGCATGAGCTCAACCGGCTCTGGGAGGCTTACCGGGAACTTCGCTACTGCCAGAAGGTTCATTCCGAAATCAACATGACTCCGAACCAAGCTGTGGTAGAGGTCATTCAAGGAGGACGGAAAATCATGAGCGCCCTACTGAAGAACTTCGGATTCTCTGAACACCCGTTTGCACGAAACCCCAGTAAGAAGGCTCTGTTTCAACATGCCGGATTCACGGAGGCTCTGAGAAGACTTCTCTTCTGTGTGGAACTGGACGGGTTCGGACAGATCGTGGCGGAAACCGGCTGCGGCAAGAGCCTGCTCCTCGGAGAACTCGCCGGCGAGTTGCAGCATCAGGGATGGGTGGTGCATTACTTCGCCCACTCCACCATCGGACCCTTCAGCCTCGTCAATGTCTTGGCTCGCAAGGTCGGCATGTCTCCTCGGCGTTCCCGAGGGGAAACCGCCCTGGTTCTCACTGAGAAACTCGACGATGACGATCGAAAACATCTCGTGGTCATCGATGAGGCGCATGAGATGTCCGACGCCACCCTGGCGGACCCCACGCACCATGCCCTCGAACAGCGCATCACCACCTTTGCCAGGCTCCAGCCCTTGAGCGCAGAGGAAACAAACAAGTACATCAACCTGCGCCTGGATGCCGTCTCCACCAAAGAAAGACCCGTCTTCGAGCAGGGAGCCTTAGAGGCGATCTTCGATGCATCCTCCGGGGTGCCACGCCGCATCAACAACATCGCTACCAGCGCTCTGATCGTCACTGCGGCCAGGGGGAGAAAACTCGTCTCCACCCAGGACGTGCACGATGCGCTCCTGGACAGAACCAGGGCGTGATGAACTCTGAAGACAAACTGCCAACACCCTATGATCTTATGTCCGCACCACAGCTGGCAGTCATCTCTGTGCTCGACAGAACACTTGAAATGCTCGCCCTCACGCTCCTGGCACAGCATCCGGACCTCTTCGACCACGAAAAACCATACTGGATCAGGGACGACCCATGCTGCGGCATGGCCGAACAAGTCCTCTCCAACATTGATAAACTCTCCAGTAGCCTGCAGCGATATCGGTACAGGCTCTCCGGTCCTGCACAACCGCCTCAGATTGCTGCGGGATCTTTCCGGCTCAGATTAATGCAGTCCTATGTGCGCACGTCGCTGCAAGATACCGTGCGCCCGGACAATGTGTTTCATCATGTTCCGTTCTCTCCTCTGAATTCGTTGCGATGTGAGGCTTCCAATTCTCGATCAATCCTTAGCAGAAGGAGCTTCCGAATGCGGTTCCAGGGCACAGCTCCGAGCCAAGGTGCTTTTTCGTCCGTATTCCAAGGGGGCCCCCTTGCCGACGAATCGGGTGGTACACAGAAGCGCGTCTGTTCCGTCAAGTTCATGAGCACGTGAAACAGTACGAAAGGGGTTCCATTCCATGTCTGATCGGGATACGACTGCCAGAATGTCGTCGCTGCACGGGACAATAGCAAAGCAGATGCCATTGCTGGTCGGTCCGGACAGGGAGTTTGGGTGACGGCGCGAATCTGCATATCAAATAGATGCTTAGGGAGAGGAATCCTCGGCATCCTTGCGGTTAGACAGCGGCGCCGGTGGAGAAAACTCTTCAGTGCTGTAGGATATTATCCAATCAGAAAGTATTGAGTGATCGGAGAGATTGGGATTCGGACAGGTTCATTATAAAGTTGTAAAAGAAGCCCGCCGTAAATATCCTATCATCTGGGTCTAGTGGAACGTGGGAACCATCCATGGAACGGCATGTACGCGACAGCCTTTCTGCAAGAGCGCGGAGGAGGCTTTTATGGCCAACGGTCGGGGAACGGTGAGTGCGCGGGATCCGGCACGACACGAGTTGCGTGTCGGCCTTATCGTCATATTGATTCTCCTGGTCAGCCTTGCCCATTACTCTACCGATATACAGCTTTACCCGTATCACGACGTGTACCGCAGACTCTATTACCTGCCCATTTTCATGGGGGCATTGTGGTTCGGGCTGAAAGGCGGAATCGGCGCCTCTCTGCTGTGCAGTGTCCTTTACGCCCCTCACATCGTCTTTCAGTGGAAGATATTGCCCGCCATGGAACTGGAGAAATACCTGGAAATTGCACTCTTCAACGTCGTCGGAGCCGTTACAGGTCTCCTTGCCGAACGGCTGAATCGCCAAAGGGACTTGTACCGAAGAACGTCTGAAGAATTGGAGAACGCATATGACCAGCTGGAGCGACGGGCGACACGACTCTCCCTTGTAGAGAGGCAGTTACGCAGGGCCGAGAAAGTCTCCGCTTTGGGGGAGCTGAGCGCCACCGTTGCCCATGAATTCATGAACCCTTTGGGCTCCATAAAGGGAGCTGTCGAGATCCTCAAGGACGAAATCGAAGAAGACAACGAAAAACATGTCTTCCTCGAAATCCTGATCAAGGAGATCGACCGGCTCGACCGAACCATTCGGGACGTTCTCCGATTCCGCAGTCAGGAAACGCTTTCCAGGAAGAGCTGTAACCCGAACGAGCACATAGAGACCATTCTGGTATTGATAGAACAGGAGATAGCTGAGCGGGGAATCCACGTTTTACTGCGACTCTCCGAAGACGTGCAAGTCATGAATCTCGATTGTGACAAGCTCCAGCAGGCTCTTCTCAATGTCATCATCAATGCCGTCCAGGCGATGCCCGATGGCGGAAGACTCACGGTGACTTCGGAGTGGAGGGACCGCCCTTCGGATCAGATGGCAGCTGAAGGCAGGGAGGCCCGCGAAGGAGTTCTCATTACCATTGAGGACACAGGGGCTGGAATTCCGGAAGAGGCCCTCGAGAGGATTTTTGAATCATTCTACTCAACAAAGGAGGAAGGAACAGGGTTGGGGCTGACGATCGTGAGAAAGATCGTTCGGGCACACGGCGGAGACATACATTTAGAAAGCAAGCCCGACGCCGGGACGTGCCTCAGCATCTGGCTGCCGAGCTGCTGACGGGCAGAGACTGGATCCTCTCTTCCAGATCATCGGACATTCTTGCAGACAGCATACCTTTCGGAAGGAACAGCGAGGCCAACCTACCGGGCCACACAAGACAGAGGAGAAGCAGAGCAAAGAGATTCTTCACCAGCTGTAGTCTATTCTACACGTATGGCCTTCTATTGATCTATCCACCTTTCCACCTCTTACCTGAACCGGTCGCTGCAGCACCATGAAAAACCGTCGCCGCATATCTTTCATCTTACACGGTATAAGGACCCGGTATCTCTTTTTGCTTCTCAACGAGCAACCATGGTGAATATTGTACACGCTTGGGGGTGGGGGATTCTACGTTCCATCCCGGATTGATTCCGTAAGGACCGATGCGTGTGTGTTCTGACACTGGCACAATCCTTGCTGGCCTTCATGCCCAATAGGGACTTTTCATTGCAGTCTCGAGGAGGGAAAGGCAGTCGGAGCGGATAGGAATGGCAGACAGGAGGTCTGACCCTTCACGGAACCGTCCGAGCGGCGAAGAAGCGATAGGGGCGTCCTCCCATAAAGAGGGCTCTTTCGGCAGTGCTATGGAGAACGGATCCTGTGAAAGACTCGAGGACTGAGACGGAGCGGACGCGAAGCAGATATGACCGGCTCGCCTTCATCTACGATGCAATGGAAGCGCCCGTGGAAAGGATGCGTTTCGTCAAATGGAGAGCAAGACTCCGTGAGCGAATCCTGGGAGAACGGGCATTGGAAGTGGGCGTGGGAACCGGGAAGAACATGCTCTATTATCCGCCCGGACTGGAGATCAAGGCCATAGACATCAGCCCTCGCATGATCGGGCGGGCCCTCAAACGGTCGCAGGGCCTCTCGCTCGAACTGGAAATCAGGGAGATGGACGTCCAGGATCTGAACTTTCCAGACGACTCCTTCGACACGGTCTTCGCAACCTTTGTCTTCTGCTCGGTGCCTGACCCGGTACAGGGCTTGAGAGAACTTCACAGGGTCTGCAGGCCAGCGGGAAGGCTCCTGCTCCTGGAGCACATGCGGCCCGAAAATCCGGTGCTGGCGCGAATCTTCGATCTGCTCAACCCATTCGTGGTCCGTCTCATGGGCGCGAACATCAACCGCCGAACGGTGGAAAACATCCAAAGGGCAGGTTGGAAGGTGCAGGTGGAAGATCATCTTGCGTCCGACATCGTACGCTGGCTGGAGGCCACGCCATAGCGATCGGATGTGGAGGTAGGCACATGAAACATGAGCAAACAGCCGATAGCCATAGGCAGGGAAATGGCCGAACAGACAAGGAAGATGGTATGCATGGCGTGGAAGATCCCGTCTGTGGTATGCAGGTCGATCCTTCCCGGACGGCTCACACATACAAAGACAAAGGGAAGACAATCTTCTTCTGCTCCCGTAAATGCCTGGAGAAGTTCAAGACCCAGCCAGGGAAGTACGGGAGTGACAGGCCGACCCGTGGAGAGTCTGCCAATGCGGGACGCGAGCAAGAACCAGAGGCCGGGAAAGGGGATGAGGGAGCCGTATACACATGTCCCATGCATCCGGAGGTGAAGCAGCAAGGGCCGGGCAGTTGCCCGAAGTGTGGCATGGCCCTCGAGGCCGTAACGGTGACAGAGGAAGAGGAGGAGGACCCGGAGCTGAGAAGCATGACTCTCAGGTTCTGGTTGAGCCTGGTGCTGACGGTCCCGGTGGTCTTTCTGGCGATGGGCGAGCACGTGGGGTTGCCGATTCACGAATGGCTGGACCCCCGCGTCTCCAAATGGGTGGAACTGGCCCTGACGACGCCGGTCGTGCTCTGGGGCGGATGGCCCTTCTTTGTTCGGGCCCTTCGTTCCCTGCAGACTATGAACCTGAACATGTTCACCCTGATCGGCCTGGGAACGGGTGTAGCCTGGACCTACAGCACGGTGGCTGCAGTGGCGCCGGGGATCTTTCCCCCGGCATTCCGCAGCAACGGAGTCGTGCCGGTTTATTTCGAGGCGGCGGCCTCCATCGTGACCCTCGTACTCCTGGGTCAGGTCCTCGAACTGCGAGCGAGGAGATCCACCAGCGGAGCCATCAAGGCCCTTCTCGGACTGGCGGCCAAGACGGCACGGGTGGTCCGAGAAGACGGTTCCGAGGAGGACGTGCCGCTCGAACAGGTTCAGATTGGAGATCGGATCCGGGTTCGACCGGGCGAGAAGGTGCCGGTGGACGGACAGGTGCTGGACGGCAGGAGTACCGTCGACGAGTCGATGATTACCGGTGAGCCCATTCCCGTGCAGAAGAGGGAAGGAGACGGGTTGATCGGTGGGACGATCAACCAGACCGGCGGCATGATGATCGAAGCGGAGAAAGTCGGCAGCGACACGATGCTGGCGCAGATCGTGCAGATGGTGACCGAGGCGCAGCGGAGCCGTGCGCCCATCCAGAAGCTGGCCGACGTCGTTGCCAGCTTCTTCGTGCCTGCCGTGGTTGGCGTTGCCGCGATCACCTTTGTCGTCTGGTCGATATGGGGCCCGCCGCCGGCGATGGTCTTCGCACTGGTCAACGCTGTGGCCGTGCTCATCATCGCCTGCCCGTGCGCCCTGGGTCTGGCTACGCCCATGTCGGTGATGGTGGGCGTTGGGCGTGGTGCCCAGGCGGGTGTCCTCATCCGCGATGCCGAGTCGCTGGAGGTGATGGAGAAGATCGACACGCTGGTGGTCGACAAGACCGCCACCCTCACCGAGGGGCGGCCGAAATTGGTGACCGTCGAGCCGGTGGACGGCATGAAGGATGGGGAATTGTTGAAACTGGCCGCAAGCCTGGAGCGGGGAAGCGAGCATCCCCTGGCCGCAGCGATTGTAAGCGGTGCAGAGGAGCGCAAGATAGAGCTTGTCGGGGCCGAGCATTTCGACTCTGTCACTGGCAAGGGGGTGCGCGGTCGAATCGAAGGCCGGGCCGTATTGCTGGGCAACCAGCGGATGCTGGAGGAGGAGTCGATCGACGCCGGAAGCCTCTTCGATGGTGCGGAGGATCTCCGTCGTGACGGCCAGACGGTGATGTTCGTGGCCGCCGCCGGCAGGCCGGCCGGACTTCTGGGCGTTGCCGATCCCATCAAGGAATCCACCCAAGAGGCGGTGGAATTGCTGCATCGGGAAGGGATCGAGATCATGATGCTGACAGGCGACAATCGCACGACAGCCGATGCCGTTGCAAGGAAGCTCGGGATCGACCGGGTGGAGGCCGAGGTGCTGCCCGAGCAGAAGAACGAGGTGGTCAGAAAGCTCCAGGACGGAGGCAGGATGGTTGGCATGGCCGGGGATGGTATCAACGATGCGCCGGCCCTGGCGCAGGCCCACGTGGGGGTGGCCATGGGCACGGGCACGGATGTCGCCATGCAGAGCGCCGGCGTGACGCTCATCAAGGGGGACTTGCGCGGCATCGCAAAGGCTCGGAGACTGAGCCACGCTACGATGCGAAACATCCGCCAGAACCTCTTCTTTGCATTTGTCTACAACTTCCTGGGCGTGCCGGTGGCAGCCGGAATACTGTACCCGTTCTTTGGAATCCTGCTCAGTCCGATCATCGCGGCTGCGGCGATGAGTTTGAGCTCTGTCTCCGTCGTCACGAATGCCCTCCGTTTACGACGCTCCCAACTCTGAACCTCAGACACACAAGAAGGGTATGGGTGATCATCGGAAAGCCCGCACTCATACCGTGTCCTTGAGCGCAGCGAGCACCTGTTATATACAGGAGGCCCCGAGGACGTCAAGGAGACCCTGGATCGGGTAAGCGCGGAGGAAGGCATTGCCAGGAGCGAGTTGATTCGTGAATCCTTACGCGAGTTCCTATTCTTCAGACGCTTTCGTCGACTTAGGTCCAAGATGCTTCGTAAGGCGGAGAAACAGGGGTCTTCACGGACGAGGATGTCTTTGAGACGATCAATGTATCTTCCCACCGGTCCGAATCTCGGTGCCCGGCCAGGAATTCCAATTGATAATGAGTTACTTGAAGGCTCGTACCGCCGGTCTTGGTGTCACAATTGTGATGGAATCGACACCCCGTTAGCGTAAGCCGGGTACGCATTTGGTTGATAGGAGTTCGGGTATCGTTCAGGGTCTATAGACGAGGGGAGTCTTGCTGGGATCTTCGAGAGAGGTCAGGCTGAGGTCCACGTCCAAACCGGGCCAATGGATGTGGAAATCGTGCAGAAGCTCCACATTGATGATGTCCGCGATTCTAGCTTCCTTGAACCAAGGATATTCCTCGTAGGACAGGAAGTACTCCTTGCCTCGCACGTAAAGCCAGACTCCGTGGCTGTCAATGTTCAAGACTTCAATTTCTGAAGTGTTTGTTCCAAGCGTCTGCGATTTCATCTCTCCGGTCTTCCACTACCTTGGTCAGTTCAGCGATTTGTGCGGGGGACAGTCCGTGGTTTCTGGCGAGGTTGACTTCGGGTTCCACCCAGAACTTCGCTTCACCATCCGGGCAATACACGTGAACGTGCATCCTCTCTTCTTCCCGGGAAAAGAAGAAGAATCGATATCCCTTGTACCGAAATACCGTCGGACTCATCCCGAGTATTCATTATCCCACCGCCCGTGAGGATTGTAAACCGAGATACCAGCACTGACCGGTTCTGGTGTCACAATGGTGGCAAAATCGGAGTTCTGTTTGCGTAGACCGTACGCGCGTCGAACGTATTTCCAACGTAGCCCTAACGACTTTCCCCGCTTCCCGACCAGCCCACCCAGAAATTCCCTAATGAAACCAGTCAATTGATGGATTGACATGGTTCCATTCTAGATGTACACTTTTGGTGTACATCT
>CAYZMM010000090.1:0-7969 GCA_964479535.1 uncultured Thermodesulfobacteriota bacterium
GGTCGCTCATCTACTTCACTCCTTTCTGGAGGCCTTCCTTCTCGACGAGAAGATACCTCGCAAACTCCATCCCTTCAGGCAATTTGACGCAATGTGCAGACCGTTCGCCCAGGAACGATCTCGGGTCAGCATCCCCCCAACCGCCCCCGTGCGTATGCCGCCGACCGCAAAGCGGGCAGGATGCCACGACCCACAAATTCGCGAGCCCACCGAAGCCGTTCGGGATCCGCTTCAATGTCGCCGGCGCTCGGGGGACGTCCTCGTCCCCATCCTCACATAACAGTTTTGCTGACTGCATGATCTCATTCCTCCGTCACATTCTGCTCGACACTCATCGATCGTCAACGGCCGATGCTCGTGAAGGATCTGCCTGTACAATCCCGCCCAGGCCTCCAGGACCTCGTGGAACTCCTCGAGGCTGAACTCACCCGCGATCGCCCGGACCCACGTCTCCTCGAGGCGGACCTCGGCTTCGTCGATCTGGGCCTGAACGTCCGGATGCTTGCGCTTGAGGTGCTCAAGAAATCCATGGGGGAGGGCCTCTCGGATCTCGGTCCAAGCCATCTCGAAGAGATGTTCGACCTCCTGCTCCCTGAGAACGCGCAGGGCCTCGGACTTATATTTTCGTAACTCTTCAAGCAGAGGATTCACGACCTGGGGGTCAGGCGGGCATTCTCCCTGATAGCGAAACCGGATGTTCGCCCCCTCCAGGGAGAATCGATATCCCAAGGCCTCGAGGCGGGCGATGGTGTTCATATCAAGCCCTCCTGAGTTACGTTTATTTTGGCCTGTCCCGAATTTGCGGGGTCTGCGGGGTCTGCGGGGTCTGTTTTCCCCTTATCTCTATAAAAGGTTCTATATTCACTCCCCCCTTCTTTAGTGCCTTCGCTACCCCTCTTGTGTGTAAGGGGGGCACAAGACCCCGCAGACCCCGCAGCGGTAGTGCATTCCTTTTCGGAATCAACAGGTTGCGCCTGCGGGGACAAATCGGCCGAGACCCCGCAAACCTGCCATCTCGCGATTTTCTTGTGGGAATCTTGACGCTTATGCACGGAAAGTCCGTTCGGGTAGCGGACTTTTTGGCGTCTGCCGAGGGCATTGCCAAGCTGTCTCTTGAATGAATCGACGGATCGGCCGAAGGCCTCCCCCAGGGGTGGGGGCAGACTTTCGTTCAAGTTACGTGCTTCCTCAGTCGGGATTCTCCTTTCGTCTCTGGCCTCGGCAACGAAGTCGGCCAGATCAGCTACCGTGATCGGGTCCCCAGAGATCCGCTGCCAGGCTTCGAGGAAGTTCATCCACTGGACCTCATCTTGATTGGTCTCGTCATAGAAGCTCGTCAGATCCCCGAGGAAGGATTTTTCTCCGGCGAACTCGAGGACGGATCCAATGATTTCAGCCCATTCGGAAAAGCCTCCGATCTGAGGGACCTCCGCTTTCGGCTTTCCTGCTTGAATCCATGATCGGGCCATGACCAGAAGAGCGGCCAGGATATCCCCACGTACATCTTGGACCCACATGGGAAGGTTCGAATGGCGAAAACCTTTGCGTTCCCAGGGGCGGGGCTGCTGAGGGTCGATGCCGATCGGATAGCTACGCCGCGGTAGGTCCCCTTGGACCTGGACGTTGCAGCCTGTGACGATGAAGCATGCCCGGTTCGGCACGCTAATTTGCTTTGAATACCCAAGGAGACGGTCTGTCCAGATGGTGGACGTCAGGATGGAAGCCAAGGAAGGACTCTTCAGCGGTCGTTCAAGGTTGTCTATTACGACGATCGAAGAACCTGCCAAGAGCAGTGCGAGCAGTTTTTTCCGCCATTCCTCATCGCTTCCGCGCGGGTCCTCCGGAGCGGACGTCATACATGCGCTGCGCCCCGTAGCGGTAATCGATATGATTTCTGACAGTAAAGATTTCCCGCTGCCTGCTTGTGGCGAAGTGATCACAGCGAGAGGAATACACCCTTGAATCATGGGGCGCACAACGGGGGTAAGAAGAAGACCAAGCGCATTTGCCCGAGCACTTTCGTTCTGGAAAGGGAAATCGCCAAGAAGCTCTTTCTGAAGAAAGGACGCTGCACGTCTTGCATGCTCCTGGGTTGGTCTTTCGGGGATCCTGGGCAAAGAAAATCCATTGGGGAGACTCAGCATCAATTTGGTGGCCGCATCATACCCCGGGCTATCGAGAACGCTTCCGTCCGGACGCACAACGGGGCACTCGATAACCGCCTCGAGGATCGGAAAGGGCCACTCCGAGAGAGAAAGAACATCACGGACAACATCCAGGCCGGGCCGAGCATCCGTGACCCGTTCTTCCACACCTTTGACCCAAGTCGCTGATCGGGCAAGGATTCCCCGCAGAGCATTCTCGCCAACGACTTCGATGAAAGAGGGCCCTCTTTCATCTTTCTTGACTCGGACAAGACATCCCGATCGTTGGTACAGGTGCGGGGGGGTATTCCCGGCCACAACAGCTTCTATTGCTGCATCAGAGACTTGCCACAATTGGCCCTGGTCGCTGTGGATGATAGGACCCTCGACCTTGGAAAGGTCAGGTCTTCGTTTCCCCTCACTCTCGTCAGGATCTCCATGGTCAACCTCCGCAAGGGGTGCCTGAGCCGCGAGCTCGAGGAGCCTCTCCTTCGTGCCGCCACCCTCGAGCCAGTCGTAAACGTCGCCCTTCTCTGGAAGTCCTGGCAGGCGAAGGATGCGCGTTTCCTGTGCGACACCCTGAAGGCTTCGGGCGACGGCCTGGGCGTGCCGCTCTCCGGGCTCATCGTTGTCCGGGAGGATGACAACCCGGGCCCCTTTAAGGGATGCTGCGTGCTGCTTCCGAAACTTGCCTGCCCCGCCGGGACTGCACGTCGCGTTCAGGCCGGCGGCCACGAGGGCGTCAACGGCCTTCTCGCCTTCGGCGATGAAGATGGTATCGCCGGCTTCGATCGCCTTAAGGATCTCTGGCAGACGGTAGATGAGAGGCGGAACTCCCTTGGCATTCCAGATGTGACCGCCGTTTCCGCCCGGCTGCCGCTGCCGGAACTCCTTGCCGCCGCTGGGCCTAGAATATCGGACGACCTGGAGCCTGAGTCTTCCGTCAGCATCCTGGTAGTCGTACACTGCCTCAATCTTCTTGCGTCGTTTCGGCACTCCCTCCCGTTTCTTCTCTTCACCCGAAGGACGAATGGCCAGAGTCTTGGCAATCTCTTCGAACGAACAGCCGGCGAAGCAGTGCATCAGCAGCTTCCCGTCCTTCACTGTGAGAGAGAGGCTGCGACGACCGCTCTTCTTCCCGTCGAAGTGGCAAGGACAGAAAGCCCACCATTGGCCATCCGGGCCCTGTTCCGGGGACTGAAGGCGATCCATCAGGTAGCGAGGGATTTCTGTCGTCACGTTGCGAAGACCTCCATCTGTTTCCGGGGAGAGTGGACGTATCCGGTTTTCGGATCTTGGACCAGCTTCGTTGTCGTCACCCAAGTCCCGCTTTCTCAAGAACATCACTCGCGATTTTCTGCAAGTCTTGACCAGAGCTCTTCTCATCCATTCTGAATCGAGCAAGGAAGTCATCGACGTCTGAGAATTTGATCAGGACTCTGCGGGAGGGGAGGCGGGCAAAGGGTAGGCCGTCCTTCATCCACCCGTAAACCACACGCCTGTCGACGGAGGTGTATTTTGCAATGTCCCGAGGCTTTCCCCAGCCGGGTGGCATCAGGCCGCTCCTTGTGAGTCTTCCTGGGGGAGAGGGAATAGTTCGTCAGGATCCGTGCCAAGGTACTCAGATATCCTCTCTCGCTGCTCAGGCGTTGGGCGTGCCCACCCGTTGCACATCCCCGAGAATCGCGTTGGGTGGATCCCCAGCTGCGTTGCGACTCGTACCTGTTTCAGGCCGCGCTTCCGAAGTTCTCTTTTCAAATCCATCTCGCCTCCTTTTTCCCTTGACCCGAGGCCCTTCGTGTTGTTAGTATTTTACGCAACCGTTAACTTGTGTCAAAGAAAAACGACGCGGATTTCTTAAATTGTTTCAAATGGCAAAAACAGGCCTTTGCGATGGTTAACAAGTGGGGGCATGAATGAGAAGACAGGAAAGCAGGACCGTGCAGGGGCTTCAATGGTTCCTGGATCTGCTGAATGCGAACCTGGAGAAAGAGTCTGACGTGGAGATTTTCGATCGGCTATATGGTGCGGCCATTCGTTTTGAATGGACCCCCGCAGGCTCTGAGCCTGTCAACGTACCCGTGCCCGACGAAGTCCATCAAGATTTTCGGACCGCCGGCCAGGCCCGAAAGGCCTTGCAGACTCTGCAGGCGACCCTTGCGGAGTTCCTTGATACCGTTCTGTCCGGCGCCCCGGTTGAAGTAGGAATGTACGCGGTCAGCCTCCAGTTCAGGAAGATGCTCAAACCGAACGAGAGCCACTGTGCTTCCTTCGAAATGCCGGTCCAGGTTCCCGGCAAGGGATCGGGATCGAAGGTCAAGCGCGTCTGGATCCCGGCCGCGAAGTGGTCCCTCGCCTCGGCACTCAGGGATCTGCCGGCGGACCTGCCTCACAATGCTATCGACCGATGCCAGGAATGCGGGAATCTCTTTCTTCGTCTGAGTAGGAAGCCGAAAGTATTCTGCAATGCAAAGTGTACATCGATTGCCCTATCCCGGAAGAGGAGGGGCGAGGCCGGCACCCGGAAACGGGCTCGGTACAATCAGGAGATGCGTGCGTACATGAAGGGCACATATCGCCACAAGGGGAAGGTCGATTAGGAGCACCCGTACGTTTCGGGTACAAAATGGGTGCGTATAGGGTGCCGAACGGGATCGGAAAAACGGCACCCACGGAAATGTGAATTGAATGAAATCAACCGGATAGGACCTGTGGATCAAGTCCCCTCTTCGGCACCAGTCATGGGAAAGCCCTTGTAGCTCCGTCGAGTTGCAGGGGCTTTTTTTCGTTGGCCGACGCCTCGCCGCAAGGGGACACTGTCTTGGATGTAGTTTTGGGTCCGTGCCTACGGACGGACTCTTTCAGGGCGGTGAAAGCATCGTAACGAATGTTGATGCGCTTCAATCCACCGCAGAAAGAGCACCTCGGGCCAATTCGCCCCCTTCCCGGGTCGGACCACGCCAAGCTCCGGGGCAGACGGAGAAAAAGCCGCTGAGGAGGGCCGGAAATCGCCTTAGAAGCCTTGTTTTTCTGGTCCGACCCGGATAAGGGGGCGAATTGGAAGAGGAACATGTGTGGGGGATCGCCGAATAGAGGCTTAGAGGTTCGTTGACGGACCCGGATTCGCGGTTGCGCTCTGATGCGACGCCTCTCAATACTCTAATCTTATTTAAATTGACATAACACCAGTATGCACGTATACTGACGTTGTACCATGCATTTTCTCTTTCAACTCGAGGACCATTAGGGGGGCCCATGTTCGAAGGGAAACGCATTCTGGTCTGGTTCGGAGTCATTCTCTTGTCCGGGATGTTTCTCATGGGTCAGGACGATTGGCCCCCGCCCTGCGACATCGTGGTGGTGTTTCCGGATCCGGCTCTCAACAGCGCGATCCGGCAGTGGATCGGCAAGTTCGACGGAGACATCTGCGCCTTCGACCTGGTGGGCCGCTCCGAGCTCGACCTGAGTTCGCGAGGCATTTCGGACCTCACCGGCCTGCAGTACTGCAAGCATGTGAGTCACCTGAATCTCGGCGACAACCTGATCACAGATCTCAGCCCCCTGTCGGGCCTCAGTTATCTCACGACCCTGGACGCAAGTGGCAACCAGCTCAGTGACCTGAGTTCTCTGGCTCTTCTCACGAGTCTCGAAACGCTTTCCCTCAGAGACAACCAGATCAGTGACCTGAGTCCGCTGGCCGGCTTGGCAGGCCTGAAGTGGCTCATCCTCACCGACAATCAGATCAGCGACCTGAGCCCACTCGCCGCATTGACGGACCTGGCCGTGCTCGAACTCGTCGGCAACGAGATCGACGACCTGAGTCCCCTGGCCGGGCTCGTCTCCATGCGCGAGCTGCACCTTCAAGAGAACCTGATCGACGACATCGGCCCCCTGGCCGGCCTTTCCCTCCTGCACGAGCTTCACCTGAATGGAAACCAGGTCGCGGACATCAGCCCCCTTTCGGGCCTCTCGAACCTGGCATGGCTCTATCTCGACGACAACCAGATTTCCGACCTCGATCCCCTGGCCGGGCTCGCCGGCCTGAGATGGCTCTTTCTCAGGGGCAACCAGATCCATGATGTCGATCCCCTGGCCGGCCTGACCTCCCTTCTCAAGCTGGATCTTTCGTCCAACCAGATCGATGACATCGGTGCGCTGGACGATCTGATCTTCCTGTTCGAGCTCGACGTGCACGACAATCAGATCAGCGATCTGAGCCCTCTTTCGGGCAGCCTCTTCATGTGGCAGCTGACGGCTGGAGAGAACCAGATCCTCGACCTGAGCCCACTGGCCGGGGTGACCGGCCTGCAGTGGCTCTATCTCAACGACAACCAGATCAGCGACCTCTCCCCGTTGGCGGGGATGACCGCACTGTACGCCCTCGACCTGTCCGGCAACCAGATCACCAACCTGCTGCCCCTATCGGGCCTGGTGAATCTGGTTGAACTCGAACTCTCCGAAAACGAGGTCAGCGACCTGGGGCCTCTGGCGGCCCTGCCGAATGTGGTGGATCTTGCCCTTGCAGAGAACTTTGTCGGCGACGTCACCCCCCTGGCTGTCGTCACCTCCCTCGGGAATCTCGACCTTTCGGAGAATCAGCTCAACTACGTGTATCCGCTGGCCGACAACCCGGGCATCGAAACCGGCGATACGGTGGACCTCCGGGGCAATTCCCTCAGCGCCGGGTCCTGCACGGTCTTCATCCCGGAGATGCAGAGCGCCGGCGTCACGGTGCTCCATGACTGTGCGCCGGACATGGTGTCGATCCCGGAGGGCTGCTACGAGATGGGCGATCCTTTCGGAGATCATTTTCCCGGTGAATTCCCGGTTCACCAGGTATGCATTTCGGCCTTCGAGATGGACATGCACGAGGTCACGAACGTGGATTACGCCGAATGCGTGGAGGCGGGTGCCTGTGATCCCCCGGCCTCGTTCATGAGCTCCGGACGGTCATCCTACTACGGGAATCCCGTCTTCGACGAGTTCCCGGTGATCCAGGTGGACCATTACCAGGCTGCAGGCTATTGCGCATGGTTGGACAAGCGGCTCCCGACGAATGCGGAGTGGGAGTACGCCGCCCGCGGAGGGCTTGCAGGACAGCGGTATCCGTGGGGGAACACGATCAGCGGTTCGGACGCGAACTACTTCGACTCGGGCGATCCATGGGACAACGATACCAGCGAGGCCGGTTACTACGGGGCCAACGGGTACGGACTCCACGATGTGGCGGGCAATGTCTGGGAATGGGTGAGAGACTGGTACGACGAAGACTACTACACGGAGAGCCCGGTGAACGATCCGCCGGGCCCCCCGGCCGGGTTCGCCAAGATTCTTCGCGGAGGGTCCTGGTACGACGATATCACCTTCATGGAGGTGGGGCTGTCCGGGGCCGCCGGCCCTGCCATGGTGTCCTACGCCATCGGGTTCCGCTGCGCACGCGGCGGTGCTTATGGGCCATAGCAGGACCCATATTGCACGAAGCCTTCTGCTACGAGCGGCTCAGTGCCGCACGCCCGTCCGACCGCACCGGCATGCAGGCCCGTGCGGTCTACCCCCCGTTGTGCAAACGCGAGCCTTCAAGCAACAGACCGGCAGCAATCGGAATAATAGGTTTATGAGACAAGGGTGCAAGACAGGGTGTGCACCCCTCCTCTCCGTCACGGCCGATCGCAGGCCGGGAACCGAACCTGCCGCGAAGGGATCCAATCAGAAGACGTGATGGCAACTGCAGGAGGCCGGTCGCAGCGGCAGGCCTCCTGCAGTTTCTAGGCCGAAGTTCCCCTGAATCTTGCCACGGTTTTCGAGCTTAAGCAACCGGAATTGCG
>CAYZMM010000091.1:0-7792 GCA_964479535.1 uncultured Thermodesulfobacteriota bacterium
ACGGTGCGTGGTGCAACGGTGCCGAGACGTGTAACGAGACCGAAGGCTGCCAGGATGGCACCGCCCCGGACTGCGACGACGCCGTGGCCTGCACGGACGATGCGTGCAACGAGGAGACGGACAGCTGCGATCACGCGGCGAACGACAGCGTGTGCAGCGACGGCATGGATTGCACGGATGACACGTGTGACGTGGATACGGGCTGCTCGAACAGCCCCAACCATGTGGCGTGCGACGACGAGAACGACTGCACCACCGACACCTGTGATGCGGAGTCCGGGTGCCTGTACGACGCCATGGACGACGGTACCGCCTGCGAAGACGGAAATCCCTGCCTCACGGGTGACACCTGCAGCGATGGGTCCTGCGTGAGCGGGGACGAGCCGCCGCCCGAGCCCCTGTGCGACTTCGGCGACGCGCCGGACACGAGCTACGCGACGCTCCTGCCCGAGGGGGCCCACCACCTGGTCCAGTACGCCTCTCCGGCCAACATCTATCTGGGTGCCTGCGTGGACGAGGAGCCGGACGGCCAGCCCGGCGGCAGTGCGGACAGCGACGACAGCGACGGGGGATGCGCTCCGGACGGTGACGAGGACGGCGTAGCAGGCCTGGAGGCAGGTCTGACCGCGGGCGAAGAGGTCGAGTTGACCATCACGGCGTCCGCACCCGCCTACGTGGACGCGTGGATCGACTACGACGGCGACGGCGAGTTCGAGGAGCCTGATGAACGGCTCCTCAGCGGAGAGGACCGGGCCGTGGACGCGGGCGAGAACGTGAAGAGCGTTCAGGTGCCCGGAGATGCGGCCACCGGAGAGACCTTCGCGCGGTTCCGGGTCTCCACCTCCGAGGACCCCTTGGGCCCCTCCGGCTTCGCGGACCACGGGGAGGTGGAGGACTACGCCGTGACCATCGAGGACGCGAGCGGGCCGGAGAACCTCCTGACGGACATGGTCTCCGCGGGGGAGTACTCTACGTGTAGTGCGGTCTACGAAGGCGGGGCGAAATGCTGGGGCGCCAACGGCTACGGGCAGCTAGGCGACGGTACGAACTACAGCTCCAGATTGCCGGAGGACGTGGCGGGCTTGAGCGGCGTCACCTCCCTGACCTCTTCGGAGTATGCCAATGGAAGGCATCACTGCGCCCTTCTCGGGAGCGGCGGCGTGAAATGCTGGGGCGCCAACGGCTCCGGACAGCTCGGCAACGGGACCACCACGAGCTCCAACACGCCGGTGGCCGTCTCCTCCCTTTCGTCCGGGGTGGCCCAGGTCGCCTCGGCCGACTATTCCACCTATGCCCTTCTCGACAGCGGGGAAATCCGTGCCTGGGGCGGCGGCTATGACGGCCAGCTCGGCAACGGGACCACCACGGGTTCCAGCACGCCCGTGGCGGTCTCCGGGATATCGGACGCCACGGCCATCGGTGCCGGCGCCTGGCACGCCTGCGCCGTGGTGAGCGGGGGCGTGGTGAAGTGCTGGGGCGAGAATGACTTCGGCCAGCTCGGCAACGGCACCACAACAGAGGCAACCACACCCGTGACCGTCTCCGGGCTCTCCGGGGCCACCGCCGTGGACGGTGGCTACATGGGTCACACCTGCGCCATTCTCACCGGTGGTGGCATATCCTGCTGGGGCTATAATTACTCCGGCCAGCTCGGCAACGGGACCACAACGAACGCCACCACACCCGTCACCGTGTCGGGCATCTCGAGCGCCGTGGGAGTCTCCCTGGGAGGATCCTATTCCTGTGCCCTCCTTTCGGACGGCACGGTGAAATGCTGGGGCGGGAATGCCTGGGGCCAGCTCGGCAACGGGACCACAACGAACTCCACGACACCTGTGACCGTGTCGGGTATCTCGGACGCGGTGCAGGTGGATGCAGGAGTATCCCACGCCTGCGCGGTCCTGTCCGACCGCACGGTCCAGTGCTGGGGCAGCGGTTCTTCAGGGCAGCTCGGCAACGGGACCACCACGTCTTCCAGGACGCCCGTGACCGTTCTGACCGGCCCGAACGCGTGCGGGGACGACATCGTCTACGGCGACGAGGAGTGCGACGACGGAAACACGTCGGACGGGGACGGTTGTGACGCGGCGTGCCTGTCCGAGGGCGTCTGCGGGAACAACTTCGTGGACTACGACGAGGGCGAGCAGTGCGACGACGGAAACACGGTGAGCGGGGACGGGTGCTCCGCGACCTGCCAGAACGAATGCGCCGGGGAGGGGGAGATGTGCGAAGACGACTTTGATTGCTGCTCCCATTTCTGTGAGATGGGCATGTGCTGGGGGTGGTTCTAGATTCACGGCGTGAGCTTGCCGAAAAGGTTACTTGAACTTCTGCTGGAGGAAGGGCCTTGCCCGGAGACGGACGGAAGGGTCGGAGCGGAGAGCACGCGCCCTCCTGGACGAATCGCCCGGTCAGGCCCGTTCGTTTACGAGGGTGCCCCGGAGGTCTTCCAGCTTCTGGCCGGCATCGATCAGGGCCTCGGGCGGAAACTGGCAAATCGTTTCGCCCGTGTCGTGGTCGCGGACCTCGAAAACCAGATCCCCCGTGTCTCTGCGAAACTCGACGTGAAGACGGAGGTCTCGGCCGTAGCGAACGGGACCCGGCATGTCAAGGATGCATGGAAGAAGCGCAAACAATCTCGGGCCTCTCCCGGGCCAGGCTCTACGCTCTTCTGAGAAGACACGGCCTGTCCGGAATGGGCAGGGCGCAGGTATCCGCCCCGGGTGATTCTCCTCTCCGACGAGACGAGATCTTGGGAAGCTAGAAAGTGTCTCGCCATACGAGACAGAATCGTTGATTGCACCCGCTTCTCCGTGCAGCCTCTTCCGCCCGTAGTTCCTTCAGCGCTGCCCTCCGGGTTTGGTTTGCTCCAGGACGGCCTTTCTGCTAGTGGGAATGCCTTCGAGATTGGGCCGATTCTCGGGAAAACAGGGATCTCGGCAGAATGGTATACAGATTGCTTCATCCCGTCTGCGCGGCATGAAAAGGTCGACATGCAAACGTACCGGTCCATGGATGCCCTTGCATTCCGGCTGCGGCAACCCGCCGACGAATCCATCATAGCGGTCCTGTTCGCCGCTACGAGAAATGAGCTGTGGCAACTCCTCTCGATGGAGGATCTGCTCGATTCTGCCGCGATCATCCTGATCCTGCCCGACGGGCAGGAAGAGACGATTCGGATCGGGCACCGTCTTCGACCGAGATTCATGAGCTGCATGGACGGAGATTTCGAGGAGACAGCGGCAGTGCTCGAGAAGATCAGGGAGGATTTTGAGAGCGTGGTCGGCACGTGGGACCTCGAGTGACGCGGCTCCGGGTCTCCACCTCCCGGGAGTGAGATCCCGTATTCTCTTCGCGCTAAAGATCTCCTCGCCTGTGAGCCGATGTATGACCTGTAGGACGGAACGACGGGCCCTCCCGCTCGAGGACGAGGGACTCTTCACCTAGATGTTGCAAAAGAATTCGAGGGAAAACGCTGGAGAGTGCGTCAGATGCGGCCGGACGGAGCATTTGAAGGGCCGAGCCGTATTGCACATACGGTGAGGTCCTGAAAATGCGAGACGGTCGCAGATGATGTGCTATCCAGCGAGCCAAAGGCGCTTTTCGCCGAATTCTTTTGCAACATCTAGGTTCACCCTTCGGTCTCACCACACCACCCCGGAGGTCGGCATCCTGTGAAAACGTCGGTACCCCTTTGGAATCGTATCACCTCCCTTCTCCGGAATCCTGCACGCGATTCCGAAGAGGGGCCAAGGAAGCTCTTCTGCGGGGTCATCCTCGCCCTTGGCTCCCCCTTTCTCCTGGGCTTTGCATGCCTACACTTCCTGCAGGGGGAGGTGCTGCGGGCGGCGATCCTCGCCTTTACAGGGGCGGGAATGCTGGGAATCCTGTTCCTCCTGGCAACCAGCCGGCTTGGAAAAGGGGCGGTTCGCCTCTGCCTGGGCCTCCTCGGGGGCTTCTCGCTCTATCTCGTCCTCCTCGCCGTGAGGTTCGGGAACACGGACCGCTTGCTCTTTCTTCTCCTCCTGCCCGTCTTCGCGTTCTTCACTTCGGGAAAGAGGGAAGGGCTTGTCTGGGTCGCAGGCATCCCGGGGCTCTGGATTCCCTTCCTTCTCGCACCGTTCCCTCTGCTGGGGACGACCCCCCCGCCCGCGGGGTTCGTCCTTCGGTTCATGGCCACCTTCCTGGTCCTTTCCGTAACGGCCTATGCCTTCGAGTGCATCCGGGAGCGGCACCGGAGGGCTGCGGAAACAGAGCGGGCAAGCCTGGCAGCGGAAGTCCTGAAAAGGAGGAGGTTCGAACAAGAACTTGCAGACAGCGAAAGAAAGTATAGAGCACTTTTCGAGGACGCCGGGGACGCGATCCTCCTCTGTCGGGCCGGGGAAGGCGACCTCCAGGTAAAGGCCTGCAACGACGCGGCGGTCCGCATGTTCGGCGGCCGCCGTGAAGACATCGTGGGAAAGAGATCCGAGGCCTTCGACGCGCTCGACAGGGACGCCAGCGCCCGGCTCCCGGAAAGAAGGCGGCGCATCCTGGCCGCACTGTCGGAAGGACGTTCGCAGAGCATCGAATGGCGGCATCGCCGTTTGAGCGGAGACCCTTTCGATTCCGAGGTGGTCCTCTCGCCCATGGACCTGGGGGAGGGCCCCCATGTACTGGGCATCATCCGGGACGTCTCGGAGCAGAAGCGAACACTGATCCGCCTGAAGAAGAGCGAAGAGCGGTTCCGGGAGCTGTCGGCCCTGCTTCCCGAAATCGTCTTTGAAACGGACTCGGAAGGGGTCCTCACCTTCGTCAACGACAACGCCTACCAGGTGACCGGCTACAGCCCGCGGGACCTGGCGGCCGGTTTCTCTGCTTTGAGCCTGATCGCGCCCGAAGACGTACCCGGGGCGCGTGCGAACATGCAGAGCCGGCTGGAAGGCGGGGCGTCCCAACAGACGGAGTACATGGGGGTCCGGAAGGACGGCAGCAGGTTTCCGATCCTCGTGCGGTCTCAGGCGATCATACGCGACGGAGAAACGGTGGGGCTTCGAGGGCTGATCGTGGACATTACGGACCGAAAGAAGGCTCGAGAAGAGGCGGCCGAGCTCCAGGCCCGGTTGAAGCAGGCCGAGAAGATGGAGGCCATCGGTACCCTGGCCGGGGGGATCGCTCACGATTTCAACAACATTCTTGCCGTGATCCAGGGGTTCTCGGAATTGGCACTGCAGGAGGCGACCCCGAGCGGCGGGCAGAGCGAGGCCCTTCAAGAAGTCCTGGAGGCATCGAAACGGGCGAAGAATCTCGTGCAGCAGATTCTCACCTTCAGCCGGCAGGGCGAATGCGAGCGGGCCTCCCTCGATCTGCAGGGTGTTTTCAAGGGAACGCTCAAGCACGTGCGGACCAACCTGCCTGGAACGATATCCTTGCGGGAGCGACTCGGGGCGGAGAACGCGACCGTCCTGGGCAATGTCGTCGAGATGCATCAGATGTTGGTACACCTCTGCAGGAATGCCCAACAGGCGATGCGGGAGAGGGGGGGGATTCTGGATGTCGCGCTCACCCGGGAGACCGTTGACGCGGAGGCCGCCTCCCGCCCCGACAGCCCGCCTGCGGGTCGATATCTGAAACTGACCGTTCAGGACACCGGGGAGGGGATGGAAGAGGGGGTCTTGGCCCGCGTCTTCGACCCCTTTTTCACGACTCGGCGGACTGGGGAGGGGTCGGGCCTGGGGCTGGCGGTCGTTTACGGAACCGTGCAAGAGGCCGGAGGAACCGTGCGGGTCGCCAGCGAACCGGGAAAGGGGAGCACCTTTACGATCTGGCTCCCGGAATCGGACGGCAAGGGGCAGGGCGATCCGGTGGCCCCGGCTCAAAACACATCTGCCGGCGGCAGGAGCGTGGAGACGATCCTGGTGGTCGACGACGAGCCTCCGCTCAGAAGAATGCTGCGCAGGATGCTCGAGAAGGACGGCTATCGGGTACTGGAGGCCTCGAACGGCCGGGAGGCTCTCCGGGTATTTGCAGACGAACACGTCGACGTGGTCATTACCGATCTCTTCATGCCGGAAAAGGACGGCCTGGAGACGATACGCGAGATTCGCAATCTTTCCCCTGAAGCGGGAATCCTCGCGATTTCCGGCGGAGGCAAGACGGTCGGACAGGATCTGCTTCCTTACGCGGAAATGCTCGGAGCCCAGCGAGTCCTGGCAAAGCCGCTCAAACACCGGGATCTGCTGGAGGCCATTCAAGCGATCCGGGGTGTCCGCTGATCGGGCTTCGGCTTCTTCTTTCGGTCCACAAGCTCGGTTCCCCTGAACGCCCTTTCTCCGCAGCCTCCGGCGAGTGGTCTGCGATGCGGAAAGGCCCGGTCCCGAGCCGATGGCTGAAAAAAACCTCTTTGCATCTCCATGACAGTGTTATAGACTGGCTTCGACTCTCGGCCGAGGAGTCGGCCCGGCTTGCGCGAGGCGCATACTCGAAGGCCCCCCCTTCATGGAGTGCGAACCATGACGGAAGAAGACCTGTATAGCGAACTGCGTGGTGACGAGACATCCATGCTCAGAACCGTTATCGACGGCACCCCCCTTGGGATCGTGGTCTTCGACAGCGATGCCCGGGTCGTCCTTGCCAACCGACTGGTCGAGCCCCTGTTCGGCAGACCCCTCCGGGATCTCCGTGGGCTCGCGTGCGGGGATTTGCTTGCCTGTGCGAACCGGCACAAAGCTCCGGGAGGGTGCGGCCACTCAGAAGACTGCCCTTCGTGCCCTCTCCTTGCGGCCATTCGATCCGCCCTTGAGGGACAGACGAACGCCGCCGAAGAGGGTGAAACGCAGGTGCAGCGCGACAGCGGGCCTCCGCAGAAATGGATCAGATACAAGGTCCGCGCCATCACGCTGGACGGAAACAGGTTTGCCGTAATGTCCCTGGACGACATCACCGATCAAAGGCGGCAGGAGGAAGAGCTCAGGGGTGCGCTGACGGAGCTGACGACCATCCACGAGCATGCGCCCGTTGCCATGATGCTGGTGGACCGGGACCGGCGCGTCCAAAAGGCCAACGGCCACGCGGCCGCCTTCGCGCAGCGGCCGGCGGCCGAGATGGTCGGCTTGCTCGGGGGCGAGGCCCTGCGCTGCCTGCACCACCTGGAGGACCCGCAGGGGTGCGGATTCGGACCTGCCTGCGCCGAATGCCGGGTCCAGCAGATCGTGCTCGAGACCTTCGAGAAGCGAACCAGCCAGCCCGAGACAAAGGCATGGCTTATGTTTCCCGGAGGCGGTTCGCCCGTAATCCGGTGTATGGCTGTGCACACGGCCTACCTGGAAATCGGCCACAGCCAGCGGGTTCTGGTGTGCGCCCAGGAGATCACCGAAAGGGAATTGGCCGAGGAGGCCCTGCGGGCCAGCGAGGAGCGTCTCAAGCGGGCGCAAAAGATCGGGAAGATCGGCGACTGGTCGTGGAATGTCCCCGCCGATCTTGCCCGGTTCGGGCACGATCCTGCTCGCCGAGGACGACGAGCACGTGAGGAAGCTCACACTCCGTCTTCTGGGCGGGATGGGTTTCACGGTCCTTGCCGCACGGACCGGAGCGGAGGCGCTGGCCCTGCTCGCAGACCATTCCGGCCGGATCGACCTCCTCCTGACCGACGTGGTCATGCCCGACATGAACGGGAAAGAACTCTTCGAACGGGTCTCCGCGGATCGTCCGGAGACCAAGGTCCTCTACATGTCCGGGTACACGGATGAAATCATCGCCCACCGCGGGATCCTGGAAGAGGGGATCCATTTTCTCCAGAAGCCCTTCACCGGGC
>CAYZMM010000092.1:0-7737 GCA_964479535.1 uncultured Thermodesulfobacteriota bacterium
CTAAAGAGGGCAGATAAACTGGCATTGAACTTGCAGAAATCACCGGAACGTGGTTTCCGAACCCGGAGTCCACAAGTTGTTTCGCCCGTTTTCAGGGAGTCGAAGCGACCTCTCCCGAACCGGATGGAGAGCCATGATCGGATACAACAGCCGAGAGACCGTTCAGGACGCAGTCTACGATGTTCAGACCCAGGAACTGAACAACCCGGACAGGTCGATCGAGACACACGTGTATCGCAATGGGAAGATCGTCGCCACGGACCGTTTCGACGTGCCGGATGGCATGCCCGCTTCCTCCCTCGAGGAGAAGATGTCCCTGCAGCACGAGGAGGTTTGCGGGAAGGTTCGCGAGGGGACCTATGAGCTGGTCTTCCTGTGGATTTCGCGGGGCATCATCGCCTTCGAGTCCCAGGACCACGTCCAGGCGCTCGAATGTTTCGAGTCCGTTCTCGCGATGGAAGAGACCCATGCCGAGGCGAACACCTACCTGGGGAAGATTCAGGCTTCCCTGAAAAAGGACGGCCCTGCCAGACGGAGGGTCCTGGAGGGTTACGAGAAGCAGATCCAGGCCCTCGAATCGTCCGGTCGGATCATGGAAGCGAGCCGTAAGAGAGCCATTCTGACCCGAATCTGCAAGGCGCCGCCGTCCCCGGACCAGCCCCCCCCGGCGCAGGAGAGCGCGGGAGCAAGGCGCCCTGCCCGGCGGGTCCGTCCGAAGCTCTCCCTTCGTGCTTTCCCGGACGACCTGCTCCCGCGCCTCAAAGAGGACCTTCTCCCGTATATGAGCCATGTGGGCAAAGCGTCCCTCTCGAAGATCCGGAAGGGAATGGCTGCCGGAATGAGCAAGGAGCAGATGGAACGGATCCGGAAAGACCTGATCCCGAAGATCCGATACACCCTGCTTCCTAGGATTCGGGAGAACCTGTTTTCCAAATACGTGCTCGTGACGTTTTCCACCCTTCTGCTCACGGTCCTTTCGGGGCTGATCGCGGCCGATTTCCAGGTCAAACTGGATCCCGCCTATCACGCATCCCTGGGCAAGGAGTACCTCGAGGGGAATCGGATCTCTCAGGCACGGAACCTCTTCTACGGCGTGCTGCGGCAGGGCCCCGAATCCAGGGAAGCCCTGGACGGCTTCTGGCAAACCTTCGCCCAGGAAAGAGACTATGACAAGGCGGGAGACATGCTGGAAGCCCTGCTCGAGAGCGGCGGTTCGCACCCCCGGATCCGTTTCCAGATCGCGGAGGCCCGGCGGCTGTCCGCACGATATGCAGAAGCGATCCCCCACTACGAGGAGGCCCTGAGGACGGGCTTCGCTGAAGTGCCCTGCAAGATCGGCATCGGGTTGTGTCTCGTCGAGCAGCAGGACATAACGGGCGCAATCGAGCTCTGGGAAGACCTGATCCAGCGGGGTTCGGAGGACTACCGCGTGGATTATTGCCTGGGAACGGCTTACCAGGCCAGCGGGCGCCTGGGGCGCGCGTCTGTTCACTACTCCCGTGCGCTCCGGAAACGTCCCGGGTCGAGCCGGATCTATCGAGCCCTCGGCGACTGTCTCCATGGCCTGCATCAGCAGGACAAGGCGGAAGGCCTGTGGAGGAAAGCGGCAAGCCTCGAAGCGACTGCGGAGGCTTCGGAAGGATGCGCCGGTCATGCAGGATCTGTCGAAGATCCGAGCCGGGGTTCTGCCGGAAGGTGCTTTCCCTTCCCCCTGATCTAGGATACGGTCTTCGGGCTCGCTCCAAGCGCCATTCACCGTGCCCGGCTTCGACCTCCCTCCACTCATTGCCCATGGCTGCGGGCCGGATTGACTTTGGTCCCTGATTTGATTAAGGTGAATGCCAGTCAGCCCAGCAACTATCCTTGCCGAATCGTCAAACGGCTGCGAGGCATGAGATGCAAATCAGTAAATGCCATTTCTGCAATACGCCCATTTACCCCGGAGAGAAGAGATGCGGGATCACCATCCGCATCTTCCCCGACCAGGACGAGGATTTTCTCTGGGAAGACCCTTGCCCGGAGGACGGCGCCTGCATGGAAGAATGCCTCTCAGGAATCTGCTGCTGGGAGGAGGGGGATGTAGAAATGGAGGAGGAGTGCTTCCAGGAGGCTCACCTGGTTCTCTGCAAGGGTTGCCAGGATCAGTTCCTGTCCAACCCCTCGATCAAAGAGAGCCTCTTCTTCCTGCGCAAGGAGCCGCCTCACAAGACCGTCCACTGAGGGGTCGACTCGCTCCGGCTTGTTCGCCGAGCCGGCGAGGCGAGCAGGTCAAACCGTCCTACAGCCCTTCTGCCCGCCACGGTCGCAATCGCTCCGCTCCCCGTGCTGCGCCTCGGCCAGGGGCAAGGTGATGGTAAAGGTCGTTCCCTCTCCGGGCACACTCGCGGCCTGGAGCGTGCCCCCGTGCTCGTTCACGATCTGGTAGGCGATCGACAACCCGAGGCCGGTGCCCTCGTCCTTGGTCGTGAAGAAGGGATCGAAGACCTTGTCCAGATGCTCGGCCCGAATCCCGGGCCCCGTGTCCCGAATCTCGAGGGCCGCACGCGGCCCATCCGGTCGGTCCTTCGCCAGGTACGTCCGAAAGGTGAGCTCCCCCGAACGCTCCATCGCCTGGAGGGCATTCATCCCTAGATTCTGGAGGACCTGGGTCATCTGGTTCGGGTCCATAAAGGCCATGGGCAGAGAGGGTTCTTTCTGAAAGGTGAGCCGTATACTCGTTCTCCTCGCCTGGAACTCCAGGAGCTGCAGGGTCCGGTCCACCAGCTCGTTCATGTCGCAGACCCGAAGAACCGGTCGGGCCGGCCGTGCAAAGGAGAGCATGTTCTCCAGCAGCCTCTCGATCCGGTCCGCTTCGCCCTGGGCGATCCGGACGTAGCGCTTGAGGAACTCTCTGTCTTCCATCTTGCGGGGCATGAGCTGCAGGAAGGACTGAATGGCCACCATGGGATTCCGGATCTCGTGCACCAGCCCGGAAACCATGGTCCCAACCGCGGCGAGGCGGTTCGAGCGGACCATCTTTTTCATGTTCTCGATCTTCTCCGCCTGCAGCCGCTCCCTCTCTCTGGCGCTGTGGTAGTGCTCGATCCCGCGCATGACCCCGGTCCGAATGTCCTCGTGTTCCCAGGGCTTCTTGAAGTAGCGGTAGACGTTTCCCTTGTTGATGCTGTCGATGACGACTTCGATGTCCGCATAGGCGGTGATCAGGATCCGCAGGATGCGAGGGTCGATCTGCTGCGCCCGCTCCAGCACCTCGACGCCGCTCATGACCGGCATCCTCTGGTCCGCCAGAACCAGGGCAATGGGCTCACGGGTCAGGAGATGGAGGCCCTCCTCGCCGGTAGCGGCCGTGTGGATGGTGAAGTCGTCCTCGAACTCGTCCTGAAAGGCCTCCAGGTTCTCCACCTCGTCATCGATGTAGAGAATCGGATACCTTTTGTAATCCAGCCGCTCCGCTGTATCGTCCATGCAGATTCTCCAGTGGGAGGGCAGACTCGGCTTCAGGCAGATCCGAGTCGAACGGGCACCCTGCCTCTCTCCGGCCTCTTCTCTCTTCCTTCTATCGTCACTTAACCTCCTTTTCTTTATGGAGTACTCCAAGTGAAGCCACTCAACCGTGAATCATCTTTAAAGAAAGCTGGTTGGGTGGTCGATCCTTACATGGATATGTCGTATCGGATTCGCGCTGTTGTCACCGGATAAAAGTCCCTGCCCCAGAGAATGAGCAGAATGATGGCAGAACCGCCGACCGGATTCGCAGAGGCAAACAAGAAACCGGATCTGTCCGGAATTGCCATGAAAACGCCCCTCAACTATCTCGAGGAGCGGTTCGGTGAAGAAGCACTGGACAGGTTTCTTTCCGAGACCGGAATGGACCGGGAATACTTCGAGGTCCACAACAACTGGATTTCTTTCGCATATGCTCACAAGATCTTCCGAAAGATCGTGGAACTCGCCAATGATGAGGAGGTCTGTCTCGACGTGGGCCGATGCACCGTGAGCCGGAAGGGGTTGGCAAGGCCGTATGGATCGCGATGAAAGCTGTCGGCAATCCCGCGATGGTCTACAAGAAGATCTTCGACTGCGGGCACCTCTATAATCGGGTAGGTGTCTTCAGGGTACTATCTCTCTCGAAAACTCGTTTCTCAGCCCGAGTTAGATCCCCATTTCGGTCCCGGACTGTACCACCGGTGATGGGGGTGGGATAGGAGGTGGGACTGGTATCCGATGAACAGGGGAAAGAGTGTGGGACGACGAGGCAGTGAGGCCGGGGCAATGCACCCCGGCCTTTGTTGTATCTCCGGGCTGGCGACGGTAAGAGGAGCGAGGGGTCACCCGTTGGATGACTCCTGATCGAGGATGAACCGGAGATGGTTCTGTTCTTGCTCCCGAGCGATGAGGTGGAGGAACTCTTGTTCGTAGCGGTTCCAGAGGAGGTTCTGGACTTCATCGAGTAGAAGCCATGCGAGCCACGCGATTTTCGGTTC
The DNA here is from genome assembly GCA_964479535.1 of uncultured Thermodesulfobacteriota bacterium. GTDB lineage: Bacteria > Desulfobacterota > DSWW01 > DSWW01 > DSWW01 > S015-6. Next base: position 4,485 of record CAYZMM010000092.1, read on the forward strand.
CTGATGTGTGTCCACTGCATTTCTCCTTTTCGCTGCTGACAGAGGTTTGTATTTCTGGTTTTCGAAGGCTGCGGCGATCTACGCGGCAGCGTCCGTGGATTCGAACATGGGATTGCTCAGGACGTGTTGACGGAGGAACTTGTCGTCGATTCTATCTCTCTTTTTGACGGCTGCCTGGATGAGGGCATGGGAGGCAAGCTGGTTGATCACCCTGGGGAAGCCCTGGGAGAGCTGAAACAGCAGCTTGATAGCTCCGTCGTGGAAGAGATCCTGTGGGCCTTCGGCTCTTTGCAGGTGGAAGCGGACGTACTCGGTGGATTCCTTGAGAGTGAACCCCCTGAGTGCAAAGGAGTAGTTGATCCTCTGTTTCAGGGTCTTGTTCTGCGGTTGCCGGATCCGGTGCGTAAAGAACTGGGTGCCGGCCAGAACCAGAGAGAAGCGATCCTCGGAGTCCATGGCGTGGTTGGTAAGCCGGCGAAGGTCTTCCAGGAGTTCGTCGCTCAAGCCATCACAGTCGTCGAGGATCAGGATCGGGTGTCTGCCGCACCGTTCCTGATGTCGTCCCAGCTCGGTGTTGATGGCGTCGAAGATATCGGCCTTCTGGAACCCGGGCTGGATGGACAGAGTCCGGGCCAGCGATCGGAAGAAGCCCAGCGGAGAAGATCGAACATTGAAGAAGTAGAAGACCTCGAAGGCATTCTCATCGAGATCTTCTCGAAGACGGCGAAGCGTGATGGACTTACCCACCCCCGGGGGGCCGGCAACCAGGCAGATGCCTTTATAGTCAAGAAACAGGTTCAGGCCCCGGAGGAGCTCGCTCTGGGTGGAGGATCGGAACATGTGCTTTGCCCACATGTACTTGGTAAAGGGGACCTTGGAGAAGCCGAAGTAGGATTGCAGCCGGACTTTGTCTTCTTTTGTGGGTTCTTTCATGAGGGGGAGCCTCCGTTTCGAATCGATTCCAGGTAGAAGTGGATGTGATGGTTGTCCGGGTGGACTTCAAGCAGGTCCGAGAGGATCTGTTCGGTCCGTACCAGATCAAAGGGACCATAGGTGTGCGAGAAGTTCCTAACGGCGCTTTCGTCGAAGATCTGTTCGCTCAGAGTGTTCTTGCACAGAGCGACAAAGGCGTCGGTGGTATCCTCGCCAATGGCCGCCTCCGGGACGGGCATCCGGCGCTGGTACTCCCGGACCAGGTGACCGAGGTAATCGGTGACGGGTTTGTCGGGCAGGGTTATCCCTGCTCCGGATGAGGGGGGTTTTCGAGGCGTCCGGTGGGTAGTGATGATAAGGGGTTGGGCTTTCTGAACAAATTTCCCGTCCCGGTAGACCTCCACGTGTTCCAGCTTCTCCGGATCGTAGAGGACCTGGAACTTCTTCTTGGCCAACTCCCATCCGACCTGGTACCGGCGTCCGTGCAGCTTGAACACACCGGTCTTGTCTGAGGTGCGGTCCACGTTGAACAGAAAGGCTCTCCGGAGCTTTTCCTCCTCCACGTATTGGACCCGGGTGACGTCCCGCATCCACCGTTCGTGAGGGCTGGTCCCCAGCTCGCTGTGCGATCTCCTGTTGTATTCAATGTCGAGCCAAGCAATGAAAGCCAGATTCAACTCGTCCAGGGTGCGGATCGGGCTGGCTTTCAGCTCTGCGATAAACTGTGATCGGCACAGGCGGTTGAACGCCTCGATTTTGCCGTGCCCCTGCGGCCGGTAGGGGGTGGTAAATACCTGCCGGTGCATGCCCAGGGCAGCACAGATCTGGGACATTTTCCTCGAGCGGAAGACCATACCGTTGTCATAGTACACCCTGCGGGGGCGGCCGAAGCGCTGGATGCTCCGTTTCATGACCAGTTCCAGCGCAGGCAGATCCCCTTTGAAGAAGAAGCGGCCGTAGAGGACGAGCCGGGAGGCATCATCCAGGAAGGCGTACATGTAGGTTCGCCTATTCTTGCCCGGCCGCTCCGGATCCGGTAGCCAGGGGCCGGTGAGCATATCCGCCTGCCACAGGTCGTTAGCATAATCGGCCTGGAAGCGGTCCAGGTCCTTGTCCTCCGGGGGCTTGAGCTTGCGGCCGCTCAACCCGCGGGCTTGCAGAGCCCGGTGCAGGGTGCTGCGGGTCAGAAGCCCTTCACGGGCTTTGCCCGTCGACTCCATGATCTTGATAATCCGATCGATGCTTCGTTCGGAAACTTCCTCCTTAAGGCGGCATGCTTCGGCAATGATCTCTTGGGCAAGGATGCGCGGCTTGCCGGCATCCTTGCGGGGCTTGTCCTTCAAGGCCTCGAACCCGCCGGTCCGGTACTGGCGGATCCAGTACCGGATGGTTTCCGGCTGCGGACTCACCAGGATGCCTTCCTCCAACATCCATTTACGGGATGCCAGTTCCTCGATCAGCTTGTACTTCTGCCCGCGAGGTGGGTCTGCGGCACAAGATAGGGACTGATAATCTGATAGCGCACAAGCGCCTTCTTCAGAACGTGTTCTTCGTCCATCGTTCTCGAGCCTCCTTTCCGGTTTGAGATGGAAAGGGAGGCTAACACCAACGGTTCGGGCTGACGACGACACACTCTGTGGGTTTTTCAAAAATTCTCAGGCGGCTTGATCCCGGGCGTACGTATCGGGTACCATTCTCTAGGAGAGCAGGAACAGCTGCTTTTTTGATTGACATGTCTGATTTGCCCAGGCCAGTAGGGCGCGTGGATCGATCGGTACTTCTTGTGCTCCTTGCCGGAGCAAGTAAAGAGCCCGCCAGAGCGTGCAGGCCGTGTCGGGCTCGCCTGGTTGTTTCCGACGCAGGCTTTCCGGGGGGTCCAGGCCTCCGGGGAAGAGATCCTCTACAGGCCTGGGCTCCATTTTTCGTATCAACACCTCCCGGATGAATTGCTGCGTTGTTTCCGCCCTCTGCCCCGCTGCCTTGATGAAACGGCCCACGGTCCTTGCACTGACGTCTTCGGAAAACGCCCCCGGCACACAGCGATGCACGCCCGCAGGCGAAGCCAGGTAGCTCCACAGGAACACAACGATCAGGAAACTGCAGTATCGCTTATACGGAAGGACTTCGGGTGGGTTCAGGCTGAAGGTTTTGCCACAGGCAAGGCACACAAATCGGGGTTTGCGAAGCCGGACAGGCTCAATCCGGTCGCCCACGAAGGTCTTCAGCCATCGCAGGAATCCTCCGTGGCTGTACTGGGATGGAATCCTAAGTACTCTGGGTCATAAATTCGGTGACGTATTTTCAGGCGGCCCTTTTCTTT
>CAYZMM010000093.1:0-4796 GCA_964479535.1 uncultured Thermodesulfobacteriota bacterium
AACATCGGGAAAGCTATATCTTTGGGCGTTAACGTGTCGCTGTAGTATTAGGAGGCTGTTGAAAAAGCCCCATCTGCGGCGTTCGGCTTCATCCCTCGTCAGTCGACGTACAGGTGGTACGCCTCCTTCCTCGGAATTTCGCCTGCCTTGCATCTGGGACTTTTTGAACAGCCTCCGCCAGGTACCTTCCTGAAGAGCGCTTAGGAGGCTGTTGAAAAAGCCCCATCTGCGACGGGGGCTGCCGCCCAACCGTGAGGTCACGTTCCGGGGCTGGGGACCGGCTTCGTGGTCATGGCCGCAAGCTTGCGTTTGAGCTCGGACGAAAGAGCGGTGTTCGCCTCGACCAGATCGAGCCTCGGGATGCCTCCTTCGATCTCGAAGGCTCGTTTCAGGACCCGGTCGTCCCAGATCGTATTCAGGTCGTTTCGTTCGAGCCGCTCGGCCCCGATCGCCTGCCCGAAGCCCCCCAGCATCTTGACGACCCACTTGTTGCCCATGTTGACGATCCACGGGCTCGTGTAGGGGTCCCGCCGCCCGATCTTCTCGTCGTCCGGAACGGCCCGCCTCGACTCCAGAAGCCAGGCCAGGGAAACCATGTCGTGGGCCACGAGCGATTCGGAGGCGAAGACGATGCCCCTTTCGGGCGCAACCACGAACCCCTTGTCCGGGCCGAATGTGGCCTGCACCTGGTCCGCGACGGTCAGGGTAAGGCGCTGCTTCTCCCGCAGACTGGTGACGGTGTTCGCTTCGGCGGTTTTCTCATGCAGCGTCGCGGCGTCGTGATGGTACTCGAGTCGTGTGTCCGTCCGCCAGTATCCGACCGCCGCCTTCATGCCCAGGGTCGAACCGGCCAGCACATGCCGGCTGCACCGGGGAAGCAGGACGATGTGGTCCGCCTTGCGGACGATCTTCGGCATCATGAGTCCTGCCTTCCAGTGGGCCCCCGAGACCGGGCCGTCTTCGAAGAAGGCGTCCCATCCATCCTCCTCCGGAAGATAGAGTTCGCCTCCCGCCTCCCCGGCGGCCCTCGCCACGCCGCAGGACTTCATGAGTTCCCGCGAACTGCCCTTCATCTTGTCCGGCGAGAGCTTCACATGCTCGATGCCCGACATGTCGCTCACCACGACCCGGCCCGCCCCTTTCTCCCTGAGGAGCGAGATCATTGCCTTCAGCCCTGCCGGGTGGGTCGTCGCCGGATACGGATTGCCCGAGTTCACAACCGGCTTGATCAGGACCGTGTCCCCGGGCGAAAGCCACGAGAAGTCCGTCGCCGCTTCCGCGGCCTGCCGCACGGCCAGCGCCAGATCCGCTTCCTGCGCCCCCCGGGAAATGCCGGCGAGGCCGACCTCGTGTCCCGAAGAGGGCAGAAGCACGGCCTCCATCGCCCGGATCAGTCCGGACGGGAACAGAACTGCAGCCGAAGCCAGAGACACAGCCTTGAGAAACTCGCGCCGGTTCATATGATGCGCCCTCCGTTGTTCCGACAGCCATCTTTACAGATCCGAACGCAATCGTCCACCCCTGCACGGGCCCCTTCGCCGTATTCCTAAAGAAATGGCCGAATCGGTTCGAAGAGAAAGGGGAACCCTTCGCAACCGGGGAGGAACCCATGAATCTGATTGACAATATTCGACGACAGCTCCGGTCCGTCATCGAGTGGACCGACCCGGGCACGAACGCCCTGTTTCACCAGTGGTCCGACAACGGCGACGAGATCAAGAACGCCTCCAAACTGATCGTGAACCCGGGACAGGGATGCATCTTCGTCTACGAGGGCAAGGTGCAGTCCGTTCTCACCGAGGAGTGCCTCGTCAACCTCGAGACGGAGAACGTCCCCTTCTGGACCACGGTCAAGAAGTTCATGCAGTTCTTTCAGAGCGAACACAAGGTCGGCATCTACTTCTTCCGCAAGACCAAGATCCTGGACCAGAAGTGGGGCACCACGAGCCTCATCAAGTACGACGACCCGAAGTACCACTTCCCGGTGGGGCTGCGGTCCTACGGAAACTACAGCTTTCGGATCACCAACGCGCACGGGTTTTTCGTGAACGTGGTCGGCGGGGGCAGTTCCTACTGGGTGGAGGATTTCCGCGCGGTCATGAACACCCGATTGATTCAGCCCCTGTCCGATTACCTGGCGGAGGCGAAATTCTCCTACGCCGAAATCGACGCGAACCGGGAGGAGATCGCTTCGGACATAGCGCGAAAGCTCTTTCCTGAGTTCGAGAAGCTCGGCTTCGAGATCACCGATTTCCGGATCGAAGGTACGGCCTTTGACGAAGACACCATCGGCCGGATCAACCGGATCGCCGATGTGTCGGCCGAGGCCAGGGCCGCGCAGGCGGCCGGGCTGAACTACGCCCAGATCCAGCAGCTCGAGGCGATGCGCGAGGCGGCCCGAAACGAGGGCGGCGCCGCCGGCATCGGTATGGGCGTCGGCGCGGGCATGGGGTTCGGACAGATGATGTCCGGTGCTATGGCCGACCCCACCCGATCCGCGTCGCCGGGGGCATCGGGCGCGGGGACGCAGGACCCCCTCACCACCCTGCGGCAGCTCAAAGAGATGCACGAAACGGGCCTGATCACTGAAGAGGAATACACGGCGAAGAAGCAGGAGATCCTGGGCAGGATGTAGGGATCGCCTTCCCGGAGGGACCCTCCAGATGGCCAGATGCAATGCATGCTACGCTCCCCTGCCCCCCCACTGCGGGGTGTGCGCATACTGCGGCTCCCAGAACGACGTGGACCTCAAGGGCATCCACGAGTTCACGGTGAACGAGCCGGATTCGAGCCGCATCTGCCCGGACTGCGAAATCCCGCTCCACAGCCTGGATCTGGAGCTGGAGGGACGCTTCTACATCGAGCGGTGCGAAAAATGTCTCGGCCTGTTTTTCGATCCCGGCGAACTGGAGGCCCTGATGGAGAAGAGCGTCTCGAACGTCTTCGCCGTCAACCGGCAGAAGATCGACGCCCTCGTGCGCGAGCAGGTGGAGGTGCGCGACCAGATCGTCTACCGGAAGTGCCCCGTCTGCAGGCAGTTCATGCACCGGGCCAACTTCGGCTACCGGAGCGGCATCATCGTGGATCAGTGCAGAAACCACGGGGTCTGGCTCGAAAACGGGGAGCTCAGGCGACTCCTGGGCTGGAAGAAGGCGGGGGGCCAGCTTCTCCACGAACGGGTCGAGCAGCGAAGAGAGGAAGAGCAGAAGAGGCAGGAACGCATGGACGCCTACCGCGCGTCCGGATCCGTCGAGTCCCTTGGAACCGTTCTCTCGTCATCTCCCTCCGAGGTCCGGGTCGATCTCATCGACGCCCTGGCGAATGTCTTCGGCAGGCTCTTCAAGTAGACCTTTTCCCTTTACCCCGGCAGGACGTAGAACAGAATGCAGAAAAAATGGGAGATACTGCCTCCCAGGACGAAGAGGTGCCAGATCGCGTGGTTGAAGGGGATGCGTTTCCAGAGGTAGAAGACCACCCCCAGGGTGTAGGTCATTCCGCCGATTCCGAGCCAGATCATTCCACCCATGGAAACCGCAGACAGAAGGGGCTTGAGAGCGATGACCACCAGCCATCCCATGCCTATGTAGGTAGCCATGGACAGCGCCTTGAGGCGGTCGATGAAGAAGACTTCCAGAAGAATGCCGAAGAGCGCCAGACCCCAGATCAGGCCGAAAAGGGTCCACCCGAAGGCGCCCCGCATGTTGACGAGCGTGAAGGGAGTGTACGTGCCGGCAATGAGCAGAAAGATTGCGGAATGGTCCAGGACCCGAAAGACCGCCTTCACCCGCGGAGCCTGAAAGCTGTGGTAGAAGGTGGAGGCGAGATAGAGAAGAATCAACGAGGCCCCGTAAACACTGAAGCTGACGACCCGCCAGACGTCGCCGGAGAGCCCGGCGAAGGTCACGAGAATGGAGAGCGCCGCGATACTGAGCCCCAGGCCGATCCCGTGGGTGATGCTGTTGGCGATTTCCTCGCGCAATGTGTACATGCTTCCTTCGGCAGCCACATCTGCGACAAGGGTCGCTCTAGGTATAGGACGCTCAGAGGCCAAGGCTCCCCCGGAAACACAAGGCAATGTGTGTTGATGCTGATGCCCGAGGGCTCGCCTCCGCCGGCACAAGAGGCAGGAATCACCACGATCTCCCGACAAGGTCGGGATGAAGATGAACGATTACATCGCAAGGACGGCAGGCGGTCTAGATCTTCTTCACTTCCCCTGCGGCCGGTCCCTTCTGTCCCTGCGTGACGACGAACTCTACACGGTCGCCTTCATTCAGGGTCCTGAAGCCTTCCATCTCGATGGCCGAGTGATGCACGAAGATGTCTCCATCTCCGGAATCCCGAACGATGAAGCCGAATCCCTTTCGCTCGTTGAACCACTTCACGACGCCCGTTTCTTTCTCCATGCTCTACAACTCCCTTCTGAATGCCTCCTTACCGCTGATAACCACGGTTCCCACCAAGAAAAAACCGCTCAAACGACCTGCATCCGAGCGGTGGGACCTCGATTCCTTCGGTTATCAGCCCGCAACTGCCTACCTCCCAAGCTTCCAACTTCGCCGGGGGTTTGTCAACCCCTTAGTCCTCCATCTCAACAATACGGTGATGCACCGAGGATGCCGAGGGCGCCCGGCAGGCAAGGCGCGAGGAGGGCGAATACCGGGAGTATTTAACCGACGAGCAACGCAGCCTGCCGGGATGGATCGGCATCCGAATGCCACCGTATTGTTGAGATGGAGGACTAAGTACTCTGGGTCATAAATTCGGTGACGTATTTTCAGGCGGCCCTTTTCTTT
>CAYZMM010000094.1:0-4500 GCA_964479535.1 uncultured Thermodesulfobacteriota bacterium
CTCAGCGGGTTGAGATTGGGGTTGGTCCGATTTGCAACAAAATGGGTTTCCACCCCAGCGGTTCGGCCTCTGTCAAAGTGGGCGATGAGGATACTCCCATCGAATACATCGTCATGGAATACGTTCCAGGGGACACGCTACGAGCCACAATGCCCGATGAAGGTTTCTATCCCGACGAGAATGCTGGCAAGGACTGGCTCTCCCGATACTTCCTACCGTTGCTCGATGGTGTCCAAGCCATGCATAAACTCGGAATCGTGCACCGTGACCTCAAGCCTGAGAATGTCCTCCTCGATGGGAACTCTCCGAAGATCGCAGATTTCGGCCTTGCCCGGTCTTCCCGTTGGAAGGCTCTCACCCGGTCCTTGGACATACGAGGAACTCCCTGTTACATGTCTCCGGAGCATTTCTTCGACTTGAAAGGAACAGACCAGCGGGCGGACGTCTACTCGTTGGGGAAAATCCTGTTCGAGGCGGTTTCGGGGCGGATACCCTCAGGGGCGGTTCCTTTTCGAAGCACGGCGTTGCCCAAGGCAGAGACAATCTTCTTTCAACATCTGGACCGAACCGTCCAACATGCTACGGCCGAGGAAAGAGACCAGAGGATCCGTTCCGCCCAAGAACTGAGCCGTGCCCTCGCTGAGATCCTGGACCACGGCGAGAAGAGCTTGGTCCCGCCAAGGAACTCGCGGGATGAAAGGATGCGTTGGAGGAATGGGGTACTGCTGGCCGTGGCGCTTGTCCTTCTCATCACCGGGTTGATCGGTTACCGGATCTTTTCACACCTCAAAACGGTAACGAAACCTGTGCCCGCAGAGAAGGTTTCGCCCTACGATGCTCTCCGGCGACCCGTGTTTGAGGACGAAAAAGGGAAGAGCCCTCCGAAACGTGAACGAACTCCCCCAGGGCGAACACTTCGGCAAAGGGACGGGGCAACCCTACACGTAATCCCGGGAGGAAAGGTCACTCTCCCGGAAAGCGTTGGACCAAGGGCGGGCGAGTCTCTGGAGACTAGTGCTTTCTACCTCGACGAGACGCAGGTCACCAACCACCAGTATGTAGAGTTTCTCAATCAGGTTCTTCCAAGAATAAGCGTCGAAAGGGGTGTGGTAGAGAGTGATGGAGACATCTGGCTGCTTTTGGGGGAGGTCATGGAGGGGTATGAGCCTATCGTCTTCGAGGAAGAGAAATTCTCCATAAACAACCCCGCCCATGCCGGCTGTGCTGTCCTTCGAGTCACCGGGTATGGAGCAGCCGCGTATTCCAGGTTCTACGGTAGACGCCTGCCTACGGAGCTCGAGTGGCTCCATGCCCGCGGGCCAAAGGAGGACTCGGAAGCAGCTTCTCAGAAAAATGTTCCGGATAGGGCAGAAGGCATGGGAATGGGAGAAATGCACGACCGGATGCACGGCCCGATGACCGTGCCGACCCCCAGGGCTGAGCCCGATTTGCCCGTACCTTCCCCTGTGATCCTGTTCGAGCCAAACCGGTACGGGATTCGAGGGATGGACGAGGGTGTGCGAGAATGGGGATTACGGGTGCCCCATGTGGTCGCCGAGGAAGGAAGAGAGGGTCCGGAATTCGTGGTTCTGGGCAGGCATCAGAATGCTTCTGCTGAGCAGAGGACCGAGTCCCTTGCCGTGCCTCGACACCCATGGGAGGCGTTCGAGGACGTGGGGTTCCGGTGCGCCTTGGATGCCCCCCTCGAATCGACTACTGAACGATAACTTTGCCACGGTGCGTGATGACATCATCCTGCGTCTTGACTTCCACTATGTATTCGTACACGCCTTCTTTGTTGAACTTCAAGCTCGAGGTTTCCCCCAAGGTCATCCAGCCCGTGAAATAACAGGGCCCGGCCTTGTTGAATCCTTTTTCCACATCCGCCAGGTCTTCGCATTTTTCCTCGAGAACGACGTTTATGGATTCAACGTTTCGTGCCCAATTGAACCAGGTGACGACCTCTCCTTTCGAGACAGTGAGTGCTTCCGGTACGATTCTAATCCCATGAGGAGACTCGTGTGCCTCGTGAGGAATCTCTCCAACGATTCTGATCAGTTTACTTCCTTCGGTTTCAGCCACCACTGGATTCACCCGTAGTAGAGCTGTGCAAAGAAGAAGAGGCAACCCGCTTGAAATGATTCGTTTCTCCTTCACCTTTGTCCTCCTTTGATTCAAGGTTATCAAGTGAAGCGGCAAGGTTTGGGTCCTTCCGATGTGTAATAAACATCTTTCGCCAGAGTTGTACGCAAACCCGATGCCAGGCCATTAACGAACAAGAACTAAATACTTGAACCAACAGCACCTATCGGCGACGCAGAATATTCTGCACCGTTGCGCAATAATCGCCATGGATGTCAAATCGGGAGGCAATAACTCAACAAGCGAAACCACACTGCAATAGGTCTTGACATTATTACGGTTGCCGACTACGCTTACAGTAATATGCACTGGAAAGTGTAGGACATTCCCGGCGAAAGGGATGGAAGGAGTCAAGTGAAACAGCTTACACGAGAAATCTTGCTGAGCTTTTGGAAGGTTCATATTCTGCACCATGCATCGGAGGGTCCGGTTTACGGTCAGTGGACGCTCAATGAACTGAGACGTCACGGGTATGACATCAGTCCAGGCACCCTCTACCCTTTACTGGAGAGGATGGAGAGGCATGGATGGTTACGATGCGAGCAGAATCCCGAAGGCGGGCGGCGGGCAAGGAAGAACTACTTCCTCACCAAACAGGGGCAAAGCGTTCTGGATACCGTCAGATCTCAAGTGGAGGAGATGTATCGGGAAGTAGTCCCGAAATCCAAAAAGAAGAAGCGATGAAAGCAGGACGACAATTCATATGGGATGTCCTTTCACGGGCTCCGGCAAGGAAACTCATAGAACAGGCGAGTTTCCCATTGGCCTTGCAAATCATGGCGCTGGCTGGCGTCGGGATCCTGGCAGTGAACGGTTGGGGCATTGGTCTCTCCGAGTCCCCGCAGGAATTGATGACTCTGCGCAAGACAAACCTCACAACGCTGTTCATTTGGGGTTTCTGGTGGCCTGGGATGATCGCCCTCGCCCTCGTTGGGGGCAGATTGTGGTGCACGATCTGCCCGATGGAGCTCGTAAGCCGCCTCGGGGATGCCGTGGCTCGACGAATCGGTTGGCCCAGGGCGAGGCTCGGCAGATGGCTCAAGACCGGCTGGCTCATCGTGCTCGTCTATGTCGCGCTCCAGCTCCTGGTGGTAGGATTCTCGATCCACAGGGTACCCCACTACACCAGTCTCATGCTGGCAGCACTTTTCGGCACCGCCCTGGTCACCGGCCTGCTCTTCCGGGACCCGAGATCCTTTTGCAGGGCCTTCTGTCCGGCAGGAGCGCTTCTCTCTGTGTACGGGAGGTACACGCCCCTGCAGCTCGACATCCGGTACCCCGAGGTTTGCGGGCGATGCAAGACCAAGGATTGTGTGGCCGAGAAGAACCGATTCCGGTTCGACAAACGCAGCTGTCCCTCCATGATCCAGCCTTTCCGTCGCAGACAGTCGGATCCGTGCGTGCTCTGTTTTCAGTGTGCGAAAGTCTGCCCTTATGAGAATATCGGCTGTGGTTTGGTGCGTCGCTCGGCCACTTCAAGGGCGCACCGTAGCCTGAAGCCCTTCGAGGCTCTCTTCCTACTCATAGCAGCAGGCTTCGTGGCCCATGAAGTGGCGGGAGAGGTGAAGCGGTTCGATACCATCTTCCATACCGTCCCGACGGCATTGCATGCAGGGGCTCCGTCGGTTCCCTTCGGATGGTTCGAGGCCCTCTGGTTCCTGCTCATATTTCCGGCGGCGATCTGGCTCATTTCCCTGTCGGCAACCTACCTGCTGGGGCAGCGCTCTCCATGGAAGGTTGTCCTGATTGCCGCTGCAACGGGTGCTGCCCCTGTGGTGGCCGCTGCTCATCTTGCCAAGGCTGTTGCGAAGGGTTCCTCCTGGGCTGGGTTCCTGCCGCTGGCCCTGACCGATCCTGCCGGGATGGAGAATTTTCAACACATCCAGGACCGATCGCCTGTCTTGCCCTCTGCGCTGATCGGCCTGCCGGTCGTCGGCTGGGTCATGCTCGTGACCGTGGTGGTTCTTTTTTTTCGAAGCTGGGCTTGGTCCAGAGAGGCGTGCAGGGATTCTCTCACGGCAGCTCGAACGGGACTCGTCACAGCCACCCTCTCGGTTGCTTCCTTACTCACGTTCTGGCCATGGGGCTGATGTGCAAACGAGAGCTCATGGCTTGCACCCCACAGCCAAAGAACCCCGACAGACCAAATGCAGACGGCCATTCCAATGCAAACGGGGACACGGTGCGGTCCTTCCTGAAAGAGAACCGGCTTCCTCCCGAAAGGCTGAAGAGCTGCCTTCGACAGGCCGGCAAGGTGTGTGATCCACACCGTTCTCCCTTCAGGCAGCTTTACACCGAGCCCGGCTAGTACTACAGCGACACGTTAACGCCCAAAGATATAGCTTTCCCGATGTTCTT
>CAYZMM010000095.1:0-4108 GCA_964479535.1 uncultured Thermodesulfobacteriota bacterium
TACAAGATACCACAAGATATGGGGGGTACCCACACTAAACCCGGAAGGACCGAAAGAATCACGGGCATCAAGACCGATGCGCTGCTCAACAAGGATATCAACGAGCTCATCAAAGAAGGGGTTTTTTCCAGATCTGCCTGTCGGGAGGCGCTGAAAACGAAGGAAACCGTGACGATTCGGGCCAGGCTGAAGAATGGTCGGATGGCGATCGTTACGGCACGACCCTTCTTCAATGGATCAAATGAAATTCAGTTTGTTGTGGCCAATGTGCGTGACATCACGGAGCTGAATCTGATCCGGCAGCAGTTGGAGAAATGTGACGATCGGACTGAGGATGGTTGTGACAAAACGGAGAAGGTCAGCGTTTACAGTCTCAAGGGCGAGAAGGGATGGTATGCTGAGTTCATTGCCAAGAGCAAGCGAATGAAACTGCTCTACGATCGTATCTGCAAGGTTTCCCAGTTCGACACCACGGTTCTTCTTCATGGGGAATCCGGAGTGGGGAAGAAGCTCCTGGCCAAGATGATTCACAAGATGAGCTCGCGCAAGGATGGCCCCTTTGTCGAGATCAACTGTGCGGCTCTTCCGGAGCAACTACTGGAGACGGAGCTTTTCGGCTATGAAAAGGGCGCCTTTACAGGAGCCAGCTCCCAGGGAAAGAGAGGTCTCTTAGAGGTGGCAAACAAGGGGACCATTCTTCTGGACGAGATTTGCGGAATGCCCCCCTCGCTCCAGATCAAGCTTCTCAGCGTTCTGGACGAAATGCATTTCAAGAGAATCGGCGGAGTGAACGAGATCACACTTGATGTCCGGCTCATCGTTGCCTCCAACGCAGAACCTCGGGAGCTGATTCGACAAGGAGCCTTGAGAGAAGATCTCGTTTACCGTCTCGGTATCTTCCCCATCCGCGTGCCGGCGTTGCGCGAGAGAAAGAACGACATTCCCGAATTGATTGATTTCTGCCTGACCAAGCTCAACCGAAAGTACAACCTTAACAAGCGGTTGTCAGCAGGGGCTGCCAGTATCCTTCAGGATTACGACTATCCTGGAAATGTGAGGGAGTTGAGGAACATCGTCGAGAGGATCGTGATCGAGACAGAGGGAGACGAGATCGAAGAAAAGGCGATCCCTCCGGAAGTCTTCAACCTCCATGCCCTACCACAGAGCGGACACAAGCAGGCCAGCATGTCCGAAGGGGCTGCCAGACTCAAGGAGCGAATCGAGAACCTTGAGGAACAGATCATTCTGGATGCAGTCCACACCTATGGATCCACACACAAGGCTGCGAAGGTCCTCGGCGTGAGTCAATCTACCGTCGTACGGAAGATCAAAAAGTACAAAGAGATATCCGATACGTTTCTGCATCAGTGATCCGTTGTTGCATCACCCTCACCTCCTTGTCGACTCTCTGGGCCGGGCCGTCTAAACAGATCTCGCTTCTTCTTTCTCAGAAAGTGCGCTGGGACGCTGTCGAGCGTTTGGGAAGTCCCGGCAGGAGCCTAACTTAGATGGCTTCGGGAAAGACTCTGTAATCCCGTGATTCGGCTGGTCTGCTAATGCAGATCGGCATCGTGTTCACCCTTTTGTGGTGGGGAGTTAGACGGGGCCTTTCGCGAGATTACCATAAGAAAACAGGGAGGTTGAGGTGGGCCTGAAGCTCTGTTTTCGCCGAAACTCCTGTGGCACCGTTCTTGCTGTTCCACGCGATAGTTTGGAGATCCGGTCAAACCATATCCAGCTTTCGGGTTCGCCATCACCGTGCCCGGTACCGGATCGCGAATCTTCGGTTGCCTACCCGTACGAGGGGATCTGATGAAACAAAACATGCGCCTTCTTCCCTCGATTCTTGCTGCTCTCTCTCTTTCGATATCTCTTCAGTTGGGATGCGAGAGAATGGGTTCGATCAACGGGGAAGACGAACCCGGGAGCAGGGAGGGAGTCGGATACAACGACTATTTCTACGATGTGCACTTCAAGGACAGAGGGCAAGGATGGGTCGTGGGTTACTGGGGAAAGATTTTCTACACGGCGGACAAGGGGAAGACCTGGGAACCCCAGGAAACCGGGACGAAGCAGAGTCTCTTCTCCATTGAGTTCGCAGGAAATGAGATTGCATGGGCCGTGGGGAAGTCGGGGTGCATCATCCACACGGAAGACGGCGGAAAGACCTGGGTTTCTCAGCGCAGCGACGTGGAGGTGAACCTGAACGGTGTGTCCTTCATCGATGAAGAGACGGGATGGGCTGTCGGAGAAAGAGGGACCGTTATCCACACGACGGACGGAGGGATGACGTGGACTCACCTCTGGAAGGGAGGGGACCAAATCCTTAGCGGCGTCCAATTCGTTGATGCAAAGACGGGATGGATCGTGGGTGAGAGGGGAACGATTCTCCACTCCGAGGATGGCGGAAAAAGTTGGTTGGAAATGTCGGAGAGCGTGGAGGATTTTGAAATTACTGTGATCCGCCGCTCGGAACGTGGAACGGCGCCGGCACCACTGAGACTGGGGGATCTGAGCCTGTCCGACGTCTGTCTCGACCCCGGAGGCAGCGGCGCGGGATGGATCACCGGTATGGAGGGACTGATCCTCAAGACCATCGATCGCGGGCAAACCTGGAGGAAGGTGTACAGTGAACCCGGCACATACCTGTTCCGCATCGCGATGTCGGATGGGAGGCTCTGCGTGGTGGGGTCGAGAGGGAAGATCCTGGTCAGCGAGGACGGTGGAGACACATGGACCTCGGCAGAAAGGGTCCCCACACAGTTCTGGCTTGCCGGGGTGGACCTTGTCAACCAGAAGGAAGGCTGGGTCGTCGGCGGACATGGAGGCGTTTACTACACCGACGACGGCGGCAGGCAGTGGACATCCAAAGGTATCCAGTTCTGAGGCTTCTGAAAGGCAAGAAGTATGAATGAGAATGCTCGTCCCATAACCCTCTCCCGCAGGGTTGCTCGTCTGCTCCTCAGATTTCGTTATCCTATCATCGCAATCACCATTCTGATCAGCTTCTTTTTCGTCTACAAATCCTTTCAGATGGATGTGGTGCCAAACCTGAGCAACATGCTCCCCCAGAAACACCCGTTTATCCAAGTGCACAACGAAATCAGGGAGCGATTCGGGGGCGTGAACACCTTCGTGATCGAGGTCTCGGTCCACGAGGGGACGATCTTCAATGAGACGACCCTGAAGAAGGTCGAGCGGATCACAGAGAAGCTTCTCAAGATGCACCACATCGACAAATACAAGGTGATGTCCCTGGCGTCCAGAAAGGTCAAGGACATGCGAGTTGGAGCCTGGGGCATCGAGATCGTGCCGATCATTTACCCGCAGGTTCCCAACGATGACTCTCCGGAGATGGCCAAACTGAAGGAAGCGGTCTACGCGAATGATTTCGTTGTTGGGAACCTGGTTTCGTTTGACGGCAAGTCTGCCCTGATCCGGGGCGAGTTCCTTGAGCGGCCGGAAGTGGATTACCGTTACATACTGCGGGAATTCAATAAGATCATCGACGAGGAGGGTGACGAAAACCACACGATCCGGATCACCGGCATGCCGCTTCTTCTGGGGTTGATTTATCGCTCTTTCGGACAGATGTTTGCCATCTTCGGTGTCACGCTCGTGATCATCATGGCCCTGTTCTATGTCTATTTCAGGAGCTTCCGGGCCATGCTCTCCCCGATCATTGCCTCCCTTACCAGCATCATCTGGACGATCGGCTTTGCCGGCCTTACCGGTCGCGACCTGGACCCGATGACGATCGTCATCCCATTCCTGATCCTTGCCATCGGCGCCAGCCATACCGCCCAGAAGACAAAACGCTATTATGAAGAGTACTTGGAGAAAGGGGATGTGATGAGTGCGGCCGAGGAGACGATCGCATGGCTCATCGGACCTTCGGTGGCGGCGATTGCGACCGACGCCGTGGCCTTCATGTCCCTGTACCTGATTCCCATAAAGATGATCCAGGACATGTCCGTGGTTTCTTGCATCGGGGTGGTGAGCATTGTCTTCACGGACCTGGCCCTTGTACCTCTTCTGTTCACCATACTGCCTCCTCCTAATACTACAGCGACACGTTAACGCCCAAAGATATAGCTTTCCCGATGTT
>CAYZMM010000096.1:0-3889 GCA_964479535.1 uncultured Thermodesulfobacteriota bacterium
TCCTCGGCAGCAAGCTCTTCATCGACGCCACGGTCAAATGGAGCAGGCATCCCAGACAGGATAAGTGGGGAGGGGCCAGGTTGCCCCCGGTCGAGCCGGCGCCAGCCGAGGATGTGGAGAAAGTGCGGAGCAGATGGGCCGAGTACGGTTTCGGGGAGTACTGAGCCTCTCCACGAACCCTTTCATGAGAGAGAAGCGACCAGGAGGTGCCCCACATGCAATGCGGATCCACAGGACTGGGCAACATGGCCCTCAAGATGAGGCTCGCGGATGAACGCCAGATGACGAAGCTGCCCCCCACGCGGCCGCCGCAGGGGTCGCTCATCATGTACTGCAAGACCTATGACCCGGTCGTCTGGAGCGTCTGGATAGGGATCGAGCCGGAAGACATGGGGGCGCTGATCCGGCTGGCGTTCAAGAAGGAGACCCTCGTATTCGTGTTCAAATCCTTTTTCAGGAGCCTGGCCTCCGGACTGAGGGGGCTGTTCTCCGGGAAAGGGAGCGTTTCGGAGAGAGCCGAAGTCGATGCAGAAGAAGAGAAGGGGAGTGCGACATGAGCGAAGGGAGCGAATACGACGTCATCATCATCGGGGCCGGTCTCGGAGGCGGGCTTCCCGCCGGCTGCTATCTGCAGAAGGCAGGCGCCCGGGTCCTCATGATCGAGGCAAACCAGGAGGTGGGGACGCACTGCAAATCGAACGAATTCTTCCCGGGCGCCCTGTGTACGCCCTGTGCCTCCGGATTCTTCGGTGGTGCCGCCCCCATGTGGGAAGACCTGGATCTGGAAGACTACGGGCTCGAATACATCGTGCCCGGTCGTTTCTTCGGTGCCTTCTTCCCGGACCACACCAACCTGTATCTCGGCCCGGTGGACGCGGAAGGCAGCATCGAGGCGATCAAACGCTTCTCTGAAAAGGACGCCCGGAAGTTCCAGTCCATGGTCGGAAGGATCATGGAGACCTTTGTCGAGATGAACGAGATGATGATCTTCTCACCCCCGAGTCCGGAGAACCTGATCCGGGTCTACGAGACCATGGCCCGGATCGCAGGCATACGGGTGGACGATTTCGTGGAGATGAACGCCTTCGAATTCCTGAACGTGCTCTTCGAGGAGGACCGGCTCAAGCAGGTCCTGTTTCAGCCGGGGTGCGCCACACTGACGATCGGAGATCCCCTGGCCAAGGCCCAGGGCCCCCTGGGCGTGATGGGCGCTTTCTACGTCCCCACGGGCCAGCTGAAGGGCAGCAACCACTCGATCGTGCACGCCCTGGCCCGGCATTTCCTCGGTCACGGGGGCACCCTTTGGAGAAACACGATCGTGGAGGAGATCGTCACCGAAGCCGGAATCGCCAGGGGTGTCAGGCTCTCCGAGGACTCGGTCATGTTTCCCGGCCGGAAGATCATGGCCAAACACGCGGTGGTGAGCAACGTGGGCGCCCGTAAATCCCTGGAGCTGATCGGTGAGGACGTGATGATGCAGGCGGACGGGCGCCTCGCGGTGAAGATGAAGTACTACGACAACGCTTCACGCTCCTCGAGCGTGACCATCTGGGCCCTGAAGCAAGCGCCCCGGTGGAAGAGCGCCGCCCACGACCCGTACATCTTGAAGTCGGACTTCTACTACAAGGGAAAGCCTTCGCTGGAAGACTGGAAAGCCTGGTACGTGGCCGAGAGGAGCGGGGATCCGGAAAAGGCCTTCAGCGGATGGTGGGAGATGCTCATGCCCGCCAACATCGACCCGACCCAGGCGTCGCGGGAAGGCTACGTCACCTTCCGACTGGAGGAGATCCTGCCCTTCTGGTGGCGTGACGTGGACGGCAACGCACATCCGGAAAAATGGGATGACATGAAGTGGGAGCTGGTCAGGAAGCGTGAGGACGAGCTCGAGGAGTATGCCCCGGGATTCAAGGACAGCATCCTCGACGTTCTTGCGGTATCGCCTCTCGACCTCTGGCGCGGCAACATGGCCTCGGAATACGGCGACGGTATAGGCGGGGCCTTTCCGGCAAGCCAGTCGTACCTGGACCGGATGCCCTACCGTATGCCCATCAAGAACCTCTACATGTGCAACAGCGTGTGGCCCATCTCTTTGAGCTGGGGCGCCACCGGCTACAACGCGGCCTGCGTGGTGGCCGAAGACATGGGGATTCGCAAGCAGCCCTGGTGGATCCACAGGCCGGGCGAGTGGATGCTCAAGAACATCGAGCGACTCGCCGTGAAAGAGTGATTTCGAGATTTCCACATGGGAAGAGCAAACAGGAGAACGGGACATGGGTTACGGCAACGAATTCGATGTCATCGTGGTGGGCGCCGGCCCGAACGGGCTCTGCTGCGGTGCCTATCTGGCCAAAGCGGGGGCCAGGGTGTGTGTGCTGGAGAAGAAATGGGAAACCGGGGGCGGGCTTTCCACCGATGACTTCCAGTCGCCCTTCCGGTTCAATCTGCACGCCATCTACATGATGCTGGCCGAGCAGATGCCCGCATACCAGGATCTGGAGCTTCCGGAGAACAACCTGGCTTTTCTTCGTCCGGCCGTGCAGATGGCCTTTCACTACGAGGACGGTACGGCCCTGGTCCTGTACACGGACCCAGAGAAGTCGGCCGATTCGATCCGCCGGTTCTCGCCCGAGGATGCGGAGAGCTTCGAGAAGATGTACGCCGAGTTCAAGGAGATCTCGGACGAAATCCTGATTCCGGCCACCTATGTGCATCCGATCCCCGGCCTGGATAACGTCGTGCTCATGAACCGGACCGAGCTGGGCAGGCGTTGCGTGGAGGTCTCGGAGCAGACACCAGCCTCCGTGCTCGACTTCTACGGCTTCAAGCACCCCCGGGTGAGGGGCGCCCTGCTCTACATTTGCACGATGTGGGGGCTGGATCCGGACTCTACGAGCGTGGGATACCTGATTCCGCTGTACATCTACCGCATGCTCAATGCGGCCATCGTGAAGGGCGGCTCACACACGCTGTCCTCGGCCATCCACAACGCGCTGAAGAGGCACAACGGCCACGTTCTCGAATGGGCGGATGTGAATGAAATCATCTTGGAAAGCGGAAAGGCCGTGGGTGTTCGGACCGCGGATGGCCGCGAGTTCCGGGCCAAGGCCGTGGTGAGCACATTGAACCCGGAACAGACCTTCCTCAAGTGCCTGAACGAGGGGGACCTGCACGAGGACCTGGTGGCCAGTGTGAAGAACTGGCGGTGGGAGCATCGAAGCTTCTACACGGCCCACTGGGGAATCAAGGGGGATGCGCCCCGGTTCAAGGCAGCCGAGTCCAACCCGGACGTGAACGAGGCGCTGATTCACGTGTTCGGCTACGAAACGGAGGACGATGTGAAGGACCACGTGGCCAAGGTGGATCAGGGTGAGATGCTCGAACCGGCCGGCCACTTCACCTGCACGACCCAGTTCGACCGTCATCAGGCCTCGTGCAGCGGCCTCTACGGTCCCCTCAACACGCTCCGTTTCGAGTCCTGGGCCTCCTACAAGCTGAACGGCAAAGAGTGGGACGAGATCAAGCGTGACCTTTCCAGGCAGTGTTACGACATGGTGAGCAGCTACTCGACCAACATGGCCGACGCGAAGGTTCTGTTTCAGTTCTCCTACAGCCCCCTGGACATCGAGAGAAGGCTCGAGACCATGACCAAGGGCTCGTTCAAGCACGGTGAGTACAATGCACTCCAGATGGGCTATCTCAGACCGAACGAGGATTGCTCGCGGCATCGGACTCCCCTGGAAGGGCTCTATCTCGGCGGCGCGTCGAGCTATCCGGGCGGGATGATCCTGTTGAGCTCGGGTTATCTCGCGGCCAGAGTGGTCGTGGAAGATCTGGGCCTGGACCTCTGGTGGTCGCCGCCTGACTACGTGGTGAAGGCCAGGGAGAACGG
>CAYZMM010000097.1:0-3876 GCA_964479535.1 uncultured Thermodesulfobacteriota bacterium
CAAAAAGTCTACCCACTTGTGCGGCCCTTGTCAAAAGGGGAACCGGGTTCATCCAGCGACGGCACATGGAACCCTCACGAGATATCGCTGCTTGATCCGTGTTGTTCCTCTCATCGATGATCATTGGCTATCCAAGGATCTCCTATCAGCCAACCCGCAATAAGGGGGGATCTGACATAAATCCCCCTGTATGGTCCTGTGCTCCCGTTGTTGCGGTTCAATCCCTCGGCGGGAAGGTGGCGATGAATCCCAGGAGGAAGTCGGTGCCAAAGTCTTCGTCGTCCTGGGGGATGTCGAACCGGGCTTCGGTGATGAGCTCCAGGCGGTCGGGAACGACCATTACGTTGTAGCCCAACGAAGCCCCCCCGTTTTCGAAGGTGCGTTCCCCCCCCCGGGCATGGTGATGGAATGCCACGTCATAGGTGAGAGCGATCTGATGCCTCTCCAGGAACCGGTAATATGCGCCTAGGAGGAGCCCGGTTCCTGATGTGACGGTGAAGTTGCGGAGTTCGTTGCCATGAACGTCCAGCGTGGAGTCGTCCCGGCCTCCGATCGCATGCTCGACCCAGAGCCAGGCCCCGAATCCGTTCATGTCCGGATCGGCGTCCCAGTTGATTTCCAGGAAAGGCGTGAAGGTGAACTCCCCATGGGAATGTCCGGTCTCGTTCGACTCTCCGGACCCCAGGCCGCCCACGGCCACGTCGATTCCAAGGTCGATATCGAAGTGGTCCGTGTCCAGCGGCGTCGCGAAGGCACCGAAGCCGAAGCCCCCCATCCCCTCGCTCAGCTTTTCGTTCGCCTCCCCGGTCAGCGCGAGATAGCCTGAAAGCCAATCCGTAATGCCGATCCCGGCGACGGTCTCGGCAGCCAGTCCTCTCTCCGGCTCCTCCTTTCCCGCTCCCAGGTAGCCGAAGAAAAGCTCGAAGTCGCTGAAGCCGGGGTCGAACTGCTCGAGCGTGTCTCCCCCGTACGACACATCGGCCAGGAGCAGGAAGATCCCTGCAAAGAGCCATGGAACCATCCTACGGTTTCCGGGCCCCCGCGTGGAACCCTTCGGAAACGTCCAAAAACCCGACTTGCTGTTTGGGATCGCCTTTGTCTCCATGGGTGCGACGCGCACGCCGCCGGCGGGACGGAGCTTGCCGCAGTGCCTGCAATCCACGGCGCAGCCGCAGGCGTCGTCCTTGCCGGTGAATGTCCGGTAGAGGGATCTTACGGACAGAAACCCTACGATTCCAACAATCAGCCACACGGCGACCTGTTCCATGATCAAACACCTCCTATCCGGCACCCAGGCCGAGAAGAGACCCGCCCTGGTAGACGGCAAGCGTAAGGACGTAGGCGAGCACGGTGAGGCCGCCGAGCTGGAGGAGGGCCCATCGCCACCGCCCGCTTTCCCGTTTAGTGACGGCAATGGTGGCCATGCAGGGAGCGCTCACCAGGCAGAAGAGGGTTGGACGCATCCAAAACATCCACCACCACGTCGGGCCTCTCCTCGATGACAAAGTCCCTGGCCACCACCTCCTCGATGGAATAGGCGGTGAGACTGTATGTGCCGGGCAGGTCAACCACCTTGATTTCCATCTCACCGTGCCGCAGGCGGCCCTCCTTCTTCTCGACCGTAACCCCCGGATAGTTCCCGACGTGCTGTCGTGCTCCTGTCAATTGGTTGAAGATGGTTGTCTTCCCTGAGTTCGGGTTGCCCGCCAGGGCGACCGGGATGCTCCTGTCCATGGTTGGCTGCACCTCCGATTGTGTTTCTGGTCCCGTAATAAGTTCGGTAATCCGAAATCATAAGCAAAAAAAAGGGGCTGCTCGACCATCTATTGCATCTCCACCGAAATGCCGGCCGCTTCTTCCTTCCTCAGAGAAAGATGGTAGCCCTTCACCTTGACATCGATCGGGTCGCCGAGCGGCGCCACCCGCTCCACCTCCACCATCGTGCCGGGGGTGAATCCCATGTCCGCGATTCTCTTGCTGGCTGCGCCGCGGCCCTTGATTTTCAAGATCCTCGCCTTCTCGCCCGGCTTGAGATCCCTCAATGTGGTTGTCATTCGTCCTTCCCCCTTCCGTTTCGCTTTTTTCCGTACCTCATCGAGGCATGCGGATATGCATCGTTCGCAGCTTCCCTCCGTCTCCCCGTGGTCACAGTAGTATCCGAATCCCTTGATCCACTTGGTTCCCCCCCGGGGACACACATCCAGAAACTCGATGTATTCCATGAGCCTTTCCAGGATGGGACGCGGCACGGCATGCTCCATTCCGCACGCGCCTTCGTCCGCGAGCCTTGGGTCCACGGCGAGGACTTTCACGAAGAAGGTGCGGAGGATCTCGTGCCTGCGGACTACATCCTCGGCGAGTGCCTTGCCCTTCGGCGTCAGGGTGGTGACCTCATACGGCGCGTAACGGACGAGATTCCTGCTCGCGAGGGCCTGAAGCGCGCCGGTCACCGAGGAGTGGTTGACCTTCAGCCGTTTGGATATGTCCTTTGCCCGGGCAGCCCCCTTCTCAGCGACAATGTGGAAGATCGCCTCCAGGTAATCCTCCATGCTCGACGTCAAGGCTTCAGAACGTGTCATTCCGGCTCCCTGAGTTCGACGTTGTGGCGCTACATCTTTCGTATTGTCGTCCATTTTACGGAATGCCAAACTTTTGTCAAGTGCCCTAAAAAATTACCGAGGCCTTCCGGCTTCCGCCATGGAAACCGCGGCTTCTCACCCTCTCCTTTCCCGTCAGCGTGACTTCCGTCAGACAGGTCGGCGCAAAGTCCCGCGCCTTGCCCCCTTCCGTCCGCCCTCAAACGGAACGCCCCCGCAACCTGTGGCCTGCCGCGGTTCGATCCCGTCTCTCGATGGAAACCGTGTCGGCGATTGAGGCCGAACGCCATGGTGAATTTCTTTCAGCGACGTTTTTCTTGTTCTCAATACGTATTTCATTGACAGGACTGTCCGCAGCGCGTAACAGGCGGTCATGAGAAGATTGGCTCGAAGAATCCTTGCGGCAGTTCTCGCATGCTGGTTCGGCCTCCTGAGCGGGGCGGTTCACACCCTGCACAACCATGAAGCCGGTCCACCTCTAATGACGCACCGGTCGGAGGGTTGCGCCTGTTGTGCACGGTCACCTGCCAACAGGGGAAGAAGAAGACGCTGCCCTCCTGGAACGGCGTGGTGACGAACGAGAACCGGAACCTGGCGGAAATCCCGCCGTTGAAGACGAGGCTCGCCCTTCAGTACGAGACGGAGAGGCTTTTCGGCTCCTTCGAATGGATCCACTCCGAGGCGGCCTCTCGCGTGGACATCGACGCCGGCGAGGTGGATCTGCCCGCCTGGGACGCCTTTAACCTGCGCGTCGGGTATCAGCCGAGGGATTTCATTACGCTCAACTTTGGGGTCGACAACCTTTTCGACGAATGCTATGCGGTGGCCAATTCCTATGAATTCGATGTGGTCTCCGGCTCCTTGCCCGTCGGGGTGCTCACGTCCTTTATGGGCGCTCCGGTATGTACCCCGAAGAAGCGGCACACCGAGACGGTCCGTTGCGCGTACTCGAATGGAAGAGAGCCCTCTGACAACGCTGCCCGCCAAGCACGAGCTTGCCCTCGCTGTGCTCGACCCGGACGCGGAAACAACCGAAGTCGATTCCCCAAACCCAATCCCCCGCACTGCGGCATAAAGGGCATGCCATATCGTTCATGCGCAGATTGCAATCAGCTTGTGCTCTCAATGTACTCGTTCAATTCCGTATTTTCAGGTTTTGGAATGGCTTCCATGATGGTTCCGAACGCCACTTCGGCCGCGTCTTCCACGGGATAGCCGAAAGCGCCGGTGGAGATTGCCGGAAACGCGATCGATTCTATCTTATGCTCTTCGGCGAGCC
>CAYZMM010000098.1:0-3616 GCA_964479535.1 uncultured Thermodesulfobacteriota bacterium
ACGCGGCGCTTGTACGAAAGCACATCCGGAAGGCGAAAGCGCCAGAACCGGCCGACCTTCACGCCCTTGAGATCGCCTTTCTTGGCCCACTCGATCACGTCATCCGGTGAGCAGTCCAGGATGTGGGCGACGTCCTTTGATCGCAATTCCCCGGGTTTCCGGGGGTCCTTTGCCGACTGTCGGGGTTTCTGTGGGGTCTTCATGGTGGGGTCCTCCGAACGCAAAGATGCCGAGCATTGTTCAGGTGCTTCTACACACCCCCAGAGCCTCACGGACACCCGGATGCTCGGCAAGTTCACTTTCGGTAGAAATAGAAACGGCTCCATGACGGCGAGCCTCCCGGTAGAAGATGTTCGAACCCTTCCCTTATCCCACGACTCACCCCCTTGGGTCAAGCGAAATCCGGAAACAGGCTTGCGAGGATGGCCCAGAATAGCCGATCTCCCATCAGGCAAGGGGTCAAGGCAGGGCCTCATTCGTAATCGTCGTCCTGCCCCGCGTCCCTGCATCGGAGGATAGAATCCCGAGGGACCCGGATCGACTTCCCGGGCCCAGGCCGCTCCGCCTCCAGGTGCCCGTGCTCGATCCACCGGTAGACGGTCCTCGGGGTTACGTCGAAGTAACTCGCAACCTCTTCCACCCGGAACAGGTCCTTGTTCGACAGCAAACAGGTCCCCCCTCTTCGGCCGGGCTACTCCCCCAGGATCTTCCGGGGAATTGGCTTCCCACCGGTTGCGAGCTCCCAGTCCTCGAGCAACCCGCGTTCCCTCAAAATCTCGTACCCCCGCTTCCTCTGCTCCTCGAACGACACGCCGAGCTCTTCCCAGAAGTAGTAAGGCCGGCGCCCCGGCCAGCCCTTCTTCCTGAATCGCTCGATGTACGCATGGAGAATCACCTCCCGGTTCTCACGCCAGAGCCCCCACACCTCGGGGCTGTCTCGCTGGTCCGCCGCCGACTTGCCCAGGAGCCAATCGAACAGAAATTGCTCGAGCTGTTCCTGGGTCAAACCGGGTGCGCGTGGTCTTTTCCGGATTCCGCTCATCGGGCTGCTCCCTTTCGCTTCTGCTGCATGCTCTCGTACCAGGTCGGGCGCCCCGGCCCCCTGGAAACCTTCTCGTCCGCTCCGATCTCCAGGCGTAAGGCCTTCATGGCCTGGAGGAACCCCGACCTTGCGTCTCTGACCACCGAAAGGAGCGGATGGGCCTTCTTTCCTCCACGATCCCCCGGCACGGTCAGCCCCTCCGCGACTACCTGGGCCTGTGCCGCCGACATCAGATCGAAGGCTTGGATCCCTGAGTCGAGAATCGCAAGCGATGCGTCGTCTTCGAACACAAATTGCTCAAGAATGGCCTTTTTGAGCCGGTGAGCCGGTTCTGAGAGCGTCATTCCGCTGGCCTCCCTGGCAAGCAAGGAAAATAATTATTTTCGCCAAATCGAAGGGGTCCGCTTCGATGTCCCAATGTGGGCCTCGTAGGATTTGACCCGCTATCCCCCTCGGGGGCAAACTACTTGCCGTTGATCCGCTCCGCAAGCCAGATGATCGCAACCGCCGTGTTGAGCAGGACCGCCGGGCCGACTGCCAGCAATACAATCCAGAACGTGCCTTCATCCATCGGTTCCCTCCACAAGAAAAACGGAAGCGAGGTGACGGGCGGAGAAGGGCTGAAGACCCTTGCGGCGTCAGTGTTCCGCAGGAGAAAAGACCCACCGCACGATGCGGACCCGACACCTCGCCTCCATATCGTTTTACGGTTGTAAAAAGGGGCGGCCCCCCCTGTGTAGAAGAGGCCGCCATTTCGACATCAGTCACGGGTTTCGAGCGCCACGAACGGGCTCAGGGTGTCGCCTCCGCTGTACGGCGTCAGGGCCGATGCCCAACTCGGTTGCCCGTCTACCCGCAGGACGAACCGGAAGACCGACTCGTCGTATACGAACCTTACGTGGATCGACACATCCGACTTGATCCCTCCCTTCTCCGCGAGAAGGTACTGGCTCATGTCTGCGAAGAGTACATCGCCGAGTGTGCCGACGTTCGGGCACTGTTCGATGGGGATCACGGGCCGACCAAACAGAGAGCTATAGGGTGCCGCCGAGGCCCCACCGGCCGGGAGATACACCGGGCCGCCGCCCGTACCGACCGCAAGAGACATCTGGAAGAGCTGCGGTTCCACCGCCTGGTTGATGAACCATACGGCGTTCTTCCGACTGCGTGCGGGCATCCTGGCGAACATCTTCACCGCGTTCTCATAAACGAAAGTCGAGGCCGCCTGTCCGGCTTCCTTCGAAACCGTCACAAGAGAGCCGCCGTTCAGAATTCCGAGGGGCTGTCCCGCACCGGTTCCGGACAGGATCGCCGCGTCGAGCATGAACCCGAGCTCTGCACTCGCAGCCTGTTGCAAAAACATCTCGAGGGCCGTGGCGTCCTGGAGGAGTTCATCCGTCGCGTAGATCAACGCCGCCAGCTTCTTGAGCTCGAGCTCCACCTTTCGGAATTTCGGCTTGCTTGCGGTTTTCTCTTCGGCCTCGCCCATCCAGTACGCACGCACGCCGCCCCACCGGGACCCGTCTGCTCGGGAGGTTTCGTCCACACCCGGCAGCTTCACACCGTTGGCCCCGCTGCTGATGGGGATTCGGTTGCACCTCGAGGCCACGGGGGCCTCTGCTTGGATCGCTTCGAGCAGTTCCGCCGTGAAATCCTGCTGCACGAGGAACCCTCCGTCACTGGGGACCGTCTCGGAAAGCCCCGTGGCGGCGTTGTACAGCCTCGGATCGACCTGCCCGCCAGGGAGCCCGGCCCGCATGACTGCAGACATCTGCTCACCAAAGGTGGAGAACGGCCCGGAGCTCACCGGCCGGGACATCTCCCCGCCCACCGTTCTCGCATAGAGCCTCGTCTGGTCCTCGGGGACCGTGCAGTTGATCTCGGTTGTGAGCTCGACGTACTGCGCCTGGAGCTCCGAGAGAAGCTGTGCTTCCTTCTTGGTCGGCTGACGCTGCGCCCTCACAATGCGCCCCCGGAAGTCGGAAATCTGTTCCTGAATCAACTCAGCCTTTGCCTTCATTCTCGCGATATCATTGGAATGCATTTGTTATGCTCCTTCGAGCCCCCCTTCGATGTAGTACTCCGCCCCCACCGCCGCCGGGAGGTCTTCATCATCCTCGATGGAGACCTCCCGGGTCGCCGTCCAAGGGGATCGGCCCAGGCTGTCGGCATCCCGCAGGCTCGCCCAGGACGCGCCACTTGGCCGACTTGCCTACGCGGGCATCCCGCACGCGCGGCCGTTCGGCTTCCACCACGACCTATGTTCTCCCACCAACATGGGCATCCCGCACATGCTGGCATGGTTGTTGCTTGTCACGCTTCCCCCTCCTGCTAGTTGTGGGGTCTTTCATGCCCGCGTCTGGCTTCCTCGGCCTGCTCGAAGGCCTCCAGGCATAGGCGCTTCAGTTCCTCGATCATGGGCCAGTCTTCGCGGTTCATGGCCGCCGTGACCGCATCGACCAGCATCAAAACTGCGTAGCCCACGGTCTCTTCGTAGGTACGGACCCTCGGTCCTGTTGGGTCGCTCATCTACTTCACTCCTTTCTGGAGGCCTTCCTTCTCGACGAGAAGATA
>CAYZMM010000099.1:0-3442 GCA_964479535.1 uncultured Thermodesulfobacteriota bacterium
TTCTTCAACAAAAACAACTCGTTCCGCCAAAAAGGCGGTAAACTCGGGCTAGAGGACCGGGTGATTCAGGGAAGAGTGGCGGGCCGAGAGGTCGTAGTCCGCCAATTCCTTCTTGACGAATGTTCGCGACGGGCACTGGTGAAGGCATTTTCCGCAGAAATCACCGCAGATGATCCCGAAGCAGTTCTCCAGCATCATCTTTTCGTACAGGTGGACCATGTCCCCGGATTCCTGGTCCGCAAACAGCTGCATGGCATTGCCGAGCCCGTCCGGCAGCGTAGCCTCCGTCCTGCCGCCGGCACCCTTGATCATGGCCAGAATCGCATACACACACCGGATGTTGTCGTGAAGACCGTAGGTGAACTCCTTGTCTCCCACCCTGCACGTCTGGGTTTCTTCTCTGGAGATGGCCTCTGCCGGACAGATGGCAGCGCACTTGTGCCCGCAAAGGTCGGGCCGACAGATGGCCGGCCCATCGTACATCGGTGTGGGCTCGAGTTCGGCGGAGGTGAGAAGGGAATTGAAGCGGTTCATGGTACCGAACTCGGGGGTCATGGCAAGGCCGTTCCACCCGAAGGAGGCGATTCCGGAGGCCACCGCAGCGTGCCGGTGCGAGAACTCCGCCTTCATTTCACCGGTTGCGAGGGTGGTGTCGAAATACTTCGCCATGCTGCTCGTCCAGGTCGGCATGAAGGCGAGCGTCTTGTATCCCTTGTACTCGAGGGCCCTCGCCATGCGGTTCACGGCTTTCGAACTCTCGAGGTTCGTGAGCCCGTATCCGTAGAACAGGTAGGGCGTCAGGGTCCTGGACATCTCCTCCTGGTCGCCCCAGACTTCCGCCATTTCGTCGAACAGGTGCAACCCGATGGAGATCACCGTTTTGCACTCCGGCATGAAATCGGTGGGCCGGTGGCCTTCCGGTGCCTCGGCGAATCGCTCCACCGGCGCGATTCCCACTAGGTCGGCTCCCCATTCGAGAAGCTTGTCGACCACGTTCTTTGTGAGCCTGTCCATGTTTCCTCCTCCTCCGTTGGTTCGAGCTGGGGCCTCGCCTCGATGCGTTTAGGCCCGGGATTCGGCTTTGACGGACATCCGGAAGAAGACCTTCCAGAGAGCGTGGGACAAGAATTAGCAGAAGCGGCATCTTTTTTCGAGCCGGGCCTTCTTCTGTACGTCCCAGAAGGCCGTTATACGCCTCAGGGGGGGGAAGAACCTGTAAGGAACAGGCAGATCTTGATCCGGGAGTTGCTTCGAGAGGGCAGAAAGGTTTGAATGGTGGTTTGGGCACCGGTCACAGATTGGGCCGGAAAGGGAAGCGGTTCACCATCCGAATACGGGCGTACATAGGAGGAAGACATGGCGGACGAGATTTACAGAGAGTTGCAGGAACGGCTGGATACCTATTCCGTGGGTTTTCCTGCAACAGAGTCCGGTGTAGAGATCCGGATCCTGAAATCACTGCTGTCCGAGAGGGATGCACAGATGTTTCTGGCCCTGTCGCCGAAACTGGAAACCGCCGCATCGGTCGCCTCCCGGCTGGACCGGCCGGTGGAGGATGTGGCCGGGCATCTCGAAGACATGGCCGAACGGGGGTTGCTGTTCCGGTTGAAGCGGGAAGATGCGACCCGGTACGGTGCCATCCCGTTCGTGCACGGGATCTTCGAGTTCCAGGTGAAGGCGATGGATCGCAAGCTTGCGGAGATGGTGGGGCAATACTTCGACGAAGCGTTCGACTCGGCCATGCAGCAGAGCGCCGAGTACTTCCTTCGAACCATTCCGGTGGAACGGGCCATCGAGGTGGCCCGGAACGTTGCGAGCTACGAGGATGCCGTTGCGTTCCTGAAGGAGAAAGACCGGATCGTCGTAACGGACTGCATCTGCAGGAAGCGCGCCGGCATGGCAGAGGGGGATTGCGGAAAACCGATGGAGAACTGCTTCATGTTCGGCTCCATGGGCCAGTATTACCTGGATCGCGACATGGGGCGTGTCGTCGGCTTGGAGGAAGCCGTCGATATCCTGAAGAAGTCCCAGGATGCGGGCCTCGTGACGCAACCGGCCACCTCACAGAACCCGGGCGGTATGTGCAACTGTTGCGGAGACTGTTGCGGGGTCCTGAGGGCTCTGAGAAAACACCCGCGGCCCGCAACACTGGTCTTTTCGAACCACACAGCCCGGGTGGAACCGGATGATTGCACGGGCTGCGAGGACTGTCTGGAACGCTGCCAGATGGATGCAATCGTCATGACGGACGCGCAAACAGCGGAGATCAACCCCGACCGCTGCATCGGATGCGGCTTGTGCGTCACCACCTGCCCCACGGAGGCGATTCGGCTTCTGCCGAAATCGGAATCGGAATGGCGCACGCCCCCTGCCAGCACCATGGAACAGATGATGTCGATGGCCCGGAAGAGGGGGCTCATCTGATCCCCGTGGCCCGTGCCCTCTCGAGAGCCGGACTCGCCGGCATTGTCGGGACGGTTCAGCCGCTCAACGGCTTCGGGTGTCGGAGAAGACTTTCAAGAGCTTGCGGTCTGCCGTGAACATTTCTGCCTTCATCTTTTCGGCGAGTGTCAGAAAGAGGGTGTCGTAAACGGTCAGTCCGTGGGTTCTTGCTAGAAGCATTGCATCGGCCAGCAAATCCCTGTGCCCGATCACTTCCATAGGAAGCTCCAAGACTGCGGCCAGGATTTCATCGGTCTCGGAAGCGGTCAGGAGGCCGGCCTTCTCCTTTTTCCAGAGCACCTGAGCAATTTCCGCGAGAGCGATCTCTGGAACGAGGATCGCGGTTTCAGCCCTCCAGGCCGACTCCACGTGACCCTCCAATCCATCGGGTATGGGGCCGTCGGGTACATAGAGGCGCATCAGTGCGGAGGTGTCGGCAACGATCACCTTCATCGGCGTCGCTCTTTCCTGATCTCGTTCACCGTGTTACCCAGGTCCCTTCCGGAAAGTCTTTTCCGGATCTCTTCCGCCTTGGATGCAGGGGATGTACTGTCGAGCACACGAGCCCTTTCCAGGATCGAGAGCACCTGTTGCTGGATGCTCCTGCGGTTTCTTTCTGCCAATCGGGTGATGACACCGTACAGATCATCGGGGACATTCCGAATGGTAATGATCTTCATGGTCGATCCTTCCATGGAAAAGGCAGATTGACATCATTATGATGTCAAATCATATCGCAGTCAACACGTCTCAAGATTCGGCACACCTTCTGCTCAAATCTGACCCTGGCTGGCGAAGACCTCAAGAACGTCAAGGAAATGATAGGCCACGACGATCTCCCCATGACAGATCGCATGGTACATTTTCTCTCGGAAACGAAAAACAGCAGATCAGCCGAGTCGCCAACCTGCCGTTTTCTTTAACGTTATTGGTCGGGGCGAGAGGATTTGAACCTCCGACCACCTGAACCCCATTCAGGTGCGCTACCAGGCTGCGCTAC
>CAYZMM010000100.1:0-1701 GCA_964479535.1 uncultured Thermodesulfobacteriota bacterium
CTAGTTCTCATCCGGAAAGTGGGGTATTGAGGCGGGTTACGAAATCCACCGGGGGTCGAGATTGGGTTTGCACGGCGTCCAGAGAGCCGAAGGAGGGGTGGAATCGTGGCTTGGGGAACGCATCCAGCCTCGCGGGGCCATGCCAGCGACCGGGAGGGAGACAGTTCCCCCGCCCGGTGTCGCGACCGGGTGTGAAGAAGTGGCTCGGGGGGGTTGGGTCTATTCGATGAGATGCCGGGCGAGGAGCAGCAGATTCGCCGAGACGATCGAGGCGCCCACGTAGCTGCGGAAGGAGGCGGCCCCGCGCCAGGTGCAGCGTCCCAGACCGAAGATCCGCTTCAGGAAAGAGATGATGCCCTCGATCCCGGCCCGGAAATTCCGGAGCCGTTGGTAAACCCAGGTACTCCGGACCATATCCAGGACGTCGAAGCCCCGCTTCTTGGCGAAAGCGACATCCTCGACTCCCATCGCCTTGGCTCGTTTGAGATTCTCCCGGGAAGCAAAGCCGCCGTCCATGGCGGCCTGTTCAGGGACCCGACCATACAGGGTTTTCTGTCGCTCGAGCATACGGACCAGGAGAGTCGAATCGGCGGGATTTCCCTCTTCGACCACCCAATCGAGGATAAGGCCGGAGGCGCCTCCGGTGAGCGTGACCTTGTGCCCGTAGTAGGTGTCCCGGTTGTCCTTCTGGATCACGTCGGCATGCGGCTCAAAGATCGAGACCACCTTCTCGGCGGCGGGGACCGATTCCCCTTGAAGCACCCGACGCTCGGTCTGGGAGATCACCCGTTCGGTGAGATCGAGGTAATGGGTGAGGCGTGCAGCCAGAACCTGCGCCCGGCCACTCCGCTCCCCCTCGACCGCCTTGAGGATCCCGATGGCCCGCCGGGCGTACCCGGCCACCTTCCGCGTCACCTTGAGCAGATCGCGGTAGGGCGCTTCCCGCTGCTTTCGGTTCCGGGCGTTGCGGATGTTGAAGTGTCGCCGCTTTGCTCTGCGGGTATGGTCGGAGTAGAGGATCTCGAAGTCCTCGTGGGCCTGCCGAAGCAACCGAGTCAGCACTCGGACTCCATCCCACAGGAGCTCGTTGTCGGTCGGGTGGTGGATGTGGGATTCCGTCACCGTGGGATCGATCCGAACCTTCCGCCCGTCCTCGATCCCCCGGGCCTCGGCCTCCTTCACCAGAACCCGGTTGATCCGCTCCCACGTCTCCCCCGAGAGACGCTTGATGTTGTGGGCCAGGGCGGACTTGCTGGGCACCTGCTCCAGAGACCCGAATCCGCAGAACCACCGGTAGGAGATCGAGTCCAGCAGGTGGAAGTGGAGCGCTTGGTAGCTGAACCCGTTCATCTGCTTGACAACCGTAGCCCGAAGCACCTGGGCGGCCGTCATTCCTGGGCGACCCCGCGCCGGATACTCCAGTTCCTCCTCGAGCGCTTGCAGGACGGCCGCGCTCATGCGAGGATTCTCTTTGAGCACTCGGTCCATCGCTTCCAGTTCGCGCCCGTGGGCGTGCGGAATCGCCGGACCACACAACGGAAGCTGTTCCTGGAAGAGCTGGCGCATTCGGGACCTTCCTCCGGTGAGGCAAGATTGGGGCTCGCACCACCAATCTACTCCGCCCGCGGCGAGAAGAACATCCCTGGATGTCCAGCTTTTCCTTTGCTCACAACGACTTACGTGTTTCTGGACGGAAACTAG
>CAYZMM010000101.1:0-1629 GCA_964479535.1 uncultured Thermodesulfobacteriota bacterium
TGTTTACTGCCTGCCGGGACAGCGGGGGGCTCCACCCTCCGCTTCCGAAGAAGTGTTATGATAATCGATGGAGGCGAGGCTTCGCTAGCCGCGCAGGCGGCGGGCCTCCAAGAGGGGCACAATCGCGAACAGGAGGAGACTTGGTTTCCAGGGAAACAATACACCGGAATCTGGACAGCTGCCTGACGGACACCACCGGGCTGGACCTTCCCGGAAGGGTGGAGGGAAAGGTCCGAGACATCTACGACCTGGGCAACAGGCTGGTTCTCATCACCACCGACCGGCAGAGCGCCTTCGATCGGGTACTGGCGGAGGTGCCGTTCAAGGGTCAGGTGCTCAACCTGATAAGCGCATGGTGGTTCGAGAAGACGGCCGACATCGTTCCCAACCACGTAATCGAAATCCCCGACCCCAGCGCCACTCTGGCGCGCAAATGCAGGCCCTTCCCGGTGGAGTTCGTGGTGCGGGGCTACCTCACCGGCAGCACCAGCACCTCGGCCTGGACCCTCTACGACAAGGGCGAGCGCAACATCTGCGGAAACGTCCTGCCCGACGGGATGCGCAAGAACCAGCGATTCCCCGAGCCCATCATCACGCCCACCACCAAGAGCGATGAGCACGACGAGTCCATCACCCCCCAGGGCATAGTGGAGCAGGGCCTGATGACGGCCGAATACTGGGAGGCAACCTCCTCCATAGCGCTGTCTCTCTTCCGCCGCGGTATGAAGCTGGCGGCGGAGAACGGCCTGATACTGGTGGACACCAAGTACGAGATGGGTACCGACAGTGAGGGGAATATCCTTCTCATCGACGAGATCCACACCCCTGACTCCTCGCGGTACTGGCTGGCCGACGGCTACGAGAAGCGCTTCGCCGCCGGTGAGAAGCCGGAGAGCATAGACAAGGAGTTCCTCAGGCTGTGGTTCCGCGAGCGCTGCGACCCCTACGCCGACGAGGAGCTGCCCCAGCCGCCGGACGACCTGGTTGTGGAGCTTTCCTCGCGCTACATCAGGCTCTACGAGCTGATAACCGGCAGCGAGTTCCAGCCGGCAACCGGGAATCCCATGGAGAGGCTGCGCAGGAACCTCTCGGACCTGGCCTGACGAAATGGGGCGGCCGGCCGAGCCGGCCGCCCCATCCTTCTTCGCCAAATTCCCGCTACTCCTCGAAAAGGTCTCCCGTGCTCTCCTCCCTGGCCTTTCTGACAGCGTCCGATGAGCGCTTCTTCAGCCTCTCGGCCTCTTCGATTATATCGTCGAGGTTCTGGGGCTCGGAGTCATCCTCCCCGGCCCCGGCTTCCCCTTCACCGGCGGAGGGCTCTTCGTCCAGGGCTTCGTCACCTGAGTCAGGGCCCGCACCGTCGTCGAAGTCTCCGGCCTCCTCCCCGCCATCATCAACGTCGGAACCGTTCCCGGAGGTCTCTTCCTCCTCCGGAGGCTCCCCGTCCTCGGGCTCCACGGCCTTGATGCTGCTGATCTCCTTCTTTCCCCCCAGGCGGACGCCCTTGGCATCGGCACTTGTCACGCGAATATCCGACTGCAGCCTGGAATCCTTGAACTTCCTCATCCTCGCCTTGCGCTTGAACCAGAACTCCAGCCTCAGGCCGTCGCGGTCGGTGAACAGCATCAG